>NZ_CP029043.1:1542500-2762205 GCF_003074055.1 Streptomyces nigra | reverse complement strand
AGTACGTGGTCACCAGCACGTCGGAGTCGGCGGGGATCGCGATGCGCACCGCGTCGCTGAGCACCTGCTGCCCGGGCGGTACGACGACGGTGGTGCTGCCGCCGAAGGTCAGCCGGCGCATGGTGTCCGCGACGGCGGCCGCGGTGCCGGTGCCGGCGGCGACGGCCATCGACGCGTGCGTGATCGTCAGCGCGGACTGGCCGTAGAGATTGGACAGCGTGATCCGGGCACTCGTACCTCCGACGTCGACGTGCACGACGTTGCGCAGGGAACGGCCCACCAGGCCCTCGACCTCGGTGCCCGGCTCGGCGCCGACCGGGGACGCCGACCAGGCGCCCACCCACAGGCCGGTGGAGGCGGGGGCGGCGGGGCCACGCCCGGCGCCGCGCTGTGCCGGGGCGGTCTTGCCGGTGGTGCCGCCCTGGTCGGCGGCGACGCCGACGTACAGGGCGACGGACAGGGTGACGATCAGTGCGACGATCGCGGCGAGCAAGGCATAACCGTTACGCCTGGTCATGCGGTGCGTTCTCCTCGGACGGATGGGAGCCCGAGGCTCCGATGTGATCACCTCATGATGCGTCATAAGGCGGAAGGGAGTTGCACAGACCCCCCATTGGGCCGCCCGGAGTCCTCCGGAGTCGTCATCGCTCTCCCCCCAAGGCACAGACGCCGGGAACTCCTGATTCGTTCCAGGAGTAGGTCGGGAAGGGACAATGTGTGCGGGGGATCACGGACGGACGGAGCGGAATGGAACGTACGAATCCGGAGGAATCGGCGACGCGTGGCGTAGGGGAGCATGCCCGGCCGCAGCCGCCCGGTAACCGGGACGTGCCCGCGGCGGCCGTCCGCGCCATGACCACGTTCACCGCCGCCGACGAGGAGAAGCGGCGCGGCGTACGGCGGATGAAGCTCACCGCGACCGGCCTGCTGCTGTTCGTGGCGCTGGTGTACGTCCTCGCCGAGGTCGCCTCCCACCACGGCGCCGGCCCCTGGGCCGACTACCTCGCCGCGGCCGCGGAGGCCGGCATGGTCGGCGCGCTCGCGGACTGGTTCGCCGTCACCGCCCTCTTCCGGCATCCGCTGGGCCTGCCCATCCCGCACACCGCGATCATCCCGAACAAGAAGGACCAGCTCGGCGTCTCCCTGGGCGAGTTCGTCGGGGAGAACTTCCTCTCCGAGGACGTCGTACGGCAGCGGCTGCGCGCCGTCGGCATCGGCAGCAGGCTCGGCGCCTGGCTCGCCGAACCGGACCACGCCGACCGGGTCACCGCCGAGCTGGCGACCGCGCTGCGCGGCGCCCTGACGGTCATGCGGGACTCCGACGTGCAGGCCGTCGTCGGCGAGGCCATCACGCGCCGCGCCGACGCCCGTGAGATCGCGCCCGGCGTCGGCAAGATGCTGGAGGGCATCGTCGCCGAGGGCGGGCACCGGCGGGCCGTCGACCTGATCGTGGCCAAGGCCCACGACTGGCTCGTGCTGCACGGCGACGACGTCATGGGGGCCGTGCAGGGCGGCGCGCCCGGCTGGACGCCGAGGTTCGTCGACCGCAAGGTCGGCGAGCGCGTCTACAAGGAACTGGTCCGCTTCTGCGTCGAGATGCGGGACATGCCGTCCCACCCTGCGCGCGGAGCCCTCGACCGGTTCCTCATCGACTTCGCCTCCGACCTGCAGTCCGACACCGAGACCCGGGCCCGGGTCGAACGGCTCAAGGGCGAGGTGCTGGCCCGCGGCGAGGTGCAGGACCTGATCGCCTCCGCCTGGACGGCCGTACGCGCCATGATCGTGTCCGCCGCCGAGGACGAGCGCAGCGAGCTGCGGCTGCGCGTGCGGTCCTCCCTGCTGTCCCTGGGCGCCCGGATGGCCGCCGAGCCGTCCATGCAGAACAAGGTGGACCGCTGGGTGGAGGACGCCGCCGTGCACGTCGTGACGACGTACCGGGCGGAGATCACCTCCCTGATCACGGACACCGTGGCGGGCTGGGACGCCGAGCACACCACCCGCAAGATCGAGGCGCACATCGGCCGTGATCTGCAGTTCATCCGGATCAACGGCACCGTGGTCGGCTCGCTGGCCGGACTGGTGATCTACACGGTGGCGCGCGGGCTGGGGGCGTAACCGCCGGGGCCGGGCGCGCAGCCGCCCGGGCCGGGGGCGTAGACCTGCCGTTTCGCGGGCACTCGACGAGCCTTCCACTCGCCGAGGGAGGAGCCCATGAGCACGGCACAGGCCGAGATCGGCCGCACGATCACCACGGACATCCCGGCCAGACTCGACCGGCTGCCGTGGTCCCGCTGGCACTGGACCATCGTCATCGGTCTCGGCACCGTCTGGATCCTCGACGGCCTCGAGGTCACGGTCGTCGGAAACATCGCGCCCCGGCTGTCCGAACCGGGCAGCGGACTACCGATCACCTCGGGCCAGGTCACCGGCCTGGCCGCCGCGCTCTATGTAGCCGGAGCCTGCCTCGGCGCCCTGTTCTGGGGGCGGCTGACCGACCGCTGGGGCCGGAAGAAGCTCTTCATGATCACGCTCGCCGTGTATCTCGCGGCGACCGCGCTGACCGCGTTCAGCTTTCACACCTGGTGGTTCTTCCTGTTCCGCTTCCTGACCGGCTTCGGCATCGGCGGTGAGTACGCGGCGATCAACTCCGCGATCGACGAGCTGATCCCGGCGAAGTTCCGCGGCCGTGTCGACCTGATGATCAACGGCAGCTTCTGGCTGGGTGCCGTCGGCGGCGCCCTGCTGTCGATCGTCGCCCTGGACACCGCGATCTTCGCCGCGGACGTCGGCTGGCGGCTCACCTTCGCGCTCGGCGCCGTCCTCGCCCTGGTGATCCTCCTCGTACGACGGCATGTCCCGGAGAGTCCACGGTGGCTGCTGATCCACGGCCGCGACGACGAGGCGGAACGGATCGTGTCCTCCATCGAACGGAAGGTCGAGGAGGGCCGCGAGGAGCCGCTGCCGCCCGCCGAGGGCGAGATCACCATCAAGCAGCGCCGCAGCGTGACGTTCATGGAGATCGGCCGCACCGTCTTCGCCAAGTACCGCCGGCGCGCCACCCTCGGCTTTGCCCTCTTCATCGGCCAGGCGTTCCTGTACAACGCCATCACCTTCGGCTTCGGCGCGATCCTCACCCAGTTCTTCGACGTGCCGAGCGGCAACACCGGCTACTACTTCGCGGTGATCGCGGTCGGCAACTTCCTCGGCCCGCTGCTGCTCGGCCGGCTGTTCGACACGGTGGGCCGGCGCGTGATGATCTCGTCGACGTACCTGCTGTCCGGGATCCTGCTGTTCGGCACGGCCTGGCTCTTCGACCAGGGCTCGCTCAGCGCGACCACGATGACGGCGTGCTGGTGCGCGGTGCTGTTCTTCGCCTCGGCCGGCGCGTCCAGCGCCTATCTGACGGTGTCCGAGGTCTTCCCGATGGAGACCAGGGCCATGTCCATCGCCTTCTTCTACGCCCTGGGCACCGCGGCGGGCGGCATCAGCGGCCCGCTGCTGTTCGCCAAGCTCACGGAGACCGGCGTGGTCGGCGACACGGTCCTCGCGTTCCAGATCGGCGCCGGGCTGATGTGTGCGGCCGGCCTGGTCGCGGCGTTCCTCGCCGTGAAGGCCGAACGCCGGTCCCTGGAGGACATCGCCCGCCCGCTGTCGGCGGTCACGAAGTCGGCGACGGAGGGGGCACGTCCGGCGGCGGCGCCGGGGACTACGGGGTCGTAGCGGCGTCTGTCCTCGACACACCGGACGTGAGCGAGGCGCCGAGCCCGTCCGGGCCCGGCGCCTCGCGCATGAGTCATCCCCGGCGGTCGGACTGCTGGGGAGGTGAGGTCGCGGAGCCTCGTGTGCGCGTCATCCCCTGCGGTCGGCGACCGCCCAGGACGCGAGGGCGACGGCGCCCGCGACCCCGAAGACGGCCGGCCAGGCGCCGACCTTCCTGGCCAGCGGATGCGACCCGGCGAAGGCGGCGGCGTAGCCGACGGTCAGGGCCACCGCGGCCCGGTCACCGGCCTGCCGCCGCCACTGCTGCGCGGCCGTGGCCCCCGCGACGGCCAGTACGGCCCCGCCCAGCTGCCGCTTCCTGGTCCAGCGGGCCACGCCGTACCCGCCGACGAGCCCGCTCGCGGCGACCACCGCGCTGGGGATCCTCGCCATGTGTCCCTCCAACCGCTTGCGCCGGCCGCTGCTGCCGGCCGTGCTGTAGAGCATGAATCTAACGGGCGGTCCGTCGCGGCCTTCCACCGGCGAGGCCCTCCGCCTCCGCCCCGGCGTCAGAGCACGTCGGCCAGCCGGTCCACCTGGTCGGGGTCGACGCCGTAGCAGTAGAGCATCACCTCGTGTACGCCCAGACCCGCGTAGGCGGAGAGCGCGGCGCGGATGGCGGCCGGGGTGGTGAGCAGCCCCTCGGCCATCCGGTCGGCCATGCCGGTGAAGGCGTAGTAGGCGAGCAGCCGCGACCGGGCGTCCTCGACCACGTCCGCCGGCCCCAAGGCCACATTGACCTGCGCGACCAGCCGGGGCTCGCCGTCGCGGCCGTACGCCGCCCAGAACCGGCGGACGGTGTCGAAGAGACCGCCCGCCCAGGAGGGCGGAGCGGCGGCGAGGAAACCGTCGCCCCAGCGCGCGACGCGCTCGAGCGCGGCGGGCTGGAAGCCGCCGAAGAGCACCTGCGGCCCCCCGGCACGGGCGGGCGCGGGCCCGACCGGACCCGCCCCTTCCCCATACGCCTCACCGGCCCACAGGCGCCGCATCACACCCATCTGCTCATCGAGGAGCCGCCCCCGGCTCCGCAGATCGGTCCCGGCGACGAGATGGTCGTCCTCCCGGCCGCCGACCCCCAGCCCGAGGACGAACCGTCCCCCGGTCATCCGGTCGAGGGTGGCCGCCTGCTTGGCCAGCAGGGCCGTGCCGCGCAACGGGGCGAGCAGCACCTCCGTCTGCACCCGGACCCGGGAGGTGGCACCGGCGAGGACGGAGAGGGCGACCAGGGGTTCGGGGTTGTCGTGGACGAGCCGGTCGAGCAGACCGAGCGTGCTGAAGGGCCCGGCGTCGGCACGCCGGGCCCAGGTGAGCAGAGCGGCGGGGTCGCCGATGGGCAGGCCGAGGCCCACGTCGAGAGCGGTGTTCGCGGTGTTCATGAGGGAGACCTCCGAGTCGAGGGGTCGACAAAGTCGGCTGCCGCCCCTCCTGCACCTCATCGAGGTGGGACGCTCCCACGCTGCGGCGTGTCTCCGGGGAACGTCTCGTCGAAGTGCTCGCACGGTATCCGCCCCGGAATCCGCACGCGAACGATTTACGGCGGCTCAATCCCCCGCATCGGAACGGAACTCAGTCACCCGAATCGGAACTGGAACTCGACCCGGACCCGGACTTGGAAGACCCCATGCCCCGGACGAGCGTCTTGACGACGTCGGCCACCCCCAGCGTCACGGCGGACACCACCCGGACCCACCGCGGCCCACCCCGCGACGCCCACACGACGCAGACGCAGCCCACGACGACGAGCAGCAGAATCCCGGCCAGTACGAGCACACCCATGCGCCCTCCCCTCGTGCGCCCCGGACGGTCACCCCGGGGACTCGGTACGGTCCGCCATCCTCCCTCAGCGGCCCCGGGCACCACCCGCCCGGGTCCGCCGCCGGAACACCGGGCGCGGACGAGGGCCCCGGGCACCGGGCTTGCGCCCAGGCACGGGGCCCTCGTCGGGGTGAGTCGCCTGCTGCGAACGTGCCGCTCAGTGGCCGCCACCGCAGCTGGAACCCAGGTGAGTGTGTTGCGCGCCGGGGCTTCCCTCACCGTTGATGAGATTGCCCCCCAGCCCGTTCAAAAGCCCGACCTCACCGAGGATGTCGAGGTTGAAGTCGTGCGAGTGGCAACCGTCGCCACCGTAGGCGGGCTGCGCGCTGGCCGTGCCGGTGGCTATGCAGGTGAGGCTACCGATCACCGCGGCCGCGAGCGCGGCCCTCTGAAGCTTGCGCATTTCTCCTCCTACGGGTGGTTTCGTCCGAGCGCACACCAAAGATCCGCTTTGCGCTCATCTCGGAGGCTAATCCGATATCCCGCCCCCTGCCGCTCGAGGACTGCCGAACGGGGCATGGGGGTGAGGGGGCATCAGAAGCAGCGGGCTGATGAGGGGCTGACCGGGCATCAGCCGACTCGGCGTCAGTGCGGCAGCAGGGCCGAGAAGTAGCCCACCTCCGGGTCCTCCGGTGTGCCGACGAGCAGCGCGCGGTCCAACAGGATGTTGTTGTGCTCGCAGCTGGTCTCCGGGAGCATCACGCAGGCGTGGCAGGCGGCGAGGTTCGTCCCTCCGGTGCCGGAGGCCTCGGTCTCGACGCACAGCGGGTCCGCCGAGCACCAGGAGGCGCGGCGGACGGCGGATCGCAGCGTGTCCGCCAGCCGCTCGGGCTCTCCCTGGGCGACCAGCCCGCCGAGACTGCCCGCCGAGTCGCTGGTGGCCGTGTAGACCAGCAGGCCCATCATGTCCTCGTCGGCGTAGAGGCGTTCGCGCAGCGCGGCCGCCGGGTAACCGGCGTCCAGGCTCCACTCGTTGATCAGCACATGGGCCAGGGTGTGGAGCAGCACCATCCGGGGACTGGCGGGCGAGGGGCGGACCTGGGTCGGGTCCGACGCCCTTCGCTCCAACAGCCGGCGGTGGGCGGTGCGGAGGCGTGCCGCGCGCTGTGCCACGGCGGGGATGCTCTCCCAGGCGTGGAGCCGGTCCTCGGCCAGCCGCAGGAAGACTCCCTCTCCGCGGACCTCCATGGCGGGGAGCCAGTTCAGGGGCGATGCCGAGAGAGCGGCCTCGGCGGCCTCCGTGGCCGAGTCGGGCTCGGCGAGCCGGGTGAACGCCTTGAGCGCACGGACCTCGCGGAGCTTCTTGACCAACATGGGGCCGGTCACTCCTGTGCCATCCAGGGCGGTCGGGTCACCGAGCGGGCTCTCACAGATGAACTGTTCCTCCCGCGAGCGCTCCCGTTCGTCGTTGCCGGAGCGCAGGCGCTCGTACTCCTTGTTGCGCAGCGCCCGGTAGTGATGGTCGAAGGTGGGCTCCTCGTCTCCGGTGGCGTCCTCCTCCTGCTCCGCGGCCAGGAGTTCCATGACCTCGTCGACGGAGACGGGGCACTCGTCCCCGAAGAGGACCTTGAGGCACATCTCGGCATCGGCCCGGGAGTCCAGCTCGCGCAGGCGTCCCCAGTAGGGGGCCAGGGGGTCCGCCCGACCGTCGCTCCACGGAGGGATGGACAGCGCGGACCGGAGCACGGGCTGCCAGACGGCCGAGGAACCGCGCTGGAGGGTGCGCGGGGTCTGGTCGCAGTGCTCCGCCGGGACGGAGCCGGCCAGCCACGGTCGGGTGCCGCGACACCGCAGACCCAGATCCTTCAGCGCGTTCCTGCGGAAGGAGCCCTCCATCGACACCTCGGGCACTCCACAGCTGCAGGACACCAGGATGGAACGCAGCGAGGAGCTGCGGCCGGACGTGCGCAGGCGCAGCGTGCCTCCGCACTGCCCCGCGGTGCCGGCGCCGCGCCCCGCCGCGCGGTGGACCCAGTGCCAGTACGGGAACTCGTCGAGGTGGCCCGCCTCGCAGGCGATGACGAAGCGCGAGGGGATCAGGTCCGCCTCGCAGGTGCCGCAGACGCTCCGGCCGGGCGGAGGGTTGAAGTCCCGATGGCGACGCAACTCGTCGCACTCGGGACACGAGTGCATCAACGGGAAGCGCCGGACGCGCAGTCCGTCCTTGCTGTGCTCGTCGGAGGCGGGCGGCAGCCGGAAGTGCTGGACGCCGAGGATCCGGGCGAGTCGGCGTTCATGGATCTTCGGCGACTCGTCCGAGCTCCAGTGCTCGTCGGCACCGTCCAGACCCGAGACCACGAAGGACTCGTGGTCGACGGCGATCAACGAACCGACGCCGTACGTGGTGATCGCCTGGGCCCGCCGGACGGCACCCCGGCGCGGCAGGTTGTGGGCGGGTGCCGTGCCACCGGCGGCGGAACGGCGACGGCGTGCGGGGGGCGGGGTCATCGGCTGGCCTCCAAGAACAGGGCGGACTCGGCGTCGACGTCACGCAGGCTCCACAGCGTGGGCCAGGCCTCCGCGTCCTCGGCCTCGTCGTCGTACGGCTGCAGGAGTGAGGGGACGCGGCTGCCCCTCCTCGGTTCGAAGAGCAGGCCGTTGTGCACGTCGGCCTCCGCGCACCACCAGTCGACGAACCCGTCGAACTCCCGGGAGACCTGATCGGCTTCCTCGGGCGTGACGGCTGCGACACGTCGGAGCAGCACCGGCTTGATCTCGTCGCGGATCCGGTGCTCGTACGCCTCCACGTCGCCGGCAGCCTCGTTGGGACGTGCCTCCGGGAGCATGATCCTCGTCAGGGCGACGATCACCGCGTGCAGCCCGCGTTCGCGTGCCCGGGCGGAGAACGGGGTGACGGAGGTCGATTCGACCTCGCGGTACAGCGCGGAGTGGAAGTGCAGGAAGTTCTCGTAGTGGGAGCGGTCGCGTGAGCGGGTCGCGTTGAGCATCACGGCGACCAGACCGGGGTGGGCGCGGCCCACGCGGCTGGTGGCCTGGATGTACTCGGCGGTCGTCTGCGGCTGGCCCATCACGGCCATCAGCCCGAGCCGGTCCACGTCGACACCCACCGCGATCATGTTGGTGGCCAACAGGACGTCCACCACGTCCGGATCGGGGAACCTTCGCTCGATGGCCTTCAGCCGGGCGGGGATCTCGCTGGCGTCGATCCGACTCGTCAGCTCCGAGTAGTTGGCGACGGTACGCACGGTCGTGGCCTCGCGGGCGGCCAGCAGCTCCAGGTAGGCCACCACGTCGTCGTGGACCTGCAGTTCGGCGGCGGACAGCAGACGCAGGCTGTTGAAATAGCCGATCAGACTCCAGTAGGCGTCGCGGACCTCGTCCGAGGTGGTCGCCTGCTTCGCCCGGTGCAACAGGGTCGCGTAGGTGCGGATGAGCAGGGTCGACTGACTGGTGCCGGGCGCGAGGAGGCCGACGTAGCGGCGGCTGGCCTTGTCCTCGCGCGGGGTCTCCACGGCGAACCAGGAGTCCCGGGCGTCCAGTCCGGCCGGCGGGAACTGGCGTACCTCGCGGTCGAAGAGATTGCGGCCCTGGGCGCCGGCGCGCCGGATGGTGGCCGTCGAGGCGATCACCTTGGGACGACCGGCGAGCTCGTCGACGGCGGTCTCGTAGAGCCCGGTCAGGGTCCCGAGGGGCCCGGAGATGAGATGCAGCTCGTCCTGCACGATCAGCGCGGGCGGCGGCGTGGGGTCGTTCGGGTCGTCCCGGTTGAACAGGGCCGCGGTGTCCGGACGCCAGGGCATGGAGGCGAACTTGTCGACGGTGGCGATGACCAGCGTCGGCCGTGCGGCGTACACCGCCTCGTCGATCAGATGGACGGGCAGGCCGTCCGTGAAGTCGCAGTCCGGTCCGGGGCAGCGGACATGCATCCGGCTCGCGTCCTCGTCGACCTCGTAGGCTCGGGCGTCCAGACGGGTGCCGCACCACGGGCACGCGTGCAACTGGACGGGGTTCTTCGTCGCCAGCCGGCGGTCGAGATCCCTGCGCAGTTCCGCCAGTTGGGCCGCCGCGTCCTTCAGCTTGTTCGGAGTGGCCGACTCACCGACCCACATGCCGAGCGAGAACGGCTCGGACCCCAGTTCCGTGAGGTGGTCCTTGCGCAACAGTTCCATGGCGCAGAGGAGGATCGTCGCTCGTTCGAACTGCTGGAGGGTCAACAGGCGCAGCGTGTACCGCATGAGCACGGTGACGCCGCCACCGTTCTCGCCGAGTCGGATCCTGCGCAGGAAGGACGTCAGCGCGATCAGACCGAGGTACGCCTCGGTCTTGCCGCCACCGGTGGGGAACCACAGGAGATCGGAGATCTCCCGATCGGGATGCTCGGGGTCGTCGACACCGGCCAGGCAGAGCAGGACGAACGCGATCTGGAACGGGCGCCAGCGGCCCTCGGACGGCTCGGGGGAGCCGACGCGGCCGCTCTTCACCCACGCGCTGCGAGCCCGCTGTTCGGCCATGGCCCGGTTCGCCAGTCGGAACGCCCGCATCAGGTCGGGCTTGTCGCGGAGGAGGCCGATGCCCGCACGGATCCGGTCCAGTGCCTCCCGGCAGGCGGCGACCTGCTGGGAGGCCGCTTCCTCGTGGAGGCCTCCGATCAGGTCGGCGGCCTCGGCCTCCTTGCGGACGATCCAGTGCTCGTATCCGGTGGCCAACGCCTCCAGCGCGGCGACGACCTCCGCGTCGGGACGCTCGGCCAGACCGAGCATGGACAGGGCGGAGCTGTCGATCTCGGGGTTGGAATCGGTGAGCAGCACTTCCACGCTCGGCACGAACTCGCTCCGGACCTCGGACACACCGGCGTCCTGGGAGTCCGTCACACCGACCGGCGAGGGCGTCCAGTCCCACTCGGCCGCGCAGCCGTGCCCGACGGCGAAGGTCGGCGCGTGCCGGTGCAGCAGGCGACTGGTGGCGACCTCAGGGTCGTGCGCGAGATCGGGCGCGGGGCGTTCGACGAAGGCGCTGGCCCTGTCGGCGGCGCGCACCACGAGCCCGCACTGGAACAGGGAGAAGGCGTCCTGGAGCTCCCGTTCCCCGACCTTGTGGGTGTTGACGAGGGTCACCGTGACGGTCACCGTGCCCTCCGTCGCGTCGGGCCGTCGGACGTTCACCCGCAGAAGGACCCCCTCCGCCAGGTCGAAGCGCAGGTCGGGGTCGGGCGTGGTCACGTCGACCGTGGAGTCGGGCAGCGCGAGTTCCTGGCGACGCCAGTGCTCCTGCTGATCGGAGACCGTACGGGCCTCGGCGCGGCGGGCCGGGACCGGCTTGCCGTCCGCGTCCGTGGGACGGTAGACGGCCGCCCGGGCACTGATCACGACGTGCCGGCTTATGGCGGGTCGGACGGCAAAGGTCAGCCCCATGGACGAGGGGCGACGCGACCCGGCGGCCCCGACCTCCTGCGCGGTCCCGGACTCCTCGACGTCCTCGCGGGTCCGCATCGGGGCGGCGTCCAACCCGTCGTGCTCCGCCTCGTCCTCACGCAGGCGCTGCTCGGCGTCGGCGTCCGCGGGCCGGGGGTAGAGGACACCGGCGAGATAGCGGTCGATCGGGGCGTCCTGAGCCAGTACCTCCTCGCGCTCCTCCGGCGGCGCGTCCGGCGCGGGGCCGAGCAGTTCCCTGCGGAGACCCGCCAACAGTTCCTCGTCCCGCACCCGATAGTGCTCGGCATGCCGGGTCTTCGAATGGCTCATGCGCGCTGCTCCTCGAGGCCGTCCGCACGTCTGTATCTTCCGATTCCGCTGATCCGCGGCGCGATCCACACCCCGCGGTCACCGAGGCCGGCGTTCGCGCCGGCGGCGATGCTGCCCGCGACGGACTCCAGGGCGTCCACCCGCAGGCCGTGGATCTCGTCGGGCCACCAGGGCTCCCACGTCCGGCTGACCTTCTGCACCTGGAACAGCTCCTTGCGGAACCTCTCCGAGGCCTCGCCGATCTCCCGTCCCCGGTGCAGCAGCACGTACGGCGGGCTCTGCGACTCACCGAGCGGCAGGTCGTGGCTCCGCCGCAGCACCACGTCGTGGCCGGGCCGCACCTCCCGCAGGAGGTAGGCCTGGGTGGCGACGGCGTCGCCGTCATGGCCGGGAGGCTGCTCCGCGCAGACGTCCCCGCCCGCGCCGACGATCCCGTACCGCAGGTGGGAGCGCCATCCGCCCACGAACCGGCGACCGGTCTCCCGGCCGCCGACCCGTCGGAACACCGGCAGTGTGGGCGGCTCCACGTGGTACAGGTCCTGGCGGGCGCGCGTCAGCGCCACGTACAGGGCGCGGGCCTCGCCCGGCAGGTCGAGATTCTCCTTGAACTGCCGGCGCAGCTCGGAGACGCTCGGCGGGGCGAGCACGATCACACGATCGAACTCGAGGCCCTTGGCCCGGTGCACGGTGGACACCACGACGCGCTCCGTCTCGGGGTCCGCCAGCTCGTCCGGGAAACGACCGTCGGCGACCAGACGCCGCAGCCGCTCGAGGTCGAGGATGCCTCGACCGGGTCCCCGAGCCACCCGGCGCAGCACGGCCCACACCGCGTCCGTGTTCGGCTCGTACGGCAGGGGTATCTCCGCGAGCAGCCCACGGAACCGGTCCTCGGAGAGCGTCGAGGACTCCGTACGGCGCAGGAGTTCGGCCGCCCAGTACGGGACGGGGCGGTCCTCCAGCGGGCGCCGCAGGCGGTGCGGCACATCGTGTCGGTGCAGGAGGTCCGACACGACGAGGGCCTGCCGGTTGTCGCGGGCCAGCAGTGCGCACGTGTCGGGGAAGTCGCGCAATCCTCCGAGCGTGAGCGGGTCGGTCAGAGGCTTCATGCCGTTCGCCGGGTCGACGAGCAGTTCGCGCATCTCCTCGTAGAGCGTCGCGGCCTCGTCGGCGTCGGTGACGTGCTGGAGACGCGCCCCGTGGGCCAGCGCGAGGCAAGCCTCGGGGGTGACCGCCCGGAAGTTGCGCGTCAGCCGCAGCTCGACCAGGTCGTCCGGGTAGGAGGCACGCAACCAGTCGAAGAACCGACCGGTCTCGTCCGCCCGCTCACCGAGGTCGGAGATCTGGAAGCCGTAGATCGACTGGGCGGCGTCGCCGACCACCGTGAAGCCGCAGCTGTCCTGGTAGCGATCGAGCAGCGTCTCCACGAGATCCCTGCGGTCGCCCAGCAGATCCTGCACCTCGTCGATGACTACATGCGCCGGAGGCACGGCGTCGCCGGCCTCCAGCGCCCCGTGCTCGACGGCACGCGCCGCCGCCTCGAGCCGCTCCAGGAAGGACGTCGCGGCCCACTCCTTGTCCGGGTACGCCTGACGCAGCACCCCGTACGCCCAGGCGTCGAAGGTCTGCGCCCGCACCCGCCGGGCCCGTTCGCCGTGGCGTGCGATCCGTTCCCGCAGCTCCCGGGCGGCGGCCCGGGAGAAGGTGAGCACGAGGATCTCGGTGGCCTCGAGCGTCTCCTCGAGGTCCTCACCGCCGCACAGCGCCTCGAGCCGGCGCACCAGCGTGTGGGTCTTGCCCGCCCCGGCTCCCGCGGTCACCAGGACCCGTGCGTCCCAGGGTTGCTCGACCACGGCCCGCTGTTCCTCGGTGAGCGGCGGGCTGTCGAGATAGGCGTCGGTCACGGACGGCTCCAGAGATGCTCGAACTCGGTGAAGGCGAGCTGGGTGTCGAAGTTCTCGATGTTGTCGCTGACGTTCAAAATCAGGCAGCTGTCCTTGCCGCCGTTCCGGGGTCCGCGCAGACCGCGACCGATCATCTGCTGGTACACGTTCGCGCTGAAGACCGGCCTGGCCACGACCACGGCGCGGGTGGCCGGGGCGTCGAATCCCTGGGTGAGAACACCGTAGTTGGTGAGCACGCGAATGCGACCGTTCCGGAAATTCTCGATACGGGTGCGACGGTCCTGGGCGCTGGTGGTCGAGTCGACGGCGGCGGACCGCACACCGCGGTCGTTCAACATGGCCGCGAGGTACTTGGCGTGGTCCACGGAGGTGGCGAAGAGCAGCGTCGGCCAGTCCTCCGGCAGATCCGCCACCTCGTCGACGATGCGCAGGCTGCGCTCGTGGTCGTCCGCGAGGCGCTGCTCCGCGGAGCGGGACAGCATCGCCATGCGGTCGGCGTGGGTGCGCTCGTCCCGGGTCAGGGCGATCTCACCGCCGCGGAGTGTCCGATGCTCGACCTGGGCGAGCATCCCCCACTCCTGCAGGTCCCGGTACGGATCGCCGGACGGGAAGACGCCCTCGTCGAGGCGGCGGTTGCCGAAGCGGTTGACCAGACGGCGGGTCTCCTCCTCGTTCTTGTTGCGGAAGGGGGTCGCCGTCAGCCCCAGCAGATGCCGGGAGGTCTCGTACTGGGTGAGCCCCAGACGGCTCAGGATCTCGGTGTAGCGCTTGGAGATGGCGGTGTGCGCCTCGTCCACGATCACCAGGGCGGAGTCCCGGAGCCAGGAGTACTGGTCGGTGCCCAGGCACCGCTCCAGCTTGGCGTCCGTGGCCACCACCAGGTGCGGGTGGTCGACGACGTTCCCGACCTCGTTGCCGCTCCACAGCCGACTTATGGTCAGCGGGCGCTCGGCACCCACCTTGCTCCAGACGAACTTCCAGCTCTGGACGGCCTGCTCGCACAGCTCCTCGGTCTGCGCGATCCACAGCAGCGGACCCTCCAGGTCACCCACCCGCTTCACCCAGCGGATCACGGCCTCGGCGGTGACCCGCGTCTTGCCGGCGCCGGTGGGGAGCGACAGCATGCCCCGCTGCGGAGCCAGCCGGTCGAGCATGGTCGAGATGCTCCGGACCAGGTCCTCCTGATAGGCGTGGAGCCTCGGGAAGTCGCGCGGTCCGTCGACGGTCTCGAAGGACGGGGGTGCCGGCGTCCTCGACCCGGCGAACGCGATGGGCAGCCTCAGGTCGGAGACGAAGGCGACGGCGGCGGAGGAACCCGTGTAGCCGACCGGCGCGTTGGGGAAGCGGGCCTGGACGTCCCGTGCGTGCTGCTGGAGCACACCGTCGCCGTGCGCGTTGAACGCCATCTGCGCGATACGACGTCCGGACGGCTCCACACCGCCGGTGGCCCGCAGTTCGGCCTCCGTCAGCCCCTCCGGAAGACCGGCACGCAACGCCTCCGCCCCGACCAGGAGCTCGATCTTGGTGACGACGTCCTCGGCATCCCGTACGGCCTTCAACGCGGCCTGCATGGCGCTGTCCCGTGCCATGCGCTCCTGATGCTCCAGTACCGCCCGGCAGCCGGCAGGGCCGAGACCGAGTCCCATCTCGCGGTCGATGAGGACCAGCATCGGCTCGGCGTCCACCGGGACGCGAACCTTGACGAGGCCCTGCTGGGCGACCGCCTCGAGCGGGACGGCGCGGGTGCCGTTCGGGGTGCGGGTGATCTCCTCCAGCTCCGCGCAGCGTTGCACCAGGGTGTTGCGGTTCCCACTGCTGAGGCGCTGGCGCAGGGCCGGGTACAGCTCGATGAGCGGCACCGGCTCCCCTTCGGGCACTTCGCGGGTCTCCCGGCTGATCACGTCGGAGTAACGGAGCATGCCCCACTTGTCGATCATCAGCTCGGCGTCCTCGGCCGTCGGCACGAGCAGCGCGGGGAGCTGTTCGGCGCGCAGCGCCCGGTACTGGGCGTCGTCGGCGGCCACCGTGATCTCGCCGTCGGGACGGGTGCCCCACAGGTCGCCGATCCGGCACCGGGTGAGCGAGTTCTCGGGGAACTCCGCGCCGAAGCGGGTCAGCATCACATACGTGGCGCCGACGAAGGTGTCGTCCTCGCTGCGGGACACGGCGTCCAGCAGCGCCTCCCAGCGGTCGGACGGTACGTCGTCGATGGTGGTCGGCAGACCCAGCTTGCGTGCCTTCTCCGGCGAGATGTCGGCGACCGGCAGCACGTCGCGATAGGCGGCGAGCTGAGGCCCCACGGCGTCCTTCAGGGGCATGATTCCCCGCGAGGTGGCGACCGTGCCGTACTTGCGGAGCATCCAGCGGATCGGCGAGGGGATCGCCTGCCGGGTGCCGGTCTGGGCGCCGAACTGGCGGGTCCACCGGTCGATCACCGCGTCGTCCGGGAGCGCATCGAGGAAGGCGGCCCGGGACTCCTGGGACAGCCGGGGGAAGAGGTGGAGCGGGCCGCCCATGGCGGCACCCTCGACCTTCATCCGGTTCAGGGTGGGACGGGGCGCGCGGCTGTCGAGGCTGCGCAGGTGGGCGGCGTGGATCGCCTGCCGGTACTCCTCGAACCAGGCCTCGCCCTCACCGGGTTGCACTCCGGTGGTCGGCCTCCCGCGCAGGCCGACCTGGGAGAAGAAGGGCGTGTCGTCGGAGTGGAAGGTCATGTCGACCGCGACGGAGGGGTCCCGCCGCGCGTCGACCACGTCGCCCGGCAGCATGCAGTCCTCGATCGGTCGGAACCGCGCGTCGGCGGTCCGCACGCAGAGGGTCCTGCGGGGCGTGGGCACGCGCTCCAGGACCCTGTGCGCCAGTCGTCGGACGCCGGCCTGACGGAAGAGCTCCCAGAAGCGCTCCCAGTCCGACGGGCGGTAGTGGTCGAATCCCTGGTCGAGGACGCTGACGAACCGGCCCTCGACGTCGGCCTCCCGGATGCCCAGGACGTTCAGGGCATGCGCCAGGGCCGGGTCCTGGGACAGTTCGTCGACGACATACACCAGGGACTCCCGCAACCCGCCCTGGTCGGCCCGGCGGAACACCTTGCCGTGCGTCGGAGCGACCAGGCCGTGCTCCTCCGTGAGCACGATCCGCGCCTTACGGGCCTCCTCGGCGTACGGCGAACGGCTTTCGACCATGTCCGCGAGGATCCTGACGGCCACCGCCGACGCCTGTGCCGTACCGCCGGCGACCAGGGCCTCCAACCACTCTTGGACATCGGCCCTCTTGTGCTCGGCCGCCTCGAGGATGTGCTCGACCTTGCCGGAGCGCAGCGCGTTCGCCTCCACGCTCGGGTGCAGCCAGTCGGTGGGGTGGCCGGGGCACTCGTGCCACATCCGCAGCCACTTCGACAACTGCTTCAGATCCTTGTCCAGCCGGGGATGGATCCGCAGCTGAGTCGGGGCGCGCAGGACGCCGTCCTGGTCGGGCAGCGACGGGGACTTGGCGGTCAGGGCCCAGATGGCACGCGTCAGGAACTCGTCGGCCCAACTGATCGCCTCCTTGACACGGCCCGGCAGCAGGGGGAGATAGGCGGCGGGGTCCTCGGCCGGCGCCAACGCGGGGAGCGAGTCGACGACGAGCTTCGCCGATACGCGGAGCATCTCCTGGTTGAAGGGGGAGGAGTCGAGGAGGTTCTGCCGGTCCTCGTTCGTCTTCCACGCCCCGTTGAGGATGCCGCTCAACGACATCTCGTACTTCGTCGGGAAGAAGGACCAGAACGTGCCGCGGCCCCGCGTCCGGGCGTTGACGTACAGACCGCTCTCCGGGTCCTTCCGCAGGGCGGGGACTCCCCACGCGAGGTCGAGGGCGAGCCGGTCGTGCAGCTCACCCGCGTCCGCACCGGCCTCGACGCCGGGTCGATGGGTGGTGGTGAACACCCGCCACCTGTCCGTGGCCGTGACCTTGCCGGTCCGCTCCTCCACCACGGTGTGCAGGTCGCCCTCCTGGTGCGTGGTGAGGGTGCGTCGCACGACGGGGCGCGGCCTGCGGTCCTCGAGCACGACCTTCGCGACGTGCGGGGAGAAGAGTTGGAAACCGACCGGGAACTCCTGGCGCGGCTCGCCGTGATCCTTGCCGCGACCGCCGTGCATGTCCTTGCCCAGCCGGTCGTCGGCCTTGCGGAGAAGGGGGAGTCGCACGACGGTGGTGGCCCAGGTCAGCAGTTCGTCGAGGACGGGGTCGGCGGCCCGCTCGGCCGAGTCGTCGAGCGGGCGGGCCATGCGCAGGACGGGGGCGGCGAACTCATCGCCGTAGCGCTGGGTCACTCCGGGGACGGCCTTGATCTGCTCGTACGACCATGAGCGGTCGAACCCGAAGCTCCCGGTGCGACTGAAGAATTGCGGGGTGTCCGTCACCACGAGCACCGATTTCACGCCCACTCCGAAACGCCCGATCTGGCCACCCCGCTTGCGCGACATACTCATCCGGAGAATTGTCTCCGCGCCTTCAGGGGTCATCGGATCGCCCTCATTGGCGCAGTACAGATGATTTTCGGTGAGGACGACTTGAATGCGTCCGCCCGGCTCGGCGGCGATCTCGTCGGCAGCGTTCTGGACAAGTTCGAAGAGTTGGCGGTCGCCGTATCCGCCCTGAGTGATACGGCGCTCCCCGTTCGCGTGTTCGGCCACGAGGCCGGCGTCGACGGCATACGTCTGCAGGACGCGGGAGGATTGTTCGAGAACGGTACGGACTACCTCTGAGGATGACGACGACACGGCTCTCCACTCCTGAATGTTCTCGCGGTTCGAGCAAAGTCTTGGGGCGGGCCGGCGGCGGAAAGCGCGCGCGGCCGGCCCGCCCGGGTCGATGGGTACGCCTATGTGCTGGTGAGACATCTTCAGCCGACGGGCGAAGATGTCGGTGATGGGTGCCCGAGAACGGCCGAACGGCAGCTCAGTCGCTATGTCCGTCGGAGTGGGGGAGCGTGTCCGGGAGAACCTGGACGCGCTTGGCCAGTTCGGGGAACCTGTAGACGAATTCTTCCTCGGACAACTGGTGCTCGCGAAGGATACGGCTCGCTTCCGCCTTGCTCCCAGCCATCCAGATGCTCGTGTGGAACGAGCTTAATTCCCGGGACGACTCCAGTTGAAAGTAGTCGCCATTGTCCTGCTCTTCGGTCATGACGTGACCCACCCCCGATATATTTCGCGTAATCCTCGTCGATCTGCGCAGGGGTGAGCATATGGGTCTGCAACACCCGTGGGAAAACTGTTGTCCGATGAGACGAGATCCCCCGTGAAAACGCTAGCGGAGAGAAACGTTCGACCGCCAGCACTTTCGTTGAAGTCCTTGCCCGGAGCGGCACCTCCGGGCGGTTCTGCCTGAGGGTGGACGCACCTCTCCCAGGGCCGCCCTGGAATCTCCTTGCGAGATTCGAAAAGCGAGCTGGGTATCCCAACGTCAACAAAGGTATCGGCGGTCACTCGAATGTGCAAGTCCCAATCTGGCGCCACCTAAGGGGAGTTGAGCGTTCCGCTTGGAGGTGGGTCACAGAGGCGCATTGGGTGGCAAAGTGGACAAATGGGGTGTCATCTCAAGGTCGTTCGAGGGGTGGAGCGAGGTCAACTGCCAATTGACGTGGCGGCTTGTGTCAAATTAGCCTGCTGATCGCCGGTCCGATCCGTCGTGGGACGCCGAGGAAGAGCAGGTAACGCGTGGAGACAGGTGAGGAGTTCGGGCCCTGGCTGGCCCGACAGCTCAAGCTCTCGGGGAAGACACAGGCCGAACTGGCCGAGGAGCTCGGGCTGACGAGGGCGGCCGTGTCCGCCTGGATCACCGGCCGGTCGACGCCCCGCCCGACCGTGATGACGGACATCGCGAGGGCACTGGGCACGGACGTGGGCACGGTGCACACCCGCACCACCGACACCCGGGCCGGCCTGCCCGTCACCTGGTACCACCGCCCCGGTTACCCCGACGGAGGGCGTGACCTGGGAAATGCCGCGGCCTTCGCCTTCGATGCCGATGTGCAGGTCCTGGCCCGTGAGACCTGTCAGAACAGCCTCGACGAGCGCCTGACGGACAACGGCCGCCCGGTGCGGGTCCGCTACACCCTGCACGAGCTGACCGGTGAGGCGCTCGACGCCTTCCGCGAGGCGATCCTGTGGAACGATCTGTTCCCGCACTACTCCGCGGTCTCGGACACCGTCGGCAGCCAGAAGGTCGGCAGGGTCGTGGACGCCGGGGTGCGCGACATGTACGAGAAGGGCCGACTGGTCCTGCTCCGGGTCGACGACTACAACGCGTCCGGGCTCATCGGCGACGACTACGCGGACGGCAAGTTCGCCGCGGTGGTGAGGCGTCAGCTGGAGAGCCTCAAGTCGGGTCCGGCCGCCGGTGGTTCGTACGGCCTGGGCAAGGCGACGCTGTGGGCGACCAGCGCGCTCGGTCTGGTGCTCATCAACTCCACCCTGTCCGAGCCGCATGAGGGACGCACCGAGCGACGCGTCATCGGCCGTCTCGAACTGCCCTGGCGCGAGGTCGACGGCCGGCCCTACGCGGGCCCCGCCTGGTTCGGGCGCCCGGACCCGGACACGCCCGGCGCCGACGTCGCCCGTTCCTGGTGGGCCGACGAGGAGACCGTGGCCCGTCTGCACCTGACCCGGGAGAGCGACGAGCCCGGCACGTCCTTCCTCATCGTGGGCGCGCACGACGTGGCCAGCCTCGACGACCACGCGTACGGCAGCGACATCGACACCGAGGAGGAGATCCCGGAGGAGGAGAACGGCGGGGACACCCGGGACATCCGGAAGATGCACCGCCGTCTGGTCGAGGCCCTGGGACGGGACTTCTGGGCCGCGATGATCGGTGGAGGCGGCAAGCTGCCCCTGCTGGAGGTCTCCGTCCGGACCCTGCGCAACGGCGAGGTGGTCGTGCCGGAGGAACAGGTCGACCCCTCCGTCGAGCAGCCCTCCCGCACCCGTGCCCTGCGCGCCCACTACGAGGGCACCACGGTGGACCGGCTCACCGAGGCCGGTCAGGTCGCCACGCGGACGGTCCCGCTGAGGCTGCCCCTGTCCGGGGGCGCCCGGGGCACCCTCGGCACGCATCAGGCGGTCCTGCTGGTCACCGAGGCGGCCAACGACAAGGACACGCCGAAGAACCAGGTGCACTCCTTGCGCGGCAATCGCATGACGGTGAAGAAGGCCGGCGTCCCGAACCTGCCGCTCGGCACCAATCCGTTCCAGGCTGTCCTCCTGGTGGGAGAGGCCGCCGGTGAATCGGCGCCCTTCGCGAAGGAGGCCGAGGACTTCCTGCGGGCCGCCGAGCCCCCCGAGCACGACCGCTGGGGGCAGACGGAGGAACTCACCCTGCGCTGGTCGCCCTCCGCCTACCGCCGCATCAACACGCTGACGACCGAGGTCAACCACGCCGTCCGGGAACTGGTCGCGCGGCCGAAACGGGGCGGGAGCCAGGGCGGTGAGGCGCTGCGCAAGGCACTGACGGTGAAGACACGTCCCAAGGCCAAGGCGCCCGGCGGTCCGGTCGTCCCCGTACTGGACGGGCTCGACGCGACGATCGGCGACGGCGGCGAGTGGCAGATCACCGCTGAGGTGAGCATCCCGCGCGGCGACGAGATCGTTCCGATGGTTCCGGTGGCGCAGCTGGACGTGCGTTCCGGCGGTCGCCCCCGACTGGACTGGGCGGAGCTCGTGGCCCTGGAGGGCTGCGAGGTGGAGGACGGCATCCTGCGCTTCCCGCCGGGCACCCGACGCGCCAAGTTCCGCGGCAGCACCGACGTCACCAGCCACCCGGTCCGGACCACGCTCACCCGTCTCGTCGTCGAACTCCGTGCCGGCAAGGGGGAGTGACCGTGAAGATCTACCCGTACAAGAGGCTCAACCGGCCGATCACGGTCAGGGTGACGTCGGTGTCCCTCAAGCTCTCCGACGGCACCCGCGACCAGCTGGAGACCACGGCGTACTCGACCCAGCAGCAGGCGGTGGCTCTCGGGATCGCCGGCCACACCGACTGGGTGAGCGCCACGATCGGGCTCTCCGCCACGCTGCCGCCCGGAGCGACCGCCGAGGAAGCGGCCTGGTCCGATCTGCGGGTCCTGGCGGTGCTGACGGACGGAGAGACCAACATCCGCACGGCCACGGACCTGACCCGGGACACGGGAGACGGTCGGGACTGGTCGGGCTCGGTGGAGGTGCTGCGCGACAACCACCTGAGCCGGGCGTCGCTCGCCGTGCACGCCGTCGGGACCGTGGACGGGGTGCGCGGGCGGTCGATCGCGGAGACGGACCGGAGCTGGATCGTCGACACGGTCTCCGAGGAACCGGTCCGCGGACTCCAGTTGGACGTGCAGAAGGCCTCGTTCAGCAGGAGCTCCCGGGACTGGCTGCGCGCCTATGCCGACGTGCCCTGGATCGTCGACACCTCGGCCCGGGTCCCCACCGTGTTCGTGAACACCGACATCGAGGGGTTCTTCGGGCTGCTGGACAGCAGCGGCTCGGGCGTGGACAGCAAGGTGCGCGACCTCCTGGTCGCCCAGATGGCCACCGACGTGTGGACGGCCGTGTTCCACGGTGCCATCGGCGACCTGGAGGTGGAGCCGGGAGGCGGACCCGTCTTCCCGACCGACTGGCAGGGCGAGGTGCTGCGGGAGATGCTCCCGGACGTCGTCCCCGGTGTGCACGTCGAGGAGGCCCTGAGGCAGGTACACCGCCGCCGCACCGGCGACTCGGGCTGGGTGGAGCTCCAGACCCGCATCCACTACGCGGCCGCACGTCGTGCCGATGCCACCAAGGCGCTCGCGTACGCCATCCGTGGTCTGGAACAGATGAACCGGGAGAAATGACGTGATCAGCAAGCCCAACCACGTTCCGGATCGCCTGGCGTTGCTCGCGGCCTCGGCCGTCGACCCGTTCCTGACCGAGGAGTTGCTCAAGGCCGAACAGGTCCATGGGGGCATCGACCTCGCCAAGGTCGTCGAGGAACTTCCCGAGGACGACATCAGATGGTCGGCCGAACCGATCCGGAGCCTCGTCGACGACGCCATGTACGCGTTCCGCGACGACCGCACCCGAGCCGACGCCTGGCTCGCGCCCCGGCTGCACGCCACGCTCCGGCTGACCCGGCGGGAGGCGGCGGACAGGCGCCTGTGGAACCACATCGCCCTGGCGATCGCCCCCGACTACGTGGTCTGGCGCCACTTGTCCGAGGCGACGGCGAACAGGCCGGTGCGACGGGTCTCCGCGGACCGCTTCCGGGGGCCGGCGGACCGGCAGTGCTTCTCGCGTCTGTGGTGGGCGGCGGAACTGTTCCGCAACGGACCGGACTACGCACCTGTCGAGATCGCGTGCGGCAACCAGGACCTCATCCACACGGTCCTGCGCATGGAAGTGATCGACCACCGCCCCACGGCCCAGGCGCTGGTACGCCTGCTGAAGAGCGGCCGGGTCACCACCGGACGGGAGATCAACGGTCTGAGCATGGCGATCAGCACGGCGGGCGCGACCCTGACCTACGACGTCCTCGGGCCGGACGAGCCCAGGGACCCCGTTCCGCTGCGGGAGTGGATCGCCGAGGCGAGCACTGCGCCCCCGGTCGCCCGACACGGGCTGCCGGAGGGACCGGACGAGGACCCCGTCCCGGAGGAGTCCGTAGACGCGCTCACGGACTACTTCATGGAACTGTTCGAGACCGCGCCGATCAGGGGCCGACGAAGCGGCGACTGACCGGGAACGCCGACGGCGCCGACGTCTCGGTGCCTAGTCCGCCTCCGACTTCGCGCGAGCACCGGCGGAGGAACGGGCCGGGGCCTGGTCCGCGGGGTCCGGGCAGCGGGCGGTGCAGGAGTCGGCGAGACCGCAGCCGTGACTGCGCAGCTTGGCCTGCTCCTCCTTCGTGGCCGGCACCCACGGCCGGCGCAGGACGTCCGGGTCCGGCACGGGAAGCCCGAGGGCGGCGCTCAGCAGGTGCGCACCGAACAGGGGCGGTACGGCGTTGCCCACCTGCTGGGCCTGTGCCGTACCGGACCACGGGTAGTCCGGGGGGAAGCTCTGCAGCATCCCCGCCTCGTTCATGCTGAACCGCGCGCCCTCGCGGACCACGTGCTCGTCGAGGTGCTCGAAGACCACGAACCGGGAGATCCGGCCGGTGACCGTGGCGGCGGGCTGCCGGTCGGTCCGCACACCACGCCTCCCGGGCAGCCCGGAACTGCCGTAGTTCGAGCGCACGAGGAACGGCGTGCGCCGACCCGGATGACCGCCCACCGGGTCGGCCAGGGTCTCGCCCATCGACCTCCAGGGCGCGAGGCCGCTGTCACCGCTGTCCGTGGGGTCCGAGTCCAGCGGCTCGATGTCCTGGTCGTCGAGGGTCGGTTGCAGGACCGCGTTCGCGGCCTCCGCGGCTTCCCGGTTCCAGGCCTTCGCCTCGTACGCGCGGTGGGTCGGCGGCGGCAGGGACGGCCGGCCGAGGCCCACGCGTCGAGCGATCAGCACCGCACGGGACCGTGTCTGCGGCACGCCGTACGTCTCGGTGGCGAGGACGTCGACGACGACCTCGTACTTGGTGCCGTCCGGAAGACCCGTCTCCCGCAACACCTTGGCGTAGTGGTTCCACACGGCCACCACGGCGGGGACCTGTTCCAGGACGATCACGTCGTACGGACGCCGGTCGCGGTTGGCGCTCCTGGTCGCCTGGATGGCATAGCGGAGGGGTTCGAGGACCAGCGCCGTGCGCGGGTCGGTCAGCTGCTCCAGGTCCGCGTCGATCTCGTCGTCGGGGTCACCGGCCATCAGGCGTTCGATGTAGCCCTTGACCTCCTCGAGCGCCTTGCGGCCCGCGCCCTTGCCGGCCACCGAGTACGTCTGGCACGGAGGTCCGCCGGCCAGGATGTTGATCTCCGGCGGCAGGGACTCGAAGGCGTCCCTGCGGACGGCGCTCACATCGGCGTGCAGGGTGTCCAACCCGGCCGCATAGCGCGTCAGGCAGGCGCTTCGGTCCCACTCGATGCCGAGGCTCGGGACATCGAGCGCGTGTCCGGCGACGTCCAGACCTCCGGGTCCCGCGAAGAGATCAAGGACAAAGGGCTTGTCGAGGATGGACTGGTGTGGCGCCGCGCTGGTCATGTGGCGGAAGTCTAGCCGGCGTGGACGGTCGCGGAATCCCCGTCCAGCGCTTCGACGAAGGCACGGCCCAGTGCCTCGCCGACCGGAGGGGGCGTCGCATGCCCGATCTGCCGGTAGCGGGCGGTCTTGCGCCCGGTCACGGCCCAGGAGTCGGGGAAGCCCTGGAGCAGCGCCGCCTGCTCGACTGTGATCCTCACCATGTGGTCCCGGCCGAGCGCAGGGTTCCAGACGAAGTCCGGGCCGGGAGTCTCGTCCCCCAGGCTGCCGGCGTTGACGCCCAGGGTCGCCCAGGTGCGCTTGGCCCCGGTGGGCCCCAGGTCGGCTCCGCCCCGGTTCTTCGAGCCCCCGACGAGGGTCGGCGCCGGTCGGTCGGCCTGCGCGGCCCAGCGGTCGGCGTCCGGCCAACCGCGCGCGGCCATGGACGCCTTCAGGGCGGCACCCACCGTCGCCGGCTCCGACACGGTCGGCGTCGGCGGGAGGAACGCACCGGCCCGATCGCGGTCGACCGCCACCAGGACGCCCTGTTTGCGGCTCTGGGGCACGCCGAAGTCGACGGCGTTGGTGACGAACCAGTTGAACTCGTATCCCAGGTGGGCCAGTTCCGCGTGGGCGAAGTCGCGGATCGGCCGGTACTCGTCGGCGTGGGCGAGTCCGGGGACGTTCTCGATGAGCACGGCCCGAGGCCGTATGGCGTGCACCAGGTAGACGGCGGCCTTCAGCAGGCGCTCCTCCGTGTGCGAGTCCGCCCGACCGACGGTCGCACTCGATCTGACCCGGGGCAGGCCCGCGGCCAGGAGATCCACGTCATGGCTGACGGGATGCTCGGCCGGGTCGAAGTCCAACAGATCGGTCTGCAGCACGTTCCAGTGCGGTCTGTTGTGGCGGAGGGTCCGGCATGCGTCGGCGTCCTCGTCCAGCAGCAGGACCGACCGGAACCCCGCGCGCTCCAATCCCAGCGCGAGCCCACCGCCCCCCGAGCACACGTCGACGAAGGTCGGAGCGGTCATCGATGTCTCCCCCGGATCGGTTCGGCACGGCGACGCTCCACGGTCGCCGCCACAGCCACCACCACGTCCTCCGGGGACTCGTGCTCCCAGAACCGGAGCACCTCCCAGCCGGCTGCCGTGAGATGCGCGGTGGTCTCCGCGTCACGCGCCATGTTGCGGTCGAGCTTCTGCCGCCACCACTCGGCGTTCGACTTGGGCTGTGTCGCGTGCACCGGGCAGCCGTGCCAGAAGCAGCCGTCGATCAGGACGGCGACCTTGACCGAGGTGAACGCGATGTCGATACGTCGACGCGCCATCCCCGGCACCGGGTACTCCACGCGATAGCGCAGTCCCGCCGCGTGCAGGAGGCGCCGTACCGCCAACTCGGCGGCCGTGTCCTTGCTGCTCTGTCTGCTCATCCGAGCCGACACGGCGGGGGAGGAGGGGATGGCACCGGACACAACAGCATTCTGCCGGCGCGCCGGGGGTGTGGGGCCGCCTTCCTCGGACGGCCGCCCCGCACGCGGATCCGGGCCGGCGTCAGCCCGTCGTGTCCGTCCCATGGCACTCCCCATACACCCGCCCCGACCCGCACCAGCAAGCCGCCCCCCGCTGCGGGGGCCAGGCGATGGCTCGGCCTCGGGCGGCCAGGGTGGTCGCGTACTGGGGGAGGAGGGTCGGGTCGTCCGGGGAGGAGAGTTCGGAGGCGGCGAAGGCCTCGTAGGAAGGGACCGTGCCGGTGACGATGCCCAGGTTCGGGGTGCCGGAGGCGGACAGTTCGCGCAGGGACGTCTCTATCGTCGCCAGGTGCTCGTCGTGCGAGGGGTACTCGGCGGACAGTGACGGGTACGCCGTCAGCAGTTCCGTCAGCTCGTCCGCCGGCCAGCGCAGCATCGCCACGGGGAACGGGCGCGACAGGGCCTCCCGGTAGGCGCCGAGCTCGGCGCGCAGGCGGGAGATCTCCGCCTCCAGCTCCGCCGGGTTGTCCGAGCCCAGGGACCAGACCCGCTTGGGGTCGTGCAGCTCGTCCAGGGACACCGGCATCGAGTGCAGGGTGTCCGCCAGCGCGTCCCACTCGTCGTGGGCCAGGCCCAGCATGCGGCGGACCCGGTGGCGCCCGAACAGCAGCGGATGCGTCGCGTACGGCGGTTCCTCGACGTCCCTCAGCAGCAGGCGGGCCGCCTCCGTGAACGTCTCCTGCGCCTGCTCCAGTTCGTCGTGCGCCTCCAGCGACTCCGCGACGATCACCCAGGGGGCCGGGTCCCGCGGCGCGGACGCGCGGACGCCGTCGATGATCGCCCTGGCCTCGGCCTCGTGGCCGTACTCCCAGAGGTTGGACGCCTTGAGGGCCCGTACCAGATGGGGGTTCTCCAAGGGAGCCGACGACGCGAGCAGGCGGTCGTAGAGGGCGGTCGCGGCGGGGCGGTCGCCGGACAGTTCCAAGTGGGCCGCGGCGCGCAGGAGCAGGGCCTCGGCGTCCTCGGGGTAGATACCGGCGGTTCGCTCCAGGCGTGCCGCCTCGGCGGTGTGGTCGACGTTTTCGGCAGGCGTGTCGGGGCGCATGGGGGACACCGTACTGCGCGTGGATGTCCGTGGAGAGGACGGAGGGGGGAGGAAAAGGGTCCCGAAGGGGCTGGGAACCGCGCGCCGTCGGCCCTATCGTGCGGGCGGCTTCGGCGGAGGGGGCGGCTGTGATGGCGGAGCGGGTGCGCGTCGTGCGGCACGGCCGGCTGCGGCGGCGTGCCGTGGCGCGGCGGGTGGTGTGGAGCGCGGGGGAGGTCCTCGTCACCGTGGGCGCCGTGCTCGCGCTCCTGGTCGTGCACCAGGTGTGGTGGACGAACCGCGAGGCCCGGGCGAGCGCGGAGCGCGAGGTGCGCGCCCTCGAGCGGGACTGGGGGATCAAAAAGACGGCGGGGATCAAAGAGACGGCGGGGATCAAAGAGACGGGCCACATACGCGTGGCCCTACCGCCGCGAGCGACGGTTCCCGTACGACCGTCCCGTCGGCCCCCGCCGACCCCCGCACCCCCTCCACCAAGGCCACCCGCACCCGCCCCCACGCCGTCCTCTCCATCCCCCGTCTCCATCTCCGCGTCCCCGTCGCCGAAGGCGTCGCCCGGCGTGGGGCGCTCGATCAGGGGTGGGTCGGGCACTATCCGCGCACCCAGCAGCCGGGGGAGGCCGGGAACGTCGGGCTCGCCGGGCATCGGAACACGCATGGGGAGCCGTTCCGGCGTCTCGACCGGCTCGGGGCCGGGGACGTGGTGCGGATCGAGACGCGGGCGGCCGTCCACACGTACGCCGTGGACCGGGTGCTGCCGCGGACCACGCCCGGGGACGGCGGTGTCCTCGCGCCCGTCCCACGTTCCGGCGTCGTGCCCGGGTACGGCTATACGACGCCGGGGCACTACCTCACCCTCACCACCTGCACCCCGCAGTTCACGTCGACGTACCGCCTGGTGGTGTGGGCGAAGCTCGTCTCCGTCCGGGGGGCGCTGACCCGCGGGGCGGTCAGGCCGTCCGCTCCCGGAGGGCCGCCACGGCCGCCGCCGCGACCAGGGCCAGGACCGCCGAGACGACCAGGGCGATGTCGCCGCCGTGGGCCAGGCCGCCCTTCGTCGAGGTGACGACGGCGATGGTCAGGGCCACACCGGCGCACGAGCCGATGTACCGGAAGGTCTGCTGGGCGCCCGAGCCCATCGCGGCCCGCTGAGGCGGCACCGACTCCACGGAGAGCAGGGGCAGCGCGGCGTTCAGCAGACCGCTGCCCACCCCGGCGACGATCAGGCCGGGCAGCAGCCGGGTCCAGGTGCCGGAGCCGAGCGCGCCCAGCAGGGCCAGGGCGCCGGCCGCGTGCAGCGCGAAGCCGAGGGCGAGCTGGAGGCGCGGTGCCATCCGGCCCGCCAGTCTGCGGGCCTGCAGGGCCACGGCGAAGGACAGGCCGGACCACAGCAGGAACAGCCAGGCCGTGTCCATCGCGGACAGGCCGAGCGTCTGCTGGAGCAGCGTCGGCAGAAGGCTGAACAGGCCGATCACCGCGAAGCCGGTGAACAGTCCGCCGGTGGAGGAGGCCAGGAAGCCGGGGCGGCGGAGCAGGCCCAGGTCGATCATCGGGGTCGCCGTGCGCCGCTCCACGACGGCGAACAGGCCGAGGAGGAGCACCGTCGCGAGGAGGAGCAGCGCGACGGGGGCGCGCAGCCAGCCGTCGCGACCCAGGGTCAGCGCCGCGACCAGGGAGACCAGCGCCAGGCCGAAGGTGACGGCGCCGGCCAGGTCGGGGCGGCCGCCGCGCGGGGCGCGGGACTCGGTGAGGGCGCGACGGGACAGGCCGGCCACGACGAGCGCGGCCGCGCCCAGGACGGCGTAGGTGACCCGCCAGTCGGGCATCGCCCCGGCGACGAGGGGGCCCACGGCGATGCCGCCGCTGACGAACGCGCCCCATACGCCGGTGGCGTGCAGCCGGCCGCGCGGGCTCGGGAAGGCGTGCACGATCAGGCCGAGGCTGCTGGCGAGAAGGGCCGCGCTCGCGCCGCCCTGCGCGACCCGGGCCAGCGTGAACAGCCAGGTCGAGCTGGTCAGCGCGCCCAGCGCGGTGGTGACGCCCAGCGCCAGGGTGCCCGCGACGAAGATCCGGCGCCGCCCGTAGTCGTCGGCGAGGCTGCCCGCCACCAGGAGGACGGCGGCGAGGCCCAGCGGGGTGCCGTTCAGGAGCCACGCCTGGGCGGAGAGCGGGGTGTGCAGATCGGCGGCGGTCTCGGGGAGCGTGACCATCGGGGCCGTGTACGTCATCAGGGCCACGGCGGTGGCGGCGCTGGTCAGCGCGAGGGTGGCCCGGCCCGAGCGGGGCGAGGCCTCCTCGGCGGGCGGCGAGGTCGCGACGGCGGTCGGCCCGGGGGCCGCGGCGACGTCGGTTCGTTCAGTGAACTTGGGCATGCGTCACACCGTAGCATCGTCGGTCTGTTCACCGAACCAAGGAGGTGGAAAGCTGTACAGTGGACGTCATGGCACTGGGCAAGGACTACGCGACGCAGGACTGCTCGATCGCCCGCGCGCTGGAGGTCGTCGGCGAGCGGTGGACGCTCCTCGTCGTCCGCGACGCGCTCTACGGCGTCCGGCGCTACAACGACTTCCTCGTCCACCTCGGCATCCCGCGCGCCGTCCTGGCCGCCCGCCTCCAGACGCTCACCACGGAGGGCGTCCTCGCCAAACGCCGCTACCAGGAGTCCCCGCCGCGCGACGAGTACGTCCTCACCGACCGCGGTGTCGCCCTGTGGCCGACCCTGCGGGCGCTCGGCATGTGGGGCCGCGAGCACTTCGGCGACCGGCCGCTGCGCGTCTTCCGGCACGCCCCCTGCGGGACCGGGCTCGGGGCGTACGGCGAATGCCCCGCCTGCGGGATCGTCGTACCCGCCGCCGACGTCGAGATGCTGCCGGGACCCGGGCTCGACCCGGAGCCGGCGGATCCGGTCAGCCGGGCCCTGCTGCGGCCCAAGCGGCTGCTGGAACCCCTCGAACTCGAGCCCGCCTGACGGCCGTCCCCAGGCTGGGCGGAACGAACCCCTCCCGTCGGACGTCCTGTATAACGAACGAACGAACGCGAGCAAGCGCCAGCAGCACCAGAGGGGGGCAGCCGATGATCCGCATCGCCGCGCGCCTGCGCCCCGCCGCCCTCCTGGTCGTCCTCTTCCTGGAGATCACGCTGCTCGACACGGGCAGCCTCTCCGCGACCGTCGCGCTCGCCGCCACCGCCGCCGCGAGCTCCGCGTTCGCCGCCTGTTCGCTGCTCGCCTCGCGCGCCGCGCCCGCCGTACCGCCCACACGCGTACGGACGGCCATCCGTGACCGGGCCCGCCGTACGGCCTTCCTGCCCCAACGCGACCCCGACGCCTCCGGCCGGCCACGGCCCCGCGCGCCCGGGCACGCCCTCCCGGCGACCACCGCGTAGGGCACGCACTCCCGACCGTCCGTCCTGACCGTGTGACCCGACGCGGGTCGTCATGCCGCCATGCCGTTCACCGGCATCCGCCCCACTCCGGCACGACGAGACCCACGGAGGGCTCACCCATGTCCGTTTTCGCCGACCTCGTTCAGCGGCTCGCCGATCTGCTCACCCCGCTGTTCGGTGCCACCGCGGCCGCCGCCGCGATCGTCCTGTTCACCGCGCTCGTACGACTGCTCGTGCACCCCCTGTCCCGGGCCGCCGCGCGCGGGCAGAAGGCGCGCACCGAGCTCCAGCCGAAGATCGCCGAGCTGCGCAAGCGGCACGGGAAGAACCCCGAGCGGCTCCAACGGGCCATCGTCGAACTGCACACCAAGGAGAAGGTGTCCCCGCTGGCCGGCTGTCTGCCGGGCCTGTTCCAGCTGCCCGCCTTCTTCCTCCTCTACCACCTCTTCTCCAACACCACGATCGGCGGTCACGCCAACGAGCTGCTGTCCCACGCGCTGTTCGCCGCGCCCCTCGGCGACCGCTGGGCCGACGCGCTCGGCGCCGGTGGGGCCCTCGGCCCGGCCGGGCTGGTCTACCTCGCGCTGTTCCTGCTGGTCGCCGTGGTCGCCGTCTTCAACTACCGGCGTACGAAGCGGATGATGGCCGCCAACCCGGTGGCGCCCGTGGCCGACGGGCAGGCCGTGCCCGGCATGGGGGCGATGGGCGCGATGACGAAGGTCATGCCGTTCATGTCCTTCCTCACCCTCTTCACCGTCGCCGTGGTGCCGCTGGCCGCCGCCCTCTACGTGGTGACCAGCACCACCTGGAGCGCCATCGAGCGCGCCGCCCTCTACCGATGACCCGATGACCCGATGCCCCGATGGCCACCGATGACTCCGAGGCCTTGGTCCAGTACGTGAACCGGGTCTTGCGGACTGGCTGTGCAGCTTGGAGGATCGACCAGTCCTCCGATGGCTGCACCCGTCGGAGGGCGCCCCACGATCGAGGGAGATTGTGACCATGAAGCTGCTGCGCGTCGGTACGGCCGGATCGGAGCGGCCCGCGCTGCTCGACGCCGAGGGGATCCTGCGGGACCTGTCGGGCCTCGTCCCGGACATCGACGGACCGCTGCTCGCCGACCCCGCGGCGCTCGGCCGCGTCCGCGCCGCCGCCGGCACGGGCGAGCTGCCCGCGCTGGACCCGGAGGGGCTGCGGATCGGGCCGCCGCTCGCGCGGATCGGCAAGATCGTGTGCATCGGCCTCAACTACCACGACCACGCCCGCGAGACCGGCGCCGAGCCGCCGTCCGAGCCGGTCGTCTTCTTCAAGGCGCCGGACACGGTCGTCGGCCCCGACGACACCGTGCTGGTGCCGCGCGGGTCGGCCAAGACGGACTGGGAGGTGGAGCTGGCGGTCGTCATCGGCCGTACGGCCCGCTATCTGGAGTCCGCCGAGGAGGGGCTCGCGCATGTCGCCGGGTACGCGGTGGCGCACGACGTGTCCGAACGGGAGTTCCAGATCGAGCGGGGCGGCACCTGGGACAAGGGCAAGAACTGCGAGACGTTCAACCCGCTCGGGCCGTGGCTGGTGACCGCCGACGAGGTGCCCGACCCGCAGGACCTGGCGCTGCGGCTGTGGGTCAACGGCGAGCTGAAGCAGGACGGCACGACCGCCGAGCAGATCTTCCCGGTGGGGGAGGTCGTGCGGTACGTCAGCCACTTCATGACCCTGTACCCCGGGGACGTCATCAACACGGGGACCCCGGCGGGCGTCGCGCTGGGGCGGCCCGAGCCGAAGCCGTATCTGCGGGCCGGGGACGTGGTGGAGCTGGAGATCGAGGGGCTGGGCCGGCAGCGGCAGGAGTTCGAGCAGGCGTGAGGGGCCGGGACCGCGTGCCCGATCACGCCACGCGGTCCCGCACCTCCTACTGCTTCGCCAGGAAGGTCTCCAGCGCCTCCACCACCATCCGGTGGTCTGCCAGCTGCGGCAGTCCGCTCACCGTGACCGCGCCGACCACGCCGACGCCCTCGACGGTGATCGGGAACGAGCCGCCGTGGGCCGCGTAGACGTCGGGGTCCAGCCGCGAGGAGTCCTCGAACGTCGTCCCCTTGGCGCGGCACCGGGCGCCCACCAGGTACGAGGAGGCGCCGTAGCGCTCCACGACCCGGCGCTTACGGGCGATCCAGGCGTCGTTGTCGGGCGTCGAGCCCGGCAGCGCGGCGTGGAAGAGCTGCTGGCCGGCGCGGTGGATGTCGACGGCGACCGGGGCCTGCCGCTCCCGGGCCAGCTCCACCAGCAGGGAGCCCAGCGCCCAGGCGTCCTCATAGGTGAACCGGGGGAAGACCAGGCGCCGTTCCTGGGCCTCCAGCTCCTCCAGGGAGGGCGTCAGCTCGGGCTGGAACTTCGGGGTCGGTCCGCTCGTGTGCGTCACAGGGTCACCGTCACTCCGTCACGGGCGGAGCGTCGCGCCGCCTCCAGTACGTCCAGGGCGGCGGCCGCCTCCAGGGCGGTCACCGGGTTGGGGCCGCCGTCGCGCAGGGCCGCCGCGACGGCCGCGTAGTACGCGGGGTAGTCGCCGGGCACGGTCGGTACGGGACTGCCGCCGCCCGTGACCGGGGACTCGCCGGCGCCCAGCCGGCCGTACAGCTCCTCGGGCTCGGTGCCCCAGTCGGCGCCGTCGCCGGGACGCCGGCCCTCGCGCAGCGCCGCCTCCTGCGGGTCCAGGCCGTGCTTGACGTACCCGGCCTTCGAGCCCAGCACCCGGAAGCGGGGGCCGAGCTGGGCGGTCGTGGCGGAGACGTACAGGTGGGAGCGGACGCCGCCGGCGTGCGTCAGGGCGAGGAAGGTGTCGTCGTCGGTCTCGGCGCCGGGGCGGCGGACGTCGGCCTCGGCGTACACCTGGGTGACCGGGCCGAAGAGGACGAGGGCCTGGTCGACGACATGGCTGCCGAGGTCGTAGAGCAGACCTCCGATCTCTGCGGGGTCGCCGGACTCCCGCCAGCCGCCCTTGGTCTGCGGGCGCCAGCGCTCGAAGCGCGACTCGAAGCGCCAGACGTCGCCCAGCTCGCCGTCCTCGAGAAGTCGGCGCAGGGTGAGGAAGTCGTTGTCCCAGCGGCGGTTCTGGAAGACGGAGAGCAGCAGGCCGCGCTCCTCGGCCAGCGCCGCCAGCTCGCGGGCCTCGGCCGCGGTGCCGGCGAGCGGCTTGTCCACGACGACCGGCAGGCCCGCCTTCAGGGCGGCGGTGGCGAGCGGGACGTGCGTCTTGTTCGGGGACGCGACGACGAGCAGGTCGAGGTCGCCGGCGCGGGCGAGCAGCTCGTCCGGCGAGGCGGCGACGCGCACGTCCGGGTGCTCGGCGCGGGCCTGCCGCTGCCGCTCGGGGTTCGAGGTGACCACCGTGTCGAGGGTGAGCCCCTCGGTGGTGGCGATCAGCGGGGCGTGGAAGACCGAGCCGGCCAGGCCGTAGCCGACGAGGCCCACGCGGAGGGGAGTAGCACTCATACGCCCCACTTTCGCAACGCTGTTGCCAAAGTGCAAGCGCCAGGGACAATGGGAGGCGTGAACAGGACGGAAAGCGGGGCCGGCGGGGTGAACCTGGGCGCCCTGCGCAGCCACAACACCGCGCTCGTGCTCGATCTGCTGCGCACGGCCGGCCCCGACGGCATCAGCCGACTCGAACTCGCCGAGCGCACCGGGCTCACCCCGCAGGCGGTCAGCAAGATCACGGCCCGGCTGCGGGAGGACGGCCTCGCGGCGGAGGCCGGCCGCCGGGCCTCCACCGGCGGCAAGCCGCGCACCGTGCTGCGGCTCGTCCCCGACGCCGGGCACGCGGTCGGCGTCCACCTCGACCGGGACGAGCTGACCGTGGTGCTCTGCGATCTGACCGGCGCCGTCGTGGCCCGGCGCGCCGCCCCGCTGGACCTCGGCGCCGACGCGGACTCGGTCGTCGACCGGCTGGTGGCCGAGGTGAACGGGCTGGTGTCCGGGGCCGCCCGGCCGGGCCCGGTGCTCGGTGTCGGCGTAGCGCTGCCCGGGCCGCTCGACCACCGGCGCGGCGTCCTGCACCGCGTCACCGGGTTCCCGGAGTGGAACGGCTTCCCGCTGCGCAGCGTGCTGCTGCGCCGCCTGTCGCTGCCCGTCGTCGTGGACAAGGACACCAACGCCGCCGCCCTCGCCCTCGCCGTCGGCCCCCCGGAGACGGCCGGCACCTCGTTCGCCTATCTGCACTTCGGGGCCGGCCTCGGCGGCGGGCTGGTCATCGGCGGCACCGTGCACCGGGGCACCCGCACGGGCGCCGGGGAGTTCGGGCACCAGGTGGTCCAGCTGGACGGCCCGCCCTGCGGCTGCGGCAACCGCGGCTGCGTCGAGGCCCTGTGCCTGGCCGCCGTCGCCCGGGGCGACACCGCGGAGGCGGCCCGCGTCCTCGGCACGGCCGCCGGCAACCTCGTCGCACTTCTCGACGTCGACCTCGTCCTTCTCGGCGGCCGTACGGTCGCCGCCGCCCCGGACACCTTCGTCGACGGCGTCACCGCAGTCCTCGACGCCCGCGCCGCCCGAGCCGGCGAGGAAGCGATCCCGGTCCGCCTGGCCCCGACGGCGGCCGACGCAGTGGCAGAGGGCGCGGCCCAACTTCTGCTCGCCCCACTGTTCGGCCGCGCGGAGGGGTGACCTGGGCGGGGGCCCGCCCCTGCTCGAATGGCTCACCCCCGCCCGGGTGCCCATCCGCCGATCGGGCGGACCCGCGTAGCCATCCCGGGGCGGCGTCGCCCGAAAGGCCCTCCCGTCCGGCATGGTCATGTGTTCATGCGACTGCACACACCCGTACCCCTCTGCCTCGCAGCGGCAGCCGTCCTCGCCGTCGCACCTCCGGTGCGGGCGGAACCCGTCGCGCCCGGCTGCGCCGGTGACGGCCGCTCCTTCCCGCTGGCCACCCGGCTGCACGGCGGACCGGAGTCCTACACGGCCGGTGGCGGGTTCGGCACCTGGTACCTGGACCTGGAGAACAGAACCGGGCGCACCTGCACCGGTATCCACCCGGTCGTCGTGCTCGTCGACGCCGGGCGCAGCCTGACGCCGTCCCAGCCGCGCCTGGAGTTCTACCCGGGCGGCCGGGACGACCGGCCACGCCCCGTCCGCTTCGAGACCACCGACCAGGACGAGCTCGTCGGCGCCTTCGACGGCTTCCCCGGGTTCACCGTCGGCCCCCGCAAGACCGTCTCCGTGAAGGTCCGGCTCGCCCTCACCTCCGACGCCGCGCCCAACGAGGTCACCGCCAACGCGGCCGTCGTCCAGCGCCACGACGGCGACGGCGACTGGGTCGGCCAGTCCAACGACTACCGGTTCAAGGTGGAGGCGGCCCCCACCGACGGGGACGATCCGTCCGCGGCGCCGGACCGGGACGGAACGGACGACCCGACCGGCCCCGCCGAGCAGGACGCCTCTGCCCCGCCCGCCGACCCGGACGCCTCCCCGTCCCCCAGCGAGCCCCCTCAGGAGCGCCTCACCCTCGCCGACGAACTGGCCCGTACCGGCCTCACCTCGCCGCCCGGCGTCACCTTCACCACCACCGTGGCCCTGCTGCTCGCCGGCGCCACCCTCCTGATCGCCCGCAGGCGCCGCTGAGCCACGCCGGACGCCGGGTACGCGGCATGCGCCCCTGGCGGCGGCCGGCTGATCGCCACCCGCCGTCGAGCCGCGCCGGACCCCGGGTATGCGGCACGGGCCTTCCCCCCCCCCCCCCCCCCCGGTGCGGCGGCCGGCCGACCGCCGAGCGCTGCCGGGCCGCCCCGGACCTCGGGCGCGTGGCACGGCCGGCGCCACCCTCCTGATCGCCCGCAGGCGCCGCTGAGCCACGCCGGACGCCGGGTACGCGGCATGCGCCCCTGGCGGCGGCCGGCTGATCGCCACCCGCCGTTGAGCCACGCCGGACCCCGGGTATGCGGCACGGGCCTTCCCCCCCCGGTGCGGCGGCCGGCCGACCGCCGAGCGCTGCCGGGCCGCCCCGGACCTCGGGCGCGTGGCACGGCCGGCGCCACCCTCCTGATCGCCCGCAGGCGCCCCTGAGCCACGCCGGACGCCGGGCGCGCGGCACCTTCCCCCGGTGGCGGCCGGTTGATCGCCGAGCGCCGCTGAGCTGCCCGGCCCCTGGACCCGCGGCGCGGGCCCCCGGGCGGCAGCCGAGCGCCGCTGAGCCGCGCCGGATCCCGGGCGCGCGGCATGGGCCTTCCCTCGGCGGCCGGTCGATCGCCCAGCGCCGTTGAGCTGCCCGGCTCCTGGACCCGCGGCGCGGGCCCCATGCGGCAGCCGGCCGATCGCCAAGCGCCAAGCGCCGATCGCCGATCGCCAAGCGCCGTTGAGCCGCACCGGACCCGGCGCGTGGCACGGGCCTCCCCGGCGGCAGCCAGTTGATCGCCGAGCGCCGCTGAGCTGCCCGGCCCCTGGACACGCGGCACGGGCCCCCGGCGGTAGCCGAGCGATCGCCGAGCGCCGCTGAGCCGTGCCGGACACCGGGTATGCGGCACGAGCTTCCCCCGGCGCCGGCCGGCCGATCGCCCAGCGCCGCTGAGCCGCCCCGAACCCGGGTACCCGGCACGGGCCCCAGTGGCAGCCGGCCGATCGCAAGCGCCGCTCAGCCGCACCCGGCCGCCCGGCACGGCCCTTCCCCCGGCGGCCGCCCGTCGCGCATGATCGGCGGGGTCGGGATCGGTCGGTCCTGGCTACGCTGGAGCCGCCGGGACGGCGTGGTTCCGGCGTCCGCAGCCCGTTCTTCGCACGCAGGCCAGGAGAGTCCCATCACCATGGCAGACCGCAAGCCCATCGAGTCCTGGCTCACCGACATGGACGGCGTCCTCATCCACGAGGGCGTCCCGATCCCCGGCGCCGACGCGTTCATCACCAAGCTCCGCGACTCCGGCAGGCCCTTCCTCGTCCTCACCAACAACTCGATCTACACCCCGCGCGACCTGCACGCCCGCCTGAACCGCATGGGCCTGAACGTGCCGCTGGAGAACATCTGGACGTCCGCGCTGGCCACCGCCCAGTTCCTGGACGACCAGCGGCCCGGCGGCTCGGCGTACGTCATCGGCGAGGCCGGTCTGACCACCGCGCTGCACGACATCGGGTACATCCTCACCGACCACGAGCCGGACTACGTCGTCCTCGGCGAGACCCGCACCTACTCCTTCGAGGCCATGACCAAGGCGGTCCGGCTCATCAACGCCGGCGCCCGCTTCATCTGCACCAACCCCGACGAGACCGGGCCCTCCGCCGAAGGCCCGCTGCCCGCGACCGGCGCGGTCGCCGCGCTGATCACCAAGGCGACCGGCAAGCAGCCGTACTTCGCGGGCAAGCCCAACCCGTTGATGATGCGGACCGGCCTCAACGCCATCGGCGCCCACTCCGAGACCAGCGCCATGATCGGCGACCGGATGGACACCGACGTCCTGGCCGGCATGGAGGCCGGCATGCAGACGTTCCTGGTGCTCACCGGGCTGACCCGGCCCGAGCAGGTGGAGCACTTCCCGTACCGGCCGTCCCAGGTCGTCGACTCCATCGCGGACCTGGTCGAGCGGATCTGAGACCGCCGGATCCCGACCCGCGGGATCTGAGACCGCCGGATCTGAGAAGCCGGATCCCGAACCGCCGGATCTGAGACCGCCGGATCCGAAACCCCGTACGGCCCTGATCCGACCCGTTCGGAGCAATGCGGGCCCCGCCCAGGATGCGGGGCCCGCCCCAGCGGGGGAGCCTCCCTGTATCTGGAGGTTCACGATGGGATCACTGCGCGTCACCCTGAGTGCTGTCGCCGTCCTCGGGGCGGTGAGCGCCGTTCCGGCGGCCCACGCGGCGGACGGGGGTGTCTCGGTCGGCCCGTCGACCGCCGCCCCCGGCGACGACGTCGCCCTCCGGGTGAGCGGATGCCCGGGCCGGACCGCCACCGCCGTCTCCAAGGCGTTCGTCGCCGACGCGCGGCTGACCGTCGGCGAGGACGGCGCCCTCCGCGGCGAGAGCCGCGTCCGGTCCACGCTGAAGGACGGCCGCTACGGCGTGCGGGTCGGCTGTGGGGACACCACCCGCACGGGCTCCGTCAGCGTCGCGCGCCGGGCGGCCCGGCCCTCCACCGCGCAGCGCCACGGGGCTCTGCCCTCGCCGGCCGCCGCCGGCCCGACCGCCCCCGTCCGGGCCGGCGGAGGCGGCGCCACCCGCCTCGCCATGATCGACGCCCGCGAGGACGGCCCCGGCACCGCGCACACCGTGACCGGCCTTGTCCTCGCCGGCGTCGCCGCCACCGCCGTGGCGCTGCGCAGCGCCCGCCGGAGCAGGCGCCCACGCTGACCGTGACCGCGCAACACGGACGCACCGGCCTCGGCGGCCGCGTGCTGACCGGCACGGTCTGGGCGGCGCTGCTGCTCGGGCTGTGGCTGTGGGGCTGGGAGGTCACCGACGTCCGGCCGCGCCCGTCCGCCCCGCCCACGGCCGGCACCCTCATCCCCGCCGGCCCGCCGCCCCACGTACGGCTGCCGCCCGCCGCGCGGCCGCTCGGCGACGCCGTGCCGCAGCGGATCGAGATCCCGTCGCTCGGCGTGCGCGCCCCCGTCGTCGCCCGCGGCCTGGACGCGCACGGCGCGATCGACCCGCCCCCGTACCGGCAGGCGGCCGCCGTCGGCTGGTACGCGGCCGGTACGGCGCCCGGGGCGGCCGGGCCCGCGCTGATGGTCGGGCACGCCGACACCGAGACCCGCCCGGCCGTCTTCCACCGGCTCGCCGCGCTCCGGCCGGGCGCCCGGGTGCGGGTGCTGCGCGCAGACGGCGAGGTCGCCGAGTTCACCGTGGACGACGTCCGCGTGGTGGAGCGCGACCGGTTCGACGCCCGGCAGGCGTACGGACCACACCACCCGGGCCGCCCCGAACTGCGGCTGCTCAGCTGCGCCGGGGTCTTCGACCGGGCCACCCGCACGTACGCGGCGAACGTGGTCGTCTCCGCCTATCTCACCGGCCGCGGATAGGGGCGGCGACCTCGACTCGCCCGCCACCGGGTATGTCAGGATTGAGCCTCGGAAGAGTGCACCCGAGGGGGAGCTGGATGTACCAGAAGAGGGGGGCCTGGGGAGTCGCTCGCGCGCGGACGTCCGCGGTGCTGCTGGGGGCGGCACTGCTGATCGCGGGGTGTTCCTCCGGGGACGACGGCGACACACCGGACGGCGAGAACGCCGCGGGGATCAGCCAACAGCCCAAGGAGAAGAACCCGTTCTGGGTGAACCCGGACGGGAACGCGGCCCAGCAGGTGGCCGCCTACGAGAAGGACGGCAAGAAGGAGGACGCCGAGCAGATCCGCAAGATCGCGGAGCAGCCGACCGGCGAGTGGATCGGCCCGGAGAAGCCGGAGGACGAGGCCCGCGGCTACACCACGGCCGCCGCCAAGGCGGACCGCACCGCGCTGCTGGTCCTCTACAACATCCCGCACCGCGACTGCGGCCAGTACTCCCAGGGCGGCGCCGCCGACGGCGACACCTACCGGGAGTGGATCGACGGGGTCGCCAAGGGCATCGGCGACCGGGGCGCCACGGTCGTACTGGAGCCGGACGCCGTGCTGCACCTGGTGGACGGCTGCACCCCGGACGAGTTCCACGAGGAGCGCTACGACCTGCTCAAGGGCGCCATCGCCAAGCTGAAGTCCCTGAAGAACACGAAGGTCTACCTGGACGCCGGCAACGCCGGCTGGGGGCACCCGGACCAGATCTTCGAGCCGCTGAAGTGGGCGGGCATCGACCAGGCCGACGGCTTCGCGGTGAACGTCTCGAACTTCTACACGACCAAGGACTCCATCGCGTACGGCAAGGAGCTCTCCGCACGCGTGGGCGACAAGCCGTTCGTCGTGGACACCAGCCGCAACGGCAACGGCCCCTACACGGGCGGTGATCCGAACGAGCGCTGGTGCAACCCGCCGGGCCGCGCGCTCGGCGAGGCCCCGACGACGAAGACGCCGGACCCGCTGGTCGACGCCTTCGTCTGGGTCAAGCGGCCCGGGGAGTCGGACGGCGAGTGCAAGGGCGGACCGAAGGCCGGCGAGTGGTGGGCGAAGTACGCGCTCACGCTGGCCAAGGCCAGCAAGTGACCCGCTGAAGGCGACGGCCCCGCACCTCCTCGGAGATGCGGGGCCGTCGTCCGCGCGGCCACGGGGGCGCTACGGCACCCGGACCCACTGCGCCTTGGACGGCGTGCCCTGGTCGTCCGTCACGAACAGCATGTACCAGCCCGACGGCACCAGATTGCGGTTCGTCGGCACGGTCACCGTGAGCTTGTCGCCCGACGCCTGGAAGTCCAGCTTCACCGACCGCTGATCGACGTCCGTGACGTGCGTGGACGCGCTCGGCCGGATCAGCCGTACGTTCTTCACGGCCGCCGCGTGCTGCGAGGTGAAGGTGCCCTTCCCACCGCGCTTGATGGTCTGCGGGCCGCCCGAAAGCGTCGGCTGCGCGTCCCGGTACAGATACGGCGGCGTGTAGATCTCGATGCGCTGCTCGAACTTGCCCGGCTTGGTGTTGGCCTTGTCCGCGTAGAGCGAGTCGGAGCCGAAGAACATCACGCGGCCGTCGGGCAGCAGGATCGAGCCCGAGTGGTAGTTGCGGCCCACCAGCGGATCGGCGACCCGGTCGAGCTCGTTCGCGCCCGGCCGGTACAGATGCGCCTGGAGGATGTCGGAGTCGCCGCGGCCCCGGTAGTCCTCCGAACCGCCCGACACCAGCACGGAGTCGTCCGGCAGCACCGAGGTCTGCGGATAGCGCGTGCCCTTCTCCAGCGACGGCCCGTCCACGAACCGCGGGCTGTCGTCCTTCAGGTCGATCAGCCGGGTCTTCTCGCTGGACTCCTTGGACTCGCCGACGCCACCGCCGCCGACCACCATGTACTTCTCGTCCTGCGCCGGCGGCAGCAGCACCGTGCCGGACGTCTCCATCAGCTTGGCGTCGCTCAGGCCGGGCAGCTTGGTGAACTTGTTGGTCTCCACGTCCCAGATGCCCGGGTCACGGCCCACGTCGTCGGGACCGTAACCGGCGTTCGACCCCGAGTAGAAGATCTTGCCGTTCAACATCGGGAAGAGCGCCGGGTACGTCGGGAACTGCCGGAGCTTGTCGAGGTACGTCCACTTCTTGGTCTTCGGGTCGTACACCTCGTTCTTGCCCGGCACCAGCTGCCCGATGTCGTCGAGGCCGGAGACGCTGAGGATCTTGCCGTCGCTCAGGGTGGTGAGCGTCGGGTACCAGCGGGCCTCGTGCATCGGGTCGACCTTGATGTACTTCTCGGCGACCGGGTCGAACTCGTAGGCGTCCCGGATGCCCTGGAAGTCCTTCTTGTCGAGGGCGAGCTTCTGCGCGATGCCGTACGTGTTGCGCGCGTCCGCGCCCGACAGGCCCTGGATGCGGTAGTTGTCCTGCGTGCCCGTCTCGTACTTGGCGCCGGACTTCTGCGCCTCGACGTAGATCCGGCCGAGACCGGGGTCGTTGCGCAGGAACTCGCCGGTCGCCTTGTCGAACACCTTCTTGGCGCGCGGCACCAGCACCGGGTCCTTGGAGACGAACGTCTTGCCGTTCGCCTTGCCGGTGAACTTGGTGCCCGCGGGCAGCGTGATGGGCTTGTCCGGGTTCTCGTTGTGGACGATCATCAGGCCGCCGGCCTTGGTGACGTCACCCTTGAGCTTCTCGTACCGCTTGGTGCCGCCCGCGATCAGCAGATTGCCGTTCGCGAGCTGCGTGTGGCCGGTGCAGAACAGGTCGTTCGGCGTCGGCACCTTCTTGATGGTGCCCTTGACCGGGTCCCAGATCCGGGTGTCGTACTGCTTCGCGTCGAAGTTGTCCTGGTTGTTGCCCGAGCCGGCGATGAGCAGCACCTTGCCGGTGTGCAGGAGCGCCGCGTGGATGGTGTTCTGGCGGTACTCCTCGGGAAATTCGACGATCTCCCACTTGCCGTTCTCGGCCTTATATTCGGGTCTGTTGATCTGGTACTGGTGGTATTTCTCGGTACCGACGCGATAGAGCCACGGCCCGTTCATTCCGGCCAGCGCGAGCACCACCGCCGTGCCTATCGCGAGTCGACGGGCGCGGCGGCGGCCTGCACGGTCGTTCATTCCTTACGTCCCCCAAGTCCACCAAGGGCGATCTGCATCGTCTGGTCGTTACCACCACTGCCCGACGCGGCCCACGTCGGTTTCTGCTGGCCGTGGGGCGCGTGCGGCGTGGCGTGCGCCGGCAGCGGCTGCGGCTGGTACGGGACCGCCGGGCCGGCCGCCGGTGCCGCGTCCTGCTGTCCGCCGGGCGGGGCAGCGTGCGCGGCGGGCTTCTTCTTCTCCTGCCGCAGCATGTAGCGCCAGGCGAAGATCGGCGTCGCGGTGATCAGCATGGCGAACGTCGCCCAGATGATCATCGCCGGGTGGGAGTGTCCGTAGACGAATCCCGCCGTGATCGAGGCGCCGAAGATCGCGATGAAGTACCAGTGGTACCGGAAGGTGCCGAACCAGCGGTCGGGGCTCGCGGAGTCGCCCTTGGGCGTGACCACGAACTTGCTCTTCTTCCGCAGCATCGAGTCGATCAGGGCCTTGGCGTACAGCGGAGCCGACAGCGCGGACATCACCATGCCGGCCACACCGCCGGAGCCCTCCGGCTCGTGCGGCGAGACGTTGTGGCGGCGGTTCCAGACGTACAGGCCGATCTGGAGGGCCGAGGCGTTGCCGTACAGCATCAGCCAGATCGTGGGGTCGATGTTCACACCCGAGGCGCCAAGACCCAGGAACAGCGCGCAGCTCAGCGCGGCCAGGATCCAGTTGAGGGCCGACATCGGGTAGAAGATGATCATCATCGTGTAGTTGAAGAGCTTGCTCGGCGGCAGCGAGTACCAGCCCTTCCAGTACTGCTTGAGGATCGTCTCGTACGTCCCTCGCGACCAGCGCATCTGCTGGGTGAAGAAGTCCGTCCAGGCGCTCGGGCCCTCACCGACGGCGAGTACGTCCGGGGTGTAGACCGAGCGCCACTTGCGGCCCGTGGCCGGGTTCTTGTGGCGGTGGATCTCGAAGCCGGTCGCCATGTCCTCGGTGATCGAGTCGTACAGACCGCCGATCTGCTTCAGCGCCTTGATGCGTACGGCGTTCGACGTACCCACGAACATCGGCGAGCCGTACTTGTTGCCCGCGCGCTGGATGAGGGCGTGGAAGAGGAACTGCTGGGACTCGGCGGCCTTGGTGACGAAGTTGTCGTAGTTGCCGTAGACCTGCGGGCCGATGACGAAGCCGACGTCCGGGTCGCGGAAGAAGCCGAGCATCCGCTCCAGGTAGTTGGGCAGGGGCACGTGGTCGGTGTCGACGGACGCGAAGAAGTCGTAGTCGTCGCCGTGGGCGTCGAGCCAGGCGTTGTAGTTGCCGTGCTTGGTCTTGGCGCGGTGCGGGCCCTTGGCCTGGTTCCACTTGGCGATGCCCTTGCGGGAGAAGTGGCGCACACCGAGGCGGGCGCACACCTCCTTGACCTCGGGGTCGTCACCCTCGTCGAGCAGCCAGACGTGCATGAGACCCCGGTGGCGCAGCTTGACGGCCGCCTCCAGGGTCTTGGTCACCATCTCCAGCGGCTCCTTGCCGGGCACGAAGGAGGTGAGGAAGGCGACTCTCGTCCCGGTCTCCGGCACCACCGGGATCGGGTCGCGGGCGACCAGCGTGGCGTGCGCGTTGGAGAGGACGTTCATGCAGCGGAAGAACTCGATCAGGCCGATCGAGACGAGCATGACGATGTCGAGCGCCGGCAGCCAGTCGAAGGCGGGGTAGTCCCGCTCGGTCCAGTGCTCGGGCTGCAGCAGCCAGAAGAGCAGGACCAGCGAGAGCACCGGGGCCGCGGCCAGCATCAGGGCGACCCGGATGCGGTGCGGCTCCTGCGAGATCAACGAGCGGTACTGGACCCGGTACGGCTTGTTCGGGTCGGGCTGGGTGAGGGGACCGGCCAGCCGGCTGTAGTGCTCGTAGTCGTACTTCGGCAGCGTCTTCTTTATCCGGCGAAAGGCCCCGGTCCGGTGCGTTGGCACCCTCAACTGGGTCGTTTGTGACGGGTCGAAGTCCCGCCGGGCGCCCGTCGGCGTCGACGTCATGAGTCATCCCCCCACACGCAGGTCACCGCGTGTCTGTCGGTTCCGTTTACGACTGTGCCGATCCCCCTCGACCTTCACAGGCGTATCAGTGGCGGGCCGCGGTCACCACATCTTCCACACGTTAGACATGGAAACGCGACCTTCCGGTTGCATCATGCCCCCCTCGGCATGCGGTCGTGAAACGGGGCCCCCTGCTCCCCGGAAAACCGGCAACCGGCTCCTTGCCCCCCAACTGCCGCGTATGCGCAGCATCGTGAAAAACCCCACCCCAGGGTTCTACGCGGGTCCGCATGATCGCAAGATGCGAAACGCGGTGTTTACCGGTCATACGCGCTCATTGTGGCAGCTGTGGAGGTCCTGTGTGGCTGTCGTGGGCACATCCGTCGTGGGCGTATGGGGGTCGGAAACGCCGGAAGCCCCTCGCGCGAGCGAAGGGCTTCCGGACCGTCTGTGCGCCGCCAGGGACTCGAACCCCGGACCCGCTGATTAAGAGTCAGCTGCTCTAACCAACTGAGCTAGCGGCGCCTGCTGACACCGCCACTCTACATGACCTTCGCGCGTGCTCCCGACCACCCGCCGCGGGGCGCCGGGGGCGGGGGAGGGCCGGCCAGGGGGCCCTGTAAACCATTCGGACCGTCAACATGCGGGTCCGGAGGACAGTTGGGAAACTGACCGGGTGCACAGCCGAGGAATGCTCCGTCCGGAGTGTGAAGGGAATCGCATGGAAACTCGGACCCCGGTGTTCGAGGAATTCGATCCGGCGAGTGACTGCGACTGCCCGGGATGCGTCCACTGGCGGCGCGTCCTGCCGTATTCCACGACCGGCCGCCACCCGGCGGCCTACCGGGCCCTGGTGCTCGCCGCCGCCGCGTCCACCACGCTCGCCGCCGGGCACGCCGCGGCCGCGGCCGCCCCCCAGGCACCCGACCGGCCGGGCGTTCCCGCAGGTGACGAGCCTGGTACCCCTCAGGGCCAGAAGGCCCCGCTGCACGGTCCGGGCGGTACGCCCGCCGCTCCGACGTCCGCGGCCGAGACACCCTCCACCACCCGGAAGGAGATCATCGACCGGGCGAAGAAATGGGTCGCGGCGAAGGTGCCGTACAGCATGTACAAATTCTGGTCGGACGGATACCGGCAGGACTGTTCCGGATTCGTCTCGATGGCCTGGAGCCTGCCCGGGAACGAATGGACGGGCAGCCTCGCCCAGTACGGCGTCCGCATCACCAAGAAGGATCTCCAGCCGGGCGACATCCTGCTGTTCCACAATCCGGCGGACCCCCAGAAGGGGTCGCACGTCGTCCTTTTCGGCGGCTGGGCGGACGACACCCACTCCTCCTACGTCGCCTATGAGTCGGCGCCCCCGCACGCACGCCGGCAGACCACCCCGTACGCCTACTGGAACCACTCCGACCGCTATCTCGCCTACCGGTACAAGGGACTGGTGAAAGGGGCGACGGGCACGAAGGCGGACACGAAGGCGGATACAGCCGGGCCGGAGCCGGATAAATCGGTCGAGCCGGCGAAGCCGGTGGAACCGGTGGAGCCAGACGGACCGGCGAAGCCAGAGGGACCGGAGAAGGCGCAGCCGCCGCGGGCGGCGGGGTCGGCCGGTGGGGCCGCCTACCCCGGGCGGGCCTACTTCGAGCCCGGCGCCAACAACAAGCACGTCACCCGGCTGGGCCGGATGCTCCTCGAGCGCGGCGCCGGCCCGTACCACACCTCGGGCCCGGGATCGCGCTGGACGGACGCCGACCGCCGTGCGACCCGGGCGTTCCAGCAGGCGCAGGGCTGGCGGGGCCAGGACGCGGACGGGCTGCCCGGCCCGGCGACCTGGAAGCTGCTGGTCACCGGTACGGGCAAGGACGTCCGGGCAGGGGCGGGCGGGCCGGAGCGGCCCGCGTCGCACGGGGTGCCCGGCTATCCGGGGCGGGCCGCGTTCCGGCCGGGCGCCGACAACGAGTACGTCACCCGGCTCGGCGAGCGGCTGGTGAGGAAAGGGTTCGGCAGGTACTACACGTCGGGTCCGGGGCCCCGGTGGGGCGAGGCCGACCGACGGGCCGTCGAGGCCTTCCAGCGCGCCCAGGGGTGGCGGGGCGGCGCGGCGGACGGCTACCCGGGGCCGGAGACCTGGCGGCGGCTGTTCGCGTGAGACCGCACCGGACCGAGGGGCGGTCCGGGCACCGGGTGCGTCCGCACCCCCCTATCCCTGTGACGCATCTGGCGCGGAGGCTGGAGGCAGCGCATGACCACGACCACTTCCCACACCCCTGAGCCCGACGGGCTCGAGGGGCCGGCCGAGGCGCCCGTGCGGCCCGCACGGCTGATCCAGAACGAGGTGACCACCGAGATCCCCGTCCATCTGCTCTTCCGCGACGAACCGGACCCGGTGGCGGTGCCGCTGCGCCCGACCGTCGTCGCCCGCCGGCAGGGGACGGGGGAGCAGCCCCGGGTGCGCAGGCCCGTGCAGACCAAGCCCCGGCCCGAACTCCGGGTGGACCCGGAGCTGGTGGAGCGGCCCGCCCGGGTGCTGCCGGGCGCGGTCGGGCTGATCGCGGGGATGTGCGCGGCTGCCGGGGCGCTGGTGACCTCGTGGTGGGCGGGGGTGCTGCCCCCGGCGGCCGCGCACGCGCTCGGGTTCCCGGCGGTGGCCGGCGCGGGGCTCGGGCCGGCGCAGTGGGCGGCGTACACCGGTGCCGGGGCGCTCGGCCTGTTCGGCTTCGGCGGGCTGGCGCGCGGGCGGACCGGCGGGGCCTGGGTGCTGGGGATGTTCGGCCGGTACCGGGGGACCGTGCGGCGCACCGGTCTGCTGTGGGTCAACCCGTTGCTGCTGCGCCGCCGGGTCGACGTACGGCTGCGGCACTGGCGCAGTGAGCCGATGCAGGCGGCCGACGGCAGCGGGGTCGCGTTGCGGGCGGTCGTGCTGGTGGTGTGGCGGGTGCGGGACACCGCGCGGGCCACGCTCGCCGTGGACGATCACGAGTCGTACCTGCGGGAGTGCGTGGAGGCGGCGCTGGCCCGGGTACCGGTGGAGACGCCGGGTGCGTCTCGGGGCGCGGTGGAGGCGTCCGGGGACGCGCTGACCCGGCTGGTGCTGCGGGACGCCGGGGCGGTGGGGCTCGAGGTGTTCTCGGTACGGCCGTTGCGGGTGGAGTACGCGCCGGAGGTGGCCGCAGCGATGAACCGGCGCCGGATCGCGGTGCTGGACGCGCAGAACCGGGCGACCGTGCTGACGTCGGTCGTGGACTCGGTGGAGGACACGGTGACCCGGCTGACCACGCGGGGGCTGGTCGATCTGGACGACTACGAGCGCAAGGCGCTGGTGAAGGACCTGACGGTGGCGTTCTGCTCGGGGCGGGGTGACACAGCCGGCTGACGGGGTGTCGAACAGGGTCCGTTATTGGTATGGACATGTTCAAGCGTCAGCAATAATCTGGGACTTGGTCTAGACCTGCAAGCTCACCGAACCTCCCCCACGTTCCCAGGAGCAGCAGCATGCGCAGAAGGACCAAGCTGTACGCCGCCGCGCTCGGACTCACCACGGCCGGAGCCCTCGCCCTGTCCACCCAGGGCGCGAGCGGGCACGGGTACACCGACCTCCCCATCAGCCGCCAGAAGCTCTGTCAGAACGGCAGCGTCGCCAACTGCGGTTCCATCCAGTGGGAGCCGCAGAGCGTCGAGGGCCCGAAGGGCTTCCCGGGCGGCGGACCGGCCGACGGGCAGATCTGCAACGCCGGACTCGGTCAGTTCAGCCAGCTCAGCGCGCCGAAGACGCCGTCCGGTGCGGCGTGGCCCACGACCAGGGTCACGGGCGGTCAGAACTACACGTTCCGATGGCAGTTCACCGCCATGCACGCCACGACGGACTTCCGGTACTACGTGACGAAGCAGGGCTGGAACGAGAACCACAACCTGTCCCGCTCCGACCTCAACCTGACGCCGTTCTTCACGGTGCCGTACAACGGGCAGCGCCCGCCGTCCACGCTCTCCCACAGCGGGCGGCTGCCCACCGGGCTGAGCGGCCACCACGTGATCCTCGCGGTGTGGACGATCGCGGACACCGGCAACGCGTTCTACGCGTGCTCGGACGTCACGTTCTGAGGTTCCCTTGAGTCGAGGTCCCGGCCGGCGTGGGTAGGTTCCCGACCACGCCGGCCGTTCGAGGCCGGCGCCGTTGACCACGGGGGACCATCATCATGGACGCACTTTTCTACGTCGTGCCCTGCCTGATTCTGGCGGGCGTGCTCTTCGTCGGGTACCGCGTGACGCGGCGCTCGGGGGAGATCCGCGCCGCCTGGAACAGCGGGCTGACGGCCGAGGGCCGCTGCCTGCGCACGTTCACGACCACGCACGGCGGCGGGAACGACACCTCGGTGCACACCACGCTGCACCATGTGTACGAGTTCACCGCCCGCGACGGCCGCGTCGTCCGCTTCGAGGAGGAGGGCGGCCAGGCGACGACGGTCGAGGGCGACATCGTCACCGTCCACTACACCGAGGGCGCCCGGATCGTCGCCACGGCCCGCAGGCCCTCCCGAGCCGGCCTCGCGGCATCCACGGTCGGCGTCCTGGCCATCCTCGGCGTGGTCGCCGCGATCTGCGTCGGCTTCATGATCACCTACCACGACATGTCCTCGGAGTTCCCCTTCGGAGACGACACGACCGACACGGGCGAGTCGGTGATCATCGAGGGCAGCTGACGCGGCAAGGACCCGAGGGCACCCGCCGACAATTCACGCACCGCCCGATGGCCGGCTCGTGGCGCTGTGCGTGCCGTGGCCGGCCGGGTGCACCGAAGGTGCTCGGTGGTGGTGGGGGTGCCGTGCCGGCGGGGTGGGCCGACGGCCTCGGCGGCGCCGAGGTGGCGTCTTCGGGCATGCCGAAGGGCCCCTCGCTCCCACGAGAGGCCCTTCTTGGGTGCGCCGCCAGGGACTCGAACCCCGGACCCGCTGATTAAGAGTCAGCTGCTCTAACCAACTGAGCTAGCGGCGCATGACTCACGCCGACCGCGTTTGCACTGCTCTCGCGGCTGGCGACGAAGAAAATAATACCCGGTTCTCAGGGGTGCTCCGAACACCCCGCCCGGACCACCGGCCGGCCTAGATCGCCAGGGAAAGGAGGACCGGGGCCGCGTTGCGGTTCAGGGCGTCGGCCGCCTGGCGCAGGCGGTGGGCGTGGCGGACCGGGAGCGACAGGGCCAGGCAGCCCACGGAGGAGCCGGCCGTGATCGGGACGGCCGCGCAGACCGTGCCCACCGCGTACTCCTGCAGGTCGAGGTGCGGGACCGTCGGCGGCTGGGACTCCAGGCGGGACAGCAGCACCTTGTCGCTGGTGATCGTGCGCGAGGTGAGCCGGGCCATCTTGTGCCGGGAGAGGTGGTCGCGGCGGCCGTTGTGGTCGAGCTGCCCGAGCAGGCTCTTGCCGATCGCCGTGGCGTGCGCCGAGTAGCGGAAGTCGACCCACTCGTTGACCACCGGGGTGGCCGGACCGGCCGCGAACTGGTCGATCCGGATCTCCCCGTCCACGTACCGGCTGACGTACACAGCCGCGCCGACCGAGTCGCGCAGCCGGTCCAGGGTGCGCTGGAGGTTCTCCCGCAGCGCCCGCTCCCGGCTCTCGGCGGAACCGAGGCGGGCCAGCGCCTCCCCGGCGACGTACGCGCCGTCCGTCACCTGCTCGACGTACCCCTCCCGGCGCAGCATCCGCAGGAGGCCGGTCAGGCGCTCCTGCTCGATGCCGGTCTGCCGGGCGAGCTCGGTGCCGGTGACGCCGGTGCCGTGCCGGACCACGGTCTCCAGGACGCGCAGGGCGTCCTGTGCCGAGTGGTACGGCGTCGTCGGCTCGTGCTGAAGCGCCACGGTCCCCCCTGCGGTCGCACATTGCTTCCCGATGCGGGTTCTGGTCAGCCGGTCCCCTTCACGATAGCGGCCAAGGGGGCCGTGGCGAGCGGCCGTTGACGAGATTCCGGCCCCCTCAACTGCGGCATCGCACTCTGGCACATGCCACCGTCATGGGACCGGCACGACGTCACAGCACAGCGCCGAGGAACTCCCGGGTGCGCTCGTTCTCGGGGTCGTTGAAGATCTTCTCCGGGCTGCCGGACTCGATCACCCGGCCGGAGTCGAACATCAGGACCCGGTCCGAGATGTCCCGGGCGAAGTTCATCTCGTGCGTCACACAGAGCATCGTGATGTCCGTGCTGCGCGCGATGTCCCGCAGCACGTCGAGGACGCCCGCGACCAGCTCCGGGTCCAGTGCCGAGGTGACCTCGTCCAGCAGGAGCACCTGCGGGCGCATCGCCAGCGCCCGCGCGATCGCCACCCGCTGCTGCTGTCCGCCGGACAGCTGGGTCGGGCGGGCGTCGCACTTGTCGGTCAGGCCCACCATCTCCAGCAGCTCCCGGGCCCGCACCTCCGCCTCGTCCTTGGACATGCCGAGGACGGTGACCGGGGCCTCGGTGATGTTCCGCAGCACGCTCATGTTCGGGAAGAGGTTGAACTGCTGGAAGACCATCCCGATCTTCTTGCGGATCTCCCGGACCTGCTTCTCGGGGGCCGGGTACAGCTGCTCCCCGTCGACGGTGATCCGCCCCTCGTCCGGCTTCAGCAGGGTCATCAGCAGCCGCAGGATCGTCGTCTTGCCCGAGCCGGACGGGCCGATGAGGGTGACGTGCTTGCCGGCGTCCACGGAGAAGTCCAGGTTGTCCAGGACGGTGTGGTCGCCGAACCGCTTGGTGACCCGCTCCAGACGGATCAGCTCGCCGGTGCTGCGCGGGGCCGCGGCGTCGCCGGTGCCCTCGGGCTTCTCGGGCTTCTTCTCGAACGGGGCGTGGGTATCAGTGGACAAGGCGTCGCTCCAGGGCTCGCAGGGCAAGGGAGGCCAGGTAGGAGATGACGATGAAGGCAACGCCGATCACCGTCACCGGCTCGGTGAACTGGAAGTTCTGCTGGGCGAACAGCCGTGCCTCGCCGAGCATCTCCAGCACGGTGATCGCCATCAGCAGGGGCGTGTCCTTCAGCATCGAGATGACGTAGTTGCCGAGCGCCGGCACGACCCGGCGGACGGCCTGCGGCAGGATCACCACGGCCCACGTCCGGTGCATGGGCAGGTTCAGCGCCGTCGCCGCCTCCCACTGGCCCACCGGCACGGCCTCGATCCCGGCCCGGTAGACCTGCATGGTGTACGTCGAGTAGTGCAGCCCGATGGCGAAGACGCCGGTGGTCAGCGCCGAGGCGGTGACCCCCCACTCGGGCAGCACGTAGAAGAGGAAGAACAGCTGCACCAGCAGCGGGGTGTTGCGGACGAACTCCGTGACGGCGCCCACCGGCCAGGTCACCCAGCGCGTGGGCACCCGCATCAGCAGCGCCCACACCAGTCCCAGCGCGAACGAGATCAGCGAGCCCAGGACCAGGATCTGCAGGGTGACCAGCAGCCCGTCCCAGAAGTACGGCATGAAGTCGGAGACGGCGCTCCAGTCCCACTTCACGAGACACCACTTCCCTCGGGCGCGCGCACGGCGGCGACGGTCTCCTTCATCGGCGCCTTGCCGACCCCGGCCTTCAGCCGCTTCTCCAGGCCGCGCATCACGCGGGTCAGCAGGAAGGCGATCACGAAGTAGATGAGCAGGATGTACGTGTAGATCTCGGCGCTCTCCTGGAGTGCGAGGCGCACCAGGTTGGCGCTGAACGCCAGGTCACCCATGCCCATGATCGAAACGAGGGCGGTGCCCTTCAGCAGTTCCACGAGCAGGTTGGAGAACGGCGGGATCATCTCCGGCACGGCCTGCGGCAGCAGGATGAGCCTCATTCGCTGCCAGGGCGTGAAGCTGAGCGCGATGCCGCCCTCACGCTGGGCCGGGTCGACCGCGGCGAGGGCGCCGCGCACGATCTCCGAGCCGTAGGCGCCGTAGGTCAGGCCGAGGGCGAGCGTGCCCGCCCACAGCGGCACCAGCTGCCAGCCGAAGGCCGTCGGCAGCACGAAGAACACCCAGAAGATCATCACCAGCGCCGAGGTCCCGCGGAACACCTCGGTGTAGAAGCCCGCGAGGAAGCGGACGAATTTCAGCCGGTGGGTGCGCGCGACGCCGACCACGAAGGACACGGCGGTGGCGAGCAGCGCGCTGAGGACGAGCAGCTGGATCGTGACCCAGACGCCCTTGAGTACGAGTTCCCAGAGTCCCGATGTCATCCGCCGCACAGCTCCTTCGCGGTCAGATCCGTCATCTCGTCCTCGGTGAACCCGAAGGGCTGCAGGATGCGCAGCAGTTCGCCGCTCTTCTTGAGTTCGGCCAGTTCCTCGTTGAAGGCGTCCCGGAGCCGGGTCTCGGTGGGCCGGAACGCGAACGCGCCGCCGTCGACGTGCGGTTGCCCGTCGACGAGCGGCTTGAAGGGTTCCGTGGACTCCGCCTTGGCGGACTTCTTGACGACCTCGCGGGTGGTCAGCGCGGTCCCGGCGAAGACGTCGACCCGTCCCGCCTCGACGGCGTTCAGGCCGGCGACCTGGTCGGGCACGATCAGGATGTCGCTCTCCTTGTACCCGGCCTCGACGGCGTACGCGATCTCGGCGTACCCGGTGCCGGTGGCGAACTTCGCCTTCTTCTCCACGACGTCCTTGTAGTCGCGCAGACCCATCGGATTGCCCTTGCGCACGATGAAGGAGTCGAGCATCTGGTAGTCGGGGTCGGAGAAGATGACCTGCTCGCAGCGCTCGGGGTTGACGTACATCCCGGCCGCGACGACGTCGAACTGCTGCGAGTTCAGGCCGGGTATGAGCGAGCCGAACTCCGTGGGCACCGGCTGGACCCGGTCCACGCCCAGCCGTTTGAAGATGACCCGAGCCAACTCGGGTGCCTCGCCGGTGAGTTCACCGTCCTTGTCGATGTATCCGAAGGGGATCTCACCCGCGATGCCCAGCCGGACCACGCCCGCGGCACGCAGCCGTTCGAGCAGGTCGCCGCCGTCCTTCGTCGACGCCGTGGCCACACGCGAGCAGCCCGCGGCCCCCAGCACACCGAGCGCCGCCACCCCCGCGAGCAGCGACCGGCGTGTGGTCCCTGATGTGTCTCTGTCGTTCCCATTAGGTGGAGCCATGGCGGCGCGGCTACCCGAAGCGATGCGAGTTATTCCGGCCACTTTCGGCCCCATTCGGCGGTCGGGCGGTCTTGACCGGCGCGGGACCATGGAGGGCATGGCCGACCGATACCTCGAGATCTCCCTGGTCAAGCGTGGAATCAGCTGTACGGCCCGACTCCTCGACGACCGGGCGCCGATCACGTGTGAAGCCGTCTGGAATTCCCTCCCGCTGTCCGGCGACGTCTATCACGCCAAGTACGCCCGCAACGAGATCTATGCCCTGTTCCCGCCCTTCGCGGAGAACGAGCCACCCCTGGAGAATCCGACCGTCACTCCCATTCCGGGTGATCTCTGCTATTTCTCCTTCGCCGGCGCCGAACTCGGCACCCGTGCCTACGGCTACGACCGCGAGGTCCACCCCGGCACGACCGTGGTGGACCTCGCCCTCTTCTACGAGCGCAACAACCTGCTCCTCAACGGTGACGTCGGCTGGGTGCCCGGCATCGTCTGGGGCCAGGTCGTGGACGGTCTGGAGGCGATGGCCGAGGGCTGCAACGACCTGTGGCGGACGGGTGCCGCCGGGGAGTCACTGCGCTTCCGCGGGCTCTGACCGGCCGGGCGCGGCGGGCGGCGCGGGCACACCGGCGACCCCCGCCTCGTACAGGGCGTGCGCCGCGCGCAGCACCAGGTCGTCCCGGTGCCGGGCGGCCACGAGTTGCAGCCCCACCGGCAGGCCTTCGGCGTCGGTGCCGACCGGGACCGACGCGGCGGGCTGCTGGGTCATGTTGATGGGGTAGGTGAACGGCGTCCAGCCCGTCCACCGCCGGTGCCCGGACCCCTTCGGCACCTCCGCGCCCGCCTCGAACGCCGTGACCGGCAGGGTGGGTGTGACCAGCAGGTCGTACGTCGTGTGGAAGCGGCCCATCCGGCGGCCGAGGTCCCGGCGCACATCCATCGCGGTCAGATAGTCGAGCGCGCTGTACCGGGCGCCGAGGGCGCAGATCTCCCGCAGCCCGGGGTCCAGGAGGGCGCGCTCGCGCGGTCCGAGGCGCTGCACGACCCGGGCCGCCCCCGAGAACCACAGGGTGTGGAACGCCTCCACCGGATCGGTGAAGTCCGGGTCCCGCTCCTCCACGTACGCCCCGAGGTGCGCCAGCCGCTCCACCGCCCGCCGCACCGCCGTCGCCACCGCCGGACGCACCGCCACCTGACCGCCCAGGGACGGCGAGTACGCGACCCGCAGGCCCCGCACCCCGCCCTCCAGAGCCGCCACGAAGGAGCCGGGCGCCGCCGGGAGCGCCGACCCGTCACGGGGGTCGGGCACCCCGATGGCGTCGAGCATCAGCGCCGCGTCGGCCGCGTCCCGGGTCAGCGGGCCGACGTGCGCGAGCGAGCCGAAGGCGCTCGCCGGGTACAGCGGGACCCTCCCGTACGTCGGTTTCAGCCCGAAGACACCGCAGAAGGCCGCCGGGATACGGACGCTGCCGCCGCCGTCGGTGCCCAGGGCGAGCGGCCCCGCGCCCAGCGCCACGGCCGCGGCGGCGCCCCCGCTGGAACCGCCCGCCGTCCGGGACAGGTCGTAGGGGTTGCGGGTGACGCCGGACAGCGGCGAGTCGGTGACGCCCTTCCAGCCGAACTCGGGCGTCGTCGTCTTGCCGAGGAACACCGCGCCCCGCTCCCGCAGCCGGGCCACGGACGGCGCGTCCTCGTCCCAGCGGCCGTGCTCCTGCACGGTCCGGGAACCCCGCAGCGTCGGCACGCCCCGCGTCAGCAGGATGTCCTTCACCGTGACCGGCACCCCGTCGAGCGGCCCGGCCGGGGTGCCGCGCCGCCACCGCAGCGCGGACTCCCCGGCCCGCGCGAGGGCCTCCTCGGCGGTCAGCCGGACGAACGCGTTGACCCGTGGCTGAATCCGCTCGGCCCGCTCCAGCGCCGCGCGGGTGGCGTCCACCGGGTCGAACCGCCCGGTCCGGTATCCGTCGAGCAGTTGTGCGGCGGTCAGTCCGGCGAGATCCGTCATACGCCCTCCAGGCCCGAGTCCGTGCGCGGTTCAGCGTCCGGGTACGTACCCGCGCTGTTTGTCCACCACGTTCAGCAGCGGTCTGCCCGCCTCCCAGCGCTCGTACAACTCCACGAACTGGGTGCCGAGCCGATCGCGCCAGCCGACCGTGTCCCCGCTCATGTGCGGGGACACGAGCAGCCCCGGCACCTCCCACAACGGGCTGTCGGGGCCCAGCGGTTCGTGCTCGAAGACGTCGAGCACCGCCCCCGCGATCCAGCGCCGGCGCAGCGCCTCGGCCAGCGCCTCCGTGACGACGAGCTGCCCGCGCCCGACGTTGATGAACCGGGCCGACGGCTGCATGACCCCGAAACGCCGCAGGTCGAACATCCCGCGGGTCCGCTCGGTCAGCGGCGCCGCCGCGATCACCCAGTCGGCGCGCGCGATCAGCCGGTCGAGGTCGTCGGGGCCGTGGATACCGGTCCGCGGGACCCGGCCCACCAGCGCGGTCGTCACGTCCAGGGCCTTCAGGGTGCGGGTGATCGCCCGGCCGATGGGGCCGGAACCGACGACACACGCGCGGGTGCCCGCCACCTGCTGCCCCTCGCGGTGCCGCCACTCCCGGGCGCGCTGAAGGTCCAGGGTGTGCGGCAGGTCCTTCGCCATCGCCAGCACCAGCGCGGCGACGTACTCGGCGATCGGCTGGTCGAAGACGCCGCGCGCGTTGGTGACCACCGTGTCGGACGCGGTGAGCTCCGGGCACATCAGATGGTCCACGCCCGCGCTCGCCGTGTGCACCCAGCGCGGCCGGGGCCCCTCGCCGGGCCACGCCTGGCGCACGGCGTGCGAGGTGAAGTCCCAGACGAGCAGGACGTCGGCGTCCGGCAGCCGGGCGGCGAGCGTGGTCTCGTCCGCGTGCTCGACCCGGACACGTCCGGTGAGACGGCCCAGGCGGGGGAGGGGGTCGGCGTCGAGGACGAGGAGCGTGGGCCGGGACGCGGGCGGGACGGGTGGCGTCATACGGGGTCGCTTCTTCTGGAGGTGTGGGGCGGCTGGCCGGGGCCGGGGGGCGGAGTCCGTTCGGTGGGTACGGGCCGTCTGACATGCGAGGTTTGACCACGCTCGCACCCGAACCTACCTTCGTCAACACGGGCGCACGCACGGTCCGTTGCTCAGCCGTATCTCGTAGTGAGGACGGTGCCCGCCATGGACGCCATGGACATCTCCTTCCTCGGCGGACCCCGCCCGCAGCGCGGTGTCGGTGTCGTCGCCCCCTTCGACTTCGCGCTGGACCGGGAGCTGTGGCGGTGGGTCCCGGACGAGGTCTCCCTGCATCTGACGCGGACGCCCTTCGTGCCGGTCGAGGTCGGCCTCGATCTGGCCCGGCTGGTCAGCGAGCACGAGACGCTGGGCGACGGGGTGCGTACCCTGACCGCCATCAGTCCCGAAGTCGTCGCCTACGCCTGCACCTCGGGCAGTTTCGTCGGCGGCGTCGCGGGCGAGCGCGCGCTGTGCGAGGCCATGACCCGGGCCGGCGCGGTGCCGGCGGTGACCACCTCCGGGGCGCTGCTGGAGGCGCTGGCCGAGCTGGGGGTCCGGCGCGTCGCGCTGGTGACGCCGTACACCGAGTCGGTGACCCGGTCGCTGGAGGAGTACGTGGCCGAGGCCGGGGTCGCCGTCACGGGCTGCGCCTACATGGGGCTGACCCGGCACATCTGGAAGGTGCCGTACCGGGAGGTGGCCGACATGGCCCGCCGGGCCGTGCGCACCGCGGCCGAGGCGCTCTTCATCAGCTGCACCAACCTGCCCACCTACGACGTGCTCCCGCAGCTGGAGGCGGAGCTGCGCATACCGGTGATCTCGGCCAACCAGGTGACGATGTGGGCTGCGCTGCGCCGGTTGGGTACCCGCGCGGTGGGACCGTATCAGGCGCTGATCGATCCGGCGGCGCGTGGCGGTCGGGTCCTCCCGGACGTGCCGGGCGTGCCGGACGTGCCCGAACAGGAACAGCAATAGCAGCCGACGTGAGCAGCGACCAGCAGAAAGGGCGACATGACCGCACTGGGATTCCTCTATCCGGGCCACTCCGCCGAGGACGACTACCCGCGCATCGAGCAGCTGCTCGCCGCCGACATCCGGCTCGACCTGGTGCACACCGACATCGGTGAGGACGCGCACCGGGTGGAGGCGCTGCGGCGGATGGGCTCGCCCGAACAGCTGGCGACGGGCATCGAGGAGCTGCGGCTGACCGGCGCCGAGGCGGTCGTGTGGGCGTGCACCAGCGGCAGCTTCGTGTACGGCTGGGAGGGCGCCCATGAGCAGGTGCGCTCGCTGGCCCAGGCGGCGGGCATGCCGGCGTCCTCGACGTCCTTCGCCTTCGTGCACGCGATGCGGGAGATCGGGGTGCGCCGGGTGGCGGTCGGCGCGACCTACCCGGACGACGTGGCCGGGCTCTTCGCGGAGTTCCTGCGGGCCGGCGGCGCGGACGTCGTCGGGGTGCGCGGCGCCGGGATCGTCACCGCCGCCGAGGTCGGCACCTGGGGGGAGAAGGAGCTGTTCGCCCTGGCGCGGGACGCCGACGACGCCGGCGCCGAGGCGGTCCTCCTCCCGGACACCGCCCTGCACACCGCCTCCCACATCCCGGCCCTGGAGGAGGCCCTCGGCAAGCCGGTCCTCACCGCCAACCAGGTCACCGTCTGGGAGGGGCTGCGGCTCGCGGACCGCCGGGTGAACGCTCCGGCGCTCGGCGCGCTCTTCACCCGGGAACCGGTCGTCCAGGTGTGACCCGCCCGACGGCCCGGCAGCGGCCCCGGCCCCGGCCCCGGCCCGGTCCGGGAATAAAGCGGAGACCCCCTCCTGTTACCGCCCTACGCACACCGCACGGCGATTCAGCAGGAGGAAGACGTGGCCGCAGACGACACCGGGGCCGACGGGATCCGGGGCACCGCACACGGCACGGCACCGACCCCGCTGTCCGTGCTGGACCTCGTCACGGTCAGTGCGGGCCACACCGCCACGGACGCGCTGCGCACCAGCGTCGAGCTGTCCCGGCTGGCCGAGGCGCGCGGCTTCCACCGCTACTGGGTCGCCGAGCACCACTCCATGCCGGGCGTGGCCTCCTCGTCCCCGGCCGTGATCCTCGCGCACCTCGCCGCCCACACCGAGCGCATCCGCCTCGGCTCCGGCGGCGTGATGCTCCCCAACCACGCGCCGCTCGTCATCGCCGAGCAGTTCGGCACCCTGGAGGCGCTGGCGCCGGGGCGCGTCGACCTCGGCCTCGGGCGCGCGCCCGGCACCGACGGCGCCACCGCGGCCGCCCTGCGCCGCACCGACCACCTCAACGAGGGCGCCGACGACTTCCCCGAGCAGCTCGCGGAACTGATCCGCTTCCTCGACGACGACTTCCCCGACGGGCACCCCTACCGCAGGATCCACGCGGTCCCCGGCCCGGTGCAGGGCACCTCGCCCGGCGGCGTCCAGTCCGTCCACCGGCCGCCCGTCTGGCTGCTCGGCTCCTCCGGGTTCAGCGCCCGGCTGGCCGGTGTCCTCGGACTGCCGTTCGCCTTCGCGCACCACTTCTCGGCGCGCAACACCGTCCCCGCGCTCGACCTCTACCGGGAGACCTTCCGCCCCTCCGCCGTCCTCGACCGCCCGTACGCCCTCATCGGCGTCGGCACCCTCGCCACCGAGGACGAGAAGGAGGCCCGGCGGCAGCTCAAGGCCGCCGCGCTCAGCATGATCCGGCTCCGCACCGGCCGCCCCGGCCTCGTCCCGTCCGTGGAGGAGGCCGAGGCCTACGAGTTCAGCGAGATGGAACGCGACTTCGCCGACTCCTGGAACGCCAACGTCGTCCACGGCACGCCCGACGAGGTCCGCGCCGGACTGGACGACCTCCAGAAGCGCACCGGCGCCGACGAGTTGATGCTCACCAGCAACGCCCCCGGCATGGACGTCAGGCTGCGCTCGTACGAACTCATCGCCGACGCCTACGGGTTGCCCACCGCCTGAATCCGGTCCGTCAGACCTTGACGCCGAGCAGCTCGGAGATGCGATCCGGGGACACCGGCCGGGAGTACAGCCACCCCTGGCCGGTGTCACAGCCGATCCGGCGCAGCCGGGAAGCCTGCGCCAGCGTCTCCACGCACTCCGCGGTGACCGTCAGGCCCAGCCGGTGGGCGAGCTGGATCATCGCCTCGACCACCACCTCGTCCGCCGGGTTCGGCGTCACCGCCGCCGTGTCGTCGCCCTCGTACTGGAAGCCCCGGACGAAGGCGCCGTCCAGCTTCAGCACGGACACCGGCAGCCGGCTCAGATACGCCAGGTTCGAATAGCCGGTGCCGAAGTCGTCGATGGCGATCCGGACGCCCATGTCGCTGAGCGCCTGGAGGTCCTGCAGCGGCCGTCCCGCCGAGCCCATCACGGCCGACTCGGTCAGTTCCAGCTGGAGCAACCGGGGTTCGAGGCGCGTCTCCTCCAGGATCCGGGCCACGTCCGTCACCAGGTCGGAGTCCCAGACCTGGCGGACGGCCACGTTCACGCTCACGAAGATCGGTGGCTCGCCGGGGTGCGCGGCCTGCCAGTCGACGGCCTGCCGGCAGGCCGTCGCGAGGATCCAGCGGCCCAGCGGCACGATCGAGCCGTCCTCCTCCGCCAGTCCGATGAACCGATTCGGCGCCAGGACGCCGAACTGCGGGTGGTTCCAGCGCACCAGCGCCTCCACCCCGCGCAGCCGTCCGTCCTCCATGCTGACCAGCGGCTGGTACTCCAGCGCGAACTCCCCGCGCTCGATGGCCGGCCGGAGCGTGGCCGCGAGTGCCTGACGGGTGATCAGGTGCGCGCTGCGCTCCGGGTCGAAGAGCGTCCAGCGGTCCTTGCCGTCGGCCTTCGCCCAGTACAGCGTGGTGTCGGCGGCCTGCATCAGGGCGGTCGGGGTGGTGCCGGCCGCGTGCCGCTCGACCACGCCGATCGACGCCGACACCGAAAGCCGCCGCCCGGGCAGGTCGAACGGTTCCCGGACGGCCTCCAGCAACGACTCGGCCAGGTCGGCCAGTTGCTCGGTGCCGGTCGAGTCCTCGACGAGCAGCGCGAACTCGTCCCCGCCGAGCCGCGCCACCAGCGGCGGGACGGACCGGGCGCGGCCCGCCTCCTCGGCGCACCGGGTGAGCCGTTCGGCGACGGCGGCCAGCAGCTTGTCGCCGATGCGGTGGCCGAGGGTGTCGTTGATCGCCTTGAAACCGTCGAGGTCCAGGTAGCACAGGCCGATCCGTCCGGTGCTGCCGCTCTCGTCGTACGACTCCACCTCCAGGGCGGCCGACAGCCGTTCGAAGAAGAGGGTGCGGTTGGGCAGCCGGGTCACCGGGTCGTGCATCTGCAAGTGCCGCAGCCGCGCCTGGAGTTCACGGTGGGCGCTGATGTCGGCGACGGACAGCAGGACCCGGTCCGACTCCTCGCCGGGCAGCCGCGCGACCGTGACCCGGGCCCACAGCGAGTGCCCGTCCGGGTGCTTGAGGCGGCGTGTACAGCGCAGTTCGGGCTGCCGGCCGCGCAGCACCTCCCGGTACGCGTGCCAGGTGCGCGCGTCGGAGGCGAGGTCCACCAGGTCGGCGGCGACCGACCCCGCCAGCTCGTCGTGACCCGTGCCGAGCAGGTCGGCGAAGCTCGGGTTGGCCCCGGTCACCAGGCCCTCGCGGTCGACCACCGCCATCGCCAGCGGGGCGGCCCGGAAGACTGCCGCATAGGGCTGCCGGCCGGTACCCCGGGATGGCTGTTCACCACTCTCTGTGACGGCCGGCCCGATGAGGTCTGCCGCGGGCGCCGGCCCTTCGGACGTTCCGCTCACCGCTCGCTCCCGCAGTGCACTCGATCTTCGGATGGGTCTCATCGGAATGGGTGGCCGGGTGGCGATCCGGTCGCCGGGCCGTGTCCGTGCAGGAAAGTGTCAGGAAAGTGTGCCGATCATAGAGGCTGGCCCAGGGCCCTTCCACTTACTGCTCAGTCTTCCCACGCGGTCCGCGCGTGCGCCAGATCGTTTCTGCCCGCACCTGGACGCCTTCTTTGGGCCCCCGACCAGTTGTGACGTTCCGTGAGCGATCCGGGGTGTCGCCCTGGCGGTTCCTGAGCACTCTCACCCGTCCGGTGCAGCTGAACAGGACGTAGTACGACAATCCGACACAGGCTGGGTGCGGTGTCCCGCGAACCGTTCCCGGAGGTCGTCGTGCCGCGTCAGTTCCCCCTGCTCCGTGGGACGGGCCTGCCGCGGGACCGGCGCCGACTGCGCAGTACGACAGCGGTGTTCACCACCATGTCGGCGCTCGCGGCCACCTGTCTGATCGCGAGCCCCTCGTCCGCCGAACCCTTCGATGCGGCACCCTGCGCCCTCGCCCGCACCGACGCCCACCACTCCGAGGGCGTGGACACCTGGAACGCCGCCTATCCGCGTCCGACCCGGGCGCTGGACGCGGTCATGGTGTTCCTGTCCTTCCCGGACTCGCCGCCGCAGACCACCCCCGCCGAACTGGCCGCCGACCACTTCCCGGCCACCAGCCACTTCTTCGAGCGTGCCTCCTACGGCCGGTTCAGCCTGCGCGCCCATCCGATGGGGCACTGGCTGCGCATGCCGAAGCCGTCGACGGCGTACGCCATACAGCGTGACTGGCGGGCCGCCGACCGGGCCGCCTATCTGCGGGACGCACTCGCCGTGACCGACCCGGAGGTGGACTTCTCCCAGTACGACATCGTGTACTTCGTCGCCGACCCGGACGCGCCCGGCGTCGACTCCGACGCCACGAAGGTCGTCAATCTGGAGACACCGCTGCAGGCCGACGGAGCGGACATCCGGCGGGTGGTCACCGTCTTCGAGAACCATCCGCCGGACCGCCTGGTCCTCGCCCATGAGACCGGCCATGTCTTCGACCTGCCCGACCTCTACCACCGCCCGGTGGACGGCAAGGGCGACTGGGACACCTATGTCGGGGACTGGGACCTGATGGGCAGCCAGTTCGGGATGGCGCCCGATCTGTTCGCCTGGCACAAGTGGAAGCTCGGCTGGCTGGAGCCCCGGCAGGTGGTGTGCGTACGGGGCCTGGGCGCCCGTCCCACCCGGCTCACCCTGGAGCCGCTCGCGGCCGGCGCGGGCGTCCCGGTGCCGGTGGGCGCCGCCGGGGCGCCGGGCTTCTCCGGCACGCCCGGCACCGTGCCGGGTTTCGGGCTGGGCAACGGCACCAAGCTCGCCGTCGTGCCCACCGGCGCCGAGAGCGCGCTGGCCTTCGAGGTGCGCAGTCCGGCGGGGAACGACGTCCAGGCCTGCCGGGAGGGCGTGCTCGTCTACCGGGTGCGCAGCCAGACCGAGTCCGGCGGCGGGCCCATGGAGGTGCTCGACGCCCATCCGGGCACCGAGGCCTGCTGGGAGGAGTCGGTCTATCCGCCGCTCGCCGACGCGCCGGTCGGGCTCGGTGAGAGCTTCACCGTGCCGGAGGACGGGGTGCGGGTGGAGGTGGAGGGGAGGACCGTCTCGGGGGCGTGGACGGTGAAGATCACGACGGTGGGGTAGCGCCCGCGCTCACTCCGGGGTCGCGCGAGCGGACCATGAACGCGCCGCGTGGGGCGGTGCGCCCGGTTGCGGAAGGGGCGGCGCTCTGCAACGGCGCCGCCGGACCCATACGAAAAGCCCCCCGCTCGCGCGAGGGGCTTCTCACTGTCTGTGCGCCGCCAGGGACTCGAACCCCGGACCCGCTGATTAAGAGTCAGCTGCTCTAACCAACTGAGCTAGCGGCGCCTGCTGACGTCGTAGACCTTAGCACCCTGATCGGCGTGGGGAAAAATCGATATCCGCACGGCCGCCCGAGCCGCCCGGACGGCCGCCCACAGCACCACCTCCGGGCCCGGTAACCAGGGATTACGTGTGTCCGGCGCCACCAGCCAGCGGGAGTCGCGCGGGGTGCGGGCGGCCGTCTGCGCGTCGGTCGCGGCGGGGACCGTCACGGCGTCCCCGGCGCCGTGGCACAGCAGCGGCGGGATGCCTTCGGTGCGGCCGAAATCCTCCCATCGCAGGAGGGACGGCAACCGCTGGGCGGTGCCCGGCGCGGCGAACATCAGCAGCCGGCCGCGGTGGGCGGCGACCGGGCCGGAGCCCGGGCCCTCGTCCCACAGCCGGTCGAGCATCCGGCGCCCGAAGACGGCGGGCGCGCTGACGACGTCGAAGACCGAGCCGCAGGGCAGGACCACGGGGGCCTCGGGGCGCTCCCGCCACAGGGCGAGCGTGCTGCGCGGATACGTTCCTGCGGAGGCGAGCCAGGCGGCGCCGTCGCGGGTGACCCCGGTGACGTCGCAGCGGTCGTCCTGGATGAGTACGTCCCGTGTGCTGCTCATGACGTCTACATCTACCGACGGTGAGCGCCGGATGCCGCTGTGTTGCCGAAAGGCGGGACAGGCGCGGACGCGACCGGGTATCGTGCCCGCCCGCCTGGCATATGCCGGTCGCCCGGTCACATGGTCGCCCGGTCAGCCGGTCGCCCGGTCACACGGGGTCGACGGTGCCCGCTCCCTCGACGCCCCGCAGCAGATCCCTGCCGAACTCGACCATCTTCTTGGCGTAGTCCTCGGTCCACTCCGCCCGCTCGGCGATGTCCGCGGCCGTCAGCCGGTCGAACCGCCGGGGGTCCGCGAGCTGGGCCGCCGCCATGGCCTGGAACTCCATCGCGCGGTCCGTCGCCGCCCGGAACGCCTGCGTCAGCTCCGTCGCCCGGGCCAGCAGCGCCCGCGGGTCGTCGATCGACTCCAGATCGAAGAAGTGCTCCGGGTCGGCCGCCGCCTGGGTGGGCTCGAAGAGCAGGGGCGCGGGGCGTAGCCGCGGTTCGTTCCTGCGCGGCGTGGGCTCCGCCATGTCGTGTCCTCCTCGTACGTCACCGATCCCCGGTACCGATACCCACCCTCGCGGGCGCGCACCGCGGCGAACCGGTCCATCGTCCATTGTCCCGCGCCCACGCAAGAGGGCACGGGGTCGCCCGGCCCGCCGATCCCCAGGATTTCCAAGGCACCCGGGCTCGCGGATGTTCCGCCCGGAGGACCGGGCTGGGGGTGACGTACCTCCCATGCGTTGACGCGTGCGCGGGCTTCAGGGCGAGAGGGCGCCGGGCGGGGCGGGGGTGTGCCATGGCCGTGTCGCGCCGGGCCGGCCGGGGTGTGTCGGGGCCGAGCGGCCGGGGTGTGTCAGGGCCCGTGGGGGACGCGGTGTTGGGCCAGGCGGGCCAGGACTGCGTGGTTGGCTTTCCAGCCGTCCGGGGCTGAGCCCTTCTACGGCCGCCTCCGGCGGCGTGCCGGACTCCGTCCGGCGGCCGGGCGGGGCGGTGGCGCCTGCTGGCCGGGCGGACGCGTCTCATTGCCGTGCCGGTCAGGCGGGGCGCGGTGTGTCGGGGCCGGGCGGCCGGGGTGTGTCAGGGCTGCCAGGGCACGCGGTGTTCGGCCAGGCGGGCCAGGACTGCGTGGTTGGCTTCCCAGCCGTCCGGGAACTTCACCAGGGTGCCGAGCTGGACCGGTTCCGTGGACGGGTAGTCGTCCAGGAGTTCTCCGACGCCTGCCCGGCACACCACGATGCAGGCGTGCCGGTGGCGGGAGGTCAGGACGCACAGGCGGCCCGTCTCCAGGTGGAACGCCGTCGCGTCGGGGCGGCCGGACAGCGGGTGCAGGACCACCGTCACGTCGTACTCCCGGCCCTGGAGCCGGTTCGCGGTGTCGACCGTGACGTCCGTCACCCCCAGCTCGGTCAGGGCCGCGCGGACCGCCGCCGCCTGGTCCCGGTGCGCGGTGCCGACCGCGATCCGGGCGGCCGTCAGCGGCACCGGGTAGGGGGAGCGCTCCGAGACGGCCGCGCCGCCCCGGTCCAGCAGACGTCGTACCACCAGCGCGACCGCACGCACCGCCTCCGGGTCCGTGCGCGGGGTGTGCCGCGCGGGGAGCTCCAGCAGCCCCCAGCCCGACTCGGCCGCCTCGTCGATCACCCGGTCCGGGCCGGAGCCGTCCGACGCCACGCCGAAGGAGAGCCGGCGGTCGCCGGGACCGGTGCCGCTGCGGAACGGCGTGTACGGGTAGAACGCGTCGGACACCAGGGGCGCCGCCGACGCGGGAAGCCGCCATGACACCGGGAGCCGGTGCTGGGGCAGCTCGGGGTTGTGGGCCAGCAGCGTGGTCACGGCGGACGCCGACGGGTCGTACGCCAGGCCCGCCCACTGCTCGCTGCCCACGATGGAGAACGGGTCCAGCTGCCCCGGGTCGCCGACGAACAGCGCCCGCTCGAACAGCCCGGCCACGGCGAGCAGCGCGTCCGAGCGCATCTGGTACGCCTCGTCGACGATCGCGTGCGGCCAGGGCTCGTCGGTCTTCACGTGCCCCCACTTGGCCGCCGTGGAGACGACGACCGGCAGCCCCGCCAGATCGCCCGCCTTCGCGGAGGTGCGGACCTGCGGCAGCTCGTCCAGCTTCTTGTCGTAGGCGTCGGCGTCACTGCTGTGCAGACGGCCCACGGGCAGCTCGGGACTCTTCGCGGCGAGCGACTGCACCAGGTCGTCCACCTGCGCGTTCGTCTGCGCCACGATCATCAACGGCCGCCCCGCCTCGACGAGTTCCAGCGCGGCGCGCACCACGAGCGTCGACTTGCCGGCGCCGGGCGGGGAGTCGACCACCACACCGCGCGCGGTGCCGTGCAGGGTGTCGTGGAGGATCGCGCCGGTGGCCTCGGCCGCCGCGGCACCCGGGTCGAACGTGACGGTCACAGGACGTCCTCCTCGGTCAGCGGATCGGCGGCCTCGGGCGCGTGCTCCCCGGGCGGGCCGCCGTGCGTCCACGGTGTCTGCTCCGGGTCGGGCAGCTTCGCCCCGCCCCGCTGCTCGTGCTCGAACAGCGTGAAGCACACCCGGTCGCCCTTCTGCGGCACCGAGCCCTCCTCCGGCTCCTTGCCGCGGCCCATCTTGTCCAGCACCCGCAGCACCACCAGGAGATCGCCGTCCGCGTCCGCCTCTCCCTCGTAGCCGACGAACTCGGCCGACTGCGGCTTGCCGCCCAGCGAGCGGAACACCTTGGCGCGCTCGCCCAGATGCGGCCGGTCCTCGGTGCGGACGGTGACCAGCGGCCGCGGGCTGGGCCGCTTGCCCTCGCTGTACGCCATCACGACATCGACGACCTCACCGGCGAACGCCTCCCCGGCCAGCCGCCGCCCCGCCATCACCAGCGGGTCGTCCAGCGCCTCCTGCGCCTCCAGGCGGGCCTGCTCGCGCTCGCGCGCGGCGAGTTTGTTCGCGGCGGTCACCGCGTCGTCGTGCCGCGGCTGCGGGGGCTCCCCGGCGAGCACCCGGTCCCGGTGACCGGTGAACGACCAGCGGTCGCGCGTCCACCGCTCCTCGACCCGGGAGCCCTCCGGCAGCTCCCGCACCAGGTCGAGGCCCCGCCACACCGCGTCCCAGGTGGGCCGGGTCCGGCTCTCGACGAGGGCGCGGATCTCCCGCTCGGCGGTGGTGAGGTCGCCGAGCCGGGCGTCGGCCTCCAGCCCGTCCTCGGCGGCGGCGAGGGTTGTCCGCGCGCGGTCGTAGCGCTCGATGGCCGGGGCCAGCAGCTTGTTGTCGAACGCCGGGTCGGTGGCGGGGCCGGCCGGCGGGCACAGCAGCTGCCCGTCCCGGTCCCGGGCCAGCTCCGCGAGCAGGGCCGCCTCCGCGCCGGACTCGGCCTCGGGCGGGTCGATCCAGGCGAGGAGCGCGCCCAGGTGCTGGTCCTCCAGAGTGGACTGGCCGGTCGCCCAGTGCCGGGTCAGGACGTCCGTCATGGCCAGCAGCAGCGAGGAGCCGGGCACCCGGGCCCGCTCGCCGAAGTGCGTCAGCCACCGCCCGAGCAGCGGCACGCGCGGGGGCGCCGGATAGGGCGTCTCCGGGTCCTGCTCGGCCGTCCGGCGGAACCGCATCGAGCGGCCCAGCAGCCGGACGAACTCGATGCCCGCGCGGCTCGGCACGATCAGCTGCGGGGCGTCCGCGCACAGGTCGACCTCGACCTTGACGCGCTTGCCGGTCTCCGGGTCGGTCTCGGTGCGCTCGGCCGCCTCCACCGCCTCGGCGTGCGCGTCGACGTACGGCAGCACGACGTCCGCCAGCTCGGCCAGGAAGGCGAACCGCAGGTCCCGGTCGCGCGGCTGCGGCACGACCAGCAGATGCGGGGCGTCCCGGTCGGTGCCGACCAGCGCGCCGAGCGGGGCGCCGGCCTCGCCCGCGGTGGTGAGCGGCACGAAGACCAGCGGACGGTCGGACAGATGCCGGTGCCGCACGGTCGCGGCGGGCTGGGCGCGGCCGGACTCGACGGCCTCCAGCCGGGCCAGCGTGGAGATCAGGGACACGGAGCCGCCTCCTTCGCCGCGAGGGCCTCGGCGCGCAGCCGGGCCGCCCGGCGCAGGGCCGCGACCGCCGGGTCGTCGGGGTCGCCGGAGGTGCCGCGGGCCGCCGACAGGACGTCCTCCACGGTGGTGAGGGCGCCGAGCTCGGCCCGCACCGAACGGCCCAGCGAGGTCACCGCGCCGGACGCGCGGGAGCGGGCCCGGCAGTGGAACGCCAGCTCGCACGCGGACAGGCACTCCGGCGCGTAGCTCGCCGGGACGGACTCCACGGCGGCCGTCAGCTCGGGGGCGGGCAGCTCGGGCGAGAAGCAGGTGCCCTCGGGCAGGGCGGCCGCGATGTCCTCGATCCGGGTCAGCCGGGCCAGCTGCCGGGCGGTCACCGCGCGCTGCTTGCGGATGTCCACGGCCGCGGCGGTGGGCAGGTTGGAGAAGTCCTTCGGGCAGACGAGCAGGACGCGGTGGCGCACCCGCGGGGCCGGGAGCCCGCCCGCGGCGAGGCGGCCGGCGGCCTCCTCGAGGGCGAGCACGTACACGGCCGCCTGCCGGGCCGCGGCGCCGACCTTCGCCGGGTCCGCCGAGCCGTCAAGCATCGGGAACGACTTGATCTCCACGACGGTCCAGCCGCCGTCCGGGTGCACGACGACCGCGTCCGGCTCCAGGTACGCGGGTGATCCGGCCACGTCCAGCGCGAGCATCGGGTGGTCGAGCAGGGTCCACTCGCCGGGCGCCTCGACGGCCTCGCGCAGCTCCAGCTCCGTACGGGCCGTCCGCCCCTCAGGGCCGGTCGCGGCCAGCTCGGGCACCCGCGCGCGGGTGGGCGGCTCGGCCCGGCGGTCCAGCCGCTCGTGCACCAGCCGCAGCAGCTCCGCGCCGCCGTCCGCCTTGACCTTGGCCTCGAAGGCGTTCCCCCGGGTGAAGGCGAACTGCGACTGGCCGAAGGCCGACGGGGCGCCCAGCGCACCGGCGAGCGCCGCCTTGTTCACCCCGGCGCCGTCCAGCAGGGCGCGCCGTCTGCAGCCCGGGTTGGCGGCGAGGGCCGCCAGGGCCCGGGCGTCCAGCGCCTTCGCGGGGACGTCGGGACCGCGCAGCTCAGCGAGCCGGTGCCGGAGCGCCGTCCCCCGCGTCCTGGGGGGCGGCACTCGGCTCGGCTCCGGATCCGAACCGGGACTCGCGCTGCCGTGGAATTCGCTCACCCGCGGAAGTCTGGCATCCGGCACTGACAACCGGGGCGGGGGCGTCGCCCGGGACCGCCGTGGCGGCGGCGCCGGACGCGGCGGAGGTGACCGCGCGCCGTGTGGCGTACCGGGCGCGGACCCGCTCGGCGGTGCGCAGCACGAACGGCGTCAGCAGCAGGCCGACGCCCATGACGGCCGCGCCCGCGACCGCGTCCAGGAAGTAGTGGTTGGCGGTGCCCATGACCACGATCGTGGTGATCAGCGGGTAGGCGACGGCGGCCGTCTTCGCGAGGCGCGTGCCGCCGTAGCGCCACAGCATGACCCCGCACCACAGCGACCAGCCGACGTGCAGGCTCGGCATGGCGGCGTACTGGTTGGTCATGCCGCCCATGCCGCGCGGGGCGCTCGCCTCGCCGCCCCACCAGCCGTACGAGCTGTACTGCGCCATCGTGTCCACGAACCCGTAACTCTCGGCGAGCAGCCGGGGCGGGCAGGTGGGGAGCAGCGTGAAGCCGATCAGGCCGATGAAGGTCGACGTCATCAGCCAGGTGCGGGCCGCGCGGTAGCGCACGGCACGGGACCGGAACAGCCACACCAGGATCACGGGTGTCACCAGGTAGTGCAGCGACGCGTACCAGAAGTCGGCCGGGATCCCGATCCACGGCTCGCGCGTGAAGAGCCGGTTGAGGGGGTGCTCCGCGTTGAGGAACAGCGCCTTCTCGATGTCCAGGATCGCCACGCCGTGGTCGACGGCGGTACTGACGTCGCCCCGGGCGAGCAGACGGCCCGCCGAGTAGCAGGCGTACACCAGCAGGATCAGCGGCAGCTCGGTCCACCAGCGCAGGCGGGTTCGAGGCGTCGCCTCCACGCCAGCTATGTCGGCGTGCGGCATCCGATCGCCTCCCCCTTCTCGTCACGGCGTCCGGTGGACAGGTCGTGACACTTTACGGTGTGCGCGGGCGCGCCGGTCGGGCGCCCTGAGCCACTAGACGCAGAGATCGCCCCGCGGGTTGCCCCGGCCGACCGTACGCGATGATGGACGGGTTCCACCGCTCGTAGCTCCCGGAAGGTCCCCCGCACATGGCACCGCGCATGCTGCTGGCCCGGCACGGACAGACGTCCTGGTCGCTGGCCGGAAAGCACACCGGAAGGACCGATGTCCCGCTGCTGGAGGAGGGCCGCCGGGGCGCGAAACTGCTGGGCGAGCGCCTGCACCGCGCGCCCTTCGACGGGCTGGCGGACGTCGAGGTGCGCACCAGCCCGCTCTCCCGCGCGCGGGAGACGTGCGACCTCGCCGGGTTCGGCGAGAGCGCGCGGGACTGGGACATGCTCATGGAGTGGGACTACGGCGACTACGAGGGCATGACGCCGGCGGAGATCCAGGCCGTCCGGCCCGGCTGGCTCATCTGGCGCGACGGCGTGCCCGGCGGCGAGAGCCTGGCCGAGGTCACCGCCCGCGCCGACGAGGTCGTCGCCTGGGCGCGCGAGGCGGACCGGGACGTGCTGGTCTTCGCGCACGGGCACGTCCTGAGGTCCATAGGGGCGCGCTGGCTGGGGCTGCCGCTGGACTTCGGGTCCCGGCTCCGGCTGAACCCCACCGCGCTGTCGGTGCTGGGCTGGGCCTACGGCGAGCCCGCGATCGAGAGCTGGAACGACCTGGGGCACCTCAGCCCCTGACGTCCGCCGTCCGTGGTGTTCCTCACGCCGTGCGCGGCAGCGACGCGTGCCGGTCGAGGAACGCCGACACCCCGCTCGCGCGCCGGTGCGGCAGCAGCACCCGGGCCGTGCCGGCCAGCATGGTCTGCACCCGCGACGACTGGACCTGGTCCAGCAGGTCCAGTACCCGCATCCCGGCCGCGGCCGCCTCGTCCGGGCTGCCGCCGCGGGCCAGGTCGTCCGCCAGCTCCGCAGTGTAGAGCGCGATGTTGCGGCTGAAGTGGGGGTCCTGCAGGTGCGCCGCGCGCCCCGCGTGCCGTGCCGCGCGCCGCCAGTTGCCCAGCGTCGACCAGCACTGCGCCTCCAGGATCTCCAACTCGGCCTCCCCGTAGAAGCTCATCCACTCGGGATCGGCCTCGGAGGGGCCCCGCTCGTAGAGGGCCTGCGCGCGTACGAGGGCCTGCTCGCAGCCGGTGCGGTCGGCGAGCCCGGCCCAGCCGCCCGCCTCGCGCAGCGACAGCAGGCTCAGCAGCCGGGACGAGCCCAGGGAGCGCGCCACGCGCTGCGCGGCCTGGGCGGCGCGGACCGCTTCCCGGGGCCGGCCCGCGTCACGGGCGAGGAAGGAGGTGTTGCAGAAGGCGTGCGCCTCCAGGGCCGGGTCCCCGGCCATCCGGGCGGTCGCCAGGGCCTCCGCGTAGTGCGAGCGCGCGTCGTCGAAACGGCCGGAGTCATGGGCCAGCCAGCCCACCGAGATGGCCAGTTCCCCCGCGCCGGAGTGCAGCCGGTCACCGGCCGCCTGCCGGGCCGTACCGGCGTCGAGCAGTTCGTACGCGGCCCGCAGCGGAGCGGCCGCGCGCCGGTAGAGGCCGTCGGCGCCGTGCCGGTCGTCCAGCAGCCGGATCCGGCGTACGGCGTCCTCGAGCGCGCCGGCCTCGCGGACCCCGACCCTTCTGTACGGGCGGTCCGTGGCAGCGGCGTCGTGGGCGAGGCCCAGGGGGCCCAGCGAGGCGGCGGCCACCGTGGCGCCCCCACCGGTCATGAATGCGCGACGCAGCACGTCGCTCTCCTCGTGGTTCTCGTGGTTCTGCGCGGTGCCGAACGGCACGTGCGCGGCGTACGGATCCTGCGGGTTCATACGGTCGTACGGCGCGTGGGCCCCTCTCGTCTCACCGGTGGCGTGTGCCGGGCGCGGGGTGTGTGCGCCGGGCGCCTCTTCGTCCGCGCGCGCCCGGCGTCCGCGTACGGACGAGCGGGGCGCGAAGCCGAGGTCGGTGAGCGTGCGGCCGGGGAACATGTGCAGGAACACCCGTTCGTACGCGTAGTTGGGGCAGCGGATCTCGCCGGCCTCCACCCGCCCGATGTAGCGCGCGTCGCAGCTCACGCGCTCACCGATCTCGCGACCCGCCCGGCGGACCGCCGCGGCGAACTCGGCCGGCGAGTGCTGCCCGCGCAGCTGCCGGAAGGCGGTGTTCGGCCGCGATGGCCTGGGGGGCTGGGACGAGGTCAGATCTGACGACGCCATGGCCGGGTCCTCTCGTGCGAACCGTCGAACCATGCCGGGGCGCGGGACGGGACGGACCGTGATCCGGTGATGCGTGAGCCGTGATCTCCGGTCCAGGAGACGGCCTTGTCCCCGGCGGGCATGAACGTACCTGCTGTAGCGAAGCCGCCACGCAGTGTTTAGCTACAAAACGGATATCTCATCCGTGATCTGCCATGAACTGCCATCCTTTGCGGCGGACTTCCGCCGTAGCCGTTGACGCCGTCCCGCGTTGAACTCTTCGGATCTGCTGAAAGGGTTCCGTGGTGGAGGTCGGGATGGAGACCAGCCGGAGCAGCGTTTCCCGGGCCGTGTCGACGGCGGCGGGACACACGCCGACCGGGGAGTGCAGTGAGCCGCCGGGCGCGGGGTGCGACGTGGTCACCGTCCCGGCGCGCCAGGGCCTCGAGGCGGTCGACATCCTGCGGCGCGGCGCCGGGGACGGGGTCGGGCCCGTCCTGCACGACGACGGCTGCGACACCCTCGGCTTCGTCGTCCCGCCCGGCACGGCCGCCGCCTGGGACGTTCCAGGCAGCACCTGTACCGAGACGGACGGCCGGGGTCTGAGCCTGGACGCGCACCCCCAGCCGCCCGTCGACGGCTCGGACTGGCTGCTGCCGCCCGGCGAGGCGGACCTCGCGACCGACCCCGCGGTGCTGCGGGCGGCACTGGGCGAGGCCGCCCGCCTGATCCGCGCGGCCGACGATTGCAGGTAGCCGCCGTCCGAGCCGTGGGGGCGGCGAGGGTCGCGATAATGGCCGCATGGCAAAGTCGAGGAAGTCCCGGCGCGGAGCCCCCGCGGCCTCCGTCGCCGAGACGGTCGACGGCGGGCTTGCGGAGCTCATACCCGACCCGGACCGGGCGCGGGCCTGGACGCTGCTCCTCGACGGGGCGCCCCAGTCGCACGTCGACCTGGACGACCCCGCCTTCCTCTCCTTCGAGTACCAGCGCCGGCTCGGCCATGTCATCGACCTCGTCGCCCCGCCCGGCAGGCCCGTACGGACCGTGCACCTCGGCGGGGGCGCGCTGACCCTCGCGCGCTACGTCGCCGCCACCCGGCCCCGCTCCACCCAGCAGGTCGTCGAGCGGGACGCGCCCCTCGTCGAGCTGGTCCGCCGGGAACTCCCGCTGGACCGGAACGCCCGCATCCGGGTGCGCTCCACCGACGCGCGCGAAGGGCTCGCCAAGGTGCCGGACGGCTGGGCCGACCTGGTCGTCGCCGACGTCTTCAGCGGTGCCCGCACCCCGGCCCACCTCACCTCGACGGAGTTCCTCGACGAGGTCCGCCGGGCGCTCGCGCCGGGCGGCTGGTACGCGGCCAACCTCGCCGACGGCCCTCCGCTCACACATCTACGCGGCCAGATCGCCACGGCCGCCGCCCGGTTCGCCGAACTGGCCCTGGTCGCCGACCCCACGGTCCTGCGCGGCCGGCGCTTCGGCAACGCGGTCCTCGTCGCCGCCGACCAGCCCCTCCCGGTCGCCGACCTCACCCGCCGCGCCGCCTCCGACCCCCACCCGGGCCGCGTCGAACACGGCCGCGCGTTGCGGGACTTCACGGGTGGCGCGACTCCGGTGACGGACGCGTCGGCGGTGGACTCCCCGGCCCCTCCGGCATCGGCCTTCACCTAGCCGGACGTCATCTGGTCAGAGCCGCCGCCGGGGCATCAGCCGAAGTCGTTCGTGCCGGGCGTGGGGCGGGTACTGACCGGCTCCTCGTAGGTCGGCATGGTGGTGCCGTATGAGGTGCGCGGGTCCAGGGGGCGGTCGCCGGGGCCGCGTTGCAGCGGCTGGGACACCGGGGGGCCGGCCGGGCTCGGGCGCAGGGCCGCGGGCATCACGCCGGGGGTGGCCTGGGTCGCGGTGTCCGTCTTCTCGAAGTCCTGGGAGGCCCGCTGGTCGTTCCACTCGTGGCCGTCAGCGGACGACCTCAGGTTGTCCCGGCCGGCCTCGATGCGGGCGTGCAGTCCGTCGAGGGCGGGCTTCCAGCTGGTGGCGATCTCCGTCAGGGCGGGGCCGAGGGACCAGCCGGTGAGGGAAGCGGCCGCCGTCCTCGACTCCTTGACGGCCTTGTCGGCCGGTGTCTTCAGGGTGCGTGCGATGCCGTCGCAGGCGCCGGCGGACGCGCGCAGTTCGGCCGGGTCGACGTCGGTGGTCCGGGACACGTTCGGCTCCTCTCAGCCGGTCAGAACTGCTGCTGCTTCACGCCGGGCGGGAGCATGCAGGGGGTGCGTACGGAGAAGGAGAGGGCTTGAGGCTTCGTCTTCCCGGATCCGACGGTTTCGGCCGTGACCCGATAGAAGTTCTTCTTGTTATTGGCCCTGAACACAGCAGACTCGTACGCGTCCTTGAACTCCCGGTACCCGGTGACCTCGTACCCCTGCTGGGTGAGTTTCTGGCGGAGAGTCCTCACGACGCGGGTGTGCTCCGAGACGGGCGCTGGGGAATCGACGTAGTAGTAGAGGCTGTACCGGCCATCCTCGGCAACCTCGTCGTTGACCCCGAGGCAGTTCTCGAAGTGCACAGTGGCCGTTGAGGGAGTGAGCTCGACATCGGTGATCTTGGCCATGTACGCGGTGTAGTCCTTGGCCCATTGCAGCGCATCGTTCTTTTCCATCCGCGGCAGCGGGGTGTTCGCGTCGTCACCCTGGGACACGCAACCTCCAGTTGAGAGCAGGATCGCCGAGACAGCGAGCAGCATTCGCAGAACGGGCCTAGAGGCCGGGGACGATGTAGCCCTCAGGCGGCAACTCGGAGCCCTCCTTCGGAGCCTCTGTGGGCTGCCTGCCCGCAATGATCGCTCCCTGGTTGTCGAGGGACTCGCTGGGTCCGTACGGCCCTCTGTCCCAGTAGCCGCTATGGCCATGGGTGTCGACGCTGAAGTTGTTGCCACCGAAGCCTCCCAGCGTCGGGTCGCGGCCAAGGGTGTAACCGGAGGTGTTGTTGGCGACCGCGTCGTCCTCGGCGGTACCAACCCACACGTGCTCAGGATCCATCTGTAGATCCTCGGCCTCATCGACGGTCATGCCGGGACTGCCAACCGCGATCACGTCGTCCGCGCCCAGGCCGGAGCCCTCGGCTGCTGCCGCCCCCACGACTGTGGAGCCGTAACTGTGCCCGATCACGGTGGTGTGACTCGGCGATCCGTCGTGTGCGGCATGTGTTCCTGCTACGAACTGGCGCAGGTCGGGGGCGGCGTCCTCGGCTCGCCCGGTCCCACCGACGCTGTTGAAGTCGGTCGTGGACGCCTCAGGGGCGTCGTAGCCGAGCCAGGTGATCATGGCGACGCTCTCACCATGGGATCGGCCCTGCGCAGCGGACTGCAGCCTATCGATACGCTCGAGCTGACCGGGGACGGCGTCCATCTTGGTATTGGTTCCCGGCACTAGAATGCCGGTGTGCGCCGCGGTGTCCGGGTTGCCCATCGCGATGATGGCCCGGCCGTCGTCCTTGGAGTCGTAGCCGAGAAGGTAGAGCTCCTTGCCCTCGGGGGCGCTGTCCGACGCTTCGAGCCGGTCATTGAGCATCAGCAGGTTGTCGAGGCGTTTGTTGACCGTCTCGTCGCTGTCCCCGGGGAACCCCTCGTCCCAGTTGCCTTCCTGGATCAGATTGAGTTCTTGGCCGAGCGCCGTGCGGTTGGCGTCGTCCCGTACGTCCGTCGGCAGGCCGTCGGTCGCTCCGATCTGCTTCGGATAGAGGGTGGTGTAGGCTTGGCGCTCCTCCGGGCTGAGGGCCTTCCACCACTCGGCGGCGGCCTTCGGATCGTCCGAGGGGATCTGCGGGGCCTGGACGCCCACGGCCTTCATCGCGTTCTTGACGTCCTGGGCGGACTCCGCCGCCGCGTCATGGCTGAGCGGGTCGGTGAGGATGTCGCCGTTCAGCTCCCCGAGGGCCCGGGCGCCGTCGTTGCTCGCCTCGTGCGCGGCGGTCAGGGCGTCGTCCATGGCGGCACGGTGCTCCGTGAGCAGCCTGTTGCGTTCGGCGATGAGCTGTTGGGCGTCAGGGTCCTGGCGGGGGAGGTCCGACGCCGTCCGGTCGCTCACCCAGCCGTCCTCGTCGACGTCGAAGCCGTCCTGCTCCGCCCGCCGCACCGCGTTGCGCAGATCGGTCTGGGCCTGCTCCATCCAGAACCGGGTGGTGTCGAGGACCTCGGCGATGGCCATGGCCTCCGTCTCGACCACAGCGATGCGCGACTCGACGTCCTCCAGGTAGAACAGGGCCGCGTCGGCGTCGTCGCCTTTCCAGGACTGGTGCAGCGGCCCGGTCACCTGCCGGCGGTGGCGGTCGGTGAGCGAGTCCGTGGTCGTCGACAGCCCGCGCCAGACCTTGACGGCGGCCTCGAGATCGGAGAAGTCCTGCTTCATCAGCCGCGAGAAAGTCAGAAGCCATATCGGCTCCCACCTCGTCGGCCGGAGCCTTCCCCGGAACATGGCAGAACGGCCCAACTGGCCATGAGGCAACCCCCGTTGCTACTCATTCATGAGTTCGAAGCACTCAGCGTAGCCGATGCGTTGCCGGGGACTCTCGGGGGTGCCGGGACGGATGGGTCAGTAGGTCCCGATCTCCACCCGCGGCGGCCCGTCGTGCCAGGTGCAGAACACCGACACCCGGTCCGCGCCCGCGCTGAACTCGATGCGGATCCACGACTCCGTCTTCCACACCTGCATCGACCAGCCGGCGCCGGGCGCTGCCGAGACGAGGGACGCCGAGGACGTGCCGATGTCGAAGACGACCCGTCCGCCCTCGGTGTCGTAGCTCTTGACCTGGCCCGAGGTGTCCGGGGAGGAGGCGGGGCTGGAGGTCTTCGGCGGTGGGGTCGAGGGGGCGGAAGTGCTGGGCTCGCGGGTGGGCTTGGGGGAGCGGGGCGACGGACTCGGCGACGGCGTCGGCCGGTTGGTGGACGACGCCAGCGGCTCGGAGTCCCTCGTCGTCACGTCCGCCGCCGTGATGGGCAGGGCGCGCGGCCGGTCGTAGACCGTCCCGGCCATGACCGTGTGGACGCCCCACCACGACAGCGTGACCGCCGCGCCCGTGGCGAGCGACCACGCGAGTACGTGTACGACTCCTCTGTGCATCGCGGGCCATACTGCCTCACGCGCCCCACGGGTGTCGCGTCCCCGTCCACAGAGGCCGAGTTGTCCACAGGCCCGGACCGGTCTCACCGGCATGGCGTACGGTGCGGCGCATGGCAAGTGTGCTCGTGGTCGAGGACGACCAGTTCGTGCGCTCGGCGCTCATCCGGGACCTGACCGACGCCGCCCACACGGTGCGCAGCGTCGGCACCGCGCTGGAGGCGCTGCGCGAGGTCGCCCATTTCCGTTTCGACGTGGTCGTCCTGGACCTCGGACTGCCCGATCTGGACGGCTCCGAGGCCCTGAAGATGCTGCGCGGCATCACCGACGTCCCGGTGATCATCGCGACGGCACGGGACGACGAGGCGGAGATCGTCCGGCTGCTGAACGCGGGCGCGGACGACTATCTGACCAAGCCCTTCTCCGTCGAGCATCTGTCGGCGCGGATGGCGGCCGTGCTCCGCCGGGCCCGGGCCGCCGGGGTGGAGGCGGCCCCCTCCAGCGTGCTGCGCGTCGGCGGGCTGACCGTCGACCCGCTGCGCCGCCAGGCCGAGTTGGACGGGGTGCGCCTCGACCTGACCCGGCGCGAGTTCGACCTGCTCGCCTTCCTCGCCGGACGCCCCGGCGTGGTCGTCCCCCGCAAGGAGCTGCTCGCCGAGGTGTGGCAGCAGTCCTACGGCGACGACCAGACCATCGACGTCCATCTGTCCTGGCTGCGCCGGAAACTGGGCGAGACGGCGGCCAGCCCGCGCTATCTGCACACCCTCAGGGGCGTCGGCGTGAAGCTGGAGCCACCGGCCGAGCGGTCCGTCGGCGCGGAGAGCGCGGGGGAGCCGCCACGATGAGATGGGCACTGGTCAAGGTCTCCCTGGCGGTCACCACCATGGTGGTGCTCGCCTTCGCCGTCCCGCTCGGACTCGTCATCCGCGAGATGGCCCGCGACCGCGCCTTCTCCAACGCCGAGCGCCAGGCCGCCGCCGTCGCCCCGGCGCTGTCCATCACCACCGACCGGGACCAGCTGGAGCGCGTCGTCGCCTCCGCCGGGTCCGACTCCGGCATGGCCGTCCACATCCCGGCGTCGGGGAAGACCGCCGCCGTCGACCTCGGCCGGCGGCGGGCCGCCGAAGGCGACATCGCGACCGTGCGCCGACTGGGCCGCGCCTCCACCACCGAGGTCCCCGGCGGGTCCACGCTGCTCCAGCCGGTCGCGCTGAGCACCGGCGAGATCGCCGTCGTCGAGGTGTACGTCCCCGACTCCGAGGTCACCAACGGCCTCGCCACCGCCTGGGCCGTCCTGGCCGGTGTCGGCATCGCCCTGATCGTCGGCTCGGTCGCCGTCGCCGATCGGCTCGGTGTCCGTATGGTGCGGCCCGCCCAGCGCCTGGTCGAGGGCGCGCACGAACTGGGCGAGGGCAAGCTCGGCGCCCGCGTCCCAGAGGAGGGCCCGACCGAACTGCGGCTCGCGGCGGTCGCGTTCAACGCGATGGCCGACCAGGTCGTCCAGCTCCTCGCGAATGAACGGGAGCTGGCCGCCGACCTGTCCCACCGGCTGCGCACCCCGCTGACCGTGCTGCGGCTGAACGCCGCCTCCCTCGGCGACGGCCCGGCGGCCGAGCAGACCCGGGCCGCCGTGGCCCAGCTGGAGGGCGAGGTCGACACCATCATCCGCACGGCACGCGAGGCCAAGCCGCAGACGGTCGCGGCCGGGCCCGGCGCGGGATGCGACGCGGCCGAAGTGGTGCGCGAGCGGATGGCGTTCTGGTCGGCGCTCGCCGAGGACGAGAGCCGCAAGGTACGCGTGGCCGGCGTGGACCGGCCGGTGCGGATACCCGTGGCCCGGGCGGACCTGGCGGCCGCACTGGACGCCCTGCTCGGCAACGTCTTCCGGCACACCCCCGAGGGCACCGCCTTCGCGGTCGACGTGCACAACGGCGAGGACGCCGTGATCGTGCTCGTCTCCGACGCCGGGCCCGGCATCGCCGACCCCGAGGCCGCCATGGCGCGCGGCCAGGGCTCGGGGAGCGCCGGCTCGACCGGCCTCGGCCTGGACATCGTGCGCCGGCTCGCGGAGTCCACAGGCGGTGACGTACGGATCGGCTCGTCGGTGCTCGGCGGGACCGAAGTACGCCTGTGGATACAGCTCGACGGCCGGGCACCGGTCCGCCGAGGGCACCGCGGGACCGTACGGCGCCGCAGGCCCGGCCGATTGGTCTCGACCTTTAACCGCTCCCGATCCCTTCCTTAAGCGCACCCTAAGGTCCCCGGCCATCGCCCGGATCAGGACCTTTGTCCGAATTCCGATCGCTAGCGTGCTGCCGCACCCACCCCCCACTCCCGAACAGCGAAGGCAGACACGCGATGAGCACCCACCGGCGCAGGATCAGCGGCAGGAACAAGGCGATCGGCGGTCTCGTCGCCGCGGCCGTGGTCGGCGGCGGCGCGCTCGTGGTCACCGGGACCGCCCAGGCGGCCGGCGCCGGCGCCGTCTACACGAGGACCAGCGACTGGTCGACCGGCTACACCGCGCAGTACGTCGTCACCAACGACACCGGCGAGGTGAAGAAGGACTGGACGCTGGAGTTCGACCTTCCGTCCGGCTCGAGGCTCAGCTCCCTGTGGAACGCCGAGTCGAGCGTCCGCGACGGCCATGTCACGGTCACCCCGCCGAAGTGGGACACCGACGGCCTCCAGCCCGGCGAGTCCGTCACCGTCGGCTTCGTCGTCAACGGCACCGCGTCGCCCAAGAGCTGTCTCATCGACGGCGCCAAGTGCTCCACGGACGACACCGCGACGCCCGAGCCCAGCGGCCGTCCCACCGAGTCCGCGACCCCGGAGCCGACCCCCACGGCGACGGCACCCGAGCCCACCGCGACCCCCTCCGGTTCCGCCACCCCCACCGGCAAGCCCTCCCAGAGCCCGGGCACCGGCACCAAGGCATCCGCCGGCTTCGCCCCGTTCGTCGACACCTCGCTGTACCCGGCGTTCGACCTGGCCGCGAGCGCGGCGGCGACCGGCGTGAAGGACTACAACCTCGCCTTCGTCACCGACGGCGGCGGCTGCACCCCGAAGTGGGGCGGCGTCACCGACATCGGCGCCGACGCGGTGGCCGCCCAGATCGGCGATTTGCGCGCCAAGGGCGGCGACGTCCGTATCTCCTTCGGCGGCGCGGCCGGCAGCGAACTCGCCACCACCTGCTCCTCGGCGGACGCGCTGGCGGCGGCGTACGGCAAGGTCGTGGACGCCTACCAGCTCACCAAGGCCGACTTCGACGTCGAGGGCGGCGCACTGCCCGACAAGGCGGCCAACACCCGGCGGGCACAGGCGATCGCCAAGCTCCAGAAGCAGCACCCCGACCTGGACGTCTCCTTCACCCTCCCGGTCATGCCGGAGGGCCTCACCCAGCCCGGCGTCGACGTCCTCGCCGACGCCGAGCGGAACGGCGTGCGGATCGGCGCCGTCAACATCATGGCGATGGACTACGGCCCGGCGTACAGCGGCGACATGGGCGACTACGCCGAGCAGGCGGCCACCGCCACCCAGGCGCAGATCAAGGGCGTGCTCGGGCTGTCCGACGACGCCGCCTGGAAGACGGTCGCGGTCACGCCGATGATCGGCGTCAACGACGTCGTCACGGAGATCTTCAAGGTGGACGACGCCAGGCAGCTGGTGGACTTCGCCAAGTCCAAGGGCCTGGGCTGGCTGTCGATGTGGTCGGCGACCCGGGACCAGCAGTGCGCGGGCGGCGAGAAGCCGGCCGCCGACGCCACCTGCAGCTCGATCCTCCAGGACAAGTTCGCCTTCTCGAAGGCCTTCGCCGCCTACAACTGACGGTCTGCGACTGTCCCTCAGTAGATGACGGCGTTCAACCGAAGGCCTGCCACCGACGTCGCCGGGCTCACGCCCGGCGACGCGCGGCCCGCGCGCGACCGAGCGGGCCGCGCCACCCACGGGGGGCGCGCCCCGGCCGGCCTTCCCCCCATCCGGCCGGGGCGCGGCGCGTCCCCTATCCGCGCCGCGCCCCGCCCCCCGCTCCCGGCCCGAAGGACCGGTCTAGAAGACCTCGTCGACCTCGGGCAGCGTGCCCGTGCGGGCGGCCTTGCCGTACCAGTGGGCGCTCGACTTCGGCGTCCGCTCGAGCGTCGTGTAGTCCACGTACACCGCGCCGAAGCGCTTCTCGTAGCCGTACGCCCACTCGAAGTTGTCCAGCAGGGACCACAGGTAGTAGCCCCGGACGTCCGCGCCGTCGGCGATCGCGCGGCGGACCTCCGCGAGATGGCCGTGCAGATAGGCGATGCGCTCCGGGTCGTGCACCCGGCCCTCGGCGTCGGGCTTGTCGTCGTAGGCGGCGCCGTTCTCCGTGATGTAGAGCGGCAGGCCCGGCACCTCGCGCTCGTACCGCATGATCAGGTCGTACAGCCCGGTCGGGTCGATCGACCAGCCCATCGCCGTACGGTCGCCGGGCGGCTGGTGGAACAGCACGTCGTCCGCGGCGGGCCACGGCGAGTGCTCGCTCGCCCCGTGCCCGTCGGCGCGCGGCCCGGAGTGGTCGGGGCCGGCCGCGGAGACCAGCGCGGGGGTGTAGTAGTTCAGGCCCAGCGCGTCGAGCGGCTGGTTGATCGTGGCGAGGTCGCCGTCCTGGACGTACGACCAGTCGGTGAGCTGCCGGGTCGCGGTGAACAGGCTCTCCGGGTAGGCGCCGTGCAGGATCGGGCCGTGGAAGATCCCGTTGGCCAGGTCGTCGATCTTGCGGGCCGCCGCCAGGTCCGCGGCGTCCTGCGTCAGCGGGCGCACGGTGGAGGAGTTCAGGCTCAGCGCCACCGTGTTGCGGGCGGGCATCACCGAGCGCAGCGCCTTGGCGCCGAGGCCGTGCGCGAGGTTGAGGTGGTGGGCGGCGCGCAGCGTGGCGACCGGCTCGGTGCGGCCCGGCGCGTGCACACCGGAGCCGTAGCCCAGGAAGGCGCTGCACCACGGCTCGTTGAGCGTGATCCACTGCTCCACCCGGTCGCCGAGCGCCTCGCCGACGATCTGCGCGTACTCGGCGAAGCGGTAGGCGGTGTCGCGCTCCGGCCAGCCGCCCGCGTCCTCCAGCTCCTGCGGCAGGTCCCAGTGGTAGAGGGTGACGGCCGGCTTGATGTCCTTGGCGAGCAGCTCGTCCACGAGCCGGCGGTAGAAGTCCAGGCCCCGCTGGACCGCGGGCCCGCGCCCCGTGGGCTGCACCCGGGACCAGGAGATCGAGAAGCGGTACGCGCCCAGACCGAGGCCGGCCATCAGCGCCACGTCGTCGCGGTAGCGGTGGTAGTGGTCGACGGCCACGTCACCGTGATCGCCGCCGGCCGTCTTGCCCGGGGTGTGGGCGAAGGTGTCCCAGATCGACGGTGTGCGTCCGTCCTCCCGCACCGCCCCTTCGATCTGGTACGCCGAGGTGGCGGCGCCCCAGAGGAAGGTGGAGGGGAAGGACACGGGGGACATGGGCTCAGGCATGGAAGCGCTCCCATAGGAGGTCGTGGAGACCGACGAGTACGGGTGGAGGGAGGAGGGGGATGGGCCGGGGGCCGGGCGACGGTGACGCGGCCCCCGGGTGGCCGACGGGGAAGCGGCGTCAGCCCTTGACCGCGCCCTGCATGATGCCGCCGACGATCTGCTTGCCGAACAGCAGGAAGGCGATCAGCAGGGGCAGCGTGCCGAGCAGGGCGCCCGCCATGATCACCGCCTGGTCCGGGACATAGCCGGTGCCCAGCGAGTTGAGCGCGACCTGCACGGTCGGGTTCTCCTGGTTCAGGGCGATGATCGGCCACAGGAAGTCGTTCCAGGCGAACACGAAGGTCAGCAGGCCGAGGACGGCCATGGCGGGTCGGGCCGCCGGGAACACCACGTGCCACACGACCCGCAGACTGCTCGCGCCGTCCACCCGCGCCGCCTCGATCAGCTCCGTCGGCAGCGCCTGGAGCAGGTACTGCCGCATGAAGAACGTGCCGAAGGCGGTGCACAGGGTCGGCAGGATGACCGTCTGGAGCTGGTTCGACCAGCCGAGGTCCGCCATCCACAGATACAGCGGCACGACCGCCAGCTGCGGCGGGATCATCATGGTGCCGATCGTCAGCAGCAGCAGGACGCCGGAGAACCGGAAGCGGAGCTTGGCGAAGGCGAAGCCGGCGAGCGTGGAGAACAGCACCGTGCTGATGGTGATCATGCTCGCCACGAAGATCGTGTTGAACATGGCCGTGCCGAGGCCGCCCTCCTCCCAGGCCCGCTCCATGTTCTTGAAGAGGTTCCCGCCGAACCACAGCGGCGGCGGTGTCTCGGCGAGGCGCTGGTTGGTGCGCGAGGCCGCGATGGCCGTCCACACCAGCGGCGCCAGCGAGATCAGCGCGAACAGCGAGAGCACGACATAGGTGAGCGGTCCGGCGTGCAGCTGCTTGCCGGCACCCATCACCCGGGGCCGCTCACGGCGGGTCTTCGCGGGCTCCTCGGCCCGAGAGGGCGTGAGTTCTGTCGCGGTCATTGGGACTTCCTCAGCCGTCGGGAGATCAGCAGCTGGATCACGGCGACTATCAGCAGGATCAGGAACATCGACCAGGCGATCGCGGACGCCTTGCCGAGGTTGCCGATGATCCAGCCCTGGTCGTACATGTACAGACCGAGCGTCTGGTACTGGTGCTCGGAGCCGCCCTTGGAACCGGAGACGCCGCCGAACAGCAGGGGCTCGCCGAAGAGCTGGGTCGCGCCGATCGTGGAGACGACCACGGTGAACAGGATCGTCGGCCGCAGCTGCGGGATCGTCACATGGATGAACTGCTGCCAGCGGTTGGCGCCGTCGATCGCCGCGGACTCGTACAGGTCGACCGGGATCGCCTGCATCGCGGCCAGATAGATCAGCGCGTTGTAGCCGGTCCAGCGCCAGATCACGATGGAGGACACCGCGAACTGCGAACCCCAGTCGGACTCCCGCCAGTTGACCGGGTCGATGCCGACGAAGTCGAGCAGCCAGTTGATCATGCCGCCGTCCCACGAGTACAGCAGGACGAAGACCAGCGTCGCCGCCGCCACCGAGGTGGCGTACGGGGTGAGCATCACGACCCGCCACACGGTCGAGCCGCGCAGCTTGTAGTTGAGCAGATGGGCCATGCCGATGGCCATGACCAGCTGCGGCACCGTGGAGATCACACCGATGGTGAAGGTGTTCCACAGCGCGTTCCAGAAGAAGTCCGAGGACAGCAGGTTCTCGTAGTTCTTCAGGCCGGCCCAGGTCTGGCCGTCGAGGTTGGCCAGCTGCACGTCGTGCAGCGAGTACCAGGCCGTGTACAGCAGCGGGACGAGCGAGAACGCCCCGAAGACGATGAAGAAGGGGGCGATGAACGCGTACGGCGACGCCTTCATGTCCCAGCGGTACAGCCGGCTGCGCCAGGAGTCGTTCCCCGGAGGCGGCGTACCGCGACCGTGAGCGCGGGGCGCCGCGCCCGGCTGATCACCGGGCGCGGCGTCGGCGCTCGACGCGGGATGCGCGAGGGCCTGCTTGGGACTGCTCACTGGCCGAGCACGTCCTTGATCTCCGCGGTGGCGGCGTCCCAGCCCTGCGCCGGGGACTTGCCCTTCTGCTCGACCTGGAGGATGCCGACGTCGGTGATCGCGGTGCCGATCGGCTGGTCCTTGGTGCCCAGGTACTGGGTCGGGATCGTCTTGGCGGAGTCCGAGAAGATCTGGGTGATCGGCGCGCCGGAGAAGTACTCCTGGGTGGCGGCCGCCGGCTTCAGGCTCCCGTACGCCGACGGGGTCGACGGGAAGCTGGCCTGCTTGGCGAAGACCTTGGCCTGCTGCTCGGGCGCGGTCAGCCACTTCGCCAGCTCGACGGCCTCCTTCTGGTGCTTGCTCGCCGTCGGCACGCCGATGAACGAACCGCCCCAGTTGGCCGCGGTCGGCGCCGCCGCCACGTCCCACTTGCCCTTGCCGGCCTCACCGGACTTCTCCTGGATGTAGCCGATCATCCAGGCGGGGCAGGCCACGGTGGCGAAGGTGCCGTTCGCGTAGCCCTGGTCCCACGGCTTGTCGAACTGCTTCAGCTTGGCGGACATGTCGCTGGTCGCCACGTCCATGGCGACGTTCCAGGCCTTCTTCACGCCGGCCGACTTGTCCCAGACGACGTTGCCGTCCTTGTCGTAGTACCGCTCGACCTCGCCGCCGAGGGCCGCGTTGTAGACGGAGGACGCGGAGTCCACGAACTTGGTGCCGCTCGGCGCCTTCTTCATGTACTTCTTGCCGAGGTCGACGTACTTGCCCCAGTCGCCCTTCCACTGCTCGGCGAGCTTGGTGCGGTCGGTCTCGAGGCCGGCCTTCTCGAAGAGGTCCTTGCGGTAGCAGATCGCCATCGGGCCGATGTCGGTGCCGAGACCGATGAGCTTGCCGTCCTTGGTGGTGGCCTGGGTGTTCTTCCAGTCCAGCCACTGGGACTTGTCGACCTCCTTGCCGAGGTCGACGAACTTGTCGGCCTGGGTCTGGACGGCCTCGGTGATGTTGCCGACCTCGATCGCCTGGATGTCGTCGGTGCCGGCGCCGGCCTGGAGCCGGGTCAGGGTCTTGGGCCAGTAGACGTCGGTCCGCGTGGTGACGTTCTCCTTGATGGAGATGTCGGGGTGCGACTTCATGTACTCGTCGTAGAGGCCGGCCTGCTTGTAGCCGAAGACACCGAAGGTGCCGATGGTCAGCGTGGTCTTGCCCCCGCCGCCGTTGCCACCGCCCTCGTTCGAAGAGCCGTCGTCCGAGTCCTCGGCGCAGCCGGCGAGCAGCCCTGTCGTCAGCGCGGCTATGGCCGCGAGGGCCATCAGCCGGCGGGACCCGCGGGTACTCGTGCGCATTGCGTCCTCCTGTTGCCTGACGTGCCGACCCCCCGGCCAACTGCACTGTTGGGCCCGTTCATCTTGCTAGCTGCGGCTCGGGCGGGGAACGTGCGGGACATGTATGTGTCAGGTACTGTGGGAGCGCTCCCACAGGTGATGAGTTGAAGGGTCGTCGGTCGGAGCGGGGGTGTCAAGGGACCGGACACGCACTTCTGCGTTCAGTTATCGGCCTGTTAACAAACGCCACCGCCCGGGGGCTCGGGGAGTCAAATCGGCCGATTTCGACGGCACTTGGCCGATGGGGGGAAGTCGATCACTGCCCCCCGCACCCGGCTCCGTCCCCGACGGGGCTGTTAAATTCCAGGCCGACGACACGGTCAACGGGAGGCGGAGCCCATGGCAACCCACGGAACGCGGGGCCGCAGCGGCGGCCGGCCCACCCTTGAAGAGGTGGCGGCCCGGGCCGGCGTGGGCCGTGGCACCGTCTCCCGCGTGATCAACGGCTCGCCGCGGGTCAGCGACGCCACCCGCGCCGCGGTGCAGGCGGCGGTCGCGGAGCTGGGGTACGTCCCCAACACGGCGGCCCGCGCCCTGGCGGCGAACCGCACGGACGCGATCGCGCTCGTCGTGCCCGAGCCGGAGACGCGCTTCTTCGCCGAGCCGTACTTCTCGGACATGCTCAAGGGTGTCGGCGCCGAGCTGTCCGACACCGAGATGCAGCTCCTGCTGATCTTCGCGGGCAGCGACAAGGAGCGGCGCCGGCTCGCCCAGTACCTGGCCGCGCACCGCGTGGACGGCGTCCTGCTGGTCTCGGTCCACGCCGACGACCCGCTGCCCGACATGCTGGCCCAGCTGGAGATCCCCGCGGTGATCAGCGGCCCGCGCTCCGCCGCGGAGACCCTGACCTCGGTCGACTCCGACAACTACGGCGGCGCCCGCTCCGCCGTCGAGCACCTGGTGTCCCACGGCCGGAGCCGGATCGCGCACATCACCGGGCGCCTCGACGTCTACGGCGCCCAGCGCCGCGTCGACGGCTACCGCGACGCCCTGCGGGACGCCGGCCGCCCGGCCGACGAGCTGCTGATCGAGGCGGGCGACTTCACCGAGGAGGGCGGGGTCCGGGCGATGCGGGCGCTGCTCGAGCGCTGCCCCGACCTGGACGCCGTCTTCGCCGCCTCGGACGTGACGGCCGCGGGCGCCCGGCAGGTGCTGCGCGAGGCGGGCCGCCGCATCCCGGACGACGTCGCGCTCGTCGGCTACGACGACTCCGCCATCGCCCGTCATATGGAACCGCCCCTCACCAGCGTCCGTCAGCCCATCGAGGAGATGGGCCGCAAGATGATAGATCTCCTGCTCACGGAGATCGCCGACCGGCGGCCCGCGGTCTCCCGGGGCCTGACGGAGCGGACGCAGGTGGTGCTGGCCACGGAGCTGGTGACCCGCGCCTCGTCATGAGCGCGCCACACGGAGCGGGAAAGCGATCAGCCGGTGACCTCCACGAGGTCACCGGCTGATCGGTGAGGGTGAGTGACGGGACTCGAACCCGCGGCATCCTGGACCACAACCAGGTGCTCTACCAGCTGAGCTACACCCACCATGACCGGCTCTGGGTTTCCCCGACCGGCCGAGAAAAAGTGTACAGGGTCCGAAGGGGTGCTCGCGCACACATTCCGCGGCGCCCCCCTGGACCCCCCTCACACCCCTACTGATCAGGCAGGACGTGCTTGGCGGCGATCGCCTTCGCGGTGTCCGAGTCGGGCCCCGGCTGCGGTACGAAGACGGCCTCGCGGTAGTAGCGCAGCTCTGCGATCGACTCGCGGATGTCGGCGAGGGCGCGGTGGTTGCCGTTCTTCTCGGGACTGTTGAAGTAGGCGCGCGGGTACCAGCGGCGGGCCAGCTCCTTGATCGAGGAGACGTCCACGATCCGGTAGTGGAGGTAGTCCTCCAGCGTCGGCATGTCGCGCAGCAGGAAGCCCCGGTCGGTGCCGACGGAGTTGCCGCACAGCGGGGCCTTGCCCGGTTCCTTCACATGCTCGCGGACATAGGCGAGGACCCGCTCCTCGGCGTCGGCGAGCGTCGTGCCGCCGGGGAGTTCGTCGAGGAGACCGGACGCGGTGTGCATCTGACGCACCACCTCCGGCATCGTCTCCAGCGCCGCGTCCGGCGGGCGGATGACGATGTCGACCCCCTCGCCGAGAATGTTCAGCTCGGAGTCGGTGACGAGGGCGGCAACCTCGATGAGCGCGTCGTCGGACAGCGAGAGGCCGGTCATCTCGCAGTCGATCCACACCATGCGATCGTTCATGCGACCACCCTAAAGCGGGCTCCCCCTTTTGGGAGGCCCGGCGTCCCTGCAGGCGCATCCGGCAAGCGGCGCCGGGACACCGGGCGGGCGGCGGTGCGCCCGCCCGGCGTCACGAGGTCATGCTCCGCTGCGCTGCCCGGGCAGGCTCGCCCGGCCGCCGACGTACAGCTCACGCCCGTGGTCGGCGGGTGAGGGCGACCCCACGGGAGCGGGGGTGCGCCGGGTCTGCAGCGGGACCGGTCCGCCCTCCGGGTACGGGCTGGGCGGCGGGCCCTGCGGTGTGTGCCCGGTGCCGACCGCGGGCTCCGGCTCGGTGGGCCGGTCGCCCTGCGGGCGCCGGGCGCGGTACGCCGCCCGGTACGCGGCCGGCGAGGAGCCGAGCTGGCGGCGGAAGTGCCCGCGCAGCGCCACCGGCGAGCGGAAGCCGCAGCGTCCGGCGACCTCGTCGACCGAGTAGTCGGACGTCTCCAGCAGGCGCTGCGCCTGGAGGACCCGCTGGGTGATCAGCCACTGCAACGGGGCGCTGCCGGTCAGCGAGCGGAAGCGGCGGTCGAAGGTGCGGCGGCTCATGTACGCGCGGGCCGCCAGCGTCTCGACGTCGAACTGCTCGTGCAGGTGCTCCAGCGCCCAGGCGACGACCTCGGCGAGCGGGTCGGCGCCGATCTCCTCCGGTAAAGACCGGTCGAGGTAGCGCTCCTGACCGCCGGTCCGGCGCGGCGGGACCACCAGACGGCGGGCGAGCGCTCCGGCCGCCTCGTTGCCGTGGTCCGTCCGCACGATGTGGAGACAGAGATCGATTCCGGCCGCGGTGCCGGCCGACGTCAGCACGTCGCCGTCGTCGACGAACAGCTCCCGCGGATCGACGTGGACCGACGGATAGCGCTTGGCCAGTGTCGGCGCGTACATCCAGTGGGTCGTCGCCGGACGGCCGTCCAGCAGGCCGGCCGCCGCGAGGACGAAGGCGCCGGTGCACAGCCCGACGATGCGGGCGCCCTCCTCGTGGGCCCGGCGCAGCGCGTCGAGCGCCTCCTCCGGTGGTGGTGAGGTGATCGAACGCCAGGCCGGCACGACGACCGTGCCCGCCCGTGAGATCGCCTCCAGTCCGTGTGGCGCGGTGAGTTCCAGGCCCCCTGTGGTCCGCAGTGGGCCTTCCTCGCCGCCGCACACCAGCAGTCGGTAGCGCGGCACGCCGGCGTCCTGGCGGTCTATACCGAACACCGACAGCGGTATGGAACTCTCGAAGATGGGGCCGCCGCTGAACAGCAGCACCGCGACGATCTCCTTGCGGCGTCGCCCGGAGAGTTTCCGGGCCGCGGCTTCCGGCGCGGCAGTGGAGTCGTGGCTCATCCTGCTAAGCCCCCCTCGGTGGTCGCGGCTCCTCGGTTGTGTCGCTCCTGCACGTTTCCCCTCGGTCCTGCACGAGTCCCCCGCCGTAACAGTCAAGATCGAATCTACTGTGTCGCGCGGTGCCGCAGTGGCCGGTTCGGCACTCGGCACATTGTCGACTTGGCAACTTGGCGTGAAGCATTCGATCACGAAGCGTTGCACTCACGGGCCGTGCAGGGAAGTACGCCTTGTGGCAGTGGCCGATCCCCATACGGTGCCCGGGGGCTTCCAGACCCTTTCCGTGCAGGTGGGGCGGGGGTTGGGGGGTGTGAACGGCCAGGGATGCCCGCGCTGCGGAAGTTGGCTGAAAAGCGACGTACGCGTGCGCGGAAACCGGTCAGCCGCCCGGTGTAATCCGCCCGGTGTGCCGTCCGCCCCGGTGCGCGCCGGTCCCGGTGCGATGGTGACGGCCGCGGCGGCGCGGCGAAGGGCCGGTGCGCTCCATGTCCCGCTCGCGGACCGCGCCCCGCTCCGACTGGCGCAGCAGCAGCCGGCAGGCGGCGGTGACGGCCGCGAGACCGAGGGCGGTGCCGGCGGCGCCGGCGAACGAGGTGCCGTACCAGAGGAGCACGACGGGGACCAGGACACAGCTGAAGGCCGCCCAGCGGACCACCTCGGTCACGCTGTCCTCGGAGGGGGTGCGGGGTCCGGTCATGCGTGCGTGTGCTCCTGGGCTCCCTGGGGTACGGCTCGTGGTGATCAACGCCGGGGAGGGGCGGTCGGTCACTGGTGGACGGCCGGCTTCTCGGCGGCGGAACGTGCATCCTGTGCAAACCGCCTGTACACCGCAGCAACCATTGCGTTACGGGCGCCCCCTCGTGCATGCTCCCTGGAACCCGTACGGACCTCGCGCGGGTATCTGGGCGAAGGAGGCGTGCCGCCGTACCCTTGGGGTATGGGCTTGGGAAGACCATTCCCGGACACCGCCACGCGCAGACCGCCGCATCCGACGAGCTCCGCTCGCGAGCCCATCCATAAAGGATCACAACGCCGAGACAGCCATGGCCGGTCACGAATTCTTCGAACCAGCGGACCGCAAGCGGCCCGTCGCCGATCCCACGGCGGCCGATCCCCTCGCGGCGGAAGAGTCACGCCACTCCTGCGATCCCGCCTTCAAGCACGGTGTCGTGGTGGGCTTCGACGGTTCCACGTCCAGTGAGCGCGCCCTCGCCTACGCCATCGGCATGGCCCATCGCTCCGGGGCGGGCCTGATCATCGTCCATGTCGCCAACCGGCTGCCCACCACGGTGTGGGCGGGCTGTGAGCCGCCGGTCTTCGTCGACGTCCCGGACCACCGCACCGAGGTGCTCGGCCTCGAACTGGCCTGCGCCGACTACCTCGCCGAAGTTCCCTGGATCCTGGTCGAGCGCGGCGGCGACATCTGCCACGAACTCGAGGAGGTCGGGGTGGAGTACGAGGCGGACGCGATCGTGGTCGGCTCCACGCACGGCCTCGTCGGCCGGCTCTTCGGCTCCGTCGCCGGGCGGCTCGCCAAGCGCGCCAAGCGCCCGGTCGTCGTCATCCCCTGACGCGGCCCCTCCCCGACGCGCCCTCGCGCGCCGGGCGTTCACCCCGTCCGACACGCACGAACCCCCCGCGCGCCGAAGCGTCACGAGGGGTCCGCGGGGGTCGCGCCGCCTACTCGACGGTGACCGACTTGGCCAGGTTGCGCGGCTTGTCGATGTCCCGGCCCAGCGCCAACGCCGTGTGGTAGGCGAGGAGCTGGAGCGGGATGCCCATGAGGATCGGGTCGAGCTCGTCCTCGTTCTTCGGGACCACGATCGTCTGGTCCGCCTTCTCCTGCGGCTGGTGTGCGACCGCGAGGATCTTGCCGCTGCGGGCCTTGATCTCCTCCATCGCGGCGCGGTTCTTCTCCAGCAGGTCGTCGTCGGGGACGATCGCGACCGTGGGGAGCGCGGGCTCGATCAGGGCCAGCGGGCCGTGCTTGAGCTCGGAGGCCGGGTAGGCCTCGGCGTGGATGTACGAGACCTCCTTGAGCTTCAGGGAGGCCTCACGGGCGACCGGGTAGCCCCGGACGCGGCCGATGAAGAGCATCGAGCGGGCGTCGGCGAACTGCTTCGCCAGCGCCTCGATCTCCGCCTCCTGCTCCATGATCTCGGCGATCTGGGCGGGCAGCTTGCGCAGGCCCTCGATGATCCGCTTGCCGTCGCGCACGGACAGGTCGCGGGTGCGGCCGAGGTGCAGGGCGAGCAGCGCGAAGGCCACCGTGGTGTTGGTGAAGCACTTCGTGGAGACCACGCAGACCTCGGGGCCGGCGTGGACGTAGACGCCGCCGTCGGCCTCGCGGGCGATCGCGGAGCCCACCACGTTCACGACGCCCAGCACCCGGGCGCCCTTGCGCTTGAGCTCCTGGACGGCCGCGAGGACGTCGTAGGTCTCGCCGGACTGGGAGACGGCGATGTAGAGGGTGTCGGGGTCCACGACCGCGTTGCGGTAGCGGAACTCGGAGGCCGGCTCGGCGTCGGCGGGGATCCGGGCCAGCTCCTCGATCATCTGCGCGCCGATCTGGCCCGCGTGGTACGAGGTGCCGCAGCCGAGGATCTTCACCCGGCGGATCTGCCGGGCCTCCCGGGCGTCCAGGTTGAGGCCGCCGAGGTGCACGGTGGAGAAGCGGTCGTCGATCCGGCCGCGCAGCACGCGGTCCACGGCCTCGGCCTGCTCGTGGATCTCCTTGTGCATGTACGTGTCGTGGCCGCCCATGTCGTAGGAGGCTGCCTCCCACTCGACGGTGGTCGGCTCGGCCGTGGTGCGGGTGCCCTCGGTCGTGTACGTGCGGAAGTCGTCGGCCTTGAGGGTGGCCATCTCGCCGTCGTCCAGGGTGACTATCTGGCGCGTGTGGGCGACCAGCGCGGCGATGTCCGAGGCGACGAACATCTCCTTCTCGCCGATGCCGAGGACGACCGGGGAGCCGTTGCGGGCCACGACGATGCGGTCCGGGAAGTCGGCGTGCAGGACGGCGATGCCGTAGGTGCCCTCGATGAGCCGGACGGTCTCGCGGACCTTGTCCTCGAGCTTCTCGGCCTCGGAGCGGGCGATGAGGTGGACGAGGACCTCGGTGTCGGTCTCGGAGAGGAACTCGACGCCGTCCGCCTCCAGTTTGCGGCGCAGGTCGCCGGCGTTGTCGATGATGCCGTTGTGGACGACGGCGACCTTGCCCTCGGCGTCCAGGTGCGGGTGGGCGTTCACGTCGGAGGGGGCGCCGTGGGTGGCCCAGCGGGTGTGGGCGATACCGGTGGTGCCCTTGAAGCGCGCCGGGACCTTGGCCTCCAGGTCGCGGACCCGGCCCTTGGCCTTCACGGTCTTCAGGCCGGCGGTCTTCGGGGAGGTGACGGCGATGCCCGCCGAGTCGTACCCGCGGTACTCCAGGCGCTGCAGGCCCTCCAGGAGCAGGGGTGCGACGTCACGCTTCCCGATGTATCCGACGATTCCGCACATATGAAGAGGTACCCCTAGCCGTAGACGATCCGGCGCAGCTGCCGGAGCGAGAGCTCCGGCGGTGCCACCGCCCGGTATTTCAGGTCCGCCTCGATCCGTTCGAAGATCGTCGCGTTCACCAGGCCCTGGGCCTGGAGCTCGCGGTGGCGGCGACGGACGAACTGCTCGGTCGTCTCGTCGAAGTAGGCGAGCACGTCCTGGATCACCCTCAGCGCCTCGCCCCGGTTCAGGGGCGTGCTGCGAGTCAGATGATCAACGAGGTCGTCGTGCACGGACTAGATCCTGGGGTATGCGAGATCCCTTCGCAAGAATTCTGCCCGATATCGGGCAGGCGGCCACCGATGGTGGGGTTCTCTGCTACATCCGCTTCAGAACGGCCTGCTTGGCCGCCGCGAACTCCTCGTCCGTCAGGACGCCCGTGCGATGCGGATCGCCCAGTTCGCGCAGCCGCCGCAGCAGGACGTCGTGGTCCTCGGGTTCCGGCTGCCGCGGGATCGCCTGTTCGGGTGCGGGGGCGGCCGGATGGGGGATGCGGGCCTGCACCGCCGCCGCGACCAGCGCCATCAGCGGGTCCTTCTTGAACCCCCACAGCTCCACCGCGTGCGGGTCGTACTTGGGCGGGGTCGTGGCGGACCCATGGCGCACGACGAAACGGAGGTGGCCGTTCTCCAGGCCGACGGCCGGCTGCCACTCCACCGCGCGGACGTCCGAGACATGGATGCTGCGCGGCCCGCCCGCGGCCTTGGCCTCCTCCGTCTTCCAGTTCCACTCCAGCCGCACCTGCTCGCCGTCGAAGCCGGCCGTGCCGTCCCCGGCGGAGAAGGACAGCGGCACCGAGGGGCCCGGCAGCAGATACCGGTCGACGGGGTCGGCCGGGACCTCGTCCAGCAGCAGCGCGTTGCGGACCTCGTCCACCAGGTACTCCGCGACGCCGTACCGGTCGGGCTCCACGACGAGCTGGTACGGGTCATGGGGCTCGGTGAGCCGCCCCCCGGTGGCCAGCAGCAGCGGGTCGGCGCCGTCGCGCAGCCGCAGCCTGAGCCGCCCGGACCGCTTGCCCTGCTCGAACGAGATCCCGGCCAACGCCCCCAGCGGCACCACGAGTTCGCCCAGCGTCGCGCGGAGCACACCGACGCTCTTGTCGCGGCCGGGGATCAGCCGCAGGGCGTCGCCGTCGAAGATCCACGTGCCGTCCCTCTGGATGATTTCCGCCATGGGGTGGATTGTTCCATCCGGGTCGCGAGAGAGTGGTCCAGACCTCTTGGAGCGTCAACGGCTCATCGAAGGGACGGTTTTGTGAAACACAGAACGCTGCGCCTTCTCGGTTCCCTGTTACTGGTCGCCATGGGCGTCTCGGTGACCGGGGCCGCGCCCGCCTCCCGCCCGACGGCACCCACCCCGCTCGACCGCGTCATCCCCGCGCCCGCGTCCGTCACACCGGGCAAGAGCCCGTACCGGATCACCCGCGGCACCCATATCCGGGTCGACGGCTCCCGTGAGACCCGCCGCGTCGGCGAGTACCTCGCCGACATCCTGCGCCCCTCCACCGGCTACCGTCTGCCGGTCACCGACCGCGGCGCCGGAGGCATCCGGCTGCGGCTGGAGCGGGGCCCGTCCGGCGCCGAGGGCTACCGCCTGGACAGCGGACCCGGCGGCGTCACCATCACCGCCGCGGCCCCCGCCGGCCTCTTCCACGGTGTGCAGAGCCTGCGCCAACTGCTCCCGGCCGCCGTCGAGAAGGACTCCGTGCAGCCCGGCCCCTGGCTGGTCGCGGGCGGCACCATCGAGGACACCCCGCGCTACGGCTGGCGCGGCGCGATGCTGGACGTCTCCCGGCACTTCTTCACCGTCGAGCAGGTCAAGCGCTACATCGACCAGCTCGCCCTCTACAAGATCAACAAGCTGCATCTGCATCTCAGCGACGACCAGGGCTGGCGCATCGCCATCGAATCCTGGCCCCGCCTGGCGACCTACGGCGGCTCCACCCAGGTCGGCGGCGGCCCCGGCGGCCACTACACCAAGGCCGACTACAAGGAGATCGTCCGGTACGCGTCCTCCCGGTATCTGGAGGTCGTCCCCGAGATCGACATGCCCGGGCACACCAACGCCGCGCTGGCCTCGTACGCCGAGCTGAACTGCGACGGCGTCGCGCCCCCGCTCTACACGGGCACCGCGGTCGGGTTCAGCTCGCTGTGCGTCGGCAAGGACATCACCTACGACTTCGTGGACGACGTGATCCGCGAGCTGGCCGCGCTCACCCCCGGCCGCTATCTCCACATCGGCGGCGACGAGGCGCACTCCACCAGCCACGAGGACTATGTGGCGTTCATGGAGCGCGTGCAGCCGGTCGTCGCCCGGTACGGCAAGACCGTGGTGGGCTGGCACCAGCTGACCGGGGCCACCCCGGCCAAGGGCGCGCTCGCCCAGTACTGGGGCCTGGACGGCACGAGCGCCCAGGAGAAGGAGCGGGTCGCCGCGGCCGCGCGCAACGGCACCGGGATCGTCCTGTCGCCCGCCGACCGGATCTACCTCGACATGAAGTACACCGCCGACACCCCGCTCGGGCTGGACTGGGCGGGCCTGGTCGAGGTGCGCCGGTCCTACGACTGGGACCCGGGCGCGTATCTGCCCGGGGCGCCCGCGTCGGCGATCCGCGGCGTCGAGGCACCGTTGTGGTCGGAGACGCTGACCAATTCCGACGAGATCGAGTACATGGCGTTCCCGCGGCTCCCCGGGGTCGCCGAGCTCGGCTGGTCGCCGGCCTCGACGCACGACTGGGACGCCTACAAGGTGCGGCTCGCCGCGCAGGCGGAGCGGTGGGAGGCGCTGGGCGTCGACTTCTACCGGTCACCGCAGGTGCCCTGGCCCACGGCCTGACACATATGACGACGGGCGCCCCCGGAGGACCGTCTCCGGGGGCGCCCGCGTATCCCCCTAGAACCCGGCGATGGGGTTCTTCAGGGTGCCGACGAGCTGGAGGGCGCCCGCCGGGTCCGTGAGGTCCACCATCTGCCGGTTGTTGCGCAGCTGGAGGCGGTTGAGGCAGGACAGCGCGAACTCCGGGACGAAGATGTCGTACCGCTCGAACTTCTCCGCGAGCTCCGGCACCGACCGCTGGTAGTCCCGGGTCACCTCGGCGACCGTCCGCCAGAAGGCGTCCTCGTCGAGGATGCCCTCGGTGGCCAGGTCGGCCGCGAGGAAGCGGAAGAAGCAGTCGAAGACGTCCGTGAAGACCGACAGCAGCTTGGTGTCCTCGGGCACGTCCACCCGCACCCGCTCGACCGCGGGCGGCAGCACCGCGTCCGGGTCCATGACGGCGATCTCCTCGGCGATGTCCTTGTAGATCGCGCGTCGCACCACCCCGTCCTTGAGGACGAGGATGACGTTCTCGCCGTGCGGCATGTACACCAGGTCGTAGGCGTAGAAGCTGTGCAGAAGCGGCACGAAGTAGGCCCGCAGATAGTGCCGCAGCCACTCCGCCGGGTCCAGCCCAGACCGCTCGATCAGGGCACCCGCGAAGGACGCGCCCTCGTGGTCGACGTGCACGAGCGAGGCCATGGTGGCCAGCGTCTCGCCGTCCTCGAGCCGGGACACCGGGCTCTCGCGCCACAGCGCCGCCAGCATCTTGCGGTACGGCGAGTAGCGGTCCGTCGCCGCCTCGTACTCCAGATGCCGGTAGCCGACGGCGGCCCGCTCCCGGATGATCGACAGGCCCGTCGACCGCAGCACCGGGTCGCCCTCGACGAGCTGGGCGAGCCAGTCGTTGATGGCGGGCGTGGCCTCCATGTAGGCGGCCGACAGACCCCGCATGAAGCCCATGTTGAGGACGGACAGGGCCGTCTTCACATAGTGCTTCTCGGGGCTCGTGCTGTTGAAGAACGTCCGGATGGACTGCTGGGCCAGATACTCGTCGTCGCCCTCGCCCAGCACGACCAGGTGCTCGCGGGCGACCTCGGCGGCGAAGGTGACGGCCAGCTTGTTCCACCACTGCCAGGGGTGCACCGGGATGAAGAGGTAGTCGCCGGGGTCGAGGTCCCGTGCGCGCAGCACCCCGTGGAAGCGGTCCACCGTCTCCGAGCCCAGCTCCTCGCGCAGGAACGACTCGTACTCCACGCCGACGCCGGCCGTGAACGCGGCACGCGAGCGGTGGGCCGCCAGCCACACCAGCCGGACCGGACGCGCGGCCTCCGGGGCGTACTCCAGGTACTCGTGGACGCCGAAGCCGAGCCGCCCGTTGTTCGCGACGAAGCAGGGGTGGCCCTCGGTCATCCCGGCCTCGATCGCCTGGAAGCCCGACCGGGCCAGCTCGGCGGCCGGGACCTGCGGCCTGGTCAGCTTGTAGCAGGTGCCCGAGAGGGTGGAGGAGATCTCCTCCAGGTACACGGGCAGGATCTCGTCGCTCAGCCCCAGGGACTTCTGCAGCTCGACGAAGAAGTCGAGTGCTTCGAGCGGGAGTTCGGTGTCGTCGCGGTGACGGGCGATCGAGTCGGCGTCGATCTGCCAGTGGTCCAGGGCGCGGCGCACGGCGGTGAAGGTGTACCGGGTGCGCCCGTCGTCGCTGCGGACGGTGTGGCGGCCGTCGCCGGTCGCCTCGGGGATGAGCAGGCGCTCGTGGGCGAACTCGGCGAGCGCCTTGCGGATCAGAAGGCGGTTGGCCCGCGCCCAGCGGTGGGGGGACAGATGCGCCACGGCCTCGGACAGGGTCATACGGCTGCTCCTCGGGCTGCCTCGAACTGCTCACGGGTGCAGAAGCTCAGCAGCGCCTTCTTCTCGGGCTTCTGGATCTCGCGCTCGGGCACGAATCCCACGGCCGCGTTCAGGGCGTGGACGGCGGTGTTGGCGACGTCCGGTTCCACGACGACCCGCCGGACCGCCGGGTCCTCGAAGAGGTGCTCCATCACGGCGGTGATCACGGCCCGGGTGAAGCCGTGCACGGGGCGGTCGGTCGGCGGCGTCAGGAAGTGCATGCCGACGTCCCCCGGCTCCGGGTCGTACAGGCCGGTCAGCTCCCGGTGCGCGGGGTCGTACCTCTCCATCAGGAAGGCGGGCGCCCCGCGCTCGTCGAGGCCGAGCAGGGCGTGGTGGTGCTCGTCGGCCGCGATCTCCATGTAGGCGCGCTCGACGTCCTCCAGCTTCGCGTCCTGCATCATCCAGAACGCGGCCTTGGGGTGGGTCACCCAGGAGTGCAGGAGCTCTGCGTCCCTCAGCGGGTCGAGGGGGCGGAAGGTGAAGGCGGGGCTGGTCATACGGAGAACTCCTGGAACGCGATGGTCTTCTCGACCGGGTAGTACTCGGTGCCGAGCAGCTCGCGGATGATGTACGCGTTCCGGTACGGCCCCATGCCCAGGTCGGGGCTGGTGATGCTGTGCGTGTGGACACCGGCGTTCTGCAGGAACACCCCGCGGCCGGTGACGTCGACGGCGTAGTTGCGGGCGACGTCGAAGTTGCCCCGGCCGTCGTAGACCAGACGGTCGCGGACCGGGCGCAGGAACTCGGGCTCGGCGTACCTGTAGCCGGTCGCGAGGACCAGGCCCTGCGACTCCAGCGTGAAGTCCCTGCCCTGCTCCTCCTGGCGGAAGGACAGCGTGTACGTGCCGTCGTCGTACCGGGCGCCGGTGAGGGCGGAGTTGGTGAGCAGCCGGGTGGGGACCGGGCCGCCGAGGCTCTTCTGGTAGAGCAGGTCGAAGATCTCGTTGATCAGATCGCCGTCGATCCCCTTGAACAGGCCCTTCTGCTCGGCGGTCAGCCGGTAGCGGGTGTCCTCCGGCAGCTCCCGGTAGTAGTCGACGTACTCCGGGGACGTCATCTCCAGGGTGAGCTTGGTGTACTCCAGCGGGAAGAACCGCGGGGAGCGGGTGACCCAGTTCAGCCGGTAGCCGTGGACGTCGATCTCGCTCAGCAGGTCGTAGTAGATCTCGGCGGCGGACTGCCCGGAGCCGACCAGCGTGATGGAGTCCTTCTTCTGCAGCTCCGCCTTGTGCGGCAGATAGCGGGAGTTGTGCAGGAAGTCGCCGCCCAGGCCCTGGCACGCCTCGGGTATGTGCGGCGGGGTGCCGGTGCCGAGGACGAGATGGCGGGCCCGGTAGAGGTCGCCGGCCTCGGTGCGCACGGCGTAGACCCCGTCCGCCTCCTCGTACGTCACCTCGGTGACCGTCGTGTTGAACCGGATGCTGCTCAGCCGGTTCGCGGCCCAGCGGCAGTAGTCGTCGTACTCGACGCGCAGCGGGTAGAAGTTCTCCCGGATGTAGAACGAGTACAGCCGGCCCTTCTCCTTCAGATAGTTCAGGAAGGAGTACGGCGAGGTCGGGTCGGCGAGAGTCACCAGGTCCGACATGAACGGCGTCTGGAGGTGGGCGCCGTCCAGGAACATGCCCGCGTGCCACTCGAAGTCGGGCTTCGACTCCAGGAACACGCCGTCGAGTTCGGCGATGGGCTCGGTCAGACAGGCGAGGCCCAGGTTGAACGGGCCGAGCCCGATGCCCACGAAGTCGTGGATCACGGACGGGTTGTCAGGACGCGCGGTCAAGGGAGTCTCCCAGGTACTGCTCGGCGTGGCCGGCGATCAGGTCGAGGACGGCGGCGATGTCTTCGGTCGTCGTCTCGGGGTTGAGCAGGGTGAACTTCAGATAGTGGCGGCCCTGGACCTTGGTGCCCGCGACCACGGCGTCGCCGGAGGCGAACAGGGCCTTGCGGGCGTACAGGTTGGCCCGGTCGATCTCGGCCGGGTCGGTCACGGAGGCCGGGACGTAGCGGAAGACGAGGGTGGACAGGGTGGGCTCCACGACCACGTCGAAGCGGGGGTCGGCGGCCAGCAGCCGCCAGCCCGCCGATGCCAGGTCGCACACCTCGTCGAAGAGCTGCCCGATGCCGTCGGCACCCATGGTGCGCAGGGTCATCCACAGCTTGAGCGCGTCGAAGCGGCGGGTGGTCTGCAGGGACTTGTCGACCTGGTTGGGGATGCGCTCCTGGACCATCCGGCGCGGGTTGAGGTACTCGGCGTGGTAGGTGGCGTGCCGCAGGGTCGCGGCGTCGCGGACCAGCACGGCGGACGAACTGACCGGCTGGAAGAAGGACTTGTGGTAGTCGACGGTGACGGAGTCGGCGCGCTCGATGCCGTCGATGCGGTCCCGGTACTTCACCGAGGCCAGCAGCCCGCAGCCGTAGGCGGCGTCGACGTGCATCCAGGTGCCGTACTGCGCGCACAGCTCGGCGATCTCGGGCAGCGGGTCGATGGAGCCGAAGTCGGTGGTGCCTGCGGTGGCGACGACGGCCATCGGGACCAGACCGTCCCGGACGCAGCGCTCCAGCTCGCGGGCGAGCGCGACGGTCCGCATGCGCTTGTCGTGGTCGACGGGGATGGTCACCACGGCGTCCGGGCCGAGCCCGAGGAGCTTCGCGGACTTCTGCACGCTGAAGTGGCCCGCCTCGGAGGCGAAGATCCGCAGGTCGCCCAGCCGGTCGGTCTTGGCCTCCTCGCGGGCCAGCAGCAGCGCCTGGAGGTTGGACTGGGAACCGCCGGAGGTGAACACGCCGTCGGCGGCCGGACCGAGGCCGACGCGGGCGGCCGTCCAGTCGATCAGTTTGCGCTCGATCAGGGTGCCGCCGGCCGACTGGTCCCAGGTGTCCAGGGAGGAGTTGACGGCGGACAGGACCGCCTCGCCGAGCACCGCCGGTATGACGACGGGGCAGTTGAGGTGGGCGAGGTAGCGCGGGTGGTGGAAGTAGATGGCGTCCCGGAGGTATACGTCCTCCAGCTCGTCGAGCACGGCGGCGGTGTCGTGCAGCGGGCGGTCCAGGTCGATCGCGTCCACGGCGGGGGCCAGGGCGTCGACCGTGACCCCGGTGAACGGCCGGTCGGTGGCGGCGAGTTTGGCGGCCACCCGCTCGATACCTTCGGTCACGGAGCGGCGGTACTGCTCCGCGGTCGTGTCGTTGAGCAGGTGCGAGCGCATGGGGAGGTCCTCCGGTGGGGACGGGGCTCTGGGACGAGGAGCTTGATTAACTTAGGTTAGCCTAACCTAAGTTGACATTGCTCGTGCCCCGGTGGGGACGTGACCGCGATCACGGAGGGCGCCATCGGGCGCCGGACGTCACGCCGTCGCGCGCAGTTGTTCCTCGCTCATGCCGTGGCGCCAGTAGCCCACGAAGGTGACCCGCCGCCGGTCCAGGCCGCGCTCGGTGACGAAGTGCCGCCGCAGCGCCTTCACGCTGCCCGACTCGCCCGCGAGCCAGACGTACGGCCGGTCGGCGGCGGGGAGATGGGCGGCCCGAAGGGAGTCCAGGGCCAGGGGGGTCCCCTCGGGACAGGCCCCGTCGCGGATCAGCCAGGTGATCTCGGCGTCGGCGGAGGTCGGCAGGTCCTGGACGTCCCCGGCGTCGCGCACCTCCAGCCAGACCTGGGCGGGGGTGCCGGCCGGCAGCGTCTCCAGGACGGCGGCGACGGCGGGTACGGCGGTCTCGTCGCCCCACAGGACGACCTGCCCGGTGTCGGCGGGCGGCCGGAAGCGGATCGCCCGGTTGTCCGCGATCGCGGGGCCGAGCACCAGCACCCGGTCGCCCGCGGCGGCCCGCGCGGCCCAGGAGGACGCCGGGCCGGCCGGGGTGTGCAGCACGAAGTCGATGTCGATCTCGCCGGGGTCGCGACGCAGCGCGCGCAGTGTGTACGACCGCATCACCGCCCGTACGTCGTCGGGCAGTTCGCGCCAGGCCTGCCACCAGCCGTCGCCCAGCTCCACGGGCACTCGGGGTTCGCTCTGCCCCGGATGCGGCAGGAACAGCGACAGGGACTGGTCGCACCCGTCGGAGTGGAAGTGCTCCAGGTCCGTGCCGCCGAAGGTGACCCGGACCAGGGACGGGCCGAGCCGTCGGGTCCGTACGACATGGAGGGCGAAGAAGCGGAAGGGGGCGGCGACGGCGGTGGTCATGGGGGCGACTCCCGGATCGGCGTCAGATGTGCCTGCTCGTGTCTGCTGTGGGCCGTACGGACACGGCCCTGGGGGTGCGGGGCGCCGCCCGGCCGGTCACCGCCGGTCCGCGGCCGCCCCGCGACCCCATGTGACCGCCGGTCAGGCGACCTTCTTGGCCTTCTCGATGGCCTCGGCCAGGTTCGTCAGCAGCGGGGTGCACTTGGCGTAGGACAGGATCGGCTCGGGGGAGCGCGGGATGACCTGCCCAGCCTTCACGGCGGGCAGCTTCTTCCAGGTGCCCTCGCTGATGTCGGCGGGCTGGATGGTCTGGGAGCGGTCGTCCATCATGATGATGTCCGCGGGGTACTTGTCGACGTTCTCCCAGCTCAGGCTCTCGTACCAGCCGCCGCCCTCCTTCTTGGCGCTCTCCGGCGGCTCCACGAAGTTCACGCCGAGGGCCTTGAAGTACTCCAGGTCGATGGAGAGGTTGGTGCCGGAGACGTAGAAGATGTCCTGGCTGGCGGAGCCGGCCATGACCTTGATCTCCGGGCGGGCCTTGGCGGCCTTGCGCAGGCGCTCGGCGGCGGCCTCGAACTCCTTCTTGTCCTGGGCGGCCTTGCCGCTCTTCAGGTCGGCGCCGAGGGACTCGGCCAGCGCCCACACCCGCTCCAGCGGCTGGGTCAGCTGACGGTCGTAGACGGAAACGGCCACGCTCGGGGCGAGCTTGGCGATCTTGTCCTTGGACGCCTCGGGGACGTACCAGAGGGTGCCGGCGCTGTCGAAGGTCGTGGAGATGAGGACCTCGGGGGCGAACGCGGCGTACTTCTCGACGCTGAACTGGTCCCAGACGTTGCCGAACACCGTCAGCTTGCTGACGTCCATGTCGCCGGCCTGGACGTCGGCCTTGCCGTCCTTGGTCTTGGTCGGGCCGAAGACGCCCTTGACCTCGATGCCGTAGTCGTACAGGGCGGCGGCCACGCCGACGAAGGCGACGATCTTCGTGGGGACCTTGTCCAGCTTCACGGTGGTGCCGCGGTCGTCCTTGAACGTCCAGGGGCCGGACTTGCCCGCGCCCGCGGCCTCGTTCGACCCACCGCTCTTGGCGTCGTCGTCCCCGCAGGCCGCGAGCACGGCCCCGAGGCCGAGGGCGCCGCCGACGGCGAGGATGCCGCGACGGGTGAGGTGGGTGGCTCTGGCGTTGGACATGGCTTCGCTGCTTTCGAACAGGGCTGATCACCGCTGGACAGTTCGAAGGTAGGTTAGCCTAACCTGAGCTGTTGTCCAGGGGTGGGGCGCTGTGATCGATCTCGCGCCCGGCCCGTGAGGCGGGCCCGGTACGGCACGAGGCCCAACGCCCCGGGGACTCCAGGACGTTGAGCCTCGTTCGGATCGTGCGCGGCGGGTCAGCCCGCCAGGCCCAGCTCCCGCGCGATCAGCATCCGCTGCACCTCGCTGGTGCCCTCGCCGATCTCCAGGATCTTGGAGTCCCGCCACATCCGGGCCACCGGGTACTCGTTCATGAAGCCGTAGCCGCCATGGATCTGCGTGGCGTCCCGGGCGTTGTCCACCGCGACCGTCGACGAGTACAGCTTCGCCAGCGCCGCCTCCTTCTTGAACGGCTCCCCGGCCACCAGCCGCGACGCCGCGTCACGCCAGGCGAGGCGGGCGGTGTGCGCCTTCATCTCCATGTCGGCGATCTTGAACTGGATGGCCTGGTTGGCGCCGATCGGACGGCCGAACGCGTGCCGCTCCTTGGCGTACTTCACCGACTCGTCCACACAGCCCTGCGCCAGACCCGTGCCCAGCGCGGCGATCGCGATGCGGCCCTCGTCGAGGATGCGCAGGAACTGCGCGTAGCCGCGGCCCTCCTCGCCCAGCAGATTGGCCGCCGGGACCCGGACGTCCACGAAGGACAGCTCGCGGGTGTCGGAGGCGTTCCAGCCGACCTTGGAGTAGGGGGCGGCGACCGTGAAGCCCGGGGTGCCGGCGGGCACGATGATCGAGGAGATGAGCGGCTTGCCGTCCGGCTTGCGGCCCGTCACCGCGGTCACCGTCACCAGACCCGTGATGTCGGTACCGGAGTTGGTGATGAAGCACTTGGTGCCGTTGATGACCCACTCGCCGGTCGCCTCGTCCAGGCGGGCCGTCGTCCGGGTCGCGCCCGCGTCGGAGCCGCCGTCCGGCTCGGTCAGACCGAAGGCGCCGAGGATCTCACCGGAGCACAGCTTCGGCAGCCAGGTGCGCTTCTGCTCCTCGGTGCCGAACAGATGGATCGGCATGGCGCCCAGCGAGACACCCGCCTCCAGCGTGATGGCCACCGAGGAGTCGACCCGGGCCAGCTCCTCCAGGGCGATGCCCAGCGCCAGGTAGTCGCCGCCCATGCCGCCGTGCTCCTCGGGGAACGGCAGGCCGAACAGCCCCATACGGCCCATCTCCCGCACGATCTCGTACGGGAACTCATGACGCTCGTAGAAGTCGCCGATCTTCGGCGCGACGACGTCGTGGGCGAACTCCTCCACCGTGCGGCGGAGGTCCTCCAGTTCGGGGGAGAGACGGTGGTCCATGGCGGTTCACTGCTCCTTGTGGGAGAGGGCTCGTACGGTGCGGGAGGGGCTGGGCCGTCCCAGGTGGCCGGCCATCCACGCGCTCGTGGCGACGAGGTGGCCGAGGTCGACCCCGGTGTCGATGCCGAGGCCGCGCAGCATCCACACGAGGTCCTCTGTGGCGAGGTTGCCGGTCGCGGACTTGGCGTACGGGCAGCCGCCCAGACCGCCCGCGGAGGCGTCGACGGTGGTGACACCGTGCTGCAGTGCGGCGTAGGTGTTGGCGAGGGCCTGCCCGTAGGTGTCGTGGAAGTGCACGCCGATGACGTCGGTCGGCACGCCCTCCTCGTTCAGCTCGGAGAGCAGCGCGCGGACGTGGCCGGGTGTGGCCACGCCGATGGTGTCGCCGAGGCTCAGCTCGTCGCAGCCCATCGCGACGAGCGCCTTGCAGACCCGGACGACCTGGGGGAGCGGCACGGCACCCTCCCAGGGGTCGCCGAAGCACATCGAGACGTACCCGCGCACCTGGGCGCCCTCGTCCTTGGCGCGTGGCACCACCGGCTCGAACACCGCGAGGGACTCGTCGAGCGTCCGGTTGAGGTTGGCCTTGGCGAAGGACTCGGTGGCGCTGGCGAACACCGCGATACGCCGGGCGCCCAGGGCAAGCGCCCGGTCCAGGCCGCGGTCGTTGGGGACCAGGACCGGCAGCTCGACGCCCTGGAGGTCGGAGACGAGCGGGAACAGCTGCTCGGCGTCCGCGAGTTGGGGCACCCACTTCGGGTGGACGAAGCTCGTCGCCTCGATCGTCGTCAGACCGGCCGCGGCGAGCCGGCGGATGAACTCGGCCTTGACCTCGGTGGGCACGGTCGACTTCTCGTTCTGCAGGCCGTCGCGCGCGCCGACCTCGTGGATGCGCACCCGGGCCGGCAGACCCGGCGCCGGGACGGTCATGGGCAGCGTCATCAGTCCTCCTCCGCCGGGGTGACGACCGCCAGGACCTGGTCCATGGCGACCGTCGTGCCGGGTGTGACGTCGAGTTCGGCGACGGTGCCGGCGTGCGGGGCGGAGATGACGTGCTCCATCTTCATCGCCTCCACCACGAGCAGGCTCTGGCCCGCCGTCACCTCGTCGCCGACGGCGACCTTCACGACCGTCACCGTCCCGGGCATGGGCGCGGTGAGCGAGTCGGCGCCCGCGTGGGCGGCGCCGGTGAGCGAGGCGGCCACCGGGTCGTGGTCGCGTACGTGCCAGGCGTCGCCGTCGCGGCCCAGCCAGTCGGCGGCCCGCCGGAAGGTGTGCCGGACGCCGTCGAGGGTCACGGACACCTCTTCGCCGGTGACGGTCGCGGAGCCGCGCGGGGTGTACTCCACGGGCTCCTGCACCCGCAGATGGAAGCTCACGGGCCGAGGCGTGCCGCCGAGCCGCCAGCCGCTCGGCACCGCGAACGGGTCCGTCCAGCCGTCGCCCCGGGGGCGCAGCGCGTCGAGGCGGACGGCCGCCGCCGCCTCGTACACCTCCTCGGGCACCTCGGTGGAGACCAGGTCGTCCACCACCCGCTCGACCAGGCCGGTGTCCAGTTCGCCCGCCACGACCGCCGGATGCGCCAGCAGCCGCCGCAGGAACCCCGCGTTGGTCGGCACGCCCAGCGTGACCGTCTCCGCCAGAGCCGCCCGGAGCCTGCGGAGCGCGGTCGCGCGGTCGGGGCCGTACGCGATCACCTTGGACAGCATCGGGTCGTACAGGCTGCCGACCTCGGTGCCCTCGCTGAGCCCGGAGTCGGTGCGCACCCCGTCGCCCTGCGGCTCCCGCAGCCTCAGGACGGTGCCGCCGGACGGCAGGAAGCCGCGCGCCGGGTCCTCGGCGCAGACGCGGGCCTCGACGGCGTGCCCGGTGAGCCGGATGTCGTCCTGCCCGAAGGCCAGCCGCTCCCCGGCCGCCACCCGCAGCTGCCACTCCACCAGGTCGATCCCGGTGATGAGCTCGGTGACCGGGTGCTCCACCTGGAGCCGGGTGTTCATCTCCATGAAGTAGTACGAGGACGGGTCGCCGCCCGGCACGATGAACTCGACCGTGCCCGCGCCCCGGTAGCCGCAGGAGCGGGCCGCCTGCACGGCCGCCTCGCCCATCCCCGCGCGCGTGGCCTCGTCGAGGAGCACGCTGGGCGCCTCCTCGATGATCTTCTGGTGCCGGCGCTGCAGCGAGCACTCGCGCTCGCCGAGGTGCACGACGTTCCCGTGCCCGTCGGCCAGGACCTGGATCTCGATGTGCCGGGGCCGGTCGATCCATCGCTCGACGAGGAGGGTGTCGTCGCCGAAGGAGGCGCGGGCCTCGCGGCGGGCGGCGGCGATCTCGTCCGCCAGCAGCGCCGCGTCACGCACCAGCCGCATGCCCTTGCCGCCGCCGCCCGCCGACGGCTTGAGCAGCACGGGCATGCCGATCTCGCGGGCGGCCTCGGCCAGTTCGGCGTCGGTGAGGCCGCTGCCGCTGGAGCCCGGCACCACCGGGACTCCGGCCGCCTTCACGGTCTCCTTGGCGCGGATCTTGTCGCCCATCAGGGAGATGGCGTCGGCGGGCGGCCCGATGAAGACCAGCCCGGCGTCGGCGCAGGCGCGCGCGAAGCCGGCGTTCTCCGCGAGGAAGCCGTAGCCGGGGTGGACGGCCTGGGCGCCGGTGCGGGCGGCGGCCTCCAGCAGCCGCTCCACGGACAGATAGCTCTCGGCCGCCGGCGCCGGGCCGATCCGCACCGCCGTGTCGGCCTCGCGGACATGGCGGGCGTCGGCGTCCGCGTCGGAGAAGACGGCCACGGAGCGCACGCCCAGCGCGCGCAGCGTCCGGACGACCCGGACGGCGATCTCACCCCGGTTGGCCACGAGCACGGTGTCGAACATGGTCCCCCTCACATCCGGAAGACGCCGAACTGGGGGTCACCCAGGGGCGCGTTGGCACAGGCGGTCAGGGCCAGACCCAGCACCTGGCGGGTCTCCAGGGGGTCGATGACCCCGTCGTCCCAGAGCCGGGCGGTGGCGTAGTAGGCGTTGCCCTGGCGCTCGTACTGCTCGCGGACGGGCGCCTTGAACGCCTCCTCGTCCTCGGCGGGCCACGACTCGCCGCGCGCCTCCAGCTGGTCGCGCTTGACGGTCGCGAGGACCGAGGCGGCCTGCTCGCCGCCCATGACGGAGATCTTGGCGTTCGGCCACATCCACAGGAAGCGCGGCGAATACGCCCGGCCGCACATCGAGTAGTTGCCCGCGCCGTACGACCCGCCGACCACGACCGTCAGCTTCGGTACCCGGGTGGAGGCGACCGCCGTCACCATCTTGGCGCCGTGCTTGGCGATGCCGCCGGCCTCGTAGTCCTTGCCGACCATGAACCCGGAGATGTTCTGCAGGAACACCAGCGGGATGCCGCGCTGGTCGCACAGCTCGATGAAATGGGCGCCCTTCTGGGCGGACTCGGAGAACAGGATGCCGTTGTTGGCGATGACGCCGACCGGGTGCCCGTGGATCCGGGCGAAGCCGGTGACCAGGGTCTGCCCGAACTCGGACTTGAACTCCGCGAACCGGGAGCCGTCGACCACGCGCGCGATGATCTCGCGGACGTCGTACGGCGTGCGGGAGTCGACCGGCACGGCCCCGTACAGCCCGGCCGGGTCGACCTTGGGCTCGACGGCGGCGGTGACCTCCCAGGGGAGGTCGCGGCGGGCGGGGAGGGTCGCGACGATGTTCCGCACGATGCGCAGCGCGTGCGCGTCGTCCTCCGCGAGATGGTCGGTCACGCCGGACACCCGGGAGTGGACCTCGCCGCCGCCGAGCTCCTCCGCGGTGACGACCTCGCCGGTCGCGGCCTTCACCAGCGGGGGCCCGCCGAGGAAGATCGTGCCCTGGCCGCGCACGATCACGGCCTCGTCGCTCATCGCGGGGACATAGGCGCCGCCGGCCGTGCAGGAGCCGAGGACCGCGGCGATCTGGGGGATGCCCGCGCCGGACATCCGGGCCTGGTTGTAGAAGATCCGCCCGAAGTGGTCGCGGTCCGGGAAGACCTCGTCCTGCATCGGCAGGAAGGCGCCGCCGGAGTCGACCAGGTACAGGCAGGGCAGCCGGTTCTCCAGGGCCACCTCCTGCGCGCGCAGGTGCTTCTTGACGGTCATCGGGTAGTAGGTGCCGCCCTTGACCGTGGCGTCGTTGGCGACGATCACGCACTCACGGCCGCTGACCCGCCCGATCCCGGCGATCACGCCGGCCGCCGGGGCCTGTCCGTCGTACATCCCGTCGGCGGCGAGGGGGGCGAGCTCCAGGAAGGGCGAGCCCGGGTCGAGCAGGGTGTCGACCCGGTCGCGGGGCAGCAGCTTGCCGCGCGCGGTGTGCCGGGCGCGGGCCTTCTCACCCCCGCCGAGCCGCACCGCGGCCAGCCTGGCGCGCAGTTCCTCCCCGAGTGCCCGGTGGGCCTCCTCGTTGGCCCGCCAGGTCTCCGACGCGGGATCCGCCGCGCTCTGGAGCTCCGGTGCCTCGTGCATCCTCGCGGTCCCCTCACCTTGTTAATGAGCGTTAACGCATTTCCAACAGGTTAACGACCGCTAACCTCCCTGTCTAGAATCGTTCCCATGGCCACCAGAACCGACGCCCCCACCCGCCGCGAACAGATCCTCAAGGAGGCCGCGCGGCTCTTCGCCGAGCGCGGCTTCCACGGCGTCGGTGTCGACGAGATAGGCGCCGCCGTCGGCATCAGCGGCCCCGGTCTCTACCGGCACTTCGCCGGCAAGGACGCGATGCTCGCCGAGCTGCTGGTCGGGATCAGCGGCCGGCTGCTGACGGGCGCGAAGCGGCGCCTGGCGGAGGCGGACGGGGTGCCGGCGGAGGAGGTCCTCGACTCCCTGATCGAGGGCCACATCGACTTCGCCCTCGACGACCGCCCCCTGATCACCCTGCACGACCGCGAGCTGGACCGCCTGCGCGACAGCGACCGCAAGCTCGTGCGCCAGCTCCAGCGGCAGTACGTCGAGCTGTGGGTGGAGGTGGTGCGCCGGGTCTATCCGGAGCTCACCGAGCCGACCGCCCGCTCGGCCGTCCACTCGGTCTTCGGCCTGCTGAACTCCACCCCGCACCTCGGCCGTCCGGGTGCCCTGCCGGGGCGCGGGACGACCGCGGGGCTGCTGCACCGGATGGCCCGGGGTGCCTTCGGTGCGGCCGGGGACGGGGCGCGCCCGCCGGGGGAGTGACGAGCGTTACGGTCGTTCCACCCTGGACGTTCTTCGCTACTCGCCGGTACCTTTGATGAGCAAGCGCTTAGACATGTACCGGTGGAGGTGGACGGCGTGCGCCGTACTGTGTTCAACGAGGACCACGAGGCGTTCCGGGAGACCATCCGCGCCTTCATCGAGGCCGAGGTCGTACCCGTGTACGACGAGTGGTTCGCGGCGGGCCAGGCGCCCCGCGACTTCTACTACAAGCTCGCCGAGCTCGGCGTCTTCGGCATCCGCGTCGACGAGGAGTACGGCGGCGCCGGCATCGACTCGTACAAGTTCGAGGCGATCATGTACGAGGAGACCGCCCGCGCCGGTGTGCAGTTCGGCGGCTCCGGTGTGCACGTGCTGCTCGGCCTGCCGTACATCAAGATGCTCGCCACCGACGAGCAGAAGAAGCGCTACCTGCCGAAGTTCGTCTCCGGCGAGGAGATGTGGGCGCTGGCGATGACCGAGCCGGGCACCGGCTCCGACCTCGCGGGCATGAAGACCACCGCCAAGCTCTCCGAGGACGGCACGCACTACGTCCTCAACGGCGCCAAGACCTTCATCACCGGCGGTGTGCACGCCGACCGTGTGATCGTCTGCGCCCGCACGGCGGCGCCCACCGCCGAGGACCGCCGCCACGGCATCTCGCTGTTCGCCGTGGACACCAAGTCCGAGGGCTACTCCGTCGGCCGCAAGCTGGACAAGCTGGGCCTGCGCACCTCCGACACCGCCGAGCTGGCCTTCGTCGACGTCAAGGTCCCCGTCGAGGACCTGCTCGGCGAGGAGAACAAGGGCTTCTACTACCTCGGCCACAACCTCGCCTCCGAGCGCTGGGGCATCGCCTTCGGTGCCTACGCCCAGGCCAAGGCCGCCGTCCGGTTCGCCAAGCAGTACGTCCAGGACCGCACCGTCTTCGGCAAGCCGGTCGCCGCGTTCCAGAACACCAAGTTCGAGCTGGCCGCCTGCCAGGCCGAGGTGGACGCCGCCGAGGCCGTCGCCGACCGCGCCCTGGAGGCCCTGGACGCCGGTGAGCTGACGCCCGCCGAGGCCGCCTCCGCGAAGCTGTTCTGCACCGAGGTCGCCCACCGGGTGATCGACCGCTGCCTCCAGCTGCACGGCGGCTACGGCTTCATGAACGAGTACCCGATCGCGCGTCTGTACGCGGACAACCGCGTCAACCGCATCTACGGCGGGACCAGCGAGATCATGAAGACGATCATCGCGAAGGACATGGGCCTGTAAGGCTCCTGACATTCCCTGCCAGTAGAAAAGGTGCCATGAACGAGGCACTTCAGAGCCTCCTCGATCTGCTCGACCTGGAGCAGATCGAGGTGGACATCTTCCGCGGCCGGTCCCAGTCCGCCGTGGTCCCGCGCGTCTTCGGCGGACAGGTCGCGGCCCAGGCGCTCGTGGCCGCCGGCCGCACGGTGCCCGCGGACCGGCCCGCCCACTCCCTCCACGCGTACTTCCTGCGTATGGGGGACCCGGGCGCGCCCATCGTCTACAACGTCGACCGCATGCGCGACGGGCGTTCCTTCACCACCCGCCGGGTGGTCGCCGTCCAGCACGGCAAGCCGATCTTCGCGCTGTCGGCGTCCTTCCAGACGTACGAGGAGGGCCTGGACCACCAGGCCCCGATGCCGTCCTCGCCCGACCCGGCCTCGCTGCCCACCTCCGAGGAGCGGCTGCGCGGCTACGGGCACCTCGACCCGGCGGTCGTCGAGCGGTTCCTGGAGGCGCGCCGGGCCGTCGATCTGCGCTATGTCGACGAGCCGCCGTACGGCCGCTTCGGCGAGCCGCGCGAACCGCACTCCCAGGTGTGGTTCCGCACCAACGGCAAGCTCGCCGACGACCCCCTGCTGCACGTCGTGCTGGCGACCTACGTCTCCGACATGACCCTGCTCGACTCGGTGCTGCTCGCGCACGGGCGCGGCGGCTGGGCGGTCGGCGACGTCGTCGGGGCCTCCCTGGACCACGCCATGTGGTTCCACCGTCCGTTCCGCGCCGACGAGTGGCTCCTGTACGACCAGGAGTCCCCGTCGGCCCACGGCGGCCGCGGCCTCGGCCAGGCCCGCATCTACACCCAGGACGGCCGCCTCGCGGTCTCGGTCATCCAGGAGGGCGTGGTCCGCGTCCCGCGCGCGGACTGACCCCCGTGCGGGCGCGGTCAGGCGCCCGCCGCGGCGGGTTCGATGTCTCCCGCGAAGACGATCATCTGGTCGATCAGGCCCCGCCGCAGATGGACGACGTCCGTCCCGGCCAGACGCGGCCCGCCGCCGGGTGTGGTGAAGACCCACCGGTAGCGGGCCCACTCGTCGGGCATGTCCACCCCCGAGCTGCGCACCATGGTGCCGGGCCCGGCCGGGTGGCGTCGCAGCTCCAGCACGAACCGCTCGACCGCCTCCACGCCCTCGCTGCGTCCCAGCGGTCCCCAGAAGACCACGTCGGACGTGAGGGCCTGGGCCAGCAGTTCGGTCACGTGCCGGTCGTCCGGGACGTTGAAGGCGGACAGGAACATGTCGATCGCCGACTCGGCGGCTGCTTCCTCCATGCCCTCAGTCATATCAGCCGCCGCGTGCCGCCCGGCCCGAACGGGCGGGTGCCGTGCGCCGGTTCGGGCACGCCTCAGGCGTCGCCCAGGCCCGCCTCCGACAGGAGGTACGCCGTCATCGGGTCGTAGTGGCGGGGGCTGACCACGTGGTCGTCTAGGGGGACGACGACCTGGACCGTGCCCTCGGACTCGGCCAGGAACAGGGCCGGGTCGTTGCAGTCGGCGTAGCCGACGGAGTCCACGCCGTGCTGTCCGGCGTATCCCGCCCAGCCGTGGTCGGCGACGACCAGGTCGGGCAGCGGGCGGCCCTCGCGCTCCAGGCCGGTGAGGATCGCCTTCATCGGGTCGCCGGAGTGCGTGTGCCACAGGGAGGCGCCGTGCTCCAGGACGGCCACGTCGGCGAACTGCATGACGTAGCCCTCGTCGGTCTGCAGGCCCTCGGGGATCACGACGATCTCGCAGCCGGCGGCGCGCAGCGCGGCGGCCGTGGCGCGGTGCACGTCCAGCAGGCCCCCGGGGTGCCCGGTCGCGAACAGGACCCGCTGGGTGCCGTCGGCCGCCTTGCGCAGCCGGGCCGCCATACGCTCCAGCGCGGCCACCGTCAGCTCCGGGTCGATGGTGTCCTGGCCGTGCCGGTGCTCGGCGTCGTCGTTCACGCCGACCCGCTCCGCCATCACCGCCAGGACGTCCTGCTCGTCGGTCCAGCGGTCGCCGAGCTCCAGGCCCAGCCAGTAGTGGCGGTTGCCGTTCGCCAGCTGGCGGTAGTGGGAGAGGTTGTTCTCGCGGGGGGTCGCGACGTCGCCCGCGATGCGGGTGCGGACGAGGTGGTCGACGAGCTCGGCGCGGCTGGGTGTCCCGGGTATCGGCATGGTTCCCATTGTGAGGCAGACGACGGGCCCGGTGGCCTGCTCCGGAGCGCGTGCGACGCGGGTCACTGGCCCGAATCGGACGGTTCGGCATGGCGCAGGGCGAACCACAGCTCCATCCGGACGTCCGCGTCGTCCAGGTCCGCCTCCAGCAGCGCCGCGCACCGGGCGATCCGCTGGCGGACGGTGTTGCGGTGCACGGCCAGCGCCACCGCCGTACGGTCCCAGCTGCCGTGCAGCGACAGCCAGGTGCGCAGGGTCTCCGCGAGGGTGCCGGTCAGCGGCGCGAGCAGGGCGCGCGCGTGCGCGCGTGCCGTGTCGCCGGGGACCAGGTCGGCCAGGGCCGGGCGGTGTGCGCCGTGCCGGGCCAGGGGCGTGCGGGTGGCCCGCGCCCGTGCCAGCGCCCGGGCCGCCTGGGTGTCCGCCACGGGCCACTCCCCGGCCGGCACCGGGGAGCTCACCCCGAGCGTCCAGCCGGTCTGGGCGTCCGGCGCCCGGTCCGCCGGGACGAGGACGCGGACGACGTCCTGCCCCAGGTCGACCAGGGGCGAGCCGAGGGCCGCGCCCAGCGCGGACGCCGCCACCGGGTCGCACGGAGGCGTGTCCGGCGCCGCGTGCACCACGAGCCAGGTCTCGGCGCCGAGCAGCGGGGCCACCGTGTGCGGTTCGGCCCCGAGCAGCAGCCGTACGAGGGCGGAGGAGCGGGCCGCCCCCGAGCCGCTCTGGTGCTCGCCGGTGAGCAGGGACAGCAGGACGGCGGCCACCGAGGCGACGGTGTGGTCCCCGGACCGGTGCTGCTCGGCGGCCACCCCGAGGACGAAGCCGTGCCCGGCGCCCAGCGCGTAGGCGGCCAGCCTCGTGTCGCCGGCCGTGTCGGCGGCGGAGGTGGGCGTGCCGGACCCCGTGGGCCGGACGACCTCCGCGAGCGCGGCCAGCGCCCGCCCGGCCGCCGGTTCCACCGCCCGGCCCGCAGCCGCGACCCGGGTCCCCTCGGGGCCGTAGAGGACGGCGTGCCCGCCCACCCGCTGGGCCAGCTGCCGCAGCACCGCCCGCACCGGGTCGGGGCGCGCGGCGGCCGCCGCCAGGCTCTGCTGGGCCTCCGTCACCCGCCGCAGCTCCGCGAGCCTGGCCTGTGCCATGAGCTGCCACACCGCGCGCGCCACCCCGGAGAACGTGGTGCGCGGCGGCACCTCGAGCAGCGGCAGCCCGTGGGCGTCGCAGGCCTCGACGAGGGCGCGCGGCACGGTGTCGTGCACGGGGGCCAGCCCGAAGCCCAGGGCGGCGCCGCCGGCCGCGACGATCCGCCCCACGTAGTCGTCGAAGTACGTCCCGGTGCCGGCCGCCTCCGGGACGTGCACGCCCGCCGACAGCAGCAGCTCGCCGCCCAGCAGATAGGGATAGGGATCGGCCATCTCCGAGGTGTGCGCCCAGTGGATCACCGTGTCCGCGTCCACGGGCCCGGCGATCTGGCGCAGACCCAGGTCCTCGCGGGCCAGCAGGGCCGCCAGCGGCACGGGCGGCGTCGGCGGAACGGCGTGGTCCGGCATGGATGCTTCCTCCACTCGCGGCGTTCCGAATGGATGAAACGTACACTTCGCAGCCACTTTCCGGCCACCTACTGTCGTTCCAGTCCGGCAGCCGCGGATGGGGGTCCCCCCGCGCGAGCGGGTTCGAGCGTGGGGGAGGGCGGTTGTCCCCGCGGTCCGCTGCCGGCCGTCCCCACCCCATCTGCACGACACGCCACCGGGATGTGCGCGAAGGAGGCCCCACCATGGCCGTCGACTACACAGTGATCGTCGTCTATCTGGCCGGCATGCTGGCCATGGGCTGGTGGGGCATGCGCCGCGCCAAGTCCAAGAGCGAGTTCCTGGTGGCCGGGCGCCGCCTCGGCCCCGCGATGTACTCCGGCACCATGGCGGCGATCGTCCTCGGCGGCGCGTCCACCATCGGAGGCGTCGGCCTCGGCTACCAGTACGGCCTCTCCGGCGCCTGGATGGTCTTCACCATCGGTCTCGGCCTGCTCGCCCTCTCGATCTTCTTCTCCGCGCGGATCGCCCGGCTGAAGGTCTACACCGTCTCCGAGATGCTGGACCTGCGCTACGGCGGCCGGGCCGGCGTGATCTCCGGTGTCGTCATGTGGGCGTACACCCTGATGCTCGCGGTCACCTCGACCATCGCCTACGCCACGATCTTCGACGTGCTGTTCGACATGAACCGCACCCTCGCGATCGTCCTCGGCGGCTCGATCGTCGTCGCCTACTCGACGCTCGGCGGCATGTGGTCGATCACCCTGACCGACATGGTGCAGTTCGTCGTCAAGACGATCGGCGTGCTGCTGCTCCTGCTGCCCATCGCCGTCGTCAAGGCCGGTGGGTTCAGCGAGATGAAGGCGACGCTGCCGACCGAGTACTTCGACCCGCTGGGCATCGGCGGCGAGACGATCTTCACCTACGTCCTGATCTACACGTTCGGCATGCTCATCGGGCAGGACATCTGGCAGCGCGTGTTCACCGCCCGCAGCGACACCACCGCCAAGTGGGGCGGCACCGTCGCCGGCACCTACTGCCTCGCCTACGCCCTGGCCGGCGCCGTCATCGGCACCGCGGCCAAGGTGCTGTACCCGAACCTCGCCAGCGCCGACGACGCCTTCGCGACCATCGTCAAGGACGAGCTGCCCATGGGGGTGCGCGGCCTGGTGCTGGCCGCCGCCCTGGCCGCCGTGATGTCGACCTCCTCCGGCGCGCTCATCGCCTGCGCGACCGTCGCCAACAACGACATCTGGTCGCGGCTGCGCGGGGTGGTCCGCCCGGACGGGGAGGCGCACGACGAGGTGAAGGGCAACCGCTTCTTCATCCTGCTGATGGGTGTCGCCGTGATCGCCACGGCCATCGCGCTGAACAACGTCGTCGAGGCCCTGACCGTCGCCTACAACCTGCTCGTCGGCGGGCTGCTCGTGCCGATCCTCGGCGGACTGCTGTGGCGCCGCGGGACCGCGCAGGGCGCCCTCGCCTCGGTCGTGGTCGGCGGTGTCGCGGTGATCACCCTGATGGCGACCTACGGCATCCTCGCCAACGAGCCCGTCTACTACGGCCTGCTGTCCTCCCTCGTCGCGTACGTCGCCGTCTCGCTCCTGACGACGCCCACCGACGCGGCCGTCCTCGCCGCCTGGCGCGAGCGCCTGGCCGGACGGGATCCCGAACTCGTGTCCGAGCCGGTGCCGGCCGGCCAGTAGAGTCATTGGCACATATCCCGCATACGCCATGCAGCGTAGGAAAGAAGGCATTTCCCCATGACCAGCAACGAGACGCCCCGCGGCCCCGTCGACTCCTCCCGCGTCCCGCGGTACGCGGGCCCCGCGACCTTCGCCCGGCTCCCGCGCCTCGACGAGGTCGGCCGCGCCGACGTCGCCGTGGTCGGTGTGCCGTTCGACTCGGGCGTCTCGTACCGGCCGGGCGCCCGCTTCGGCGGCAACGCCATCCGCGAGGCGTCCCGGCTGCTGCGTCCCTACAACCCCGCGCAGGACGCCTCCCCGTTCGCCCTCGCGCAGGTCGCGGACGGCGGCGACATCGCCGTGAACCCGTTCGACATCAACGAGGCCGTCGACACGATCGAGGCCGCCGCCGACGACCTCCTCGGCACCGGCGCCCGTCTGATGACCCTCGGCGGCGACCACACCATCGCGCTGCCGCTGCTGAGGAGCGTCGCGAAGAAGCACGGCCCGGTCGCCCTCCTCCACTTCGACGCGCACCTCGACACCTGGGACACGTACTTCGGCGCCGAGTACACCCACGGCACCCCGTTCCGCCGGGCCGTCGAGGAGGGCATCCTCGACACCTCCGCCCTGTCCCACGTCGGCACCCGCGGCCCGCTCTATGGCAAGCAGGACCTCACCGACGACGAGAAGATGGGCTTCGGCATCGTCACCTCCGCGGACGTCTACCGCCGCGGCGCCGACGAGGTCGCCGACCAGCTGCGCCAGCGCATCGGCGACCGCCCGCTGTACATCTCCATCGACATCGACTGCCTCGACCCGGCCCACGCGCCCGGCACCGGCACCCCCGAGGCGGGCGGCATGACCTCCCGCGAGCTGCTGGAGATCCTGCGCGGCCTGGCATCCTGCAACCTGGTGTCGGCCGACGTCGTCGAGGTGGCCCCCGCGTACGACCACGCGGAGATCACGTCGGTGGCCGCGTCCCACACGGCGTACGAACTGACCACGATCATGTCCCGCCAGATCGCGGCGGCGCGCAAGGAGGACGAGGGCAAGTGACCCACGACCACGACCTGGTACTCCGTCCGACGCAGGAGCAGATCACCGCCGCCCTGAACCCGCCGGCCGGCCGCAACGGCGGAGACCTGGTCGTGGAGACGCTGGCCGGGCTCGGCGCGACGACCGTGTTCGGACTGCCCGGCCAGCACGCGCTCGGCATGTTCGACGCGCTGCGCCGCAGCGACCTGCGCTATGTCGGGCTGCGCGTGGAGAACAACGCCGGGTTCGCCGCCGACGCCTACGGCCGGATCACCGGCGAGGCGGCCCCGCTGCTGCTGTCGACGGGACCGGGCGCGCTGACCTCGCTCGCCGCGCTCCAGGAGGCGGCGGCGGCCTCGGCCCCGGTGCTGGCGATCAGCAGCCAGATCCCGACGGCGGGCCTCGGCGGCGGCCGCCACGGCTATCTGCACGAACTCCCGGACCAGGCCGCCTCGTTCCGGGGCGTCGTGAAGTCGGTCCACACCGTGCGCACCCAGTCCCAGATCCCCTCCGCGATCGAGGCGGCCTGGAAGTCCGCGCTGACCGCCCCGCACGGCCCGGTGTGGGTGGAGATCCCGCAGGACGTGCTGCTCGCCGAGACGTCGATCCCGGTCGTCAGCGGCGGCGACGCCTTCCCCGAAGAAGTGGTGCCGCGCCCCGAACTGACGGCGGTGGCGGCCCACTTGCTGTCCGGCGCCGAGCGCCCGGCGATCATCGCGGGCGGCGGAGTGGTCCGCTCGGACGCCTCCGGGAAGCTGCTCCGGCTGGCGGAGACCCTTAAAGCGCCGGTCGTCACCACCCCCGGCGGCAAGGGCGCGTTCCCCTGGGAGCACCCGCTGTCGCTCCAGTCGTGGATCGAGGACCGGCACACCACCGACTTCCTGGAGGACGCCGACGTCCTGCTGGTCGTCGGCTCCGGTCTCGGTGAACTCTCCTCGAACTACCACACGTTCAGGCCGCGCGGCCGGGTCGTCCAGATCGAGGCCGACCTCGGCAAGCTGGAGTCCAACCACCCGGCGCTGGGCATCCACGCGGACGCCCGGCTGGCCCTGCAGGCGCTCCTGGAGACCGTGTCCGAGCGGCAGGACGAGAGCGCCCCCGAGCGGGTGCGCGAGGTGCTCGCCAAGGTCGCCGCCCGGATCGCCGGCCAGGAACTCACCCTGGAGCAGGAGGTGCTGGCGTCGGTGCGGCGGGCGCTGCCCGCCGACTCCCCGTCCTTCTGGGACATGACGATCCTGGCGTACTGGGCCTGGTCGGCGTTCGACGCCAAGGGTCCCAACCGGATGCACTCCGCCCAGGGCGCCGGCGGCCTCGGCTACGGCTTCCCGGCGGCGCTCGGCGCGGCGGCCGCCGACCCGACCCGCCCGGCGCTCGCGGTGTCCGGCGACGGCGGCGCGCTCTACTCGATCGCCGAGCTCGCCACGGCCCGGCAGTACGGGCTCAACGTCACCTGGCTCATCGTCGACGACGGCGGCTACGGCATCCTGCGCGAGTACATGAACGACGCCTTCGGCGAGGCCACGGCGACCGAACTGACGCGTCCGGACTACGTGGCGCTCGCCGAGTCCTTCGGCGTCCCCGGGGTCAGGACGACCCCGGAGACCCTGGAGGCGGACCTGGCCAAGGCCCTGTCCGAGCCCGGCCCCTCGGTGGTCGTGCTCCCGGCGCTGCTGCGCATGTTCGCCCCGACGCACCTCGGAACGGAGTGATCCGAGGGGCCGCCGGCCGGAGGGCTACCAGATCGACTCGACCCACTCCGGGTGGTCGATGAACGGGTTCCGGTTGCCCTGGTAGGACGAGTGGATGACGTCGTTGCGGCGCTGCTCGACGGCGTCCGGCGGGTCCTCGTCGTTCCACTGCTTCAGCACGGACAGTCGCCCGTGGTACGGGACGCTGCCGTTGATGGAGTCGTTGGCCTCCAGGTCGGGCCGGCCGTCGTCGCCCTCGTAGCGGACGGCCATGTAGAGGATCATGCGGGCCACGTCGCCCTTGACGGCGTCGCGGGGCTCGAAGGAGTTCGAGTCGGTCAGGCTGCCACCGGAGTTGGTGAAGCTGCTGCCGCCGTTGTCGAAGTCCTTGTTGCCGCGCGTGGAGTTGACCTGGACGTCCTCGGGCCGCAGATGGTGCAGATCGGTACCCGGCCCGGCCGAGGTGCCGAAGTCGCCGTGGGACTGGGCCCACACGTGCTCGCGGTTCCAGTTGCCGGTGTTGCCGCCGTTCAGCGCCTTGCTGCGGGAGATGCCGCTGTAGAGCAGCTTGACGTTGTTGCTGTTGGCCGGGTCCTGGTCGGTGACCTTCAGGGCGTCCCAGACGGCCGAGTAGGACAGCTTCGTCTGGTCGCTGATGATGTCGTGGAGGGCGTCCTTCAGCGCGGGCCCGGTCTTGCCGAGCGCGGCGGCGTAGTACGTGTCGTCGTACGCCGTCGTGGTCGCGGCGGCCGGGGCGGCGGTCAGGGCCGGGGCGGTGAGCCCGGCCAGGAGGGCGGCCGTGGTCAGGGCCACGGAGGTCCAGCGGCGCTGATGTGGGGATGTCGCCGGCATGGGGGGTCTCCTCTCGCGTGTGTCTACGCGGGTTGAGCGAAGGCGGCATCCGGAGCGTGACATGGGCATGAAGGCGTGTCGAGATCCTCCGTGTGTCCATCAGGTGAAGGAGCGTCTCAATTCGGGACGAACACGGGCGAGTTGCGCTCGTGTGGCGTCAACTCCGAGCCCGTACCCGTACAACCATTCCCGCGTCCTCGTTGGTCAACAGACCATGACTCACGGGACAGCGAGCGAGAACTCCAAGGGCGCCGCCGGGCGCGCGCGAGCGGTCGTCGCGGCGGGCCTCGGCGCCGGCCTCGTCATAGCGCCCCTCGCCGCCGCCGCACCGGCCGCCGCGGCGACCCCCGCCGTCAGCTGCACCTCGGCCAAGGCGGGGCTGGCCGACAAGCTGAAGCGGGACATCACCGCCGCACTGGCCGACCGCAAGGGCACCGTCGCGGTCGGCCTCTACGACCGCTCCACGAAGACGACCTGCACGCTCCGGGCCTCCAGCGCCTTCGACTCGGCCAGCGTCGTCAAGGTCACCGTGCTGGCCACGCTGCTGTGGGACGCCAAGAAGCACAACCGCTACCTCACCGACCGTGAGGCGTCCCTCTCCAAAGCCATGATCACCAAGTCCGACAACGCGGCCACCACCACCCTGTGGAAGCAGCTCGGCATGACCAAGATCAAGGGCTTCCTCGCAGCCGCCGGCATGACCCAGACCAAGCCGGGCGCCAACGGCTACTGGGGCCTGACCCAGATCACCGTCACCGACGAGCAGAAGCTGCTCAAGCTCGTCACCGCGAAGAACGGCGTGCTCAGCGACAACTCCCGCGCCTACATCCTCAAGCTCATGGGCCAGGTCGTCTCCTCGCAGCGCTGGGGGACCCCCTACGGCGCGTCCGGCGTCTCCGTGGCCGTGAAGAACGGCTGGCTGCAGCGCGCCACCCACGGCTGGCGGGTGCACAGCGTCGGCGCCTTCAAGGGCGGCGGCCACGACTACATGATCACGGTGCTCAGCCACGGCAACAGCACCATGAACTACGGCATCACCACCATCCAGGCCGTCGCCAAGGTGATCCACAAGGACCTCAAGGCGAGCTGACCGCCCTCACGCGCCGCCGGATTGTTGCGGCGGGATGAAATCCGAGCTCACCGGCGTTGGTGCCTTCCGGTAGACCAGGACCAACGGGAGGCATCGGCGTGGCAGCGCAGCCAGGATGGGCACGACGACTGTGGGGCTACGCCTGGCGCCACCCGAAGGACGTGGTCCTCGCCCTGGGCTCCTCCCTCGCCGGCATGGCCGTCATGGCGCTCGTCCCGCTGATCACCAAGGTGATCATCGACGACGTGATCGGTGCCGACACCCGCAGCATGGGCGTCTGGGCCGGAGCGCTGATCGCCGCCGCCGTCGCCGTCTACGTCCTCACCTTCCTGCGCCGCTACTACGGCGGCCGGGTCGCCCTCGACGTCCAGCACGACCTGCGGACCGAGATGTTCGAGACGATCACCCGGCTCGACGGGCGCCGACAGGACGAGCTGTCCACCGGGCAGGTCGTCGGCCGGGCCACCAGTGACCTCCAGCTGATCCAGGGCCTGCTCTTCATGCTCCCGATGACCATCGGGAACTTCATGCTCTTCCTGATCTCGCTCGGCATCATGGTCTGGCTGTCGCCGCCGCTGACCCTGGTCGCCCTCGCGGTCGCCCCCGCCCTGTGGTGGATCGCCCGGCGCAGCCGCAGCAGACTGCACCCCTCCACCTGGTACGCCCAGGCCCAGGCCGCCGCCGTGGCCGGCGTGGTCGACGGCGCGGTCAGCGGAGTGCGCGTGGTCAAGGGCTTCGGGCAGGAGGAGCAGGAGACCGGCAAGCTCCGCGAGGTCGGCCGGCGGCTCTACGCGGGACGGCTGCGCACCATCCGCTTCAACGCCCGCTACACCCCCGCCCTCCAGGCCGTCCCGGCGCTCGGCCAGGTCGCCATGCTCGCCTTCGGTGGCTGGCTCGCCGTGCGCGGGCACATCACGCTCGGCACCTTCGTCGCCTTCTCCGCCTACCTCGCCCAGCTCGTCGGCCCGGTCCGGATGCTCGCCATGGTCCTCACCGTCGCCCAGCAGGCCCGCGCGAGCAGCGAACGCGTCCTGGAGCTGATCGACACCGAGCCCTCGATCAAGGACGGCACCAAGACCCTCCCGGCCGACGCCCCCGTCACCGTCGAGTTCGACGACGTCTCCTTCGGCTACGACGAGGAGCGCCCCGTCCTCGACGGGCTCAGCCTGGAGATCCGCGCCGGCGAGACCCTCGCCGTGGTCGGCTCGTCCGGCTCCGGCAAGTCCACCGTCTCCCTGCTGCTCCCGCGCTTCTACGACGTCACCCACGGCGCCGTCCTGGTCGGCGGCCACGATGTGCGCGACCTGACCCTGGACTCGCTGCGCGCCGCGATCGGGCTGGTCCCCGAGGACTCGTTCCTCTTCTCCGACACCGTCCGCGCCAACATCGCCTACGGCCGCCCCGACGCCACCGACGAGCAGATCGAGGCCGCCGCCCGCGCCGCCCAGGCCGACCGCTTCGTCGCCGACCTGCCCGAGGGCTACGACACCAAGGTCGGCGAGCACGGCCTGACCCTCTCCGGCGGCCAGCGCCAGCGGATCGCCCTGGCCCGCGCGATCCTCGCCGACCCCCGTCTCCTCGTCCTCGACGACGCCACCTCGGCGGTGGACGCCCGCGTCGAGCACGAGATCCACGAGGCGCTCAAGCACGTCATGGAGGGCCGCACCACCCTCCTCATCGCCCACCGCCGCTCCACCCTCGGCCTCGCCGACCGCATCGCGGTCCTGGACGCCGGCCGGCTCGCCGCCATCGGCACCCACGAGGAACTCCAGGCAAGCTCCGCCCTCTACCGCCGGCTGCTCACCGACCCCGACGAGCTGGGCGGCGTCTCGCCCGGCCACACCCAGCCGTCCTGTCCCCAGGAGGACACCTCCGTCCGGGACGAGCTGGACGCCGAGTTCGACGCCGAGCGCGGGGTGACACCCCGGCTGTGGACCGGCGACCGCGAGCCCAAGGACCTCGCGCTCGCCCAGTCGCCCGCCACCCCGGAACTCCTCGCCCAGGTCGAGGCCCTGCCCCCGGCGCTCGACGTCCCCGACGTCGACGAGGCGAGCGCGGTCCGCCCGGAGCGGTCGTACGGGCTGCGGCGGCTGCTGCGCGGCTTCGGACGGCCGCTGCTGATCAGCCTCGCCCTGGTCGCCGTGGACGCGGGCATGGGCCTGCTGCTGCCCATCCTGATCCGGCACGGAATCGACTCGGGCGTCGGCCGGGCAGCGCTGGGGGCGGTGTGGGCGGCGGCCCTGCTGGGGCTGCTCGCGGTCACCGTCCAGTGGGCCGCGCAGGTCGGCGAGACCCGGATGACCGGGCGCACCGGCGAGCGGGTGCTGTACGCGCTGCGGCTGAAGATCTTCGCCCAGCTCCAGCGGCTCGGCCTGGACTACTACGAGCGCGAGCTGACCGGCCGGATCATGACCCGGATGACGACGGACGTGGACGCGCTGTCCACGTTCCTGCAGACCGGCCTGGTCACCGCGTTCGTCTCGGTCGTCACCTTCTTCGGCATCATGGGCGCCCTGCTGGTTCTCGACGTCGAGCTGGCGCTGGTGGTCTTCGCGACGCTGCCGCCGCTGATCGTCGCGACGTACTTCTTCCGCCGGGCCAGCGTGAAGGCGTACGAACTGGCCCGCGAGCGGGTGTCGGTGGTCAACGCCGACCTCCAGGAGTCGGTCGCGGGCCTGCGGATCGTGCAGGCGTTCCGGCGCGAGCGCGACGGCGGCGCCCGGTTCGCGGAGCGCAGCGACAGCTACCGACAGGCCCGGATCCGCGGCCAGTGGCTCATCTCGATCTACTTCCCGTTCGTGCAGTTCCTGGCGTCGGCGGCGGCCGCGGCCGTGCTGATCGTGGGCGGGGTGCGGATCGACGCGGCCACGCTGACGACCGGCGCGCTGGTGGCGTACCTGCTCTACATCGACCTGTTCTTCGCGCCGGTCCAGCAGCTCTCCCAGGTCTTCGACGGCTACCAGCAGGCCACGGTCTCGCTCGGCCGCATCCAGGAGCTGCTGCGCGAGCCGACGTCCACGCGGGCCGCCGAGGAGCCGCGCGAGGTGCGCGAGCTGCGTGGCGAGATCGCCTTCGAGGACGTGCGCTTCGCCTACGGCGACGACGAGGAGGCGCTGAGCGGCATCGACCTGCGCGTCCCGGCCGGGCAGACGGTCGCGTTCGTCGGCGAGACCGGCGCGGGCAAGTCGACGCTGGTGAAGCTGGTCGCCCGGTTCTACGACCCGAGCGGGGGCCGGGTCACCGTCGACGGCACCGATCTGCGGGAGCTGGACCTCACCTCCTACCGGCACCGGCTCGGCGTCGTCCCGCAGGAGGCGTACCTCTTCCCCGGCACGGTCCGGGACGCCATCGCCTACGGGCGGCCCGACGCCACCGACGCCGAGGTCGAGGCGGCGGCACGGGCGGTGGGCGCGCACGAGATGATCGCGACCCTCGACGGCGGCTACCTCCACGAGGTCGCCGAGCGCGGCCGCAACCTCTCCGCCGGGCAGCGCCAGCTCATCGCGCTGGCCCGTGCCGAGCTCGTCGACCCCGACATCCTGCTCCTGGACGAGGCGACCGCCGCCCTGGACCTGGCCACCGAGGCACAGGTCAACCAGGCCACGGACCGGATCGCGGGCCGCCGTACGACCCTGGTGGTGGCCCACCGGCTGACGACGGCCGCGCGGGCCGACCGGGTCGTGCTCATGGACCACGGCCGGGTCGCCGAGGACGGCACGCACGACGAACTCCTCGCGCGCGGCGGACGGTACGCCGAGCTGTGGCGGACCTTCCTCGGGGAGGCCGAGCCGGAGGAGAAGGTCGGAGTGGCGCGCTGAGGGGCGGCCCGCTCAGAGGCCGTCCGCCGAGGGGCGCTCCCGCGCCGGCGTGACGGCCGTGCAACCATCCGGCATACGCCAGGCGTCCGTACACCAGTACGCTCATCGCCGGTGTACGGGGAGGACTTCACAGTGGACAAGGGTGGGATACGCCGACGACTGGCCGTCTGCCTGGCGCTCGTGACCGCGTCCGGGCTGCTCGCGATCGCCGTGCCGGCGCAGGCGCACGCCGCGCCGACCCGCTGCGAGGGACGCAAGGTCAGGACGTACTCGTTCTCCACCGGGACGCTGCACGTGTACAAGAAGGGCGGCTACGTCTGTGCCGTCACCTACGCCAAGAACCCCGGGCGCAAGCAGCGGATGATGGTCAGCGTGCGGGCGTACCGGGCCACCGCGGTCACCGACGAGGGCCGCTACAGCCGCCGCGCCGGACCGGTCACCGTCCACGCCGGACACCGCTGTGTGTGGGTGAAGGGCCAGGTGGGCGGCGGCTCGGTCAGCAAGGGCTGGATCCTCTGCTGACCCGCGCGGGCCGCCGTCACAGCCGCCGGGCGCAGCCGACCGGCTTCTCGCCGCCGACGTCGACGTAGAGGGCCGTCGACGAGGGGCACTGGGACCGCCGGTCCACGATCCGCGTCACCCGGTAGCCCGGCTCGTGCCCGCCCGCGCCGTCGCAGGCCGTCTCCCGGACCTGGCCGTCGCCCGAGCCGTACACGCAGTCGCCGACGATCGTGCGCGGGCCGCCCCCGCCGCCCGGGTCGCCGGGGTGGGGCGGCGTGAGGTTGCGCATACAGGCGTAGCCCTGCGGGACCGCGCCGTCGCCGTCCTCGTCGGAGGTCCGGTTCTGGGCGCTGATGTGCAGCACGAAGTCCGTGGTCCCCGGGCAGGGCGGGCCGTCGCGGACCGTGCCGTCGTGCCGGGCCACGACCCGCGCGGCCGCCCGCTCGCTCGCGCACGGCACCTCGGTGAAACTGGTCCTGCCGAACGAACTGCACTCGTCCACGTCGAGGAACACCGCGCCGTGCCCGCCGGGCAGCGACGCGCCGGCCGGCTTCCCGCCCGCGCTCGTGGACGGGCTCTCCTCCGGGGTCCCCGACAGGCCCTGGCACCCCGTCAGCAGTGCGGCGAGCAGCACCGGCACCGCGCACACGGCCGCCCCACCCCGTACTCCACGCATCGCACCCCCCCCGTACACCCCCGCCCAGCGTGACCCGCGACCGCGGGTACACGCCAGACATACGGGGTCCTTTGCGCCGGTCGGTGGTGAGTGCGCCCGTTGTGTGGCGTACGGGCGCTACGTCCGATGCGTCAGGAGGTCAGCCGCGGCGGTACGACAGGCCATGGCCGACCGGGAACAGCACCTGGGCGGGGTCGTCCGCCCGCTGCACCGGCACCGGCAGGCTGCCGCGCGGCGCCACCCGCCCGGCGATCACCCGGGCCGCCGCCCGCAGTTCGACGTCCGTCCAGGAGTAGGCGGCCACGAAGGCCCGCACGCCCGGAAGATGGGCCACGTCGTAGGGGTTGCGGACGGCCACCGCCACCACCGACCTCCCCGTCGCGAGCAACTGCTCGACCAGGGTCTTCTGCGCGCTGCCCGCCGTGACGTTGTACGTCCCGACCACCACCGCGTCCGCCTCGCGTGCCGCCTCCACGGCCCGGGCGATCGTCGCCGCGGAAGGCGCCGTCCCGGTCGACAGGGCGGTCGCCGTGAAGCCCAGCTCGGTCAGGGCCGCGGCGAGCACCCCGGTCGGCGGGCCCGTCGTGCCGGACGGGGAGGCCGGATCGGCCCCGACGACCAGCACCTTGCGGTGCGACCGGCGCGAGAGCGGCAGCAGCGACCCCTCGTTGACCAGCAGGGTCGTGGTGCGCTCGGCGATACGGTCGGCGGCCCGCAGATGCGCGGGCGTGCCGACGGAGTCGTCCACGCCGGACTGGCTGACGTACGGGTCGTCGAACAGGCCGAGCCTCGCCTTCAGCCGCAGAATGCGCAGGATCGATTCGTCGAGCCGCGCCTCGGTCAGCTCGCCGTCCTGTACGGCCTTCAGGACCGCGTTCCAGGCCACGTCGAGGTTCGGCGGGTTCAGCAGCTGGTCCACGCCCGCCTTGAGCGCGAGGACCGGGACCCGGTCGTCGCCGTACTTGGTGCGGACGCCCTCCATGCCGAGCGAGTCGGTCACCACCACCCCGTCGTAGCCCAGCTCCTCGCGCAGGATGCCGGTGAGGATCGGGTGGGAGAGGGTGGCCGGGTCGCCGGAGTCGTCCAGGGCCGGGACCATCAGGTGCGCGGTCATGATCGAGTCGATGCCGGCCCGGATCGCGGCCCGGAACGGCGGCGCGTCCAGCTTCTCCCACTGCTCCCGGGTGTGCGTGATGACCGGGAAGCCGGTGTGGCTGTCGACGGCGGTGTCGCCGTGGCCGGGGAAGTGCTTGGCGGTCGCCGCGACCTGCCGCGCGTGCTGGTACCCGGCCACCTCGGCGGCGACCAGGCCGGCCACCGCGTCCGGCTCGGAGCCGAAGGAGCGCACGCCGATCACCGGGTTGGCCGGGTTGACGTTGACGTCGGCGACCGGGGAGTAGTTCTGCCGGATGCCGAGGGCGCGCAGCTCCTGCCCGGCGAGCCGGCCGAGGGTGCGGGCGTCGGAGCGGGAGCCCCCGGCGCCGAGGGCCATGGCACCCGGGAAGAGCGTGGCGGGCTCGCCGACCCGGCACACGATGCCGTGCTCCTGGTCGGTGGAGATGAGCACGGGCAGGCCGCGCGGCTGGGCGAGCGACGCTTTCTGGATGCCGTTCGACAGGCCGGCGATCTGGTGCGGGTCGCGGGTGTTGTGGGCCCAGGTGAAGTAGATGATGCCGCCCACCCGGTACTTCGCGAGCAGGTCGGCGGCCGTGCGGACGCCGATCTCCTTGAGGTTGGCGTCGATGTCCGCCTGGTCCGGGGCGGTCGCGGAGTGGCCGTAGACCCGCATGACGAAGAGCTGGCCGACCTTCTCGGGCAGCGTCATCCGGTCGATGAGGGCGCGCAGCCTCCTGTCGTCGTGCGGGGCGGCGTGCGCGGTGCCGCCGAGGGCCAGGGCGCCGGTGAGACCGGCGGTGGCCGCGAGGACCGAGCGTCTTGAAGGCGATGCGGTGCTTCCCGTGCTGGTGTCGGGCACGTGCGCTCCTTCCGGAGGTGGCGCTGTGAAGGAAACTTCCGAGGAGTCACCAATATCCGGGAAGTTTCTGCCAGTCAAGGGAATGGACCGTAACCGAAGAGGGCCGCCATCGGCGCAGTTGGAGGGGGGCGCGCCGATGACGGCGTGCTGCCGGCCGTGGCACGGCTGGAGAGGGTGGTCAGCGATCGCAGCCAGCAGCGAGGGCCGACACCGAGCCACGGTGACTCTCCGGCAGCTTGCGCTTTGGACGACCGGGGGAGGGGCTGGGTTCCCGGCAGCGGGCACCGGACGCGAAGTCGGGACGGGGGTGACGGGTGGGGTCCTACTGGTCCTCCGTGGGAGTGCCGTCCCGCAGTTCCGGTGTGGTCGTGCCGACGTACGTCACCGCGAGGACGCACAGCAGGCCGCCGAGGACGAGGGCGGTCGCCCCGGACGTCCAGCCCGCGACCAGTCCGCCGCGCAGATTGCCGAGGTGCGGGCCGCCCTGACCGACGATCTGCTCGGCGGCGGTGACCCTGCCCAGCAGGGCGTCCGGGGTCCGCGTCTGGACGATCGTGACCCGGGAGACCACCGACAGGGAGTCGGCGCCGCCCGCCACCGCCAGCAGCGCGAGCCCCGTCCACGGGTCGCTCACCAGGCCGAACAGGGTCAGCGCCACACCCCACGTGCCGGCCCCGCACAGCATCACCAGGCCCGGCCGGCCCAGCCGCGTGACCGGACCCGACAGTGCCGTCGCCGTGACCCCGCCGAGCGCCAAGGCCGACATGAACAGGCCGAGGGTGCGCGGATCGCCGCCGAACCGCTCCGCGTTGACGAGCGGGAAGAGGCTGACCGGCATCGCCAGCACCGTGGCGGCCAGATCCGTGATGAGGGCGCCGCGCACCACACGGTGCCCGGTCAGAAAGCGCACCCCGTCCAGGACGCCCCGCACACCGGCCCGCGACGGCTCGCCCTCCGGCGGCAGCGCGGGCAGCCCGAAGGCCCCGTAGAAGGCGCAAGCGAAGGTCAGCGCGTCGAGCAGATAGCAGGCGCCGACGCCGAACCAGCCGAGGAACAGCCCGCCGAGGGCCGGGCCGAGCAGCATCATCGCCTGGCCGGACACCTGGTTGAGGGCGAGCCCCGCGGCCACCTGCTCCTTCGGCAGCAGCCGCGGTACGAACACCCCGGCCGCCGGGCCGCCGATCGCCCCGAAGCAGGAGCTCGCCGCGACGAGCACGAGGACCCCGGCCACCGGCACCCCGCCGGTGAAGCCCTGCACCGCCAGCAGCAGCGCGCAGACCGCCTGGCCGACGGTGGCGATCAGATAGATCCGGCGCCGGTCGCCCCGGTCCACCCACGATCCGGCGAGCAGCCCCACCATGACCATGGGGATGACCTGCGCGAGACCGACCGCGCCGCTCCAGACCGCGCTGTGGGTCATGTCCCAGACCTGGTACAGCACCGTGACCATGGTCATGAAGCCGCCGAGCACGGACACCGTCCGCCCGATCCACAGCCGCCGGAAGACGGGCGAGCCGCGCAGCGGCCCCACGTCGATCAGGGCACGCGTGAGGCTCATGACGGCGGGACGGGGTGGGGGGCGGGTTCAGGCACGAGGGGGTACGTTATAGCGCCCCTCGAAGCCCGGCCACCGAATATCGCGGTCGGTGCCGTATCGGGCCCGTGCCGTATCAGGGCCCGGCGCCCGTCCCGCCTACGCGGACTCGTTCAGCAGCCGCGACAGATGCTCCCGGCCGCCGTCGAGCAGGCCTTCCAGCGGGGCGGCGTCCTCGTACCAGCGCTTCTCGTACTCCCAGCACAGCCAGCCGTCCCAGCCGTGCCGGGACAGGACCTCGACGCACTCGGCGAGCGGCAGCACCCCGGCGCCGAGCGGCAGCGGCGTGGTGTCGTCGGCGCCGGCGATGTCCTTGACCTGGACGTAGCCCAGATGGGGTGCGAGCGCCGCGTAGCTCTCCGCGGGCTGCTCACCGGCCAGCCAGGTGTGCATGACGTCCCACAGCGCCCCGACGTTGCGGTGCCCCACCAGGCCCAGCACGCGCATCGCGTCGGCGGCCGCCCGGTGCGAGTCGTGGGTCTCCAGCAGGACGCCGACCCCCATGTCCGCGGCGTACTCAGCCGCCGTGCCGAGCCGCCGCGCGGCGATCGCGTCGGTGGCCTCGGACGTCTGCTCGGGGTCGGCGCCGGGGAAGATCCGCACGTAGGGCGCGCCGATGTCGTGGGCGAGGTCGACGAGTGTGCGCACCTCCTCGATGACCGGCCCGTCGTCGCCGGGCGCGGCGATCCTCGTGTACCCGGCGACGCCCAGCGGCTCCACGCCGGCCGCCTTGAACTCGGCGGCCACGTCCCTCCGTTCGCCGGGGCCGAGGCCCGGATGCACCGGCTCCTCGGGGTGGGCGCGCAGCTCCACGCCGTGGTAGCCGTGCGCGCTCGCGAGCCGCAGCACGTCGGGGAGGGGGAGACCGGGGACGCCGAGGGTGGAGAACGCCAGCTTCATGTACCTCACCTTGCCAGGGAAACGAGGTCCACACATCCGGCCGCACGCCGGGTGGGTCTCAGCCCCGGGGCACCCCCGAGGACCCCCGGACCATCAGCTCGCCCCGGATGGTCGCCATGCCGCCGGGCGGCGGCTCCTCGCGGCCCATGGCGATCCGGCCCGCGCGGGCGCCCGCCTCGGAGAGCGGGAGGCGGACCGTCGTGAGGGAGGGCGCAGCGTCGATGCCGAACGGCAGGTCGTCGAAGCCGGCCACCGAGACGTCGTCCGGGGTGCGCAGACCCGCGTCGCGCAGCGCCGCGCAGGCGCCCAGCGCGACGGAGTCGTTCGCGGCGACCACGGCCGTCAGGGACGGGTCGCGCCGCAGCAGTTCCAGCGTGGCCTCGTAGCCGGACTGCCGGTCGTAGCGGCCGTGCACGGTCAGCCGGTCGTCCACCGGTATGCCGTGCGCCTCCAGCGCGGCCCGGTGCCCCTCCAGCCGGTGCCGGGTGGTCGTGCGCTCCTGCGGTCCCGCGATGTACCCGAGCCGCCGGTGCCCGAGTCCGACCAGATGTTCCGTCAGCTCGCGGGCGCCCCCGCGGTTGTCGAAGGCCAGCGCGATCGCCCCGGTGTCCGGTGCGGGCGGCCGTCCGCACAGCACCACCCGGGTCCCGGCGTCCGACAGCTTGCGCAGCTTCGCCGCGACGGCCTCGGCGTGCGGCGCGCTCTCCACGGCACCGCCGGTCAGCACCACCGCGGCCGCCCGTTGCCGCTGCAGCAGGGTGAGATAGGTCAGTTCGCGTTCCGGCGAGCCGCCCGTGTTGCAGACGACCGCGAGCCGCTCGCCGCCGGCCCGGCCGCCGGGGCCGCCGATCTCCGACTGGATGGCGCTGGCCATGATCCCGAAGAACGGGTCGGCGATGTCGTTGACGAGGATGCCGACGAGGTCGGAGGTGGCGGCGGCCAGCGAGCTGGCGGGGCCGTTCAGCACGTAGTCCAGCTCGTCCACCGCGCGCAGCACCCGTTCCCGGGTCGAGGCGGCGACGGGATAGTTGCCGTTCAGTACGCGCGACACCGTCGCGGGCGAGACCTGGGCGCGGGCCGCCACGTCCGCCAGGGTCACCGTCATCTCGTCGTCCTCCGGTCGCGCATGTGTCGTGGAACCCCCCTGGGGCCGCCCGTGCCCGGGCCGCCCCCTCGTAGACAGGCCGATCGCGGCCGCGGTTCCGTGTGTGTCGAGCAGACCTTAAGGCCAACCACCCCCGTTGTTCGTCCCCTCGAACAACTCAACCCCGTCACGGTCTTGTCTCCGGTGCTGCTCGGGGGCTAGCTTCAGCCTCGTGTAGAAAGCGCTTGCAGTGACGCTCCGAGAGGGGCGGTGTACGCAGCGCGCGCACCCGCGCGAGGAACGCGTACGGACGCCGTGTTCGGCACCTACGAAGGGAACGACGTGACACGCAAGACGGTGCGTATCGCCATGAACGGTGTGACCGGGCGGATGGGTCACCGCCAGCACCTGGTCCGCTCGATCCTGGCCCTCCGCGAACAGGGCGGCCTCGACCTGGGCGACGGCACCGTGCTGTGGCCGGAACCGGTCCTGGTCGGCCGCCGCGAGCACGCCCTGAAAGCGCTCGCCGAACAGCACGGACTGGAGCACTGGTCCACCGACCTCGACGCGGTCCTCGCGGACCCGACCGTCGACATCTACTTCGACGCCCAGGCGACCTCCGCCCGTGAGGAGGCCCTGCGCAAGGCCATCGCCGCGGGCAAGCACCTCTACACCGAGAAGCCGACCGCCACCGGGCTCGCGGGCGCCCTGGAACTCGCCCGGCTCGCGACCGCCGCCGGCGTCCGGCACGGCGTCGTCCAGGACAAGCTCTTCCTGCCGGGCCTGCGCAAACTCAAGCGCCTCGTCGACGGCGGCTTCTTCGGCCGGATCCTGTCCGTGCGCGGCGAGTTCGGCTACTGGGTCTTCGAGGGCGACTGGCAGGACGCGCAGCGCCCGTCCTGGAACTACCGCGCCGAGGACGGCGGCGGCATCGTCACCGACATGTTCCCGCACTGGGAGTACGTGCTCCACGAGCTCTTCGGCCGGGTCACCAGCGTGCAGGCCCTCGCCACCACCCACGTCCCGCAGCGCTGGGACGAGAACGGCAAGCCCTACGACGCCACCGCCGACGACGCCGCCTACGGCATCTTCGAACTGGAGGGCGGCGCGATCGCCCAGATCAACTCCTCCTGGGCGGTCCGCGTCCACCGCGACGAGCTGGTCGAGTTCCAGGTCGACGGCACCGAGGGCTCCGCCGTCGCAGGACTGCGCAACTGCCGCGTCCAGCACCGCTCCGCCACCCCCAAGCCGGTCTGGAACCCGGACATCCCCGCCACCGAGGTGTTCCGCGACCAGTGGCAGGAGGTCCCGGACAACGCCGAGTTCGACAACGGCTTCAAGGCCCAGTAGGAGCTGTTCCTCAAGCACGTCCACGCCGGCGCCCCCTACCACTGGGACCTCCTCGCCGGCGCCCGTGGCGTCCAGCTCGCCGAACTGGGCCTCAAGTCCTCCGCCGAGGGCCGCCGTCTCGACGTACCGGAGATCGCCCTGTGACCCTCCGCCTGCCCGACGCGCACGGCGCCCTGCGCGCCTACGAACCCCGCACCGAGCCCCTCACCCTCACGCCCGGCGCCCCCTTCACCTCCCGTACGGTCTTCTCCGCAGCCCACGTCGTCGCCGACCCGTACGCCGACACCACCCCCGACTCGCCCGCGGCCGTCGACTGGGACGCCACCCTCGCCTTCCGCCGCCATCTCTGGGCGCACGGGCTCGGCGTCGCCGAGGCGATGGACACCGCCCAGCGCGGCATGGGCCTGGACTGGGCGGGCGCGGCCGAGCTGATCCGCCGCAGCGCCGCCGAGGCGAAGGCGTCCGGCGGCCGGATCGCCTGCGGGGTGGGCACCGACCAGCTCACCGGGGGTCCGGCGACCCTTGCCGAGGTCCGCGCCGCGTACGAGGAGCAGCTCGCGGTCGTCGAGGAGTCAGGGGCGCAGGCCATCCTCATGGCGTCCCGCGCCCTCGCCGCCACCGCGCGCGGCCCCGAGGACCACCTGGAGGTCTACGGGCATCTGCTCCGCCAGGCCGCCGAGCCGGTGATCCTCCACTGGCTCGGCCCCATGTTCGATCCGACTCTGGAGGGCTACTGGGGCTCGTCCGACCTGGACGCCGCCACGGACACCTTCCTCGACGTCATCGCCGCCCATCCCGACAAGGTCGACGGCATCAAGGTCTCGCTGCTCGAAGCGCGGCGCGAGGTCGAGATCCGCCGCCGCCTCCCGAAGGGCGTGCGCTGCTACACCGGCGACGACTTCCACTACCCCGAGCTGATCGCAGGCGACGAGCAGGGCTTCAGCCACGCCCTGCTCGGCATCTTCGACCCGCTCGGCCCGCTGGCCGCGCAGGCGGTGCGGATCCTGGACACCGGGGACCACGAGGGCTTCCGCGCCCTCCTCGACCCGACGGTCGAACTCTCCCGCCACCTCTTCCAGGCGCCCACCCGCTTCTACAAGACCGGCGTGGTCTTCCTGGCCTGGCTCGCGGGCCACCAGAGCCACTTCACGATGGTCGGCGGGCTCCAGTCGGCGCGCTCCCTGCCGCACTTCGCCCGCGCCTACGAACTCGCCGACACCCTGGGCCTGTTCCCGGACCCGAAACTCGCGGAGGAACGGATGAGGAACCTGCTGAGCCTGTACGGGGTGCACCGGTGACCGGGGACCTCGCGCGCTTCTCCCTCAACCAGATGACCGTCAGGCAGCTCCCGCTCCCCGACCTCGTCGCCGCCTGTGCCGACCTGGGTGTCCCGGCCGTCGGCCTGTGGCGCGAGCCCGTCCAGGAGTACGGCGTGGAGGCCGCCGCCAAGCTCGTGCGGGACGCCGGACTGGCGGTCACCACGCTGTGCCGGGGCGGCTTCCTCACCGCCATCGACCCGGCCGAGCGGGCCCGCGCCCTGGACGACAACCGGCGGGCCGTCGACGAGGCGGCCACGCTCGGCACCGACGTCCTGGTGCTGGTCTCCGGCGGACTGCCCGCCGGCTCCCGGGACCTGCGGGGCGCCCGGGAGCGGATCGCCGACGCGCTGGCCGAGCTCGGGCCGTATGCCGAGGCGCACGGCGTACGGCTCGCCGTCGAGCCGCTGCACCCGATGTTCGCCGCCGACCGCTGTGTGGTGTCGACGCTGGCCCAGGCCCTTGACCTCGCGGAACGCTTCCCGGCCCGGCAGGTCGGCGTCGCCGTCGACACGTACCACGTGTGGTGGGACGACGACGCGCCCGCGCAGATCGCCCGGGCCGGCGCGGGCGGCCGGATCCACACCTTCCAGCTCGCCGACTGGGTCACCCCGCTGCCCGCCGGCGTCCTCAACGGCCGGGGCCAGCTCGGTGACGGCGCGATCGACCTGCGGGAGTGGCGGGCCCATGTGGAGGCGGCCGGCTACACCGGGCCCATCGAGGTGGAGCTGTTCAACGACGCCCTGTGGGCCCGCGACGGCCATGAGGTACTGGCGGAGACCGTGGACCGCTTCAACGGGCACGCCCTCTGAGACAGGCACGCTCTCCGAGACACAGGCACGCCCTCTGAGGCACAGCCCCGTCCTTCGAGGCACACGTACGCCCCTGACGTCGGCACCGGCCGTCCGGTGCCGGCGTCGCGCGGGACCGCGGCCTACCGCCTCGCCGCCCGCCGGTTCAGCGCCGTCAGGACCGCCGGGACCACCGCGCCCACCGTCCGGGACACGGCCGGCCGGGGCAGCCCCGTCCTGGCGGCCACCGCGGTGGTCAGCGGGCCCGCCTCCGCGGCGAGCAGGCCGGCCATCAGACCGCCGGTCGCGGGACCGCCCACGGTGGCCACCCCGGTCAGCGGGGCGTCGTGCGGGGTGGCGACCGTCTCCGCCTCGTCGGACAGCGCCGCGACCGTCGTGCAGATCACCTGCCGCGCCCCGGTCTCGTCCGTCCCCAGCAGTCTCGCGATGTCCCCGACCGCCTCGTCGCCGAGCTCGTCGAGCACGTCGTCCTGGAGGGACACGAGGGGGTTCTCGTCCAGCTCCTGCATATCTCAAACGCTACGTCCGCCCAGGTGGAACGGCATGCCGAGGGCGGGCCCGGAAGACGGCGAAAAAAATATCGGCGAGCCGTGCAACCCTCCCCGCACCTCGCGGGTCGTACTTCGCGTCAGGACCTTTGGAGGGGGATCTGGGGGGATCGCGGGGGTTCTGACGGGAGGGACGCGAGGGGCCCGGTCGACGGACCGGGCCCCTCGAAACGTCTCCGCAGCCGAATCAGCGGTCGCCGCTTCAGAAAAAGACGCCGCAGCGCAGCAGCACGTTCGCGTACGGCCGGGCCTCGCCGGTCCGCACCACCAGCCGCGCGCCCGCCGACAGCTCCTTGAGCCGCTCGTGCGGGACCAGCTCCAGCGCGGGACACGTCCGGTCGAGCAGGGCCGCCGCCTCGGGGTTCGCGTCCCGGACCTCCTTGGCCGCCGTCGCGCCCTCCACCACCAGCTCTTCCAGCAGCCCGTCCAGCACCTCGGCGAACGACGGCACCCCGGCCCGGAACGCCAGGTCCACGACCCGCGGCCCGTCCGGGATCGGCATCCCCACGTCACAGACGAGGACCCCGTCGCCATGGCCCAGCTCGGCCAGCGCGCCCGCGAGATGGCGGTTCAGTATTCCGGCCCGCTTCACAGCGCCTCGACCTCCGCCGCCGTCGGGAACGACTCCTGCGCGCCCTCCCGGGTCACCGCCGCCGCGCCGACCCGGGCCGCGTACGCCGCCGCCTCGGCCAGGGTGGCGCCCGTGCCCAGCCGCCAGGCCAGCGCCGCCGTGAACGCGTCGCCCGCGCCGGTCGTGTCCACCGCGTCCACCGCCACCGACGGCACGCGCGTGACCCCCTCGGCGGAGGCCACCAGCGCGCCCTCGGCGCCGAGCGTCACGACGACCGAGCGGGGTCCCTTGGCGAGCAGGATCCGCGCCCAGTCCTCGGGGGAGTCGCCGACCGCCGCGTCCCCGAGGATCACCCGCGCCTCGTGCTCGTTGACGATGAGCGGGTCGCATGCCGCCAGGATGTCCGCCGGAAGCGGCTGCGGCGGGGACGGGTTGAGCACGAACCGGCTGCCGTCGGCGAGGTCGCGCACCACCTCCGCCACCGTCTCCAGCGGGATCTCCAGCTGCGTCGAGACCACCCGCGACGCCTGGAACAGGCTCGCGGCGGCCCGGACGTCGGCCGGGGTGAGCCGCCCGTTGGCGCCGGGCGAGACAACGATGCTGTTGTCGCCGGACGGGTCCACGGTGATCAGCGCGACGCCGGTCGGCGCCCCGCCCACCAGCACGCCCACCGTGTCCACGCCGGCCGCGCGCTGCGAGTCCAGCAGCAGCCGGCCGTACGCGTCGTCGCCGACCCGCGCGAGCAGGGCCGTACGGGCGCCGAGGCGGGCCGCCGCGACGGCCTGGTTGGCGCCCTTGCCGCCCGGGTGGACGGCGAGATCGGTGCCGAGCACGGTCTCGCCGGCGCCGGGCCGGCGCTCCACACCGATCACCAGGTCGGCGTTGGCCGACCCCACGACCAGCAGGTCGTAGTCGTACATGAGGTTGCTCCCCTGAATCCGGTCCCCGTGTGCTTCCGGTCCCCGTGTGCCCGTGGTCCCCGTGTGCTTCCGGTCCCCGTGTGCTCCGGTCTCCGTGATGACGCCGGGACGGGCGGCCGCCACCGGATCCATGCTCCGGCAACGACCGCCCACCCGTGGGCCGTTCGGCCGATGTCAGCCCTTGAAGCCGGCCACGTTGTCCTTCGTGACCACCTTCACCGGGACCTTCACCGTCTGCTGGACCTTGTCGCCGTCGAGGGCCTTGAGGGCGTTGTCCACGGCGATCTTCCCGAGCTGGCTCGGCTGCTGGGCGACGGACGCGTACAGCGACCCGTTCTCGACGGCCTTCAGCCCGTCCGGGGTGCCGTCGAAGCCGACCACCGACACCGACTTCCCGGCCTTCGACCCCAGCGCCTTGATCGCGCCGAGCGCCATCTCGTCGTTGGCGGCGATGACGCCCTGGACGTCCGGGTGCGCCTGGAGCAGGTTCGACATCACGTCGAGGCCCTTGGTGCGGTCGAAGTCGGCGGGCTGCTGGGCGACGACCTTGATGCCGGGGAAGGCCTTGAGGCCCTGGGCGAAGCCCTGGGCGCGCTCACGGGCGGCGGAGGTGCCGGCCTGGCCCTGCAGGATCACGATCCTGCCCTCGCCGCCCAGCTTCTCGGCGATCGACTTGGCGGCCAGCTCACCGCCGGCCACGTTGTCCGAGGCGACCAGCGTGGCGGTCTTCGCGTTGTTGACCCCGCGGTCGACGGCGACGACCGGGATGCCGGCCTTGTCGGCGGCGTTCACGGAGTTGCTCGCCGCGTCGGAGTCCACCGGGTTGACGACGATCGCCCCGACGCCCGAACTGGTGAAGTTCTGCAGCTGGTTGGCCTGCTGCGAGGCGTCGTTCTGGGCGTCCGTCACGGTGAGGTCCACGCCCAGCTTCTTCGCCTCGGCCTGGGCACCGGCCCGGATCTGCACGAAGAACGGGTTGTTGAGCGTCGACAGCGACAGCCCGATCCGCTGGTCCGACGCCTTCGAGCCGTCGTGCAGGAACGAGGTCGCGCCGACGATCGCCACGGTGACGACGGCCGCGAGCGCGTACGTCCCCGCCTGCTTGCCCTTTCCGCCGCCCGAGCCGGTGCCCGCGGCGAGCGGGGTGGCGCCCGCCTTGCGGCGCAGCGTGTCGAAGAGCACGGCCAGCGCGATGACGACACCGATGACGACCTGCTGCCAGAACGCGGAGACGTTCAGCAGGTTCAGGCCGTTGCGCAGCACGGCCAGGATCAGCGCGCCGATCAGGGTGCCGGACGCCTTGCCGGTGCCGCCCGCGAGGGAGGCGCCGCCGATGACGACCGCGGCGATCGCGTCCAGCTCGTAGCCGTCGGCTGCCTGCGGCTGCGCGGACGACAGCCGCGAGGCCAGTACGACACCGGCGACGGCGGCGAACACGCCGGACAGCGCGTAGATGGCGAGCTTCTGCTTCTTCACCCGCAGGCCGGACAGGCGCGCGGCCTCCTCGTTGCCGCCGATGGCGTACATCGAGCGGCCGATGTAGGTGCGGCCCAGCACGAACGCGGCGATCAGACCCATGACGATCATCACGAGGACCGGCACCGGCAGCCAGCCGCCGAGCGTGTCACCGAGGTGCGAGACCGAGTCCGGGAACGGGATCGGCGAGCCCTCGGAGATCACCAGCGACAGACCGCGGGCCACCGACAGCATCGCGAGCGTCGCGATGAACGGCGGGAGTTTGCCGTAGGCGATGAGGAAGCCGTTGACGAGTCCGGCCGCGATACCGGTGGCCACCGCCAGGAGCACCGCTATGACGACCGGCACCCCGTGCGAGGTGGCGGACCAGGCCAGCACGGTGGCCGACAGGGCCGCCACCGATCCCACGGACAGGTCGATGCCGGCCGAGACGATGACGAAGGTGACGCCGAAGGCGAGGACGGCGGTCACCGCCGCCTGCACACCGACGTTGAGCAGGTTGTCGGTGGTCAGGAAGTCGCCCGACAGCGCCGACATGGCGATGACCAGGACGATCAGCGCGGTGAGCGCGCCGTTGTCGAGGAGCAGGCGGCGCAGCCCGCCGGTCGCGCCACCGGCGCCCGGGTTCCTCTTGAGCGTGTCAGTGGCCACGAGCGGCCTCCTTGTCGGTCGTGGGGTTGCTGACGGCGAGTGCCATCACGGAGTCCTGGGTGGCCTCGTCGGCGGACAGTTCGCCCGCGATCCGGCCCTGGGCCATCACCAGCACCCGGTCGCTCATGCCGAGCACCTCCGGGAGGTCGCTGGAGATCATGAGGACGGCGGCGCCGTTCGCGGTGAGTTCGTTGATGAGCTGGTAGATCTCGACCTTGGCGCCGACGTCGATCCCGCGCGTGGGCTCGTCGAGGATCAGCACCTTGGTGTCGGCGAGCAGCCACTTGCCGATGACGACCTTCTGCTGGTTGCCGCCGGACAGGGTGCGCACATGCTGGCCGAGCCCGGCCATCCGCACGCCCAGCTGCTTCGCGATCCGCGCGGCCGCCTCCTGCTGGCCCTTGCGGTCGACGAGCCCCGCGCGCGTGGCGGCCCGCAGGGTCACCAGGCCGAGGTTCTCCTCCACGGACTGGTCGAGGACCAGCCCCTGGCCCTTGCGGTCCTCCGGGATCAGCCCGATCCCGGCCGCCATGGCGGCGTTCACGTCGTGCCCCTTCAGGGCCGCGCCCGCCACCTTCACGGTGCCCTTGTCGTACGGGTCCGCCCCGAAGACGGCCCGGACGACCTCGGTACGGCCCGCGCCGACCAGCCCGGCGATGCCGACCACCTCTCCGGCGCGCACCTCGAAGCCGACGTCGTGGAAGACGCCGTCCCGGGTGAGCCCCTCGACGGTGAGCAGCGCGGGTCCGGCGTCGGCCCGTTCGCGCGGGTACTGCTGCTCGATGGAGCGGCCCACCATCAGCCGCACGAGCTCGTCCTGCGGGGTGGAGGCGGGCACCTGCCCGACGCTCTTCCCGTCCCGGATGACGGTGACCCGGTCGCCGAGGGCGGCGATCTCCTCCAGGTGGTGGGTGATGAAGACGATGCCGACGCCGTCCTCGCGCAGCCGGCGCACGATCGCGAACAGCGTCTCGACCTCCTCGGAGGTCAGCACGGCGGTCGGCTCGTCCATGATGAGCACGCGCGCGTCCAGGCTGAGCGCCTTGGCGATCTCGACCATCTGGAGCCGGGCGATGCCCAGTTCACGCACCCGCGCGCGGGGCGACACGCTGAGGCCGACCCGCTTCAGCAGGACCTCGGCGTCGGCCTCCATCCGGCCCCGGTCGATCATCCCGAACCGACGCGGCTGCCGCCCCAGGAAGATGTTCTCGGCGACCGTCAGATCGGGGACCAGGTTGAACTCCTGGTAGATCGTGGCGATCCCGAGGCGCTCGGAGTCCTGCGCCCCGTGGATGCGCACCTCCTCGCCGCCGGCCAGGATCCGCCCGGCGTCGGGCGTGTACGCGCCGGAGAGCATCTTGATGAGGGTGCTCTTCCCGGCGCCGTTCTCACCGAGGAGCACATGGACCTCGCCCCGGCGCAGGTCGAAGTCGACGCCGTCCAGCGCGACCACGCCCGGGAAGGTCTTCCGGATGCCCTCGATGCGCAGCAACTCCTCGGGGTCGCTCACGACGTGCTCCTTTGCACTGCGGTGGGGTGCGCGCCGCAGGAGCGGCGCACCACGAGTCGGGCGGGCAGGGTGACGGACGCGCCGGCCCGGCCCTCGACCCGGTCGATCAGGGCCCGTACGGCGGCCCGGCCCAGCTCGCCGGTCGGCTGGGCGATGGCGGTGATCGGCGGATCGGTGTGCACGAACCAGCGGATGTCGTCGAACGCCGCGAGCGCGATGTCGTCGGGCACGCGAAGGCCCCGCGCGCGTACGGCGTCCAGCGCGCCGAGCACCATCAGGTTGTCGGCGGCGAAGACGACCTCGGGCGGCTCGGGCAGGTCGAGGAAGCCCTCGGTGACCCGGCGCCCGCTCTCGGCCTGGAAGTCGCCCTGCCCTATGTAGACGTCGGGGAGTTCGAGCCCGAAGTCGGCCAGCGCCTCACGGAAGGCGTCCACGCGCTCGCGGCCGGTGGTGGTGGCCGCGGGGCCCGCGATGATCGCGAGCCGGCGGTGCCCGAGCGCGTGCAGATGGGCCACGAGGTCCCGCACGGCCTCCCGTCCGTCGGCGCGCACGACCGGCACGTCCACGCCCGGGATCCACCGGTCCACGAAGACCATCGGCGTCCCCGCGCGCGCGGCGTCCAGCATCAGCGGGGAGCCGCCGTCGGTGGGGGAGACGAGGAGCCCGTCGATACGGCGGTCCAGCAGGGTCCGTACGTGGTGGTCCTGGAGGTCGGGGCGCTCGTCGGCGTTGCCGATGATCACGCTGTACCCGAGGGCCCGGGCCTCCTCCTCGACGGAGCGGGCGAGTTCGGTGAAGTAGGGGTTCAGCACATCGCTGATGACCAGGCCGAGCGTGCGGGTCTGGTCGGTGCGCAGGGACCGGGCGACGGCGTTCGGGCGGTAGCCCAGGGCCGTCACGGCGGCGGTCACGCGCCGGCGGGCGTCCTCGCTGACGGAGGGATGCCCGTTCAGGACGCGCGACACCGTGGCGACGGATACGCCTGCCTCGGCGGCGACGTCCTTGATGCTCGCCATGACCGTTCCACCTCCTCGTGGAATCGATTACACGGAGGAATTGGAATCGATTACACGAGCAGAAGCAAGAGTCGATGGTTGGCCGAAACCAAAGCTTTACCGGCGGGTGGCCGACCCGAGAGCCGGGCCGGCCGCGCGCGTGGGGCGGTGGGTCGGGTATGTCGGGCGGCGGGCGCGCCGCGTCAGGCGGTCGGCCGGGTACGGCCCAGGCGCAGGGCGGAGACGAGGAAGAACACCCCGCCGAGGAAGGCGTATCCGGCGAGGGCGCCCAGAGCGGGATCGGCCTGACCGGCCTGCCCGAAGAACGACGCACCGGCGAGGGTCGAGATCCCGCCACTGGCGATCATGGCCCACTGCCCGCCCATCCGGCGCCGAGAGACCCCCACGAGCAACTGGACCAGCCCGGCGGTGATCGCCCATACGCCCCAGACGCGCAGCACGGCCGGGATGCCGGAGGTGGCGGCTACGGCGAGGCCGATCGCGGTGAGGCTGCTGAGCGCGATGTTCACGTAGAGCTGCCGTACGGGGCCGTCGGCCGCGCGGGCGGAGCGCAGATCGACGACGGCGCAGGCGACGTCGAAGAGGGGGTAGATCACGAGGAGCGCGGCGGAGGCGGGGGACAGCTCACCGGCGGTCGCGAAGAGCGCGGCGGCCCAGATGGCGGCGAAGGCGAAGCGGAGGAGGTAGAGGCGGCGGAGGTCGGCGGTGGCGGTGGCTGTGGGTGATGTGCCGAGGGCGGTGGTGTCCATGGCAGGGCCTTTCGGGGGCTCGCGGGAGTGGGGCGGCGAGAGGTGAGGGAGAACGTTCGGTCTCTTTGGCTCTCATCCAAGGCCCGGCCGGGGGTGGCTGTCAAGACCGAACGTTCTCCCTCATCGCTTGGTAGCCTCGGAGCCATGAGTCAGGGCACAGCGAAACGGGGCACGTCGGGTGGCGTGTCGGAGGCGCGGGCGCGGCTGCTCGGCACGGCGACGAAAATCTTCTACGCCGAGGGCATCCACTCGGTCGGGGTCGACCGGATCATCGCCGAGGCGCAGGTGACCCGAGCGACCCTCTACCGGCACTTCACGGGCAAGGAGGAACTGGTCCTCGCCTACCTGGGCGTGGCCGACGAGGGCATCCGGGCGCAGGTGGCGAAGGCGCGCGAGGGCGCGGGGTCCCCGGCGGACGAGGTCCGGGCGGTGGCCGGCGCGATCGCCGACGGCATCCGCTCGCCCGGCTTCCGGGGGTGCGCCTTCCTCAACGCGGTGGCGGAGTACCCGGATCCGGCGCACCCGGTCCACCAGGCGGTGCTGGCCCACCGGCAGTGGTTCCTGGAGACGATGACGGAGCTGCTGGCGCGGGCCGGCCACGAGCCGGCCGACGAGGCGGGGCGCCATGTCGTGATGCTGCGGGACGGGGCGATGGCGGCAGGGTGCCTGTTCGACCCGGAGCTGGTGTGTGCGACGTTCCTGCAAGGTGTGGAGGGCGTCCTCAGCCGGCGAGCCGGATAAGGCCGTTGCCCCAGTTCCCGTCGGGCAGTGCCGGTTCGGGGTCGGCCCCGCCCTCCACCAACTCCCCGGCGAAGGCGGAGTCGAACGCGGCGATGGCCGCGCACAGCTCCTGGACGGCGTCCACCAGCTGTCGGCTCAAGCGGCTCTCCCTCGTGTGAGACGAAACGCCGAGCATCGGCCGCGTTGCGGCGCCGGGCACCTGGTTTTCGTACGGGGGTCAGCCCGCCGCCGGCTCGCACCAGACGTACTTGCCCCGGTTGCCGTCCCGGGCGGAGGGCTGCCACCCCCACACATCGGCGCAGGCCCGCACGAGGGCGAGACCGCGCCCGTCCTCGTCGTCGGTGGTGTACGCGAACGCGCGTGGGGGCCGCGGAGGTTCGGGGTCGGCGTCCCAGGCCGCGAGGCGGAGGGTGCCGGGCGGCGCCCAGCGGACGCGGAGGGCGGCGGGGCCCTTGGTGTGCCGTACGGCGTTGGAGACCAGCTCGGCGGCGAGCAGTTCGGCGACGTCCACGAGTCCGATGAGCCCGTGCATGGTCAGGATCAGCCGCAGGGTGCGACGACTGACGGTGACGGCACGGAGGTCGTTGGGGAGGTGGAGGGAGTACTCCCAGGGGGCACTTTCGGGCATGCGGAAGTCCGTCTCGGTGAGGGGTGGTCGGGGGCGAGCCCCGGTGTCATTGCCGCACCCGTCAGGGCATGACGGGGCGGTGCGCTTCCGGAGCGCAGCGTGGCTGTTACGTCACTGAAGGTAGGCCTTAAAGTTTCGGCGCGACAAGTCGGTCGCGTAATCTGACCCCGAACGAGTCGCGTCGCCGGGCGCGTTGGGAGTCGAGGAGCGTTCCATGCCAACGAGGCGCGAACCGACGGCGCGGCAGCTTCGCCTTGCGACGGAGCTGCGGAAACTCCGCGAGGCGGCGGGTCTCACGGCCCGGCAGGCCGCGGCCATGCTGGGCGTGAGCAACGTCCAGATCAGCCAGATCGAGTCGGGCCTGTCAGGCGTGAGCGAGCAGCGGCTACGCCGGCTGGCCGCGCACTACGCCTGCACGGACGAGGAGTTCGTAGACGCACTGGTGGCGATGGCGACGGACCGAACACGGGGCTGGTGGGAGGAGTACCGCGGACTCCTGCCGACGTCGTTCCTGGATCTGTCGGAGCTGGAGCATCATGCTTGCTTCCTCCGCCATGTGGCCATCCTGTACGTGCCAGGACTTCTGCAGACCGAGGACTACTCGCGCGCAGTCTTCTCGTCCCGGCTCCCCGAACTGACGCCCGAGGAACTGGAGCTGCGCATCGAGCACCGGAAGGCGCGCCAGCAGTTCGACATCCCCTACGAGGCGGTGATCCATGAGGCGGCACTCCGCATCCGAGTCAGCGACAGGGCGACCTCAAGAGCACAACTCGCCCGCCTTCTGGAGCTGTCGGAGGCACCGCACATCACCTTGCGTGCCATCCCGTTCGACTTGGACGGCTTCGCCATGGCGTCCAGCACGATGACGTACGCGGGAGGGCCGTTGCCCAAGCTGGACACCGTGGTTCGCGACGCCCTGCATGGCTCCAACTTCATCGATTCCGAGGCTCAACTCAACACCTATCGAACGAGCTTCCATAAGGTGGAAGGTGCGTCGCTCGCCCCTGGGCGGACACGTGACCTGATCCACGCTCTCGCGAAGGAGCTGTAGACCCCATGGACAACTGGCACAAGTCGTCCTACTCAGGCCCGGGCGACGGCAACGAGTGCGTGGAGATCGCCAACTCACCCACACATGTGGCCGTCCGCGACTCCAAGGCCCCCCACCGGGCCACCCTCACCTTCCCCAGCACCGCATTCTCCGCGTTCGTCGAAGACCTCAAGCGGCGCTGAGGTGCCCCCACTGTCACACCCCACCGGTACCGTCGGATCATGGCCAACCAGTCCGGACCGGACGCCGGGGAGCGGCGGCTTGCCACGCTCGAAGGTGTGCTGGAGCGCATCACCTACGCCAACGAGGAGAACGGCTACACGGTCGCCCGTGTCGACACCGGCCGCGGCGCCGGTGACCTGCTGACCGTCGTCGGGGCGCTGCTCGGCGCGCAGGTGGGGGAGTCCCTGCGGATGGAGGGCCGCTGGGGCTCGCACCCGCAGTACGGCAAGCAGTTCCACGTCGAGAACTACACGACCGTGCTGCCCGCCACCGTGCAGGGCATCCGGCGCTACCTCGGCTCGGGGCTGGTGAAGGGCATCGGGCCCGTCTTCGCCGACCGGATCACCCAGCACTTCGGCGTGGACACGCTGCGGATCATCGAGGAGGAGCCCAAGCGGCTCATCGAGGTCCCCGGGCTCGGGCCCAAGCGGACGAAGAAGATCGCCGAGGCCTGGGAGGAGCAGAAGGCGATCAAGGAGGTCATGCTGTTCCTCCAGACCGTGGAGGTGTCCACCTCCATCGCCGTGCGGATCTACAAGAAGTACGGGGACGCCTCCATCTCCGTCGTGAAGAACGAGCCGTACCGCCTCGCCGCCGACGTCTGGGGCATCGGCTTCCTCACCGCCGACCGGATCGCCCAGTCCGTCGGCATTCCGCACGACAGCCCGGAGCGGGTCAAGGCCGGTCTGCAGTACGCCCTGTCCCAGGCCACCGACCAGGGCAACTGCTACCTCCCCGAGGAGCAGCTGATCAAGGACGCGGTCAAGCTCCTCCAGGTCGACACCGGCCTCGTCATCGACTGCCTGGCCGAGCTCGCGCAGATCCCCGAGGACGGCTCCGACCCCGGTGTCGTACGGGAGAGGGTGCCGGGCCCCGACGGCGCCGACGAGCCCGTGACGGCCGTCTACCTGGTGCCGTTCCACCGGGCGGAACTGTCCCTGTCCGCGCAGCTGTTGCGGCTGCTGCGGACCGACGAGGACCGGATGCCGGGGTTCGGGGACGTGGACTGGGACAAGGCGCTGGGCTGGCTCAGAAGCCGTACCGGCGCCGACCTCGCCCCCGAGCAGGAGGCCGCCGTGAAGCTGGCCCTGACCCGGAAGGTCGCCGTCCTGACCGGCGGCCCGGGCTGCGGCAAGTCCTTCACGGTCCGCTCGATCGTGGAGCTGGCCCGCGCCAGGAAGGCGAAGGTGGTGCTCGCCGCGCCGACCGGCCGCGCGGCCAAGCGCCTCGCCGAGCTGACCGGCGCCGAGGCGTCCACCGTCCACCGGCTCCTGGAGCTCAAGCCGGGCGGCGACGCGGCGTACGACCGGGACCGCCCGCTGGACGCCGATCTGGTCGTCGTCGACGAGGCGTCCATGCTGGACCTGCTGCTGGCGAACAAGCTGGTCAAGGCCGTACCGCCGGGCGCCCACCTGCTGTTCGTCGGGGACGTCGACCAGCTCCCCAGCGTCGGCGCCGGCGAGGTGCTCAGGGATCTCCTCGCCGACGGCGGCCCCGTCCCGGCCGTGCGCCTCACGCGCGTGTTCCGACAGGCCCAGCAGTCAGGCGTGGTGACCAACGCGCACCGGATCAACGCCGGGCAGCACCCGGTCACCGACGGCATGAAGGACTTCTTCCTCTTCGTGGAGGACGACACCGAGGAGGCCGGCCGGCTCACCGTGGACGTGGCGGCCCGCCGCATCCCGGCCAAGTTCGGCCTCGACCCGCGCCGGGACGTGCAGGTGCTGGCGCCCATGCACCGCGGCCCGGCCGGCGCCGGCACGCTCAACGGCCTGCTCCAGCAGGCGGTCACACCCGGCCGCCCCGACCTGCCGGAGAAGCGCTTCGGCGGTCGCGTCTTCCGTGTCGGCGACAAGGTCACGCAGATCCGCAACAATTACGAGAAGGGGGAGAACGGCGTCTTCAACGGCACCGTGGGCGTGGTCACCTCGCTCGACCCGGTCGACCAGCGCCTGACGGTGCTGACGGACGAGGACGAGGAGGTGCCGTACGACTTCGACGAGCTGGACGAGCTGGCGCACGCGTACGCGGTCACGATCCACCGCTCCCAGGGCAGCGAGTATCCCGCCGTCGTGATCCCCGTCACGACCGGAGCATGGATGATGCTCCAGCGGAACCTGCTGTACACGGCGGTGACCCGCGCCAAGCGTCTGGTCGTCCTCGTGGGTTCGCGCAAGGCGATCGGCCAGGCGGTGCGCACGGTGTCGGCGGGACGCCGCTGCACGGCCCTCGACTTCCGCCTCGCGGGCGGGACGGCGGGCGGACCCGCGAGCGGACTCACGGGTGGCTGAACCCCGCCGTCCGGCCCCCGCACACAGCCCCCCGTGACCAGGACTTTCGTCAGCTCGCGAAAAAAATGATCGATCAAATGAGTCGCGAAGGTCACAGACCACTTCCAGATGGGCAAGACAGGGGGCAGGATGGCAGGTTGGCGGCACTCAGTGCCGCCAATAGGCCCAATGGTCGACCCCGAGTGCACTCTCCTGAGCCGAATGGGGGAGGGTAGAGACAGTCAGGGCAACCTCGAAGATGAGGCACAACGTCGGTGAGGGAAGACGTGAGCGACAACTCTGTAGTAGTGCGGTACGGCGACGGCGAGTACACCTACCCGGTGATCGACAGCACCGTCGGCGACAAGGGCTTCGACATCGGCAAGCTCCGCGCCCAGACCGGTCTGGTGACGCTGGACAGCGGCTACGGCAACACGGCCGCGTATAAATCCGCCATCACCTACCTCGACGGCGAGGCGGGCATCCTCCGCTACCGCGGCTACCCGATCGAGCAGCTGGCCGAGCGCTCCACCTTCCTGGAGGTCGCCTACCTGCTCATCAACGGCGAACTGCCGACGGTCGACGAGCTCTCGTCGTTCAAGAACGACATCACGCAGCACACCCTGCTGCACGAGGACGTCAAGAACTTCTACAAGGGCTTCCCGCGCGACGCCCACCCGATGGCCATGCTGTCCTCGGTCGTCTCCGCGCTGTCCACCTTCTACCAGGACAGCCACAACCCGTTCGACGAGACGCAGCGCAACCTCTCCACGATCCGGCTGCTCGCCAAGCTTCCGACGATCGCCGCGTACGCGTACAAGAAGTCGATCGGCCACCCGTTCGTCTACCCGCGCAACGACCTCGGCTACGTCGAGAACTTCCTGCGTATGACGTTCTCGGTGCCGGCGCAGGAGTTCGAGCTCGACCCGGTCGTCGTGGCCGCCCTCGACAAGCTGCTGATCCTGCACGCGGACCACGAGCAGAACTGCTCGACGTCCACGGTCCGCCTGGTCGGCTCGTCGCAGGCGAACATGTTCGCGTCGATCTCCGCCGGTATCTCCGCGCTCTGGGGCCCGCTGCACGGCGGCGCCAACCAGTCCGTGCTGGAGATGCTGGAGGGCATCCAGGCGTCCGGCGGGGATGTCGACTCCTTCATCCGCAAGGTGAAGAACAAGGAGGACGGCGTCCGCCTGATGGGCTTCGGCCACCGGGTCTACAAGAACTTCGACCCGCGCGCCAAGATCATCAAGGCCGCCGCGCACGACGTCCTCTCCGCTCTCGGCAAGTCCGACGAGCTGCTGGACATCGCGCTCAAGCTGGAGGAGCACGCGCTCTCCGACGACTACTTCGTCTCGCGCAGCCTCTACCCGAACGTGGACTTCTACACCGGCCTGATCTATCGGGCCATGGGCTTCCCGACCGAGATGTTCACGGTCCTGTTCGCCCTCGGCCGGCTGCCGGGCTGGATCGCCCAGTGGCACGAGATGATCAAGGAGCCGGGTTCCCGTATCGGCCGCCCGCGCCAGATCTACACGGGCGTCGTCGAGCGCGACTTCGTCCCGGTCGAGGAGCGCTGAGCCGCCCCCACCGCGTCCTGGAGCCCCGTGTCCGACCGAGCAGGTCGGGTGCGGGGCTTCCGTGCGTCATGGAAGACACGTACGCGTTCCGGAAGAACACGGATGAGGGCATAGAAGAAGGCGCCCTGGCGGCGGTCCCCCCACGGGCCGACGTCCAGGGCGCCTTCCCATGTCCCGGTGCGGATTCCCCCCACGGGATCCGGCCGGGCGTCTGTGAGGACAGCGCCTGAATCGCTGTTGAGCACAATGAGCAGAACTCGACGTACTCATCTATGCGGTTGTTCTGTGCGGTCTGCCGGGACAGCGCACACTCGGGAGGGCCGCTCAAAGCTTCCCGAGATGCGTGCCCCGGCAACGCAACTCTGAGGAAGTCCCCCAAGACATCCTCAGATGCCAGTGGGCGCCCCCCAAGACGCCGCCTGACATCGTCAACTTAGACCTTCGAACCCCTTCGATGGTTACGTTCACATCACTGTGATCTGCGTCTCTTGCATATGTCCGTTAGGTGCGCAAGAGACCCGATACGGCGACCGGGGCTCCAGCGTAAGGATGATGCGTGAGCCTTGTGAAGAGCTTATGTGAGCCCGGCGCAGGACTCCAGGGGGGTCCGGGGGGGTTCTTCCTACGAATTCACCGGAACGTCCGCAGACGCAGGCTGTTGGTCACCACGAACACGGACGAGAAGGCCATGGCGGCCCCCGCGATCATCGGGTTCAGCAGCCCCGCCGCGGCCAGCGGCAGCGCGGCGACGTTGTACCCGAAGGCCCACACCAGATTGCCCTTGATGACGGCCAGCGTCCGCCGGGACAGCCGGATCGCGTCCGCGGCCACCCGAAGATCACCTCGCACCAGCGTCAGATCGCTCGCCTCGATCGCCGCGTCCGTGCCCGTCCCCATCGCGAGCCCCAGATCGGCGGTGGCGAGCGCCGCCGCGTCGTTGACGCCGTCGCCGACCACGGCCACCGAACGCCCCTCGCGCCGCAACCGCCGTACGGCCTCCACCTTCTCCTCGGGCAGGACCTCCGCGATCACCTGATCGATACCGACCGAGTGCGCCACCGCCTCGGCCACCCGCCGGTTGTCGCCCGTCAGCAGGATCGGGGTGAGCCCCAGCGCGCGCAGCCAGCGGACCGCCTCGGCGCTGCTCTCCTTCACCGTGTCCGCGACGGCGAGGACGCCCCGCGCCCACCCGTCCCAGCCGACCACGACGGCCGTACGGCCCTCCCGCTCGGCCTTCTCGGCGGCGCGGGCCAGCTCCTGGGGCAGGACGGCGGTGTTCTCGGCGAGGCGGCCCACGGCGACGTCATGGCCCTCCACACGGCCGCGTACGCCCTTCCCGGGCACGTTCGCGAAGTCTTCGACGGCGGGCAGTCGTCCGGCCCGCTCCTCGGCACCGGCGGCGACCGCACGGGCCACCGGGTGCTCGGAGGCGTGCTCCACGGCGCCCGCGAGCCGCAGCAGCGTCCCCTCGTCCACTCCGTCGGCGGGGTAGACGCCCTGAAGCGTCATCCGGCCCGTGGTGACCGTGCCGGTCTTGTCCAGCAGGACGGTGTCGACCCGGCGCGTGGACTCCAGCACTTCGGGGCCCTTGATGAGAATGCCGAGCTGCGCGCCGCGCCCCGTGCCGACCATCAGGGCCGTGGGCGTGGCCAGGCCCAGCGCGCACGGGCAGGCGATGATCAGGACCGCGACGGCGGCGGTGAACGCCGCGGCCGTGTCGTCGGTGACGCCGAGCCAGGCGCCGAAGGTGGCGACCGCGAGGACGATGACCACGGGCACGAAGACGGCGGAGATCCGGTCGGCGAGCCGCTGCACCTCGGCCTTGCCGTTCTGCGCCTCCTCCACGAGCTTCGCCATGCGGGCCAGCCGGGTGTCCTCCCCGACCCGGGTCGCCTCCACGACGAGCCGGCCGCCCGCGTTGACCGTGGCCCCGGTGACGGCGTCCCCGACGCCCACGTCCACCGGCGCCGACTCCCCGGTCAGCAGGGCGGCGTCCACGGCGGAGGCGCCCTCGACGACGGTGCCGTCGGTGGCGATCTTCTCGCCGGGCCGTACGACGAACCGGTCCCCGACGGCCAGTTCGCCGACCGGCACCCGGACCTCGCGCCCGTCCCGCAGGACGCCGACGTCCTTCACGCCCAGCTCCATCAGGGCGCGCAGCGCGTCGCCCGCGCGGCGCTTGGCGCGTGCCTCCAGATGGCGGCCGAGGAGGATGAAGGTGACCACCCCGGAGGCGACCTCCAGGTAGATCTGCGAGGCGCTCTCCCCGCGGGACACCGTGAACGAGAAGCCGTCGCGCATCCCGCTCATCCCGGCGTCGCCGAGGAACAGCGCCCACAGCGACCAGCCGAACGCCGCCAGCGTGCCCATCGAGACCAGCGTGTCCATGGTGGCGGCGCCATGCCGGGCGTTGGTGAACGCGGCCCGGTGGAAGGGCCGGCCGCCCCACACCACGACCGGGGCGGCGAGGGTGAGCGCGAGCCACTGCCAGGAGTCGAACTGCAGGGCCGGGACCATCGACATGAGGATCACCGGCACGGTGAGCAGCGCGGAGACGGTCAGGCGCTGCCGGTAGGAGTCCGGCCCGGTGTCCCCGGTGTTCTCCGGGGTTGCGCCTGGCTCCTCGGGTGCGGGCCGGGGCGGCTCCGGCTCGCGCGCGGTGTACCCCGTCCGCTCCACGACGGCGATCAGATCGGCGACCGAGACCTCGGCGGGCCGGCTGACCTTCGCCTTCTCGGTCGCGTAGTTCACCGAGGCGGTCACGCCGTCCATGCGGTTGAGCTTCTTCTCGACGCGGGCCGCGCAGGACGCGCAGGTCATCCCGCCGATGAGCAGCTCGACCTCGGAAGCGGCGGCCGCCTCGGAAGCAGCGGCTCCCTCGGGGGCGACGGCCGCCTCGGGGGAGGCCGGGGCCTCGGCTATCGCCGGATCGCCGGTGGTGCGGGGCACGGCGGGATCAGATCCGGCCGACCAGTTCGAAACCGGCCTCGTCGACGGCCTCGCGCACGGCGGCCTCCTCCAGCGGGGCGGCCGAGACCACGGTGACCTCGCCGGTCGAGGCGACTGCCTTCACCGAGCTGACGCCGGGCAGCTCGGAGATCTCGCCGGAGACGGCACCCTCGCAGTGCCCGCAGCTCATGCCGCTCACCTTGTAGACGGCGGTGACGGAACCGGTCGTGTCGGTCTGGGCGGTCATGTCGTTCTCCTCGTCGAGGCGTGTGGGGCCGAGGGGGCCCAGGGGGACCCCATCACGTTCAACCGTATACCCCTATGGGGTACTGCTCCAAGAGAGGTCGGCCCTGTCGGCACAGCACGCCTGTTCGGCGGGTACCGCGCCCACGCGCCCCGATGCGGGGTGTCACACGCCGGGCAGGGGACCCGCGGCCTCCGCGTGGCCCATCCGGTCGCCCACCAGCGGCGCGAGATAGCGGATCAGGACGTTCTTCAGCTCCCGCACATAGGCCTCGCGCTCGGCGCCCTCATGGGCGAGCACCAGCTCCAGGCCCGCCTTGTACAGGCCCAGGCACATCTGGGCGGTGCGGGTGAGGTCGGCCGGGGCGGCGTCGGGGAGCAGGGACGACAGCAGCGCCTCGATGCGACTCAGCAGGGTCGCGTGCAGGGCGTCGTGGTCCTCCGCGATCCGGCCGGGGACGTCGGGGCCGTGCATCAGTGTGAAGAACACCGGGTGGTCGCAGTTGAACGTGATGAACCGGTCGACGGCCGCGGTGACCGCCTCCTCCAGGGAGGTCGTGGGGTCCACCGGGGCCAGCGCCTCGCCGTACGTCTCGCGCATCTGCCGCATGAGACGCCCGCCGAGCTCGATGGCGATCGCCTCCTTGTTCGGGAAGAACTGGTACAGCGTGCCGGGCGAGACGCCGGCCTCACGGGCGATGGCGTTGGTGCTGGCGGCCGAGTAGCCGGTGGTCGTGAAGACGGCGGCCGCGGCCTCCAGCAGCTGGGCGATACGGCGCTCGCCGCGGGCCTGGCGGCGGCGCGGCTGCTCCTTCTCGCGACCGTCCTGGCCGCCCGGACCTTCCCGGCCGCCTCGGCCGTCCTGACCCTCCCGGCCGTCCTGGCTGTCGCGGTCTTCCTGGCTCTGTGGGCTGTCCTTCTCCCGGTTGGCGGACACGCGTATCCCCAGCTTCCTGAACGCGATTGACAAACGCGAGTCACCGCTCGCATTCTTGAAACGCGAGCGGTCGCTCGTGTTTGCCAGTCTATGGCAGTGACGCTTCCATGCTGCCCTCCTTGCGCACAGCCGGATCAGGGTGAAGGGGACCCGCACCATGAAAGACGCCGACAGCTCACCCCGCGTCGGAGGCTGGACCCGTTTCGTGACGGCACGCCCCCGGCTCTCCCTGCTCGTGGCCCTGGTGATCACCGCGCTCGCCGTGCTGGCGGGCAGCGGGGTCGCCGACCGCCTGGGCAGCGGCGGCTGGGAGGACCCGGACGCCGAGTCCACCTACGCCACCCGGGCCCTGGAGCGGGCGTTCCCCGCCTCCCAGCCCAACCTGCTGCTCCTGGTGGACGCCGGTGAGGCCTCAGTGGACGACCCGGGTGTCGCCGCGGAGGCCGAGAAGCTCACCGCGCGCCTGGCCCGCGAGAAGGGCGTCGTCGGCGTCGGCTCCTACTGGCGGGCGGACGCCGCCTCGGCCCCCGCCCTGCGCGCCGAGGACGGGCACGAGGCGCTGATCGCCGCCCGTATCACCGGCGACGAGACGCGGATGGGCGAGACGCTGGACCGCATCGCGCCGGAGCTGCGGGGCGCCCACGGCCCGGTGCAGGTCTCCGTCGGCGGCCCCGTCGCCGTACGGCACGAGATGCAGACGACCATCCAGGAGGACCTGATCCGGGCCGAGGTGATCGCCCTGCCGGTCACCCTGGTGCTGCTCGTCATGGTCTTCGGCAGCGCGGTGGCGGCCCTGCTGCCCCTCGGCATCGGCATCGTGGCGATCCTCGGCACCAACGCGGTGCTGCGCGGACTGACCGAGTTCACCGACGTGTCGGTCTTCGCCATGAACCTCACCACGGCCCTCGGCCTCGGGCTCGCGGTGGACTACGCCCTGTTCATCGTCCGCCGCTTCCGCGAGGAGCTGACGGCCGGAGCGGAGCCGCTGACCGCGGTCGGCACCACCCTGCGCACCGCCGGGCGCACAGTCCTGTTCTCGGCGCTCACCGTCGCCGTCTCCCTCGCGGCGATGCTGCTCTTCCCGCAGTACTTCCTGCGGTCCTTCGCCTACGCCGGTATCGCGGTCGTCCTGCTGGCGGCGGCCGCCGCGCTGATCCTGCTGCCCGCGGCCCTCATCCTGCTCGGGCACCGGGTCAACGCGCTCGACCTGCGCCGGCTGTTCCGGCGCGGACGGAGGCCCGAGGCCGCGGGGGCCGACGAGACCGCCGGGGACCCCGCGCGGACCCAGGGCGGGGCATGGGCCGGCACCGCGCGGATCGTCATGCGCCGCGCCCCCTTCTTCGCCCTCGGCACCACCGCGGTGCTGGTCCTGCTCGGGCTGCCCTTCCTGGGCGTGAAGTTCGGCACCGCCGACGACCGGCAGCTGCCGTCGAGCGCCGAGTCCCATGTCGTCCAGCAGCACATCCGGGACGGCTTCCCGGGCAGCCCCGGCGGCGGCCTGGAGGTGCTCGCCGAGGGCCGCGCCACCCCGGCCGAGTACACCGCGTACAAGGAGCGGGTCTCCGCGCTGCCGCAGGTACTCCGGGTCGACGGGCCCCTGGTGCGGGGCGAGTCGGCATACTTCACCGTGCTCCCCAGGGGCGAGGCGGTGGACGACCCGGCCCAGGCCCTCGTGCACGAGCTGCGCGCCGCACCGGCACCGTTCGACACCAAGGTGACCGGCGCCGCGGCGGTCCTCGTCGACTCCAAGGACGCCATAGCCGAGCGCCTGCCGGCGGCCGTCGCCTTCATCGCCGTCGTCACCCTGCTGCTGGTGTTCCTGCTGACCGGCAGCGTGCTGATCCCGCTCCAGGCCGTGGTGCTCAACGCGCTCAGTCTGACGGCGATGTTCGGCGCGGTGGTCTGGGTCTTCCAGGACGGGCACCTGTCCGGGCTGCTGGGCTTCACCAGCCCGGGCTCGATCGAGACGACCCTGCCGGTGCTGATGTTCTGCGTCGCCTTCGGACTCTCCATGGACTACGGCGTGTTCCTGCTGTCCCGCATCAAGGAGGAGTACGACGCGACGGGTGACCACGAGCAGGCGGTCCGGCACGGGCTGCAGCGCACCGGCGGACTGATCACCGCCGCCGCCGTGATCCTCGCCGTGGTGATGGTCGCGATCGGCACGTCCCGGGTGACCAACACCAAGATGCTGGGCCTCGGGATCGCGCTGGCCGTGCTGATGGACGCGATGATCGTCCGCAGTCTGCTCGTCCCGGCGGTCATGCGGCTCACGGGCCGGGCGACCTGGTGGGCGCCGGGGCCGCTGCGACGGTTCCACGAGCGCTTCGGTGTCAGCGAGTCCGACGGTGCACCCGCGGGCGAGACGGGCGCCGGGAAGCAGGACCCGGCCCGGGACAAGGTGACCGCACGCGGATAGCGTGACGCGGGCCCGCCGGGGAGCGGGGGCCGAGGTCAGGAGGAGTCGGGATGCGCGCTGTGGTGTTCGAGCGGTTCGGTGAGCCGGCGCGGGTGCGGGACGTGCCGGACCCGGTTCCCGCGCCGCACGGCGTGACCGTGCGGGTCGAGGCGACCGGCCTGTGCCGCAGCGACTGGCACGGCTGGCAGGGACACGACCCGGACATCGTGCTGCCGCATGTTCCGGGGCATGAACTGGCCGGGGTGGTCGAGGCCGTCGGCGACCGGGTCACCGGCTGGCGGCCCGGCGACCGGGTCACGGTGCCGTTCGTCTGCGCGTGCGGCGCCTGCGGGGCGTGTGCGGCGGGCGACCAGCAGGTGTGCGAGCGGCAGACCCAGCCCGGCTTCACCCACTGGGGCTCCTTCGCCCAGTACGTGGCCCTGGACCACGCCGATGTGAACCTCGTCGCGGTGCCCGAGGAGATGTCCTTCGCGACGGCGGCCTCCCTGGGCTGCCGGTTCGCCACAGCGTTCCGGGCGGTCGTGCAGCAGGGCCGGGTGGCGGCGGGGGAGTGGGTCGCCGTGCACGGCTGCGGCGGGGTCGGTCTGTCCGCCGTGATGATCGCGGCCGCGTCGGGCGCCCGGGTCGTCGCGGTCGACGTGTCACCGCAGGCCCTGGACCTCGCGCGGAAGTTCGGGGCGGCGGAGTGCCTGGACGCGTCCGCCGTACCCGACACGGCGGCGGCGGTCCGCGACCTCACCGGCGGCGGCGCGCACCTCTCCCTGGACGCCCTCGGATCGCCAGTCACCTGCGCCGCCTCCATCGGTGGCCTGCGCCGCCGCGGGCGGCATGTCCAGGTGGGCCTGCTGCCCTCCGAGTCCGGCACGACCCCGGTCCCCATGGCCCGCGCGATCGCGCTGGAGCTGGAGATCCTCGGCAGCCACGGCATGGCGGCCCACACCTACCCGCCGATGCTGGAGCTGGTGCGGGCCGGCGTGCTGCGGCCGGATCTGCTGGTGACGTCGTCGATACCGCTGGACGACGTGCCGGCCGCTATGGAGGCGATGGGCTCGGCGCCGGGCGCCGGGGTGACGGTCGTCGAGCCGTGGGGCCGGGACAGCTGACGTCCGCGCGGCCCGCCAAGCGAGTACAGGCCGCAAGCCGACCGACCCACACGCCGGCAGCCGACCCACACGCCGGCAGCCGACCCACACGCCGGCAGCCGAGCCGCAAGCCCACGGGGCCGACCGACACGCCGGCGGCCGAGCCGCAATCCCACGGGGCCGAGCCGCAAGCCTGCAGCCGAGCCGCAAGCCCACGGGGCCGAGCCGCAGGCCACCTGCGCCACCCGCTAGACGGGATCCAAGCGGGGGTGCCCCCGATGCCCCGCCCACTCCCGCTCGAGCATCGCCATCAGCACCCAGTCCCGCCAGATGCCGTCCCGGAGGTCGGCCTCTCGTCGGACGCCCTCCCGGACGAAGCCGACCTTCTCGTACACGCGCAGGGCACGGGCGTTGTGGCCGTACGCCTCCAGCTGGATCCGGTGCAGGCCGAGCTGCTCGAAGCCGTACCCGGCGATGAGCCGGGTGGCCTCGGTGCCGAGCCCCCGCCCGCGCCCCCGGGGTCCGATGAGCGTGCGGAACGTACAGCCGCGGGCGTGCGCGTCCCACTCGAACAGCACGACCTCGCCGACGAGTTCGCCGGTGGTCCGGTCGGTGACGGCGAGGTCGAGACGGTCGGTCTGCTCGGACCGTGAGCCGTACCAGGAGCGCAGCCGTTCCTCCGTCAGTTCGGCGGAGGGCTCGCCGGTGAAGCGGACGACGTCGGGGTCCTCGATGATCTCCGCCATCACGGTGGCGTCGGCCTCGGTGAACGGCCGCAGCACGGTCCGTTCGCCGGTCAGTACGGGTTTGACGGAGAAATCGCTCATGGGGACGACTGTGCCCCACGGGTCAGGTGGGGCACAGGTGGTTTTCCGGGTGGCCGTCCGTCCGTAACCCGGGGGTCAGTCCGGCCGCAGACCCCGATTGCGGGGCCGTGACGCCACCCAGGCGCGGACGGTGTCGGGGTGCCAGAAGGGTTTGCCGTTCTCGACATGGTCGGGTGGGGGCAGCAGTCCGTGTTTGCGGTAGGAGCGCACGGTGTCGGGCTGCACCTTGATGTGCGCCGCGATCTCCTTGTACGACCAGAGCCTTCGGTCGGTCATCGGTGGCACCTCCTCGCGCGCCCGGTGGCGACCGGGAGCGGTCGTCGGGGGGACCGGGCGCTGTGTCGGCGATCACAAGCCTGTGTCCGGTCAACGACGCAGCGTGACCATGGGCAGGGCCTGTGCGTCGGGTGTGACGCAGGTCGCGCGGACCTGCGACACCCGTGACACGGAGGTGGTCTTTGTGACGCGTGTGCAGCAAAGGCGCACGCGGGCGTATCGGCGCGGCGCGTTGACGGAGGGGTCGATCACCGGCGCACGGCCGACACCTCCTCACCACACCCTCGTTCGAATGTCTGGACAAAACATTGACATGCTCCCCCGGGCGGGCTACAAAGCCGTGGAGGGCCGTGCCTCACCGCCGGCCCGAGGACTCGTGACGAGGGAGACCGAGGGCACCGATGGCGTACGACGTGATCACCATGGGCCGGATCGGGGTGGACCTCTACCCGCTGCAGACGGGGGTCCCGCTGTCCCAGGTCACGTCCTTCGGCAAGTTCCTCGGCGGCTCGGCGACCAATGTCGCGGTCGCCGCGGCCCGTCTCGGGCGCCGGACCGCCGTGATCACCCGCACCGGCGACGACCCCTTCGGCGCCTACCTCCACGAGGCCCTCCAGGGCTTCGGCGTCGACGACCGCTGGGTCACCCCGGTCCCCGGACTGCCCACCCCGGTCACCTTCTGCGAGGTCTTCCCGCCGGACGACTTCCCGCTGTACTTCTACCGCCGCCCCAAGGCCCCCGACCTGGAGATCGACGCGCACGAGCTCGACCTCGACGCCATCCGGGACGCCCGCGTCTTCTGGGTCACCGGCACCGGCCTCAGCGAGGAGCCGAGCCGTACGGCGACGCTCGCGGCCCTCGCCCACCGCGCGAAGTCCGGCGTCACGGTCTTCGACCTCGACTGGCGCCCCATGTTCTGGCAGGACCCCGACGAGGCCCGCCCCTTCTATGCCGAGGCGCTGAAGCACACCACGGTCGCCGTCGGGAACCTCGACGAGGTGGAGGTGGCGACCGGCGTCCGCGAACCCCATGCCGCAGCCCGGGCGTTGCTGGACGCCGGGGTCGAACTGGCCGTCGTCAAACAGGGCCCCAAGGGCGTCCTCGCCGTCGACCGGGACGGGCGCGTGGCGGAGGTGTCACCGCTGCCCGTCACGGTCCTCAACGGCCTCGGCGCGGGCGACGCCTTCGGCGGTTCCCTCTGCCACGGCCTGCTCGAGGGCTGGGACCTGGAGACGGTCATGCGGCACGCCAACGCGGCCGGCGCCATCGTCGCCTCCCGCCTGGAGTGCTCCTCCGCCATGCCGACACCCGGCGAGATCGAGGCCGCGCTCGCCGCCGGGGCGGTCCGGTGAACGTCGACGTCGCGGAGCTGGTCCGGCTGCGCGCCCGGCACCCGCAGGCCGTCGCGGAGGCGGCGGAGCGCCGTACCCGCAGGCCGCTGCTCGGCGACTCCGGCCGGCTGATGATCGTGGCCGCCGACCACCCGGCCCGAGGAGCCCTCGGCGTCGGTGGCCGGGGACTCGCGATGGCCGACCGCGCCGACCTGCTGGGCCGCCTCCGCCTCGCGCTGTCCCGGCCCGGCGTGGACGGGGTCCTCGCCACCGCCGACATCCTGGACGACCTGCTGCTGCTCGGCGCGCTCGACGGCAAGGTCGTCATGGGCTCACTGAACCGCGGCGGTCTGGCCGGGGCGTCGTTCGAGATGGACGACCGCTTCACCGGCCACCGGCCCGAGGACCTCGAACGCCTCCGCTTCGACGCCGGGAAGCTGCTGCTGCGCGTCGACTACGCCGACCCGGGCTCCCTGGCCACGCTGGAGTCGGCCGCACGAGCCGTCGACGCGATGGCCGCCCGTGAACTGCCGGTGTTCGTCGAGCCGTTCATCAGCCGGCGGACCCCCGGCGGCACGATCGCCAACGACCTGTCCGCCGAGGCGGTCACCCGGTCCATCGCCATAGCCTCGGGCCTCGGCGGCACCTCCGCCTACACCTGGCTCAAGCTGCCGGTCACCGACGACCCCGACCACATGGCCGAGGTCCTGGAGACCTCCACGCTGCCCGTCGTCCTGCTCGGCGGCGAGGTCGGCGCCGACCAGGACCGGGCATACGAGAAGTGGCGGGGCGCCCTGCGTCTGCCCACCGTGCGCGGCCTGGTGGCCGGCCGGTCGCTGCTCCACCCGGCCGACGGCGATGTGGCCGCCGCCGTGGACACCGCGGTGGGACTGCTGTGAGCCCGCCATGACGACGTGCCGGACGCCCCGCCCCGCGCCCCCGCGGACCCACGGCCCCCGTCCGGCCCGGCACGACCCCGCCGGCCCGCCCAGCGCGGCCCCGGCGACCCGAACGCCTCCGGCGCGGGAGGCCGCTTTGCTTTGGCAGGAGCGAAGAGCGAGCGATGACTCCCCGCCCGCTACGGCCCCGCGCCGGAGGTCCCCGCACAGCCCGGTCGTCCCGCACCATGGAACTGTGCCGGGTGCTCGCCGCCGACACTCCCACATGTGTCTACGACGGGACCGAAACGGCCGACACTGTGTCGGGCCCGTCGCCCGCGCCGGCCTGGTGGGATGTACCTGTGGCCGAGACCGCGACCGGAGCGTCTGCGGTCAGGGGCCGAGAGCTGTACGAACGGCACGTGTCCTCCCGACGCCGCCATCTGTGAAGGAGTAACCGGGCATGACGAAGATCGTCAACCACTGGATCGGCGGGAAGACCGCCGAAGGCGCGTCGGGCAATCACGGGCCGGTCACCGACCCGGCCACCGGCGCGGTCACCACGAAGGTCGCCTTCGCCTCGGTCGAGGAGGTGGACACGGCGGTAGCCGCCGCCAAGGAGGCGTTCCTGACCTGGGGCCAGTCCTCGCTGGCGCAGCGCACCTCGATCCTGTTCAAGTTCCGCGCGCTGCTGGACGCCAACCGTGACGCGATCGCCGAGCTGATCACCGCCGAGCACGGCAAGGTGCACTCCGACGCCCTCGGCGAGGTGGCGCGCGGCCTGGAGATCGTGGACCTCGCGTGCGGCATCACCGTGCAGCTCAAGGGCGAGCTGTCCACGCAGGTCGCCAGCCGCGTCGACGTGTCGTCGATCCGGCAGCCGCTGGGTGTCGTCGCCGGCATCACGCCGTTCAACTTCCCGGCGATGGTCCCGATGTGGATGTTCCCGATCGCCATCGCGTGCGGCAACACCTTCGTGCTCAAGCCGTCCGAGAAGGACCCCTCGGCGTCCATCAAGATCGCCGAGCTGCTCGCCGAGGCCGGTCTGCCCGACGGCGTCTTCAACGTCGTCCACGGCGACAAGGTGGCCGTCGACCGGCTCCTCGAGCACCCGGACGTCAAGGCCGTCTCCTTCGTCGGCTCCACGCCGATCGCCCGCTACATCCACACCACCGCCTCCGCCAACGGCAAGCGCGTACAGGCGCTGGGCGGCGCCAAGAACCACATGCTGGTCCTGCCGGACGCCGACCTGGACGCGGCGGCGGACGCGGCCGTGAGCGCCGCCTACGGCTCCGCGGGCGAGCGCTGCATGGCCATCTCCGCGGTGGTCGCCGTCGGCGCGATCGGCGACGAGCTGGTGGACAAGATCCGTGAGCGCGCCGAGAAGATCAAGATCGGCCCCGGCGACGACCCGGCCTCCGAGATGGGCCCGCTCATCACCGCCGTGCACCGTGACAAGGTGGCGTCCTATGTGAAGGGCGCCGCCGACGAGGGCTGCGAGGTCGTCCTCGACGGCACCGGCTACACCGTCGACGGGTACGAGGACGGGCACTGGATCGGCATCTCGCTGCTCGACAAGGTGCCCACGTCCGCGAAGGCCTACCAGGACGAGATCTTCGGCCCCGTCCTGTGCGTGCTGCGCGCCGAGACGTACGAGGAGGCCCTGGCCCTCATCAACGCCTCGCCGTTCGGCAACGGCACCGCGATCTTCACCCGGGACGGCGGCGCGGCCCGCCGCTTCCAGCTGGAGGTCGAGGCCGGCATGGTCGGCGTGAACGTCCCGATCCCGGTCCCGGTCGGCTACCACTCCTTCGGTGGCTGGAAGGACAGCCTCTTCGGCGACCACCACATCTACGGCAACGACGGCACGCACTTCTACACCCGCGGCAAGGTCGTCACCACCCGCTGGCCCGACCCGGCCGACGCCCCCACCGGCGTCGACCTGGGCTTCCCGCGCAACCACTGACGCTGGCCAGGAGGGGGCCGTCCGCATCGCGGACGGCCCCCTTTTTTCGCGCGCGCCCACTGCGGTTCCCGCAGCTGCGAAATCCTTACGGGGATGGGCCGCAATGCGACGTCAACGCGCGAAATCAAGATCGCTGACAACGAATTCCGTAGGGAAACACCCATTGACGTGATGGTTTCCGTCGATGTTGCATCCCCCTCGTGACCGACACCCTCACCCCCGCCGAGGCCCCCGCCGTCGAGGCGTCGGACAGTCCCCGGCAGCTCAAGCGCTCCATCGGCGTGGTCGGCGGCACGCTGCTCACGCTCTCCTGCGTGACGCCCGCCTCCACGCTCTTCGTGGTCGTCCCCGACCTGTTCGGCTCGCTCGGCACCGCCACCGCCCTCACGATCGCCGTCGGCTCCCTGCTCTGCGTCGCCGTCGCCTTCTGCTACTCGGAGCTCGGCACCCTCGTCCCGAGCGCCGGCGGCGAGTACGCGATGGTGTCCACGCTCGCCGGACGGGTCGCGGGCTGGCTGGTGTTCGTGCTGTCCCTGCTGGTCGTCATGGTCGTACCGCCGGTGATCGCGATGGGCACCGCCGACTACCTCGCCCCGATCGTCCACCTCGACCCCGCCCTCACCGGCGCCGGCGTCATGCTGCTCGCCACCCTCGCCGGCCTGCTCGACCTGCGCGCCAACGCCTGGATCACCGGGATCTTCCTGGTCCTCGAGGTCATCGCGGCGGCCGTCGTGGCCGTGCTGGGCTTCGCCCACGCCGAGCGCGGCCCCGCGAGCCTGGTCTCCCTCGAGGTGGCCGGCGCCGACGGCCGTACCGACACGGTGACGGCGCTGCTGGTCGTCTCCGGGCTCGCCATCGCGCTGTTCATCACCCAGGGCTTCTCGACCGCCGTCTACCTCTCCGAGGAGCTGGAGAACCCGCGCCGCAACGTCGCCCGCACGGTCCTGGCCACCCTCGCCCTCTCCACCGTCATCATCCTGGTGCCGGTCGTCGCCCTCACCCTGGGTGCCTCGGACGTCGCCGAACTCACGGGCGGCGATCTGTCCGCCATGGTCACCGCCTGGTCGAACTCCGCCGTCGGCACCTTCGTGAGCCTCTGCGTGGCGCTGGCGATCGTGAACGCGGGGATCGTCATGGTCATCCAGAACTCCCGCGTCCTGTTCGCCTCGGCCCGCGACAAGGCGTGGCCCCGGCCGGTCAACGACGTCCTCTCCCGGCTCGGCCGCTTCGGCTCCCCGTGGGTCGCCACGCTCGCCGTCGGCGTGCCCGGCGCCGCCCTGTGCTTCGTCGACCTGGACACCCTGTACGGCGTCACGGGCGTCTCGGTCACCGGTATGTATCTGCTCGTCGCGGTCGCCGCCCTGCTCGCCCGGCGCGGCCCGCACCGCCGCACCGCGGCCTGGCGGATGCCGCTGTGGCCCGCCGTGCCGGTGCTGCTGATCCTGGTCCTCGGCTACATCCGCACCCAGCAGGAACCCGCGCATCTGCTGTGGACCGGCGGCATCACCGCCGTAGCCACCCTCTACTGGGCCCTGTATCTGCGCCCGCGCCGCGCCACCCGCTGGCTGGTGACCCTGCCGGAGGACGCCCGGGACTGATCGGCCGGCCCGCCCGCGTACCGCGCCTGGTGTACGCGGGCGGCACGGCGTACCTCCAGAGGAGGTGACGGAGTTCGGTCCCCGGTCGACAACGGACCGACAGCTTCGACCCGTACCGTTGACGCATGGATCTTCGACTGCCCGGACGGGCCGCACTGCGCGCGCTGCGCGGGCCGCGACGGCTGACGGCCGCCGCGGCCGCCGTCGTGGTGCTGGCCGGCGCCGGGACCTGGACCGCCGCCGCCTCCGGCGACGACGCCCCGAAGGTGCGGCGCGCCGACCGGGTCATGGCGATGGACGGCGGAGTGCGCGTCGACACCTCGTTCTTCACCACGCCGGGCGGCGGGCGGCGCCCCGCCGTCCTCCTCGGGCACGGCTTCGGCGGCAGCAAGGACGACGTACGGCAGCAGGCCGAGGACCTCGCGCGGGACGGGTACGCCGTCCTCACCTGGTCCGCACGCGGCTTCGGCAGGTCGACCGGCGCGATCGGCCTCAACGACCCCGAGAGCGAGGTCGCCGACGTCTCCCGGCTGCTGGACTGGCTCGCCGAGCAGCCCCAGGTCCGGCTCGACAAGCCCGGCGACCCGCGCGCCGGCATGGCGGGCGGCTCCTACGGTGGCGCCATCGCCCTGCTGGCCGCCGGACACGACGACCGGGTCGACGCCATCGCCCCGGCCATCACCTACTGGAACCTCGCGGACGCCCTCTTCCCGAACGGCGTCTTCAAGAAGCTGTGGGCCGGCATCTTCGTCAACTCCGGCGGCGGCTGCGCGAAGTTCGAGCCGGCGCTCTGCGCGATGTACGAGCGGGTGGCCGAGTCCGGTGTCCCCGACGCCGAGGCCCGCGCCCTGCTGGAGAAGCGCTCCCCGTCCGCCGTCGGCGACCGGATCAAGGTGCCCACCCTGCTGTTCCAGGGCCAGTCCGACTCCCTCTTCCCGCTCGGCCAGGCCGACGATGCGGCCCGCGCGATCCGCGCCAACGGCGCGCCCGTGGACGTCGACTGGATCGCCGGCGGACACGACGGCGGCGACATGGAGACGTCCCGTCTCCAGACCCGCACCACCGCCTGGTTCGACCGGTACCTCAAGGGCGACAAGGGCGCCGACACCGGCCCCGCCTTCCGCGTCACCCGCACCGGGGGCATCGACACCACCGATGGCGAGGCCCAGCTGCGCGGCGCGAGCGCCGACACCTACCCCGGACTCGGCAGCGGCATACGCCGGGTGCCGCTCACCGGCGGCGAGCAGTCCGTCGCCAACCCGGCCGGCGCCAGCCCGCCCGCCGTCTCCGCGCTGCCCGGCCTCGGCGGCTCCGGCGGCCTCGCCCAGCTGTCCTCGCTCGGCGTCGGCGTCTCGCTGGACTTCCCCGGCCAGTTCGCCCGCTTCGAGTCCGCGCCCGTCGCGGACAACCTGCACATCACCGGCTCCCCGACGGCCACCGTGCACGTCCGCTCCAGCGACGGGGACGCGGTCCTCTTCGCCAAGGTCTACGACGTCGGCCCCGGCGGCCGGCAGCAGGTCCTGCCCTCCCAGCTGGTCACCCCGCTGCGGGTGACGGACGCCAAGTCCGGCAAGGACGTGCGGATCACCCTCCCGGCCGTCGACCACGACATCGAGAAGGGCCACCGGCTGCGTCTGGTGCTCTCCTCCACCGACCTCGGCTACGCCTCCCCGGCCGCCCCGGCGACGTACACCGTCTCCCTGAAGAGCGCGCTGTCCGTGCCGACCGCCCCCGGTGTCAGCAGCGCCGCCGCCCCCCTGCCGTCCTGGGTGTGGTGGCTGCCCGCCACCGGCGCGGCCGTCGCCCTGGCCCTGCTGCTGACGGCCCGCCGCCGCACCGTCGCCCCCGCGCCCGACCCCGGACTGGCCGAGGTCCCGCTGGAGATCACCGGCCTGAGCAAGCGGTACGCCCGCGCCCAGGACCGGTACGCGGTGCGCGAGCTGTCGTTCCGGGTCGAGAAGGGGCAGGTGCTCGGCCTCCTCGGACCCAACGGCGCCGGCAAGACGACGACCCTGCGCATGCTGATGGGCCTGATCAAGCCCGACGCCGGGGAGATCCGCGTCTTCGGGCACGCCATCCGCCCCGGCGCCCCGGTCCTGTCCCGGGTCGGCGCCTTCGTGGAGGGCGCCGGCTTCCTGCCGCACCTGTCCGGCCGGGAGAACCTGGAGCTGTACTGGAAGGCCACCGGCCGCCCGCCGGAGGACGCCCACCTGGACGAGGCCCTGGAGATCGCCGGTCTCGGCGACGCCCTGGCCCGCGCCGTGCGCACCTACTCCCAGGGGATGCGCCAGCGCCTCGCCATCGCCCAGGCCATGCTCGGGCTGCCGGACCTGCTCATCCTCGACGAGCCGACCAACGGCCTCGACCCGCCGCAGATCCGCGAGATGCGCGAGGTGATGATCCGGTACGCGGCCGCGGGGCGCACGGTGATCGTCTCCAGCCATCTCCTCGCGGAGGTCGAGCAGTCCTGCACCCATCTCGTGGTCATGGACCGCGGCCGGCTGGTGCAGGCCGGCCCGGTCGCCGAGATCATCGGCTCCGGCGACACCCTCCTGGTCGGCACGGCCACGGTCCCGGACGGACCCGTCGTCGAGAAGGTCGCCGCGCTGCCCGGGGTGGTCTCGGCCGTCCCCACCGACGACGGGCTCCTGGTGCGGCTCGACGCCGACGGCAGCGCCGAGCACCTGGTCGCCGAACTCGTCCGGCTGGAGGTGCCCGTCCGCTCGGTCGGCCCGCACCGCCGGCTGGAGGACGCCTTCCTCACCCTGATCGGAGGTTCCGCATGAGCACGCTCACCGAGCGCACCGAGGTCGCCTCCGGCTACCGGGCGGGCCGCACCCTGCCCGTGCGGGTCGAACTGCTCCGCCAGCTCAAGCGACGCCGGACGCTGGTCATGTTCGGCATCCTCGCCGTGCTGCCGTTCGTGCTCGTCGCCGCCTTCGCGATCGGCGGCGAGCCGGACGGCCGCGGCGACCGCATCACCCTGATGGACACGGCCACCGCGTCCGGCGCCAACTTCGCCGCCGTGAACCTCTTCGTGTCGGCGGGCTTCCTGCTGGTCATCCCGGTCGCCCTGTTCTGCGGGGACACCGTCGCCTCGGAGGCCGGCTGGTCCTCGCTGCGCTATCTCCTCGCCGCCCCCGTGCCGAGGGTCCGGCTGCTGTGGTCCAAGCTCGTCGTCGGCCTCGGGCTCAGCCTGGCCGCGATGGTGCTGCTGCCGGTGGTCGCGCTGGCCGTCGGCACGGCCGCGTACGGCTGGGGGCCGCTGCAGATCCCCACCGGGGGCTCGCTCGGCACGGGCACGGCGGCCCAGCGCCTGCTGATCGTCGTCGCGTACGTCTTCGTGTCCCAACTGGTCACCGCGGGACTGGCGTTCTGGCTGTCGACCCGGACGGACGCCCCGCTGGGCGCGGTGGGCGGCGCGGTCGGCCTCACCATCGTCGGCAACGTCCTGGACGCCGTCACCGCCCTCGGCGACTGGCGCCACTTCCTGCCCGCGCACTGGCAGTTCGCCTGGGCGGACGCCGTCCAGCCGCGCCCCGAGTGGTCCGGCATGATCCAGGGCGCCGCGGTCTCCGTGACCTACGCGCTGGTCCTGTTCGCGCTGGCCTTCCGGGGTTTCACCCGCAAGGACATCGTGTCGTAGGGGCGTCTTGTCGATCGGGCCGGATCAGCGACGTCGGGAGCCCGGCGTGATCGGCAAGACACCCCTAGGTCAACGGAGGGTCACCCACCGGTCTCGGCGGGGGCCCGCCGTGCCCGCTTCGAGACCCATCCGCAACACTTCGTCACGCACGTTCCGGCCCCCTGGCCCGTCACAGTCACAGAAGTCGACGTCAACGGACCAAGGGGGAACGGACGATGGAGCGACACCACGTGCGACGGCTGAGGGGCGCGCTGCTCGCACTCACGGCGGGCGGCCTGCTGCTCACCGGCTGCAGCGCACAGGACGGCGGCATGTCGAAGGCGGACCGGAGCACCGACGAGAGGGGCTTCCCGGCCGCCCCCGAGTACGACGGCGACAGCGGTCCGGACGAGCAGAAGAACGGCGACGACAGCCGCGAGTTCGCGCCCGAGCCCGACCTGCTCTCCACCTTCGCCCTGGACGTCGACACCGCCTCCTACGGCTACGCCCGCCGCACGCTCGCCGAGGGCCGCCTTCCCGACCCGTCCACGGTCCGCCCCGAGGAGTTCGTCAACAGCTTCCGCCAGGACTACGACCGCCCCGACGGTGACGGGTTCACGGTCACCGTCGACGGTGCCCGCACCGCGCGCGAGGACTGGTCCCTGGTCCGGGTGGGGCTCGCGACCCGGCCGGCCGAGGACTCCGGCGAACGCCCGCCCGCCGCCCTCACCTTCGTCGTCGACATCTCCGGATCCATGGCCGAACCGGGCCGTCTGGACCTCGCCAAGGACTCCCTCGGCGTGATGACGGACCGGCTGCGCGACGACGACTCGGTCGCCCTGGTCACCTTCAGCGACGAGGCCGAGCGGGTGCTGAGGCCGACCCGGGTCGGCGGGCACCGGGACGAGATCCACGACGCCATCGACAGCCTGGAGCCCACCGACTCCACGAACCTCGGCGCCGGTGTGGAGACCGGCTACGAGACCGCCGAGGACGGCCTGCGCAAGGGCGCCACCAACCGGGTCGTGCTGGTCTCCGACGCCCTGGCCAACACGGGCGACACCGACGCCGACACCATCCTGGAACGCGTCGCCTCCGAGCGCCGCGAGCACGGCATCACCCTGTTCGGGGTGGGCGTCGGCAGCGACTACGGCGACGCCCTGATGGAGCGCCTCGCCGACAAGGGCGACGGCCACACCGTGTACGTCTCCGGGGAGCGCGAGGCGCACAAGGTCTTCAGCCAGGACCTGCCCCGCAACGTCGACCTGACCGCCCGCGACGCCAAGGCCCAGGTCGCCTTCGACCCGAAGACGGTCAAGGAGTTCCGGCTGATCGGCTACGACAACCGGCAGGTCGCCGACGAGGACTTCCGCGACGACCGCGTCGACGGCGGCGAGGTCGGCCCCGGCCACACCGTCACCGCCCTGTACGCCGTGCGCACCGCACCGGACGCCGACGGCCACCTGGCGACGGCGAGCGTCCGCTGGCTCGACCCGCGCACCCGCGCCCCGCACGAGAAGTCGGGCGACATCGAGACCGGCGCCCTGGAGGACTCGGTGTGGAGCGCGAGCCCCCGCTTCCAGGTCACGGCGACGGCGGCCTACTTCGCCGACACCCTGCGCGGGAGCGGCGACGGCCGTACGACCCTGCCGGGCCGGGTCCGGCTCGGGGAACTGGCCGAGCGGGCGGACGAGTTGGCCTCCACCACCGAGGACGGGGACGTCTCCCGGCTCGCGGAGGCGATCCGGCGGGCGAGCCGCCTCACCGACCGGGACTGAGTCGTGCCGGACCCATTGACGTCTACTTACGCTTGAGTAAGTTTACTCTCCAGTAAGTACGACGGGCACCGGGAGCCGACATGGGCGTACGCAGGGATCTGAAGCGGGCCGCGCAGCGAACCGAACTGCTGGAACGCGGCGAGGTCGAGGTCGTGAAGGACGCCGGGGGCGTGGTCCGCGAGGCCCGCACCCCGGCGCTCGTGCCCCGCCCGGCGACCGGCAGCATCGCCGACCTGCCCCACACCAACGCGGCCGAGGCGCCCGACGCCGTCGTCCTGCGCCGGCACACCGGCGACGGCTGGCGGCCGATGACGGCGGCGGAGTTCGCCCGCGAGGTCACCGCCGTCGCCAAGGGGCTGATCGCCGCCGGACTGGAACCCGGCGGCCGGGTCGCCGTCATGTCCCGCACCCGCTACGAGTGGACCGTGCTGGACTTCGCGATCTGGGCGGCCGGCGGGCAGAGCGTGCCGGTGTACGCCACCTCGTCCGCCGACCAGATCGAGTGGATCGTCCGCGACTCCGGCGCCCGGCACGTCGTCACCGAGACCGCGCAGAACACCGCCACGGTCACGACGGGCACCGCCGGGCACGAACAGCCCCCGCACATCTGGGAGCTGGACGACGACGCCCTCGGCACGCTCACCGCGCTCGGCCGCCACCTGTCCGACGAGGAGGTCGTCAAGCGCCGTGCCGCCCTCACCCCCGACACGGTCGCGACGATCTGCTACACCTCCGGCACCACCGGCCGGCCCAAGGGCTGCGTCCTCACCCACGGCAATCTGCACGCCGAGGCGGCCAACACCGTGGAACTGCTGCACCCCGTCTTCCAGGCGGTCACCGGCCAGACCGCCTCCACCCTGCTCTTCCTCCCGCTCGCCCACATCCTCGGCCGCACCATCCAGATCGCCTGCCTGATGGGCCGAATCGAGATCGGCCACTGGCCCAGCATCAAACCCGACGAACTGCGCCCCGCGCTCCGGGAGTTCCGGCCCACCTTCCTCGTCGGCGTCCCCTACCTCTTCGAGAAGATCCACGACACCGGCCGGGCCACCGCCGAGAAGCTGGGCCGCGGCGCCTCCTTCGACCGCGCCCACCGCATCGCCGTCCGCTTCGCCGAGGCCCATCTGAGCCGTTTCCTCGGCACCGGCAAGGGCCCCGGCATCGGACTGTGGGCCGCCTGGGCCCTGTACGACCTGCTGGTCTACCGCCGGGTCCGCAAGGAGCTCGGCGGCCGGCTGCGCTACGCCATCAGCGGCGGCTCCCCGCTCGACCGCGACCTCAACCTGTTCTTCTACGCCGCCGGCATCCTCGTCTACGAGGGCTACGGCCTGACCGAGACCACCGCCGCCGCCACCATCGTCCCGCCGCTCAGGCCCCGCCCCGGCACGGTCGGCCGGCCCGTCCCCGGCACCGCCGTCCGTATCGCCGACGACGGCGAGGTGCTCATCGAGGGCGGCATCGTCTTCGGGGCCTACCGCAACGACCCGGCCGCCACCGACGCCGTGCTGCGCGACGGCTGGTTCGCCACCGGCGACCTCGGCGCCCTCGACGAGGACGGCTACCTCACCATCACCGGCCGCAAGAAGGACATCCTCGTCACCTCCGGCGGCAAGAACGTCTCCCCGGCCGTCCTGGAGGACCGGCTGCGCAGCCGCCCGCCCGTCGGCCAGTGCCTCGTCGTCGGGGACGGGCGCCCCTTCGTCGGCGCCCTCATCACCCTCGAACCCGACGCGGTGGCGCACTGGCTCGCCGTCCGCAAGATGCCCGCCGGCACCCCGATGTCCGAGGTCGTCCAGGACCCCCGGATGCTCGCCGACGTCCAGAAGGCGGTCGACCACGCCAACGCGGCCGTCTCACGCGCCGAGTCGATCCGCGCCTTCCGGCTCGTCGAGGGGGAGTGGACCGAGGACAACGGCCTGCTCACCCCGTCGCTGAAGGTCAAGCGGCAGGCCGTCACCCAGGTGTACGCGGCCGACATCGAGGAGCTGTACGGCAGCTGATGGCCCGTTCGGCGGCGCTCCGATGGTGCCGTCCCGGCGGATATGACTTCCTGTCACCTACAGGGGAGGTGCCCCGCCGAGGAGGACGCATGGCCCGTGACCGCCGACGGTCCGCCCTGAGAGGACCGGCGCTGATCACCGCCGCCGTGATCGCCGCGGCGGCCCTGACACCGGGCCCGGCCCTCGCGGCGGACTCCGCCTCCCACCCCGACCCGGCCCGCCCGGTGCCCGTGGCCCAGCCCACGTCGCCGCCCGCCGCACCGCAGTCGTCCGGGGGTGCGCACGCCCCGGCCGGAGTGCCCGCGCACGCGCCCGCGTTCGGGGCCTATCTGCACTACGGGCCCGCCGGAGTGCAGCGGATGAAGCAGCTCAGCCGGTGGCTCGGCGGCCAGGAGCCCCGCGTGGGGCACACCTATCTGCCGGGCGATCTGTGGACCAACATCGAGGGCGGCCACGGCTTCCTCGACAGCTGGGCCGCCTGGCGGCGCGCCAAGTCCGACCGGATGCTCGTGCTCAACGTACCGATGATGGAACGCAACGAGCGGGGTCTCCCCGACACCGCCGTCCGCACCCTGCTGCGCCGCGCCGCGTCCGGCGCCTTCGACGAGCACTTCGAGGCGCTCGCCGAACGCCTGGTCGACCTGGGCATCCCGGACACGGTGATCGTGCTCGGCTGGGAGATGAACGGCATCACCTACACGCATCGCTGCGGCCCCGACCCGGAGAGCTGGAAGCAGTACTGGCGCCGGATCGTCCGGGTGATGCGCGCGGTCGACGGGCAGCGCTTCCGCTTCGACTTCGCCCCCAGCCGCGGCGTGGACGCCATCCCCTGGCCCGAGTGCTACCCCGGCGACGACGTCGTCGACATCATCGGCATGGACGCCTACGACCAGCCGCGCGGCCTGAGCTTCGACGAGCAGGTCTCCGAGCCGTACGGCCTGCAGTACCACGTGGACTTCGCCCGCCGGCACGGCAAGCCGATCTCGTACCCGGAGTGGGGCCTGTTCCGCAACGGCGACAACATCACGTACATGCTGCGGATGCTGGCCTGGATGGACCAGCACAAGCCGCTCTACAACACCATCACCGACTACTGCCCGCACGGCGTGTGGCTGTGCTCCGACAACCCCCGCGCCTCCGCCCTGTACCGCCTCCTGCTGTCCGCCCCGCTGTACTCCCGCCCCCGGCCGGTCCCCTCGCTGCCGGAGGCGACCGCGTCCCCCGCGCCGGAGCCGGCCGCCGCGGCGACACCGGCCCCGGCGCCCAGCCCCGCGCAGGCCCCGCACTGCACCCTGCTGGACCTGGAGAAGTGGCTGGAGCAGCAGATCGGCGGCCGGCTCTCCGCGTGCCTGCAGTGGGCGGAGCGCTACCGCTGAGCCGCCGGTTCGGCCTCCCTGCGCAGCATCTCCTTGGCGCGCCGCCGTGCCGCCGCCTCCGCGAGCGCGGCCCCCAGCAGCGGCGCGGTGCGGTTCCGGGCCAGCAGGTACCGCTGGTTGACGACGGTCGTCGGCAGCCAGCGGTACTTGTACGGCTCCGCGCCCCGCAGCAGGCTCAGCGTGCGCAGCCCGCCCGAGCCGAGGTGCCCGGTCGCGCCGTGCAGCAGCATCGTCGCCACGTCCACCCGGCGCTGCCGCAGCTCCGGGTCGAAGCCGTACAGGTACATGCCGGCCAGCGCGCCCGACAGCAGCGAGATGTTGACCGCCACCACCGAGCCGTCCAGCACGAACTCCGTCGTCGCCGCCTCCCCGGAGCGGGCCAGCGGGACCGCCGCGCGCACCAGGTGCTCCATGAACCGCGGCCGCAGATGCTCGGGTGACACCTGCCGGCCCTGCCACTGCAGCCGGTGCAGTTCCAGGAGCCGGCGCAGCGCGGCCTCCGTCTCCTCGTGCGGCACGACCCGCCACTGCACGCCCAGCCGGGACAGCTGGTTGACCTTGCTGCGGATCCGCCGGGCCCGGCCCGTCGGCAGCCGCCCGACCAGGTCCTCCAGGGGCAGCGCGGGCAGTTCCAGGCAGAGCGAGTCCCGCAGCCGCCGCCGCGGACCGCGCCAGCACAGGAACACCCGCTCCATCGCACCGCCCGGCCGCACCTCGCGGAAGTCGACCAGCGCGGTGCGGGCCAGGTCGGCCAGGGCGTCCGCGAGCGCCGCCGCGGCCGGCACCCCCGCCGACTCGTCGACCAGCACATCGCAGAAGTCGGTGATGGCACCGCCGAGCGGCACCAGCGCGGGCAGCGGGCCGTGCACCCGCATCAGCGGCGCCGCCGCCACCAGTTCACCGCCTCGGCGCACCAGGACCAGGCGGAGCCGGCCCGGTGTGCCGTACGACAGCCACCAGGAGTGCAGCCAGGCGTGGCTCTGGAACGCCGTCGCCGACGGGCACGCCCGGTGCAGGCGCCCCCACGGCTCGGCCAGCCCCGCGAAGGTGTGCTCGTCGGTGCACACCTCCACCGTGAGCCTTCGGGCGGACGCGGTCATCCGCGGGTCTCCTGGGCGTCGGCGGCACCGGCGGGCCCGGGAACGGAGGCCCGTCCCAGGTCGTCGTCCTCGCCCGGCCCACCGGGCCGCCGGCGCGGCCGGGCCAGCAGCGCGAGCCCCCCGAGCAGCCCGCCGGCGCTCGCGCCCACCAGCGCGGTCAGCCCCGGCGACGCCGACGACGGCTCGCTCGGCCGCAGCGCACGGGAGAGGTTCTCCAGGCGGATACCGGTGCGCTCCTTGGCGTAGCCGGCCTCGTTGACGAGCGCGCGGGTCACCGCGTTCGCGATGTCGACGGCCTGTCCGGGGCTGGCCGCCGTCGCCGACACCGCGACCATCGGCGCGTCCGGCGAGGTGGCCACCTCCACGCTGTCCCGCAGCGTCGACACCGGGACGCCCGCCCACATCTGGGCGTCCCCGAGCACCGCGAGCTGCGTGGCGACCCGGCCGTACGCCTGGGCGAACCCGAGCGCGTCGGTGCAGTCGGCCTCGGTCGTGCCGTTCGGCACGGCGACGACGGAACTGGTCGCCGTGTACTGCGCGGGCTTCACCAGCCCGTACGCGCCGCCGGCCAGGGCACCGGTCAGTGCGGCGGCGGGCACCAGCGCCCACACGGGCAGCCGTCCGAGCCGGGTCCGGGCCCGGTCCCACAGCGGAGCGCGCTCGGCGGGGTTGTCTGTCATGAGGAACTCGCTTCCAGGTTCGAGCCGGCCGAAGCGGCCGTGTACAGGTCCATCAGCTGCCGCGCGGTGCGCGCGATGTCGTAGTGCCGCACGACGTCCGGGGCGCACCGCTCGCCCGGCCCGGCCGCCCGCAGCCGCAGCAGTTCCCGCGCGTACTCCCCGGCCCCGCCGGTGACCCGCCGAGCGCCGGGCACCGCCCGCGCCGGCAGGTCCTCGACGGCCGGGCAGCTCGCGTACAGCACGGGCAGCCCAGCCGCCAGCGCCTCCAGCACCGCCAGCCCGAAGGACTCCTCGGGCGACGGTGAGGCGAGCACGTCCATCGCGCAGAGCAGACCGGGCAGATCGGGCGCCCCGTCGTACGGATCGGGCAGACAGGGCCGCTCACCGGTGAGCACCAGCCGGTCCTCCACGCCCAGTTCGCGGGCGGCCCGGCGCAGCGCCGCCTCCTCGGGCCCGCCACCGACCAGCAACAGCCGTACGTCGTCCGGGAGCTGGGCCAGCGCGGCCACGAGCAGACCGAACCGCTTGCCGGGCGCCAGGCGCCCCACACCGCCGACGACGTAGGCGTCCTCGGGCAGCCCGTAGTAGGCCCGCGCCTCCTTGCGGCGCACCTCGTCGTAGCGGAACCGGGGCGCGTCGATGCCGTTCGGGATGACCCGGATGCGCTGCCCCGGCACCCCCCAGCGCCGCAGCCGGTGGGCCACCGTCGGGGAGACGGCGACCGTCACCTGCCCGAGCCGCTCGCCCGCCAGATACAGCGCCCGCACCCCGGCGCTGTGCGGGCGCCCCTCCAGACGGGTCGCGCCGATCGAGTGCTCGGTGGCCACGACGGCCCGCACCCCGGCGAGCCGCGCGGCGAGCCGCCCGTACAGACAGGCCCGGTACAGATGCGTGTGCACCAGGTCGTAGCCGCCGCCCCGGATCAGCCGGGTCAGCCGCGGCAGGGCCTCCAGGTCCCGGTTGCCGCCCATCCCCAGATGGGCGACCCGCACCCCGTCGGCGGCCAGACCGGCGGCCACCGGACCGGGGTTGGTCAGGGTCACCACGTCGCAGCGCGCCGGGAGGTGCCGCAGCAGCAGCCGCAGCTGCTGTTCCGCGCCGCCGACGCCGAGGCCGGTGATGACGTGCAGGACCCTCACGCCGCCTCCAGCGCCCGGCCGTAGACGCGGGCCAGCCGTCGCTTCAGCTCCAGCCGGAGCGAGCCGTCCGCCTGCCCCATGTGGATACGGGGGAGCACCAGGTCGCCACGGCCCAGCGGGGAGGGCGCGATCGCGCAGGCGTAGCGGTACCCGGCCATGCGCACGGCGTCGACGGCCCGCTCGTCGTGGTGACCGTACGGGTAGCAGAACCCGGCGACGTCCTCGCCGAGCAGGTCGGCGAGGACGTGCCGGCTCCCGGCCACCTCATGCCGGAGCACGTCGTCCGGGGCCTGGGTCAGATCGAGGTGCGTCATCCCGTGCGAGGCGACCTCCATCCCGGCCGCGGCGGCCCGCCGCACCCCGTCCTCGTCCAGCAGCGGTTTACGGGGGCCGGTCCGCTCCCACACGTTCGCGCCGCCGAGCAGCCCGGGCAGCACGAACACCGTCGCCGTGAAGCCGTGGCGGCGCAGCACGGGCACCGCCTCGGTGACGAAGTCGGTGTAGCCGTCGTCGAACGTCAGCCCGACCAGGCCGCGTTCGGTGCCCCGGTCCCGGGCCTCGAGCAGCTCGCGCACGCTCACCCCGCGCAGCCCGCGCCCGGCCAGCCAGCCGAGCTGCCGCTCCAGCCGGGCCGGGGTCACGGTCACGTCGTACGGGTCGTCGGGGCAGGTGGAGACCGAGTGGTACATGGCCACCCAGGCGGCGGAGTCCCGCCTGCGGCGGCCCTCGACGGCGGTCTGGGGCACGGGTTCGGCCACGCGGGGCGCGGCGGAGATGTCAGCGACCATGGCGGAGCTTTCGTGTGAGGGGGCTGCGGACGGAATGCGGAACGGGAAACGGCAGGGACCGGACGCCCGCCGCGTTCAGGAGCCACGCCAGCGCCAGGAACACGACGCTCGCGCAGGCGCAGCCGGCGGCGGTGGACGCCGCGGGCCCGTCGGCCAGACCGGCGCCGGCCAGCCCGGCCGCGGTGGCGCCCACGGCGGCGGCCACCGGGCGGGCCAGCGCGCCGGCGACCCGGGGGATCCGCACGGGCACGGACTGCGGGCCGAGGCCGAGCAGCAGGAGCAGCGCGGTCAGGGTGATGCCGGCCGCGTTGGCGCCGGCGATCCCGCGCGCCCCCCAGGGCCCCACGGCCCAGGCGCTCAGCCCGATGGTGGCGACCACGCCGATGCCCATGACGGCCGGCGGGTACCAACTGGCGCGGCCCGTCGAGAAGTACGACCGCACGAGCGCGCCCACCAGGGTGTGCCCGAGCAGCCCGAGCGCGTACACCCGCATCACGGCGGCGGTCGCGGCGGTGTCCCCGGCGGTGAACGCGCCCCGCTGGAAGAGCAGTTGCACGATCCCCGGCGCGCAGGCCACCACCACGCTCGTGCCGAGCAGCACCAGGCAGGCCATCAGCGCCAGGTCCCGCTCGACCCGGTCCCGGGCCCGCCGGACGTCGCCCTCGGCGATCGCCCGCGCCACCACCGGGAAGGTCACGACGCACACCATCATCGCGAGCGACATCGGCAACTGGGCCACCTTCTGCGCGTAGTTGAGGTGCGAGATGGCCCCGGCCGGCAGTCCGGACGCGAAGTACCGCTCGATGAGGACCTGCGACTGCCGGCCCACCGCGAACAGCAGCACCGCGCAGACCAGCCCCACCGTGAACGCCCGCCCGCCGTCCCGGTCGGCACCCGCCGCCCGCGTGACGCCGGGCCCGCCGTCCCGGCCCGCACCCGCCGCCTGCGGGACACCGCTCCCGCCGGGCCGCCGCGCCAGGCGCCGCCACAGCGAGGGCGCCTGCGCGAGCGCCATGGCGCAGCCGCCGAGCGCGACCCCGAGCGCCGCCGCCCGTACCCCCCAGCGCGCGGCGAGCACGACCATCGTCGCGATGATGACCGCGTTGTACGCGATGTAGATGGCGCCCGGCGCCAGATAGCTGCGGTGCGCGCGCAGCGCCGCGCTGCAGTACCCGGCCAGCCCGAAGCTCAGCACACAGGTCGCCGTCAGCCGGGTGCAGGCCACCGCCAGGGACGGGTCGGACAGCCCCGGCGCGAGGAACGCGACCAGCAGCGGCGCCCCGAGCACGAGCAGCGCGGCCGCCCCGGCGAGCGCCAGACACAGCCGCGGCAGCGAGGCGGCCACCAGGGCGCGCACCGGGTCGGGCCCCGGCGTCCCGCGCCCCCGCCGCGCCAGCGCCAGGCTGAACGCCGGCACCAGCACGAACGCCATGCCGTCCTCGATCAGCAGCGTCGACGCCATCTCCGGCACCGTCCAGGCCACCAGGAACGCGTCGGTCTCCGCGCCCGCGCCGAACAGATGGGCGAGCGCCTGGTCCCGGCCCAGGCCGAGCACCGCGGCGGCCATCGACAGGGCGGCCGACAGCAGCGTCGCCCGCGCGAGGAAGCGGCCCGAGACGGCACCGGGGGAGCGGGGCGCCCCGGCCGGGGCGGGAACAGCGGGACGCGGGCCGCTCCCGGCCGCCGTGTCCGCCTGCTCCGTCGCGCCCGACCTCACCGGGCCCCCGCTTCCCGGGCCGCGTCCCCGGACAGCGCCCACCACGCGGCCAGCCCGAGGCAGACCGCCGTCAGCACGGTCGAGGGCCCGCCGATGTCGGCGTACAGGAAGTTGACGAGCTGCCACATCAGCAGCCCGCAGGCCGCCAGCGCGCAGTCCCGGACGGGCCCGGCGCCGCGCCGCAGCCGGCGCAGCGCGCACACCAGCAGCGCCAGCCAGCCGCCCGCCACCGTGACCACGCCCACCAGCCCCTGCTCGCTGAGCAGCAGGAGGTACATGTTGTGCGGCGACAGCAGCGGCTGCCGTACGAACGCCTGCCCGGCGCCCTCGGTGTCGCTGCCCGACGACAGCGCCAGCGAGGCGTGCCCGTCGCGGTGCGCCGGAAAGCCCTTCAGACCCACACCGGTCAGCGGATCCGCGCTCCACATGTCCGCCGCGGCCGCCCACATCGTGTACCGGTCGACGACCGACTGGTCCGGCGCGTCCGTGACCCGCGTGATGCTGGTCAGCCGCTCCTCCAGCTGCGCCGCGCCCACCCCGAACCCGCCCACCAGCACCACGGCCGCCGCCACCACCGCGGCGAACACCCCGGCCGCCCGACGCACCCCCGCCAGCAGCAGCACCATCCCGCAGGTCACCGCCGTCGCGATCCAGGCGCCCCGGCTGAACGACACCGCGAGCGGCACCAGCAGCACCGCCGCGCACCCGACCGCCACCAGCCGCTGCCGCGCCGACCGGGTGCCGAGCGCGAGACCGGTCGCCGCCACGATGCCGAGCGCCACGACGTTCGCCATCCCCATCACGTCGGAAGGCCCGAACGTCCCCACCGCCCGGACGAACGCCCCCTGGTACGACGCCCCCGTCCCGGTCAGGTACTGCTTGACGCCGATCCCGCCCTGCCACAGCGCCAGGCCGACCAGCGACCACAGCACCAGCCGCGCCCCGCGCCGGTCCCGTACCAGCAGCGTCACCGCGACCGGGATCAGCACGAACACCTGGAGGTGCCGGGCCAGTCCGGTCAGCGCGTCCCCCGGGGTCGCCGCGCCCGTCGAGGCCAGCGCGATCCCCACCACGGGCAGTCCGAGCACCAGCACGGCCGTCCGGGGCAGCCGCCGCCCGCGCAGCACCGCCTGTCCGAGCGCGCACAGCACGGCCAGCGCCGACGCCGCGTCCGCGGGCGTGACGGAACCGCCCGCCCGGACCGGCAGACCGAGCAGCACGACGATCGCCACCACCGGCAGCACGGGCAGCAGGGGCAGGACCGGGCGCAGCCGGGGCGGCACCGGCCGCGCGGGGGTGGTCCGGGTCAGGACGGCGGGGGACGTGGTCATCGGTGCCTCAGCTCCCCGTCGGCCGGACGAACTGGGCCGCCGTGCGCAGCAGGACGCAGACGTCCTGCCACAGCGACCAGTCGTCGATGTAGGCGTTGTCGTAGCGGGCCCGGTCCTCGATCGAGGTGTCGCCGCGCAGCCCGTTGATCTGCGCCAGCCCGGTGATCCCGGTGCGCATCCGGTGCCGCTCCGGATAGCCGGGGTGCGCCTGGCTGAACTGCGCCACGAAGTAAGGCCGTTCGGGCCGCGGACCGACCAGGCTCATGTCTCCGCGGAAGACGTTCCACAACTGGAGCAGCTCGTCCAGCGAGGTACGCCGCAGGAAGTGGCAGAACCGGCTCATGTCCTGCTGGTTCGCCACGCTCCAGCGGGTCGCCGCCTCGTGCTCGCTGGCGGGCCGGTGCGTGCGCAGCTTCAGCATCGTGAACGGCCGCCCGTCCCGCCCGATCCGCTCCTGCCGGAAGACGACACCGGGCCCGTCCATGAACCGCAGCGCCAGCGCGCACCCCAGCAGCACAGGGCCGGTCAGCACCAGCAGCGCACCGGACAGCGCCACGTCCAGCAGCCGCTTCAGGCCCGCGCCGGGCTTCCGCCCGTCCTCCCGCCGCAGCGGCCGGCGCGGGAACCCGGCCAGATGCCCGGCCCGGCCACCCACCGTGTACGGCCCCCGGTCGGCGTCCAGCTCCCACAGCGCACAGCCGGACGCGGCCAGCCCTCGCAGCACCGACGCCCGCTCCACGCGGGTTGCGGCCCCCACGACCAGAACCGCCCCGACCCCGTCGCGGCCCACGGCCCGGCGCGCCTCCAGCGCCGTCGTGAACACCGGCAGCCCCGTCTCGTCGGCCATCTCATCGAGCGCGTCCGGGCCTTCGGCGACCAGCCCGACCGGCCGCACCCCGCACTCGGGGCGGCGCAGCAGCGCGGCGGCCACCTGCCGGGCCGTCACCACCGGGCCGACGACCAGCGCCGGACAGGGCCGCCGGCGCAGCGCGCGGCGCCGCAGCCCCAGCACCACCGCCCGGCCCGCGCACGCCGCCGCACAGTGCGCGGCGACCACGGTGAGCAGCACCGACGGCGGCACCGACCGCAGCGGCGACAGCGCCGCCGCCACCGCCCAGCCGACGGCGATCCGGCCGCAGACCGCCGGCACGTCGTCCAGCGCCCCCGGCATGAGAGAGACGTCGTACAGCGAGGCCCGCCGGTTCAGCGCGAACACCCCGAGCGCCAGCAGGGCCAGGACCAGCGGATGCCGGTGCGCGGCGGGCAGCGCCAGCGCCCCCACGAGGACCGCGCCGCCGTCGGCGAGCCACAGCGGCAGCCGCGCGTCCGGCCGCCTGCGGCGCGGCCCGCGCCCGGCGGCCGGACCGTGCCCGCCCGGGAGCCCACCGGGGGCCGGAACGGAGAGGGCGCCCTCGGGCGCCCGGTGCTGCCCCGCGGGCGAGGCGACGAAGCTTTCCGCGGTCATGTGGTGATGCACTTCCTGCCCTCGTAAGGTCCGACGACCGGCGCGGTGGGACCACCGAGCAGTTCGCGGTACACGTCGGTCACGGCGTCCGTGGCGCGCCGCAGATCGTGGGCGGCGAGCGTGTGCGCCCGGGCCCGCGCGCCGAGCTCCGAGCGCAGCGGCGCATCGAGCAGCAGCGCCGTGAGTGCCCGGCCCAGCGCACCGGGGTCGTCCGGCGGCACCAGGCACGCCGCGCGGGACTCGGGCGGCAGGCTCTCGCGGGCCCCGTCCACGTCCGTCACCACGACCGGCCGCCCGCACGCCATGGCCTCCAGCGGCGCCAGCGCCATGCCCTCCCAGCGCGACGGCAGCACCACGACATCGGCGGCCCGGTACCAGGGCGCGGCGTCCGCCACGGCCCCCGCGAACCGCACCGACGCGGGCGCGGCGAGCCGCAGCCGCTCCCCGTCCGGCCCGTCACCGACCAGCACCAGCCGGGCCCCAGGCACACTTCTCGCGACCTCCGGCCACGCCCCGAGGAGCACGTCCTGCCCCTTCTGACGGCACAGCCGGCCCACGCACACCACCAGCGGTGCGCCTTCCACGTCCGCACGCGAGCCCTCCGGCCGGAACCTGGCGGTGTCCACGCCGTTGGGGACCACTCGCCACACCGCCCGGACACCACGCCGCTCACCGGTGCGCCGTTCGCCCTCGCTCACGCACACCACCCGCGCCGCCCACCGCGCCCCGAACCGCTCCCAGCCCAGCGCCGCCCGGTTCACCACGGGACCCGCGGCCTCGAACGACCAGGCGTGCGGCTGGAACACGGTCGGCAGGGCGCCCCGCACCGCCAGACGTGCCGCCAGCCCCGCCTTCGCGCTGTGCGCGTGCACCAGATCGGGCCGCACCTCGCGCACCAGCCGCGCCAGCCGCCGCACCTCACCGGGCAGCCGCGCCCCCGGGGCCCGCGTCGTGTCCCACGGCCGTACGGCACACCCGAGCGAGGTCAGAGAGTCCGTGAGGGTGCCGCCGGGCGGCGCGGCAACGGTCACCCGTAGTCCGGAGCGGAGCTGAGCCGCCACCAGGTCCGTCACGACCCGCGCGACCCCGCCCTCGACGGGCTGGGCGACATGCAGGATGTGCGGCACCACGCGCATGACCGAGGCTGCCCTTCCGCAGAAAAGAGTCCGAACCAGTAACACGACGATGTGTGGCGCGTCCCGCTGTACGATTCCGCAGCTGTTCACCGGACTGCGTGGTCCAAACGGCTTTCCGGACACATGAGATGAACAGCGCCAGCCACTTATCCATATTTATCGCCGATAGGGTCGGCGATGGTGGAGCAGACCCGTTTCCCGAGTTGTTTCCCGCGCGGACCACCCGTTTGGAGCCGTAGTACGGAGTGGTTTCCGGTGTCCACCCGATCAGCAGGTCCCGTGCCCTGTTCGGGGCCGCCGAATTCGACAGCCGGGTCCCCGGCGGAGACGGTGGGCGCACGACCCCGAAATCTCGCCGGAGGGAAATCCCTTGCCTGCTCCGACCACCCGTCGCATCGCCACCTCGGCCCTGTGCGCGGCACTCCTCCTGGGTGCGGTGGCGCCGGCCCTCGCCGCCGGCCCCGACGACACCCGTCCCGCCTCCCGTACGGCCGCCGACAGGCGGGCGGCGCTGCGTGACCAGACCGACGCGCTGGCCGGCCTCGGCACCGTCCTGACCCCCGTGACCCGGCTGCTGGACTCCGCCCTCGCCGCGGACGACGACCCGCTCACCGCGGCGGAGGCGAAGAAGCTCGCCGCCGCGGCCCGGGAGGCCGTCGCCCAGGCCCGCGAGGAGGCCCTCGCCGAGGCCGCGCAGGAGGTGGCGGCCGCCCGCGCGGAGGCCGAAGAGGCCCGCAGGGAAGCCGCGGCGGACCGCGAGGAGGCGCTCACCGACGCCGCCGACGCCGCCGACGCCACTGACACGACCGACACGACCGACACCACCGGCCTCACGTCGGGCGCCCTCGACGCGCTCGGCAAGGCCGTGGACGGCCTCCTGGCCGCTCTGCTGGCGGACAAGGGCGAGCAGGTGGACCCGGCGGCCGACAACGTGGTGAAGAAGCTCGTGGACGTCTCCGTCGCCACCCTGCTCGACCGCGGCCTGCCCGCCGCGCGACTGCCCGGCCTGCCGTCCGCCGAGACCGGGACCGGTGCCTGAGGCGAAGCAGCCGCCGATCTCACGGCCCGTCGGACCGGCCCCCGCCGGCCCGACGGGTCTTTTCGTATGAGTTCCGGGAACTTGACGACTGCGGGGTTTCCGCCGAGTTCCCGTGTCGTTAGCCCGGGAGAACCACGAACGGATTCACCTGGAAAGGCACATGATGAAGAACCTGAAGGCTGCTGCCGTGGTCGCCGGATCGCTCGCGATCGCCGGCGCCGCTGTTCCCGCCTCCGCCGTGAACATGCCCGGGAGCGGCCTGGTCGACAACGGCTCGGCGGTCACCCGGAGCCTTCCCTCCGCCACGAAGGGCGTGCAGCGCACGGCGGAGAAGGTGAAGTCCAACGTCAAGGACTCCGGCGTCGTGAAGACGCCGGTCTTCGGCGGCACGCTGCCGAACCCGGTCGACGGCAAGCTGCTCGGCGGGCTCCCGCTCAACAGGTGACCTCGGCGCGTCGTCCGGCGCGTCGCGAAGGGCCGGCTCCGTACCCACGGAGCCGGCCCTTCGGCATGTGGCACAACGTCCCCCGGACATGCCGAGGGCGGCCCACCGGAGAACCGGGGACCGCCTCGGAAGAAGCTGTGCTCAGAACGGACCGCTCAGAACAGCAGGCCGCCGACGTGCACCGACTCGCGGCCCTGCTCGACCTTGCCGGTGTTGCAGCCGACGTACTTCGAGTTGGGGGCGATGACGGCGCCGAGGACGGCACCGTTCGACCACGGGGCGATGCAACGACCGTCGATCAGGGTGCCGTTGACGACGGCCAGGCCCTGCTGCGCGTCGTTCACGACGACCGGGGAGGAGGAGAAACCGCTACCGCCCTTGACGGTGGTGGAGTCGTTGTCCGCCGCGGCGGAGCCGCCGGTCGCGAGAACGATGCCCGCGGCGATGGCCGAAATGGCCGTAACCTTGTTACGCATGTACTGAGCCTTTCCGGGCTGCGTGTGGGTTTACCTGCTGCGAAATGCTCGGAGCAGGGGTCAGAAAAGGATTCCGCCCTTGTGGTACGAGCCGCGGCCCTGCTCGACGGTGCCGGTGTTGCAGCCGACGTACTTCGAGTTGGGGGCGATGACGGCGGCGAGGACGGCACCGTTGGACCAGGGGGCGATGCAACGGCCGTCGACGGCGGTGCCGTTGAGGACGATGACGCCCTGCTGCGGCTCGTTCACGACGACCGGGGAGGAGGAGAAACCGCTACCGCCCTTGACGGTGGTGGTGTCGTTGTCGGCCGCGGCCGAGCCGGCGGTCGCGAGGACGATGCCCGCGGCGACCGCGGAAATGGCCGTAACCTTGTTGCGCATGTGCTGAGCCTTTCCTGGCTGCGTTGTGGTGTTGCCTGCTACGACGCGGTCGGAGCAGGAGTCAGAAGAGCAGGCCGCCGCCGCGGACGGCCTTGCGGCCCTGCTCGACCTTGCCGGTGTTGCAGCCGACGTAGTGCGAGTTGGGCGCGACGACACCGCCGAGGACGGCGCCGTTGGACCACGGCACGGCGCAGCGAAGGTCGACGAGGGTGCCGTTGGCGATCAGAACGCCCTGCTGCGGCGCGTTCACGACGACCGGCGACGAGGAGAAGCCGCTCCCGCCCTTGACGGTGGTGCTGGAGCTGCTCTTGGACCCGTCGCCGCCGTAGGAGCCGCCGGCGGAGGCGATGCCGGCGCTGCCGACGACGGTGCTGAGGGCGAGGGCCGTGATGACCGCGAACTTCCTGGGCAACTCGGTTCCTTCCTGAATTCACGGTTGCGCACGCTTACGAAAAGGAAACCCGTATATGCATGCATAAGTCACGGCGAGAACAATCAAACGCGCAGAGATTCCTTCGGATGGCGCAATGAGCGCGCCGGTGCTCGCAGTCCGCTTTAGGCTCATTCCGGGGTCGTCTGCGCTATTGCCGCCGGAGCCCGAAAAGTCCTTCGTTCACGGCCGCCGGGGCACATGCGTCCGGCCCACCGGCAAGGGGAGGGCCGGTGGGCCGGAGAGTTGGTTCACGGGGTGCCGGTCGGCCGGCGGGCCCGACGTCCACGGAGCCGGAATTCTGCCTCCGGATCCGGCGTCCGGGCCTGCCCGCCGCACGTCGGCCGCCGGGAACCGGATCAGAGTCGCAGAATTCCGGAGCCGGCTTTCGCCGGGCCTGCCGACGGGTGAGTAGGCCGGGCCGTCACTTCTTGGGCAGCAGGCTGCCGAGTCCGGCGGAGGTGGGCGCCTTCAGCGGGTGGACCTCGACGGAGCCGCTGCCCGCCGGGTTCTTCACCGGGATGGTGGGCCGCTTGGCGGCGTTCGGGTCCATGCCGTCCAGGTAGATGCCGGACACCGAGCCGGACTTCTGGTCGAACGCGGTGCCGTTGGCGACCTTGCCCTCCTTGGCCAGCCGCGTCACGACATCGGTGGCCGGCAGGACCGCCGGGGAGACCTTGGTGGGGGACATCAGCCCGAGCGGCCCGGCCGTCGAGCCGGAACCCCCGCCGACGGCCGAAGCCGCGACGGCCGCACCGCCCACAAGACCCGCACCGATAGCCAACGCCGCAGTGGTGAAAACTGCCTTCTTCATGATTCACCTCGCATGAAAGTACCTCTGATCCAACGGTTGGAGAACATAGCAGCCCCCATGCGGCAAAAATGCGGCCCGTTGCTCCATACGCGTGAAATCGGTCGGGGTGAAGAATGCAATACGCAGAGGCATTCGGAGGGATTGGCATCTGGTCCGCGAATCAATTCATCGTATGGTGCCCCTAGTTCTGGTACACCACCTGTATGATCGGAAAGCTGAATTTCAGCGCGCTCGCCACCATGATCACCGAGGGTGTCAAGTTCACGGCGCCCCGGAACTCCGCCCGGAACCCCGCCCGGACCCTCGTCTGGGCGGAGGAGTTCGACGCCCCGATCGACTGGGGCCGTCGATGGGTCGGCGACCGCACGAGCGCCTACCGCTACTGCGACCACAACCCCGACGACAACAAGCTCGACTGGCTCGACCCGCACTGCGTCACCGTCTGCGACTCGGTGGCGACGTTCGCCGCCGCGCCCTGCGGCCGCACCCTGGAGAACGGCCTGCCCGCCTGGCGCACCGGCCTGCTCACCACCGAGTACTCCGCCGAGGGCTTCCAGGTCCGCACCGGCGACCACATCGAGACCCGCGTCCTGCTGCCCTCCGCCACGGGGGCCTGGCCGGCCCTGTGGACCTGGAAGGACGGCGCCAACGAGGTGGACTCCTTCGAGTACCACCCCGACAACCCGCACCTGCTGGAGCTGTCCAACCACGTGCTCGGCGCGACGAGTTACCACACCGACGGCGGTGCCATCGCCCCGGACACCTGGGTCACCGTCGGCACGACCTACGGCGAGCGGTGCGTCGAGTGGTTCGTCAACGGCGAGCGCGTCTACGCCGACGACACGGGCGTCGGCCGCGACTGGTCGGCGTATCTGATCCTCAACCTGTCGCTGTGCGCGGGGGAGCACCACCCGGCGCCCCGCGGCCCGGCCCCCATCACCTTCGGCGTCGACTACGTGCGCGTCCACCGCTGACCCCGCCGGGCATCGCTCGATCGGGCGGCCGGCCCGCACCGGGTCGGCCGGTCGGGTGACCACGGGCCGGACCGGCGCCGGGCCGTCGATAGGGTCGCGCGATGGCCACCGACTCGAGGGCGCGCGGCAGCCGCCCGTTCGCCCTGCTGCTCGTCATGTGCGGAGCGGCCGGGCTGCTCGCCTCCTGGGTCATCACCCTCGACAAGTTCAAGCTGCTCGAGGACCCGGACTTCGTGCCCGGCTGCAGCCTCAACCCGGTGCTGTCCTGCGGCAGCGTGATGGAGAGCGACCAGGCCGAGGTCTTCGGCTTCCCCAACCCGATGCTCGGCCTGGTGACCTACGGCGTCGTCGTCTGCGTCGGCATGAGCCTGCTCGCGGGCGCCGCCTTCCCGCGCTGGTACTGGCTGGCGTTCGAGGCGGGCTGCCTCTTCGGGGTCGGGTTCGTCTCCTGGCTGCAGTTCGAGTCCCTGTACCGGATCAACGCGCTGTGCCTGTGGTGCTGCCTGGCGTGGATCGCCACCATCACCCTCTTCTGGTACGTCACGTCCTTCGTCGTCCGCGCCGGCCTGCTGCCCGCGCCCGCGGCCGTGCGGTCGTTCCTGGACGACTTCACCTGGGTCCTGCCGGTCCTGCACATCGGGGTCGTCGGCATGCTCGTGCTCACCCGCTGGTGGGATTTCTGGACAAGCTGACCATTGCTGCACCCGGGGCGACACGGCCCGCCTCGGGCGCCGGAGGTGACCGCGCGACGACCCGGACTGTTACTCGTACGAACAGCCGAACCGTACGAGGGGTGAGCCATGGAGTTCAGCGCGGGCCAGGAGCCGTCGAAGGCGCGGCGGACGGACACCTCCGCGACCGGTGAACCGGTGCCACGCACCCGCAGAGAGGCCGCCCGCTGGCTGCTCACCTCCGCCGTCGTGACGCTGGCCCCCCTCATCACCGCCTCCCGCCCGCACCCCACCCCGGAAGAGGGCACCGGCACCCCCTTCGACGAGACCTATCTGGGCCGCCGTATCCGCGGCGCCCCGGTCGCCCTCGGCGGCCCCGCCGCCTCCGCCGTGGAATGGCGGGTGACCGTCGACGGCCGCCCCCTGCATCTGATGCGCCGCGCCGACGGCTCCTGGCTGAGCATGGTCGACCACTACGGCTGGTACCGGACCCCGCTGGAGGCGACCCGCGCGGCCGTCGACGAACTGGGCCCGCGCGGACAACTCCGCGACCTCGCCCCCGGCCCCCTCCACGGCGGGCACCCGCACAGGGAGGCGCAGCATGGCGTACGTGCGTAAGGACGTCAGCCGGCTGACCCGCACCGAGCGCCGGCGCTTCGTCGAGGCGCTCCTGGAGGTGAAGCGGCGCGGTGTGTACGACGAGTTCGTACGGCTGCACATCGCGCACTTCGTCGGCGACGGCGACCGGGGCCTGCGCGCCGCGCACATGGCGCCGTCCTTCCTCCCCTGGCACCGCCGCTTCCTGCTCGACCTGGAGAACGCGCTGCGCCGCGTCGACTCCTCCGTGACCGTGCCGTACTGGGACTGGACGCGCGACCGCCGGGCCACCGGCGTGCCCTGGACCGACGACCTGCTGGGCGGCAACGGCCGGCCCGGCGACCGGCAGGTGATGACCGGTCCGTTCGCCTACCGCGGCGGCAACTGGACGATCCGGGCGGGAGTCTCGGACGGCGTGTTCCTCACCCGCGACCTGGGCCGCTCCCGCGGCCCCATCGACCTGCCCACGAAGAGCGACCTCCAGCAGGCACTGGACGATCCGGTCTACGACGTCGCCCCCTGGAACTCCACCTCCTCGCGCGGCTTCCGCAACAAGCTGGAGGGCTGGGGCCGCGGCCGGGACTCATGGCGCAACCACAACCGCGTGCACCGCTGGGTCGGCGGCCACATGGTCGGCGGCGCGTCCGTCAACGACCCCGTCTTCTGGCTGGTCCACGCCTTCATCGACCTGCAGTGGCAGCGCTGGCAGCAGCGCCACCGCAAGCACCGCTACCTGCCCGCGCGACCGCCCGGCCGGGACAGCGACCAGTACCGGCGGATCGTCGCCCGGCACCAGAAGCTACCGCCGTGGGACGTGACGCCGGACGACCTGGAGGACGTCTCGAAGATCTACCGTTACGCGTAGCCGTGGCGGCGCCGGAAAATCGCTCGGCGGGGCGAGCCGGTCCGCACTAGCCTCCCCCCATGCCTACGGAACCCGCACCCCGTACCCCGGACGAACTGATCCGGCTGTTCGCCGAGGAGAGCCGGGCCCGCGCCTTCGCCGCCGTGGCGCTGGGCGCCGGGAGCCCCGAGGAGGTCGGCGAGGCCGCCGGCCTGTCCCCGAGGGACACGGCCCAGGCCCTGCGCCGCCTACGGGAACAGGGCGCGCTGACCAGAGGCGAGGACGGGAACCTCAGGGTGGCCTACGAGACGTTCCGCGCACGCGCGCGGGGCTCGGAGCGGAGGGACCCGGACCCAGGCGGAACTGGCCGGACGGACATGGTGCTGCGCACCTTCGTACGGGACGGCCGGCTCGTACGGCTGCCCGCCCGATGGGCCCGCAAGAAGCTGGTCCTCCAGTACATCGCCGAGCAGACGTTCGAGCCGGGGGTGGAGTACCCCGAGCGCACGGTCGACGCGAAGCTGCGCGCCTGGTGCGAGGACAGCGATCGGATCGACCATGTGACTCTGCGCCGCTATCTGGTGGACCTGCACCATCTGCACCGGAGCGAGGGCGTCTACCGGCGCCCCGCCCCTCAGGGCAGCCGCCGCACCGGCGAACCGGCCAGGTAGGCCTGGATGTTCTCCACGGCCTGCCCGTAGTACGTCGTGTAGTTGGCCTGCGAGACATACCCCAGGTGGGGTGTGGCGAGCAGCCGGGGAGCCGTGCGCATCGGGTGGTCGGCGGGCAGAGGCTCGACATCGAAGACGTCCACACCGGCGCCCGCGATACGGCCCTCGTGCAGCGCGGCGAGCAGGGCGTCCTGGTCGACGATCGCCGCACGCGAGGTGTTGATCAGATACGCCGTCGGCTTCAGCAGGGCGAGCTCGGGCGCGCCGAGCAGCCCCCGGGTGCGGTCGCTGAGCGCGAGATGCACGGACACGAAGTCGCTGTCGGCCAGCAACTCCTCCTTGCTGGCAGCCAGATGGACGCCCACCTCGTCGGCGTACTCCTTGGTGAGGTTCTGGCTCCACGCGGTGACCCGCATCCCGAAGGCCGGCCCGACCTGGGCCACCCGGCTGCCGATCTTGCCGAGCCCCAGCAGGCCGAGGCGGCGCCCGTGCAGATCGGCGCCGACCGTGCTCTGCCACGGACCGCCGGTCCGCAGCGCCCGGCTCTCCTCGACGATCCCGCGCGCCAGCCCCAGCAGCAGCGCCCACGTCAGCTCGACCGGCGGGGTCGAGGAACTGGCCGTACCGCAGACCGTGACGCCGTGCGCCTCGGCCGCGGCGTAGTCGATGACCGAGTTGCGCATGCCGGACGCGATCAGCAGCTTCAGCCGGGGGAGCCGGGCGAGGAGGGAGGCGGGGAAGGGGACACGTTCGCGCAGGGTGACCACGATGTCGAAGTCGGCCAGCGCCGCCGCGAGTGTGTCCTCGTCCGGGAAGTGCGTGGTGAACGGCACGAGTTCGACGTCGTCGGCGAGCGGCGACCAGTCGACGACGCCGGTGGCCACGTCCTGGAAGTCGTCGAGCAGGGCACAGCGCAGACGCACGGGATCACTCCTCCGTCGGTTCCGATGAGGGGACTCTACGGAACGGGGGCGACGTCGCCCGTGGTTGTACGGTGATCGCCTGGGAGGGTCACCTTGTCACGACGCGTACTCGTCACCGGAGGCAGCGGTTTCGTGGGCGGCCATGTCGCGACGGCGCTGCGGGAGTCGAGCGCGCCTGTCCATGTGCGCCTCGTCCTCCGCGAGACAGGGCACGTAGGCCTGGAGACCGAGACGGTACTGGCGGACCTGACCGACCCGTCGACCCTGCGCGGTGTCTGCGACGGCGTGGACGTGGTCCTGCACTGCGCGTCCCATGTGGGCTCCGACGAACGCCTCACGACGGCCGTCAACGACCACGGCACGCAGGCCCTGGTCGAGGAGGCGGTGCGTGCCGGGGTCGGCCGGATCGTGTACGTGAGCACGGCGGCCGTGTACGGCCGGGGCCCCTTCACCCGAGCCCTCCCGTCCGAACTGCCGCTCGCCCCGGCATCCCCGACCAGCCGCGCCCGAGCCGCCGCCGAACGGCATGTCCTGGATGCGGGCGGCATCGTCCTGCGCCCCCACCTCGTACTCGGCCCCGGCGACCGCTGGGTGGAACCGGGCCTGGCGGCCCTGCTCAGGGCGCTGTCGGCGGGCCTGAAGGACTGCGAGGCCCGGCACTCGTACGTGGAGGTGACGGCACTGGCGAGGGCGGTGGTGGCGATGGGCCTCTCGGACAAGACCTGGACAGGCGCCCACAACGTGAACCGGACGTGCCCCGCCCGGACTTCGGAGTTGCTGCAGAGGGCGTCGAGGCTGGTGCCCCACCCCCTGCCGGGCGCTCCACTCACGGTGGAGGAGGCTCGGGTGAGACTGCGGGACCAGCCGCGTCTCCTGCACCACCTGGACATGCTGGCGGTGGACCACTGGTTCGTGGACGAGGTGGTGGACGAGGACTTCTGGACCCGGCACGTGGAGTCTCGGTGACAGCCGAACGCCCCCTGGCGGGCAAGGTGGCGCTGGTGACGGGCGCGGGCCGGGGCATCGGCGCGGCGATCGCCAGGCGCCTGGCCCGCGACGGGGCGCTGGTCGCGGTGCACTACGGGCACAGCGAGGACGCCGCGGGGAAGGTCGTGGCGGAGATCCGGGAGGCGGGCGGGCGCGCGTTCGCGGTGGGGGCGCGGCTCGGGGTACCGGGGGACGCGGAGGCGGTGTTCTCGGCGTTCGACGCCGGCCTGGAAGAGGAACTCGGAAGGCCCGGGGCGGCCGTACTGGACATCCTGGTGAACAACGCGGGAACGAGCGGTTCGGGCCCGCTGGAGAAGGCGACGTCCGACATCTTCGACCGCATGATGGCGGTGAACGCGAAGGCGCCGTTCTTCCTGGTGCAACAGGCGCTGCCGCGGCTGCGGGAGGGCGGCCGCATCATCAACATCTCATCGCTGGCCTCCCGCCGGGCCTTCCCGGAATCACTGGCGTACGCGATGTCCAAGGGCGCGCTGGACACGATGACCCTGGGCCTGGCGAAGGAACTGGCCCCGCGCGGCATCACGGTCAACGCGATCGGCCCCGGCTTCATCGAAACGGACATGAACGCCCGTCGTCGTACGACCCCGGAGGCCCGAGCCGCTCTGGCGGCGCGCTCGGCCTTCGCTCGCATCGGCGCGCCTGCCGACGTGGCCGACGTGGTGGCGTTCCTGGCGTCGGAGGACTCGCGCTGGATGACGGGGCAGTACGTGGAGGTGAGCGGCGGGACGGACCTGTGAGACGAGCCGCCGGCCGGCTGTCACAGGTCCTCGAAGGCGTCCTCGCCGGGCCGCCAGGCCATGAAGCGGGGATCCTTGAAGCCGCTGGTGCCGTCAGACGTCGGTATCGACGGCCCGCTCGAGCAGGCCCAGGGCGTGGTTGTGGAGGCGGCGTTCGGCGTCACGGCATGGGGCAGCGAAGAAGGCCCGCTGAGCTTCGGCGAGGCCGCAGTTCAGCAGGTTCATGGTCACGACCACGGCTTCCACTCCGTCACACCCGTGGTCCTTGAGGATCTGCTGGAGTGCGTCGGTGTCGCCGGTCGCCTCCCAGAAGGGCCGGGCGGTCTCCTGCATGACAGCGACACGCGCTGCCCGTTCCGCGTCGAACCCCACGGGACCGCCCCCTCCTACTCCAGGCCCGCAGGCGTGCCGGCGTTCGCTTCTCGACGCCGGAACGCCCGTCGGGTGCCGCGCATGAACAGGATGAAGACCGCCCTGAAGACCATGAACACAGTGGTGAGGGCGAACGCACGGGCAAGCATGTCGATGATCGTCGTCCAGGAATCGGACAGCTCGAGAAGGATCGACAGCTCCCCGAGCGCCGTGGCCACGCCGAACATGAACGGCAGCCATTCCCAGTGAGTCCGCGAGCCCCGCCTGACTGCTGTCGCCCGCTTGTGCCGTCTGCGACGAGTCACCGAGCCGAGGACGACGCTCAGGACGATCATCGAAGCGGGCACCCACAGATCCGACCAATGCACCGTGAGCTCCACGGCTCCGCCCCCTTGCTGCCTCAGCCCTGCCATACGGGCGGCGAGCCTACCGCTCGGCCGGCGACGGCCTCCGACCCCATCACCTGCAGTGGACCGCTCTGGATTTGCTGAGAAATCCTCCTGCCGCCGAGAACAGCGCCGTCGGAGACACGAAACGCCCTGGAGGGGAGAGCCCCTCTTTGCGACGGCCGGACGCGGGCCACGGGAGCCGGTGCCGGGTGCCGGCGGTCCCTGTACTTCATTGCTGTACCGATGACCTCGAATCCGCTGCCATGCGTATAGGGATCGCGTCGGCGTGCCGAGCAGGCGACGATCTGTCGCGTGACGGATACAGCAGGCTCGGGCGTCGACGACGATAACGGGTGGACAGAGCGTTTGACGTGGGCTTACGGCTTGATAGCACCGGACTCCGCCGAACGTGCCTCTGCCCTTGCTCGCCTGGTCCGTGCAAGAGAAGAGGCCGAGTCTGCTCGTCTCCGGGTCGACGAGACTCGGCTCCCGAGCCCTCGGTTGCGGGTCACGGCGCGGGACCGGGCAGCTGCCCAAAAGGCATACAGCGAGGCAGCAAGTCGCTGTATGCCCGAAGCCCTGTGGAGTGGGCCGGCCTCCAGGGACATCAACACGTGGGCGGGGCTGCCCTTCGCCATGCTGTTCCTGGAATGGGAGGCCCGGTACCCACAGGAGTGGACACAGCACGCGAAGGCGTGGGGCACGAAGCAATCCTTGATACGGCAGCTGGCCACCGCCAACCACGACGGCCAGGTGAGAACGAAGCTGGTCGAACTGGTCGACCTCGCTGTCCAGCGGCCCTATCGGTGCAAGGACCGTGAGTACGTGCGTGTGGCCCGGGCGGTAGACGGAGGCGAACTGCGCGGCAGGCTCCACAGGGCTTATCGCTCGGAGAACCCGTGGGCACAGCTCCACGCGGGCTACGTTCTCTGGCTCCTGGATCATCCCGAGGTGCCGAACACCCGACATGTCTGGAGGACGTGGCTTTCCGACACCCACACCTCCTGATCCAGGCGCACGCCTTCCAACCATCATGAACATCCACGCGCACGCCGACATGACGGAGAAACGGGCCGCTCTGGATCGGCTGGGGAGCCTGCTGGCCGTCGAGTGACGGGGACGTTGCCGTCAGCGCTGCCGTCAGAGACACGAAACGCCCTGGAGGGAAGATCCCCTCTGGGGCGTTTTGGCGGGTGGCGCCCCCGGCAGGACTCGAACCTGCGGCCAAGCGCTTAGAAGGCGCTAGGTGTGTCCCCCGGGGGTCGGTCACTGACCAGGGCAGTTACCCCTCCCCCTGACAGCTCGCCACCTGCCGTCGACACACATTCGACACGGCTCGGAGCCGGTTCACGGTCGCCGGTAGGCCGATGGGTCGACACCCGCTTCTGGCGTCCTGCTGATGGACACGTAGGCGGGGTACTCAGGGTCCCCAACCTGAATGAGGGCGAAGAGATCAAGGTCATGGTTCGCGAACCTGTGGAGGTACTGGAGGAACAGCTCCAACTCCTCGTCCGACAGCCGCTCGTCGTGCCGCTCGTTGCGCATGCGGTCACGATACGAGCGGAGGAGCAACGACCTGACGCGGAGGGGTCCTGCTAGCGGTTGATGGGGATCTCGTAGACGATCTCGCAGTGAGCGGCGGGCACCACGATGTCCGCCGTCTCCACGGGCCGCCCCTGGTCGCTGTAGTACGTCCGCCGGATGTGCGTCACGAGTGCGGCCTTCTGGATACCGAGAAGTGACGCCTCCTCGGCGGTCGCCTGCCTCGGCTCCGGCTGCTCCACGGCATGGCTGACGGTGACGCCGATCGCGGCCATGCGGTTCACGACTCCCGCCCCGGCGTGGGGCCCTCCCTCGGGGAGGACGACGAGCGTGCCGGCGGTGAGGTCGTACGGTTCCCAACTCGTCGACAGCTGCACCGGCCTGCCGTCGGCCAGGAACTCGTACGTGGTCCGGACGCACAGGTCGCCCTCGTCGATGCCGAGCCGTGCAGCGATGTCCGCCGGAGCCAGCACCTTGGCCTCGGTCCGGCTCTCCCAATCCCCTTGCCTGCCCACGGCTTTCATGTCCGCCCGGAACGGTGACGCGTCGGGCCGCTCCCGCGCTGACGACCGGACCACCCGCACCCTCTTCCGGGGCTCCGCGACGTAAGTGCCCGATCCGGCGCGGCCCTCCAGCACCCCTTGGGAGATCAGCAGCTCCTGCGCCCGACGGACCACGTTCTCGCCCACCCCGCACTCCTGGCCGATCTGGGCGCGGGAAGGCAGGCGGTCCCCGGGTTCCCACACGTGCTCCGCGATCCGCCGCCGGAGTTCGTCAGCGATGCGGAGGTAAGGCGGCTGCTCAGACATATGGAAAATCTAGTCCACTAGCTCTAATCTAGTTAACTAGCTTTACTCAAAGTGATCGCCGGTTAACGGAGGCTGCCCTGTGCCCGCTTCGGGAGTTAGCGCGGCGGCCATCGCTGCCCGGCTGTCCGACATCGGACTTCCCGCGCGCGTGGAGGAGCACGACCGGTACGCGTCGGTCCAAGCGGAGGTGCCGGAGTCGCTCCCCGCCGACTTATGGCGGGAGGTCCTGGAAGTGGTGGCCGAGGCCGATCGGTTCGGGCTCCTCGCCACCAGCCTGAACGACCGCACTCTTTGGGCGGTCGTACACAAAGCGGTCCCCACGACGGGCGATGTCGGGGGACCGAGCCATCAGCGATAGGAGCTGAGCAGCATGCTCAACCGTATCCGCCGTGCCGCCTCGCTCACCAGAGCGCGGTACTTCGCCAAGGGAAGGCACCGCCGCCCCTTACGGCCCTCCCGGTCGACGGCCGCCCTCGTTGTCCCTGCGCTCGCTGACGCGTCGACGGCCGTCCTGGGCCGGACCCTCGATACCGCGAACCACTGGCACCGGCTCGCGGGGGAGGAGAACGCGCTCATCCGCCCGTACCTGCTGGCTTGGGAGCGACGAGCACGACCGCGCGCGGTGGTAGTCGCTCCTCAGTTGCCCGCTGAAGCGTGGTCGTTCCTCGCGGGGGTGCGCTGATGCCTTCTCGCCAACAGCCCCACACCGTCGAGGTCTCGGCCGTTCGCTACCGGTCGACCGCCTGCCGTATCGGCACACACCCTGCTTGCAAAGAGTCCTCCCCGGTCCCCGCACCGGTAGACGCACCGATTGTCTACGAGACATGCGCCTGCCCGTGTCACTCGGCGTCCCACCACTCCACGCCCACGGAGGCAGAGCGGTGAGCGGCTGGGCACCAGGCGGCGCGCTGGCATCCAACGTCGAGGTCACCGCGGCAACCGTGCAGCGCGGCGACATCATCCAACTCGGCGGCCAAGCATGCCGGGTGAGCGACCTCATCCAGCTTCCCCAAGGCGCCAAGCAACTCCTCTTCGAGTCGGGCGAGCTGCTGACCATGCACGCGCGAACCCGGCTCGCTGCCGTTCGCATGCAAAGAAGGCGGTGATCCCGTCCATGCCTTCACGCCATCACGAGATCGCCGACGATCTGCGGCACGAGATCACGAACGGGCGCATAGAGCCCGGCGAACGCCTGCCCTCCGAGGCCGGCCTCGCCGACCGATACAAGGTCAGCACGGTGACCTTGCGGAGGGCTCTCGCGGTCCTCCAGGGCGAAGGCCTCGTCGAGAAGATCCACGGCAAGGGCAACTTTGTCCGCCGCCCACTCCGGAAGATCGTGTACGTCGGGGGATGGGGAACGCTGGACCCGTGGACCGCCGCTGAAACGGCCTTGCGCGTCACGGTTCGCACCAACACGGTTCCGGCAGAGGGACATCTGACGACCTTGCTGAAGGTGCCGACAGGCAGCCCTCTCGCCGAGTTCTTCTGCATCAGCCACGAGGGAGAGTCACCGCACGGGCTGGCCCGCATCTACATCCCGCGCGACCTGGCACCGGCCGGAGTGCTGGACGACGAGTCCTCGTGGCGGGAGACAGCTACGCGATTCGCCGTCCTGAGCTCGCCGCCGCCAACTGTCCGGGAGACGGTAAGCGCCCGCCCGCCGACACCGGACGAAGCCTCGACCCTCCGGCTCCGCTCCGCCGTGGCAGTCCTCGCCGTCACACGCCTTGCGACCGACGCCACCGGGCGCGTCGTTGAGGCCGCGCTTCTGGTCTTTCCGGGGCACCGCGTCGACGCGGTCTTCACCACCCACCACATGACCGATGAGAGGCAGACGCAAGAATGACGGCACCGAACAGACTGCGACTCCTCCCATGGTCGGGACCGGAGGGCAAGCCCTGCTACCTGAGCACCGACGACGGGGAGGGCTACATGTCCCGCTTGGCGGACAACATCGAGGCCGTGCAGTTGGGAACGGCCGCCGAGCTGCTGGAGCAAGCCTCAAACAAGCTCGACGACCTGGCCACGGACTCGGAGGACATGCGACGGCTGGCCAAGGACCTGACCGGGTCCTTGCGCGATGTGCTCCGCGTTGCAACCAGCCGCGGTGACCTCCTAGCGGTGAGCGACCCTCACTGCTTCTGAAGAGATGGCTGCGTTTTAGCGGCCAGCAACGACCTTCCGTTCCTTGCCGACGGGGGGAGGAGCCCGGTTTCGCACCGGGCTCCTCCCCCCGCTTCTCTGTGCCTACGCCGAGAGAGGCACCCTCAGAACGATCGACCGACGTAAGGCGGCTCGCCCAGCACAACAGTGATGGCACTTCGGCCCGGATCCGAGGCGCTCCGCCTCGTGCATCGGCGCCCCAGGTGGGATTCGAAGCTGCGCGCACAGAGCCGTTGACACCCCGCCTCATCACGGCTCTTCGAGGCGCACGGCTTCGCCCAGCTCGTCGACCGCGTTCCAGTAGACATCGAGGGCTGAGTGGAACGCTGAGGCGTCAGTGACACCCTCCGCGATATCGCCCAGCGCCATATACACCGTTTTGGACGCGGCAAAGACGCGGTCGCATGCCCTTCTCGCCTCAGCACTCAAGGCGTGGACGGTGGCAACCTGACAAGTGTGGCGGAAGGGACCGAAGGCTTCACGTAAGCGTGCTCGGTGTTCTTCGAGGCGTGCCCGGCGCTGCTCCGGGTCCTCAGCGCTCAGGATGTCTGGAGTCTGGCGATACTCGACACCCATGAGGTGTGCTTGCTCGAGGAAGGCAAGGTAAGAAGATCGCCGAACTTCCCGCCGACGTATCCCCTCCTGAGCTGACGCTGAAATCTCAGCCTGTAATCGGGCAGCTCGCGTATGTCCGCGGCTCGTAACCCAGCTGGCGAGCACCGCCGTGGCAGCTGTCAGCACTGCAACCCATAGTCCGCTGTCCCCCACGTCATGCGAGTGTGGGGCTTAGCCCTCTGTAGGAACAACCCCTACCGACAAAAAGGCCGCCGCCTAACCTATGTCTCCACTGTGGAGGGCTGTGGTTGACCGGCTTACAGACCTGCGACTCTGTAAGCGATCAACGCGGTGACCTGCTGCGAGGCCGTCACGGTTGTCCAGATTGAGCAGGCCGAGCACGGGCACCACGAGCAGGAGCAGGCCGTGCCCGAGCAGAGGGCCGGCGGCACCTGGCTCTCCCGTTTCCGCAGCTGACCCGGCAGGCCTGCCCGTCCGTGGCGGCTGCAAGAGGCATCTGGCCCGCAGTACCGCACAGGCGTGACAATTAAGAGGGAACACGCCCCTAGTTACGCTGGTTCGACTCCTGAGGCTTGAGGTTGTCGTACGCCCTGGGATGGGTGCGCAACTGCCCTTTGAGGTAGCGCCGATCACGCAGGTTAGTCATGACAGCGTCGTAGTGAGCCTGCTCAGCGGCCCAGTCTCGGTCGAGGTGGGGCATCGCCTCGTCCGACATCTCGCGGGCGAGGTCATACAGATTTCTTCGCCAGGCCGGGTCGATGGCCCGCTCGTTGACAACCGCGTTACGGAAGGCGAAGCACGCGAAGAGTGCTGTGGATGCGAGCAGACTGACCGCTTGTCGACAGGCCTCTTCGTCGAATGCGGTCGCCGAGTTCAGGAAGAAATGATCTTCCTCTACCGTGAACTGCCCCATGCAAGACTCGGCCGTCGGGTGGGCCCAAGCCGAAGCTTCCGCGTAAAAGTTCTTGTACTTTTCAACCTCATGCGCGGAGTCCCCTCGTACGTCGCTGAGCCACTGTCGTACACGCACGTCAGGGAACCACTTGCCGTCACGAAGCCACTGATCGGCCATCTTGGGGTCCTTGGCCAACACTCTGGCAAGGCCGGCAGACTCATACACCGAACGTAGCAAGTTGCGCATCTCTGCTAGAAAGCCGTGGCTCGTGACCACCCAAGCCGCCCGCAGCTGGGTGAAGCTTCGAGCCAGCGCCGCTGCGGCAGCGAGATCATTCTCGAAGGTCTCCTCGAACGGAAAGCGATCAACGCGGTACGTGCCGAAGTGAAGGAGAGCCATGGCGCGCCCGAACCAGGCGCTCTCAGGCCAGGCGGACGAGGCTTCGAAGAAGCGCCCCATGTGTATTACGTCATCGGGGAGTTCGCCCAGATCGTACTCTTCTGTCATGCGCCTATGGTGCTCGCCTGTACTCAGTGGTGCCACAACTTTTGCCGGACGCTGCAACGGCTCCGGAGTGAATGCATGAATCCGGGCACGCACAGCCTCTGACCTGCGGTGGAGATGGTCTTGGGATCAGCTCTGACCGCGACTGTGTCGGAGGTGTGTCGGGCACGTTCTTCCGGATCCAAGATCCTTTGGCCGCTCGCTTCTGGAACTACAGCCAGCCGATGCGACGCAGGACGGGCACAATGCGAGTCACCGCATAGAACACCGCGTGAGCTCCCTCGTCGCAGTCGGGCTCGAACAGAGCGCAGAGCTCGCCCTTGCCCGGCCGGTCGTGCGTGATGACCTCTCCTTTGGGCCCTATATCGGCGATGCCGAGTCGGCAGGCTGCTTCGATTAGGTCAGGGTCGCACGCGGCGTCAAGGGCGTCCAGGTTGGGCTGTTGCTGGTGCAGGGGCCAGCCGTCTTCTTGGAAGGTGATGGTCCGAGCAGTCATCCAGGTGTGGTGACCGTGGTTGCAGTAGTAGACGCCCGCGCGCCGGCGCTCGTAGAACTTGGCCATTTCGCGGGGCATTTCGGGAAGCTGTTCGGGCAGGATCGTGCGAATGTCGCGCTCCCCGACCTCCCATGTGATGTCTCGAACGGTGATGCTGGGGCGACCTTTGAGGGAGAGCATCCAGTCTGTAGCGATGCCCTGAGAGTGTTCCTTCGTGAAGGTCCGCCCCTGAACGGTGAACGGTTCCTCGGGAGGTGCGAGGGCTATGCCCTTGCCAAGCTCGATCTCTGACAACGGGGTCCTTTCCTCGCGGGTGCGGGTGTTACTGCCTTCCGGGAAAAAAATACTGGCCTCGTAGGGATGTCCTGCTGATACGTGCCGTCATAGGCCCGACTGGACAGCCGGATGCCTAGAACTCTGAGTGGCACCTAGGCCAGTCGCGGAAAGTGCAAGCCAACGTAGAGACAACGAGATGGACCTACGAGCTAGATGGGGCCGCCTGGGTTTGGCGTCGATGGCGGTGCGGGTGTTGAGCCCAGCGGAGTAGCCGAGTTCAGGACCGACTGATGCGCCCGAGCAACAACTCGCATTTGTGCTGCGTCATTGCGGCGCAGCACGAAGACCGATGCCAGGGCAATCACGCTAGGGCCAGACAGGATGCCTGCGAGAACAGGTTGGTTGTTGCTTCCCACTATCACGGCACCGACCAGCATTCCGATGGTCACCATGAAACCGGCGATGAGACCACACAAGTACAAGCGATGAGTGCGCGCGGCATCGGCTTCTTGGGCCGCAAGGCGCATGTGTTCCATCTGTGCTTCGTGTTCCCTCTGAAGCTGCGGTTCGAGTGCTTCCAGGGCGACTTTCAGGTGCTCTGCTGGCAACTCAGCCCACTGTTTCGCGATGCCGAACCCGGTCGGATCTTGCTTCCAGTCTCTCCAGCCGGTTGTCATCGGGCTCCGCCCCCGTCCTTCGAGCCAACAGGCTGAGGTGTGGAGAGAGAGTCAGGTGGCGGCCCAAGTCGCTGGAAGAGAGCCTCCAAACCATCAGCGATGCCCGACGAAACAGGTGCGGCATCGGCAGTTGAGCCACCATCCGGCGTAACTGATGCTCGCTTGGCCCTTCTCCTGTGCCTGAGCGGAGCCTCTGCTGTAGAGAGCGCAGCACGGGCCTGGGAGATTCGCATGGCCTCCATGGCCGTGTCGTGGCGCGTCGCCGCGCGGCTCCAGGCACGCTCGGCGAGCTCCCACATCGTCGTCAAGTGGATGGGATTGGTCCCGGTGATCTCGGCTAAGGCGGTGACCGCCCCCTTGGGCGCGAGGAGCCGACCGTTGAGATAGCGTTCCCAGGAGGTCCTGCTATAGCCCGTGCGGTCGGCCACCGCAGCGATGCTGAGTCCGCTGCGGTCCACGAGCCGGCGCAGTTGGCTCGCGAACTCCCGTACTTGCGGATCAAGTTCGTCGGGCAGGTCTCTCCAACGAGGCATTCCCCCACCTCTCCCCCCCACATGTCGTGGTCGCCATGTTGATGGCGCGGAAGGGCGCTGTGCCCTGATTCTCCATCGTTCGTGCCCAAGCTGTTATCGGCGCGGCCGCATCACTCTGTGTAGATCACCTTGGATGGCGTGTGGAGGGGAGATGGCTCCGGAGCACAATCAGAATTGAACTTGCCAATGGGCTCTGACCAGCAGATTCCTTGATCGAGGAGGCGCGCGGTGCCCTCCTGTATCGCAGATAGTGCGTGCTAGGCAGGAAGCGGGTTCGTAGTGGGGCTACAACGTGCCTTCGTCCAAGCGTCAGAGGCGTCGTTTCCTCGGATGACAGAGCAGATCGGAAGTCGCCTTCGGCTCCTACACCTACAGAAGAGGCCGGCGTCCCTGATGGGCTATCTCAACCCCACGGGGTGAAGGCCCGTCAGCGACCGGACAACCAGGACACGTTCACACCCGCAGTTCTCGCGGCTGGGTACCGGGCCGGCATCTCCGGGGGAGGGGCTGGTGAGAAGCACCCCATCTTGCCGGATCGCCACCCCTGGGGGGAAACGGGTATAGGCAGGGTACTCTGACCTGCTGGTTCGCGGTTGGCGGCTGTCGGTCAACTGTCGCTGCCGGTCGTCGTTGGTTGGCCTCGGGGAGTCTCGGACGGCCCAGAGACGGCCCAGCGGCCGCAGCACCGCGCGACATTCAGCCCCATGGTGGGACACTGCTGCCGTGTCTGACCCTGCAGCTTCAGCGCTAGCTAAGATCCTCGCTTCGGTAGCCGACAGGATGCTTGCCGACTTCAAGGCCAGCGGCATCGCTAAGCACCGGGGCTCGAAGGGGACCGTCCGCGAGGCTCAACTCCTGAGCAACTTCCTCCGAAAGTACCTCCCCCGCACTGTCATCGCGGAGCACAGCGGCGAGGTAATGAGTCCGCCAAGACGAGGATGCGCGGACCGAGCAGGAGCGTGTATGTCTCGGCCGCGATATCGATCAACGCCGTGACCTGCTGCCGACCTGCCGGTTTCAATCAGCGCTCCATCCTGCCCTAGAGCCCTGCGGCTGGGTAGTCCACAGTGGCGCATGCAAGTCTGCTGCCGTCCGGCGGCGTTGATGTCAGCTGTGGATGTCAACTTGGGCTAGCGCTTCTTGCGTATCTTGCGCTTCTTCGCCTGGGCTTCCTTCTCCTTGCGCTGGGCCACACCGTATGCCGACCACGGCCCCTGATGCACTGGGCAGCGGGACGTGCCTGACACAACCTGCCTCTGACACCGACCGCCTGTCTTGGTGCGCGCGCCGCACTTCGCCATGCCGTCTCCCCCTAGCCGCTGCTCGGTCCGCCACAGTTCTAGGCACGGTGGCGCGGTTCCCTCCAACGGTGAAGGCGTGAACCTGCTCGTGCGGAGTGCGCGGGCGCACGCTTCAGAGTGAAGACTCGGTCCAGCGAACTTCCCGAACCGGCGCACACAGGCATCAACCTGAGGCAGAATGGCCCTACTTGGCAACAGCGCCGGCTCCCTGCATCCGCCGCCCCGAGTGGGCACGACCTTGTGAGGGAGTCCGCAATGGAACCGATTTCTCTGCTTCTTATGGCAATCATTCTCATGATTGCTAGAGAACGGAGTTAGTCGATATGCCCAGGGCCGGGGGCCTCGTGAGGCCCCCGGTTTTATTTCCCTATCGCGTCACTGGCCGCAGAAATCAACGTTCCGACCGTGGCCAGCGAAGCGATTGGGATGCCGATAGCGGCGATCTTTTCCCCTACGGACAGCCTGGACCACCATGTCCCATCGGCTACGGCAGAATTGATGCGGAGCTGTGCCCGGAGAGACCTCCTCTTCAAGAACTGAAATAGAGTGAAGAGGATTCCGAATGAAAGGAGAGCCCCCATGATGATGTTGAATGTGCGCTGATTCTCCTTCGACTCCTCCGCCTTTTGCATGCATTCTTCAACCGACTCCTTTCCGAGGTCGCCGAATGCCCAAAGTGCTCCTATGCCGATGAAGAAAACTGCAAAAACCACTGAAATTGTTGCTTCATATCTGGGGGAATTTCGGACCGCTCCGTGTGCCCCAAGGAAAGATTCCATGCGGGCGGACTGACCGTATACCCACGTAGAGTCGGAGCCGGAAAAGTTGAACTCGGTCCGCTCGGTGTCGATGGAAATGGCGACCGAGCGTTCCATGGAGGAGTTCTTTGCCTCCATGGAGATGTTCGTCCACTTGCCACTGGTTTCCGGAGTGTTAGCTTGAAGCGTTGCGATAAGGTCGGCTAGGTTCGAATTCCAAAACCGAGTGCTCCCGACTACCGTCGAGATCTGAACGTCTGGTGAAGATATCCCTTCGCATGCAACGTCGAAAATGCGCTCTAGTTCACCTTGGCCAAGGCGGCACTGGTAATAAACCTTGCGGACGTCTGTCTGCTGATTTGGTGTGGTGGCCATGCGGAAATGCTGGACCTTTCGGCTTGTCGGTCTATCTGGTCGGAGTAGGTGAGCTGTGCAACTCCTCGCCGTGATCCATGGGATGGTCGCCCCGCTACCGCTACCGCTTCCAGCCCATGTAAAAGGTCAATGCCGCCACAGCTGCGCCGCCCAAAAAACTGAGCACTCCGGCGATAATCAAATTCTGCTGCGTCAGCCGCTCTTCTCGTTGCTCGCGTGGGAGGAGAGGCACCACTTCGGCGCGTCCGTCGATCACCCTGTTCATCAGGGCGATAGCGCCCAAAAGAATTAGATAGGGAAGGATGCCAAATGCCAAGCTTTTGTAAGCATTGATGAGAGCGATGGTGGCGGCGATCCCGGACAGTGTCATTAGTGCAGTGGCGGCCTGCACTAGGCGACGGTGTCGAACGCCAAAAGACATTCGAGGTCTTAGCATTTCTTCTACGGCATCCACTAGGCTCAGGGCCGCCTGGCTTTGCTCCGTAGTGCGTACGACTGGCGACTCTCCTAAGGCCACGACAATTTCGGGTCTGACGGTGATTAGCCGCACTGTTCGAAGTTCTCGTTTGCTCGCATCTCTGAGGTCATCAACGCTTTCTGCTGTCGCGTCTCCGGCCTGGATTATCACGGCCTCGGCGTCACGTTCCAGCAATCTCTTGACATCGGAAATATCGCTCAGGAAAAGCCGCATCTTAGGTAGTGCTTTGCGGTATTCATGTGGCTCCGGGCTGGCAGTTGGAGGCACGTCGCGTCTCAAGGCACACACGAAGTGATCGTACTGCATGAAATTCTGCACAATCCAGAGTTCTGATGAATCGGGAAGCGGGATCGGCTGCCACCGCTGCGGTGTCCACGAGGTCGGCGCAACGACTTTGGCCGGGAGCTGCTTTGGCGCGAGTGATCATGGCCCGTAAGCTTCCGGCGCGTCGGGCAGTCTGTGGACCTGCCCGCTAAAGCACGACGTTGGGGCCATGATCTTCGAGGCTCGCGCCAAAGTGGCTGGCTAAAGTCGTGGAGCCGACCGCCCCAGCCATAGAGGGTGTCTCCCACTTCACTGCCCGCAGCTCGCTAGCGCGCCGCCTGGCGCGGCCAGCCGGGGCGCAGACAGGAGGCAGGCCGCGCCGCAGAGGCGGCGCCCGCGCTGTGCGCGGGCCTTGATGAAGTAGGGAAAGTCTTATCCCTCGGGCTGCGACCACTCGGCTCGGTGCTCGTCCCGCAGGCAAAAAACAGCTCGACCACCAGGGTGCTGGCGTCTTCGGCCTCGCGCTCGATCTTTGCGGCCCACCCGGCGGAGCTGTTGCGCCCGAGCCGCTGCCGTAGTCACTCGGTGAACGGTCCTTGAACCGGTTGGCTCCACACGGAGACACGCGTACCGTGCCGGGTCATCCCGCCCTCACTCGCATCCTGCGACAGCACATCGAGGACGAAGGACTCAAGCCGGATGATCTTCTGTTCCAGGGGGAGAACGGCGGCATCCTCGCGGGTTCCGTCATTCGCCGGGCCTGGCGTGGCGCTCGTAAGGCAGCACTGCCTCCCCACCTCTTCGAGTCGCCGACCGGTAAGCGGGGGTACGACAACCGGCACACCCGCCTGACCAAGTGGCTCAACGACGGGGTCCCGCCCGCTCAGGTGGCCGAGTGGGCCGGGAACAGCGTGCCTGTGCTGCTCGCCACCTACGCACGATGCGTCGAAGGGCAGCTGCCGGACCTGAAGAGGCGGCTCGAAGCCGCAGGGGATCTGCCCGACCTGTCCGACGCCGACTGAGCCGTCCGCCGGCGTAAGACTTCGACACGTATTCGACACAGCGACCCGCAGAAACCCGGTGACAGCCGGACAGCCCCGGAGTCTCCCCATGATCGGCAGGGGAGTGCCCGGGGCTTCGTCGTGTCGGGTGGCACCCGCCCTGAACAGCAAAAACGCCCTCCCGAGGGAGGGCGGAGACTGGGCGCCCCCGGCAGGACTCGAACCTGCGGCCAAGCGCTTAGAAGGCGCCTGCTCTATCCACTGAGCTACGGGGGCCGGGTGTGGTGGCCTCGTTCGTGGTGCCCGGGTGTGGGCCGTTCCGTGACGTTGCCGGGGACAAGGATAGGGCTCCCGCATCCGTGTCCCTGTCGCTTCGCCTCCGTGGCTCGATGTGGAGGTTCGGTGAAGCGGTCCTGATAATCGCAGGCAGGTACGAATCGTGCACTGCTTTTGGCCTCTCGCGCACCGGGTGTTGTGCACTCGTTATGCCTGGACTATGCCTCTGTCCCGGTCGTCCCTTCCGTCCCTTGTGTCCTATCGGCACGCAGACATGGCCATATGCTTCAGAAATCCCCTAAAATTGGGCATTCTTCGCATGTGGTGACCTTGGACGTACGGCCTCAGCTGCTCGACGCACTTTCCGCCCTGCGCGACCGTGTCGCGGCCGCACGCTTCCCGCTGCCCCTGGCAGGGGCGCCACGCGCGCGTGCCAACCGTGACGAACTGCTCGCCCAGCTCGACGACTATCTGGTGCCCCGCCTCAAAGAGCCCGAAGCGCCGCTCCTGGCCGTCGTGGGCGGGTCCACCGGCGCCGGCAAGTCGACGCTCGTCAACTCGCTCGTGGGCCGGCGCGTGACCGAAGCGGGGGTGTTGCGACCCACGACACGCACCCCGGTGCTGGTCTGCCATCCGGACGACCATCACTGGTTCAGCGGGATGCGTGTCCTACCCGACCTCACGCGCGTGTGGGCGCCCGAACAGGACCCAGCCGAGGATCTGATGCTGCCCGGTGAGGAGACCGAGCGCGTCCTGCGGATCGAGACCGCGGACACGCTCCCCACCGGACTCGCCCTCCTCGACGCGCCCGACATCGACTCCCTGATCGCGGACAACCGCGCCCTCGCCGCGGAGCTCATCTGCGCCGCCGACATCTGGATCATGGTGACGACGGCCGCCCGGTACGCCGACGCCGTGCCGTGGCATCTGCTGCGCACCGCCAAGGAGTACGACGCCAGCCTCGTGACCGTCCTGGACCGGGTCCCCCACCAGGTCGTCTCCGAGGTGTCCCGGCAGTACGGCGCGCTGCTCACCAAGGCGGGCCTCGGCGAGGTGCCCCGCTTCACCGTCCCGGAACTGCCCGAGTCGGCCTGGGGCGGCGGACTGCTCCCGGCCACCGCCGTGGCGCCGCTGCGCACCTGGCTCGCCCATCAGGTCCAGGACCCCGCGGCCCGGGCCCACGCCGTGGCCCGTACCGCCAACGGCCTGCTCGACTCCCTCAAGGCCCGTATGCCCGAGCTGGCCGGGGCCGCCGCCGCCCAGTACGCCGCCGCGCTCCGGCTCACGGGTGCGGTCGACGCGGCGTACGACAGCGAGTACGCACGCGTGCGTGGCCGGCTCCAGGCCGGTGCCGTGCTCGCCGGTGACGCACTCAAACGGTGGCGTGCCTTCCCCCTCGACTGCACCGCCGGGGAACTCCTCGACTCGCTGGTCGAGAGCCTGAGCACCCTCCTCCTGTGCGCCGTCACGGCCGCCGACGAGCGCGTCGACGACGCCTGGCGGCGCGAACCGGCCGCCGCCGCGCCCGAACTGACGGCCCGGGACCCGCTGCCGGAGAGCGTGGAACACCGCATCGGCGTGGCGGTACGGCGGTGGCGCCGGGAGCTGGAGGAGTACGCCGAGGACGAGGTCACCGACCTCGAGCGGACCGCGCCCCCGGATCCCGAGGTCGTCACCGCGCTCGTCGCCACGGCGCTGCTCGGCGGGCGCCGGGCCCGTTCCGCCGGGGAGGGGCTCGCCGAGCGGATCGGGGCCCATGGCGCGCTGCGGCTGCGCGACCGGGCCGGACGGCTCCTCAACGAGCACCTGGACCGCGTCATGTACAGCGAACGCGAGCGCCGGCTCGCCCCGCTCGACGCGCTGGAGGTCCACCCGGACCCCCAGGCCGAACTCATCGCCGCGTTGTCCGTACTGCAGAAGGAGAGGTGACCGGTGACTGCCGTCACTGACCAGGACCACACGGAACACGCCGATCAGCAGGAGGACGGCGGGCACGGGGCCCCCGAGGAGGCCCTGCCCGGCCCGGTCGGGGCCGACGCCCAGGAGCCGGAGCGGCGCAAGCTCTGGAGGAAGCCCGTGAACAGGGAAGCGGTCGCGGGGGGCGCGCCCGCCGACGACGGCCACGCGCGCGCGGAGCGTACGGCGGCGGACGGTGACACGCCGGTCCGCGACGGCGCTCCCGGCGACCTCGACGGCCACGCACACGCGCGTGCCGATGTGTCCGAGTCCGGAGGCCGTCAGGAGGACGGGGAGGGGGCGGATGGAGGCGGGGGCGCGTCGTCCCCTCGTGCATCGGCCGCTTCATCGGCTGGTTCCGCGTCGTCGTCCGACGGCTCCGGCGCGCATGCCCCGTCCGAGTCGTCGTCCTCCGGTACGGCGGAGTCCTCGACCCCCTGGGACGACGGGCTGATCGCGCGGCGCGTCAACGAGACGACCACCGCTGCCGAGCAGTCCGCGATCGTGGAGCCCCGGGTGTCCGTGTCGCCGCACGCCGTGACGCCGCTCGCCTACGACGGGCCGTTGCGGTCGCGGCTCGACGCGCTGCGTGAGCTCGTCGGGTTGTCGCGTACGCGGCTCGACAACCGCACGCTCTCCGAGGCCGGACGGGTCCTCGACGAGGCGGCCGCCCGTCGCAGGCTGTCCGGGCAGCACACGGTCGTCGCCATCGCGGGGGCCACGGGAAGCGGCAAGTCGCAGCTGTTCAACGCGCTCGCCGGCGTCACCATCTCCGAGACCGGCGTACGGCGGCCGACGACCTCCTCGCCGCTCGCGTGCAGCTGGAGCGACGGCGCGGCCGGGCTCATCGACCGCCTCGGCATCCCGCCCCGGCTGCGCCGCCGCCCCGCGCAGAACGCGGCGTCGGACGGGCAGCTGCGCGGGCTCGTCCTGGTCGACCTGCCGGACCACGACTCGGCGGCCGTCCAGCACCGCGAGCAGGTCGACCGGGTACTGGGGCTCGTCGACGCGGTCATCTGGGTCGTCGACCCGGAGAAGTACGCCGACGCGATCCTGCACGAGCGCTATCTGCGACCCATGGCCGGGCACGCCGAGATCATGTTCGTCGTCCTGAACCAGGTCGACCGGTTGCCCGGGGAGGCCACCGACCAGGTCCTCGACGATCTGCGGCGGCTGCTGGACGAGGACGGCATCGCGCTGGGCGAGCACGGTGAGCCAGGTGCCGTCGTGCTGGCCCTGTCGGCTTTGACCGGGGAAGGCGTCGGGGACCTGCGGGAGGCGCTCGGGCAGTTCGTGGCGGAGCGGGGTGCCGCGGCGCGCCGGATCGCCGCCGACGTGGACGCCGCCGGGTGGCGGCTGCGGCCGGTGTACGCGGCCAGCAGGCGGACGGGGCTGAGCGAGGAGGCGCGGGACGAGTTCTCCGCCCGGCTCGCGGACGCCATCGGCGCCACCGCGGCCGGGGAGGCCGCCGAACGGGCCTGGCTGCGCAACGCCAACCGCGCCTGCGGGACGCCCTGGCTGCGGCTGTGGCGGTGGTACCAGGACCGCGGCGAGTCGACGACCGGACGGCTGTCCCCGCGCGTCCAGGCGGACGAGGAGGCCACCGCGCGCCAGCGTGTCGAGCAGGCGGTGCGGACGGTCGCGGAGCAGGCCTCGGCCGGGCTTCCGACGCCGTGGGCGCAGGCGGTGCGCGAGGCGGCCGTGAAGGGCGCCCAAGGGCTGCCCGAGGCGCTGGACGATCTCGGGGCGCGGGCCGGACTGCCGCCCGGGCGGCCGCCGCGGCCCGGCTGGTGGCCGGCGGCCGTGCTGGTGCAGGCGTCCATGACGATCCTCCAGGTCGTCGGCGGGCTCTGGCTGGCCGCGCAGATCATCGGCGTCATGACGCCCAACCTGGGCGTGCCGGTGCTGCTGATGGTGGCCGGCATCATCGGCGGGCCGCTCGTCGAGTGGGGCTGCCGGATGGCGGCCCGCGGACCGGCACGCCGCTACGGCCAGGAGGCGGAACGGCGGCTGCGGGAGGCGGCGGCCGGGTGCGGCCGGGCCCGGGTGCTGGATCCGGTGGCGGCGGAGCTGCTGCGGTACCGGGAGGTTCGGGAGCAGTACGGGAGGGTGATGGGGGTGGGGTCGCCGGCGCGGTGAGTCGGGCTGATCCGCAAGCCGGGATCGGTCCCGTCGGGGCGGGCCGGTTGCCCCGATGGGCGGACCGGTCACCCACACGAGCGGCGGAGATATCCACAGACCTGACCCTGGTCCACAGGGCTCAGCGGGCTCGGCCCGACGGAGGCAGTCTGGCTTCGCGGCGATCGCGACGGACGTGATCGGCCGCGGTGCCGGTGACGCACCCCGGACGTACCGGGGGGCGTGGCCGGCAGGCCGGACGCAGTCGTACGGGACGGGCCCGTACGCGTGTCGGCCCGGCGGCAGGGCGGCCGGGCCGGGGAGGGGTTCGAGATGAACGAGACGATCATCTGCGCGGTGGGCAACGTGGCGACGCAGCCGGTGTACCGGGAGCTGCCGACGGGGCCGTCCGCGCGGTTCAGGCTGGCGGTGACCTCGCGGTACCTGGACCGCGCGAAGAACGAGTGGACCGACGGGCACACCAACTTCTTCACGGTGTGGGCGAATCGGCAGCTCGCCACGAACGCGGCGGCCTCGCTGAACGTGGGCGACCCGGTCGTGGTGCAGGGCCGGCTGAAGGTGCGGTCGGACGTGCGCGACGGGCAGAGCTGGATGTCGGCGGACCTCGAGGCGACGTCGATCGGCCACGATCTCGCGCGCGGCACCTCGGCGTTCCGGCGCGCGTCCAGGCCGGAGCAGGGCACCGCCGCCGCGAGTGCGCAGCCCGAACCGGAGTGGGAGACACCTCCGCCCACGGCCTCGCAGGCACAACAGGCGGAAGAACCAGCCATGGTGACGTGACGTCAGTCACAGACGTGGGCTGCTGACCGGACTGTGGCTTATCGGCTAATGCGTTCCGAACGACCCGGTGGATTTGTCGATAAGCCCTGCCCGCGAAGGGCCCGCAAAGGATCTTGGCGATAACGATTACGAGTCGGATCGGCCGTCCGGCGGGATCCCGGGGAAGCGTGGTGCGCCGCGTACCTAGGATGCCGGGCATAGCTCACGGGGCTTCTGATTCTGCTGGTGGGACCGTACCCCCCACGTCAACGGGTCCTGCTCGAAGGGGAATTTAGTGTTTGCTGCGTTCTCCGCGCTGTCGTTGCGCGGGCGAGGGGCGGCCCGTTTCGCCGCCGCGTCCCTGGTGTCCGGACTGGTCGCCGCCTCCGTGGCGGTCGGCGCCGGCACGGCCGCGGCCGACGGAGCGACGCCGAGCCAGGGCGGGGCGACCGCCACCATAGGCGGGCTGAAGACGTACGGTGCCGCGGTCGTGCACACCGACACCGGCGACCAGCAGCTCTCGGCCGGTCTGTTCGAGATGTCGGTCGACGGCGGTGGCGCCCTCCAGACGTACTGCGTCGACATCCACAACCCCACGCAGCGCGACGCGAGATACCGCGAGACCCCGTGGAGCGCCACCTCGCTCGGCGCCAACAAGGACGCGGGCAAGATTCGCTGGATCCTCCAGAACTCCTACCCGCAGGTGAACGACCTGGCCGCGCTCGCCGGCCGGGCAGGGGTCGACGGCGTCCTCACCCAGCAGGACGCGGCGGCCGGTACGCAGGTGGCCATCTGGCGGTACTCCGACGGTGTGGACGTCGAGGCCGTCGACCCGCAGGCCGAGCGGCTCGCGGACTACCTGGAGGAGAACGCGCGGAACACGGCCGAACCCCGGGCGTCCCTGACGCTCGACCCGCCCGCGGTCTCCGGCCACCCCGGTGAGCGGCTCGGTCCGGTGACGGTGCGCACGGACGCGGACAGCGTGACCGTGACGCCGCCGGCGGATGCCGCGACCAGCGGGGTGCGGATCGTGGACCGGGACGGCCGGGCCGTCACGTCGGCGGTGGACGGCAGCCAGCTGTTCTTCGACGTCCCCGAGAAAGCTGCGGACGGCCAGGCCGAGCTGACCGTGCAGGCCTCGACGACCGTGCCGGTGGGACGCGCCCTGGCGGCGGACAGCCGCAGCCAGACGCAGATCCTCGCCGGTTCCAGCGAGTCGACGGTCTCGGCGACGGCGAGTGCCACCTGGGCGAAGTCCGGGGCCATACCGGCACTGTCGGCGGTGGAGAACTGCGACAAGGGCGGCGTGGACATCACCGCGTCGAACAAGGGCACCGAGGCGTTCACCTTCGAACTGCTCGGGATCGAGCACACCATCGCGGCCGGCGAGTCGCGCACGGTGACCGTCCCGCTGCAGGAGGACCAGGCGTACGACTTCACGATCCAGGGGCCGGGCGGCTTCCAGAAGCGGTTCGCGGGGGTGCTGGACTGCATGACGCGGGCCGGTGAGGCCGACGCGTCGGGCAGTACGACGCAGACCCTGAGCGAGCCGACCCCGGTCACGGTCGGCTCCCCGCCCGACGACACCAACCTCGCCGCGACCGGTGGCTCCGACATGACCCCGCTCATCGCCGGCCTGGCGATCGGCCTGGTCGTGATCGGCGGCACGGTCCTGGTGGTCCTCCGCAAGCGGGAAGCCCGGACGCAGGGCTGAGGCCGCCTGACCGCTGCTCGCGTCGTGCTGTGCGGCAGGACCCCGCGGTGACGGCCGCACAGCCTCAGGACTGCCCGTACACCTCGCGCACCCGCCGCAGACGGATCTCATGCTCCTCGATCCACTGCGGCGGAGGTTCGAGCCCGAGGGCCACCGTCAGCTGGTCGGGATCATGGACGGAGAGGGAGAGCCGGCCGCTGTCGCCGGGGTGGAAGCAGAGCCGCAGCCCCCTGCCGCCCTGCGCCCAGCCCGCGCCCTCACCGGCACCGAGAGCGCCAGCGCCTCCTCCGACACGTCGAGGAGATCAGGCCCTGCGTCCACGTCTCCATGGCGTCAGTGGTGCGGAGGACGGCGTACGCCCGTGCGTTGCCCATGCGCCCCACCTTCGCAGGCAGCGGTGGGGATACTCAGGGGAGGGCGAAGCCCATCAGTTACTGATCAATATCCCGAGCCGCCAGCGGGGCGAACGAACGGCTCGGCCGTCCCTGGGCCGTCCGAGGGTCTGCGAGGGCGACCGATCGTGACCGACAGCGACAGGTCTGCCGTACAGCGTGGCGGGAAAGCGCAGGTCGGAGGCGCAGCGGGATACGCGTTTCCGCACAGGGGTGGCGGTGCGGCAAGATGGGGTGTATCTGCCCACTGCCTGATTTCAAGCTGCCGGACGGTTTCTCTTGGCTGAGTTCATTTACACCATGCGCAAGGCGCGCAAAGCGCACGGCGACAAGGTGATCCTCGACGACGTCACCCTGAACTTCCTCCCTGGTGCGAAGATCGGCGTCGTCGGCCCGAACGGCGCCGGCAAGTCGACGGTTCTGAAGATCATGGCGGGCCTCGAGCAGCCGTCGAACGGTGACGCGTTCCTGTCTCCCGGCTACAGCGTCGGCATCCTGCTGCAGGAGCCCCCGCTGAACGAGGAGAAGAACGTCCTGGAGAACGTCCAGGAGGGTGTCGCCGAGATCAAGGGCAAGCTCGACCGGTTCAACGAGATCGCCGAGCAGATGGCGACCGACTACTCGGACGCGCTGCTGGACGAGATGGGCAAGCTCCAGGAGGAGCTCGACCACGCCAACGCCTGGGACCTCGACGCGCAGCTCGAGCAGGCCATGGACGCCCTGGGCTGCCCGCCCGGCGACTGGCCCGTCACCACGCTCTCCGGTGGTGAGCGCCGCCGTGTCGCGCTGTGCAAGCTGCTGCTGGAGGCGCCCGACCTGCTGCTCCTCGACGAGCCCACCAACCACCTCGACGCCGAGTCGGTGAACTGGCTGGAGCAGCACCTCGCCAAGTACGCGGGCACCGTCGTGGCCATCACCCACGACCGGTACTTCCTCGACAACGTCGCCGAGTGGATCCTCGAGCTCGACCGCGGGCGCGCCTATCCCTACGAGGGCAACTACTCCACGTACCTCGAGACCAAGCAGACCCGTCTCAAGGTCGAGGGCCAGAAGGACGCCAAGCGCGCCAAGCGGCTCAAGGAAGAGCTCGAGTGGGTGCGGTCCAACGCCAAGGGGCGGCAGGCCAAGTCCAAGGCGCGTCTGGCCCGCTACGAGGAGATGGCCGCCGAGGCCGACAAGATGCGGAAGCTGGACTTCGAGGAGATCCAGATCCCGCCGGGCCCGCGCCTGGGCAACATCGTCGTCGAGGTCAACAACCTCACCAAGGGCTTCGGCGAGAAGCTGCTCATCGACGACCTGAGCTTCACGCTGCCGCGCAACGGCATCGTCGGTGTCATCGGCCCGAACGGCGCCGGCAAGACCACGCTGTTCAAGATGATCCAGGGTCTGGAGACGCCGGACTCCGGTTCCATCAAGGTCGGCGACACCGTCAAGATCTCGTACGTGGACCAGAGCCGCGAGAACATCGACCCGAAGAAGACGCTGTGGGCCGTCGTCTCCGACGAGCTGGACTACATCAACGTCGGTCAGGTCGAGATGCCGAGCCGGGCGTACGTGTCCGCGTTCGGGTTCAAGGGTCCGGACCAGCAGAAGCCGGCCGGTGTGCTCTCCGGCGGTGAGCGCAACCGGCTGAACCTCGCGCTCACCCTCAAGCAGGGCGGCAACCTGCTGCTCCTCGACGAGCCGACCAACGACCTCGACGTCGAGACCCTCTCCAGCCTCGAGAACGCGCTGCTGGAGTTCCCCGGGTGCGCCGTGGTCGTCTCCCACGACCGGTGGTTCCTGGACCGGGTGGCCACGCACATCCTCGCCTACGAGGGTGACTCCAAGTGGTTCTGGTTCGAGGGCAACTTCGAGTCGTACGAGAAGAACAAGATCGAGCGGCTCGGACCGGACGCCGCCCGTCCGCACCGTGCCACCTACAAGAAGCTGACCCGGGGCTGATCGATCTTGCGGCACCTCTACCGCTGCCCACTGCGCTGGGCGGACATGGACGCGTACGGCCACGTCAACAACGTGGTGTTCCTCCGCTATCTGGAGGAGGCCCGTATCGACTTCCTGTTCCGCCCGGAGAAGGACTTCCAGCAGGGGTCCGTGGTGGCACGCCACGAGATCGACTACAAGCGGCAGCTCGTCCACCGGCACACCCCGGTGGACATCGAGCTGTGGGTCACGCAGATCAGGGCCGCGTCCTTCACCATCACCTACGAGGTGAAGGACGGTGACGTGGTCTACGTCCGGGCGTCGACGGTGATCGTGCCGTTCGACTTCGAGGCCCAGCGGCCGCGCCGGATCACCGCGGAGGAGCGGGAGTTCCTCCAGGAGTACACGGACGACGGCCGCGAGCAGGCCGGCGAGGAGGAGGCCGTCGCCGCATGACGGTGCTCCAGCTCGCCGACGAGGGGGAGGCGGCGGATCTCGCGGCCTTCCTCTCCCGGCTGCTGCACTACGACCGCGGCGCCGCCGTCCGCCTCCAGGCCGCCGGTACGGCCCTCGCCGTGTTCGGGCGGCCGCCCTCCTTCGAGGTGCTGGCGATCCGCGCGGTGCGGCTGGCCAAGCCGTACGAGAACGGCCTTGACGTCACGCTGGACGTGACCGTCTCCGCCGGTGAACTGCTGGAGTCCGTCGACGAGGCGGCGACCACGGCCGTCGTCCCGGCGGCGGTCACCGGACCGCCGTGGGCCGGCGTGCTGCCCCCGCGCGGCGGCTGGCGGCGCGAGCCGGGCCTGCCGGCGCCGGACGCGCTGCGCGCCCTGGTGGACGCGGTGGTCGCCGAGTTCCGCACCCGCACCGGGGAGTTGCCGCCCGAGCGGCGCAGCCGGCCCGAACTCGACCGGATAGGGCGGGAGATCTGGTCCCGCACGGTCGGCGACACCGGGCTGCCGGTGCGGGCCGTGCACGCCGCCCAGTCGCTGGGCTTCCTGCGCGGCCGCGCGGGCGCACCGGCGCAGGACCAGCCGCCGGTGGGGCTCTTCTCGTCGGGCGCCTGGCTCCGGCTGCGCACGCCCTTCGGGTCGACAGCCGTACGCCGGGCCGGGCTCGGGGCTCTGGACGTCAGCGTCCGCTGACCGCGGCGCCCCCGGGCGGGCTCAGCCCGCCGTGTTGACCATGGACGCCGCCGCGTACGTCAGATAGCTCCACAGCGTCCGCTCGTGCTCCTCGGAGAGGCCGAGCTCGTCCACGGCGTCCCGCATGTGCTTCAGCCAGGCGTCATGGGCCGCGCGGTCGACGGTGAACGGGGCGTGGCGCATCCGCAGCCGGGGGTGGCCGCGCTTCTCGCCGTACGTGGAGGGTCCGCCCCAGTACTGGATCAGGAAGAGGGCCAGGCGCTCTTCGGCGGGGCCGAGGTCCTCCTCGGGGTACATGGGCCGCAGGATCGGGTCCTCCGCCACCCCCTCGTAGAAGCGGTGGACGAGGCGGCGGAAGGTCTCCTCCCCGCCGACCTGCTCGTAGAAGGTCTGCTCCTGAAGCGTGCCGCGCCGAATCTCATTCACATCGTCCATGGTCTCAGACGCGGGGACGGAGGACTCCAGGCTTAGGACCACCCCCTCGTCAGGCGGGGGAGGGTCGCCCCGCGGCGGCTTCCGCAGGACAGTGGACGTATGAGCGCGCAGGTTCCCGACGAGGACCTCGAGGAGCTCGCCGCCTCGGCGCGGGCCGCGCTGGTGCGCGAGATCGACCGCACCGGGGCGTGGGCCGACGACCCGGTGTGGCGGGACGCCTTCGAGCAGGTGCCGAGGCACCTCTTCGTGCCGTACTACTACGTCGGCGTCGGCGGCGGCTACGAGCGGCGCTGGGGCGAGAGCCCGGACCCGGCCGCGCGGGCGCGCTGGATGAGCGGGGCGTACGCCGACATCCCGCTGGCCACCCGGCTGCGCGACGGCGAACTGCTCTCCTCCAGCAGCCAGCCGTCCCTGATGGCGATGATGCTGGTCGCGCTGGAGGTGGCGGACGGCCACCGGGTGCTGGAGATCGGCACCGGCACCGGCTACAACGCGGCCCTGCTCGCGCACCGGCTCGGCGACGACGACCTCGTCACCACCATCGACCTGGAACCCGAGATCACCGAGTCGGCGCGACGGCATCTGGAGGCCGCCGGGCACTGGCCCGTCGTGGTGACGGGCGACGGGGCGCGCGGGGTGCCCGAGCGCGCCCCCTTCGACCGGATCATCGCGACCTGCACCCTGCCGTCGATCCCGCGGGCCTGGCTGGCCCAGTGCCGCCCCGGCGCGCGCATTCTGACGCCGTTCGCCACCGGACTGGTCGCGCTGACCGTGACGGACGTCGGGCACGCCGAGGGGCGGTTCCTGGCGACGCCCGCCTACTTCGTGCCGCTGCGCGGGGTGTCCCGGTCGGAACCGGAGTCCGTCCAGGTGGGCGGGCTGCCACGCGGGGCCAGGGACGACGAGCTGTTCCGCTTCCTGCTGGCGCTCACCCGGGCCGGCCTCGACCCGCAGGAGGCGTACACGCTCTGGGAGCGGGAGGACCGGCCCCGGCGGGAGCGGTACGGGATCACCGTGAGCGGCGAGCGGGCGTGGGCCTGGCTGGACGACCCCGAGGGGCCGTACGTCTGGCAGCTCCCCGGCGGCTGAGCAGGCGCCGGGCAGCCCGTGCGTACGACGGAGGGGCGGCCGTACCGGCGCCTGCACACCGTACGACCGCCCCTCCGTGAGCCGGGGTGCGGAAGTTATCCGCGCCGGATCGTGATCGTCGTCCACGCCCCGACGTGCACCCGGTCGCCGTCCTGGAGCGGGACGGGGACGAAGGGCTGGATCGGGTCCTCGGAGTTGTTCACCGTGGTGCCGTTCGTCGAGTTCTGGTCGACGACGGCCCAGGTGCCGTCCGGCTGCTGGACCAGCACCGCGTGCTGGTGCGAGACACCCGGGTCCTCCGGCGGCACCGACAGGTCGATGTCGGGGGACTCGCCGGTGGAGTGCCGGCGGCGGCCGATGGTGACCTGGTTGCCGGTGAGCGTGCGCTGCTGCTCGGGCGAGTACGCGGGCAGGTTCAGGCCCGCGGCCTCCGGGCCGGAGCGCTGCATCATCGCCATGAAGTACTCACGGTCCGGACCGATGGTCGCGGTCCAGGTCGCCGGCTGCTGCCCGTAGCCGGGGCCGGGCGGCGGTGCCTGGCCGGGGCCCTGCTGCGGGTAGCCGTAGCCGCCCTGTCCGGGACCGCCCGGCGCACCCTGGCCGGGGCCCGAGGACGGGGGCGAGATCACCCAGTCGTCCCCGCCGCCGCCGAAGGACGGGCCGCCCTGCTGCGGGCGGTTGCCCTCCTGCGGGTAGCCGGAGGGGGCCTGCGGGGCCGACGGGCCGGGGCCGGCCGGGTGGAAGGCCTGCGGTGCGCCACCGCCCGCGCCGGGGCCGGGCTGCGTGGGGGCGGGCGGCGGGGGAGCCTGCCGCGAGGGGTCGCCGAAGCCGCCGGGTCCGCCAGGACCGCCACCGGGACCGCCGGGGCCGCCGCCGAAGCCACCCGGGCCGCCGTGACCGCCAGGTCCACCGTGACCACCCGGTCCGCCATGACCGCCGCGGCCGCCCTGGCCCTGCGGGTCCGCGCCGAACGGCGGGATCGGCTCGGCCGGGCGGTTCACCTGGGACGGGCGCGAGCCCTGGTAGTCGTAGGAGTCACCGCCGCCGAACGACGGCGGGGGACCCGACTGCTGCTGGAAGTGCGAGGGCAGGCCGGGGCCGCCGGGCGCCGGGGGGCGCGGGGCGGCCGGCGTGTACGAGGTCGCCGTGTTCGTCAGGAAGTTCCACCGGCACTCCTCGCAGAACGGCGCACCGCCCTCACGGGGCGTGCGGCACTGCGGGCAGAGCTCGGGCTCACGGCCGCCGGGCATGGGCGGACGGCCACCCTGCTGACCGGGGTTCGGGCCACCGGGGCCACCATGACCACCGGGGCCACCGGGACCGCCATGGCCGCCCGGACCACCGGGGCCGCCGGGCGGCGGGAAGCCGTAGCCGCCGGCGGGCGGGGGCGGCGGCGGGGGCGGAGGTACGGCACCGGCCATGCGGTGACCGCAGACCTCGCACCAGTCGTCGGAACCCGACTGGTGTCCGTTCGGGCAGGTCGGCATGTCGGCGCTTCCCCCTCTCCTTTCCGGTCGTTCTCGACCGGATTTCTTCCCACCCCGAGGGGCCAGGCTCGATGCTTCTACAAGGTCCTGCTGGTCACTTCTTTACACGAACAGTCTTTGTCGACCGTGTCTCGAGTGTCATCTCGTCGGCCTCCGCGACCTTCGCCTTCAGTCGCACAGTACCCGTCGCGGCATCGACCACGTCCACCACCTTCGCAAGGAGTTTCGCGGTATCCGCGTTTCCGGAGGCGCCGGCGAGCTGAACGGCGCGGCCCAGTTTGGCCGTTGCTCCATCGATATCGCCCGCTTTGCGGAGATCGAGCCCTTCTTGGATGGCCTGCGCCAGTTCGGCCTGGCCGGTGTAGTGGGCGACTTGGGGGTTGATCGACGTCGAAGCGGTCATGTCGTCGGTCCATACGGCCCGTACGAGACCTTGTGCGCCCAGGTTCTGAGCACTTCCGTCCGGTTGGGGCACGACCAGGGAGACCCGGGCGGCGAGCATCTCCTGGCCCAGTCCGGCGGCCGGAACCTCCACGCATACGTGGTAGTCACGGGACTCGTCGCCCCAGGAGCCCGTGGGGTAGTCGCCGGCGCGCGGTCCGGCCTCGGTACGGCGGCCGGTCAGCTCCTCGACCGTGGGCGCGACCTGCTTGACGAACCTGATCGTGGTGCCGACCGGTGTCCACACCCGCAGGGCGACGTCCGCGACCTCCTTGCCCATCGCGGTCTCCATCATCCGCGTGAAGTCGGCGGCCAGACCGGCCGGGTCGGCGACGATGTCGGCGCTGCCGAGGAGGGCGGAGGCGATGGATGTGACTTCTTTCACTTCCCAGTCGGTGCCCACGCCCCGGGCGTCACAGGTGAACCGCCCGGCACAGGCGTCCAGCGCCGCCTTCAGGTCCTCGGCCGACTCGTGCTCGTTGCGGCCGTCGGTGAGCAGGATGCCGTGCCGGATGGCGACGTCGGCGGACGAGAGCAGCCGGTCGGCGAGGCGCAGCCAGGTGCCGATGGCGGTGCCGCCGCCCGCGCTCAGCCTGCGCAGCGCCTGTTTGGCCTGCTCGCGGGTGCCGGCGTCGGCGACCGCGAGGCGGCCGCCGCCCGGGTAGACCTCCTTGGCCACGTGGGTGCCGCCGATCACCGCGAAGTGGACGCCGTCGCGCAGGGTGTCGACGGCGGCGGCCGTGGCGTCGCGGGCGTTGCGCATCTTGGTCGGCGGATAGTCCATCGAGCCGGAACAGTCGACCATCAGCGCGACGGCCGCGCCCGCGTCCGGTCCCGCCGGGCGGGGTGCGGTGGCCGCCCCGGCGAGGGTGCCGCCACCCGTGGAGGTGACGGTGACGATCGCGTCGACCTCGCGGCCACCCTCCGGCAGGTACTCGTTCTGGTACACGTCCACCGAGAACCGCGGCACGCTCGGTTTCGAAAAGTTGGCCATTTCTGATCAAATCCCCCTGAGGGACCCCGTGCTGGGGTCATGGCAGTCGACGGACCGGTCCCCTCCGGTCCGTTGAGGCCGTCCCCGCGTCAGGCCTCAGCCCGATCCTGCCCCCGTCGGCGGTGCCGGGAACGGCAGGACGGCCACTGTTACGTTGTCGTGGCCGCCGCCGTCGAGGGCGTGGCCCACGAGCACCCGGGCGGCGTGCAGGGGGCGCGTGGCCGCGTCGGCCGGGACGATCTCCGCCATGTGCTCGGCGGCCTCGGCGTAGTTCCACAGGCCGTCCGTGCACACGACGACGACGCCCGGGCGGTCCGGCTTGAAGGACGCGGTGTGCGGCTCCAGTTCGTAGGCGTCCGCGCCGAGCCAGCCCGTGATGGCGTGGGCGCGCTCGTCGGCGTACGCCTCGGCCTCGTTCATCAGGCCCGCCGCGACCATCTGCGCGGCCCAGGAGTCGTCCTCGGTGAGCCGGGCCGGGGCGGTGGAGCGGTCGGCCGGGACCCAGTAGACGCGGCTGTCCCCGACCCAGCCGACGACCAGCAGGTCGGGGGTGACGACGGAGCCGACGATCGTGCAGGCCGGCGCGTTCTGGTGCGGGGCCTGCTCGCGGGCCGTGGCCGGTTCGGCGGCGAGCGCGTTGACCGCGTTGGAGGCGGCGACGATCGCCTCGTGCAGGGCCTGCTGCGGATGGGTGCCGCGGGGCAGCGCGGCCAGCAGCGACTCGGCGGAGGCGCGGGCCGCCGCGAGGGAGGCGTCGTCGGGGCGGGTCGCCGAGGACACCCCGTCGCAGACCATCGCCAGAGTCGCCGGGCGCCCGTCCGGCAGGGTCGTGCAGGCGACGGCGAACGCGTCCTCGTTGCGGTGGTGGCGCAGGCCGCGGTCGCTGACGGCGGCGATCGGGCCGGCCTCCTGCTCCATGTGGTCCCGTTCGCGGGGCTGGGCGTGCCCGCAGTTCTCGCAGTAACCGTCCCGGTCGACGCGGCCCGCGCGGCAGGCGACGCACACCTTGGTGCCCTCCGGCGGGGTCGGCGGCCCGGCGCTCACCCGGGGGTCCGGGGCCTGCAGGGCGTACTCGTCGGGCCGGTCCGGACGGTCCAGGCGCACTCCGGAGGAGCCCGCCTCGGGTGACTCGGTCGGTACGGGGACGCCGTCCGGCACGGTGGGCGTGCGCGGGGTCGCGGGGTCGCTCTCGCCGGCCTGCGCCGGGAACGGCGGCGGGGCGGGCGCGGCGGGGGCCGGGACGCCGGGCGGCGGCACCGGCGGCGGGGGAGGGGTGCCCGGGGGCAGATCGTGACCGCCGGCGGCCGAGCCGTTCAGGGTGATGGTGGGATGGTCGTCCGGCCGTGCGGGCACGGCGGACAGGTCGTATCCGCACGCACCGCAGAAACGGTCACCCGAGTCGAGCGGCCAGGCGCAGCTCGGGCAGGCGGACAACTGGGGCATCTGCGACATCAACTACACCCACGTCCGGGGGCGGTAACGGTTGGCACGTTCCACCAGGTCGATCCTCTCCTCGCCGCCCCGGGCCAGCCGGGCCAGCATGCGGTACGAGCGCTCCAGGCCGAACCGCAGTCCCCGCTCGTCCAGGCCACTGCCGAGCAGCGTCCGTCCTTGGGGGGCGGACGGGGCGGAACCCTGGCCACCGGAGAGTATCCAGTCCAGCGCCGCACCGAGCACTTCCGCCGACAACTCCTCCCGGCGCGCCGGGTCCAGGCCGTACGCGTCCAGCGCCTCCACCTGGCCCGCCGCGGCGGTCAGGTCGTCCAGGAACGGTACGTCCCCGGCGGCCGCCGTGCGTTGACGCAGCCGGGCCCGGACCGCCGCGACACGGGCCGCCGTGTAGTGGATCGAGCTCTCCGGGACGGACTCCAGGGTCGCCACGGCCTCCCGGCGGTCGCCCGTGGCGAGCTGGACGCGGGCCAGGCCGAACGCGGCGCTGACATGGCTGGGGTCGGTGGTCCACACGAGGTGGTAGTACTCGGCGGCGTTGTCCAACTGGCCCAGCACCTCCGCGCACAGGCCCAGGGCCAGCTTCGGGGCGAGTTCCCCGGGGAAGGCGTCGTAGACCGCGTCGAAGGCGAGCGCGGCGCCCTCGTGGTCCCTGGTGACGAGCGCGGCAACCCCCCGATACCAGACGACCCGCCAGTCGTCGGGGCGTTCGTCCTCCAGCTTCAGCAGGGCCTCGTGCGCGGTGCCCGTGTCCCCGCTCTCCAGCCGGGCGCGGACCTGCCGCAGCCGGGACTCCGTGGACGGCGCCGGCACCGCGGCGAGCGCGCCGAGCAGCTCGGCCGGGCCGGTGGTCGACAGACCCGCGAGGAAACCGGCGTTCGGGTCCGCGGGGTCGACCCGGGGGACCGGCAGCGCCAGCGCGGCGGCGGGGGCGTCGGCCTCCTTGACGATCCGTCCGCCGGCCGGCGCGGGCACGGCCGGCGTCCGGCGGGCGGGCACCGGGCGCGCCCCCAGCCGGGAGACCTCCCCGGCCGGCTCCGGGAACAGGACCGTGTCGGTGACCCGCACCTCCGGCCCGAACAGCGTGGACAGCGCGGGCCTCGCCCGGCCCGTCTGGAGCGAGACGACCTCGCGCAGCACCCCCGTCAGCTGCTCGGTCATCTCCTGCGCGGAGGCGAACCGGCGGGCCGGGTCGGGGTCGGTGGCGCGGACCAGGAGCCGGTAGAAGGACTCGTACCGGCGGAAGACCTCGATGTGGTCGGGGTCGGGCAGCGAGTCGGCGTAGACGTTCGTGTAGCCCTGGAAGTCGAAGGTCAGCACGGCGAGCGTACGGGCGACCGTGTACAGGTCGGAGGCGACCGACGGACCGACCTCGGCGACCTCCGGGGCCTGGTAGCCGACCGTGCCGTAGACGGCCGACTCGTCGTCGTCCATCCGGCGGACCGCGCCCATGTCGATCAGCTTGAGCTGGTCCTCGGTCTGGATGGCGTTGTCGACCTTGAAGTCGCAGTACAGCAGATTGCGGCTGTGCAGATGGCCGAGGGCCTCCAGCGCCTCGATGCCGTACGCGCACGCCTGCTCCACCGGCAGCGGGTCGCGGCGGCCCGCCTCCGTACGGCGGGCGTTGGCTATCTCCTTCAGCGACTTGCCGCCGACGTACTCCATCACGATGTAGCCGTCGAGGGAGCCGGTGCGCTGGTCGAGGTGCTCGACGAAGTTGTAGATCCGCACGATGTTGGCGTGCTCGATCTCCGCGAGGAAGCGCCGCTCGGATATCGCCGCCGCCATCGCGTCCTGGTCACCGGTGTCGAGCAGGCCCTTCAGCACCACCCAGCGGTCGGAGACCGCCCGGTCCACGGCCAGATAGATCCAGCCCAGCCCGCCGTGCGCCAGACAGCCCGCGACCTCGTACTGGCCGTGCACGATGTCCCCGGCGCGCAGCTTGGGCACGAACGAGTACGGGTGCCCGCACTTCGTGCAGAACCCCTCGGTGCGGCCCGGCCGGTCGCCGCGGGCCCGGCCGACGGGCGCGCCGCAGTCGGAGCGGGAGCAGAACCGCTTGCGCTCCGGCACCTCCGCCTTCTCCAGCACCATCGCGCGCGGGTCCGGACGCGGCACGTCCGGCACCTGCACCAGCCCGGCGCCGAGCCGGCCCCGGCCGCTGGAACCGGACGTCGAACCGGAGCTGCGCACCGACACCGAACGGCCCGTGGACCGCCCCGCCACCGAGCGCGACAACCGCCCCGACACCGACCGCCGGGACCTCGAGGACTGCGACGACGTACGCGAGCTGCCCCGGCCCGTGGGACGCGAACCGCCGCTGCCCGAGGTGCCCTTGGCACCCGCCGCGACCCCGGTGGGCGGCGAGCCGATCGTGCCGGTCGCCGAGACGACCGGGGCCAGGCCGCAGGTGTCGCAGTACAGCTCACCGCCGCCCATGTCCTCGTACGACCCGGTGCAGTCCGGGCGCTGACAGGTCTGCCCCGCCTGGCTCATGTCTCCCCCCTGCCCCTCATGTCCCGCCTCCCGCACCGTCCTCCGGGGTGCGCGGACCCGGGATACGGCCCCCTCCGAGCAGCTCGGCCGCCGCCTGCTGATAGCGCAGGACCGCCTGCTCCGCGACGCGCAGATCGCAGGGCGCGCTCCACAGCATGCGGCGCGCCGCGTCGTAGCGCTCGATGAGCAGCGGGTCCTCCGCGAGGCCGTGCCGGGCCACCTTCGCCTTGTACGCGTCGAGCCGGCCGCGCAGCTCGGCGCGGACCGCCAGGGGCGCGGTGACCGCCGTCAACGACTCGCGGGCCCGCAGCAGTTCGTCCTCGGCCTTCTGCTCCAGGGACTCCAGCAGCGGCGACAGGCGGTGCCACTGGGCATGACGGCGGTACTCGGCGGCCGTCGCCAGCTGCTCCTGGAGCACCGTCGGAGGACCGCTGACCACCGGGACCTCGGTGGCGGCGATCTTCGCCAGCACCTCGCCGCGCGCGGTGCGGGCCTCGGCGAGCGTGCGGTCCGCGCGGGACAGCACGTCCCGCAGCCGCACCAGGCGCTTCTCGGCGTCCTGGCGGACCGTCAGGACCGCGTCGATCTCCCGGCGCACATCCTCCAGGGCGCGCGCCTCACGGTCGTACACCGTGGTGTCCGGGCGGCCGCCGCCCGGCGCCGAACTGCCCTTGGCCGGCACCCAGTGCGCCAGCGGGTCCGACACCACCTCGGCGCGCAGCCGGGTCAGGGTGCGGGTGATCCGCTCGAGGTCGTCCCCGGCCGGATGCTCGCCGGGGCGCACCCCGACGGAGTGCGCGAGCCGGCGGGTGCGCTGGAGCTCGGCGGCGAGTAGATCGATCCGGGCGGGCAGCGCGGACCAGACCGCGTCGGCGGCCACGACCATGTCCAGCGAAGTCGCGTACAGCTCGTTCATCCGGTCCACCAGCGCGGCCAGCGAGTACCGCTCGCTCAGCCGGCCCGGACCGCCCGGCAGGGACGGCGAGTCGGGCACCGTCACACACTCGCCGCGCAGCAGCTCGGTCAGCTCCACCAGGTCCTCGCGGCTGGACCAGCGGCGCCGGGACCGGATCTCCCGGGCCGAGCGCAACGCGCCGGTGTAGGCGTCGAAGTACGCCCACAGCAGCGTGATCGACGCCTCCACGGACGTCCAGCGCTCCTTGGTCACGCCGGTCAGCTCGGCCCCTTCGAGGAGTCTGCGGCCCGCGTGGTCCTGGAGGGCGAGCAGCGAGGTCTCGATCGCCTCGTGCTCCTGGCCGAGCCGCGCCAGCGCACGGTCCACCTCGTCCCGGTCCATCACCGGCCCGGCGGGGTCCGTGACGCCCATCGATCACCTCTCGCTGCGTTGAGTTCCGTCAGTGGGTCGTGCGTGCCGTGCGTGCCGTCCCGCGGTCGCGGTCCGCTCACGCGTAGTCGGCCTCGGGCGGGGTCGCCGACGCCGACTTCCTGCCGTCCGTGTCCATGGTGGGGTGCAGCCACTTCTCGTACGACTCCGCCCAGCCACCGTCCTCGACGTAGTCCTCCAGGATCCGGTTGACCCGGCGGACCAGATCGTCGGATCCCCTTTTCATCGCCACTCCGTAGTACTCGTCCGTGAACAGCCCGCCCTTGAGCTCGATCGCCGGGTCCTGCGCCGCCTGGCTCGCCGCGAGCGCGCCGTCCGTGACGACCGCGTCGACCTCCCCCAGTTGCAGCTTGACCAGGCAGTCCAGCTGGTTGGGGACGGTGGTGCGGATGTCGGTGGAGTCGGGCAGGACGCCTTCCTTCCTGCCCGCTTCGAGGTTGTCGTACGCGGTGGATCCCCGAGCCGAGCACACCTTGCGGTCCGCGAGGGACTTGTCGAACCCGGTGACCTGCGACGTCTTGGGTGCGAGGACCTGCTGGCCGGTGACGAAGTAGGGCGCGGAGAACGCGACTTGCTCCAGCCGGTCACAGGTGATCGTCATGGTGCGCACCACCATGTCGACCTCGCCCTTCTGGATCGCCTCGATACGGCGGCTGGTCGGGATGGCCTTGAACCGCACGGCGTCGCGGTCGCCCAGCAGGTCCTCGGCTATCCGGTGGACCAGGTCGATGTCGAACCCCTCCAGATCGCCCGAGGGGTTGTTCGGGTCGAGGTAGCCCCAGCGATAGCTGTTGGTGTCGACGCCGACGACCAGACGCCGGTCCTCGCGGGCCTTGACGGCGTCGATCGTCGGCGTCCTCCCGTCGCCGCCGGACGGCGGCAGGCTGCGGTCCTGCGGGTCCTTACAGTCGTCGGCCCTGGCCTGCACGGCACGGGTCACGCCGTGCCCGGCCGGGGTGCCGTCGCCGGCGGGCTGGGACAGGGGGAGGAGCAGCGCGGCGCTGACCGCCAGGGCGCAGACCAGCGCCATCGCGCCGACGCCGCCCCAGCCGCGCAGGCCCGCCCGCAGACGCCGCCACCAGTGGGCGGAGCCGCCGTCCCGGACGCGGGGCGCCCCGGCGTGTGCGTTCATCGTCCTGCCCCCTCTCACCGGTACTCCGACAGCCTGCGGCCGATGCCGAGGACCGCGCCCGCCGCGCCCAGCACCGCGAGGACGGCGGCGCCCGCGGGGACGCCGGTCAGCGCGTCGAGGCCGCCGCCCGCGGCCCGCCGGAACTCGCCCTGCTCATGGGTGAGCGCGGCCGCCAGCGCCTTGTCGACGTTGTCGAAGCAGACGCTCGTCGGGTCCTTCGCGGTGCCGATGACCCGGTCGCGGGCCGCCTGGTAGTTCCCGGAGTCGTTGTCGGCGCGGGCGAGGTCGTGGCGCTGCTTCCAGACCTTCATGAAGCCGTTCGCGTCCCGTACGGGCTCGGCACCCGCCTTGTCGTCGGCGAGGTCGGCGGCCCGCGCGAGCGCCGTGCGCAGGGCGTCGATCTGCCGGTCGTAGCCCCACTCGTAGGTGTCGACGACGGTGCCGTCGTCCAGGGCGCGGGTGTCGGCGCCGCGGCGGACCAGGGTGAGGTTCTCGTCGCTGCGGGCGGTCAGGGAGGCGATCCGGGCCTCGTGGAGCACCGTCAGGGAGCGCACGCCGTGCTCATGGGAGTCGTCCAGGCCTGCGCGGGCCACGGTGTGGCTGACCGTGAGCCACAGCAGGGCGATCGTGGCGGCGGCCGTGGCGGTGACGAGGCCGTGGTTGAGGACGCGGTTGGTGCGCCGGTAGGTGCGGTGCTGGGCCCACAGCAGGGCGGCCAGCGCGAGGACGCCGAGGCCGAGCGAGGCCCACGGGAAGGACCGGGCGTCGGCGTAGTCGGCGCCCAGACGGCGGTTCTCCGTGCGGTACAGCTTCTCGGCGGCCGGCAGCATCCGCTGCTGCATCATCTCGTTGGCGGCCCGCAGATAGGCGCCGCCGACCGGGTAGCCCTGCCGGTTGTTGGCCCGCGCGGTCTCGACCAGGCCCTTGTACTCGGGCAGCAGCCGGCTCAGCGAGGCGATCGTCCGGGCGGAGGGGGAGCCCGGCTCGGAGTTGGCGGCGGCGGTGACGAGCTTGGCGGCGGCCGTGCGGATGTCCTTCTCGTAGCCCGCGCGCATCGCCGGCTTCTCGTGCAGGCCCGCGAGATAGCCGCTGGCCGCCGCCGTGTTGGCGTCGGCCAGGGAGCGGTAGATGTCGGCCGCGTCGGAGCTGAGCGGCTGGCTGCGGTGCAGGACGTCGTCGGCGGCGGCCGTACGCTCCGTCATCTGCCAGGCGGCGACCGAGCCGAACGCGACGACGAGCAGCGCGAGGACGGCACCGAGGATCCGCAGCCGGCCCGGCTCGGTCGTGGCGGTCGCCCTGAGCTGGTCGAAGCCCTCCGCGAACGCGGTGCGGCGGGGCCGCGGCACCGGCGGCGGGGCGGCGGAGGCGGGCGCCGACTCCGGTGCGGGCGGCCCGGGTTGGGGCGGCAGGGACGGCAGCGTCGGCGCAGCCTGGACCGGGTCCCGGCTCGGTGGTGGCGGCGCGCTGCCGCCCGGTGTCCCTGTCATGCCGACCTCCCCCATGGCCATCCGTCGCGGGCCAGTATCGCCGTCCGCACCGGCGTCCGCACCGGCCTTCACCCGATCCTGGTCCGGTCACGGCGGCCGTCCGGCACCCGGCACCGCCGGACACGCCCCCGCACCACCCCCTGCCCATGAGAACGCCGTGGGAATCGGTTCGGTTCCACCTGGTCACCCCTGAACACGGGCGAAACGCGGCGGACATGACCTACGGCTCGAAATGCCGCCGCAGCCGGGCGTGCGCCTCCTCCGGGGCGCCCACCGCGTCCAGCCCCAGCAGCGCCGCGCCCAGCACCGGGCGCGCGGCCACCACCCGCGGTACGGCCTTGGGGGCGCGCACCGCCAGCAGGTCCCGTACGCCGTCGTCCAACTGGGGATGGCGGGCCGCCAGGACGCTGCCCCCGAGCAGGACCGGCGTCTCCTCCTCCAGCAGCCCCAGCCGGGTCAGGGCGACCGTCGCCATGGTGGCCACCTCGTCGGCCTGCCGGTCGACCAGGGAGCGCGCCACCGGATCGCCGGCCGCCGCGGTCGCGAACAGCACCGGGACCAGTTCGTGCCGGCGGCCCTCCGCGAGGTGCCCCAGGTGCAGGGCCTCGATCAGCGCGTACATCGAGGGCAGCCCGAAGTGCGCGGGCAGCGACTCGGCGAGGGCGGTCGGCGCGCCCCGCCCGTCCTCCGCCCGCGCCGCGTGCCACAGGGCCTCCTCCGCGAGGCCCCCGCCCCCGCCCCAGTCCCCGGAGACCCGGCCGAGCGCGGGGAAGCGGGCGGTGCGCCCGTCGGGGCGCATGCCCACGCAGTTGATGCCGGCACCGCAGACGACGGCCACCCCGCGGGGCTCGGCGACTCCGGCGCGCAGGATCGCGAAGGTGTCGTTGCGGACCTCGACGCGTGTGCCCCACGCGCGCGCGTGCAGCGCGGCCGCCAGGGTCTCCTCCTCCACCGGCAGGTCGGCGTTGGCCAGGCACGCCGAGACATGGTCGGCGGAGGTCACGCCGGCGGCCGTGAACGCCTCCCGAACGGCCCCGGCGAGCGTGTCCATCGCCTCCTCGACGCCCACGGCGGGCGGCCGGAAGCCTCCCGCTCGGGCCGTGGCCAGGACGGTGCCGTCGGCGGCCACGACCGCCACGTCGGTCTTGCTGTTGCCCGCGTCTACGGCGAGGACACGTGCGGTCATGCCCACGCGAGATGCTCCCGGTTGTGTGCGATCAGCTCGTCGGTGAGCTTCTCGGCGTACTCGAACTGGCCGACGAGGGGGTGGGCGAGGAGCGCCCGGAACACCCGGTCGCGGCCGCCGTGCAGGGCCGCCCCGAGCGCCAGGTCCTCGTACGCCGTCACCTGGGCCATCAGGCCCGCGTACAGCGGGTCGACATGGGGGACGGGCAGCGGGGCGGCGCCGTCCCGCCCGACGGCCGCCTGCACCTCGATCACCGCGTCGTCGGGGAGGAAGGGCAGCGTGCCCCGGTTCAGGGTGTTCACCACCTGGAAGGGGCTGCCGGCGCCGGTCAGCAGGGCCGCCGCGAGATCGACGGCCGCCTCCGAGTAGTACGCCCCGCCCCGCTTGGACAACAGCTCCGGCTTCTCGTCGAGCGCCGGGTCGGCGTACAGCGCGAGCAGTTGCCGTTCCATCTCGGCGACCTCGGCTGCGCGGGACGGCTTGGTGCGCATCTCCCGTACGACCTCGTCGTGGGCGTAGAAGTAGCGCAGGTAGTACGACGGGACCACGCCCAGCCGGTCCAGCAGGACGCGGGGCAGACGCAGGTCGCCGGCGAGGGCGTCGCCGTGCTCGGCGAGCAGCTTCGGCAGGACGTCCGCGCCCTCGGGGCCGCCCAGGCGCACCCCGGTCTCCCAGGTGAGGTGGTTGAGGCCCACGTGGTCGAGGTGGACCTCGGCGGGGCGGACGCCGAGCAGGGCGGCGAACTTGCGCTGGAAGCCGATCGCCACGTTGCACAGGCCGACCGCCCGGTGCCCCTCCTGGAGCAGGGCGCGGGTGACGATGCCGACCGGGTTGGTGAAGTCGATGATCCAGGCGCCCGGGTTGGCGCGCCGGACCCGCTCGGCGATGTCCAGGACGACCGGCACGGTCCGCAGGGCCTTCGCGAGGCCGCCGGCGCCCGTGGTCTCCTGGCCGACGCAGCCGCACTCCAGGGGCCACGTCTCGTCCTGCTGCCTGGCCGCCTGGCCGCCGACGCGCAACTGCAGCAGGACGGCGTCGGCGCCGTCGACGGCCGCGTCCAGGTCGGTCGTCGTGGTGATCCGCCCGTCGTGGGCCTGGCGGGCGAAGATCCGGCGGGCGAGGCCGCCGACCAGCTCCAGACGGTCCGTCGCCGGGTCGGTGAGGACCAGTTCCTCGATGGGCAGGGTGTCGCGGAGGCGCGCGAAGCCGTCGACGAGTTCCGGCGTGTAGGTCGAGCCTCCGCCGACCACGGTGAGTTTCACTTGAGATTCAGCCCTTTACTCCGGTGAGCGTGACGCCCTCTACGAACGCTTTCTGGGCGAAGAAGAACACGAGGATCACGGGGGCCATGACCAGCACGGTCGCGGCCATCGTCAGATTCCAGTCGGTGTGGTGCGCCCCCTTGAACGACTCCAGTCCGTACGACAGGGTCCACGCGCCCGGGTTCTCGGACGCGTAGATCTGCGGCCCGAAGTAGTCGTTCCAGGCGTAGAAGAACTGGAACAGGGCCACAGCGGCGATACCCGGTTTCGCCATGGGCAGCACCACCCGCAGCAGTGTGCGCAGTTCGCCGCAGCCGTCGACCCTGGCCGCGTCCAGGTACTCGTCGGGGCTGGTGGTGAGGAACTGGCGCAGCAGGAAGATCGAGAAGGCGTCGCCGAACGCCATCGGGATGATCAGCGGCCACAGGGTGCCCGACAGGTCCAGCTGCTTCGCCCAGAACAGGTACATGGGGATGATGACGACCTGTGGCGGCAGCATCATCATCGAGATGACCAGCATGAGCGTCAGATTCCGGCCCCGGAAGCGGAACTTGGCGAGCGCGTACGCGACCGGCACGGACGACACCACGGTGAGGACCGTGCCCAGGCCGGCGTAGAGCAGTGTGTTGCGCCACCAGGTCAGAAAGCCGGGGGTGTCGAACACCTGGGCGTAGTTGCCCCACTCCCAGGTCCGGGGAATCAGGTCCCGGGTCAGGGCCTGCTGGTCGCTCATCAGCGAGGTCAGCACGACGAACACGAAGGGCAGTGTGAAGAACAGGGCGGCTGCGACGCCCAGGGAGTGCACGGCGATCCACTCCAGCACCGCCCTGCGGCGGGCGGTGCGTTCGGCGACGGTCGGGGCGCCCGTGTCCACGGGCCGCTCCAGCACCTGGGTCATGGTCAGTCACCTGCCTGGACGAGTCCGCCCCGGCGCCGCATCAGCAGCGCGGTGAACGCCATGGCGAGGGCGAACAGGACGAGCGCGACCACACAGGCGGAGCCGTAGTCGAAGCGCTGGAAGCCGAGGTTGTAGACGAGCTGGGGGAGGGTCAGCGTCGACTTGTCGGGGTAGCCCGGCTCGAACTGCTGGCCGGAGCCGCCGATGATGCCGGAGGCGACCTTCCCGGCGACCAGCGGCTGTGTGTAGTACTGCATGGTCTGGATGACGCCCGTGACGACGGCGAACATCACGATCGGCGAGATGTTCGGCAGGGTGACATAGCGGAACCGCTGCCAGGCCGAGGCGCCGTCGAGTTCGGCGGCCTCGTACTGCTCCTTCGGCACGTCCAGCAGGGCGGCCATGAAGATGACCATGACGTCGCCCACCCCCCAGAGCGCGAGCGCGGTGAGGGCGGGCTTGGACCATGCGGGGTCGGTGAACCAGCCGGGCGTGGGCAGACCGAGCCCGTCGAGCACGGAGTTGACGGGTCCGGTGCCGGGGTTGAGCAGGAAGACGAAGGCGAGCGTCGCGGCGACCGGCGGGGCGAGGTAGGGCAGATAGAACAGGGTGCGGAAGACACCCGTCCCCGTCCTGATCTTCGTGATGAGCAGTCCGACGCCCAGCCCGAACACCACCCGGCAGGTCACCATCACCAGCACGAGCCACAGCGTGTTGCGCAGCGCCGGCCAGAACAGCGGGTAGTCCTGGAAGACGTAGAGCCAGTTGTCCAGGCCGCGGAAGACGGGGGTGCCGAAGCCGTCGTACTTCATGAGGGAGAAGTAGCCGGTGGACACCAGCGGATAGGCGAAGAAGACACCGAACCCGATGAGCCACGGTGACAGGAAGGCCACCGTCCGAAGCGCCGACCTGCGGCGCTTCGCGCGGAGTGTGTGCGTCGCCATCGGAGGCTACTTCGCCTGCTCGATGTCGGTGTCGATCTGCTGCGCGGTCTTCTCCAGACCGGCCTTCAGGTCCTTCACCTTGCCGGACTCGTACTGGTAGCCGAAGTCCTGGAGCGTGGTCTGGTAGGTGGAGCCGTTGACGGACGCGGGCGGGGTGTTCGAGTCCGGGTGCTGCGCGATGTCCAGGAACGTCTTGAACCCGGCGTCCACCTTCAGGTCGGGGGACTTCAGGGCCTCGAAGGTGGACGGCACGTTGTGGATGGCGTTGGCGAAGGACACGACGGCCCCGGTGTCCGTCGTCAGGTACTTCACCAGCTCCCAGGCCGCGTTCTGCTTCTCGCTCCGCGGGGCGATCCCGATGACCGTGCCGGAGAGGAAGCCCTTGCCGTACTCGTCCACCTCGTCGTCGGCCACGGGCATCGGCGCGGTGCCGATCTCGAAGTCGGCCCCGGCGTCCTTCGCCATCCCCAGCCGCCACTCGCCGTCGAGCTGCATGGCCACCTGGCCGGTGTGGAACGGGTGCTTGGCGCCCCACTCGTCGCCGAAGGTGTTGCGGTACCTCTCCAGCTTCGCGAAGCCGCCGAGGTCGTCGATCAGCTTCTTCTGGTACGTGAACATCTCGGCGAAGGCGGGGTCCTCGGCGATGTTCGACTTGCCGTCCTGGTCGAAGTAGGCGTGGTCCCACTGGGACATGTAGTGGTCCACGACCGTCTCGTAGCCGTGGTACGTCGGCATGAAGCCGAGCTGCTCGTAGCTGTCCCCCTTGCTGACTGTCAGCTTCTTGGCGACCTTCGCGAATTCCGACCAGGTCTTCGGCGGCGCGGTGATGCCGGCCTTCTCGAAGGCGTCCTTGTTGTAGTAGAGGCCGTAGGCGTCGCCGAGCAGGGGCAGGGCGCAGCGGGTGCCCTCGAACTGGGTGTAGTCCAGCATCGGCTTCGGGATCAGCTTGTCGAGGTCCAGCTTGGACTTCTCGATGAAGGGCTTGAGGTCGAGGAAGGCGCCCGAGGAGCAGAACTTGCCGATGTTGGAGGTCGTGAACGACGACACCACGTCGGGGCCGTTCGAACCGCCCGCGCGCAGCGCCTGGTTGAGCTTGTCGTCGTTGATGTTGCCGACGACCTTCACCGTGATGTTCGGGTGCGCCTTCTCGAACGCGTCGACGTTCGCCTGGATCGCCTTCACCTCGGCGGGCGCGCTCCAGCCGTGCCAGAAGGTGATCGTGGTCCGCGCGTTCGGGTCGTCGTTCGCGCCGGCCTCCGACGAGCCCGTACAGGCCGTGGCGAGCAGCGCCAGGGAGGCGGACGCGGCGAGGGCGGCGGCGGTCCGGCGGGGCATCGAGGGTATGACGTTCCTGGACTTTCCGGGCATGACGGGGTCTCCCAAGGGCGGGAAGGGGTGGGTGTGGGTGTGCGGGTGGGTGGGACGCGGGTCAGCGCGAGGTGTCGAAGACCTCGTCGCGGGTGGCCGCGAGGGCGCTCTCCAGCGCGCCCCGCAGCACGGGGTGTTCACGGACCTCGCCGACCACGAGCCGGGGCCTGGCGGCGGCCAGTTCCTCCAGCTCGTCCTGGACGAGGGTGCGCAGGGTGTCCCCGCCCGCGGTCAGCGAGGCGCCGCTGAGGACGACCAGCTCCGGGTCGAGGACGGAGACCAGGGAGGCCAGACCGGTGGCCAGCCGGGTCGCGTAGGTCTCCAGGAGCTGCCGGTGGGGACCGTCGTGGTGGGCGGCCGCCCGCTCGACGAGGGTGGCGGCCACCTCCGCGTACGGCCCCGACGGGATGTCCGGGACGCCGAGTTCACGGGCGAGGCGGGGGACGGCCTGGGATCCGGCCAGTTCCTGGTAGCCGCCGCTGTTGGCCTTGGTCACCTGGCGGACGAGGGGGGTGCCCGGCACCGGCAGGAAGCCGACCTCGCCCGCGCCGCCGGTCCAGCCGCGGTGCAGCCGGCCGCCGAGGACCAGGGCGGCGCCGAGACCGCCCTCGCTCCACAGCAGGACGAAGTCCTCGTGGCCGCGTGCGGCGCCGAGCCGCTGCTCGGCCACCGCCGCGAGGTTGACGTCGTTCTCGTACTCGACCGGCATCGGCAGGGCCGCCGCGAGCTCGCCGAGCAGCTCGGGGGAGTGCCAGCCGGGCAGATGGGAGGCGTAGCGCAGCCGGCCCGTGTTCGGGTCGAAGGCGCCGGGCGTGCCGATGACGAGCCGGTGGACGTCGGACCGGGTCAGGCCCGCCGCCTTCACCGCCCCGTCGAGGGCGTCGGTGACCTGCCGTACGACCGGCTGGGCCGGACGTCTGCCGGGGGTGGGCAGGGCGTACGACCCGACGGTGCGGCCGGTGATGTCGGCCACGGCGGCGAGGATGCGCTCCGGGGTGACGTCGAGGCCCGCGGCGTATCCGGCCCTCGGGTCGACCTCGTAGAGCTGGGCGTTGGGGCCGGGCCTGCCCTCCGTGGTGCCGGTGGCCAGGACGAGGCCGGCGGCCTCCAGGCGGGCCAGCAGCTGGGAGGCGGTCGGCTTGGACAGACCGGTCAGCTTGCCGATCCGGGTGCGCGACAGCGGCCCGTGCTCCAGGAGGAGGTCCAGCGCGGCGCGGTCGTTCATGGCGCGCAGGACGCGCGGGGTGCCCGGCGTACCGGCGGTTCCTGCCATGGGGTTCGACACCTGCCTCTCGGCTGCCCAGCTTCCCAGTGATCTCCGGGCGAAGTCCATCCCGGGACGCCCTCGCGAAGACTGTTAGGAAGGTTTCCTGTCTTCTGCGGAGGAAGCTAAGCCCGAGGGGAAGACGGCGTCAAGGGATTCCGTCCGGCGAAACCCGCTCGTCACCTGGGCAGGTCCGGCTGCGGCGCGCCAGGCGCCTGAGCACCGGGGTGCGGCTCCCGCGCACGCTCGCGCCAGGGCAGCAGCAGCGGTGTCGCCAGCAGCAGCACACCGGCGACCGCGATCGCGGCCCGCGGGCCCGTCGCCATCGCCAGTACGCCCCAGAGCGCGGTCATGGCGGCCGTCACCGTCTTGCTGGTGATCGACCACGCCGTCAGCGTCCGGGTCACCCGGTCCTGTGGGGTCCGCTCCAGGCGCTGGGTGGCGAGGACCGGGGTGAACACCGCGGAACAGGTGATCAGGCCGAACTCCACGGCCATGACGAGGACCAGTCCGGCCGTGCCAGGGCCCACGAAGGCCAGGCCGATCGACCAGCAGGCGCGCAGCGTGCCGGAGGCCAGCAGGATCCGGCGCTGCCCGTGGCGGGCGACCAGCCGCCGCGCGAACCGGGAGCCCAGCAGGCCGCCCAGGCACGGCAGGGCGAACGCGAGCCCGTACTGCCAGGGCGTGAAGCCGAGCCGGCCCAGCATCAGGACCGCCAGCAGCGGCGACGACACCATGATCAGCGCGTTCACCAGGACCGTGTTGAAGAACAGCGGCCGCAGCACCGCGTCACCGAGGACGAACCGCCAGCCCGCCCGCAGATCGCCCCGCCGGGGTCCTCGCCCGGCTTCGGGACGCGCCGGACGCTTCTCCGTGCCGCCCACGGCCCGCAGCCCCAGCGCCGACAGCAGATAGCTCGCCGCGTCCGCCAGGACCGTCGCCACCGGCCCGAACACCCCGATCGCCACCCCGCCCAGCGGCGGGCCCAGCGCGGTGGCCGTCCAGGCCGTCGCCTCGAACCGGCCGTTGGCCGCGAGCAGGTCCTCCGGCGGCAGCAGGGACTTCAGGAACGCGCCGCTCGCCGCGCCGAACGTGATGTCCGCCGCGGCGGTCACCACCGACACCACCAGCAGCTGGCCCAGGCTCAGCGCGTCCAGCGCGAACGCCACGGGCACGCTCAGCAGCGCCGCGCAGCGCAGCAGATCCGCCGTGACCATCACCGGCCGCTTCGGGCGGAACTCCACCCAGGCGCCCAGCGGCACCGCGAGCACCGCGCCCACGGCGAGTCCCGATGCCGCCAGCAGCGCCACCTCGGTCGGCCCGGCGTGCAGCGCGAGGACCGCGATCAGCGCGAACGCGTCGAAGGCGAGCCGGGTGCCGAACGTGCTCACCGCGTACGCGGCCCACAGCCAGCGGAAACGCCGCCCCAGGGACCGCTCGCCCACCGTAGTCACCGTCCCCGCCCGCCCTCCGTCGCCCCCGGCATCCAAGCCAGTCCGGGCCGCCCGGGCAAACCGGCGGGCGCCGTCGCGGCGGGACCGGGCCGGCGGCCGCTACTTGGTCACGCTGGGCGGGGTCAGCGGGGTGGCCGCCTGGGACTGCGGGGAGGTGGCGCTGGCGTAGGCCGAGGGGGCCGCCACCGCGGCGGTGGGGTCGGGTGCGGGCGTGTCGTCCGCGGCCGGCGCCGGGCGGCCGATGATCGGGATGTCGGCGGCGTCGAAGGCGCGCTTGACCCGCCAGCGCAGCTCGCGCTCCACGGTCAGGGACTTGCCCGGCATGGTCTTCGCGGACAACCGGACCACCATCGAGTCCAGCGACACGCTGTCCAGGCCCAGCACCTCGATCGGGCCCCAGAGGAGCTCGTTCCACGGCTCCTCCTTGGTCATCTTCTCGGCGACCTCGTCGAGGGTGGCCTTGATCTTGTCGAGGTCCTCGTCGGCGGCGACCGTGACGTCCACCCCGGCCGTCGACCAGCCCTGCGAGAGGTTGCCGATGCGCTTGACCTCGCCGTTGCGGACGTACCAGATCTCGCCGCCCTCGCCGCGCAGCTTCGTCACCCGCAGACCGACCTCGATGACCTCGCCGGAGGCCACGCCCGCGTCGATCGTGTCGCCGACGCCGTACTGGTCCTCCAGGATCATGAAGACGCCGGACAGGAAGTCGGTGACCAGGTTGCGGGCGCCGAAGCCGATCGCGACGCCCGCGACACCGGCGGACGCCAGCAGCGGGGCCAGATTGATCTCGAAGGTGCCCAGGACCATCAGGGCGGCCGTGCCGATGATCAGGAAGCTGGCCACCGAGCGCAGCACCGAGCCGATCGCCTGCGACCGCTGCCGCCGGCGCTCGGCGTTGACCAGCAGACCGCCCAGGGCCGTGCCGTCGACCGCCGACGCGGTGCGGCTCATCCGGTCTATGAGCTTGGTGATCGCGCGGCGCACGAAGACTCTCAGGATCGCCGCTATGACCACGATCAGCAGGACGCGCAGACCGATCGCCAGCCAGGTCGACCAGTTCTGCTCGACCCAGGTGGCGGCCTCGGCCGCGCTCTCGTGGGCGTCCCGGATGGTGGGGACCGCCGGGGTCGTCGTCTCGGAGGGGACCGGCGACGGGGTCGTGTCGGCGGCCGGCAGGACGGCGGGCAGGGTCACAGCGGGTACCTCCAGTGCAGCGGTCCGCCCCACCGGCAGGTGCTCAAGGTCGGTCAAGGTCACGAAAAGGTCACCGGCGGGGCAGACCCACCACACTATCGGGGCATCGTGTGCACATCGTCCCCATGTTCGGGGGAGGAACCGGCCCCACGTGGGGATGAACTGGTGGGATGAAGAGTTCATCTTCCTGGGGATGCATCAGATGTGGTCGAAAACACTCCCAGCCCGTTACCGGGACATGGTGGCGCCATCACCAGGCATGAGGGGAAACTGACTACAGATCGTCCCGGCGCGAGCCACGCGCCGCCGACGCCCAAGGAGGCATCCGTGCCGCATGTCCTGGTCCTCAACGCGTCGTACGAGCCGCTCGGCGTCGTACCGCTCCGCCGCGCGCTCGTCCTCGTCCTCGAGAACAAGGCCGTATGCCTCGAGGAGTCCGGCGCCTATCTGCACAGCGCGACCGTCACCGTCCCCGCCCCCAGCGTGGTCCGGCTCAAGCGATTCGTGCGCGTCCCCTACCGGGGGCCCGTTCCTCTCACCCGCAGGGCGCTCTTCGCGCGCGACGGGGGCCGGTGCATGTACTGCGGTGGCGTCGCAACCAGCGTCGACCACGTCATCCCGCGCAGCCGCGGGGGCAAGCACGTCTGGGACAACGTGGTGGCGTCCTGCCGCCGCTGCAACCACGTGAAGGCCGACCGCCATCTGTTCGAGATCGGCTGGCGGCTGCGGCACAAACCGGCTCCGCCGACCGGTCTGGCCTGGCGCATCATCGGCACCGGGCATCGTGACCCGCGCTGGTTGCCGTACTTGCAACCGTATGGGGCGGACGACGCCTTGGCCCGGATCGACGGCATTTCCGCCTGACGTTCCGGGCCTTCGCGTATCGCGGTGCGGGGTGCCCCGCACACGGGTGCTGGGGGCGCGGCTCCCTGGGGCATTCGCCCTCAGGGGTCCCGCTCTCAGGGGCTTCCGCTCTCAGGGAGTCCCGCGCGCCCCCTTCACCGCGTACGCGCCGCCCCCCACGGTGAACAGCACCGCGGCCGTCGCCCACGCGCCCGGGCCGGCACCGGGCTCCAGCAGCCATGCCCAGGCGGGCAGCGCGGTGCCCCGCAGGCCCGAGATCCCCAGGTACATCGCACTGACGTAGGCGAACACCGGCAGCCAGCTCAGCCGTGCGCCCAGGAGCACCGCCGCGCCCGCCGTCAGGCCGACGCAGCCCAGGACGTTGCGGACCATGGCGGGCGCGCCGAAGGTCTGCGCGCCGGACAGGACCGCCAGCGGCAGCAGGGCTCCGGCCAGGGAGCTCAGGGCGAGCAGATGGATCAGCCTGCGGCGCCACCAGGGGCGCACCGCCGTGCGGTCCAGTTCGTCGGAGGCCGAGTGCAGGCCGGTGCCGATCGCCGTGGCGGCCACCAGCGGGGCCAGGGCCACCACCGGCACCCTGCGCTCCGGGTCGAGATAGGAGTCCAGGGCGTGGGCGGCCCAGACGGCGAGCAGGGTGGTCGCGGCGAGCGCGGCGACCGTCTGCGGAAGGGCGCGGGAGCGGGCGTAGAGGACGGGTCCGGTGGCGCTCACAGGGCGGGCACCCCCTTCGGGTCGCAGTCGGCCGCCGTCTCGAAGTACTCCGACAGCCAGGCCCGGCGCTCGTCCTCGGCCATCGCCAGCAGCCGGGCGCGGGCCCACTTCCGGGCCTTCAGTTCGGCGCGGTGGGCCTCGTCCCCCCTGGCGTCCAGCTCGTCGAAGTGCTTCTCCACCGGGCTCGGCGCCAGATAGTGCTCCACGGCCGCGTCCGTGCGGTCGACGAGGGGGTCCGTGTCGTCGCATTCGATACGGCTGAGCAGGGCCATCCCCGCCTCCCACGCGTACTGCCCCGGATCGGCGAGCTTCCCGCGTACGACGGACCAGCCGAGCGGGGTGACCCCCGGGAGCTCGACCTCGCCGGCGCGGGGGCGGCCCGGGTGGTCCTCGAAGCGGACGGGGAGGTTGTCCACGCCCTCCAGGCGGCCCGTCAGCCCGGACAGGGCCTCGGTGATCTGCGGCAGCAGCCTCTCGTACCGCTCGTTCACGCACACCTGCGGGGTCGTGGTGGTGTCGCAGACCTGCCGCTGGGCCACCGGATTGGGGCGGGTCAGGCCATCGGTCTGGACGAGAGCGACCGCGGCGGCCGTCGCGCAGGCCAGCGGCACCAGGGCGGTGGCCCGGCGGCGGGCGGTGAGAGCCGGCACCGCGGCCAGGGCGAGCCCGCCCACCCACACCACCGACACCCAGGGCTGCCACCACACGGTGACCCTGGTGACGGAGGTGTCGATCAGTGGGGAGAGCCGCGCGTAGGCCTCGGCGCGGTCGTAGGACAGGAAGCCGAGGACGGCGTACGCGCCCGTCGCCAGCAGCGGCGCCGCCAGTCGCCAGCGCACGGCACGGCCCACCGCGTGGCCCGCGAGCGCCGCGCTGCCGAGGAGGAGGGAGTCGGCCAGCGGCACGGCCGGGTAGGGGCTGTCGCCGGTGGCGCAGTACCAGGTGGCCAGCAGCACGCACCCGGCGGCGGCCAGCTGCCCGACGGCCACCCACAGGGCGACGGGAACCGCCGACGCGAGGAAGCGGGGGAGCGCGCCGCGTACGGCGGTCTCCAGCAGGTCGCCGGTACCGCGCCGGCGCTCCCGCCCGCCCTGCCAGCAGCCCGCGGCCAGCGCCAGCGGGATACCGAGCAGGACCGCGGCGGCATGCGTCCGGTCCCGGGTCTCCGCCCAGCCGCCCTGCCAGCTGTCGGCCGGTACGGCCAGGGCGACCAGCAGCGTGAGCAGGATCGCGGCACCGGCGAGCGGGGCGAAACCGCGCAGGAACTCGGGGCGGAGCGGGCTGCCCCCGGTGGTGGTCGTGGGCTTCCGTTCGGCGAGGAGCGTCATCGGGCCGCCACCTCGCGGTGGGCGCGCAGGGCGGCCGTGTAGCCGCGCTCGATGGGGTGGTCACCGACGCCGTCCGCGGTGGCGCCGAGGGCGGTCAGCGCCTCGGGGGTGCCGCGGTAGGCGAGCCGGCCCCCGGCGATGAGCGTGACCTCCGTGCAGGCCGCGGCCACGTCCTCCACGAGATGCGTGGAGACCACGACCGTGGCGTGGGCGCCGAGTTCGCGCAGCAGCTCGCGGAACTCCACGCGCTGCTCCGGGTCGAGGCCCGCGGTCGGCTCGTCCAGGAGCAGGACGGCGGGGTCGTTGACGACGGCCTGCGCGATGCCGACCCGGCGGACCATGCCCCCGGACAGCGTCTTGATCTTCGCGTCGATCCGGTCGGCGAGACCGACCCGGGCCACGGCACGCTCCACGGCGGCCGGGGTCACGGCGGCCGGCATCTCCTTCAGCCAGGCCATGTAGGCGACGAACTCGCGCACGGTGAAGCCCGGGTAGTAGCCGAACTCCTGCGGCAGATAGCCGAGCCTGCGGCGGACCTCGGTGCGTCCGCGCGGGTCGGCGACGTCCTCGCCGAGCATCCGCACCCGGCCGCCGCTCGGCGCGGCCACCGTGGCGAGCACACGGATCAGCGAGGTCTTGCCCGCGCCGTTCGGGCCGAGCAGCCCGTGCACACCCCGGCCGAGGTCGAGGTCGAGGGAGTGCAGGGCGACGGTCTTGCGGTGCCGGACATGCAGACCGGCCACCTGGATGGTGGTCAAGGAGACTCCAGTACGTACGTACTTACCGGGAAGTGGTGTCTGTCAGAAGCGTTCGAGGCGGTCGTACGCCGTGCGCCGGGCCGCCACCAGGAGCGCGCACAGGGCCGCTGCCGCCGCCCAGCCGCCCTGGGTGGCGGCGCCGCCCACGTAGGCGGAGAGCTGGTCCGAGAGATGCCGGGCGACCGCGCCGTCGGGGGACGCGAGCGCCGGGGCCAGGACGGCGCACAGCCAGCCGCCGCCGGTCACCGCCGTCGCCGTGCGCAGCCCCAGCCAGCCGCCGAGGGCCAGCGCGGCCAGCGTCAGGGTGAGTCCGGGCAGCAGCCAGGCGACGGCACCCGGCGCGCCCGGGGACGGCAGCACCAGCCCGGCGAGGGTCAGCAGCGGCAGGCTCACCGCCAGCACGACCGCGGTGCGGGTCAGCACCAGGCGCAGCCCCGCCGACGGGGTGGACGCGGCCAGTTCGTGCAGCGGGTCGGCGTGCCGGCCGTAGGACAGGGCCACCCCGGCGACCGGGACGACCGGCGCGACGGCCAGCAGCAGGGGGCGGGCCCCCGAGAAGCCAGCGACATGCGCGAGCAGGACGGCGGAGAGCACGACGAGCAGGACGGCGGGCAGCCAGGCGCCGCGCACGGCCGGGGCGGCGGCCCACAGGAGACGGGGGGTGCGCAGCGGCGGGGCTTCGGGCGGTGCGGGTGTGGCGGCGGCCAGGACGGCATCGCGCAGGTCCTGTGGGGCGGCCTCGGCCGGTGCGGGTGCGGCGGCGGCCAGGACGGCATCGCGGACGTCCGCCAGTACCGTCCCCGCCGACGTGGCCCGCACCGCCCCCGAGACCCGGCCCGCGCAGGAGGTGCAGGACTCCAGGTGCTTCTCCAGGGACCAGGCGTCGGCGTCGGGCAGCGACCCGTCGGCGTAGCGCGCGATCAGCGTCTCGGGTGCGTGCCAGCCGGTCATGCCGGGCCTCCCATCGGGGACGGGGCCAACTGGGCGAGCGCGGCGCGCAGTTCGGCGCGGGCACGCCTCGCCCGGGTCTTGACGGTGCCCTCCGGGATGCCGAGCAGCCGGGCCGTCTCACGGGTGGTCAGCCCGTCGACGACCGTGGCGCGCAGCACCTCCCGCAGCTCCGGGGAGATCCGGTCCAGGGCGGTGCCGACATCGCCGTACTCCAGCCCCGCCAGCACCCTCTCCTCCGCGGAGGGCGCTGACGGGGTTGTTCCGGTGCCGGTCCTGGTCGTGTCGATCGGGGTGGTCTCCAGTCGCCCGGACCGCTCCTGGGCGCGGCGCGCGTCGATCAGCCGGCGGGCCGCGATCGTCCACAGCCAGCCGCCCGCCTCCTCGCCCCGGTGCGCCCCCGCCGACCGCCACACGGTGACGAAGGTGTCCTGGAGGACCTCACGCACCACCTCGGGGTCCGCGCAGCGCCGCGTCAGCCGGGCGTGCAGCCAGCCCGCGTGCCGGTCGTACAGGGTGCCCATCGCCGCCGGGTCACCGGCCGCGACGGCCCGGAGCAGGGCGGCGTCCCCCTCGTCCTTCTCCCGCTGGCCCCCCATGGGGCGGAACAGTCTCACACCCCGTCTATCGACGGCCCCGGCGGTTCCGGTTCACCGTGCGACCGTCCGAACCGAATGTGACGCAGGGCACGTTGTCGGACCGAAGACGTCTGCCCTCCCGCCCTTTGGGTAGGGCTGCGGTAATCCGCCGTCGACCGAGACCCGAGGAGAAGCCCGTGCCCATCGCATCGGCCCCGTCCAAACCTGAGGCGCCCTTCGATCACGAGACGTACGCCTGCGTCTTCAGCGCGGAGGGCGCCTGCGCCGCCTCCCCCCTCACCAGCGAACCCCCGCTCCCCGACGCCGAACCCCTCACGAGCGAGCCGCCGCTCGCCGACGCCGTGCCCCTGACGAGTGAGGCCGCCTACTGGGACATGGACGTGGATCCGGGTATGCACACCGGTATGGACATGGACATGAGCGCCCCGAGGCCGTAGATGACACAGACGCGGTCGGCCGACACCCCTGCCGAAGGGTCCGAGCAGCCCCAGGACCCGCCCTCCGACGATCTGTCCCGGCTCGCCGCCCTGCACGGCGTCGCCGTCTCCTACCGGCCGTCCCCCGACCGTGCGGTCACGGCCTCGGCCACCGCCCTCACCCGCGCGCTGACCGCCCTCGGCGTCGACGCGAGTACGCCCGCCGCGGTCGCCGCCGCCCTGACCGCCCGCGAACGCGAACTGCGCGAGCGTCTGCTCCCCCCGACCGTCGTCTCCTGGTCCGGCGAGCCCCCGGGCACCGCCCTCGCCGCGCTGCCGCCCGGCACCCGGCTGACCGTCACCACCGAGGACGGCGAGACCCGCGACGGCACCGCCCGGCTGCCCCCGGCGTGCACCGGCTGACCGCGGCCGCGCCCGACGGCCGCACCGCCCACAGCCACCTCGTCGTCGCCCCGCCCCGGCTGCCCGCACCCCCCGGACGGACGTACGGGCTCCTCGTCCAGCTCTACTCCCTGCTGTCCCGGCGCTCCTGGGGCATGGGCGACCTCGGTGACCTGGCCGGCCTGGCCGACTGGGCCGGACGCACGCTCGGCGCCGGGTTCGTGCAGGTCAACCCGCTGCACGCGGCCGTACCCGGGCCGCCCACCGACCCGTCCCCCTACCGGCCCTCCTCCCGGCGCTTCCCCGACCCCGTCCATCTGCGGGTCGAGGACGTCCCCGAGTTCGCCCGGGTCGAGGACCGCGCACGCCTGGACGCCCTGCTGGAGCGGGCGGCGCGGCTGCGCGAAGGGGTCCTGGAGAAGGGCGCGCTGATCGACCGGGACACCGTCTGGGAGGCCAAGCGCGCGGCGCTGGAACTCGTCCTGGAGGTGCCGCTCGACCCCGCCCGCCGGGCCGCGTACGACGCCTTCCTCGAACGCGAGGGGCGGGCGCTGGAGGACCACGCCACCTGGTGCGCGCTGGCCGAGGTCCACGGACCGGCCTGGCGGCGCTGGCCGCAGGGGCTGCGGGACCCGAGGTCCGAGGAGACCGCCCGCGCGCGCCACGCGCTGCGCGGCCGTGTCGACCTCCACCGCAGGCTCGCCTGGCTCACCGACACCCAGCTGACCGCCGCGCAGCGGACCGCGCGGGAGGCGGGGATGCCCGTCGGGATCGTCCACGACCTGGCCGTCGGGGTGCACCCGGACGGCGCGGACGCCTGGGCGCAGCAGGAGTTCTTCGCGGCCGGGATGTCGGTCGGCGCGCCCCCGGACGCCTTCAACGCGCGCGGCCAGGACTGGGGGCTGCCGCCGTGGCGCCCGGACCGGCTGGCCGCGTCCGGCTACGCGCCCTACCGGATGCTGCTGCGGGCCCTGTTCGGCTACGCGGGCGCCCTGCGCATCGACCACGTCATGGGCCTGTTCCGGCTGTGGTGGGTGCCCGAGGGCCGGCCCCCGACCGAGGGGACGTACGTCCGCTACGACGCCGAGGCGATGCTCGCCGTCCTGGTGCTGGAGGCGTCCCGGGCCGGGGCCGTGGTGATCGGCGAGGACCTCGGCACCGTCGAGCCCGGCGTACGGGAGCGGCTGCGGGCGCGCGGGGTGCTCGGCACCTCCGTGCTGTGGTTCGAGCGGGACTGGGACGGAGACGGCCGCCCGCTGCCCCCGCAGTCCTGGCGCGCCGACTGCCTGGCCACCGCCACCACCCACGATCTGCCGCCCACCGCGGCCCGCCTCACCGGCGAGCACGTCGAACTGCGCGACCGGCTCGGCCTGTCCACCCGCCCGCTGGCCGAGGAGCGCGCGGAGGCCGCGGCCGACACCGCCGAGTGGCGGGACGTGCTGTCCGGGCTCGGGGTGACGGACGGCGAGGGCGGCGAGGAGGCCGACATCCGGGCCGTGCACCGCTTCCTGCTGCGCACCCCGGCCCGGATGGTGGGCGTCTGGCTGCCGGACGGTGTGGGCGACCGGCGCCCGCAGAACCTGCCGGGGACCTCCGACGAGTACCCCAACTGGCGGCTGCCCGTCGCGGACGCGGACGGGCGGCCGGTGACGCTGGAGGAGCTGACGGCCTCGCCCCGGGTCCGCGCGCTGCTGGAGGTGCTCCGGGAGGAGACGGCCCGTTCCTGACGGTACCCCCGTTCCTGACGGCACCCCCGGGTCCTGACGTGGCCCGCGGTCCTGACGGCACCCCGGGCGCGCGGCGCCCGGCGGGGTTCGGTACTTTTGGGCCCGTGGACAAGAAGAACGCCCTGCGCGCCGGCGCCCTGGCCTCCGGTACGACGCTGATGATGCTGCTGATGTCGTCCCCCGCCCTCGCGCTCACGCGCGACGACGGCGACGACCCCGGTCAGGGCCTGAGCGTCATCGAGACGCTCTCCCTGTACGTGATCGCCCCGATCGTGATCTTCGCGGTCATCGCGGGCCTGGTCATGGTGCTGGACAAGTCGCACAAGAAGAAGGACCCGACCAGCTCCAACATCACCACCAAGGCCGACGCGAAGGCCTGACGCGAGCTCTTCCGAGTCCGCCGCGCGCTGTCGAGGGCGCCGGTCCCGTTCCGTGTACGCGTGTGCGTAGCCCGGCGGGGCCGGCGCCCTCGTGCGTGCGCCGGTGGCTCCGCTTCTACGCCGGGTGCGGCGCGGTGAGATACCGCTGCACCGTCGGCGCCAGCCACGCCACGATCTCCTCGGGGGCCAGCGCCACCGCGGGCGGGAAGCGCAGCACATAGCGGGTGAGGGCCAGGCCGAGCAGCTGTGAGGACGCCAGCGCGGCCCGGGCCGGAGCCTGTTCGGGGTCGGGGCACACCCGCAGGGCCAGCGGAAGCAGCTGGTCCGCGAAGATGCCCTGCATCCGCTCGGCGCCCGCCTCGTTGGTCGCGCCGACCCGCAGCAGGGCCGTGAGCACCTCGTTCTGCTCCCACATCGTCAGGAAGTGGGTCACCAGGGCCTGCCCGGCCCGGTCGGGGCTCAGGGACGCCGGGTCCGGCAGCTTCAGGTCGATCGCCACCGCCGCCGCGAAGAGGCCTTCCTTGTTGCCGTAGTAGCGCATCACCATCGAGGGGTCGATGTTCGCGTCGCGGGCGATGGCGCGAATGGTGGCGCGGTCGTAGCCGTCGGCCGCGAAGCGCTCGCGGGCCGCGTCGAGGATCGCCGTGCGGGTGGCGTCGGAGCGGCGGGGGGTGCGGGGCCTGCTCTGGTTCATATCAACAACCGTAGGCCAACATGCGTGGGCCAACAAGCATTGGCCAACGAGCGATGGCCAACAAGCGTTGACATTTCATCGGGCTCGGTCCTACCGTTGCCAACAAGCGTTGACCAACAGTTGTTGACCTGAGGCTGTTGACCTACAGATGTTGGCCAACGATCGTTGACATCGTTCGGGAGGGTCTCTCATGAGCGGCAACCGCACCGACAGCACCCGCGACACCGTGATCGTCGTCGGCTCCGGTCCCACCGGCCTGCTCCTCGCCGGCGACCTCGCCGGCGCCGGCGTCCCCGTCACCGTCCTGGAGCGGCGCCCGCACACGATCAGCAACCTCTCCCGCGCCTTCGGCGTCCACGCCCGCACCCTGGAGCAGCTCGACGCCCGCGGCCTCGCCGACGACCTGATCGCCACCGGCACCACCATCACCGGCCTGCGCCTCTTCCGCCGGCTCACCCTCGACCTCGGCACCCTCCCGTCCCGCTTCCCCTTCCTCCTCGTCACCCCGCAGTACGAGGTCGAGCGGCTGCTGGAGCGGCGGGCCCGCGACCTCGGCGTCGACTTCCGGTACGAGCACGAGGTCACGGGGCTGCGGCAGGACGCGACCGGCATCGACGTGGACGTGCGCACCCCGGACGGCACCGCCGCCACCCTCCGCGCCGCCTACGTCGTCGGCACCGACGGGCACCGCAGCGCCGTGCGCCGCGCGCTCGGCCTGCCCTTCCCCGGCACCTCCGTCATCAAGTCCCTCTTCCTCGCCGACGTCCGCCTCGCCCAGCCGCCCGCGGGTGTGCTCACCGTCGACGGCACCGGCGGCACCTTCGCGATGATCGCCTCCTTCGGCGACGGCTGGTACCGCGTCATGGGCTGGGACCGCCGGCACGAGGTGCCCGACGACGTCCCGCTCGACCTGGAGGAGGTCAGGGAGGTCACCCGGCGGGCGCTCGGCACCGACCACGGTATGCACGACGCCCGCTGGCTCTCCCGGTTCCACAGCGACGAACGGCAGGTCCCCCAGTACCGGGTGGGGCGGGTCTTCCTCGCCGGCGACGCCGCGCACGTGCACTCGCCGGCCGGCGGCCAGGGCATGAACACCGGTCTCCAGGACGCCGCGAACCTCAGCTGGAAGCTGGCGGCGGCCGTGCGGGGGCGGGCGCCCGAGGGGCTGCTCGACAGCTACCACGCCGAGCGCCACCCGGTCGGCGAGGCCGTGCTGCGCAGCAGCGGCGGACTGGTCCGGCTCGCCCGTGCCCAGACCCCGGCGCTGCGGGTCGTGCGGGCCGTGGTCTCCGCCGTCGGCCGTGCCGTCCGCCCGGTCCGCGCCAAGGCCCTGGCCCAGATCTCGGGCATCGGCTACCGCTACCCCGCCCCGCGCGGCGCCCACCCGCTGACCGGCGACCGGGTGCCGGACGCGGCCCTCCTCGGCGGCGGCCGCCTCTACGAGGCCCTGCGCGACCGGGGGTTCGTCCTGGTCACCCCGGCGGCCGGAGAGCGGACGGACACCGGGCGGGACGGCCTGGTGCGCCGCGAGCAGTGGGCGGACGGCAGCCGCACCACCGTTCTGGTCCGGCCCGACGGATACGCGGCCTGGGCGGCGGACGACGCCGACCCGGCGGCCGTCGAGGCGGCCCTCAAGGCCCACCTGGGCTGACCGTGCCCGCCACCGGCTCAGCCCCGGCGCACCTCGTACAGGAAGCAGCCGTACTCCACGGCCCGCACATGGACGAACTCCACGGCCGGATCGGCGAACGCCTGCGCGAACGCCGCGTCGAGGCCCCCCGGCTCCACCAGCCGGCCGCCGAGGATCCCCCCGTCCGCCGAGTAGCGGCGCACCACCCGGTGCGCCCCGTCGAAGGGCGGGCCGTCGAGGGGCGGGCCGTCGCCGGCCGGGCCGTCGCACTCCTCGGCGTGCACGAACACCGGGCCCTGTTCGTCGTAGGCCCCCGGATCGACACCCGCGCCCGCCGCCCAGCGGCGCAGCGGGGCGTACGAGACGAGGGCGACGCGCTCACCGGGCTCGCCACGGCGCAGGCAGCAGCGCAGCGGCGCCCCGCCCTCGTCGTCCGTCACGGGAACCATCCGGCGTCCCGCGTCGTCGGTGGAGCGCAACTCCTTCAGGACCGCCGGACCGATGGCATGTACGAGATGGGTCGTCATGGGCCCAGCCTCGCGCGCGCGGACCCCGCCCACCGGCGGGTATTGGACATCGCGTTCCGGTCAGGTCCCATGGAAGGATGACCGAACCCACACATATCGAGGAGATGACCGCGTGCCTGGCACAAACCTGACCCGCGAAGAGGCACAGCAGCGGGCGAAGCTGCTCACCGTGGACTCGTACGAGATCGATCTCGACCTCTCCGGGGCGCCAGAGGGCGGCACGTACCGGTCCGTCACGACGGTGCGCTTCGACGTCGCGGAGAACGGCGCCGACTCCTTCATCGACCTCGTGGCACCGACCGTCCACGAGGTGACCCTGAACGGAGACCAGCTCGACCCGGGCGAGGTCTTCGAGGACTCCCGCATCACCCTGCCGGGCCTGCTCCAGGGACGCAACGTCCTGCGCGTCGTCGCCGACTGCGCGTACACCAACACCGGCGAGGGCCTGCACCGCTTCGTCGACCCCGTCGACCAGCAGGTCTACCTGTACACCCAGTTCGAGGTGCCCGACGCCCGGCGCGTGTTCGCGTCGTTCGAGCAGCCCGACCTGAAGGCCACCTTCCAGTTCACCGTGAAGGCGCCCGAGGGCTGGACGGTCGTCTCCAACTCGCCGACGCCCGAACCGAAGGACAACGTCTGGACGTTCGCGCCGACGCCCCGGATCTCGACGTACATCACCGCGCTGATCGCCGGCCCGTACCACTCGGTGCACAGCGTGTACGAGAAGGACGGGCAGTCCGTGCCGCTCGGCATCTACTGCCGCCCGTCCCTCGCCGAGTACCTCGACGCGGACGCCATCTTCGAGGTGACCCGGCAGGGCTTCGACTGGTTCCAGGAGAAGTTCGACTACGCGTACCCGTTCGAGAAGTACGACCAGCTGTTCGTCCCCGAGTTCAATGCGGGCGCCATGGAGAACGCGGGCGCGGTGACCATCCGCGACCAGTACGTCTTCCGCTCCAAGGTGACCGACGCGGCGTACCTGAGCCGCGCCGAGACCATCCTGCACGAGCTGGCCCACATGTGGTTCGGCGACCTGGTCACCATGGAGTGGTGGAACGACCTGTGGCTGAACGAGTCGTTCGCCACCTACACCTCCATCGCCTGCCAGGCGCACGCCCCCGGCACCCGCTGGCCGCACGCGTGGACGACGTTCGCCAACCAGATGAAGACCTGGGCGTACCGGCAGGACCAGCTGCCCTCCACGCACCCGATCATGGCCGAGATCCGCGACCTGGACGACGTCCTCGTCAACTTCGACGGCATCACCTACGCCAAGGGCGCCTCCGTCCTCAAGCAGCTCGTCTCCTACGTCGGGCAGGACGAGTTCTTCCGGGGCGTGCAGGCGTACTTCAAGCGGCACGCGTTCGGCAACACCCGGCTGTCCGACCTGCTCGGCGCCCTGGAGGAGACCTCCGGCCGCGATCTGAAGACCTGGTCGAAGGCGTGGCTGGAGACCGCCGGCATCAACGTCCTGCGCCCCGAGATCGAGACCGACGACAGCGGCACGATCACCTCTTTCGCCATCCGCCAGGACGCCCCCGCGCTGCCCGCGGGCGCCAAGGGCGAGCCCACCCTGCGCCCGCACCGCATCGCGGTCGGCCTCTACAACCTGGACGAGGCCACCGGCAAGCTCCGCCGCGACCAGCGCCTCGAGCTGGACGTCGACGGCGAGCTGACCGCCGTGCCGCAGCTCACCGGCACGCCCCGCCCGCAGGTCGTCCTGCTCAACGACGACGACCTGTCGTACGCCAAGGTCCGCCTGGACGAGCAGTCCCTCGGCTTCGTCACCGAACACCTCGGCGACTTCGACTCCTCGCTGTCCCGCGCCCTGTGCTGGGCGTCCTCCTGGGACATGACCCGTGACGGCGAGCTCGCCACCCGCGACTACCTGTCCCTGGTCCTGTCGGGCATCGGCAAGGAGTCCGACATCGGTGTCGTGCAGTCGCTGCAGCGCCAGGTCAAGCTGGCCATCGACCTGTACGCCGCCCCGGCCGCCCGCGAGGCGCTGCTCAACCGCTGGACGGACGCCACGCTGGCCCATCTGCGCGCGGCCGAGCCGGGCAGCGACCACCAGCTGGCCTGGGCGCGCGCCTTCGCGGCCACCGCCCGCACCCCGGAGCAGCTGGACCTGCTGGAGGCCCTGCTGGACGGCTCCCAGACCATCGAGGGCCTGACCGTCGACACGGAGCTGCGCTGGGCGTTCGTGGAGCGTCTGGCCGCCGTGGGCCGCTACGACGAGTCGGAGATCGCCGCCGAGTACGAGCGGGACCGTACGGCCGCCGGCGAGCGCCACGCCGCCACCGCCCGCGCCGCCCGCCCGAGCGCCGAGGCCAAGGCCGAGGCGTGGGCGTCCGTCATCGAGTCCGACAAGCTTCCGAACGCCGTCCAGGAGTCGGTCATCGCGGGCTTCGTCCAGACCGACCAGCGCGAGCTGCTCGCCCCGTACACGGAGCGGTACTTCGAGGTCGTCAAGGACATCTGGGAGTCCCGTTCGCACGAGATCGCCCAGCAGATCGCGGTCGGCCTCTACCCGGCGCTCCAGGTCTCCGAGGAGACCCTGCGCCGCACCGACGCCTGGCTGGCGGAGGCGCAGCCCAACGCGGCGCTGCGCCGTCTGGTCTCGGAGTCCCGTTCCGGTGTGGAGCGGGCGCTGAAGGCCCAGGCCGCGGACGCGGCGGCCGAGCAGGGGTAACCGCTCCCGACGACGACGAAGGGGCGCCCACCGAACCGGTGGGCGCCCCTTTCCGCTTCCGCGCGGCGGTCAGGCCTTCAGCTCGGCCGCCACCAGCTCCGCGATCTGCACCGCGTTCAGCGCGGCGCCCTTGCGGAGGTTGTCGTTGGACAGGAACAGCGCGAGACCGTGCTCGACCGTCTCGTCCTGCCGGATCCGGCCGACGTACGACGGGTCCTGGCCGGCCGCCTGCAGCGGCGTGGGGACGTCGGTGAGGGCCACGCCGGGCGCGCCCGCCAGCAGCTCCTTGGCGCGCTCCACGCTGATCGGGCGCTCGAAGCGGGCGTTGACCTGCAGCGAGTGGCCGGAGAAGACCGGGACGCGCACACAGGTGCCGGAGACCTTCAGCTCGGGGATCTCCAGGATCTTGCGGGACTCGTGGCGGAGCTTCTGCTCCTCGTCGGTCTCGTTCAGGCCGTCGTCGACGATCGAGCCGGCCATCGGCAGCACGTTGTACGCGATCGGCGCCACGTACTTGTTCGGCGCGGGGAACTCCGCCGCCGAACCGTCGTGGGTGAGCTTCGGGGCGTCGTCGCCGACCTTCTTGACCTGCTCGAACAGCTCGTCCACGCCGGCGAGACCGGAACCGGACACCGCCTGGTAGGTGGCGACCACCAGGGCCGTCAGGCCCGCCTCGGCGTGCAGCGGCCGCAGCACGGGCATCGCGGCCATCGTGGTGCAGTTCGGGTTGGCGATGATGCCCTTGGGGCGGTCCGCGATGGCGTGCGGGTTCACCTCGGAGACGACCAGCGGGACCTCGGGGTCACGGCGCCACGCGGAGGAGTTGTCGATCACCACGGCGCCCTGGGAGGCGACCTTCGGCGCGAGCGCCTTCGAGGTCGAGCCGCCCGCCGAGAACAGCACGATGTCCAGGCCGGAGTAGTCGGCCGTCGCCGCGTCCTCCACCGTCACGCCGTCCAGGACCGTCCCCGCCGAACGGGCCGAGGCGAACAGGCGCAGCTCCGTGACCGGGAAGTCGCGCTCCTTGAGGATGCTGCGCATGACCGTGCCGACCTGACCGGTGGCTCCGACGATTCCGACCCTCACGGCGACTCCTTCTGAGTGGCTTGTCTGTCTCTGCTGCATGGCCGAGGCCTTTCCATCATGCGTCCGACCTCGGGCGACCTGTCCAATTCTTTGCCCAGGATGCCCACGACATGGGACGCCGCGGGACCGCCGCCCGGCTCCAGTTGTTCCGCTCACACCCGTGCTGAGCTGGAAGAACCGGCCCGGAGGCGGCCCCGCGCCGCAAGCTCGCCTGCCCACCGCCCCCTCCGCTACGCGAAGGTGTGACGTACGCCTCTGTTCGGTGCGGGGAAAACGGGGGACCGCGCCGAACGTTTCGGCGCCTCCCCGCGTCATAGGCACCACACGGCGAGGGGAGGGGTGGCTGTGCTGCGCAGAAAGGCCCGCCGCGGACAGGGGGGCGGTGCCGTCCGGGACGTCGACGTCCTGGACGACCCGCTGGACGCGGCCCAGGAACGCCGGGTGCGGGCGGTGCTCGCACTGGGCGGGGTGCCGCAGGCGGACCTGCCGGACGGGGTGCAGCAGGTCCGTCTGCGGCTGCTGGAGCGGGCCGCCGGCGGCCAGGAGGCGCCGCGCGACGTGTCCGCGTGGGCGGCGGTCGTCGCCTCCAACCTGGCCATGGACTGGCACCGGGCCCGCAAGCGGCAGGAACGCCTGGGCGAGCGGCTCTCCGCGCTGCGCCAGCCCGTGGCGCACCCCTCCGGCGAGGAGACCAGCGTGCTCTCCCTCGCCGTCGCCCGGGGCCTGGACGAGCTGCCCGACATCCTGCGCCAGGTGGTCGTCCTGCGCTTCTACGCCGATCTGCCGGTGCGCGGGATCGCCGAGGAGCTCGGCATCCCCGAGGGCACGGTCAAGAGCAGGCTGCACACGGCGGTCCGGACGCTGCGGACCCGCCTGCACGAGGACGAGGTGGTGTGACGTGTCCGCCGAACACGACGGGGCCGACGCCCTGATGACCGCGATCACCGGCGAACCGCTGCCGCCCGGCGCCCACGAGGACGCCGCCTTCCTGGCCGAGCACCGGGCCGCCGAGGCCGACCTGGCGGTGCTGCGCGAACAGCTCGGCGTCATCGGCCACGCCCTCGCCGAGCCGCCCCCCGCGACCCCCGCCCCCGAACCCGCGCGGTCCGTCCGCCCGTCCCCCCGGCCGAGGCGCCGGGCGTTCTCCCTGGCCCTCGGCGGCCTCGCGGTGGCCGCCGCGGCCTCCGTGATGGCCGGCATGGGATGGCTGATGTCCGGCGGCGGGACCGGTGCCGCCGACAGCTCCGGCCTGGACGCCGGCTCGTCCGCCGAGAAGCAGTCCGACGCCCGCGGCGTGGCCTTCGGCAGCGCCCGCTATCTGGCCTGCTCCCGGCTGGTCGCCGAGGGCGAGACCACGGTCGTCGAACGGCTCCCCGGGACGACCACACTGCGGATCACCCTGCACCTGACCCGCGTCCACCTCCCGGAAGTCCCGGAAGCCCCGGAAGAGGGCGCGAAGGGGAGCAAGCCCGACAAGGAGCAGGTCTTCGTGGTGGACGAGAACGTCGTCCCCGGCATCCGCGCCGGCGACCCCGTGCTCGTCGGCGTCCCGCGCGGAGCGGACCAGCCGGACTTCTGGGCGGTCGGTGAGCGCCAGATCGCGCTCGAGCGGGCGATGGTCACGGCCTCGCTGCCCGAGGCCCGCAAGCTGACCTGTGGATGACGAAGGGGCGGGCGCCCGACCGGACGCCCGCCCCATGGTCCCGCCCGTGGCTACGGGGTGACCTTCTCGATCTTCACGCTGGCCACGCCCGCGGCGGTGCCGCGCGCGTTCAGCAGCTGGACCTGGCCGAAGAACTCACGGCCGGCCGGGGCCTCGGCGGCCGCGGTGACCGTGGCGTCGACCGTGACCGACTCGCCCGTCGCGAGCTTCACCGGCGCCGACTCGTCCACCTTGACGGTGCCGAGGGAGGCGGAGAAGAACACGTCCAGGTAGTCGTACGCCGTCGTGCCGCTCGGCACCGAGTAGCCGTCCACCTCGATGGTGTACGTGCCGGCGGCCGGCTTCGGGACGGAGACGGCCTCCTCGGAGTCGCCGTCCGCGGAGCTGGCGACCTTGGTGCCGGACGCGTCGTAGACGGCCAGGTCGAGGTCGGCGGCCGTGTCGGAGACGTTGCCGATGGAGACGTCCAGCGACGCGGCGCCCTCGGGCACGTCGACCGTGGTGGTCTGCGTGACGCCCTCGGTGATCGACGGACGCGCCGACTTCGAGGAGCCCAGCGGACCGCCGGCCAGCTTTCCGTCGATCGCGGCGTACTTGTTCGTCACCTTCCAGGAGGCGGCGGCCGGCGTGCCGACCTTGGCCTCGGGGACGGTCACGGTCTCCGGGTCGAAGGCCGCGCCGAGGACGGTGACGTCCAGCTTGTACGGGTTGTCGAGCAGCGGCGAGGTACGGCGCGCCTCGACCTCGATCTCCCAGACGCCGGGCTGCGGGTCGGCGTACGCGCGAACGTCCGGCTTGCAGCCGTTGCCGTCGAGGTAGTTGTTGTAGCAGTACGGGGTGCCGGTGTTGTCCGCCGGGACGCCGTAGGGGTGGATGGCGATGAACCGGGTCTGGCTCTTGTCCTTCAGGCCGCTCATCGCGACCTCCAGCGACTTGGCGCCCTCGGGCACGGTCACGAAGTAGGACGCGGTGCTGTTGCGCTGCACCGAACCGGACGCCGCGTGCGTGTACTTCAGCGGGGCCGAGACCACGACCGTGTTGAGGACCAGCTTGTCGATGCCCTCGGTGCGCGGGTCGTCGACCTCGAGGATCGCGCTCTTCAGGCCGGCCGAGGACGGCTTGGCGGAGATCTTCACGGTGACCGGCTTGTTCAGGCCGAGACGGATCTCGTCCGAACCGACGATCTCGAAGGTGCCCCCGGCGTTGTTCTCCAGGTGCAGCTCGTGGCGGATCGCCTTGTCCGCGCCGGACGTCCGGGTGATCGTGACGTCGTACGTCTTCTTCTGCCCGGCCTTGAGGCCGCCCTCGCGGTCGTAGATGCCGGTGCCGTGGCCCGGCGTCTTCAGGAACTGGTCGATCGCGGTGTCGACCGGCGCCTTCACCGTGTACTCGTGGGCGGTGGCGCCCTTACGGATCGACTTCCAGGCGTCCACGATGTTGATGAGGCCGGCACCCTCCTCGTACGCCTGCACACCCTTGATGTGGTCGGCGGTCGAGGTCAGCGCGGTGCGCAGCTTCGCGGGCGTCAGGTCGATGCCCTTCTGCTTCGCGGCGCTCAGCAGCAGCGCGGACGCGCCGGCGGCCTGCGGGGAGGCCATCGAGGTGCCCTGCAGCATGCCGTAGCCGGCCGGCAGCTTGTAGCCCGCCTCGGCGACCGGGGCGCCCGGCAGCCAGGTCTGGATGGTGTTGATCGCCGCGCCCGGCGCGGAGAGCGTCGGGGTGAAGCCGCCGTCCTCACGCGGGCCGCGCGAGGAGAACGGCATCATCGCGTACTTCTTCTCCACGACCGAGCCGTAGTTGGCGGCCCAGGTGTCCTTGGAGACGGTCGCGCCGACCGAGATGACCTTGTCGGCCAGACCCGGGTCGCCGATGGTGTTCGCGCCGGGGCCGGAGTTGCCCGCGGAGATCACCAGCTGGACGCCGTAGGTGTCGATGAGGCGCGTGTAGAGCTCGGCGCGCGCGTTGTTGCCGTCGTTCAGCGCCGGCAGGCCGCCGATGGACATGTTGACGATGTCGACGCCGCGGTTGACGACGAGGTCGATCATGCCCTCGGTGAGCGCCACGTTGGTGCAGCCGCCGGTCCAGGTGCAGGCACGGGAGGCGACCAGCTTGGCGCCGGGCGCCGCGCCGTTCATCTTGCCGCCGAACAGGCCGTTCGCGGCGGTGATGCCGGCGACGTGCGTGCCGTGCTCCGACTCGATGACACCGATGTTGACGAAGTCGACCTTCTTGCCGACCCAGTCGCCGCCGTACGGGTCCATCGGCACGTCCTTGCGGATCTGCACGACGAACGGTTGGCGCTCCACCACGTCCGTGGACGGGTTGTCGGTGCCGAAGTACCCGATCTGGTAGCCGTCCTTGTACGGCTTCATCGGGGTGTCGTCACCGAAGTCGCCGTTGTTGTTCAGGTCGACGCGGACCGTGCCGTTCGCGGCGTCGTACAGGACGCCCCAGACGTCGGTCGTGTCGCCGTCGCGGTTGGCGTCGCCCGCCGCGTCACCGCCGGTGGTGTACGACTCCGCGAAGGTGCTCACCTGGTACGAACCGGCGGGCGCCTTCCAGGTCTTGCCGCCGTAGGTGAAGGAGGGGCCGGAGACGGAGGTCGTCATCGGGCGCCAGGTGCGGTCGCTGTCGACGATCGGGTCGGTGGCGGTGACCCAGTCGACGATCTTGCGCTCGCCGGTGGTGGTCTTCTGCAGCGCGGGGTGGCCCAGGTCGATGCCCGAGTCCAGGATGCCGATGGTGATGCCGCGGCCGTCCGCCTTCGGGTTCTTCTTCACGAAGTCGACGGCGCCCGTCTCGAAGGACGGGTTGTAGGGGTTCTCCGCGGGGGTCTTCTTCGAGGGACCGGAGTACGTGGTCGCCGAGGCCGTCGACTTCTTCGTCGAGACGGCCGGGTCGTCCAGGGGGATCTCCTCGCGCAGGTCGATACCGTGCACGGAGGAGAGCTTGGTCGCGGCCGAGATGGCCGCGTCCGCCTTGCGGGTGGGAACCGTCGCCCGGACGTAGCCGAGCTTGTCGTAGCTCTGGCCGACGGAGCCGACCGCGTCCAGCTCCGCGGCGACCTTCTCGGTCTGGCCGGGGGCGGTCGCGACCATCATGGTGACGTACTTCTCGCCGCTCGCCTTGGCCTCGGCGAGGCGGTCGGCGTCGTCCGAACCGAGCTTGTCGTGCGCGGACTTCACACTAGGGTCCGCCGTCGCGGGAGCGCTGTCCGCAGCGACGGCCGCGGGTATCGGCCCTGCCGCGGAGAGCGCGGCGACCAGGCCGGCGGCCACGGCTATGCGCGCCGCGCGTCTCGCGCCCGGCTTCGGTTCGCGCTGGGGGCTGTTGATCATCGGCATCCCTTGGAGGTAAAGGAGCATCGGGGTCCGGAATGTGATCCCGGACGATCGCACAGCCTTATGCAAGGGAAGGGCGATAGGGAAGAGTTGACCGAATCGAAATGGACTGATGGGGAAAACCCCCTACGACTTTGCGGGAGATCAGCCCTGAATCGGGGCAAGCCGCACCGCGGGGTCCAGGCCCCTTCCACGGGCCCCGCGTCAGCCCTCGGCGGCCTGCTTGTCCGGGGCGTTGACGTGCAGTGTCCCCTGCTGCACGGCGTACACCGTCCCCCGGTCCCGGGCGGTGTTCGTCTGCCGCGCCGGACGGTCCCCGGGAGCGCGGGCCGGCAGGTCGACGGCCAGCCCGGCGAGGGCGGCCCGGCACGACGGGTCCTGCCGCAGCAGCGCCGCCAGCTCCTGCGCCCAGTAGCCGTACAGCGCCCGGCGCACCTCGTCGGGGACGGCGGAGTCCCGGACCAGCTCTGCCCCTCCGTCGAGCTGGGTGGCCACCGCGGACCGGCGGCCCCGGCGGAACAGCCCGGCGACGGTGTCCCGGGTCTCCTGCCACGCGTCGGTGGCCATCGCCGTGACCAGCGCGGCGGCGCCGGCCTGGGCCAGCAGGGTCAACTCGTCGCTCATGACCGCTCCTTCACGGGTGCCTGGTGATCCGGACGTGCAGGTCGCCGTTCTGCGCGGCGTTGATCACGCCGTTGCCCGACGCCTTGTTGCGCATGGTGACGGCGCCGGGCGCGGCACGGTCGCGGGTGCGCGCCCTCCTCTTCGGCTCCCGTGGGGGTGTCCACCCGGGGGTGTGCAGCCAGGCGTCCGCGGTGAGCTCCTTCACGGTGAAGCCCACCTCGTGGAAGGTGTCCGCCTCGATGCCCTCGTAGCCGTGCCGGACCGTGTCGTCGTACACGTGCCGCGACATCAGCAGCGCGAGCGGCACGGACCGCGGGGCCTGCTCCAACGCGGTGCGCAGCGGCGGGGCGTCCAGCAGCCGGGCCAGCGTCTCCAGGGGCGCCCCGACCACATCACCGTCCGCCGTGAGACCGACCTCCCCGGCGTGCAGCGCCATCCGGACCCGGATGCGCGTCGCCGGGTCCCGGTCCCCGGCGTTGTGGGCACGCAGCAGCCCCGCCAGCTCGGCCACCAGCGGGTGCACCAGCGGGGCCTTGCGCGTCCCGGCGGGCGCCGTCACCCGCAGGCCGTCGCCCAGGTCGTGCCGGGCGCACGCCTCCCAGTCGACACCGCTGCGGCCGAACGCCGTCCGCAGCAGCTCCCGCAGCGTCGCGCGGTTGCTCACCAGCGCCGTGTTCCCCCGCCCGGACGACTTCTCGATGTCGACGGCCAGGACGGCCCGGTACTCCCACTGCGTCTCCATACGGCCCTTCCTCGCGTACGACGGCGGGGTGGCGCGGCGCGGAACACGGCGGTGGAGCTCCGCGCCGCGCCGGCTCCCCTCGCACCACTGTGCCCGCTGCGCCGCGCGGACAACGCGTAGGAATACAGGGTTCGGTGGGAACCGTGTGAGCACCGGGTCCGAGTGGCCCGCGCCGCCGGGTCCGCCGCAGCACACTGGACCCGGGCGACGGGGCCGGAGCGGGGAGAGGTGGGGTCATGGGGAGCAGCGGGACGGGCCGCGCGCGGAACGGGCACCGGCGGTCCGGCGCGGGCGAGTGGCCGGCGACCAGCCCGGTGGGCCGGCTCGGACCGGCCGACCGCGCCCATCTGCTCGCCCTCGGCGTCCCGGTGCGGCACCCCGCCGACCGGGTGCTCGTGCGGGAGGCCGAGCGCACCGACCATGTGCTGATCCTGCTCGACGGCCTGGTCAAGGTCACCGGTCACGCCGACGACGACCGGGCCGCTCTGCTGGCCGTCCGGATGCGCGGTGATCTGCTCGGCGAACTCGCCGCCCTGGACGGCCAACCCCGCTCGGCCACGGTGACCACGTGCGGGCCCGTCGAGACCCGGACCGTGTCCCGCGCGGAGTTTCTGCGCTGCCTGCGGGAGCGGCCCGGGATCGCGCACGCGGTCCACCAGTCCGTCGTGGCCAAACTGCGCGCCGCCAACACCCATCGCGTCAACTTCGTGGGCTGCGACGCGGCCACCCGGCTCGCCCGGGTCCTGCACCACCTCGTGATGACGTACGGCGAACGGGACGGGGACGGGGCGGTGCTGCGCTGGCCGATCACCCAGCCCGAACTCGCCACGCTGGCCGGCGCCTCCGAGCCGAGTGTGCAGAAGGCGCTGCGCCGGCTGCGGAACGACGGGGTCATCACCACGGGCTACCGCTCGATCCGCGTCGACTCGCTCGCACGCCTGACCGCCTTCACTCACCCGAACGAGTGAGGCAACTCGCTTGTGAGACAGGTGAGTTGAGTCCGGATGTGTGCGACGGGTGGTGAAGATGGAGGAGCCCTTCGCAAAACCGTAATTGGACGGTGAGCCGGTCCGCCGCCCTGGTTAGCGTGACGCCCGCACCGACGGACACGATCACGAGAGACCACGGGGTGACCATGGCGGACACGGGCGAGGACGGCGGGACACGGACCGGGAACCGCGTCGACATCGACGGGGACGCCACGGGACCGGTGATCGCCGGCAACTACAACGTCGTCGTCGACGCACAGCACGGCTCCACGGTGACCGTCCTCATGGACGGCCAACGGCCCCGCCCCAGACGCCGGGACCGCATCCGGCTGCTCCCACGCCGGCAGGGCACGCCCCTCGGCCGGGACGCCGACCTCGCCGCGATCGCGGCCGCGCTGCACGCGGGTGAATCCGTCCAGCTGTGGGGGCCGCCCGGCGTCGGCAAGTCCGCGCTGCTGCGGCACGCGGCCCGCACCCTGGACGCCGGCGGCGACGGGGTGGTGTTCCTCGACGCCGCGCGCCGTGAACCCGAGGACCTGGCGCAGGACATCTTCGAGGCCTGCCACAGCACCGGCGGCTACGCCCCCTCCCGGGGCGAGCTGCCGCAGCTCATGGAGGGCGTCGAGGCGACCGTCTACGTCGACAACGCCGACTACACCGCGGAGCAGCTGCGCGCCGTCATGGACGCGGCCCCCGACGCGCTGTTCGTCTTCGCCGGCCGCGAGGAGGTACTGCAGGGCACCGACGGCAGGGCGCACCGCGTCGAGGGCATCACCCGGGACGCCGCCGCCGAGCTGCTGACCCGCGAACTGGGCGGGGCCGGCGACCCCGACCTCGTCACCGCCCTGTGGGAGGCCGCCGCCGGCGCACCGCTGCTGCTGCTCCGCGCGGCCGCCGTCGCCCGGCTGGACCCCGCGGCCGGACTGCCCCGGCCCGGAGCGGTACGGGAACTCCTCCACCCCCTGTTCGACCGGCTCGACGAGCCCTCGCTGCGCGCCCTGCATCTGCTCGGCACCTTCCGCGACGCCGAACTGGACCCCGAGCACATCGGCGCCCTGAGCGGGACCCCGGACGCCGCCGCGCTCTGCGCGGGCCTCGCGGGACTCGGACTGGCCGAGGAGACGGAGCTGGGGTACCGCGTGGCGGACGGTGTCGTCGCGGCGCTGCGGGAACGCCGGGGCCTTCGGCCGTACGCGCTGGAGCGGCTGTGCGGGTACTTCGCCGACTGGGCCGCCCGGCCGGAGACCCCGGCGGCCCAGGTCGCCGGGCACGCCCGGGCGCTGGAGGTGCTGGCCGAGCTGGCCGAGCGGTCGGGGCGGGCGGACCTCGCCGTCCGGGTCGTCCGCGCGGCCTCACCGGCCCTCGCCCGGTCGCTCCGCTTCGGTGTCTGGGGGCGACTCCTCGACCAGGGGCTGCCGGCCGCGCAGCGGGCGGGGGACCGGCAGGCCGAGGCCTACTTCACGCACGAGCGCGGCGTCCGCGCCGTCCTCACCGGCAACCGGGTCGTCGCCGCGGTCCTGCTCGCGGAGGCGGACATCCTGTGGCGCCAACTGGGCGACACCCAGGGCGCGGACGCGGCGGCGAACGCCCAGCAGTACGTTCCGCAGGAGCCGGGGCCCGAGGCCGGGTCGCCCGACGCCGGGTCGCCCGACGGGCCGGGGGAGGTGAACGCTCCCGAGGGTGGCGGCTCGGACGTCGGCTCGTCCAGTACGGATCCGACGCCCCTCCAGGACCCGACCGCCGGCACCGCTCCCAGCGCACCTTCACCAGAACCGGCTCCGCCGCCGGAGACGGGCGCCTCCATGCCCACCGACCCCGGAGCCACCGCGCCCGACATGCCGACGGTGCCGTCGGATCCCGGCATGTCCGGAGGCGGTATGCCGGTCGACCCGGGAACGGCCGCGTCGCCCGCCACGGGTGTTCCACCGACGGGAATCGGGGAGGCCGGTGGCGCCGTCGCCGCGTCCGCCGGGGCCGGTGGAGCCGGAGCCGCGATCGCCCTCAAGGTCGCCGCGGTCATCGCCGCCGTCGTCATCGGAGCCGTCGCCGTGGAGCAGAACCGGAGCTCGTCGGAGTCCGCTTCGGACACCCCCGCCGTCAGCGCCCCCACGCCGACCGTGGAATTCACCGCCCCGGCGGATCCTGTGGACGCGACCACCGACGAGCCGGAGCCGGAGCCGACCGGCCTGGCGGGTACGTGGAACGGCAGCGACGGCGGGACGTACGTGTTCACGGACGCAGGGCTCGGGACCTACACGATGGCCGACGAGGACGGCTGCGGTAACCCGACCTCGACGGAGTTCACCGGCAGCGGTGACACCTACAGTGCCACGGCCCCGGGATACGCCCGTGAACCGTGCGACCTCGTCCTGGGCCAGATCCGCACCACGATCACCCTCGGCGAGGACGGGGACACAGCCGAGGTCACCCAGGAGGTGGTGTCCGTCGTGGACCGGTCGGCGCGATGCACCACCTGCCAGTCCTTCACCCTGACCCGCGCCTCCTAGCCGGACCCCGGAGCCCTCATGCCGAACACACCCCCCAGCCACAACGAGATCCACATCGGCCACAACGCCTCCGGCCCCGTCGTGGCCGGGGACAACAATCACGTCAAGGTCACCGGCCCCGCCGAGCCGACCCAGACCAACACCGCCCGGGACGACGGCACCGTCTACGCCGCAGCCAACGGTGACATCCACGTCCACCACGACACCGCGGACGAGGAGCCGGCGGAGGACTGACTGACCGAAACACGCCCAACCCCCGTCACCCGGGTCAACTTCCGCCGCATCCGCCCGGTCTCTCCCCCCGACCGCGCTCGACGTGAGCGCACGAAGGGGGAGAGACATGAACGTACGGACGACCCGCGCGGCCCTCGTGGCGGCCACGGCGGTGGCCCTGTCGGCCGCCCTCGTCGCACCGGCCGTCGCGGCGCCGCCCACCACCGGGCACGAGGCCACCCGGGTGGCCGCCGAGGCCGCGGTCGAGGCGGGGGTGCCCGGCGTGACCGTCCGGGCGAGGGACCAGCACGGCACCTGGTCGGCGACGCCGGGCGTGGGCCGGATCGGCACGGACAAGCCGCGTTCGGCGGACGACCGTTACCGGGTCGGCAGCATCACCAAGTCGTTCGTCGCGACCGTGCTGCTCCAGCTGGAGGCCGAGGGCCGGCTGTCGCTGGACGACACGGTGGACGCGTGGCTGCCGGGCCTGGTCCGGGGCAGCGGCCACGACGGACGCCGCATCACCCTTCGCCAACTGCTCAACCACACCAGCGGCGTCTACGACTACACCGCCGACCCCGGCTTCGTACGCGACCACTTCGCCAAGGACGGCTTCTTCGAGCACCGCTACGACACGAAGAAGCCGACGGAGCTGGTCGCCGTCGCCATGACGCACGAGCCCACGTTCGCGCCCGGCACGTCCTGGAGTTACTCCAACACCAACTACGTCCTCGCGGGCCTGGTCATCGAGAAGGTCACGGGCCGCCCGTACGGCAAGGAGATCGACCGGCGCATCATCCGCCCGCTCAAGCTGACGGCCACCTCCGTCCCCGGCACCCGCGCCACGATGCCCCGGCCCAGCAGCCGGGCGTACTCCAAGCTGGCGGACACGGCGACGGGACCGACGTACGACGTCACCGAACTCAACCCGTCGATCGCCCACGCGGCGGGCGAGATGATCTCCGACAACAAGGACCTCGACCGCTTCTACACGGCCCTGTTGCGCGGCCGGCTCCTCCCGCGCGAGCAGCTGAACGAGATGACCACGACCGTGCCCGCCGCCCAGGGCATCGGGTACGGGCTGGGCCTGATGAGCATCGAGCTGTCCTGCGGTGTCACGGTCTGGGGCCACGGCGGCGGCATCCACGGCTCGACGTCCCAGGCGGCCGTCACCCGGGACGGCCGGCACGCGCTGACCCTCAACCTCAACGGCGACTGGGTGGGCGACCCGGGGGCGCTCACCGAGGCCGAGTTCTGCGGCAAGGACACCGGCAAGGACACCGGTACGGCGTCCGCCACCCGGCGGGGCCCCGCCCTGCGCTGACCCGCCGAGGAGGGGCCGCCGACGCCGCGCGGCCCCTCTGTTCCCCCCGACACCCCCTGATCCGCGTCCCGGTGCGTCGCTACCGGGGCAGGACCACGACGTACGCGGCCGGGTCGCGGTCGACCGCCGCCATCAGGGCCGTACGGACCACCGCCGCCTGCTGCTCCATGCCGTGCCGCAGCTTCTTCGGGGTGATGTGGACGACGGTGATGCCCAGGCGTTCCAGCGTCTCCCGCTTGCGGGCGTACTCGGACCACTGGGAGTCGTCGTCGCTCCGGTCGCCCTGGCGGGGCGCGCGGGTGTCCAGCTCGACCGCCACCGAGTGCTCCGGCCAGAACGCGTCGAGCCCGCCGAGGTGGGGGCCGCCGGGCAGCCGCAGGTCCACGTTCCACACCGGGTCGGGCAGGCCGTGCTCGCGGACCATCCGGTAGAGCAGGTCCTCCGCGCGGGCCCGCCCCTCGGCCAGCAGCGAGTCCACGGCGTCCACGACGTGCGGACGGTTCAGCAGCTTCGCCTGCGTCAGCTCCCGCACCACCGCGGCCGGTTCGCAGCGCCCGCCGCGCACGGCCTCGGTGAGCAGCCGGCGGACCGTGCGGCCGTCCTTCAGCTCCGCCACCGCGTCCGCCAGCGCGCGCGGCACCGGCGCCACCGGCAGCCCCGTCACCTGCTGCGGCGTGGGCAGCGCGGCGGTGCGCACGATGCGGGCGCAGCCCGTGGAGCGCAGCCGGCGCATCCGTGGCACCAGGACGTCGACGGTGTCCAGCGCGGTGAGCGGCGAGGTCGCCGAGAAGCCGTGCAGGGTCAGCGCCGCGAGCCCGGTGATCATCGCCTCGGCGTACGCGGGCGGGGCGGGCGCCTCGCTCCCGCCGGGCTGGGCGGGCACCCCGGGCGACCGCTCCCGCGCGGCGTACATCAGCACCGCGTGCAGCCGCTCCTCGCTGGTGGGCGGCCCGGGGTGCAGCAGGTAGACGCCGGGCAGCAGCTGCTGCCAGGGGCCGCCGGGCCGGCACTGCTCGTTCGTCTCGGCGGCGGAGACCCCGTGGGCCTTGAGGCGGGCGGCCGTCATGACCCGGCGGTGGACCTCGGAGAGGTGGTGCAGGGGGCGGGGGGAGAGGGGGGTGTTGTGGTTCATGACCCGGAGGCTTCCGCGTCCGATGAGCGCTTTAACCGCTGTTACACGCCCGTCGACAAATGCGGACAACGCCGCACTAAAGGACGGGTGTTCGGATGCCGAATAGAGACGGAAAACCCCTGGTCCGTTCGGGTGGGACCAGGGGTTACGGCTGTGATTGCCTGAATTCCGTAACGGTCACGGACCGCCGTGATCGTTGGCCAAAGGTGTCAGTCGGTTGACGCCGTCGCGTCGCACTCCTGCGCCCGCAGCGCCCGCGCCAGATCGTCCCGCGACTCCAGCACCAGCCGCCGCAGCGCCGGCGCCGCGTCCACGTGGGCCGCGAGCCACGCGTCCGTCGCGTCCAGCGTGGCCCGCGACTGCTGGAGCGCCGGGAACAGGCCCCGGACCACGTCCATGCCGATCTGGATGGACCGCTCCCGCCAGACCCGGTCGATCGCGGCGAAGTACTTCTCCGTGTACGGCGCGAGCAGCTCCCGCTGCGACGCCTGCGCGAACCCGCCGATGGTCGCCTCGACCAGCGCGTTGGACAGCGCGTCCGACTCCACGACCTGCGCCCACGCCTGCGCCTTGACCGCCTCCGACGGCCGCGCCGCCAGACAGCGCACCTGATGGCGCTTGCCGGACGCCGTGTCGTCGCGGGCGAGTTCGTCCGCCAGCTCCGACTCGCCGACCACACCGTGCGCGGCCAGCGGCTCCAGGAACGCCCAGCGCAGCTCCTGGTCCACCACGAGACCCTCGACGGTCGCCTTGCCGTCCAGCAGACCCGACAGCAGCTCCAGGCCCTGCTCGTCCGTCACCCGGGCGAAGAACCGCGCCCACGCCAGCTGCTGCTCGCTGCCCGGCCCGGCCGCGTACAGCTGCTCCGAGGCGCCCTCGGTCAGCAGCCGCGCACCGCGCTCGCGCCACTCGGGCGCCACGTAGTGCGTCAGCGCCGAGTCGGCCCACGCGTGCAGCATCTGCAGCACGCCGATGTCCGACTCACGGCCACCGAAGCGCAGCACCAGGCCGATGAACTCCCGGGCCGGCAGCAGCGCGTCCCGCGTCATGTTCCACAGCGCCGACCAGCACAGGGCGCGCGCCAGCGGGTCGGTCAGCTCGCCCAGCGCCTCCCGCAGCGTGGCCAGCGACGTCTCGTCGAACCGGGTCTTGCAGTACGTCAGGTCGTCGTCGTTGACCAGCACCAGGTCCGGCGCCTCCGCACCGGCCAGCTCCGCCACCACCGTCCGCGGCCCGTCGACGTCCGCCTCGGCGCGCGCGTACCGCTCCAGCGCGCCGTCCGCGCCCCGCCGGTACAGGCCCACCGCCACCCGGTGCGGCCGCAGCTCCGGGTGCGACTCGGCGGCCTCCTGCAGCACGGCCAGCTCGTCGATCCGGCCCTCGGCGTCCAGCAGCACCTGCGGAGTCAGCGCGTTCACGCCCGCCGTCTGCAGCCAGGAGCGCGCCCAGGCGCCCATGTCCCGCCCGCTGGTCTCCTCCAGCACCGCCAGCAGATCGCCGAGCCGCGTGTTGCCGTACGCGTGCCGCTTGAAGTAGCGGCGGGCGCCCTCCAGGAAGGCGTCCTGGCCGACGTACGCCACGAGCTGCTTGAGCACGCTCGCGCCCTTGGCGTACGTGATGCCGTCGAAGTTGAGCTTGGCGTCCTCCAGGTCACGGATGTCGGCCGTGATCGGGTGCGTGGAGGGCAGCTGGTCCGCGCGGTACGCCCACGCCTTGCGGCGGTTGGCGAAGGTGATCCAGGCGTCCTTGAAGCGGGTCGCGCCGACGTTGGCGAACGCGCCCATGAAGTCCGCGAAGGACTCCTTCAGCCACAGGTCGTCCCACCACTCCATGGTGACCAGGTCGCCGAACCACATGTGTGCCATCTCGTGCAGGATCGTGTTGGCGCGGCCCTCGTACGACGCCCGGGTCACCTTCCCGCGGAAGATGTACTCCTCCCGGAAGGTCACCAGGCCGGGGTTCTCCATCGCGCCCAGGTTGTACTCGGGCACGAACGCCTGGTCGTACTTCCCGAACGGGTACGGGTAGTCGAAGTGGTCGTGGAAGAAGTCCAGCCCCTGCTTGGTGATCAGGAAGACGTCGTCGGCGTCGAAGTGCGGGGCGAGGCCCTTGCGGCACATGGCGCCCAGCGGGATCTCCAGCCGGCCGCCGTCGGCCAGCTCACGCGTGTAGGAGTCCGTCACATAGTGGTACGGGCCCGCCACCACGCACGTGATGTACGTCGAGATCGGCTTGGTCTCCGCGAACCGCCAGACGCCGTCCGCCCGTTCACCGGCGCCGTTGCTCCACACCGTCCACTGCTCGGGCGCCCGCACCTCGAACCGGAACGGCGCCTTGAGGTCCGGCTGCTCGAAGTTGGCGAAGACACGGCGCGAGTCGGCCGGCTCGTACTGCGTGTAGAGGTAGACCTCGCCGTCCTCCGGGTCGACGAAGCGGTGCAGGCCCTCGCCGGTGCGGGAGTACGCGCACTGGGCGTCGACGACCAGCTCGTTCTCGGCGGCCAGGTCCTCCAGGGCGATCCGCGAGCCGTCGAAGACCTCGCTCGGGTCCAGGTCCCGCCCGTTGAGGGAGACGGACGTCACACTCGGCGCGATCAGGTCCGCGAAGCTCGACGCGCCGGGCTCGGCGCAGCGGAAACGGATCGTGGTGACCGAGCGGAAGGTGCGCGGCTCACCGTCCCCGGGCCCCTCGCCGAGGGCGGACCGCACGTCGAGGGACACCTCGTACCCGTCGACGGCCAGCAGGGCGGCCCGCTCCCGGGCCTCGTCGCGGGACAGATTCTCACCGGGCACGCGTGGCACTCCCTTGTGTCGTGGATACGGCCGCACCGGATACGGCTACGGCTCCGGCTGAACAGGACCGATCCTGCCATGCGCCCCTGACGCGGGGCAGCCGGGAATGGGCGGGCGGACCGGGGTTGTTCCCGTGGAAAACGTTTCCTCCTGAGGAGAGACATGTCGGACAAGACCCCCGTCGACTTCTGGTTCGACCCGCTGTGCCCCTGGGCCTGGATGACCTCCCGCTGGGTCCTGGAGGTGGAGAAGGTCCGCGACATCGAGGTCCGCTGGCATGTGATGAGCCTCGCGGTGCTCAACGAGGACAAGCTCGACGAGCTGCCCGAGGAGTACCGCGACATGCTCGCCACCAAGGCGTGGGGTCCCGTCCGCGTCGTCATCGCCGCCCAGGAGGAGCACGGCCCCGACGTCCTCGGCGACCTCTACACGGCGCTCGGCACCCGCATCCACAACAAGGGCGAGGGCCCCGGCCGGGAGACCGTCGCCGCCGCCCTGAAGGACGCCGGGCTGCCGGACTCCCTCCTGGAGCACTGGGACGACACCCCCTACGAGCCGCAGCTGCGCGCCTCCCACAAGGAGGGCATCGACAAGGTCGGCCAGGAGGTCGGCACCCCGGTCATCGCCGTCCCCGGCGACGACGGCGAGCAGATCGCCTTCTTCGGTCCCGTCGTCACCCCCGCCCCGAAGGGCGAGGACGCCGCCAAGCTGTGGGACGGCACCCTCGCCGTGGCCTCCGTGCCGGGCTTCTACGAGATCAAGCGGACCCGTACGAAGGGCCCGGACTTCAGCAACCTGTAGGGCTCACCCGTCGGCGGCGGTCTCCTCCTCGATGAACTTCTCGGGGAGGCGGCCGTACCCGCCCTTGTTCATGTGCGGGTAGTACGTCAGACAGCCCTTGGCGGTGCACCGCCACAGGTTGTCCACGTAGAAGTCCGGCCCCTCCTTCTCCCGCACCCACGCCTTCTCGTCCTTCTCGAGGAACCGGAAGATCTGCATGGTGCCGCAGGTCGGGCAGTCCAGTCTGCGGGTCCTCATCAACCCCTCCTCGCCATCACCGCCAGATCCGGGAAGTCGGTCACCACCGCGTCGACCCCCTGCCCGTAGTACAGCGCGTACTCGGCGAACGCGTCCCCGAAATCGCTCGGTCCGGTACCCCGCCTCAGCTCCGCCGGCAGGAACTGGTTCTCCGCGCGGAAGGTGTACGCCCCGACCCGCAGCCCCGCCGCGTGCGCGTCCGCGAGCAGGGGCGTCCCCACCAGCGAGGACTTGTCGGGCCCGATCCAGCGGGCGTACTCGGCGATTCTGGCCAGCCCGGCCGGCGTCATCATGTCCCGGTACGTCGTCGGGTCCCCGGCCGACACCAGGTCGTACGGCCCGCCCGTGGTGCCCAGCGCCTGCCACAGCTCCAGCCCCAGCCGCTCGGCGGCCACCCGCTTCAGGCTCGTCGGCTCGAAGGACTGCACCACGCACTCGCGCCGGCCCAGCCGGTTGCGCCGCACCGCCTCCACCAGCTTCGGCTCCAGCGGCAGCCCGATCGAGCGGAAGTAGGTCGGGTGCTTGGTCTCCGGGAAGACGGCGATCGTCCGGCCGTGCTCCTTCGACAGGCGGCGCGCCAGGTCCACCACCTCCTGGAAGGTCGGCACCTGCTCGCGCCCGTCGAAGACGGTGTTGCGGTTGCGGACCTGCGGCAGCCGCTCGACCGCCCGCAGCGTCTTCAGCTCCGCCAGTGTGAAGTCCTCCGTGAACCAGCCGGTCACCGCCCGCCCGTCCACCGTCTTCGTCGTCCGGCGGTCCGCGAACTCCGGGTGCGCGGCCACGTCCGTGGTCCCGGAGATCTCGTTCTCGTGCCGGACCACCAGCACATGGTCCTTCGTCGGCACCAGATCCGGCTCGATCCAGTCGGCCCCCGCTCGCACGGCGTACGTGTACGAGGCCGCCGTGTGCTCGGGACGCCACCCGGCCGCACCGCGATGGCCGATGACGAGGGGGCCGCGCGGGTGCGCCGGTGCGGCGGAGGCGGCTTGTGCGGGCACGGCGGCCACCGCGGGGCCGGCGGCCGCGGCGAGCAGCAGCGATCGACGTCTCACAGGCATGGGAGAGCCCTTTCCTGGTAGGGGAGTTGCCGAGCTGTTGAAAAGAAGAGTCAGGCGCGCGCCCGCTGCCGGGCCCGCTCCAGCCGTTCCAGGTGGTCCCCGTAGGCCCGCGCGTAGTACGCGGCGCGGTCCGCGTCGGGTTCGACGACCGCCGTGGGCCGGGTCCAGGCCGCCGTGTCCAGCGGCACCCCGCACCGCCCGGCCGCCGCGAGCACCGCGCCCCGCGCGCCCACCTCGCCCTCGACGACCCGCAGCGGCCGCCCGAGGACGTCCGCCAGCAGCCGCATCCAGGCGGGACTCCGGGTGCCGCCGCCGCAGACGGCCAGCGTGCCGGTGAGCCCGGCCGCCGCCAGACAGTGCCGGGCCGCGAAGCCGATGCCCTCACAGGTCGCCCGGATCAGATCGGCGGGTGTCGACTCCAGGGAGACACCGGTCAGTTCGGCGCGCAGCCGGGGCTCGACGAACGGCGCCCGCTCGCCCGACGGCGCGAAGTACGGCAGGACCCGCACACCGTGCGCCCCGGGCGGGGTCGCGGCCAGCAGCCCGTCGACCTCGTCGTGCCGCACCCCGGTCGTCGTCAGCACCCAGTCCAGGGCCGCCGTGCCGACCATCGCCGGCATCGCCCGCAGCCAGTGCCCGGGCCGGTCGGTGCCGATGTACAGACCGGCCGGTTCACCGGCGAGATCCAGTTCGGTGGTGGCGACCAGCGCGGCCAGACATGTCCCGACGATCAGCAGACCGTCGCCGGGCGCGGTCGCCCCCGCCCCCAGCGCACAGGCCGGCAGGTCGTACGGCCCGTTCACGACCCGGGTCCCGGCGGGCAGCCCCTCGCCGCGCGCCGTTGCCGTCGCCACCGGGTCGCTGACCGGGGCGAGCAGACGGCGCCGGTGGCTGAGCCCGAGCAGCTCCACCACCTTGTCGTCGTACCCGCGGGTCAGCGGGTCGAGGAACGGCATCGACGCGTCCGACACGTCCGTCGTCGCCGCCGCGCCCGTGAGCCGCCGGAACACCATGTCCTTGCAGTAGAGGGCGACGGCCGCCGCGTCCAGGGACTCCGGCTCATGGGCGTCCAGCCAGGCCAGCAGCGGCCCCGGGGAGCCCGGGAACATCGCGCCGCCGGTACGCCGGAACACCGCCTCGACGGTGCCGTCCGCCAGCCAGCGGTCGACCAGTTCGTGCGCCCGGCCGTCCATCCAGGAGGCCGCCTGCCGCACCGGCCGCCCCTGCCCGTCGACCAGCCACACCCCGTCGCCCTGACCGGTGAGCCCCGCCAGCTCGACCGGCTCCGCGACCTGGGCGGTCACCTCGTCCAGGACGGCGACGACCGCCCCGTACACCTCGTCCATGTCCTGCTCGACGACCCCGTCCCGCAGGGAGAGGCCCACCGGGCGGGAGGCGACCGCCCGTTCGCGTCCCGTCCCGTCGAAGGCCGCCGCCTTCACCATGGACGTGCCCACATCGATACCGACGTACATGCCGACCTCCTCGCGTCCCGTCACGTCAGGCAGTGCGCGAGCGGCTCGCCGCGCACCCAGCGCCCCACCTCCGCCGCGGCGATCGCCGCCGCCTTCTCCGCCACCGCCCGGGACGCGCCGCCCAGATGCGGGGTGAGCACCACCCGGTCGGTGAGCGCGCGCAGCCGGGACCCGGCGGGCAGCGGCTCGGTCGCGTACGTGTCCAGGGCCGCCGCCGACACCTGGCCGCTCTCCAGCGCGTCGCACAGCGCGTCCTCGTCCAGGAGCGGGCCGCGCGCCGCGTTCACCACGACCGCCCCCCGGGGCAGCAGAGCCAGCTCGCGGGCGCCGAGCAGCCCGCGGGTCTCGTCGGTCAGCCGGGCGTGCAGGGTGATCGCCCGTGAGGCGCGCAGCAGCTCGTCGAGCGAGGCGACCCGCAGACCGTGGATCTCGCCCCGCACATACGGGTCGTGGACCAGCACCCGGGCGCCGAACGCGCACAGCGCCCGGGCCACCCGGCTGCCGACCGCCCCGTAGCCGACCAGACCGACCGGCAGGTCCTCCAGCTCCAGACCGCTGTGCGCGTACGTGTAGTAGGTCGCCCCCTCCCAGCTGCCCCGCCGGGCGAGCAGGTCGTGGGCCTGAGGGATGCGGCGCAGCGCGGACAGCAGCAGGCCGACGGTGAACTCGGCGGTGGCGGCGGCGTTGCGGCCCGGCGCGTAGCAGACGCGGACGTCGTGCCGTTTCGCCGCGTCCAGGTTGACGTTCACCGGGCCGCCCCGGCACACCACCACCAGCCGCAGGGCCGGGCAGGCGGCCAGGACCCGTTCGGTCACCGGGCCCATCTGGGTGACCAGCACCTCGGCGCCGGCGAGCGCGGCGATCAGCTCGTCCTCGGCGTCGCTGGCCTCCGTCACCTCGGCCACCGGGCCGAACGGCTCCAGCGGCCAGCCGAGGGTCAGTTCGGCCGTCTCGCAGTCGGCCTCCCGGGCGAGGGCCTCGCGGATCAGGGACGGCAGGATGAAGTGGTCGCCGGCGGCCACCACACGCACACGGTTCCCGTGGGTCATCGCAGGGAGTCTCCTGTCTCGGCGTCGAAGACATGGGTGAGGCCGGGATCGGCGGTGACATGGACGCGGTCGTCGTGGGCGAGCCGCACCTCGGGCCCGGTGAGGACCACCAGGGGCTGCTCGACGCCGTCGAGGGCGAGGGTGGCGAGGCCCGACTCCAGCAGCGGTTCATGGGCGACGACCCGGGCGGCGAGGCCGTCCTCGCCGCCGAGCGCCAGGTCCTCCGGGCGGATGCCGACCACCACCTCGCGGCCCGCCTCGACCGGCACCGGCAGCGCGATCCGGGCGGTGTCCGACAGCCGGGCACGGCCGTCGGCCGTCACCGTGCCGGGCAGCAGGTTGATGGCGGGTTCGCCCACGAAGTCCGCGACGAAGACGGTGGCGGGGCTGTCGTAGATCTCGTACGGGGTGCCGAGCTGCTGGATCACGCCGTCCTTCATCACGGCGATCCGGTCGGCCAGCGACAGGGCCTCCTCCTGGTCGTGGGTGACGAGGATGGTCGTATGACCCAGATCCCGCTGGATGCGCTTGAGTTCCCGGCGGGTGGTGTCGCGCTGGGCGGCGTCCAGGTGCGAGAGCGGCTCGTCCAGGAGCAGCACGTCCGGCTCGCGGATCAGCGCGCGGGCCAGGGACACCCGCTGTTTCTGGCCGCTGGACAGCCAGGCCGGGCGGGCGTCGAGCACCCCGGTCAGATCGACGCGCTCGGCGATCTCCTTCACCCTGCGGGCCACGTCCGCCCGGTCGGCGCCCTTGCGGGCCCGCAGCCCGAACGCGAGGTTCTCCGCGACCGTCAGGGGCGGGTACAGCGCGTAGTTCTCGAAGGCGACCCCGATGTTGCGCCGCCGCGCCGGGAGGCCGGCCACCGAGACGCCGCCGACCATGATGTCCCCGCCGGTCACCGTCTCCAGGCCGGCGATCATCCGCAGCGTCGTGGACTTCCCGCAGCCCGACGGGCCGAGCAGGCCGAGGAGTTCACCGGAGCGCAGGGCCAGGTCGATGCCGCGGACGGCGTCCACGGGCGGACGGCCCCGCGCCCGGTAGGTCTTGCGCAGATCACGTAGCTCCAGCTCGGTCATCGCCGCCCCTCGTCGCGGGTGAAGTGCACACCTCGTAGCGGACCTTGTGCTCGTCCAGGTCCCGCAGGGCCTCCGGCGACGCCCCGTCGTCCACCAGCAGCAGGTCGAAGCGGGACAGCGGGACCACCCGGTGCAGGGCGGCGCGGGCGAGCTTGGTGTGGTCGATCAGCAGGACGTTGCGCGCGGCCGCGCCGAGCATGGCGCGCTTCACCGACACGATGTGCTGCTCCTGGTGGTAGGCGTAGCCGCCGCGCACGGCCGACGTGGACGCGAAGCAGACGTCGACGCGCAGCTGCTCGATCGCCTCGACGCAGGACACGCCGAGGAACGACGAGTGCAGCGGGTCGTAGTCGCCGCCGAGGGCCATCAGCCGGATGCCCCGCTGGTCGGCCAGCAGGTTGATGGCCTCCAGGAAGTTGGTGACGACCGTCAGCGGGGTGATCTCGCCCAGCCGCAGCCCGCGGGCTATCTCCAGGGTGGTCGTGGAGTCGTCCAGCATGATCGCCATGCCGGGCTCGACGAGCCGCAGGGCCCGGTCGGCGACGGCGGCCTTCTCGGCGCGCATGGTCTTCAGCCGGTACTGCACATTGGACTCGAACACGCCGGAGGGCTGCGCGGTGACGCCGCCCCGGAACTTGCGGACGATGCCCTGCCGTTCGAGTTCGTCCAGGTCCCGGTGGATGGTCATCAGGCTCACCCCGAACCGCTCGGCCAGGTCGGCGGCGGTCGCCGACCCGTCGGCGAGGACCTGCTCGGCCATCGCGGCCTGGCGGGCGGCGGGGCCCTGCTGTGCGTGGTTCATGGTCCGATCCTTCGTCCTGGACGCTCCGGCCGGTCGGCCTCGAACAGCAGCAGGTTCTCAGGCCGGACCGACAGTCGTACCGGATCGTCGGGCCGCAGACCGGCCGCCTCGCCGCGTGGGACGACGAGCGCCACATGCTGTGCGCCGAGCCGCACGGTGACCTCCACCGACCGGCCCAGCACCTCGGTGACGTACACCGTGCCGGTGAGCGTGTGACCGGGGCCTTCGCCCAGCGTCAGGTCGCGGGGCCGGGCACCGACCAGCACGTCGGTGCCCGGCGCCGCCCGCGCCCCCAGGTCCAGCTCGACCGCCCCGTCCGCCGACCGGAAGCCGCCGGGCGTCACCGTGCCCGGCAGCAGATTGATCCGGGGCCGGCCGAACGCCCGCGCGACCTCCGTGTCATGGGGCCGGTACCAGATCTCCTCCCGGGTCCCGGTCTGCACGATCCGCCCGTCCCGGATCACCCCGATCCGGTCGCCCAGCGCCAGGGCCTCCACCGAGTCGTGGGTCACGTACAGGGTGGTGGTGCGGCGCACCGACCCGATCGCCTTCAGCTCGGCCCGCATCTGCTGGCGCAGCTTGGCGTCGAGGTGGGAGAGCGGCTCGTCCAGCAGGAAGGCGCGGGCGGGGCGGACCAGGACCCGGCCGAGCGCGACCCGCTGGCGCTGCCCGTTGGACAGCTGCCCGACCGACCGGTCCAGCAGGCCCGCGATGCCCAGGAGCTCGGCCACCTCCCCGATCCGCTCGCGCGCGCGGGACGCGGGGAGGCGGTGGCGCGGCGAGCGGAGCGGGAAGGCGAGGTTGTCGTACACCGACTTGTGCGGGTACAGGGCGTAGCTCTCGAAGCACATGGCCACGCCCCGGTCGTACGGCTCGACCCCGCGCTGGTCCTTCCCGTCGAGCTCGACGGTCCCGGCGTCGGGAACCTCCAGCCCGGCGACGGTCTTCAGCGTGGTGGTCTTCCCGGCGCCGGACGGGCCGAGCAGACAGAAGAACTCGCCCTCCCGCACGTCCAGGTCGAGCCCGTCGAGCGCACGGACGGCGCCGAACGCCTTGGAGACACCGCGCAGCCGGATCACGACTTCACCGCCCCGAACGACAGCCCCCGCACCAGATACCGCTGGATGGTCAGCGCGAGCAGCAGCGGCGGTACGACGGAGACGAGCGCGGCGGCGGCCGTCAGGTTGTACTTGGGCCGGTCGCCGCCGAGGAAGGACAGCGCGCCGACGGTCACCGTCTGGGCCTCGCTGGAGGTCAGGATGAGCGGGAAGACGAAGTTGTTCCAGGCGAAGATGAACGCCAGCAGCGACACCGCCGCCACTCCCGGCTTGACCAGCGGCAGTGCCACCTTCACGAACGCCTGCTTACGGCTGTAGCCGTCGAGCAGGGCCGCCTGTTCCAGCTCGGGCGTGAGGTCGGCGAAGTACGAGCGCATGATCCACACGATCAGCGGCAGGGTGACGAGCTGGAGCACCCACACCATGCCGACGTACGTGTCGAACAGGCCGAGCTTCTGGTAGAGCACGAACAGCGGGATGATCACGGTGAGTTCGGGCGCGAACCGGAACGACAGCAGCGTGAACATCAGGTTCTCGGACCCCTTGAACCGCCAGCGCGCCGACGCGTACGCCGCCGGGAGGCCGACGAGCAGCGACAGGAGCACCGCGCCCACCGACACCACCAGGCTGTTGACGAAGAACCGCACGAACGGGATGCCCTCGCTGTCGCCGAGGACCGTGCGGTAGCCGTCGAGGGTGGGGGAGAAGGAGAAGTAGGTGGAGAACAGCTGGTTCGCCGGCTTCAGCGAAAGGATCACCATCCAGGCGATCGGGAACAGCGCGAAGACGAAGTAGAGGACGAGGGCGGCGTCGGCCAGCCACCCCAACAGGCGCTTCTGCACGGTCATTTCACCTCCGCCGCCTTCCGCTGGATCTTCCCGAGGTGCTTCACCAGCACCATCGCCGCGAGGTACACCACGGCCCACAGCACGATCGTGTAGCTGATGCCGAACGAGTAGCGCTGGAAGCGGATCGCCTCCAGATAGGCCCGGATCTGCAGGACGACGGTGGAGTCGCCCGGACCGCCCTCCGTGAGGGCGTAGATGATGTCGAACACCTTCAGCGAGTCCATGAACCGGAAGATCACCGCGACCAGGACGTACGGCCACAGCATCGGCAGGGTCAGCCGGCGGAAGGTGTACCACCAGCCGGCCCCGTCGACGGCCGCCGCCTCGAACGGCGAGGTGGGCAGCGACCGCAGCCCGGCGAGCGCGAGGATCGCCACGAACGGGGTGTAGACCCACACGTCCACGGCGATGGACGACAGCAGGGCCCCGGTCGGGGTGTCCGTCCACTGGACCCCGCCCAGCCCGAAGGGCCGCAGCAGATGGTTCACCACCCCGACCGACGGCTGGAGCATCAGCTTCCAGATGATCGCCGCGATCACCGGGGCGATCATCAGCGGCAGGATCAGGATCTTCTCCAGCACCCGCCCGATGACCGACGACCGGTGCAGCAGCAGGGCGACGGACACCCCGAGGACCGTCTCGACGACGGCGGCGCCGACCGCGTACAGGACCGTCACCCAGGCGGAGTTCCAGAACGCCTCCTGGGTGAAGACGGTCGTGTAGTTCTCCAGCCGCACCAGGTCCGGCTGCGGCTTGCTCGCCGAGAAGTCGAACAGCGTGTAGTACAGGCCGAGCCCGAACGGGTACAGGATTCCGCAGGTCAGCAGCAGGGCGGGGACGATCAGGAGGTACGGGCGCAGGGCGGGCCGCCATCCCATCGGCTAGCCCACCTTGTCGGCGAGGTCGCCCGCCAGGCCGTTCAGCACCGACTTGGCGTTCTCGCCGCCGTAGATCTCCTGCAGGGCCGCCGCCCAGCTGGTGGTGGCGTCGAAGAACTGCTCCTGCGGGGTGAACTGGATCTTCGTCTGGTCGACGACCGTCTCGAACGTCTCGATGAAGCCGGGCAGGTGCCTCATCTTGTCCTTGTACGCCGGGTCGTCGGCGATCGACCTGCGCACCGGGTCGATGTGGTTGTGGGTGATCGCGCTCCTGCGCAGATGCTCCTTGCCGGTCGCCCACTGCAGAAAGAGCCAACTGGCGCTCTTTCGCTTGCTCCTGGCGTTCATGCCGAGCGACCAGATCCACATGTTGGTGGCCAGCGAGCCGTCCGGCCCCTTCGGACCGGGGTGGAAGGCGATCTTCCCGGAGGCCGGGCTGGCGCCCTCGACCGCTTGGAAGTAGGCGGCGGTGTCCGCGTCGAACAGCATCCCGGCCTTCTTCGCGCCCAGATCGCTGGAGCACTGGTACCAGGTGTACGACGTCCACGACGGCGGCCCGCCCTGCTTGACCATGCCGGCCCAGTCCCGGGTGAACGCGACGGCCTCGGGGCTGTTCATCGCCGGGGTGAGCCTGCCGCCCTCGACCGTGAAGTCCTTCAGGCCGTTGCGGGCGTACATCGTCATGAAGCCGGGGTGGATCGTCGCCCAGCTCCGTGAGCCGCGCACGGCGATCCCGTACATGCCGTCGAATCCGGCGCCCGGCGCCTTGCGCTTGATGGTCCCGGCGATGTCCCGCAGCTCGTCGAAGGTCTCGGCGGGCCTGAGGCCCAGCTTCTTGAAGACCTCCGTGTTGTAGGCGACGACGTTGGTCTCCCAGCCCCACGGCAGCGCGTACTGCCCGCCCTGCCCGAGCGGGGCGCCCGCCTTCAGGGACCACTGGTCGGCCTGGAGGAGGTTGGGGAAGAAGTCGGCCTGGTCCCATTCGGCGGCCGTGGCCGAGGAGTTGCGCATCCAGGGGCCGAGGTCCTCCAGCCAGCCGGGCGGCCCGTACTGCCACACCATGTACGCGCCCAGCATGAAGACGTCGTAGGAGGCGCGTCCGCTGGACAGGTCGACGGTGAGCTTGTCGAAGTAGTTGTCCTCGGGGAAGACGTCGTACTCGACCTTGATCCCCGTCTTCTCGGTGAACGACTTCAGGTCGGCGATCAGGGCGTCCGTGTACGGGTGCTTGTTCAGCAGTGCCTTGACGGTCGTGCCCTTCTCCCGCTTCCAGTCGAAGGAGCCGGTGACGTCGTCCGCCGCCGAGCCGTCGCTCTTGTCGTCCCCGCCGCCGAAACCGGTCCCGCAGGCGCTCAGCAGCGGGGTGGCGGCCAGGGCGGCGCCCAGCGCCAGGAAGCGCCGGCGGTCGTGCGCGTGCGTGTCCATCCGTGACCTCCACGTGGGGGCTCGGGCCATCCGGGTGCGAGGGGTTGCAACACGGCGAGTCGACTCGTTAACAGAGGGTGGAACCAAGGAAGTTGGGCGTCAATCCCTCGCGCACGGGAAAATATCGGTGCAGAGTGAGAAGTTAACGTTTCCAACTGTGCGGGAGACCGGATGGCGCACCGGGACGAGGCGACCTGGCTCGGGATCGACCTGGGCACCCAGAGCGTGCGCGCCCTGCTGGTCACCGGGGACGGCACGGTCCTCGGCAGCGGCTCGGCGCCGCTGGCCGGCCGGCGCGACGGCGTACGGCACGAACAGGATCCGGCCTCCTGGTGGGACGGCCTGTGCGTCGCCACCCGTGCCGCACTGCGCGGCCGGTCCGGCACCCCGATCGGCGGGCTCGCGCTCTGCGGGACCTCCGGCACCGTGCTGCTCACCGACGGCGCCGGCCACCCGACGAGCCCCGCGCTCATGTACGACGACGCCCGCGCGACGCAGCAGGCGGCGCGGGCGCGCGGCGCCGGGCTCGCCGTGCAGGACACCTGGGCGTTGCCCAAGGCGCTGTGGCTGACCGAGGCCCACGGGCCGGGCCGCATCACCCACCAGCCGGACCTGATGGTCCTGCTCCTCACCGGCGCGCTGCCCCCGGCCGACTCCAGCCACGCCCTGAAGACCGGCTACGACCTGGAGCGCGACGCCTGGCCGGACGCGCTGGCCCGGCTCGGGCTGCCCGACGAGGCGGTCCCGGACGTCGTGCCGCCCGGCACCCGGCTCGGCGAGGTGTCCGTGTCCGCCGCCGACGCCACCGGCATCCCCGCCGGCACCCCCGTCGTCGCCGGCATGACCGACGGCTGCGCGGCCCAGATCGCCTCCGCCGCGCTGCGCCCCGGCGCCTGGAACTCGGTGCTCGGCACGACGCTCGTCCTCAAGGGGGCCTCCCTCACCCCGGTCCGCGACCCGTCCGGCGTGGTCTACAACCACCGCGCCCCCGACGGCAGCTGGCTGCCCGGCGGCGCCTCCAGCGTGGGCGCGGGCGTCCTCACCGCCGCGTTCCCCGGCGCCGACCCCGCCGTCATGGACGAGCGGGCCGCCGCCCACGAGCCCTCCGGCGCCGTCACCTACCCGCTGGTGTCACCCGGCGAGCGGTTCCCGTTCCTGGCTCCCGGCGCCACCTCCCTCGTCCTCGGCGAACCGGAGTCCGACGCCGACCTGTGGGCCGGGCTCCTCCAGGGCGTCGCCTTCGCCGAACGCCTCTGCCTGGACTATCTGCACCACCTCGGCGCCCCCGTCGACGGCCCGCTCACCTTCACCGGCGGCGCCGCCCGCAGCCCGTACTGGAACCAGCTGCGCGCCGACGTCCTCGGCCGGCCTGCCCGGGTGCCCCGGCAGACCGAACCGGCCCTGGGCATGGCCGCGCTGGCGGCGTACGGCACGGGCGCGGCACCGGCACTCACGGACGCCGCGGAGGCCATGGTCCGACTCGGCCCGCCCGTCGAGCCCCGCCCCGCCCACACCGCCCGCTTCGCCGAGCCCTACGCCCGCCTGGTCGACGAACTCATGGCCCGCGGCTGGCTCCCCCCACCGGTCGCGGCGCACGCACACGCCCGCCTCGACGACGGGGATACTGCCGACTCATGACGACGAGCACGAGCACGACGCTGCTCCTGTCCCGGCACGGGCAGACGATCTGGCACGCCGAGAACCGCTACGCCGGGGTCAGCGACGTGCCCCTCACCGACACCGGGCGGGCCCAGGCCGAGGCGCTGGGCCGATGGGCCGCCGCGCACCCGGTCGACGCCGTCTGGACCTCGCCGCTGTCCCGGGCCGTCGTCACGGCCGAGCCCGCCTGCCGTGCCCTCGGCCTGACCCCGCGCCGCGAACCGGGCCTGCGCGAATGCGACTTCGGCGTACTGGAGGGCCGTACGCTCGCCGAGTTCGCCGCCGAGAACCCGGCCGCCGCGGAGGCGTACCGCGCCGACCCGGTGGCGCATCCGTTCCCGGACGCCGAGGACCCGACGGCCGCCGCCCGTCGCGGAGTCACCGCCCTGCGGGAGATCGCCACCGCCCACCCCGGCGAACGGGTGCTCGTCGTCGCCCACAACACCCTGCTGAGGCTGGTCCTGTGCACCCTGCTCTCGATCCCGCCCCGCGAGTACCGCCGTGTACTCCCACGCCTGCGCAACACGGCCCTCACCGAACTCCGCCTGAGTGCCGGTGGACAGGCGGCACTTCTCTCCCTGAACGTCCCCTGCGAACCGGACCCGCGTAGCACGATGACCCCATGACGGAGATCGACACCTCGGGACCGCGTTCCACCCGCATCTGGAACTAGGGGGGGTGTCTTGTCGGCAAGGACGACTACCCTCCCGCACCCTCGATCTCTCCCGGCCCACGGCCCTGATCCTCAGCAACATCCTCGGCCATGTCGACGGCCACGACCGGGCCCGCGACCTGGTCGGCGGCTGGCCCGGCGAGGAGGATGCTCGGCCGGTCGGGCAGCACGGGGGCTGGGGCGCAACCCCTGACGACACCGGAGGCCCCCGCGAGTCACGTCCTCGCGGGGGCCTCCGTTCTTCCGCCTGCCGGGCGTGAGCGGTGAGAAGACGATCACGAGGCAGGACGACTCACGGGATCAAGGGGCCAGCAGCAGCGCGTCCGTGCGGGAGCGGGCGGCCGTGTAGCGGGCGGCGACGTCCTGCCAGTTCACGACCTGCCACATCGCCTCGATGAAGTCCACCTTCTGGTTGCGGTACTGCAGGTAGAAAGCGTGCTCCCAGGCGTCGAAGACCAGGATCGGGGTGGCGCCCTGGCCGACGTTGCCCTGGTGGTCGTAGACCTGCTCGACGATCAGCCGGCCGCTCAGCGGCTCGTACGCGAGCACACCCCAGCCCGAACCCTGCGTGGTCGCGGCCGCCTTGGACAGCTGCGCCTTGAAGTGGGCGAAGGAGCCGAAGGACTCGGCGAGGGCGTCGGCGAACTCGCCCACACCGTCCTTGTCCAGCGGCTCGCCGCCGCCGTCGCCGGACATGTTCCGCCAGTAGATGCTGTGCAGGATGTGCCCGGACAGATGGAAGGCCAGGCTCTTCTCCAGCCCGTTGATCGACCCCCACGCCTCCTTGTCCCGCGCCTCGGCCAGCTGCTCCAGCGTGTCGTTGGCTCCCTTGACGTAGGCCGCGTGGTGCTTGTCGTGATGCAGCTCGATGATCTCGGGGCTGATCACGGGCGCGAGCGCGGCGTAGTCGTAGGGCAGGTCAGGGAGTGTGTAGACGGGCATGGAGGTCCCCTCGGCTCTCTTGTTGCAAGTAGCTTGCAATAACAAGCTAACAGCAAAAAGCCCCCGTGTGGATCACACGGGGGCTTCGCCGGGGGAGCGGACCGGTCAGCTCCGGGCGCGCGAGCGCTGCCAGGCGTAGCCGACGGCCGCCAGGAACAGGGTCATCGCACCCGTCGAGTACAGCTGCACCCGCGTGTCGGCCTCGCGGGCCATCAGCACGAAGATCGCGGCCATCCCGGCCAGCGCCACCCACGTCAGCACCGGGAACGCCCACATCCGCACGACCAGCTTCTCCGGCGCCTCGCGCTCCAGACGCCGGCGCAGCCGCAGCTGCGAGGCCGCGATGAAGATCCAGACGACCAGGATCACCGCGCCGATCATGTTCAGCAGCCACGGGAAGACGTCGTCGGGACGCCAGTACGACAGGACGACGCACACGAAGCCGAAGACGGACGACGCGAGGACCGCGACCCTCGGCACACCGCCCGCGACCTTGCCCAGCGCCGCCGGGCCCTGGCCCCGCTGCACGAGGGAGTAGGCGATCCGCGAGGAGCCGTAGATGTTGGCGTTCATGGCGCTCAGCAGGGCGACCAGGACCACCACGTTCATCAGCTGCCCGGCACCGGGGATGCCGAGCCGGTCGAGGGTGGCCACGTACGGGCCCTTCTCGACGACCGCCGCGGAGTCCCAGGGGACCAGGGTGACCACGACTGCCATCGAGCCGATGTAGAACAGGGCGATCCGCCACATGGCCGTGCGCACCGCGCGCGCCACCCCGCTGACCGGGTCCTCCGACTCGGCGGCGGCGATGGTGACCGTCTCCATGCCGCCGTAGGCGAAGACCGACGCCAGCAGGCCGATGATCAGTCCCTCGGTGCCGTTCGGGAGAAAGCCGCCCTCACCGGTGAGGTGCGCGGTCCCGGGCGCGTCCGTGCCGGGCAGCAGACCGGCGATGGCCAGCCCGCCCAGCACCAGGAACAGCGCGATCGCGCCGACCTTCAGCGCGGCGAACCAGAACTCGAACTCACCGAAGTTCTTCACCGCGGCCAGGTTCGCGCCGCAGAACACCACCATGAACAGGGCCACCCACGCCCACTCCGGGGTGCCGGGCAGCCAGCCGGTGACGATCTTCGCCGCGCCGATGCCCTCCAGCCCGACGGCCGTGCACAGCAGGACCCAGAAGGACCAGCCGGCGGTGAACCCCGCCCAGGGGCCGATCGCCCGCTCGGCGTGCGCGGAGAAGGAACCGGAGGAGGGATACGCGGCCGACATCTCGCCGAGCATCCGCATCACCAGCATCACGAGGAGGCCGGAGACGACATAGGCGACGACGATCGACGGTCCGGCGGCGGCGATGCCCGCACCGGACCCGACGAACAGCCCGGCGCCGATGACACCGCCGAGGGCGATCATCGACAGATGGCGCTGTTTGAGGCCGTGGGACAGGGGGGCGTCGGCCGCCTTCGCGGGCGTCGACTCGGTGGTGCTGTTCTGCATGGGCGCGGCTCGTCCAATGCGTGAGAGGGCAAAAAACCCCCACAGCATGGGCAGCCTCTCCGCTCAGGAGGAGAGGCTGCCCACTATGCGGACACCGGCCGCACCCTGTGTGATCCCTGTGTCACGCGGCGACCGGCGTGTAGTGCGACGCGTCCCCCTCGATCGAGTAGCTCTCCTTGCCCTCGATACCGGCGGGCACGTCACCGGCGACGGTCACCCGGTGCAGCCGGCGAGGCAGGCCGTCGTAGTTGTCGACCGCGTAGTGCTGGGTGATGCGGTTGTCGAAGACGACCAGCTGGTTCTCCGACCAGCGGTGGCGCAGGATGTTCTCCGGCCGGGTGACGTACGCCTGCAGCAGGTCGAGGATCCTGCGGGACTCGCCCGGCGACAGACCCACGATCCGCTGCGCGAACCCGCCGATGAACAGACCGCGCTCCCCGGTCAGCGGGTGGACGCGCACGACCGGGTGGACCGTGCGGTACGTGATCGACGTGAACTGGGCGCGCTGGGCGGCCTGCCGCTCGTCGATCTCCTCGTCCGGCACCGCGTAGTCGTAGTCGTTGGTGTGCTCCGCCCACAGGCTGTCCGCCAGATTTCGGAGCGGCTCGGGCAGCTGGCGGTAGGCGGCCGCCGCGTTGGCGATCAGCGTCTCGCCGCCGTACGGCGGGAGGGTGATGCTGCGCAGGGTCGTGGCCTGCGGCGGGTTGAGGACGAACGTCACGTCGGTGTGCCAGTGGTTGGCGGCACGGCCCCGCTCGCTGTCCACCGGAAGCACGTTGGGGGCGCCGGCGATCGAGGAGACCGTCGGATGGGCGGTGGTGACGTCGCCGAAGTGACGGACGAAGTCCTGGTGGGTGGCGTCGTCCAGGTTCACGTCCTCGAACACGAGCGCCTTGTGGGCGTTGAGGGCCTCGCGCAGCGCGGCGACGGTCTCCCCGTCGAGCGGCCGGGAGATGTCGACGCCGGACACCCGGGCGCCGATGTGCGCGGTGATCTTCTGGATCTCGATGCCTGACACGGGCGGGTCCTTTCGGTAGGGCTGACTCAGGTGACTCAGGTGACTCAGGTGACTCAGGTGACTCAGGTGACTCAGGTGGCTCAGACGAGGGCGTTCTCGCGGACGGTGTACTGGTTGGCGGGGCGCGGCAGGCCGTAGCGCTCGCGCAGCGTCCGGCGCGGCCCGTACGCGGTGCGCAGCAGACCGCGCCGGCGCAGGATCGGCACCACGTGGTCGACGAAGGCGTCCAGACCGGAGGGGAGCACCGGCGGCATGATGTTGAAGCCGTCGGCCGCTCCTTGCGTGAACCACGTCTCGATGGCGTCGGCGATCTGCTCCGGGGTGCCGGCGAAGGTGAGGTGGCCGCGACCGCCGCCTAGCCGCCCGATCAGCTGCCGGACCGTGAGGCGTTCGCGTCGGGCCAGCTCCACGACCAGCGTGTACCGGCTCTTGGCGCCCTCGACGGCGTCCTCGGACGGCAGGTCGGCGGGGAGCGGGCCGTCCAGCTCCAGGGTGCCGGGCGCCAGCTGCAGCAGGCTCTCCAGCCGGGCCACCCCGTGCGTGTGCACGATGTGGTCCTCCAGCACCTGCTCGGCGGCCCGCGCCTCGGCCTCCGTGGAACCGATCACCGGGACGATGCCCGGCAGCACCTTGATGTGGTCGGGGTCCCGGCCCGCCTCGGCCGTACGGGCCTTCAGGTCGGCGTAGAACGAACGCGCGTCCTCGATGGTCTGCTGCGCGGTGAACACGGCCTCCGCGTACCGCGCGGCGAAGCGCTTGCCGTCCTCGCTCGACCCGGCCTGCACGAGCAGCGGGTGGCCCTGCGGGGTGCGCGGCACATTGAGCGCCCCCTCGACCCGGAAGTACGTCCCCCGGTGCCGCGGCGGATGGATCTTCGCGTCGTCGCCCCACACACCGGCCGCCTTGTCGGCGACGATCGCGTCGTCCTCCCAGCTGTCCCACAGCTTCCGGGCGACGTCCACGAACTCGGCGGCCCGGGCGTAGCGCTCGGCGTGCGCGGGCTCCGCGTCCAGGCCGAAGTTCCGGGCGGCCTCGGCACCGGCGGTGGTGACGATGTTCCAGCCGGCCCGGCCGCCGCTGACGATGTCCAGCGAGGCGAACTTGCGGGCCAGGTTGTACGGCGAGTTGTAGGACGTCGACGCGGTGGCGATCAGCCCGATGTGCTCGGTGGCCGTCGCCAGCGCGGTCAGCAGCGTCAGCGGCTCCAGGGCGCCGGCGGGCCGCTGCGCGAGATTGCTCCACAGCTGCGGGCCGTCGGCGAGGAACAGCGAGTCGAAGGTGCCGCGCTCGGCGGTCCGCGCCAGCCGTACGTAGTGCGCGAGATCGACGTGCGCGTACGGATCGCTCTCCGGGAGCCGCCAGGAGGCCTCGTGGTGGCCGGTGTTCATGAGGAAGGCGTTCAGATGGAGCTGTCGGGTCATGGGAGTCCTCGGTCGGGGGGAGTAGGGGGCGCGATCGTGGGGACCGGTGGTCACCTCGAGTCCTCGGTGACGCCGAGCGCCGCGAGCAGCCGTTCCCGGTACGCCGACCGGGGTGTGTCGCGGTCGATCGTGACGTCGAGCGCGATCCGGCCGTGCTCCAGGACGAGCACCCGGTCGGCGAGCACGATCGCCTCGTCGACGTCGTGGGTGACGAGCAGGACGGACGGGCGGTGGCGCTCCCACAGCTCCCGCAGCAGGTTGTGCATCTTGATCCGGGTCAGCGCGTCCAGCGCCCCGAACGGCTCGTCCGCGAGCAGCAGTTCGGGTTCGCGCACCAGGGACCGGGCGAGCGCGGCCCTCTGTGCCTCACCGCCGGACAACTCGTTCGGCCAGGCCCGCTCCCTGCCCTCCAGGCCGACCTCGGCGAGGGCTTGGCGGCCCCGCTCCGCCGCGTCCTTGCCGTCGAGGCCGAGGAGGACGTTGTCCAGGACCCGGCGCCAGGGCAGCAGCCGGGAGTCCTGGAAGACCACGGACACCCGCTCGGGGGCCGTGAGTTGCCCGCTGCCGGTGACTTCGCGGTCCAGGCCCGCGACGGCCCGCAGCAACGTGCTCTTCCCGGAGCCGCTGTGCCCGAGCAGCGCCGTGAACTGGCCGGCGGGCAGATCGAGGTCGATGCCGTCGAGGACCGTCCGTCCTTCGAACGACCGGGTCAGGCCGCGCAGTTGCACGGCGGGACGGGTCAGCTGCTCAGTGTGCGGCGCCACGTCAGCACCCTCCGTTCGATGAGGCGGACAGCGGTGTCGGAGACCAGGCCGAAGACGCCGTAGACGACGAGCCCGACGAGAATGACGTCGGTCTGGCCGTAGTTCTGCGCCTGGAACATCAGATAGCCGAGGCCGCTGGTGGCGTTGATCTGCTCCAGCACCACCAGGCCCAGCCAGGACCCGGTCACGCCGAGCCGCAGCCCGACGAAGAAGCCGGGCAGCGCGCCCGGGACGACGATCTGCCGGATGAAGCGGAGCCGGTTCAGGCCCTGCACCTCGGCGGGTTCCACGAAGCGGCTGTCGATGCCGGACAGCGCGGCATGGGTGTTCAGATAGATCGGGATGTAGACGACGATGGCGATGATCGCGATCTTGAAGGTCTCGCCGATGCCCAGCCACAGGATGAACAGCGGGATGAGACCCAGCGTCGGGATGGCCCGGTTGAGGTTGACCGTCCCGTCGATCAGCGCCTCCCCGGTCCGGGTCAGCCCCGACGCCAGTGCCAGGACGACCCCGGCGGTGAGCCCGATGACGAACCCGGTCGCCGCCCGCTGCAACGACGTCAGCACGTCGTCCGGCAGGGTCCCGTCCGTCCACAGATGGGCGCCGGTCTCGACGACCGTCCAGGGCGCCGGGATCGCGCCGGGGTCGAGGGCTCCGGCGGCGGAGGCGGCGGCCCACAGCACGACGAGCAGTAGAGGGCCGGCGAGCCGGGCGGCGGGAAGGCGGCGGCCGGGGGTCAGGGGGCGGCGCCGGCGGACGCGGCGGTCCGGCCCGGCGAGGGGTGGTGCCTCGGGAACGGTCGTGGTGGTCGTGGTCGTCATGGCGGTCACCTCCGGTATTCCGCGGACACGGCCTTGGCCGCGATGCCCTCGAAGCGGTGGTCGAAGAGTTCGCCGACGTCGAACTTCTTCACGAAGCCGCCCTCCGCGAGCAGATCGGCGGTCTCCTGCTCCCACTCGATGGCCTCGCGCCAGCTCGGCGGGAACAGCGGCTTGTTGGCGAGCTCCGTGATCGCCTCGGCCTGCGCCAGGCTCAGGTTCTGCGTCTTGACGTAGAACTCTCGGTTCCAGACGTCCGGGTGCTCGTACGCCCACACCTGGCCCTTGGCCCAGTACGGGATGTAGGCGGCGACCGCGGCGGCCTTCGCCTTGTCGTTCAGCACCGAGACCGGCGCCCACAGCAGGCTGAGCAGGTCGACGACGTCCGTGGGGATGGTGCGGGCGCCCTTGCCCTCGTACTGCGTCAGATACGCGGGGGCCTGGCTGTTGGCGAGCGGGGCGATGTCGACCTGGCCGGACTGCAGGGCGGTGAGGAACTGGTTGCTGGTGAGCGGCACCAGCTCCACGTCGTCGTACTTCAGGCCCGCCTTCTTCAGCGCCCGCAGCAGGACGACGCCCTGCGCCTGGCCCTGTGAGAACGCCAGCCGCCTGCCCTTGAAGTCCGCGACCGTGCGGATGTCGCTGCCGGGCTTGGTGGCGAAGAGGTAGTTCGGCTTGCGGGTGATGTTGATCGCCACGATCTTGGCGTCGAAGCCCTGGTAGTACGCCTGGATCGGCGGGATCCCCGCGTTGTTGGCCAGGTCCAGCGAGCCGGAGCGGAAGGCGTTGATGACGTCGGGGCCGGCGCCGATGTTCAGCCAACTGCTCACCTCGAACGGTGGATCCCCCAACTTCGCGAGCCTGAGCTGCAGTTGCTGGGCGTTCTGGTACGAGGCGATCTTCAGCGAGGTGCCCGCGGGCACCTTGGCGGCGAGCGGGGCGGTCGAGGCGCCCTCACTGCCGGCGGCCGCGCTGCCGGCGCAGCCGCTGAGTCCCGCGACACCGGCCACGGCACCGAGCGCCGAGGTCAGGAAGAGCCGCCGGTCGACACCGGACACGGAGGAGGAAGGCATGGGAGGACTCCACAGGGAGATGGAAGGGAAACCAGGGAAAAGAGCATGCGGAATTCAGGGAGCGGGCCGGGAAATGGCCGGGAAAAGAGAATTCACGCAGGGGAGGATGAGCGCCTCACACGCGGCGACGTGTCAGCAACAGTGGGTGCGACAGCTCACGAAAAGGCTCATGACCAGCATGTTCCCGGTCGCGGGTGATCGCTGTCAATATTCGGAGTTTCTGAATTAAATAGCCTCAGGTGAAACGCTCGAGGACACACCCAGAGGGTCCCGGTACAGCACGTCCAGAGCCACCGAACCGCCCGCCACCGCCAGCACGGAATCCGGGAAACTCGACGGCACGACCGACGCCGCGCGCCCGTCGCCCACGGCCACGCGCAGCGCCCCGAGACAGTCCTCACGGCTGAGGACACCGATCTCCGTGACGACGACGGTCTCCGGGTTGAGCACGTCGAGCAGCAGCCCCACCGCCCGGCCGGTCGTCCGCGCCCGCTCGGTCAGCAGCCGTACGGCCGTCGCGTCCCCGTCCCGTGCCGCGCGCACCACGTGCCGGGGGTTCCAGCCGCCGATGACCCCGGCCGCCCGCGCCCGGCGGCACAGCGTCCGCTCGCTCAACTCGGCCTGGAGGCAGCCGGTCCGGCCGCAGGCGCACCGCTCCGTGCCGCCGGGCACAGGCAGATGGGCGATCGCGCCGGCCTGCGACCGGGGACCGTGATGCACCTCGTCGTTCGTCGCGAACGCCGCGTCGACCACGTTGCCGACGAACAGGTGCAGCACACTGCGGCTGCCGCGCGCCCGCCCGAACAGCCGCTCCGCGTTCACCAGCGCCCGTGCGTGCCCGTCCACATGGACCGGCAGTCCGGTACGCGCTTCGAGCACCTCGCGCACCGGCACCTCCCGCCAGCCCAGCAGCGGATGCTCGACGACCACCCCCGAGGCCCGGTCCACCCAGCCTCCGGCCGCGAAGCCGACCCCGAGCGGCCGGGCCCCCGGCCGCTCGCCGAGCAGCGCGGCCAGCGTCCCGGCGGCCCGGTCCAGCACGTCGTACGGATCGGCCGGACCGGAGTGCGGGATCTCCCGGTGCGCCACGACCCGGCCGCGCGGATCGAGCAGCGCCACCGTGGTGTACGGCACCGCCACATGCACCCCGCCGACGACGAGCCGTGAGTCGTCCAGGTCGACCGGTACGTGCGGGCGTCCGACCCCGCCGGACGGCCGGGGTGCCGCCGCCTCACGGATCAGGCCCAGCCCGGCGAGCCGGGCGCAGTGGCCGGTCACCGACGCCGGGGACAGTCCGGTCAGCCGGGCGATGGTGCTGCGCGCCACGGGCCCGTGCTCCAGCACGGAACGCAGGACGACACTCGCGCTGGTCCGCCGCCGGTCCGGGTCGGCGATCCGGGGAATCGGGGACGAGGAGGGGGTGGTCGAGGGGGACGTCAGGATGGGTGCCGCGGTACGGGGCATGGGGGAACTTTCTCGGGATCCGGTCCGACACTGCGCCGTGGAGAACGGCGAGCCGGGCCGGGTCACCCGGGCCGGCTCACCCCGGACGGCGACAGGCGGCGGCACCCACGCGTCGCAGGTCGACATGGCGACGCGACGTGAAGTTCCGGGACTGGGCGACCATGCGTTCGAAGCTAGCAAAGCGCGCCGGTGCTGCCCAGACGGCGACCGACGGGCGAGACGGTTCTTCATACGCGGGCAACATGATTGGTGGAACCCTACAGACGGCCCGGACCCCCGGCCTGTGAGCCGAACGTCCCTGCCTCAGTGACCGGCATCACCCCGGACGGTGTGTACGGCACCTCCTTTGTCCGGAGCCCACCAAGCCCATGATCCCGCCTTTGTCGACCACTGACGGTGAGGGAGCGGAACACCCTGGGATAGCGTCACAGCGTCCCGTACCGCCCTCACCTCGCGGAGTCCCCATGAGCACCGCCGCCGCAGCCCCCGCACGCACCGGACAGGTCCTCGCCGACCTGCTCCCCGCCTCCCGCGTCCGCGACATCGCGCTCGTCGCCGGCGGTGCCGCCCTCACCGGCCTGGCCGCCCAGATCTCCGTGCCCGTGCCGGGCTCCCCGGTGCCGGTGACCGGCCAGACCCTCGCCGTGCTGCTGGTCGGCACCGCGCTCGGCGCCGGCCGCGGCTTCCTCTCGCTCGCGCTGTACGCGCTGGCCGGCATGGCGGGCGTGCCGTGGTTCGCGCAGGGCACCTCGGGAGCCACCGCCCCGTCCTTCGGCTACATCCTCGGCATGATCCTCGCCGCCACCGTCGTCGGCGCCCTGGCCCGTCGCGGCGCCGACCGCACCGCACTGCGCACCGTCGGCGCGATGCTGCTCGGCGAGGCGATCATCTACGCCGTCGGCGTCCCCTACCTCGCCCTCGCCACCGGCATGTCGGCGTCCGCCGCGATCGCGGCCGGTCTGGTGCCGTTCCTCGTGGGCGACGCGGTGAAGGCGGCGCTGGCGATGGGCGCGCTGCCCACGGCCTGGAAGCTGCTCGACCGCTGACGCGGCATCACCCAGAGCGAGAGGCTCGCCGGTCGCACACGCGACCGACGAGCCTCTCGTCCTTTCCGTTCCGCCTGTCAGTCCTGCGGGGTCCGCCGGAACTGCGACCACCACAGGCCCGCCGCGCCTGCGGTCAGCAGGGCCGCCCCGGCCGCGCCCAGCGGCAGGACGTCACGGGCGAGGCCGGTCTTGGGCAGTTCGTCGGCGCCCGGCGCCACCGGCTTGTTGTCCGTGCCGAGCAGCAGCGGTGTGGCCGGGGCGTCCGGTGACGGATTGGTCGTGCCGAACGGCACCGGGCCCTGCTGCCAGTACGTCTTCTTGCCGTCCCCGGTCTGGACGGGCAGGCAGATCTTGCCCTCCTTGCGTACGTCGAACGTCGCGTCCACGGCGTACGACTTCGAGCCACCCGCGGGGAGATTGTCGAGCGGGCAGGCGAAACCGCTGTTCGAGCCCTCGGGGAGGGCGGCCTTGTCGATGGCCGAGCAGCCCTCGACATTCTTGACCGTCAGGCCGTCGAACCCGACGACCAATAGCTGGATCTTTCCGCTGTCCTTGGTCCCTTCGTTCTTGACGGTGGCAGTGATCCCGGTTTTCTGCGAACTGTTGTCCACCGAGATTTTCTCGGGCAGTTCGGTGGTGAGCCTCACTCCCGCCGGTGCCTCGTCGATGACCTTTCCCCCCTTGCTGCTGCCGGGCCCCTGGTCATCCGCACTGGCGGTGAACGAGAAGATCATCACTGCCGAGAAAGATGTCGCGACCAGCGATCCCGCGATGGCCGTCGTGTGACGAGAACTCATGTTCGTCCCCCTTGCCTGCGCCTGAATTCGCAGTACTTGAAGAGCTACCACAAGATTTCTCCGCACTATGCTGGTACGGCCTGAAGTGTGACCATTGTGTTTCAATGGCGGATGTCCGATGCGGCATCGAGGGGGTGCAGCGGATTGCCGGGGAATACGAGAAGCGGTGGGGTTCCGGGTTTACTGGTGACGGGGCGCTATCGATTGGTCGAGAGTATCGGCCAGGGGGGAATGGGACGGGTGTGGCGGGCGGTCGACGAAATGCTCGACCGGCTGGTCGCCGTCAAGGAAATGCGGATAGACGGCCTCGATCCCGAGGACACCCGCACCCGCCGTGAACGCACCCTGCGCGAGGCGCGGGCGACGGCCCGGATCGACCACCCTCATGTCGTACGGGTCTACGACGTCGTCGACGAGGGTGAACACCTCTGGATCGTCATGGAGTTGGTGGCCGGCCGCTCCCTGGAGCGCATCATGGCGGAGGACGGCCCGCTGGGCCCCGCCGAGACCGCCAGGATCGGCCTCGGCCTGGTGGCGGCCCTGCGGCAGGTGCACGCGCGCGGTGTACTGCACCGGGACATCAAGCCGGGGAACGTCCTGGTCGAGACGGAGGCCGCGCGCGGGCGCGGGCGCGTGGTCCTGACGGACTTCGGCATCGCGGCCATCCAGGACGCCAAGGCGCTCACGATGGTCGGCATGCTGGTCGGCTCCCCGGACTACATGGCCCCCGAGCGCATCTCCGGGCGCCCTCAGGGGCCGCCGTCGGACGTCTGGTCCCTGGGCGCGACCCTGTGCGCGGCCCTGGCCGGCCGCTCCCCCTTCTCCCGCGACACGACACTGGCGACACTGCACGCGGTCCTCTACGAGGAGCCCCAACTCCCGCCCACTGCAGGCCCCTTGCACCCCATCCTGACGGCCCTCCTCCAGAAGGACCCGTCCGCCCGCCCAACCCTGGACACCCTGGAGTCCTCCCTGACCCCAGTGGCCTCCCCACCCCCCACCCCCACGATCCCGGTCCCCCACCCACTCCTCCCACCCCAGCCCCCGCCCCTCGCACCGACGGAGGGCTTCACCCCGACGCCACCTCCGCCCCGGAACAGACGCCCGGCGGGGACACCGAGACGGCAGCGCAAAACCACGGGGGCCGGGACCCCGAGCCCGCAGCGCGGAACCTCGGCCAGGACCCCGCGGCCGCCGCGCCGCCACCACCAAAAGGGCCGGCCCCCACGCCGCACCCGGCCCCGGAGCCGACCGGTGGCCCGGGCGCCGAGAGGGCGGCGCGGGCGGGCGCCGTCCCCGGACAGGGCCCGTCTGGCGCTGGACCACGGGCACCGGAGGGGTTCGCCTCCCCGCCCCGCCCGGCCCCGGAGCAGACCGGTGGCCTGGACGCCGGCACCTCGGCGGGGGAGGGCGCTGCCCCTGGGCACGGCTTGGCGGCCGTCGCGCAGCCGCCACGGGAGGGGTTCGCCCCCAGGCCCCGCCCGGCCCTGGAGCAGACCGGTGGCCTGGACGCCGGCACCTCGGCGGGGGAGGGCGCCGGCCCCGGACACAGCCCGGTGGGCGGCGCGCCGCCGGAGGCCGTACCTTCCGGCGCGCCGGACACTCCCGCTACGGCGCCGACCGGGGCCGGAGTCCCCGCGCCCGAGCCGGGTGCCGTTGCCGAAGCGCCTGTGCCGGGGCCGCTCGGTGCCGGGCCGGAGCCGGGCGGTCCAGCCGCCGGGCCCGCGTCAGGCGCTCCCGGCGCGGCAACCGCATCCGGCGTGGTCGCACCGGCACCGCCCACCCCGGACGCCCCCCGGGCCCCCGACCCCCGCCTGCCGAACGACGTGCACGACGCCATCCCGACCAGGCGCACGCCTGCATCCGGGGCGGACCACCAGGCCCCCGCCCCGATCAAGCGGACACCCGCCTCCGAGGCAGACCATCGGCCCCCCGCCGCCACCTCGCCCCCCGAAGCGATCACCACACCCCCATCCACCTCCCCCACCCCACAGCCCGCTCCTCGGCGCTCCACAGCCCCTCGCCGACCCCACTCCCCGAACCCCCGTCCGGCCGGACCACGAACCCCACCCCGAAGCCCCCCGGCGTCTCCCTCCTCCGCCCCGGGAGCCCCCTTCCGGTGAGCGAAACGCCAGCGCCCGCCCTCCGCCCCCGGCGCAACCGGCGCCGTATCGCCGCAGCCGTCGCGGTCACCGCCGTCCTCGCGGCCGCGATCGTCACCGGCGTCCTTCTCAACGGCACCGGCTCGCCCGGCGGCGACAAAGCCGAGGCCGGGCCCTCGGCGTCCCGAGCCGCGTCCTCGCCCACCGTGGAGGGCACCGCACGCCCGCAGAGCCTGCCGCCCGGCGCCCACCGGGAGGCGGGCGGGTTCGCCTGGGCGACCCCCGAGGGCTGGAAGCGCAACGTCAAGACCGGTGCCGAGGTGCACTACACCGCCCCCGACGGCAGCCAGGAACTCGCCGCCAAGTCGTCCCTCGCCCGCGGCGACCTCATGGACTCCTGGGAGAAGTCCGAGCAGGACGCCCGCCAGGGCGCCGACTACCGCAAGATCCGCCTGGAACGGACGACCTTCCGGGACCGCCCCGCGGTCGTCTGGGAGTACACCTTCACGCTCCAGGGGGAGTCCTGGCACGCCCGGCTGCTCGGCTTCACCGAGGACGGCAGGGCGTACCAGATCAACACCTGGTACCGCCCGGAGGCCGAGGAGCAGGCCCTGGAGACCTACGCCCGGGTCAGGGACAGCTTCACGGTGCTGTGACCACGAGGGCACGAAAAGGGGAGGGGCGGCGGGAACGTCCCGCCACCCCTCCCCAGGGCCCTACGAGCCGACCGTCAGCCGGTCTTGACCTTGCCCGGCGACGCGTCCTCCGCGTCCTCCACGTCGGGACCGGCCACCACGGCAGCGGTCCCGCGTCCGGCGCCCACCTTCTCCTTCACGAACGCCACGATCAGGACGAGCGCGGCCACGAGGAGCGACAGCAGCACGGTCTTGCGGCCGTCGTGCTCGGTGTCCGTGAGCATGTAGCCGAGGACGAAGACGATCAGCGCGGCCGTCGCCCAGGTCAGATACGGGTACAGCCACATCTTCACGACGAGCTTCTCCGGCGCCTCGCGCTGGATGATCCGGCGCATGCGCAGCTGCGAGAAGCAGATCACCAGCCACACGAACAGGGCGACCGCGCCGGAGGAGTTGACGAGGAAGAGGAAGACCGAGTCGGGGAACTTGTAGTTGAAGAACACGGCCACGAACCCGAACGCGACGGACGCGAGGATCGCCGTGCGCGGCACGCCGTTGCCGGTGGTGCGGCCGAAGCCCTTGGGCGCGTCCCCGCGCTGGCCCAGCGAGAAGGCCATGCGGGAGGCGGTGTAGAGGCCGGAGTTCAGACAGGACAGCACCGAGGTCAGCACGATGAAGTTCATGATCTGACCGGCGTGCGGGATGCTCAGCGAGTCCAGGGCGGCGACGTACGAGCCGTCCTCGGCGATCGCCTTGCTGTCCCAGGGGAGCAGCGACACCACGACGAGGATCGAGCCGAGGTAGAAGACGGCGACCCGCCAGATGATGCTGTTGGTGGCCTTCGTGACGGCCTTCTGCGGGTTCTCCGACTCACCGGCGGCCAGCGTGGCGATCTCGCTGCCCATGAAGGAGAAGACGACCAGCAGCACACCGGTGAGGATCGCCCCCGGACCGTTGGGCAGGAAGCCGCCGTGGCCGGTGAGGTTGCTGAGTCCCGCCTGGTCGCTGTCGACGCCCGGCAGCACGCCGAAGACCGCGAGCCCGCCGATCACGATGAACGCGGCGATCGCGACGACCTTGATGCCGGCGAACCAGAACTCGAACTCGCCGTACGACCCGACGGACACCAGGTTCGTCGCGGTCAGCACGATCATCACGATGAGGGCCCAGGCCCACTGCGGTACGGCCGGGATCCAGCCCTCCAGGATCACCGCGCCGGCGGTCGCCTCGACCGCCAGCACGACCACCCAGAAGAACCAGTACAGCCAGCCGATGGAGAAACCGGCCCAGCGCCCGAGGGCCCGGTCGGCGTGGGCGGAGAAGGAGCCGGAGGTCGGGTTGGCCGCGGACATCTCACCGAGCATGCGCATCACCAGCACCACGAGCGTGCCGACGAGCGCGTACGAGAGGAGGATGCCGGGTCCGGCCGTGGCGATACCGGAGCTGGACCCGACGAAGAGCCCGGCACCGATGACACCACCGATGGCGATCATCGAGAGATGGCGGTCCTTGAGCCCTGCCTGGAGGCCATGGCCGCCGACAGCCGGTGCGGCCGTCTTCTTTGTCGGCTGCGAAGTCATGGAACGGAATTTCCTTTGCGCCGTGGGGAGCGGTCCTCGTACGAAGCGGATCACGCCGGTGTACGAGCCGGACCAGTGAATCGGAGGAGAACCGATTCGGGAACCTTTGATTCGGGATTGTTACTTGAGGTTTCCTTGAGCTTCTATAGTCCACATCACAGTTTCCAAGGCGTGGCCACCCGACGCTGCTGCCCCACGGCCGCCGTGTCACACTCGTTGCATGCGCGTGTATCTCGGCTCCGACCATGCGGGCTTCGAACTCAAGAACCACCTCGTCGACTGGCTGAAGGCCGCCGGTCACGACCCGGTGGACTGCGGGCCCCACATCTACGACGCCCAGGACGACTACCCGCCCTTCTGCCTCCGCGCGGCGGAGCGGACGGCCGCGGACCCCGAGGCGCTCGGCATCGTGATCGGCGGCTCCGGCAACGGCGAGCAGATCGCGGCGAACAAGGTGAAGGGCGTCCGCGCGGCGCTCGCCTGGAGCGAGGAGACGGCGGCGCTCGGCCGTCAGCACAACAACGCCAACGTCGTGGCCGTCGGCGCGCGCATGCACACCACCGAGGAGGCGACGAAGTTCGTCGAGACCTTCCTCGGCACCCCGTACTCGGGTGAGGACCGTCACACCCGCCGGATCGAGATGCTCAGCGCCTACGAGACCACGGGCGAGCTCCCCCCGATCCCGGCCCACCACCCGCAGCAGGAGCAGTAACGCCGACCGGAGGCCGGGGGCACCGCCCCCCGGCCGGACCGCACGCACCGGTCCCCGGGAGACGACGAAGGAGCCACCGTGCCTGAGGGGCACACCATCCACCGGCTGGCCCAGGACTACGCCGCCGCCTTCCGCGGCACGTCACCCCGGGTCACCAGCCCCCAGGGCAAGTTCTCCGACGCCGCGGCCCTTCTGGACGGCGCCGAGCTCACCCGCACCGACGCCCACGGCAAGCACCTCTTCCTGGGCTTCCGCGACACCGACTGGGTCCACATCCACCTCGGCCTCTTCGGCAAGGTGAACTTCGGCCCCGCTCCCGCGCCGCCGCCCACGGACACCGTCCGGCTGCGCCTCGCGAACCCCACCGCCTACGTCGATCTGCGCGGACCCACCACCTGCGCCCTGATCACCGGCACGGAGAAGACGGCCGTCCACGACCGCCTCGGCCCTGACCCGCTGCGCCCCGACGCCGACCCGCAGCAGGCGTACCGGCGGATCTCCCGCAGCCGTACGTCCATCGCGGCTCTGCTCATGGACCAGAAGGTCGTCGCCGGCGTCGGCAACGTCTACCGGGCCGAGGTCCTCTTCCGGCACGGCATCGACCCCTACCGGGCCGGCCGGGACATCACCCCGGCCCAGTGGGACGCGATCTGGGCGGACCTCGTCGCGCTGATGCGCGAGGGAGTCCGCAAAAACCGCATCGACACCGTCCGCCCCGAGCACACCCCGGAGGCGATGGGCCGCCCGCCGCGCGTCGACGACCACGGCGGCGAGGTCTACGTCTACCGCAGGGCGAACCAGCCCTGTCACCTCTGCGGCGGCGAGATCCGCACCGCCGGCCTCGCCGCCCGCAACCTCTTCTGGTGCCCGGGCTGTCAGACGCCCTGACCGCGCGGGCCGCGCGTCAGAAGCCGTGCGGCAGCCAGGGCGCCACCGTGGACGCGAAGGCCGACGCCGCCTCCTCCAGCGCCCCCTGCCGCAGCTCCCGCACCCGTCCGGCCTCGCCCAGCGCCCGCAGGCCCACCCCGCCGAGATACGCCGACCCCAACTCCCGTACGGACAGGGCGAGATCGGCGGCGTCCGCCGTACGCTCGCACGACGCGCCCTTGCCGTCGCCGCTGAGCCGCCAACGCCCGCTGTTCCAGGGGCAGAAGGCGTCCTCGACCTCCAACACGACGTCCACCGGGGTCTGGTAGGTCCGCGCCTCCAGCGCCGCGCCCACGTCCACCAGCCGTATGTGCAGGGCGTCCTTCACCCGGAGCTCGCACCGCCGGATGTCCGAGACCTGGTACTGCCACGCCTCGTCCACCGGCCGCGACCGCGTCACCACCTTCGACGTCAGATCGAGGTCGAACAGGAACCGCCACAACGCCGCCTCCGCGGCCGGGCCCAGGCCGTAGAGGTCCCGCACCCGCACGATCCCGTCGGGCCCGCCGTGCCCCCACTCCGGCTGCACCGCGTAGCGCGCGAACCCGACGACCGCGCCGTCCCGCTCCGCCACCACGCACTGCAGCGGCGACGCGCCCCCGCGCTCGCCCTCCGGGTCCAGCAGCCCGACCCGCTCCCAGCCCGGCTGCCGTGCCAGCATCCCCGGCCGGCGCGGCACCTTCGCCGCGTACACCGCCTCGCACGCGTCGAGGACGTCGGCCGGTACGGCGTACCTCAGCCGTACGTCATCGGTGCCCGGCGGCACCGACAGCCGGACCCGGGACGTGTCGATCTCGGCGCTCGCGGCGAAGGTGCCGACGCCGTAGCCGAACCGGCCGTAGATCGCCGGTTCCGAGGCGGTCAGCACCGCCAGCGAACGGCCAGAGGCGCGGACGTCGTCGAGCTGGCGGCGCATCATCGACGTCAGCACACCGCGCCGCCGGTGCGTGGCGGCCACGCCGACCATCGTCACACCGGCCGCCGGCACGACCGCCCCGCCGGGCACGGCCATCCGGAAGCTGAACGCCCCGGCCGTGCCCACGCACGCGTCCCCGTCCCAGACACCGAGGGAGTGTTCGACCTCGGTCAGGGACCGGTAGAGTTCCCGCTCCTCGGCCGCCTCCGGGATCCCGCCGAAGGCACGCAGCAGGGTGTCGTACCAGATGTCCCACTCGTCCTGCCGCAACGGCCGTGGCCGAAGTCCGCCCGTGTCGCCCGCGCTCTCTTTCACCATGGACCATGCGTACCAGCGCGGTGCGGACGGGGCGAGGCAATTTCCCGGTGACGGCGACGAAGCGGCATTCCGTGAAGTTCACTGTGAAGTTGAACCTCGGACGGGGGACAAGTGGGACCTCCCGTGCCAAGCAGCTGGTCCGATGGATAGGGTCCCGAACTGATGGCAGCAGGACGAGAGCGGCGCACGGCGGCCGAGACGTTCACGGCCCGGTCGAAGATGCAGTGGCACCGGGTCCGAACCGCCCTGCGCAGAAGCGCCGTGGACTACTTCCGCGGCGACGGCTCGGACTGGGTCGCGCTCGCCGGACTGCTCGTGACCGTGCCCATGATCTGCGCCGCCACCATGGTGAACCCGGTGTGGTTCTCCCCGGCCGCGCTGGTCCTGCCGATCGTCGCGGGCGGTGTGCTGCTGCGCCCCGCGAGCCTGCTCGGGCTGTACGCGGCGGCGGCCACCGCGCTGATCGTCGAGTCCGTCCAGCTGGGCCCGTACACGGAAGGCCCTTCGCGCGTCACGCCGGGCGTCGTCCTCGTCGTCGCCGCGTGCGGGTTCTTCGGGCTGCTCATCGCGCAGTTCCGCAGCCGGGTCGGCGTGCCCTGGCGGCGCGGCGGCACCATGCTGTTCGACCTGCGCGAGCGCATCCGCGTACAGAGCAAGCTCCCGCAGCTGCCGCACGGCTGGCATCGCGAGATGGCCCTGCGCCCGGCCGGCGGCCAGTCCTTCTCCGGCGACTTCGTGGTCGCGGCCCGCACCAACGGCGGCCGCACCCTGGAGGTCGTCCTCACCGACGTCTCCGGCAAGGGCATGGACGCCGGTTCCCGCGCCCTGCTGCTGTCCGGCGCCTTCGGCGGTCTGCTGGGCAGCCTGCCCCCGCACGCGTTCCTGCCCGCCGCCAACGGCTATCTGCTGCGCCAGGACTGGGACGAGGGCTTCGCGACCTCCATCCACCTCGTCCTGGACCTCGACTCGGGCGACTACGAGCTCTACTCGGCCGGGCACCCGCCGGGCCTCCAACTCAGCGCGGGCAGCGGCCGCTGGGAGGAGAAGGCCGCCGAGGGACCCCTCCTCGGGGTGTACGACGGCGCCCAGTTCGACCCCGTGAAGGGCTCGTTGCGCCCCGGCGACGTCCTGATGCTGTTCACCGACGGCCTCGTCGAGACGTCCGACCGGGACATCGCCGAGGGCATCGACCGGCTCACCGGGGAGGCCGACCGGTATGTGGCGGGCGGGTTCCACGGGGCGGCCTGGCATCTCATCGAGGCGGTCGCGAAGGACGTCAACGACGACCGGGCGCTCCTGCTGATCTGCCGGGAGGGGCCGACGGCGTCGGTGGCGCCCTGAGCGGGACACTGTGGGGGTGACCGAGACACCGCGGGACACCCCGCCGCCGACGCTGTCCCTCGCCGACGTGGAGGCCGTCGCCCGCGCCGCCCACGCGGCTCAGACCGACAAGGCCGGGCGGCCGTACAGTGAGCATCTGAGCGCCGTCGCGGCGGGCGTCCGCGCGCGGGGCGGCGACGACGACCAGATCGCGGCGGCCTGGCTGCACGACGCCGTGGAGGACGACGCCCTGTCCGGGGAGTGGCTCGAGGGGGCCGCGCTGAGCCGGCGTACGAAGGACATCGTGCGGGCCGTCACCAAGCGGGCCGGGGAACCGCCCGAGGAGTACGCGGCCCGCATCCTCGCCACCCCCGGCGCCCTGCTGGTCAAAGAGGCCGATCTGGCGCACAACGCCGATCCGGCGCGGCTCGCGGTCCTGGACGAGGGGACCCGGAAACGACTGACCGAGAAGTACACGCGGATGCGCGCACTTCTCGGTCTCGTCGGCGGTTGAGCTCCCGGGTACGGCTCAGGCGTCGACCTTCTCGCGGGCGGTCGCGCCCTCGCGGCGCTCGCGGGCACGGGCCAGTTCGGCCGCGTCCCGCTTGAACGCCCACTCCATCTTCGGCTCCATCGCGAACCGGAAGACCCGGCGCACGGGCGCGGTGCACAGCAGCGTGACGCCGACGGCGGCGAGGACACTGACGAAGGCGACGCCCTCGGGGCGGTGCAGCCAGTCCGCCTCGAACCAGCCCTGGTAGTCACCGGCCTTCACGACGAAGCCGTGCAGCAGATAGCCGTAGAGCGTGCCGGCGCCGAGCGTGGTGAACCACATGTGACGGCGCGGCACCCAGGCGAAGAAGCAGGCCGTCAGCAGCAGCGAGCAGCCGAACATCGCCAGCACCATGACCGGGCCGGTCCACCAGGGTGCCTGCAGCTCCTGTGCGGCGTCGCGGTGGTAGAACCACGCGGTGTTCATGCGCGGCACCGCCCAGTAGGCGACGAGCAGCGTCACCACGCCGATCGGCACCGACAGCAGCCGCGTCGTGCGCGTGCGCACCATGTGGAAGTGCTCCGGCTTCATGATCAGACCGAGCACGAAGTACGGCAGGAACTGCAGGACCCGCTGGAGGTCCAGGTCGTCGCCGATCTCCGGGGTGACGGTCGCCATCATGGCGAGCCCGAGCGCGATGGGGAGCGGCCAGCGCACGACCTTCCACAGGGGTGTGGTCAGCCGCCAGATGAACAGCGCGCACAGGAACCAGGTCAGGTACCAGGGATCCAGGATGCTGACGTCCATGCCGGGGTCGTCGTCGATCCAGCGCTTGAAGAGCGGATAGGCCGTCTCGAACACGATGTACGGCACCGCGACACCGGTGATCAGCCGCTTCATCCGGCTGGGGCTGGCGTCGAAGCTGCGGGAGAAGAAGCCGGAGATGATGATGAACGCCGGCATGTGGAACGTGTACACGACCGTGTACAGCGTCTCCAGGGTCCGGCTGCCGCCCTTGATCGGCTCCCAGGCGTGTCCTATGGCGACGAGGACGATCGCCAGGTACTTCGCGTTGTCGAAGAACGCGTCGCGCTGTCTGGCGCCGCTCGACGCGGCTCTGGCGTTGCCCTGGGCCTTCCTGTTCTGCGGAGAGCGCGGACTCGGCACTCCGTCCGCCGGCTGCTGTGCCGGGGGGAGTGGCGCTCTGTTGTGGCCTTGCGGTCGCAGCGAGTCCGTCACAGACCCTCCCGACGAGAACCGGGGGAGAGGATCCCGGACCGCGCTGCGCATGCGGGGGACGAGGCAGCGTGGAACATCTGAGGCACCCTAGCGTTGTCTGAGTGATTTCGTAAAACCCGCGAGGTCATTAACGTTTATTGTGCGCGACCTCGCACGGGGGCGGCTAACGGACCCCTGGCAGACCCCTGTTGAACGCCCGGCTTGTCCGGATTCATGCCGACAAGGTGAGCCATATGGCCAGGAGATGCCGCCGATGAAATGATCAACCCTCCATGAATTCGAAATAGCTGCGAACACGTTGTGTGGCGATGGAAACGATCCCGTTGAATTCGCCGCGCGGGTGTCTCCTCGAAATGCTGTACGGGCGGGACGGGGGCGAGCGTTCACACCCCTGAGCGCACCCCGGCGCGGCCGCACCCCCGGCACAGCGGTGGCGAACGAAACGTCACGTGCCGCATAGGCGGGCCCGGTTGGTGGCACGATGGTTCTGGCGGGGTGCGCGGGGTCGCGTCCCCGGGCCGGGAGAGCGGACCGACCGAGGGTGTGATCTGTTGTGGCCATTTCGCTGTCAGTGGTACTGCTGTTGGCGATCGTGCTGGTGGTGCTGATCCGTGGCGGATCCCTGAAGGCCGGCCCCGCCGTCGTCGCCGTGCTGTTCGGCTTCTTCCTGGCCTCGACAGGCATGGCGGACGACATCCAGCGGTTCCTCAACTCGATAGCGGAGACCATCAACTCGATCCAGTTCTAGGCAGGTCCCGGGTCCGTCGGGACGCCCGGACACCTACGGATACCCTCGTTCGAGATCGTCGAACGGCACGGAACGGGGGACGTACGGCATGGCGCTGCGCGAGACCGACCCGGCGGAGGTGGGCGGTTACGCGATCGAGGACCGCCTCGGCGCCGGCGGCATGGGCGTCGTCTACCTCGCCCGCTCCGCCTCCGGCCGCCGGCTCGCCGTCAAGGTCGTACACGCCCAGTACGCCGACGACGACGAGTTCCGCACCCGCTTCCGCCGCGAGGTCGCCGCCGCCCGCCAGGTCAGCGGCGCCTTCACCGCCCCCGTCGTGGACGCCGACGCCGATGCGGCCCGCCCCTGGATGGCCACGCTCTACATCCCCGGCGCCGACCTCGGCACCCATGTCCGCCGCCACGGCCCGCTGTCCCCGCCGAGACTGCGCGAACTGGCCGCCGGCCTCTCCGAGGCGCTGCGCGACATCCACCGCGCCGGAATGGTCCACCGCGACCTGAAGCCGGCCAACGTGATGCTCGCCGAGGACGGACCCCGCGTCATCGACTTCGGCATCTCCCGCGCCACCGAGTTCGCCGCCTCCGACGTCCTCACCCAGACCGGCCGGGTCATGGGCACCCCGCCCTTCATGTCGCCCGAGCAGTTCTCCTCCCCGCAGGACGTCGGCCCCGCCGCCGACGTCTTCTCCCTCGGCTCCGTCCTCGTGTACGCCGCCACAGGGCACGGCCCGTTCGACAGTCCGAGCCCCTACGAGACGGCCCTGCGGGTCGTCGACGGCACCCCCGAACTCGACGGCGTACCAACCGAACTGCTCACCTTCGTCCGGCTCTGTCTGGAGAAGTCCCCCGCCGCCCGCCCCACCACCGGCGAACTCCTCGCCCTCCTGCGCGACGGCCGCCTGCCCGAGCCACGCGCCGGCGACGCGCCGACCGTGTCCCAGGACGCGCCCCCGCCCCGCCGCCGCAGACGCCCCTGGCTCGCTCCCGCCGCGGGCGCCCTGGCCCTGGCGGCCCTCGCCGCCCTGACCCTCACCCTGACCTCCGACGAAGCGAGACCCGGGAACCTCCCCGCCGGCTGGCAGCCCTGGCGCGGCAAGTCCAAGGACCCCGGCGTCGACAAGGAACCGACCACCCCCGACGGCCCGTTCACCCGCTGCGCGGCCACCGGCACCTCTCTGGTGTGCGCCGGCGACGACGTCATGGCGACCCGCTTCGCCCTCGCCGACGGCCGCAACACCTGGGCCCGCCCCGTCGACGGCACAGCCGACGAACTCGGCCTCGGCGACCAGGGCACCGTCCTCGCCGCCCGCCACGGCCGTGTCTTCGTCTACGGCTCCGACGACCGCACCGTCCGCGACGAGAACCACTACCGCTACACCGTCCAGGCCCTCGACGCCGGCACCGGCGAGGTGCTCTGGTCCACGGTCACCGGCGACGGCCCGGAGGCGTCCGAGCCCAACAGCGAGCTCGGGTACGCCGTCGCCGTCCCGGAGGGCATCGTCGCCGTCCACGGCCCGAAGGGACAGCAGTACGCCCTGCTCGGCGCCGACGACGGCGAGGTCCGCTGGAAGCACCCGCTCCCCGACCCCGACACCCGGATCTGCCTGCTGCGCGCCGCCGCCGGCCAGGCGTACCTGGTCTGCCAGAAGTGGTCCTTCGACGACGAGGACGCCGGCGGCACCAGCGTCGCCCAGCTCGACCTCGCCACCGGCCGGCCCCGCTGGACCGTGGACCTCGACGGGGAGATGGACATCGTCGGGCAGACCGGCGGCCGCCTGGTCCTGCTCCCCACGGCCGGCGCCCACCGCGCGGTGACGCTCATCGACGCCGACTCGCACATCGTGACGACCGTGGGCCTCGCCGAGCCCCAGCCCGAGACGTCGACGCCCACCCTGCTCCGCGGCCGGCTCTGCTACACCCGCCCCAGCGGCAGCGTCCGCGCCTTCGCACCCGAGGACGGGCGCCGCCTGTGGGAGAGCAACTCCACCGTGGAGTCCCCGGGCCCCCCGGTGGCCTCCGCCACCCACCTCTACCTTGCGTCCCCCAGCGGCCGCCTCGCCGCCCTCGACCTGCGCACCGGCCGGGTCACCGCCACCCTCCAGGGCCGCGACGACGGCGGCACCGCCGAGGCCGGCGCCGGCGCCCCCCTGACCCTCGTCGGCGACGCCCTCTACGTCCCGTACGGCATCCGCTCCGTCTACAGCGTGGACGTCCGCGCCCTGTGAGCGCAGGCTACGACCCATGGAGACGATCACACCCCCGGAGCCCGCCCGTGCGGCCCTGACCCTCGACGGCCGCCGCCTGTCCTACCTCGACTTCGGAGGCCCGGGACGCCCCCTGCTCGCCCTGCACGGCCACTTCAACGAGGGCCGCACCTTCGCCCCCCTCGCCCGGGCCCTCTTCCCGCACTGGCGGGTCGTCGCCCCGGACCAGCGCGGGCACGGCTTCTCCGACCGGGGCCCGGACTTCTCCCGCGAGGGCTACGTCGGCGACGCGGCCGCGCTCATCTCCCACCTCGGCCTGGAGCGGCCGGTGGTCCTCGGCCACTCGATGGGCGGCGTCAACGCCTACCAGCTCGCCGCCCGCCACCCCGGCCTGGTCCACGCGCTCGTCATCGAGGACATCGGCACCGAGATCGACGACGACCTGTCCTTCTGCCTGTCCTGGCCCCACCGAGCCCCGACCCGCACGGCCCTGATCGAACAGCTGGGGGACTCCGCCCGCTACCTCGGCGACGCCCTGCGCGAGTACCCAGACGGCTGGGGCCTCGCCTTCCGCCCCGAGGACATGGTCACCTCGGTCGGCCGGGTCAACGGCGACCACTGGGCCGACTGGCTCGCCACGGACTGCCCCGCCCTCCTGATCCACGGCACCCGCAGCGACACGCTCACCGAGGCCCACGCCAAGGAACTGGCGTCCCGCCGCCCCCACACCAGCCTCGCCCAGCTCCCCACCGGCCACACGGTCCACGAGACCGACCCCGAGGGCTTCGCGGCCACGGTGAGCGCCTTCCTGGACACCCTGAAGGGCTGACCGCGGCGGGGGCCCTGTGCCAAGATCACGGAATGCTGCGACTGACCGATTTCATCATCGACTGCCCGGACACGATGAAGCTGGCGGCCTTCTACTCCGAGGTGACCGGCCGTCCCATCAAAGAGGGCAGCACCGAGGAGTGGGCCGGCATCCGGTTCGGCGAGATCGAGCTGGCGTTCATCCGGGTGGACGACTACCGCGCCCCGCAGTGGCCCGACAGCGAGCACCCCAAGCAGTTCCACCTCGACTTCGAGGTGGACGAGATCGAGCCCGAGCAGCGCCGCGTCCTCGCCCTGGGCGCCACCCTGCGGCAGGACTTCATCGGCCCCGAGGGCTACGGCTGGCAGGTCTACACGGACCCGATCGGCCACCCCTTCTGCCTGTGCCGCAACAAGGGCGTCGTCTGGACCGAGGACGGCCCGACCTGGCCAGGCCGAGCCTGACCGGGACCGCCCCGGAAAACGACCAGGGCCAGGCGGAGGAGGAACCCTCCGGCCTGGCCCTGAGCCGTACAGAGCGGGCGACGGGAATCGAACCCGCGTAGCTAGTTTGGAAGATCGCGCATGTGGAGCCGGGCTGAGCTGGCAAGACGCTGACCTGCGCGTTCCCGGCTCGCCCCCCGCTGTTCCCCGAGGCTCCCCGCTACTTGCTGTCCCGTCGGGCACGTCGGGGGCACGGCCTCACTCGTAGATTTGGGCGGCATCCAGGGCGCGAGCGAAGAACGTCCAGTCGCCTTGGGGCGGTAGATCCTGCCCGTGGTTGCCGTACCACCCGGGCGCATCCGAGACCCAGGCTTCCAGAGCCTCCAAGAAGGCGTCTAGCGTCCCGTTCTCCCACGCCGCGCCATTCTCCGCATGGTCCGCTCGTAGACGCGCCAGAAAGGCGCTGAAGGCTTCTCGGTCGCCAACGTGGTCGGCTGCTGCAAGAGGGCTTGTCATGACCGTGACCCTTAGGGCGCCCACGCGCGCAGTCTGCTTCATCCTGTGACAGGCGAGACGACGGACATCTGGAGTTCCTCGACTTACGTTCGCGGATGAGCACCTGCGGCGGTGCCCAAGGCGCCGTCTCTGAGCAGGGGCAGAGCCGTCGACAACTGTCATCGTCTGTCGTCGTGGGCCGTCTTCGGGCGGCCCAGGGACGGCCTCAGGTAGTGCCGGATCACGGCCCTCGGCGCCAGAGCCCCGCATTAGGAGCGAGGTTGGGCGGTTGCCGGTGTGAGCTGCGGAGACCTGTACTCTTACGCGGCTCCTGAATGGGAGCTGAGCCACCCGGTCGGGGTGACAAGGGGCAGGGCCTGTGGGGGGGCTGTTGTGGTGCGACGGATGAATTTGCTGGGAGAACCAGGGGTGGGACTGTCGGGGGGATCGGGCAGGCCTGTTCCGAGCCAGGCAGACGTGCAGATGGCCCGCGGCTGGGTGTGGGGTGTGTACATCGTGCTGCTCCTCCTCGCGATCGGTGGGCTGGTGGACTGGTACGAGTCACGGGACGTGTTCACTGGAGCCCACGGCCCCTTTCCCGCCGCGTTCGCCGCCGAGGCCCCAGTCGCGCCTGAACACGTCATGCGCCGGGCGGGGGGTGAGCAGGCCTTGGTGCACGGACTGTCCCTACGGTGGACGGATTCCGGCATGGCGGCGCTGAACCTGCGGACCGGCAAGGAGTACTGGCGCTACGAGCGCCGGGACTCGAACAACCCTGCTGTGTGGTCGTTCGGGGTGTCGGAACGCACCGTGGTAGCCCGCTTCACCGACGGGAAGCTCGTAGCCATCGATCTGCGCACGGGCAAGCTGCTGTGGCATACCGAGATTCGAGCTGGCGACCGCTATCGGTCCGTGGAGCTCGTCGGCGGCCGGGCCGTCACCGAGGATCTCGGCGCCGTGCGCGCCTTCGACGAGCGTGGTGGCCGGAGTCTGTGGACGCTGAAGACGCCTGAGTCGTGTCCCGAGGTATTCCTCCATTCCGTGCACGCCCTGCCGAACCACCTGTACGCCGTCCACGTGATGTGCAATGCGTCGGGTCGCGACGACCGGGACGAGTACGGCCTTCTGTTCGGGGTCGACAACCGCACGGGCAAGATCCTCTGGCAGCAGCGCACCGTGGACCCCGAGCTGACGGCCTGGGGTGACGGGCACACGCTGATCGCCCCGGACCCGGACCGCCCGCAGACCATCCAGTTGCTTGACATGAACCGTCAAAGGATCTCTCCACGCGCCACGCTCCCCCTGGATGAGTGGGACGTGGTCGCCGCAGGCAGCGGCACCGTACTGTCCGCCACCGACCCGAAAGACGGCTCCGAAGACCACGACACACTCCTGCGCGCCTACAACACCCTGGACGGCCAACCTTCCTGGCAGCTGCGGGCGCCAACCGGCCAGGAGTACGGGTTCCCCAAGATCGCCGACGGCCGGGTATACGTCGTACGCCAGCCCTTCCTCACCGCGGCAGACGCAGGTCGCCGCGTGCATGCCGACCTGCTCATCCTCGACGCGGGCACTGGGCACCTGCTCCACACCCTGCGGCTGCCGGCCATGACCGCGCCGGACGAAACCGACGATTTCGAGAAACTCAACGTCCGCGACACCGCCGACGGCGCGGTGAGCATCAGCTGGCGAGACGGCAGCGGGGACCTATTGATCGCCACGGACTGACCCCCGTCCCCGCCATGTCATCGACTAACGGTGGACAAGCAACCGAGTTGCGGACGGTTGTCTGCTCGGTCGTGGCTGACTGGCTGACAACTGTCTGACGGCCCCGAGGCGGCCCCAGGGAAAGCCCCGGCGCCGCTGACGCTTCCCGTTGCTTGGCCCGCTCGATGCGAACTGTGGGCGCGGAGGTCGGTGAGGTCTCCCGGGCTGGCCAGGAGGACCTCAGCGCTCCGCGCGCGGTACCCAACGGCTCGCTGCTGCGGCACCACCTGGAGCCGACCTTCGGGAACGTCAACGTCACCGACATCTCGCCCCCGTTCGTGCGGCGCTGGCGTGCGGACAAGCTCGCCTCCGGGACCGGCCCGACGACGGTCGCCAAGGCGTACGCCCTGCTGAGGGCGATCCTGGGCACGGCGGTCGCCGACCAGATGATCCGGCGCAACCCGTGCACCATCCAGGGCGCCAGCACCGTGCACACTCCGGAGCGCCCCACCGCCACGGTTCAGGAGGTCTACGACCTGGCCGACGCGATCCAGCCGCGCTACCGGGTGCTCGTGCTGATGGCCGGGTTCCTCGGTCTGCGCTGGGGCGAGCTGATCGGGCTCCACCGCCGGGACCTCGACCTGGAGGCCGGCGCCCTGCGGGTCCGCCGCGCGGTCACCGAGCTGAACAATGGCGAGCGTGAGATCAAAGCGCCCAAGAGCGCTGCCGGAAAACGGACGGTTTCGATCCCGAGCGTCATCGTGCCGGACATCCGTGACCACCTGGAGCGCTACGCCGAGCCTGGAGCGGTCGGCCGCGTCTTCGTCGGGGCCAAGGGCGCGACCCCGCGTCGGAACCACTTCAACCGGCTGTGGCACAAGGCGTGCGAGTCGGCAGGGGTCAAGGGCCTGCACTTCCATGATCTTCGGCATACGGGCAACACCCTGGCGGCGTCCACGGGAGCCAGCACGCGTGAGCTGATGGCGCGAATGGGCCACAGCACCGCGCGGGCCGCGCTGATCTATCAGCACGCGAGCGCCGACCGTGACCGGCTGATCGCCGAGGCGCTGAGCGGCCTGGTCGACAGGGGGCGCAGACCGAAGGGGCACGCAGGGGGCACGGCGGGCTGAACACAGCCCCGCAAAACGACCAGGGCCAGGCGGAGGAGGAACCCTCCGGCCTGGCCCTGAGCCGTTCAGAGCGGGCGACGGGAATCGAACCCGCGTAGCTAGTTTGGAAGACTAGGGCTCTACCATTGAGCTACGCCCGCACAGCGACGCGCCGCAGGTCCGGGACCGCGGCACTGAAGGCATCGTAGCGGGTCGGCGCCCCTCGTCGCACACCCCGGGAATGCGGAGGCCACGCCGACTTCGGGCATGTACCCTACGTGTCGCACCAGCACGGGGTGTGGCGCAGCTTGGTAGCGCGTCCGCTTTGGGAGCGGAAGGCCGTGGGTTCAAATCCCGCCACCCCGACCACGACCGGTCACCGCCGGCCTCCGCACGGCCACCTCGTGCGATCACGGCCGATGATCGCCTTTGGGGCCGTGTCCTCGCTGCCGTTACTATGCAAGCTGCACGCCCGTGTGTCTCTCCGTAACCCACGAAGTCCTCCGGGCGGCGAATCCGCCGGACCGGTCTGGTGCCGGCAGAACCCGAGAAGTCAGCCACAAGGAGACCGAACCGTGAAGAGCGCCGTGGAGACCCTGAACCCGACCCGGGTTCGGCTCACTGTCGAGGTGCCCTTCGAGGAGCTCAAGGACAGCCTCGACGCGGCGTACAAGAAGATCAACCAGCAGGTCACGGTGAAGGGCTTCCGCAAGGGCAAGATCCCGGCCCGCGTCATCGACCAGCGGTTCGGCCGCGGCGCCGTGCTGGAGGAGGCCGTCAACGACGCGCTTCCGAAGTTCTACACCGAGGCCGTCAACGAGGCCGAGATCGACGTCCTGGGCCAGCCCGAGGTCGACATCACCGAGCTGAAGGACGGCGAGACGCTGAACTTCACCGCCGAGGTCGACGTCCGCCCCGCCATCGAGATCCCGGACTTCTCCGGCATCGAGGTCGAGGTCGACGCCGTCGAGGTCACCGACGAGGACGTCGAGAAGTCCGTCGAGCAGCTGCGCGAGCGCTTCGCCTCGACCTCCCCGGTCGAGCGCGCCGCCCAGGACGGCGACGTCGTCACCATCGACCTGGAGGCCAAGGTCGAGGGCGAGGTCCTCGAGGACGGCATCGCCGACGGTGTCTCGTACACCATCGGCTCCGGTGAGCTGCTGGAGGGCATCGACGACGCCGTGAAGGGCCTGGAGGCCGGTGGCGAGGCCACCTTCACCTCCGAGCTCAAGGGCGGCTCGGCGGCCGGCAAGGAGGCCGAGGTCACCGTCAAGGTCACCCAGGTCGCCGCCCGCGAACTGCCCGAGCTGGACGACGACTTCGCGCAGCTCGCCTCCGAGTTCGACACCCTCGACGAGCTCAAGGCGGACAGCCGCAAGCGCCTCGAGAACATGAAGCAGTACGACCAGGCCACGCAGGCCCAGGAGCGCGTCCTGGAGAAGCTGCTGGACATGGTCGAGGTGCCCGTCCCCGAGAAGCTCCTCGAGGACGAGATCAACACCCGTAAGCACAACCTCGAGCACCACCAGCTCGGCCAGATGGGCCTCGACCTCGCGAAGTACCTGGAGATCCAGGGCAAGACCGAGGAGGAGTTCGACGCCGAGACCAAGGAAGCCGCGGTCAAGGGCATCAAGACGCAGTTCGTCCTGGACGAGCTCGTCAAGCAGGAGAAGCTGAACGTCAACCAGGAGGAGCTCACCGAGCACCTCATGCGCCGCGCCGCCTCCTCCGGCATGTCCCCCGACCAGTTCGCCCAGGCGGTCGTCGAGGGCGGCCAGGTTCCGCTCCTGGTCGGCGAGGTCGCCCGCGGCAAGGCCCTGGCCGTCGTGGTCGAGAAGGCCACGGTCAAGGACACCAACGGCGAGATCGTGGACCTGGACGACGAGGACGAGGTCGAGCAGGCCACGGAGACCGTCGAGGCCGCCGAGGGCACCGCCGACGAGGCCGCCGAGGACAAGTCCGAGGCCTGAGCCGGCGCCGTAGCGGCCCAGCAGGACCCAGGGAGGGCCCGGAGGATCACCCGATCCCCCGGGCCCTTCCGCCTCTCCTCACCCGCCCGGCGCTACGCCCCCGGCGAACACCTGCCGCTCCGGGATTCCCCGAAGGGACCAGCGCGTTAGGGTCCATGAGTATGAGGGCAGGGGAGTCCCCGTTGCCCACGCAGGACACGTGAGACGGCCCGGCGCCGTCGTAAGACGAGCAGGTGGATACGTGACGAATCTGATGCCCTCCGCCGCCGGTGAGCCTTCCATCGGTGGTGGCCTCGGTGACCAGGTCTACAACCGGCTGCTCAACGAGCGGATCATCTTCCTCGGCCAGCCGGTCGACGACGACATCGCCAACAAGATCACTGCACAGCTGCTGCTCCTTGCCGCGGACCCCGACAAGGACATTTACCTGTACATCAACAGCCCCGGCGGCTCGATCACGGCCGGTATGGCGATCTACGACACCATGCAGTTCATCAAGAACGACGTCGTGACGATCGCCATGGGTCTCGCGGCCTCCATGGGGCAGTTCCTGCTCAGTGCGGGCACCCCGGGCAAGCGCTTCGCGCTCCCGAACGCCGAGATCCTGATCCACCAGCCGTCCGCCGGTCTGGCCGGTTCCGCCTCGGACATCAAGATCCACGCCGAGCGGCTGCTGCACACCAAGAAGCGCATGGCCGAACTCACCGCCCAGCACACGGGCCAGTCGATCGAGCAGATCACCCGCGACTCGGACCGTGACCGCTGGTTCGACGCCTTCGAGGCCAAGGAGTACGGCCTCATCGACGACGTCATCCCGACGGCCGCCGGGATGCCGGGCGGCGGCGGCACCGGGGCGGCCTGAGGCCCCCCGTACGCCCGTAGCCGACCGCCACAGCCCCTAGGAGACAGACAGTGAACGACTTCCCCGGCAGCGGCCTGTACGCCCGCACCGAGGCCGAGTACACCGGCCCGCGCGCCGAGTCCCGGTATGTGATCCCGCGGTTCGTCGAGCGCACCTCGCAGGGCATCCGCGAGTACGACCCGTACGCGAAGCTCTTCGAGGAGCGCGTGATCTTCCTCGGCGTCCAGATCGACGACGCCTCCGCCAACGACGTCATGGCGCAGCTGCTGTGCCTGGAGTCGATGGACCCCGACCGGGACATCTCGGTCTACATCAACAGCCCCGGTGGCTCCTTCACCGCGCTCACGGCGATCTACGACACGATGCAGTTCGTGAAGCCGGACGTCCAGACGGTCTGCATGGGCCAGGCGGCCTCCGCCGCGGCCATCCTGCTGGCCGCCGGTACGCCCGGCAAGCGCATGGCGCTGCCCAACGCCCGTGTGCTGATCCACCAGCCGTACAGCGAGACCGGCCGGGGTCAGGTCTCCGACCTGGAGATCGCCGCCAACGAGATCCTCCGGATGCGGGCGCAGCTGGAGGAGATGCTGGCCAAGCACTCCACCACGCCGATCGAGAAGATCCGCGAGGACATCGAGCGTGACAAGATCCTCACGGCCGAGGACGCGCTGTCGTACGGGCTGATCGACCAGATCATCTCCACCCGGAAGATGAACAACGCCGACGTTCGCTGACGCGGACCCGGTATTGTCTGCTGCCCCTTGGCACGGTTTGGGATGGTGCACGTCAAAGTGAACCGCGCCAAGGGGGGCCCGAACGGGGGCCCAGGCAAGGTACCGTCGACATAAGGCAGCACCAGGAGCCGCTGGACTCGATGTCCAGTCGTCTCCACGGCGAAGGGGAAGCACACCGTGGCACGCATCGGTGACGGCGGCGATCTGCTCAAGTGCTCGTTCTGCGGCAAGAGCCAGAAGCAGGTCAAGAAGCTCATCGCAGGCCCTGGTGTGTACATCTGCGACGAGTGCATCGATCTCTGCAACGAGATCATCGAGGAAGAGCTCGCGGAGACCAGTGAGGTCCGCTGGGAGGAACTCCCGAAGCCGCGCGAGATCTACGAGTTCCTCGAGGGGTACGTGGTCGGCCAGGAAGCGGCCAAGAAGGCCCTCTCGGTCGCCGTGTACAACCACTACAAGCGGGTCCAGGCAGGCGAGAACGGCGGCGGTCAGAACCGCGAGGACGCCATCGAGTTGGCGAAGTCCAACATCCTGCTGCTCGGCCCGACGGGCTCCGGCAAGACGCTGCTCGCGCAGACGCTGGCCCGCATGCTGAACGTCCCCTTCGCCATCGCCGACGCGACGGCGCTGACGGAGGCCGGCTACGTCGGCGAGGACGTCGAGAACATCCTGCTGAAGCTGATCCAGGCCGCCGACTACGACGTCAAGAAGGCCGAGACCGGGATCATCTACATCGACGAGATCGACAAGGTCGCGAGGAAGAGTGAAAACCCCTCCATCACGCGCGACGTGTCGGGCGAGGGCGTCCAGCAGGCCCTCCTGAAGATCCTCGAGGGCACCACGGCCTCGGTTCCGCCGCAGGGCGGCCGCAAGCACCCGCATCAGGAGTTCATCCAGATCGACACGACGAACGTCCTGTTCATCGTGGGCGGCGCGTTCGCCGGACTGGAGAAGATCATCGAGTCGCGGGCCGGCGCCAAGGGCATCGGCTTCGGCGCGACGATCCGCTCGAAGCGGGAGCTGGAGTCCAAGGACCAGTTCGAGGACGTCATGCCCGAGGACCTGGTGAAGTTCGGCATGATCCCCGAGTTCATCGGCCGTCTCCCCGTCATCACCTCGGTCCACAACCTGGACCGCGAGGCCCTGCTCCAGATCCTGGTCGAGCCGCGCAACGCGCTGGTGAAGCAGTACCAGCGCCTCTTCGAACTCGACGGCGTGGAGCTGGACTTCGAGCGTGAGGCCCTGGAGGCCATCGCCGACCAGGCCATCCTCCGCCAGACCGGCGCGCGCGGCCTGCGCGCCATCATGGAGGAGGTCCTGATGTCGGTGATGTACGAGGTCCCGTCCCGCAAGGACGTGGCCCGCGTCGTCATCACGGCGGACGTCGTCCACTCGAACGTGAACCCCACCCTGATCCCCCGCGACGCCCGCCGCGGCCCCGGGGAGCAGAAGTCGGCTTAACCGCCACCACGGACCAACAGGGAAGGGCCCGGTCGACCGACCGGGCCCTTCCGTCGTTCCGGTGCTGCGTCAGGCCTTGACGCGGATCTCCGACCGGACCTTCGACGTGATGTCCACGGCCACGTCCTTGGTGATGCCCTGGGTGGCGTCACCCGGTGACACCATCGCGATGGTGCTGTAGTCGGCCCAGGCGCAGAACCAGTCCGTCTTCTCCTTCTTGCTCACCAAGTCCGTGCCCTGGACGGCCTGGCACTTCATGACCGCGCCGTCGAGGTCGACGGACTCGGCCTCACCCACCAACTTGGACTTCCCCGCCTGGGACGAGGAGGAGCTGTCCTCGTCGGCCGACTTCTTGAAGTCGGCGAAGAACTTGTCCAGCGCCGCCTCGGGGTCCTCGATCTCGCCGTAGGCGCCGAAGTAGGTGATGCCCTTCGCGCTCGCGAGTTCGGTCAGGTCCGGCGCCGTGCTCGGGTCGCTGGGGTCGTAACCGCTCAGGTCCGCCGTGGAGTAGACGCCGACGACGCTCTTGCCGTTCTTGACGCCGCTCTTCTCCATGTCCTCGGCGGTGTCGGTGGAGCCGCCGAGGTTCTCGCCGGTCTTTGTCGCCCGCGTGTAGTCGCTGAGCAGCTTCTCCGGCGTCGCCAACTTGTGCGCGCCGTCGTCCTCCACGCCGGCCGCGCCGCCACCGCTGCCCAGCAGGAAGTACGCGCCCACGCCGATCGCCGCCACGACCGCCACCGCGCCCAGGATCAGGCCGGTCTTCTTGCCGCCGCCGGACGGCTGCGGGGGCTGGGGCATGCCGTACGGCTGCTGGCCGTAGGGGGGCTGCTGCGGGGGGACACCCTGGGGTGCCTGCGGGTAGCCGTAGCCCGGCTGGGCCGGCGGCGCCTGCTGGGGGTAGCCGTAGCCGGGCTGGGGTGCCTGCGGCTGCTGGCCGTACGGACCCGGCTGGCCGTACGGACCGGGCTGCTGGGGCTGCCCGCCGTACGGGCCCGGCTGGTTGTAGCTCATTTCTGGGTTCCCCTCCAGATGCTTATGTGTTCCTGACATCCTGGCGCAGAGTCGTCGGTCCCACGGCATCGGGGTCCCCACCGTTACAGAACAAAGGCGTTTCGGGACACGGCCGAGACACCCCTAAACTGAGCTCGTGACCGAGAACGCTCAGCAGCAGCCACCAGCGCCCGACACCGAACTGCCGACCCAGTACGCGCCGGCCGATGTAGAGGGGCCGCTGTACGAGCGCTGGGTGGAGCGCGGTTACTTCGAGGCGGACGAGAAGAGCGACAAGCCGCCGTACACCATCGTCATCCCGCCGCCGAACGTCACCGGCAGCCTGCACCTGGGCCACGCCTTCGAGCACACGCTGATCGACGCCCTCACCCGCCGCAAGCGCATGCAGGGCTACGAGACGCTGTGGCAGCCCGGCATGGACCACGCCGGCATCGCCACGCAGAACGTCGTCGAGCGCGAGCTCGGCAAGGAGGGCAAGTCCCGCCACGACCTCGGCCGTGAGGCGTTCGTCGAGCGCGTCTGGAAGTGGAAGGCCGAGTCCGGCGGCCAGATCTCCGGCCAGATGCGCCGCCTCGGCGACGGCGTCGCCTGGTCCCGTGAGCGCTTCACCATGGACGAGGGCCTCTCCCAGGCCGTCCAGACCATCTTCAAGCGGCTCTACGACGACGAGCTGATCTACCGCGCCGAGCGCATCATCAACTGGTGCCCGCGCTGTCTGACCGCGATCTCCGACATCGAGGTCGAGTACCAGGACGACGACGGCGAGCTCGTCTCCATGAAGTACGGCGAGGGGGACGACACCATCGTCGTCGCCACGACCCGCGCCGAGACGATGCTCGGCGACACCGCCGTCGCCGTCCACCCCGACGACGAGCGGTACAGGCACCTGGTCGGCAAGCTCATCAGGCTGCCGCTGACCGACCGCTCGATCCCGGTCGTCGCCGACACCCACGTCGACCCCGAGTTCGGCACCGGCGCGGTCAAGGTGACCCCGGCCCACGACCCGAACGACTTCGAGATCGGCCAGCGCCACGACCTGCCCGCCATCACGGTCATGGACGAGCACGCGGTCATCACCGCCCACGGCCCCTTCCAGGGCCTGGACCGGCTCGAGGCCCGCTCCGCCATCGTCGCCGCGCTGCGCGCCGAAGGCCGGATCGTCGCCGAGAAGCGGCCGTACGTCCACTCCGTCGGCCACTGCTCGCGCTGCAAGACCACCATCGAGCCGCGCCTGTCCATGCAGTGGTGGGTCAAGGTCGGCCCGCTCGCCAAGGCCGCCGGCGACGCGGTCCGCGACGGCAAGGTCAAGATCCACCCGCAGGAGATGGAGAAGCGGTACTTCGACTGGGTCGACAACCTCCACGACTGGTGCATCTCGCGGCAGTTGTGGTGGGGCCACCGCATCCCGGTCTGGTACGGCCCGAACGGCGAGGTCGTCTGCGTCGGACCGGACGAGGAGCCGCCGAGCGGCGAGGGCTGGCGTCAGGACACCGACGTCCTCGACACCTGGTTCTCCTCCGGCCTGTGGCCGTTCTCCACGCTCGGCTGGCCCGAACAGACCGAGTCGCTCGCGAAGTTCTACCCGAACTCCGTCCTGGTCACCGGCTACGACATCCTCTTCTTCTGGGTCGCCCGGATGATGATGTTCGGCCTGTACGCGATGGACGGCACCCCGCCGTTCCACACCATCGCCCTGCACGGCATGGTCCGCGACCAGTTCGGCAAGAAGATGTCGAAGTCCTTCGGCAACGCGGTCAACCCGCTGGACTGGATGGACAAGTACGGCTCCGACGCGCTCCGCTTCACCCTCGCGCGCGGCGCCAACCCCGGCGTCGACGTCCCGATCGGCGAGGACTGGGTCCAGGGCTCCCGCAACTTCGCCAACAAGATCTGGAACGCCACGCGCTTCGCGCTGATGAACGGCGCGACCGTCGAGGGCCCGCTGCCCGACGCGTCGAAGATGTCCTCGACGGACCGCTGGATCCTGTCCCGCCTGAACTCGGTCGTCGCCGAAGTCGACGCGTTCTACGACGACTTCCAGTTCGCCAAGCTGTCCGACGCCCTGTTCCACTTCGCGTGGGACGAGGTCTTCGACTGGTACGTCGAGCTGTCCAAGACGACGTTCCAGGCGGGCGGCGAGCCGGCCGAGGTCTCCAAGCGCGTCCTCGGCGAGGTCCTCGACGTCACGCTGAAGCTGCTGCACCCGGTGGTCCCGTTCGTCACCGAGACCCTGTGGACCACCCTGACCGGCGGCGAGTCCATCGTGATCGCCGACTGGCCCGCCGACAGCGGCTTCCGCGACCAGGACGCCGAGCGGGAGATCGAGTCGCTCCAGTCCGTCATCACCGAGGTCCGCCGCTTCCGCGCCGACCAGGGCCTCCAGCCCGGCCAGCGGGTCCCGGCCCGGCTCACCATGGACGGCACGGCCCTCGCCGCGCACGAGCCGGCCATCCGCCAGCTCCTCCGCCTCCAGCCGGAGGGCGACGCCTTCACGGCGACGGCGACGCTGCCGGTCGAGGGCGCGGAGGTCGCCCTCGACCTGTCCGGCGTGATCGACGTCGCGGCCGAGCGCAAGCGCCTGGCCAAGGACCTCGCCGCCGCCGAGAAGGAGAAGGCCCAGGCCACCGCCAAGCTCGGCAACGAGGCGTTCCTGGCGAAGGCCCCCGACCAGGTCGTGGAGAAGATCCGCGGCCGGCTCGCCAAGGCGGACGAGGACATCGCCCGCATCACGGCCCAGCTGGAGCGCCTGCCCCAGGCGTAGGCAGGACGACGGTCAGCAGGCCCCCGGTGCTCTCGGGCACCGGGGGCCTTCGCGTACGTCCACAGGTCCGCCTCCGTAGACTGGCCCCGTGAGCGACCAGAACGAGCCCGACCCCCTCGACTCCTTCGACGAGATCATCGCGGAGGAGACCGACCGCGACCCGGACCTCGCCGTCATCGAGGCCGGCAGCCGCACCCTGCGCACCCAGGGCGGGCCGCCGCAGGCCGACGTGCCCGCCCGCCCCGAGGACCCCGAGGTCGACAAGGCCCTGCGCGAGGTCGAGGCGGAGCTGGCGACCCGCTGGGGCGAGACCAAACTGGAGCCCTCGGTCGCCCGTATCGCCGCGCTCATGGACCTGCTGGGCGAGCCCCAGCGGTCGTACCCGTCGATCCACATCACGGGCACCAATGGCAAGACGTCGACGGCCCGCATGATCGAGGCCCTGCTCGGCGCCTTCGAGCTGCGCACCGGCCGCTACACCTCGCCGCACGTCCAGTCGATCACCGAGCGGATCAGCCTGGACGGCGCCCCGATCTCCGCCGAGCGCTTCATCGAGACGTACCAGGACATCAAGCCGTACATCGAGATGGTCGACTCCTCGCAGGAGTTCCGCCTGTCGTTCTTCGAGGTGCTCACGGGCATGGCGTACGCCGCCTTCGCGGACGCGCCCGTCGACGTCGCCGTCGTCGAGGTCGGCATGGGCGGCTCCTGGGACGCCACCAACGTGATCGACGGGGACGTCGCCGTCGTGACGCCGATCGACCTCGACCACACCGACCGGCTCGGTTCCACGCCCGGTGAGATCGCCGGGGAGAAGGGCGGCGTCGTCAAGCAGGGCGCCACCGTGATCATGGCCCAGCAGCCGGTGGACGCCGCGCAGGTGCTGCTGAAGAAGGCCGTGGAGGTCGACGCCACCGTGGCCCGCGAGGGTCTGGAGTTCGGGGTCGTCGCCCGTCAGGTCGCCGTCGGCGGCCAGCTCGTCACCCTGCGCGGCCTGGGCGGCGAGTACCCCGAGGTCTACCTCCCGCTGCACGGCGCCCACCAGGCGCACAACGCCGCCGTCGCCCTCGCCGCCGTCGAGGCGTTCTTCGGGGTGGGCGCCGCCCGCGCCGAACCGCTCGACATCGACGCCGTCCGCAAGGCGTTCGCCGCCGTCGCCTCCCCGGGCCGCATGGAGGTCGTCCGGCGCTCGCCGACCGTCGTCCTGGACGCCGCCCACAACCCGGCGGGCGCCCGGGTGACCGCCGAGGCGATCGGGGAGGCGTTCGACTTCAGCCGTCTGATCGGCGTCGTCGGCACCAGCGCCGACAAGAACGTCCGGGGCCTGCTGGAGGCGTTCGAGCCGATCTTCGCCGAGATCGTCGTCACCCAGAACACCTCGCACCGCGCCATGGACGCCGACGAACTCGCGGCCATCGCCGTCGAGGTGTTCGGCGACGAGCGCGTCCAGGTCGAGCCCCGGCTGCCGGACGCCCTGGAGGCCGCGATCACGCTGGCCGAGGAGGAGGGCGAGTTCACCGGCGGCGGTGTCCTCGTCACCGGGTCCGTCATCACGGTCGGCGAGGCCCGGCTGCTGCTCGGGAAGGGCTGAGTTCCGATGCGTACGCTCTGTTCCTCGACGCTGATCGGCGAGTTCTTCGTCATCGGCTTCGCCGGTCTGGTCGCCATGAAGGACCCGGACCTGTCGATGGCGACCGTGTGGACGGTCAGCGGCATCGCGATGTTCCTGTGCGTGCTGCTGTGCGGTCTGGTGACCCGCCCCGGCGGTGTCGCGCTGGGCTGGGCCCTGCAGGTCGCGCTCATCGCGTCCGGCCTCGTCGTGCCCATGATGTTCGTGCTCGGCGTCATCTTCGCGGCGCTGTGGTGGGCCTCGGTGCACTACGGCCGCAAGGTCGACGAGGCGAAGGCGAGATTCGCCGCGCAGGCCGACTCCTCCACACCTGACGCTGCGTAACGGGCGCCTGGACACGCCCTGTAACCTCTTCCCACCGCACCCCGCAGTACGCAGTAAGAAGGAGCCCTTCCGTGACCCAGCGCACCCTCGTCCTGCTCAAGCCCGACGCCGTCCGTCGAGGCCTGACCGGCGAGATCATCAGCCGTATCGAGCGCAAGGCCGGCTGGCAGATCACCGCGCTGGAGCTGCGCACCCTGGACCAGGACACGCTGGAGCAGCACTACGGCGAGCACAAGGGCAAGCCCTTCTACGAGCCGCTCGTGGAGTTCATGGCGTCCGGTCCGGTCGTCGCCCTGATCGTCGAGGGCGAGCGGGTCATCGAGGGGCTGCGCCAGCTCGCCGGACCCACCGACCCGATCGCCGCCGCGCCGGGCTCCATCCGCGGTGACTACGGTGTGATCGTGCGGGAGAACCTGATCCACGCCTCCGACTCCGAGGAGTCCGCCGAGCGCGAGGTCAAGATTTTCTTCCCGGGCCGAGCCTGACCCCACCGGCCGCTCCCCAAGAGGGGCGGCCGCAGGTAATCTGCCGCCTGTGGCATATGCCGGGCGATCGGGGGAACGAGTGCCCCCGATGGCCCGTCTCCACAAGCGGGGCGCCTCGCCATCTGCTGACAATGGCGGAGACCCTCCCGCAGTGTTCGTGCAGGCGCGTCTACGATGGAAGCCTTCACGTCACAGCACCCACTTCGCCGACCTGAAATGCCGTCAAACGCTCCCAGGAAGGCCAGACGAATCCTGATGGGGAACTCAATGTCGTTCATCGGCCGTGACATGGCTGTCGACCTCGGGACCGCCAACACGCTGGTGTACGTCAGGGGTCGCGGGATCGTACTCAACGAGCCGTCCGTCGTCGCGATCAACACCAACACCGGTGGCATCCTCGCGGTCGGCGCCGAGGCGAAGAAGATGATCGGGCGCACGCCGGGCAACATCGTGGCCGTGCGGCCGCTGAAGGACGGCGTCATCGCCGACTTCGAGATCACCGAGCGGATGCTCCGCTACTTCATCCTGAAGATCCACAAGCGGCGGTATCTGGCTCGTCCGCGGGTCGTCGTCTGTGTGCCCTCGGGCATCACCGGCGTCGAGCGCCGCGCCGTCATCGAGGCGTCGTCCCAGGCCGGCGCCCGCCAGGTGCACATCATCGAGGAGCCCATGGCCGCGGCCATCGGCTCCGGCCTGCCGGTCCACGAGGCCACGGGCAACATGGTGGTGGACATCGGCGGCGGCACCACGGAGGTCGCGGTCATCTCCCTCGGCGGCATCGTCACCGCCCAGTCCATCCGGGTCGCGGGCGACGAGCTGGACAACGCGATCATCCAGCACATCAAGAAGGAGTACTCGCTCCTGCTGGGTGAGCGCACGGCCGAACAGATCAAGATCACGATCGGCTCGGCGTACGACCTCGACTCCGACGAGCACACCGAAATCCGCGGCCGGGACCTCGTCTCCGGACTGCCGAAGACCGTCGTCATCTCCGCGGCCGAAGTACGCAAGGCCATCGAGGAACCGGTCAACGCCATCGTGGACGCCGTCAAGACGACCCTCGACAAGTGCCCGCCGGAGCTGTCCGGCGACATCATGGACCGGGGAATCGTCCTGACCGGCGGCGGCGCCCTGCTGCGCGGCCTCGACGAGCGGCTGCGCCGCGAGACGGGCATGCCGATCCACATCGCCGAGGACCCGCTGGACAGCGTGGCGCTCGGATCCGGCAAGTGCGTCGAGGAGTTCGAGGCGCTGCAGCAGGTGCTCGACGCCCAGCCGCGCAGATGACGTAACGCTTTCGTTCCGCCGTACGAGACGACCGCCTCTCGTGCGGCGGATCGTTGATTCGGAGGCTTAAGCTCGCGCATATGCCTCCCCACAGCTGAACACCCCAACCCCCGCACATTCCAATGAGGAAGGGCACGGCCGCCGCACGTGAGGGACACACGAGAGAGCCGGCTGCTCCTGGTGCTGCTGGTCGCCATCGCGTTCGCACTGATCACGGTGGACATCCGCGGCGGTGAGGACTCCCCGGTCGACGGTGCCCGCCAGGCCGCCGCCACCGTCTTCGGCCCGGTGGAGGACGGTGTGTCGTCCGCGGTGAACCCGGTCGGCAACGCGGTCGCCGCCATCCGCGACTCCGGCGAGCGCCACGACCGGCTCGCGCGCCTGGAGCAGGAGAACGCGGCCCTCAAGGCGAAGCTCGGCAGCGACGACCGCAACCGCAGCCGCCTCAAGCAGCTCGACAAGATGCTGAAGGTCGCCGGCGAGGGCCAGTACGGCATCAAGGGCGCCCAGGTCATCGCGATAGGAGCGGCCCAGGGCTTCTCCTGGACCATCACCATCGACGCCGGCGCCGAGGACGGCATCGAACGCGACATGACCGTCCTGAACGGCGACGGACTGGTCGGCCGCGTCACCACCGTCGGCCCCAACACCGCGACGGTCCTGCTCGCCAACGACCCCGACTTCACCGTCGGCACCCGTATGGAGTCCACCGACGAACTCGGCTTCGCCTCCGGCCAGGGTGACCGCCCGCTGCGGGTAGAACTCCTCAACGGCAAGGCCGAGGTGAAGAAGGGCGACCGGCTCGTCACCTTCGGCTCGCAGGCCGACAAGCCGTTCGTCCCCGGCGTCCCCGTCGGTGTCGTCTCCCGCGTCGACCCGTCCGGCGGCGGTCTGACCCGCACCCTGTACGTGACGCCGTACGTCGGCTTCTCCAAGCTCGACGTCGTGGGCGTCGTCGTCCAGGCGCCGAAGAAGGACCCGCGCGACACGGTGCTGCCCGACAAGCCCAAGCCGAAGCCCACGCCGACCGTCACGGTCACCGTGACGCCGGGCGCCGAGGTGCCGGAGGGCGACGGGCAGCAACAGCAGGGCGACACCCAGGACCAGCCCCTGGCCGGGGGCCTGCGGCCCCGCGCCGACGACCTGTACCAGTACGAGCAAGACCAGTAGGAGCTGCTCATGCGCGTCAACCGGATCCTGCTCTCCACCTCCCTGGTCGTCGTCGCCCTGGTCGTCCAGGTGAGCGTCCTCGCCCGGCTCCATCTGCCCGGCGCCGTCCCGGACCTGCTGCTCCTGACCGTCCTCGGCCTCGCCCTGGTCTACGGCCATGTCGGCGGCGCCCTCATCGGCTTCGGCGCCGGTCTGCTCGCCGACCTCGCCCCGCCCGCCGACCACGCCGCCGGCCGCTACGCGCTGGTGCTGTGCGTCATCGGTTATCTCGCCGGCCTGTTCAAACCGGACAACGGCAAGCTCAAGTCGGCCACCGGGCCCATGGTCGTCGTGGTCGTCGCCGCGCTCGGCACGACGCTGCTGTACGCGGGCGTCGGCGCGCTCGTCGGCGACACCACCGCCCGTCATGTGGGCCTCGGCAGCCTCCTGTTCACGGCGGCGCTCTACGACCTGCTGCTCGCGCCGTTCGTCGTCCCCGGGATCATGGCGCTGGCCCGGCGCGCGGAGAACGACCCGCTCGCCGAGACCAGCACCCAGGCGAAGAAGGCCGACATCTCCTCCGGCTGGCTCTCCGGCGGCACCGGTCTGCGGATCGGCGGCCAGCGGGGCGGCCTGAAGGTCCGCACGGTCCGGGCGCGCACGGCACGCGCCGGACGCATCAAGGGGGTCAAGCGCCTGTGAGGCCCGCGGAGTTCACCCGGACGGGTGAGCCGGAAGGGAACCCCGGCTCGCGGACGGGACGTTCCACACTCGTACACGCACAGCCATACGGACCATCCGCACAGACGTCCGTCATCGCGCCGTCCGACGCGCATCGGCCCACGCACACCGGCCCACACAGGGAGAGGGGGAGGCAGCCGCAGTGAGCAACATTCCCGAGACCGGCCGGACGCCCCGCGTCCAGATCCGGCTCGTCGTCATCCAGATCCTCGTCCTCTCCCTTCTGGGCACCCTCGGCGGACGCCTGTGGTACCTCCAGATCCGCGAGGGCGAGGCCTACGCCAAGGAGGCGTCGGGCAACCACGTCCAGCAGGTCGTCCAGCCCGCCGTCCGCGGCTCGATCCTGGACGCCCGCGGCGTGCCCCTCGCGGACAACGAGACCCGGCTCGTGGTCTCCGCCTCCCGCACCGACCTGCTGAAGATGCCCGACGACGGCAAGGCCGTCCTCGCCAAGCTGGCCGGCGTGCTCGGCATGAAGCCCGCCGAGGTCATGGAGAAGGTCCGCCTCTGCGACTCCAAGACCCCCCAGCCCTGCTGGAACGGCTCGCCCTACCAGCCGATCCCCATCACCGACGAGGCCACCCCCAAGCAGGCCCTCCAGATCCGCGAGCGCGCCGAGGACTTCCCCGGCATCACCGCCGAACCCCAGGCCCTGCGCCGGTACCCGAGCCCCGGCGGCGCCAACACCGCCCAGGTCCTCGGCTACCTCTCCCCGGTCACCGACGAGGAGCTCCAGCAGGCCCAGGACACCGACTCCCCGTATCTGCGCTCCGACCAGGTCGGCCGCTCCGGCCTCGAGCGGCAGTACGACAAGGCGCTGCGCGGCAAGGCCGGCGTCACCCGCTACGAGGTCGACAACCTCGGCCGGGTCATCGGCGAGGCCGAGGCGGACCCCGCCCAGCCCGGCGCCAACCTCGTCACCAGCATCGACGCCCGCGTCCAGCGGGTCGCCGAGTACGAGCTGAACGAGGCCATGAAGCAGGCCCGCAAGGAGTGGGACCGCAACACCAACGAGCCGTACAAGGCCGACTCGGGCGCGGTCGTGGTGATGGAGGCCAAGACCGGCCGCATCGTCGCGATGGCCTCCAACCCCACCTACGACCCCAACGCCTGGGTGGGCGGCATCTCCGCGAAGGACTACAAGCAGCTCACGGGCAAGTCCTCCAACTACCCGCTGCTCAACCGCGCCATCCAGGGCCAGTCGGCACCCGGCTCGATCTTCAAGGTCATCCCGACCGCTGCCGCGGTCAACGCCGGGTACTCCTTCGACGGCCCCTACGAATGCTCCAGCTCGTACTCGATCGGCGGCCAGGTCTTCAAGAACTTCGAGTCCCAGAGCTACGGCGGCATCAGCCTCGGCCGCGCCCTGGAGGTGTCCTGCGACACCGTCTTCTACCGGCTCTCCCACCAGGAGTGGAAGCGCGACGGCGGCACCAAGCCGAAGAAGAACGCCAAGGACTGGTTCTACAAGACCGCCCACCAGTTCGGCCTCGGCGCCGAGACCGGTATCGACCTGCCCAACGAGGTCACGGGCCGCGTCCCCGACCGCAAGTGGAAGCAGGACTACTGGAAGGCCAACAAGGACGCCTGGTGCAAGTACGGCAAGAAGGGCGGCTCCTACGCCGAGCAGATCGCCTACGAGAACTGCCTCGAAGGCAACCGGCTGCGCGCGGGTGACTCCGTCAACTACTCCATCGGCCAGGGCGACACCCTCGTCACCCCGATCCAGATGGCCACGATCTACGCGGCCATCTCCAACGGCGGCACGCTCTACGACCCCACCGTCGGCAAGGCCGTGCTCAGCGCCGACGGCAGGACCGTCGAGGAGCTGAAGCCCACGTCGCACGGCAAGCTGCCGATAAGCCGTAAGACGCTCGCCGAGATGGACGACGCCCTCGCCGGAGTCGCCACCCGCGGTACCGCCGCCTGGCGGTTCGCCGACGTCGGCTGGCCCCAGGACAAGATCCCCATGCACGCCAAGACCGGTACCGCCGAGGTCTACGGCAAGCAGACCACCTCGTGGTTCGCGACGTACACCAAGGACTACTCGGTCGTCATGACGATCTCCCAGGGTGGTACGGGTTCCGGCGCCTCCGGCCCCGCCGTCCGCAACATCTACGACGCCCTGTACGGCGTCGCCGACGACGGCACCATCGACAAGAAGAACGCGCTGCTGCCCAGCCCGCAGAAGAAGCTGCCGAAGGTCCGCACCGACGGCACCATCTCCTCGCCGAAGGTCTCCAAGGACCCGGCCAAGGAGCAGCGCGCCACCCAGAAGAACGAGACCGAACCGGACCCGCAGCTCGCCGGGACCGTGTCCACCCAGTCGCCCGAGAACCGTGACACCCGGCGCCGGCGGCGCAGGAACCGCAGGCGGGGAAGCCGGAGGATGCTCACATGACCGGCGCCAACAGCTTCCAGGTCTCCGGTTACGGGCCACAGCGGGCGGGCCTGTCCCGCCTGCTCGCCCGTGACTCGCTGGCCCGCCGACTGGACTGGCCGATACTGCTGGCCGGAATCGCCCTGTCGCTGATCGGCTGCGTCCTGGTCTACTCGGCGACCCGCAACCGCACCGAGCTCAACCAGGGCGACCCGTACTACTTCCTGGTCCGGCACCTGCTGAACACGGGGATCGGCCTCGCCCTCATGGTCGGGACCGTGTGGCTGGGCCACCGCGCCCTGCGCACGGCCGTGCCCATCCTCTACGGCCTGTCCGTCTTCCTGATCCTGCTGGTGCTCACCCCGCTCGGCTCCACCATCAACGGCGCCCACTCCTGGATCAAGCTCCCCGGCGGCTTCTCGCTGCAGCCCTCGGAGTTCGTCAAGGTCACGATCATCCTGGGCATGGCGATGCTGCTGGCCGCGCGCGTCGACGCGGGCGACAAGCAGTACCCCGACCACCGCACGGTCGTGCAGGCCCTCGGCCTGGCCGCCGTACCCATGCTGATCGTCCTGCTCATGCCCGACCTCGGCTCGGTCATGGTCATGGTCATCATCGTGCTCGGGGTGCTGCTCGCCTCCGGCGCCTCCAACCGCTGGGTATTCGGCCTCATCGGCGCGGGCACCAGCGGCGCTATCGCCGTCTGGCAGCTCGGCGTCCTCGACGACTACCAGATCGCCCGCTTCGCCGCCTTCGCCAACCCCGAGCTCGACCCGGCCGGCGTCGGCTACAACACCAACCAGGCGCGCATCGCGATCGGCTCCGGCGGGCTGACCGGGTCGGGGCTGTTCCACGGCTCGCAGACCACCGGCCAGTTCGTCCCCGAGCAGCAGACCGACTTCGTCTTCACGGTGGCGGGGGAGGAGCTCGGCTTCGTCGGCGGCGGACTGATCATCCTGCTGCTCGGCATCATCCTCTGGCGCGCCTGCCGTATCGCCCGCGAGACCACCGAGCTGTACGGCACGATCGTCGCGGCGGGCATCGTCGCCTGGTTCGCCTTCCAGTCCTTCGAGAACGTCGGGATGACCCTCGGAATCATGCCGGTCACCGGTCTGCCGCTGCCATTCGTGTCCTACGGAGGATCGTCGATGTTCGCCGTCTGGGTGGCGGTCGGACTGCTCCAGTCCATCCGGGTGCAACGCCCGATGTCGGCCTGAGCCGCCGTACACCGGGCGGTTCAGGGCCGGCAGAACCTGTCGCCGCACCCGGTCTCCGCTTACATTCGGTTCATGGCGGACACCAAGCGCGAGATCGAGCGGAAGTACGAGTCCGACGACAGCAGCCTGCCCGACCTGACCGGTGTCGCCGGGGTCGCGGCCGTGATCGACAAAGGGGTCGCGCACCTGGACGCCACCTACTACGACACCACCGACGAACGCCTCGCCGGAGCGTCGGTCACCCTCCGTCGCCGCACCGGCGGCTCCGACGCCGGCTGGCATCTGAAATTCCCCGTCGCCCCCGGCGTCCGGGACGAGATCCAGGCCCCGCTCTCCGACACACTTCCCGACGACCTCGCCGCCCTGGTCCGCTCACGGGTCCGTACCGCCCAACTCGTGCCGGTGATCCGGCTGCGGTCCGACCGCGACGCCCGTGACCTCGTGGACGCCGACGGACGGGTGCTCGCCGAGATCAGCGTCGACGCCGTCCGGGCCGAGCGGCTCACCGGAGGCGGCGGCCGCACCCAGTGGACCGAGATCGAGGTGGAACTGGCCGACGACGGCGACCCCGCCCTGCTCGACCAGGTCGAGAAGAAGCTGCGCAAGGCGGGCGTACGGCCGTCCGCGTCGCCGTCCAAGCTGGCCCGCGCCCTGGCCGAGACCGCTCCGAGGACACTCGCCGCCGCGTCGCCGGAGCCGTCGGGGACCGCGGGCGACCACGTCCTCGCCTATCTGCGCACCCAGCGCGACACGATCGTCGCCCTCGACCCCGCCGTGCGCCAGGACACCGAGGACTCCGTGCACAGCATGCGCGTCGCCACCCGCCGCACCCGAAGCGCCTTCAAGTCCTTCGGCAAGGTCCTCGACCGCTCCGTCACCGACCCGATCGCCGACGAGCTGAAATGGCTGGCCGGTGAGCTCGGCGTGGACCGGGACCGTGAAGTCCTGAACGAACGCCTCTCCGCCGCCCTCGCCGAGGTGCCGCCCTCCCTGGTCGCCGGGCCCGTCGCCGAGCGGCTGAGCAGCTGGGCGGGGGAGCGGCCCGGCGGCGCGAGCGCCCGGCTCATCGGCGTCCTCGACTCCCGCCGCTATCTGGCACTGCTCGACGCGCTCGACGGCGTGCTCGCCGACCCGCCACTGCTGAAGGCCGCCGGGAAGAAGCCGGCCAAGGTGCTCGGCAAGGCCGTACGCAAGGACTTCGGCAAGGTGGCCGCGCTGGTGCGGCAGGCACTGGACCTGGAGCCCGGCGCCGAGCGCGACGTGGCCATCCACGAGGCCCGCAAGAAGACCAAGCGGACCCGGTACGCGGCGGAGGCGGCCGTACCGGCCCTCGACGGCCCCGCCAAGGACCTGGTCAAGTCCATGAAGGCTCTGCAGAACCTGCTGGGCGAGCACCAGGACAGCGTCATGGCCCGCCAGACCCTGCGCGAGCTGGCCGCCGGCGCGCACGCCGCGGGCCACAGCGCCTTCACCTTCGGGCTGCTGTACGGACGGGAGGAGCAGCGGGCGGCCGCCGTGGAGGCCGGGCTGCCCGGATTCTGGGACGGGGTGAAGCACAGGGCGGACGCCCTGTGAGCCATCGGGCGTGCTGAGGGGGTCCGGCGCCGCGTTACGCTAGATGGTCACCCCTGTCAGTTCAGTCCAGCTCACGAAGGTTCGCGAGATGTCTGCCGAAACCGCTGCGGCCGCCGAGTCCGTGTTCCCGCAGCTCGAAGCTCTGCTCCCGCATGTGCAGAAGCCGATTCAGTACGTCGGCGGAGAACTCAACTCCACGGTCAAGCCGTGGGAGTCCTGCGACGTCCGCTGGGCGCTCATGTACCCCGACGCCTACGAGGTCGGGCTGCCCAACCAGGGCGTCATGATCCTCTACGAGGTCCTGAACGAGCAGGAGGGCGTCCTCGCCGAGCGCACCTACAGCGTGTGGCCGGACCTGGAGGCCCTGGTGCGGGAGCACCACGTCCCGCAGTTCACGGTGGACAGCCACCGCCCGGTGAAGGCCTTCGACGTGTTCGGCCTGTCCTTCTCCACCGAGCTCGGCTACACGAACATGCTGGCCGCCCTGGACCTCGCGGGCATCCCGCTGGAGTCCAAGGACCGCACGATCGACGACCCGATCGTGCTGGCCGGCGGACACGCCGCGTTCAACCCCGAGCCGATCGCCGACTTCATCGACGCCGCCGTCATCGGCGACGGCGAGCAGGCCGTCCTGGACATGACCCGCGTCATCCGCGAGTGGAAGGCCGAGGGCCGGCCCGGCGGCCGCGAGGAGGTCCTGTTCCGCCTGGCGAAGACCGGCGGTGTCTACATCCCGGCGTTCTACGACGTCGAGTACCTCCCCGACGGCCGGATCGCCCGCGTGGTCCCCAACAGGTCGGGCGTCCCGTGGCGGGTCTCCAAGCACACCGTCATGGACCTCGATGAGTGGCCCTATCCCAAGCAGCCCCTCGTGCCGCTGGCCGAGACCGTCCACGAGCGCATGTCCGTGGAGATCTTCCGCGGCTGCACCCGAGGATGCCGCTTCTGCCAGGCCGGCATGATCACCCGCCCGGTTCGTGAACGCTCCATCACCGGCATCGGTGACATGGTCGAAAAGGGCCTGAAGGCGACAGGCTTCGAAGAGGTGGGCCTGCTGTCCCTCTCCTCGGCCGACCACTCGGAGATCGGCGACATCGCGAAGGGCCTGGCGGACCGGTACGAGGAAGACAAGATCGGCCTCTCCCTCCCCTCCACCCGCGTGGACGCCTTCAACGTCGACCTGGCGAACGAGCTGACGCGCAACGGCCGCCGCTCCGGCCTCACCTTCGCCCCCGAGGGCGGCTCCGAGCGCATGCGCAAGGTCATCAACAAGATGGTCTCCGAGGACGACCTGATCCGCACGGTCGCCACCGCGTACGGCAACGGCTGGCGCCAGGTGAAGCTGTACTTCATGTGCGGCCTGCCGACGGAGACCGACGAGGACGTCCTGCAGATCGCAGACATGGCGACCAAGGTGATCGCGAAGGGCCGAGAGGTCTCGCGCTCCAACGACATCCGCTGCACGGTCTCCATCGGCGGCTTCGTCCCCAAGCCCCACACCCCCTTCCAGTGGGCCCCGCAGCTCTCGGCGGAGGAGACGGACGCCCGCCTGGAGAAGCTCCGCGACAAGATCCGCGGCGACAAGAAGTACGGCCGCTCCATCGGCTTCCGCTACCACGACGGCAAGCCCGGCATCGTCGAGGGCCTGCTCTCCCGCGGCGACCGCCGCATCGGCGCCGTCATCCGTGCGGTCTACGACGACGGCGGCCGCTTCGACGGCTGGCGCGAGCACTTCTCCTACGACCGCTGGATGGCCTGCGCGGACAAGGCGCTGGCCCCGTTCGGCGTCGACGTCGACTGGTACACGACGCGCGAGCGCACGTACGAGGAGGTCCTCCCTTGGGACCACCTGGACTCCGGCCTCGACAAGGACTGGCTCTGGGAGGACTGGCAGGACGCCCTCGACGAGACGGAGGTCGAGGACTGCCGCTGGACGCCGTGCTTCGATTGCGGCGTGTGTCCTCAGATGGACACCCACATCCAGATCGGCCCGACGGGCAAGAAGCTGCTGCCTCTGACGGTCAAGAACGCTGCGTCGGCGCCGAGCGGTCACTCTCACTGACCGCCCCCTCAGGGCGCCGGGTGGGCTGCTTCTGCCCTCGGCGGTCAAGGGCCTCCTGAGGGCTGTTGAACCCGTCCGCGCGGTTGCCGGGTCGTCGCCTTGGCCGCACGGTAGCGGTTCCCGACGCCCTGCGCGGGCTCTCGGACGGCCGTGCCGGGGAGACGGCCTTGGTGCTGGGCTCCTTCCGGCACCGGCCGAACGGTGACTGGGACTTCGTCCTCGGCGGAAAGGGCTACGCACGAGGTCTCGAAGAACTCCTCCAGGACTACGGCATCGAGGTGGAGTAGGGGCGTGTGACGGAGCCCTGGATCTTCCGGGTGCGCGCTGTTTGGATGTGGGTATGCGAAGCGTCCAGTTGTTGGTGGTCGGTGTCCTCTTCGGGGCCTGGGCCGCCGCCTCCTTCCTCAACGGGCGGCAGGGACGGCTGAGCGCTCGGCTCGTCGACGGGCGGCGCGTCGCGATTCCCTGCCGGATCAGCCCGGCGGGGTCCGATCGCTGGGTGCGCGGGTCCTTCGTGATCGCGGCGGGGACGTGGTCGTGGGAACGCCCTTCGTCGCGCCCCGAGGGGCCCGTGCTGCCGTCGGACGCGCGGATCGTGCGGATCCGGATGGCCGAGGGGCGTGAGAGGAACCGGCTCCACCACCGAGTCCTGGTGGTGGAGTGCGCCTCCGCCCACGGGGACGTCCGGCTCGCGGTGGTGCCCGGGCAGCTGGAGCATTTGGTGATGAAGCTCGCCCCGGCCGGATACGAGGTGCCTGGACCCGGCGCCGGCGTCCCATAGGCGCCCGTCAGGCGGGCATCGGTGGCGGGAAGCCCAGGAGGTTCAGGAGGGCCGTGAACAGGTCCTCGGCGAAGACCTCGTGGGAGCGGAGCAGGTGTTCGATGGCGGAGCGGTCGGCCGTGGGGTGGACGCCGGCCGCTCTGGCCCAGGAGAGGGCGCCCTCGGCGTCCTCCGGGACGGCCTCGTCGAGTTCGGCGAGCTTGAGCCGGACCGCCTCGTGGAACGCCGGTGTGTAGAGCCAGGTGATCGGGTCGTCCACGTCGTCGGGCTCCTCCACGAGCAGCCGGGCGACGGCGTCCAGGTTGAGCCACGCCTGCCAGCTCCGGCCGGTGGTGTCCAGCCCGGTGACCAGGGCCAGGTCGCTGTCGGAGACGTCGGCGACGCAGGCGGGGGCGCCGGACCGGTCGACGAGGGCGGGGAGGCGTTCGGCGTTCCAGGTGCCCTGCCGGAGCTGCACGGTCTGCCAGCCGCCGGGGCGCCGCCCCTCCGGTTCGACGATGTCCTCGACGCCCTCGAACAGAGGGCTCTCCCGCAGTGGACCGCTGCTGCGCGCGAAGACCAGATGCCCCGAGAACCCCATGGGTCCCCCTCCCACTCGTTGCGCGCACCCTACCGACCAGCACTGACATCGGCGCCCGGCCGTCGCCTGACTGGCCGCGCTCCGTTCGCCGTGGTGACCGCCGCTTCCTAGCTTGGCAACAGCCGTCGAGGAGGTGGTGCAGATGCTGGCGAACCAGCCGCCCGCGGGTGGTCCTCAGTGGGGTGATCGCGGAAGCGGGGCGGGTGGCCCCCAGTGGGGTGAGCGCGGCAACGGCCCGCCGCCTCCCGCCGGGTGGCCGCCGCCGTCCGGGCCGCCGCAGAAGAGGCGTCGTAGCCGCGGCTGTCTGTGGGGATGCGCGGGGGCATTGGTCGTGGTGGTCGCCATCGGAGTCGCCGTGGCCGTGGTGGCGGGGGACGACGGCGATGACTCCACGACGTCCGCGCCCACCGCGACGACGCCTCAGGGGGAGACCCGCAAGGGCAAGAGCGAGCGGGACGATCTCACCAGCTTCCAGGTCGACGACCGTTCGCAGGCCGGGATCAACGACATCTGGCTCACCTGGACGATCCGTAACAACAGCAGCGGGAAGTCGGACTACTCGTGGGAGTGGGAGGCCGTCGGCTCCGACGGCACACGGCTGGACAACGGGACCGAGATCGAGACGGCGGTCCAGCCCGGTCAGACCGCCAAGGGCGAGACCTTCACGACGCTCAAGACCGCTCAGGGCGTCAGGCTCAACATCACCGACTTCGACCGGACCGCCTCCTACTGACGCAGATCGTCGGCGCGAAAGTGCATCCGTCCAGGCCACCGCCGCGTCTACGCCGGTATGGATCTGGAGAAAGCGCCGCCGCCGCGCCAGGAGCCCGAAGGGTGCCTGGTGGTCGCGATCCGCATACCCGTGCGCATCGTCGTCCTTCTGCTGGTCGTGCCGGTGCGGATGGTGTGGGACGCGCTCGTCGTCGCCGGGCGCGTCCTGTGGGACGCCGTGCTGCGCCCCCTGGGGCGGGCCCTGTTCGTCTGGCCGTTCGTCGCCCTGTGGCGGTACGTCCTCGTGCCCCTCGGCCGGGGTCTCGCCTGGCTGGGGAACGTCCTGGTCGTCGTCCCCCTCGTCTGGCTGTACCGGTACGTGCTCACTCCGCTCGGGCACGCGTGCGCGTGGGTGGGCCGGGGGATGGCGGCCGGTCTGGTGTGGCTCTACACGCGCGTGCTCGCGCCCTTCTGGCGGGCGGTCATGTGGGTGCTGCGGGGGATCGGCGCGGTTCTCGCGGCGGCCGGGATCGGTGTCCTCGGGGCGCTGGCCTGGCTGGGGCGGTACCTCTTCGTCGTACCTGCCGTGTGGCTGTACACATGGGTCCTCGCGCCCGTCGGACGTGCGATCGCCTGGACCGTGCAGGCCGTCGCCACCGGCATCGGGGTCGGTCTGTACTGGATCTTCCGGGTTCTGTTCGTGCTGCCTGCGGTGGGACTGTGGCGCTGGGTGCTGACGCCGGTCGGGCGGGTGCTCGCCGTCGTCGGACGGGAGGTCGGGGACGCCATCGGGCACGCCTGGCGGATCGCGGGGCACATCTCGCGCGCGGTCGGGCGCTTTCTCGGGACCCTCTTCCGGTGGATCTTCGTGGAGCCGGTGCGCTGGGTGTACCGGACCGTGCTCACGCCGGTCGGACACGTCGTACGGGACGTCGTCCTGCGGCCCGCCGCCGAGGCCGCGCGCGCTGTGGGGCGGGCCACCCGGCAGGCCCTGGCGTCGGTCCGGGAGTCCGCCCGGCAGGCCCGCGCCGACATGCGCCGGATGCTCTTCGGAGAGCCGAAGCAGCGCGAGGTGGTGGCCCGGCGGGAACCTCCGGGCCGCGAGACACGTACTCTTGGTAGCAGTACGACCGCTCTCACGAAGGACTGAACGACACTGGGCAAGCGACAGCCCGAAGGCCCGCCGCCCGCACCCGCGGTGCAGCGCATCCGACTGCGTTACACCAAGCGCGGCCGCCTCCGGTTCACCAGCCACCGTGACTTCCAGCGCGCCTTCGAGCGTGCGCTGCGCCGTGCCGAGGTGCCGATGGCGTACTCGGCGGGGTTCACGCCGCATCCGAAGGTGTCGTATGCCAATGCCGCACCCACCGGCACGGGCAGTGAGGCGGAGTATCTGGAGATCGCGCTCACCGAGACGCGGGATCCGCAGCAGCTCAGGGCGCTGCTCGACGAGTCGCTGCCCGCCGGGCTCGATGTCGTGGACGCGGTCGAGGCCCGGACCTCCGGGCTCGCCGACCGGCTCACGGCGTCCGTCTGGGAGCTGCGTCTCGACGGGGTGGAGCCGGCCGAGGCCGTGCGAGCGGTCGCCGCGTTCCAGGCCGCCGAGACCGTCGAGGTCCAGCGCATGACCAAGAACGGCGTACGCACTTTCGACGCCCGTCCCGCGGTCGCCCATCTCGAGAGCGTCCAGAATCCGGAAACACACAGTTCGCAGGCTGATAGGCCGACGGACCGGCCCTGTGCGATACTGCGGCTGGTTGTTCGGCACGTGACGCCTGCCGTACGACCCGACGACGTCCTGTCCGGTCTCCGCGCCGTGGCCGACCTGGCGCCGCCGGTCCCCGCAGCGGTGACCAGGCTGGCGCAGGGGCTGTTCGATGAAGAGACCGGCACGGTGACCGACCCGCTCGCGCCCGACCGCGAGGCAGCGACGGCCCCAACCGAGGCCGGGACCGCTGCCGCCGCGACGGCGTCGGCGTAAGGAAGTTCCGTAGGGACGGACGTCGAAGCGCCGCCCTCGTACTCGGGAGCCACCTGGGTCGGGCAGCGCACCGACCAGAAGACTTTCGCCAGGCCGTGCGCATGAGGCGTACGGAACCGGCGAGACAGGACACAGAGAGCTCCCGTGCGGCGCCCGCGCCCCGGACGGCGGTTGTCGCGTATCGCGCGACCCGCGGACGTCACCGGCACACCACCGGACCAGGCGCGGCGCCCGGGAGCCTGACGGGAGAAACGCCCGCATGCTCGAACCGACCGAAGCCACAGAGTCCTCAACGGGCTCCGAACTGAACACACCGAGCGACACCCTGCCGCCGCGTCGTCGGCGCCGTGCCGCTTCCCGGCCGGCGGGACCGCCCGCCGCCACCGAGACGCAGCCCGCGGAGGTGGTCGAGCCGGCCATACCGCCCGCTGACGTAGAGAAGCTCGATCAGGAGCAGGCCGACCTCGAGGCGGAGACCGCCGAGGCCGAAGAGGCCGCCGAGGTCGAGGAGACCCCGGAGCCCGCGCCTCCGGCCCGCACGCGCCGCCGTGCCGTGCGCCGTGCGTCGGCACCCGCCGGTGCGCCCGCGGCCGAGGCGGCGGCCGAGACCGTGGTGCCCGTGACGGCCGCCGAGCCGGTCGCCGAGGAGCCCGCCCAGGCCGCCGCCGAGGCGTCCGAGGTGCCTGAGGTGTCCGAGGAGCCGGCCCCGCCGCGCGCCCGGCGCCGTGCCACCCGCCGGGTGACCGCACCTGCCGCGGCCCCCGCTCCGGCGCAGGACGCCGAGGCCACCGAGACCGCCGAGGGCGACGCCATGGACCACGAGGCCGCCGCCGTCGAGGAGACCCCCGAGCCCGCCCCGCGCCGTACGCGCCGCCGCGCCACCCGAACCGCCGCCGCGCCGGAGGCCGTGCAGGCCGCCCCGGCCGACGAGGAGCCGGTGACCGCCGAGGAACCCGCGCAGGCTGAGGCATCCACGGAGAGCGCCGAGGCCGAGGAGGCCGCCCCGCGTCGTACGCGTCGTCGCGCCACCCGTCGTACGGCCGCGCCGGCCGCCGTCGAGGAGGCCGCCGCGGAGACCGTCGAGGCCGCTCCCGAGGAGACCGCCGGGACGCCGGTGACCGCCGAGACCCCGGTGACCGAGGGTGTCGAGACCGAGAGCCCCGCCGCGACCGCTGCCGCCGCCGAGGACGACGCCGCTCCGCGCCGCCGGCGCCGCGCCGTCCGGCGTGCCGCCACCGGCTTCGCCGAGCCCGCGCGGTCCGCCTCCGGTGCGGCCGCCGACGAGGCGCCGCGTCCGTCGCGGCCCGCCGTGGCCGTCTTCCAGGCGCCCGTCTTCACCGAGCCGCAGTTCCAGACGCCGCAGCGCGCCGCCGCCGAGGCCGCAGCGGAGGCGGTGACCGAGGACGACGAGGAGCTCCGCGAGGAGCAGCCCGTCGCCCCGCGCCGCCGGCGCCGCCGCCGTGGCGAGGACCCCGAACCGCAGGCCGCCGTCGAGCCGGCCGCCGAGGACGAGTCCGACGAGACCGAGGACGGTGCCGAGGACTCCGCCGACGGCGACGAGTCCGAGGAGACCGGGTCGCGTCGGCGCCGCCGCCGCGGTGGCCGCCGCCGCCGTCGCGGTGACTCCGGCGAGCAGGACGCCGAGGGCGAGAGCGACAGCGAGGACACCGCCGCCGCGCAGGCCGAGCAGGACGCCGAGGACACCGCCGAGCAGGAGGAGGAGGACGCCGAGGAGGCGCACGACGACTCCAGTGGCTCCGGCTCCAGCAGCAGCCGCCGGCGCCGTCGCAGGCGCCGCCGCGCCGGTGACAGCTCCGTGGACGCCGAGCCGGGCGACGGCGACCCCGAGCGCACCGTCGTCAAGGTCCGCGAGCCCCGCCCGAAGTCCGAGCCGTCCGACGAGGTGCAGTCCATCAAGGGCTCCACGCGTCTGGAGGCCAAGAAGCAGCGCCGCCGCGAGGGCCGCGAGCAGGGCCGCCGTCGCGTCCCGATCATCACCGAGGCCGAGTTCCTGGCCCGCCGCGAGGCCGTCGAGCGCGTGATGGTGGTCCGCCAGCACGGCGACCGCACCCAGATCGGCGTCCTCGAGGACAACGTGCTCGTCGAGCACTACGTCAACAAGGAGCAGTCGACGTCGTACGTCGGCAACGTCTACCTGGGCAAGGTCCAGAACGTGCTGCCGTCGATGGAGGCCGCCTTCATCGACATCGGCAAGGGCCGCAACGCCGTGCTCTACGCCGGTGAGGTCAACTTCGAGGCGCTCGGCATGGCCAACGGGCCGCGCCGTATCGAGTCCGCCCTGAAGTCCGGCCAGTCCGTGCTCGTCCAGGTCACCAAGGACCCGATCGGGCACAAGGGCGCGCGTCTGACCAGCCAGGTCTCCCTGCCGGGCCGCTACCTCGTGTACGTGCCCGAGGGCTCGATGACCGGCATCAGCCGCAAGCTGCCCGACACCGAGCGTGCCCGGCTGAAGACCATCCTCAAGAAGATCGTCCCCGAGGACGCGGGCGTCATCGTGCGCACCGCCGCCGAGGGCGCGAGCGAGGACGAGCTGCGCCGCGACGTCGAACGGCTCCAGGGGCAGTGGGAGGAGATCCGGAAGAAGGCGAAGAGCGGCAACGCGCCGACGCTGCTCTACGGCGAGCCGGACATGACCGTCCGGGTCGTCCGCGACATCTTCAACGAGGACTTCTCCAAGGTCGTCGTCAGCGGTGACGAGGCGTGGGAGACCATCCACGGCTATGTCTCGCACGTGGCGCCCGACCTCGCCGAGCGGCTCCAGAGGTGGACCAGCGAGGTCGACGTCTTCGCCACGTACCGGATCGACGAGCAGCTCGCCAAGGCGCTGGACCGCAAGGTCTGGCTGCCCAGCGGCGGTTCGCTGGTCATCGACCGGACCGAGGCGATGGTCGTCGTCGACGTCAACACCGGCAAGTTCACGGGCCAGGGCGGCAACCTCGAGGAGACCGTCACCCGGAACAACCTGGAGGCGGCCGAGGAGATCGTGCGCCAGCTGCGGCTGCGCGACCTCGGCGGCATCATCGTCATCGACTTCATCGACATGGTGCTGGAGTCCAACCGGGACCTGGTGCTGCGGCGCCTCCTCGAGTGCCTGGGCCGGGACCGTACGAAGCACCAGGTCGCCGAGGTCACCTCGCTGGGCCTGGTCCAGATGACCCGTAAGCGGGTCGGCCAGGGCCTGCTGGAGTCCTTCTCCGAGACCTGTGTCCACTGCAACGGCCGCGGTGTCATCGTGCACATGGAGCAGCCCACGTCCGCCGGTGGCGGAGGTGGCGGCAAGCGCAAGAAGCGCGCGCGGGCCGGTGCCGGTCCCGAGCATGTGCACGAGGCGTCCGTCGCCACCGAGCCGGTCGAGACGGCCGAGGAGGAGGCGGAGTCGGAGGCCGAGGTCGCCGCCGAGGTCGCCGAGCCCACCGCGCTCGCGGAGCCCGCGTTCGCGCCCGACGAGGAGCTGTACAGCAGCGTCGCCGAGGCGGAGGCCGCCGCGCGCAGCGGTCGCTCCCGGCGTCGCGGTGGCCGGCGCGCGTCGGCCCCGGCCGGTGCGCCGCGCAAGGCCGAGGCGGTTCCCACCGCTCAGAACGTGACGGTCGCAGAGGAGATCGCCCGTCCGGTCCAGCCGGAGCCGGCCGCCGAGGCGACCGCCGAGCCGGCGGCCGTGGAGGACGCGGTCGTGCCGTCCGCGCCCGTCGTCGAGGAGCCCGCGGCTCCCGCCGAGGAGGCCGCGCCCAAGGGCCGTACACGGCGTCGCGCCACCCGCAAGGTGTCCGCGCCCGCCGGTTCGCCCGCGGGGGCCGAGGCCGCCGTGGTGACGGTCGCCGAGACCGCGCCGGAGCCCGTCGTGGAGCCGGCCGCCGAGGCGGTCGTCGCCGAGGCCCCGGCCGAGCAGGCCGAGGCGCCCGCCGAGCCGGCCGCGGAGAGCGCCGCCCCGGCCCGCCCGCGCCGCCGTGCGGTGCGCAAGGCCACCGCGCCGACCGCGTCGGAGGAGGCGGCCGTCGTGGTCGTCCCCGCCGCCGAGGCGGAGGCCGCGGCCGAGGAGGGCGCCGAGGGGGCCGCTCCGGCCAAGAAGACGGCGCGCAAGACGGCCAAGAAGGCCACCGCGAAGAAGGCCGCCACCAAGAAGACGGCGGCCAAGAAGACGGTGGCGAAGAAGACCACGGCCAAGAAGGCGGCCAAGACGACCGCCAAGACGGCCGCGGCCAAGTCGACGGCGAAGAAGACCACGGTCACCGCCACCACCGACGAGTGACACGTCCCGTGTGACACGACGTGCGGCCGGTCCTGTGACCGGCCGCACTCGTTCGGGGCCCGGCCCGGTTTGACCCCCTTGCCAACGGCCCCGTAACCTTGACCCTCGGTGTGTCCGTGGATATAGGACGCGCCACATCCCCGTAAACCTCGTCCTCCGACGCACCGGGTGCTTCGGAGAGGCTGTCCGCGTGCCGGGCGGCTGGACTGCGGGGGTGCCGTTCCCGAGCGAGAGAGTGAGATCCGCGTGTACGCCATCGTGCGCAGCGGTGGTCGCCAGCACAAGGTTGCAGTCGGCGACATCGTTGAGGTTGACAAGATTTCCACCGCCAAGGTTGGCGACACGGTCGAGCTCTCGACCCTGCTCGTTGTCGACGGCGACGCTGTGACCAGCGACCCGTGGGTGCTGGCCGGCATCAAGGTCCAGGCCGAGGTCGTGGACCACCACAAGGGGCAGAAGATCGACATTCTGCGCTACAAGAACAAGACCGGCTACCGCCGTCGTCAGGGCCACCGCCAGCAGTACACGGCGATCAAGGTCACTGAGATCCCCACGGCTGCGAAGTAAGGGACTGAGGAGACATGGCACACAAGAAGGGCGCATCGTCCACCCGGAACGGTCGCGACTCGAACGCCCAGCGGCTCGGCGTGAAGCGCTTCGGCGGTCAGGTCGTCAACGCGGGTGAGATCCTGGTCCGCCAGCGCGGCACCCACTTCCACCCCGGTGCGGGCGTCGGCCGTGGCGGCGACGACACGCTGTTCGCGCTGCAGGCCGGTGCGGTGGAGTTCGGCTCCAGCCGTGGCCGCAAGGTCGTCAACATCGTCCCGGTCGCCTGAGTCCTTCTGACTCACCGCCCTGCTCGCAGGGCGTCGACCGTACGATGCGCGAGGCGGACCTCACTTCCCGGTCGGGAAGGCGGGTCCGCCTTTCGCGTGTTATCGAAGAGACATCCCGTACTTTCTGGAGGCACTGACCATGACCACCTTCGTGGACCGCGTCGAACTGCATGTCGCCGCGGGTAACGGAGGCCACGGCTGTGCCTCCGTCCACCGTGAGAAGTTCAAGCCGCTCGGCGGACCCGACGGCGGCAACGGCGGACGCGGCGGGGACGTGATCCTCACCGTCGACCAGTCGGTCACCACGCTGCTCGACTACCACCACTCGCCGCACCGCAAGGCCACCAACGGCAAGCCCGGCGAGGGCGGCAACCGCTCCGGCAAGGACGGCCAGGACCTGATCCTGCCGGTGCCGGACGGCACGGTCGTGCTGGACAAGGCCGGCAACGTCCTGGCCGACCTGGTCGGGCACGGCACGTCCTTCGTCGCCGCGCAGGGCGGCCGGGGCGGCCTCGGCAACGCCGCGCTGGCCTCGGCCCGCCGCAAGGCGCCCGGCTTCGCGCTGCTCGGTGAGCCCGGCGACCTCCAGGACATCGTGCTGGAGCTGAAGACCGTCGCCGACGTGGCGCTGGTCGGGTACCCGAGCGCGGGCAAGTCCTCGCTGATCTCGGTGCTGAGCGCCGCCAAGCCGAAGATCGCGGACTACCCCTTCACCACGCTGGTGCCCAACCTCGGTGTGGTGACGGCCGGTTCGACCGTCTACACCATCGCCGACGTCCCCGGTCTGATCCCGGGCGCCAGCCAGGGCAAGGGCCTGGGCCTTGAGTTCCTGCGCCACGTCGAGCGGTGCAGCGTGCTCGTGCACGTCCTGGACACCGCGACGCTGGAGTCCGACCGAGACCCCGTCTCCGACCTGGACATCATCGAGGCGGAGCTGCGCGAGTACGGCGGCCTCGACAACCGTCCGCGGATCGTCGTCCTCAACAAGATCGACGTACCGGACGGCAAGGACCTCGCCGAGATGGTCCGGCCGGACCTGGAGGCCCGCGGCTACAAGGTCTTCGAGGTGTCCGCCGTCGCCCACATCGGTCTCAAGGAGCTGTCCTTCGCGCTCGCCGACCTCGTCGGCCGGGCGCGCGCCGCGAAGCCGAAGGAGGAGGCGACGCGGATCGTCATCCGGCCCAAGGCCGTGGACGACGCGGGCTTCACCGTCGTCCGCGAGGAGGACGGGCTGTACCGGGTGCGCGGCGAGAAGCCGGAGCGCTGGGTGCGGCAGACCGACTTCAACAACGACGAGGCCGTGGGCTATCTCGCGGACCGCCTCAACCGCCTCGGGGTGGAGGAGGAACTGATGAAGGCGGGCGCCCGCTCCGGCGACGGTGTCGCGATCGGCCCCGAGGACAACGCGGTCGTCTTCGACTGGGAGCCGACGGTGATGGCCGGCGCGGAGATGCTGGGCCGCCGTGGCGAGGACCACCGTCTGGAGGAGCCGCGTCCGGCCGCGCAGCGTCGGCGGGACCGGCAGGCCGAGCGGGACGAGGCGGCGCAGGAGTTCGACGACTTCAAGCCGTTCTGACAGACGCCACAGCGACACGGTGTGAGCGACGCCGGGGCCACCACGGGTGGTCCCGGCGTCGTCGTGTCCGCGCCCACCGGCCGGACGCCGTGGCTCGATCGGTGAACCGCCGGGAAACTCATGGGGTTTCCGAGGGCAACCCCCGGGTGCCCCGCTGAGTCGTACTGGGCGGCCCGCGCGGGATCTTGAACCTCGCCGGGCTTCGACCACCGTTCGGATCAACGGAGTTGCCGTGCCTTCGCGTTCCCACCGCCGTACCCCGATCTCGCGTCGCAGACGTCTGGGGCTCGCCACCGGTGTCGTGCTCGTCGCCGGGGCGATCGCCGTCCCCGCCGTGAACGCCGCCACGGAGTCCGCGGTCACCGCAAAGGCCGGCGCCGAGCGGCTGCACGACGACTTCAACGGGGACGGGTTCGCCGACGTGGCGATCGGCGCGCCCGGCACCACGGTGAACACCCAGGAGCGCGCCGGGTCGGTCAGCGTGCTCTACGGCTCCGCGAGCGGACTGGCGACCTCCCGCAAGCAGGTGCTCAAGGGCCCGGGCGTCAAGGACCCGGAGGGCTGGCGCGGCCTGTACGGCAGCCAACTGGAGAGCGGGGACCTCGACGGGGACGGCTACGCCGACCTGGTCTCGGTGATCCAGGACTACAAGGTCGACATCGACAACGGGCACACGGTCCAGGTCAACTGGGGCGGCCCGAGCGGGCTGTCGGACCAGCCGACCACGATCGTCTGGACGCCGCTGAAGTCCGCCACCACCGGGCTGTTCACGGTGGCCGACGTCGACGGCGACCAGCACCCGGACATCGTGACGCTCACCGACGACGACTGGCTGAGCGCGGCCCCGGAGAAGACCAATGGCGACGGCACCGTGTTCCACGGCCCGTTCGACCGTGAGGGGCACCCCGCCAAGAAGGACTACTTCACGATCGCGGGCAAGTCCCAGAGCTACCAGTCGCTCAGCGCCGGGGACGTCGACGGCGACGGCGCCGCCGACCTCGCCGTGCGCACCACGAAGGCCGACGGCAGCCGCGGGGTCGAACTGCTCCTCGGCGGCACCGGCGGCTTCACCCGCAAGGGCCTCCTCAAGGACGCGCAGGGCCGTGTCGTCCCCGGTGACGACGCCGCGATCGGCGACCTGAACAAGGACGGCCACGGCGACATCGTCATCGGCCACTCGGCGGAGAGCACCACCCAACTGCCCACCAGGGGCGGCGCCGTCGCCGTCGTCTACGGCGGCCCGAACGGCGTCTCCACCACCCGCACGCCGGTGTGGATCAACCAGGACACCGCCGGGGTGCCGGGCGCGGCCGAGAAGGGCGACGGCATGGGCACCGGGCTGTCCCTCGGCGACACCAACGGCGACGGCTACCTCGATGTGGCGACCGGCCTGCCCGGCGAGGACCTCGACACCGTCGCCGACGCGGGTGCCGTGCTCGTGCTGCGGGGCGGGGCGTCCGGTCTGACCGGCACCGGCAGCAAGGCGTTCACGCAGAGCACCGCCAAGGTGCCCGGCACCGCCGAGAAGGGTGACAAGTTCGGGGCGGCGACCGCGCTGGTCGACGCCGACGGCGACAAGAAGGACGGGCTCGTCGTGGGCGACCCGGACGAGAACGCCACCGACGGCTCCGTGTGGGTCTTCTCGACGACGTCGACCGGCATCACCGCCACCGGCTCCTTCTCGTTCGGGCCCACCACGATGGGCTTCACCGCGAGCAAGGCCCGCTTCGGCGCCGCCGTCTCCGACTGACGGCCTTCCCACCTCCCCCCACGCACAGAACTGGAGACCGAGATGCGCAGGCACGGACGGGCATGGCGGGTGGCCCTCGCGGTCGTGGCGGCCGCCACGGGCGCCGTCACTCTTCCCGTGGCCCACGCGGCGGCCGGCGGCGACGCCTCGGCCGGCGCCGGGATCAGGGCCGACTTCAACGGTGACGGCTACGCGGATCTCGCGGTGGCCGCGCCCGACGCGACCGTCGACGGCAAGACCGGCGCCGGGTACGTGGCCGTCGTCTACGGCTCGGCGACCGGTCTGAGGCCCGCGTCGAAGCAGGTCGTCAGCCAGAACACGCCCGGTGTCACCGACTCCGCCGAGACGGGTGACCACTTCGGCAGCGCGGTGAGCACCGCCGACCTCGACGGCGACGGCCACACCGACCTGGTCGTCGGCGTCACCGGCGAGGATTCCGTCGAGGGCGGCGCCGAGACCGGACTCCTCCAGGTCGTGTGGGGCGGGGCGGACGGGCTGTCCGGCGGGGCGCCGCTGGCGTACGGGCAGGACACGTACGACCGGCTGAGCGACCGCGGCAGGCTCGCCGTCGGCGATGTGGACGGCGACGGTGCCGCTGACCTGGTCGCCGTGCAGGGCAGCGCCGATCTGCGGGTGATCCGGGGGCCGTTCGGCCGGGACGGCGCCGGGCGGGGCGGCGAGGAGGTCGTCCGGGACGACTCCGACGCGCGGTTCCTGGACCTCGCGACGGGCGATGTGGACGGCGACGGCGTGGACGACGTCGTCGGCACCCTGAACCAGGGCGACGAGTACGACGCCCGCCACATCGTCTACTGGCAGGGCACGCCGGAGGGCCTCGCCGAGGGCACGGTCCCGCGCGACGCCCGCGGCCGGCAGCTGCAGGGCGGCGAGTTCGTCGACGTCGGCGATGTGAACGGCGACGGGTTCGAGGACATCGTCGTGGGCCGCTCCGTCGACGGGTACGACAGCGACCTCGACACCCCGATCCCGCTGGGCGGCAGGGTCGCGTTCGTCCCCGGCTCCGCGAACGGCCCGGTCGGCACGAAGGCGATGTACGTCAACCAGGACAGCGCCGGGGTGCCGGGTGCCGCCGAGCGCGGCGACGGGTTCGGCACCGATGTGACGGTGGCCGATGTGAACGGCGACGGCTACGCGGACGTCTCCGTGGGCGTGCCCGGCGAGGACTTCGACGGGCTGGGCAACGCCGGCGGGACCGTGGTCCTGCGCGGCGCCCGGAATGGTCTGACCGGGACCGGGGCGCAGGGCGTCAACCAGGACACCGCCGGGGTGCCGGGCGCGGCGGAGACGAACGACGTGTTCGGCGGCGCCACGCATCTCGTCGACGGTGACGGCGACGGACGTGCCGAACTCGTCGTCGGTGCGCCCGGCGAGAACGAGAACGCCGGGTCGGTGTGGGTCTTCCCCTCCTCGGCGTCCGGGATCACCCCGACCGGCTCGTCCACCTTCGGCGCCGGGACCCTCGGCACGGTCGCCGCGAAGGCGAGGCTGGCGGCCAACTTCGACGACTGATCCGGGCGGCCCGGCCACCGGCCGAAGACCGGGCCCGTCGCGGCGCGAGCACCGGCGCACCCCACCGACGCGCCGGAGCGCACCGCCGTGCCGTGACGGATCCACTGATGTCTCCCCATTTGTCATGCACGCGAAGCTCACTGTTCAGCGCCGGGTCCGCCCGGGAGCGCGAGCATCCGAAGTGTCCACGGAGCAAGCGAGGCAGGGGAGTTCACCGATGACCGGTGTGTCCGGATCCACGTCGCCCGACCGGCGCCGAGTGCTCACCGCGGGTGCCGCGATGCTCGGCGCGGCGGCCTCCGCGCAGCTGTGGCTGCCCGCGGCCGCCCGTGCCACCGAGAAGCCGCTGCCGGACGGGGTGTTCAGCCTCGGCGTCGCCTCGGGCGACCCGCTGCCCGACGGCGTCGTGCTGTGGACGCGGCTCGCCCCCGACCCGCTGAACGGCGGCGGGATGCCCGGCCGGGCCGTCCCCGTCGCCTGGGAGATCGCCGACGACGAGCGGTTCCGCAAGCCGGTGCGCCGGGGCACCGCCCAGGCCCGGCCCGAGCTGGGCCACAGCGTCCACGTCGACGTCCGCGGTCTGCGCCCCGGCCGGACGTACTGGTACCGCTTCCGCGCGGGCGGGCAGCTCTCGCCCACCGGCCGCACGCGCACCGCCCCGCACCCCGCGAGCTCCGGCGGCCGGCTGCGCATGGCCCTGGCCTCCTGCCAGAACTGGCAGCACGGCTACTTCACGCCGTACGCCGACATGGCGGCCCAGGACCCCGACGTCGTCCTGTTCGTCGGCGACTACATCTACGAGTCGACGCCGTCGTCCACCGGGGTGCGGCGGCACGAGGGCAGCGGTGAGCCGTACACCCTCGACCAGTACCGCAACCGGTACGCGCAGTACCGCACCGACCCCGACCTCGCGGCGATGCACGCGGCAGCGCCCTGGATCGTCACCTTCGACGACCACGAGATCGACAACGACTTCGCCGGCGAGATCCCGCAGGACCCGGACAAGCAGCCGCACGACGCGTTCGTGGCCCGGCTGACGGCCGGCTACCAGGCGTACTACGAGCACATGCCGGTCCGGGCGAGCGCCGTCCCCGACGGCCCGCGCATCCGGATGCACCGCCGTCTGGAGTTCGGTCGCCTCGCGCGGCTCAGCGTGCTGGACACCCGCCAGTACCGCAGCGACCAGGCCACCACGCAGGAGGGCGCCCAGGACGTGGCGCGCACCATGCTCGGCGCCGGGCAGAAGCGGTGGCTGCTCGACGGGCTGCGCCACTCGCCGGCCCGCTGGAACCTCATCGGCTCGCAGATCATGATGGCGGAGACCGACCTCCAGGTCGGCGAGGGCAAGCTCTGGTACTACGACGCCTGGGACGGCTACCAGGCCGAACGCAACGCTCTGCTGGAGGAGCTGAGGCACGTCCGCAACCCCGTCGTGCTGTCCGGCGACCGGCACCTCACGATGGTCAGCGACCTGAAGGAGGACTTCGCCGACCCGCGATCCGACGTGGTCGGCGCCGAGTTCGTCGGCACGTCCGTCTCCAGCAACGGCGACCAGGACCAGGACGCCTTCCACCGGGAGTGGGACCCGCGGATGCCGGACAACCCGCACTGGAAGCTGCTCGACGCCCACCGCGGCTACCACCTCTTCGACATCCGCCACGACGGCATCGACGCCCGGGTGCGGATCGTGGACACCGTCCGCCGGCCCACGGCGACCGCGAGCACGCTGGCCCGGCTGCGGGTCGAGGCGGGCCGGCCCGGCGTCGAGATGGTGTGACCCAGGTAACACCCGGCGGTGGCCCCGGAGTCGAAGCGGCTCCGGGGTCACCGCACTGGAACCGGATCGCTGCGAAACCTTGATGCGGAATTCCCCATTGCGGGCCGGCGGTGAATTGAGCGGCCGGGGCGACGGGTGAGGCGGAGCATTCCGTACGAAAGCGAAGAGACGCCCCCGGACGTGGCGGCCGCGGTACACCGCGGCCGCCACGTCGCGTACGGTTCGGGGGACATCGTCCAGGGATCCCGTGGGAACGCCCGGACATCACGGCCCGAAGCGCCCGCGCCAGGGCCGCGGTGAGCCTGTGCCGTTACTCACAGCAATTCCAGGGACCTTCGGAGTGCCTCTCGGCAAGGGCCATGGGTACAAGGTGAATGACAGGTTGCGCGCACATATGCGGCCGAGGACGCTCACCTTGCACTGCGGTAACCCCAAGTGGGACCATTTCGAAGTTCCCAGTCGCCACAAGGTAGGTCACCTGTGTCCCAGCACATAGCCAAGCCCCGTACCACCGCAGTGATCCTGGCCGGTGGAACCGGTCAGCGCGTGGGTCTGTCGATCCCCAAGCAGCTGCTGAAGATCGCCGGCAAGGCCGTCATCGAGCACACCCTGACCACCTTCGAGAAGGCCGACTCGATCGACGACGTCATCGTGCTGATGGCACCCGGATACGTCCCGGACATCGAGAAGATCGTCGCCAAGGCCGGGTTCACGAAGGTCAAGAAGATCATCGAGGGCGGCGCGACCCGCAACGAGACCACCGAGCGCGCCATCCAGGCCCTCGGCGAGGGCCTGGCCGAGGGCGAAGACCGCAACGTCCTCTTCCACGACGCCGTGCGCCCCCTGCTCTCGCAGCGCGTCATCGACGACTGCGTCGTCGCTCTGGAGCGCTTCCAGGCCGTCGACGTCGCCATCCCGTCCGCGGACACCATCATCGTCACGCGCACGCACGGTGAGGACGGCGAGTTCATCACCGAGATCCCGGACCGCTCCCGCCTGCGCCGCGGCCAGACCCCGCAGGCCTTCAAGCTGTCCACGATCAAGCGCGCCTACGAGGTCGCCGCCGAGGACCCCAACTTCCAGGCCACCGACGACTGCTCCGTCGTGCTCAAGTACCTGCCGGACGTGCCGATCCAGGTCGTCGCGGGTGACGAGTACAACATGAAGGTCACGCAGCCCGTCGACGTCTTCATCGCCGACAAGCTCTTCCAGCTGGCCTCCACCGCCGCTCCCGAGCAGGTGAGCGAGGAGGCCTACCGCGAGCTCCTCACCGGCAAGACGATCGTCGTCTTCGGCGGCTCGTACGGCATCGGCAAGGACATCGCCGAACTCGCCGAGTCCTACGGCGCGAACGTCTACGCGCTCGGCCGCTCCACCACCGGCACCCACGTGGAGAACCCGGAGGAGGTCGACGACGCGCTGTCCAAGGCGTACGGCGAGACCGGCCGCATCGACTACGTCGTCAACACCGCCGGTGTGCTGCGCATAGGCAAGCTCGCCGAGACCGACAACGCCACCATCGAGGAGGCGCTGAAGGTCAACTACCTGGCGCCGGTGCAGATCGCCCGCTCCTCGTACAAGTACCTGTCCGAGACCAAGGGTCAGCTGCTCCTCTACACCTCCAGCAGCTACACCCGCGGCCGCGCCGAGTACAGCCTCTACTCCTCCACCAAGGCCGCCATGGTGAACCTCACCCAGGCGCTGTCCGACGAGTGGGCCGGCGACGGCATCCGCGTGAACTGCATCAACCCCGAGCGGACCGCGACGCCGATGCGCACCAAGGCCTTCGGCCAGGAGCCCGCGGGCTCGCTGCTCTCCTCCGAGGCCGTCGCCCGCACGTCGCTCGACGTGCTGCTCTCCGAGCTGACCGGGCACGTCATCGACGTCCGCCAGCAGGACCCGACGGCGGCGGCCGGCAAGGCGTCCGGCTTCGAGCAGGCGCTGGCCAGTGTCCTGGACCGCCAGGACGGCGTGGCATAATCACCCTTCAATAGCCTTATGAATTCAGGCCTCTGCGATTCTTTGTTCACGAAGAATTCACAGGGGCCTGAGTCCTTCCCTCTTCAGACCGGCCCCTCTCCCTGAGCAGGTTCTCCGTGATATCCACCGCTATTCGCGTCGCCCGGGTGGGCAGCGCGGCCGAGCTGGCCGCGGCGGTCCTCATGATGCTGGGATTCCCGGCACTCATGCTGGCCGCGCTCGTACCGAGCATTCCCGCCTTCGCGGCGGCGGCCGCCGTGACGTACCTGGCGGACCACTATCTGCACCGCAAGGGCAGCTACCTGGTCAACCGCCTCAGCAAGGTCCGGGCCGGTCTGTCGATCCGCTTCCTGATCAGGGAGCTGCTGCTGCTCCTGCTGCTGGCGCGCCTGAGCCTCGCGGACAACCTGGTCTACTACGGCGCGGTCGCCTGCTTCATCGCCTTCTACGGCCTCCAGGCCCCGCACGGCGCGCTGGTCACCCTGATCCGCAACCGCCGCCGTATGCCGGTCGCCACCCGGAACGTCGACCTCGCCTCGCGCGTCCGCATCCCCGACGCCCCGCCGCGCGGGCTGCTGCACCGCTCCGCCGAGAAGATGCTGCACCTCGACCTCGCGGCCGTCGCCGGCATCCTCGTCTCCGCCTGGCTGGAGCACTCCGCCATCGGGTTCGTCGGCATCGGCCTCACGGTGGGCCTCGGCCTGCTCTACGTCCTCGCGCTCATGCCGTACGTCCGCGGACGGAAGATCCCGCCGAAGGCCGAGCTCGTCCTGGCCGCCGTCGACGACTGGCTGCGGGTGTACCGGCCCGAGACCGTGCTGTACTTCTCCGGCTCCAAGGACTCCGCGTACCAGGTCAACATGTGGCTGGAGACCATGGAGCAGCTGGACTCCAGGCCGCTGATCATCCTGCGCGAGCGCGCCATCCTGGCCAACCTGGCGCCCACCACGGTCCCCGTCGTCTGCGTGCCCGGCGGTGTGCACCTGATGAACCTGGACCTGAGCACCGTGCGGGTCGCCCTGTACGCCGCGAACGTAGGCAAGAACATCCACCTGCTGCGCGTGCCCACCATGAAGCACGTCTTCATCGGCCACGGCGACAGCGACAAGCTGGCCAGCGTCAACCCGTTCAGCAAGGTGTACGACGAGGTGTGGACCGCCGGCCGCGCGGGCCGCGACCGCTACGCCATAGCCGACGTGGGCGTGCGCGACGACGACATCGTGGAGGTCGGCCGCCCGCAGCTCGCCCCCATCCAGACCTGGCAGGGCGTCCCCGAGGGCCGTGTCCCGACCGTGCTGTACGCCCCCACCTGGGAGGGCTGGGACGGCAACCCCGGCAACACCTCGATCGTGCTCGCCGGCGAGAACATCGTGCGCAAGCTCGTCACCGCCGACCCGCCGGTCCGCGTGCTCTACAAGCCGCACCCCTTCACCGGCACCGTCAACAAGGAGGCCGGCGCCGCCCACCAGCGGATCACCGCCCTCGTCGAGCGTGCCGCCGCCGAGCGTGCCGCCGACCCGCGCTTCACCGCCGACACGGCCGCGCAGGCCGCCGCCAAGGCCGAGCTGGCCCGTATCGAGGCCCGGCTCGCCGAGCTGTCCGGCAAGGGCGGCAGCAGCGGCGACGAGGCCGAGGCCACCCGTGACGGCCTGCTCGACCCGGCCCGCCACGAGGAGGTCGCCCGGCTGCGCGCGGAGTGGAACGACGCCTACTGGCGCTCCTTCCCGGCCCACGAGCACCGTGTCATCACGGGCGCCGAGCCGCGCCTGTACGACTGCTTCAACGTCTCCGACGCGATGGTCTCCGACATCTCCAGCGTCGTCTCCGACTTCATCGCCAGCGGCAAGCCGTACGCCGTCACGGACTCCGCCGAGCTGGGCGTGGAGGAGTTCAAGCGGCAGAACACGGCCGTGCGCGCCGCGACGATCCTGTCGAACCGGGCGGAGCCGCTGGGAGAGCTGCTGGACGCGGTCCGCGACCCGTCCGCCGACCCGCTGGCCGCCGACCGCACCGAGCTGAAGCGCTACCTGCTCGGCCCGGACGAGCCGACGTCCATCGAGCAGTTCAACACGGCCGTGGCGGACCTCGCCATCAAGGCCGAGACCCGCAACGTCGGACAGGAGTCCCGCACGGCGGCCGTACCCGCCCAGCGGGTCGCGGCGGCGGGCGACGACGTGACGGCCTGACCCCGCGGCACCACACGAGGCGCGGCCCCCGAGGAGCACTTTCCTCGGGGGCCGCGCCGTTCGCATGCCTGTGATCTGCATGCGCGTGATCTGACCGCCTGCGCTCTGACCGTCTGTGATCTGACTCACCAAAACCTGCCCAGGAGGCAACCCCTGTTCACGCCTGGCCGTCTAGTAAGTAGTGAATGAGGCGATACGGGGGGAATATCCCATTGGCGAGGGGGAAACGTGACGCAGCCTGATGTGTCCGTGATCATCGGGGCGTACGAAGCGATGCCGTATCTGGTCGAGTGCCTCGCATCGGTCGAGGCACAGACCATCGACCCGGAGCGCATCGAGATCATCACCGTCGACGACGGCTCGACGGACGGCACGGGGGAGTACCTGGAGGAGTTCGCGGCCCGGGCGGCCATGCCGGTGACCGTGATCAGGCAGGAGAACTCGGGAGGCCCGAGCGGCCCGCGCAACGTCGGTCTGGGGAAGGCCACGGGGCGCTACGTCTTCTTCCTGGACGCCGACGACCGGCTCGGTCCCGAGGCGCTGGAACGCATGGTCGCGATGGCCGACCGGAACGGCACCGACGTGGTGCTCGGCCGGATCGAGGGCGTCAACCGCGGTGCGCCGAAGTCGATGTGGGGCCGGACGCTGGAGCGGACCGACGTCTTCTCCTCCAACATCCGGTACACGCTGAGCGCGCAGAAGCTGTTCCGCCGTGAGCTGCTGACCCGGCACGGCATGCGCTTCGACGAGTCGCTGTGGACCGGCGAGGACGCGCTGTTCACCATGGAGGCGTATCTGCGGGCCGACGGCGTCTCCGTGATCGCCGACTACACCTGCTACTACCTGGTGGGCCGCGACGACGGCAAGCATGTGACCAAGAGCGGCGGCTACGAACTGCGCTTCGACTCCGCGCGGGCCCTGATGCACCTGATCGCCGAGCACCTGCCGGCGGGCGAGCGCCGCGACCTGCTCATGACGCGCCCGTTAACCGTGACCCTGCTCCCGCAGTTCGGGCCCCGGTTCGCGAAGGACAGCGAAGAGGTCCGCCGGCGCAAGCTCGAACTGGCCAAGCCCCTCATGGACGCCTACTGGACCCCCGGCATCGCCCGCCGGCTCAAGGTCGAGGAGCGTCTGCGGCTGCACCTCGTGGCCGAGCAGCGGCCCGAACTCCTGGTGTCCGTCGCGAAGTTCCTCAAGGACAAGAAGCAGCCGGCGGCTCTCCTGGAGCGCGGCGGCCGCCGCCTCTACCTCGCCTACCCGCACTTCCGCGAGGCCGGGGCCGGCATCCCCGACTCCGTGTACCTCGCGGAACCGCGCGAGGCCCGCGCCTACCCCGGATACCGGGAGGGCGGCCCGGGCACCCTGCTGCGGAGAGCGGCGCGGAAGGCGGGGCGGATGCTGAGGTCCGCCGCCGCCGCTACGGGTGGGCGCGCTGCGGCGGTGTAGCGGACCGCCGCTGGTCGGGGATCTCGGTCGGGACCTCCTCCGCCAGCCGCTCCTCCATCCGGGCCCGGTGCGCCAGGGCCGCCGAACACAGCTCCCGTACCGCCCGGTTGAAGCGCTCCTGCGAGGTCGGCTCGTCCGGTCCCAGCAGGTGCCGCTTCAACTCGGCCCGGGCGTCGGCCAGTTCGTCCTTCTCGGGATGGCGTACGGCGTCCAGCAGCTCCGGCACCCCGGCCGCGTCCGGCGTCAGTACGGTCGCCGCGCGCACGGTCGGGAAGGTCTTGTGGAACACGTCCTCCGCCAGACCGCTGGTGTTCGCCACCGCGTACGGCTTCCCGCTCGCCAGGAAGTCGCTGATCACACTCGACACATCGCTGATCAGCAGGTCCGCCTGGTTGAAGCAGGAGTACAGGGTGGGCCGGGCGTCGACCACGATCTGGTGCTCGCCCTCCGGCAGCGACGCCCAGTACGCCTCCTCCCAGGCGGCCGTGGCCCGCGCCACCGCCTCGGCCCGCCCCGGCTCCGGCGCCGACTGCACGAGCATTCGCTCGACCTGGTCGGCGCCGGGCCGCCCGGCGAGCGCCGTGAGGCGGTCCAGCTCCCGGGTCAGCGCGTCGAGCCCACCGGTGTCGCGAGGGCGCGGCACGGCCCGCTCCCGGTTCGCGGCCCGGATCAGCTCCCGGATGCGCAGGTCGGCGGCCCCGGCCCGCGGGTCCACCGAACCGGTCAGGGGGTGCGGCTTGTACAGCACCCGCACCCCGGGATCGGCGAGCAGCGCCCGTACGACGTTCTCGCCGGCCTCGATCACCGAGGTGTTGCCCGGGTTGCCGTCCCAGCCCTCCCAGGTCGGCGCGTACAGCACCGTCGTCCAGGGCCCTGACGGCGGTCCCTGGTACGGCCGTACGCCGTCCAGCTGCGGGCGGCCGATCTCCACGACGTCCTTGTCCTCGACGCCGACCTCGGCGTACGCGTACCGCTCGCGGGCCGCCGGTCCGGCCACCCACACCTCGTCGTACGCCTTCGCGTAGGGGTTGCACGACGACAGCTTGTCGCTCTCCCCGTGGTTGACGAAGGTGTGCTTCAGCGTGGGGATGCGCAGGACCTGGGAGGTCTTCCCGGAGTTCGAGGGGTGGATGAGCACCTGGAGCGACGACTCCTCCAGGCGCATCAGGGTGGACACCTTCGGCAGGCACAGGATCGGCACGTCGGTCGGCGCGATCTTCTGCACCATGAACCGCTCGCGCAGCACGATCAGCGGCCGGCCCTCCAGCTTCGCCAGCGGCTCCAGCCACATGTTCGCCTGGTACGCCGAGGACACGCCGCCGGAGAAGTACAGCCCGGCCGTCGGCCGGTACTCCGCCAGCCAGGCGTCGAGCCACTCCAGGGCCTCCCGCTCGCCGACCGGGCGACGGCCCGGCAGCAGCCGCACCAGCAGGTCGGCCAGACCCAGGACGGCCAGCCCGAGGGACAGGGCGACCCCGAGGGCCGCGCAGCGCGGGTCACCGGTGGCCGCCGTGGTGAGCAGGCCCGCCGTGGCCGGCAGCCCGAACAGCACCAGCCGGGGGCCGGGGCGGCGCAGCAGCACCGGCGGCGCGGCGGACAGGCGCAGCGCGGAGGCGTCGATGTTGCGGGTGACCACCGGGAGGGTGCGCGTGCGGCGGACCAGCACCGACACCGCCTGGATCGCGCAGTGCAGGGCGTAGAAGGCGAGCAGGCCCCCGACGAGCGGGGTGTACAGCGGCTCCTGCTGCTCGCCGAGCCGCAGCAGGGCCACGACGAGCAGCAGGTCCCGCAGGACATGCCGCACGGTGATGTCGGCGTGCGCCTTGGCGAACGCGGTCAGCACCACGCGCTGCCAGCGGAACAGCACGCCCTCCACGGCCAGGGACACCACCGTCGCCGTGAGCAGCAGCGGGACGTGTGGGCGCAGCGCCGCGCCGGCCTGGACGCAGAAGGCGGCGGCCAGAAGGGCCGAGACGAGTGCTCCCGCCGGGATGCGGGACAGGGGTGCGGGCAACGCGGTCACTCCAAGGTCGGCGCGGGACGTCGTGCGTCCGGTTCAACGCGCGGCGCCCCGGCAACGACACGCCCGTGTCGTCAGGAGTGACCGTGTGCCCCGTGCTGGAGGGGTGTCTCCTCCCCCTACCGCCCCGACTGCAGGGCCCGGCGGATCGGGCCGCCCACCACGCGGCGCGCGCGCCGGTAGACCGACGTCGGGAGCGTTCCGCCGCTCTGGGTGGCCCGGCCCAGCTCGCGCCGCAACCGCTCGTTGTCCTTGCCCAGTTCGCCGACCCGGCGCTGCAGGAAGGCGAAGCGGCTGCTCAGCGAGGTGAGGTCGACCTCGTTCCAGGGGCCGATACCCGCCGGGAAGGTCAGCGAGCGCATGCGCTCCTCGAAGGCGGCGCCGCCGTCGCCGTGCGTGAAGGTGTTCTCCAGGCCGTTGCGGTCGAGGAACGCCGTGAACCGCTCGAAGCGCTCCTGGTGGCCGCTCATGAGGGGGCCGAAGTCGGCCTCCTCGTACAGCGCCGCCGGGTCCACCTCGCCCGTCAGCTTGTCGATCCGGCGGTGCGGGATGCCGAAGTACCGGCACAGCTCCAGCGTCCGCGAGTCACCGCACAGGACGGTCGCCGGGGTGCCCGCGAGCAGCGCGGCGATGTTGCCGTGGATGCGGGAGCCGAAGGAGAAGTCGAAGCCGCGCAGATCGTCGATCCAGGTGACCGGGTCGATGTAGACGCGGACCTTGTCCTCCCGGTACATCGGGTGCTCGGGATGCGTGGGCATCGCCGTGACCAGGGCGTTCGGGTCCGACAGGTCGCGCCAGTGGAGCTGCCGCGCGTCGCTGAGGTTCTGCCCGATGAAGCGCAGATGCGGGTAGCGGGCGTGCGCCCGGTCGATGACCCGGTCCAGACCCTGGGACTTCACGGCGCTGTGCGAGCCGTTGACCGCGATCCGGGAGCCGGCGCCGAGGGCGGGCTCCTTCTTGGTGACCGTGAGCTCCTTGCCGTACAGGAACAGCGACGGGCAGCCGATGACCTCGACGTCCCGGAAGCCGAGGTCGTTGAGGTACTTCTCGGTGAACTCGCCCCGCACGCCGATCGAGGCGCTGCGGTCCAGCACGGCGGAGACGAACGCGCGCACGGCGGGCTCGATGCCCTTCAGCCGGGCCGCGTTGTAGCCGAGCCCGGCCTGCGCGCCGACGCCGACGACGACCACGGGGATGCGCAGCTTCTCGATCAGCCGGGTCAGCCGCTTCAGCTGCGCCTCGAACGACGGCCGGAAGGCGTTCGCCAACGGGATGACGAAGGCGTCGAACTCCTCGTTGATCCGGCCGGCCGCCGAGACGTCCGTGCGGATGCCGTTGGAGACGACCTCCGTGCGCGGCGTCTCGAGGATCTTGTGCGTGGCGTCGCTGAAGATCAGGTTGCCGGAATTGGTGGCGATGACGTCCTGTTCGAGCGCCTCCTCGACGGGGACCACGTCGTACGGACTTTTGCCCGAACGAAGAAGAAGACGCTGCGTGCTGCGGGGATCCTGGGGAGCGTGTGACACGCTCGTCACCCTAGGTTTGCCGCATCTTTAATTTCCATAGGCAACCAACGCAACCTTTTCACCGTACGCGTGGCGTGAGCAAGCGGTTACCACCCGCCTGTGTCCCGGGGGCTGGAACGCCCGCGCGCCGCACGATCCCCTTCGCGTAGATTGCCGGGAGAGGCTTTCGGCGGACACGAGGGAAAAGAGCAGAGGTGGCAGGGGCAAGGCAGGCCGTGCACGAGGCCCGCAGGATCGTCGTCAAGGTGGGCTCTTCCTCGCTGACCACCGCGTCCGGCGGCCTGGACGCCGACCGCGTGGACGCGCTGGTCGACGTCCTCGCCAAGAGCCGCAGCGGCGGGGAGCGGGAGATCGTCCTCGTCTCCTCCGGCGCCATCGCGGCCGGGCTCGCCCCGCTGGGGCTGCGCCGCCGCCCCCGTGACCTGGCCCGGCAGCAGGCCGCCGCAAGCGTCGGCCAGGGCCTGCTCGTCGCCCGCTACACCGCCTCGTTCGCGCGCTACGGCGTCCGCGCCGGCCAGGTGCTGCTGACCAGCGACGACATGAGCCGCCGCGCCCACCACCGCAACGCCTCACGCACCCTGGACAAGCTGCTGGCGATGGGCGCCTTCCCGATCGTCAACGAGAACGACACCGTCGCCACCGACGAGATCCGCTTCGGCGACAACGACCGGCTCGCCGCCCTCGTCGCCCACCTCGTCCACGCCGACCTGCTGGTGCTGCTGTCCGACGTCGACGGCGTGTACGACGGCGACCCCAGCACGCCGGGGACCTCGCGGATAGCGGAGGTGCGCGGCCCGCAGGACCTCGCCCACGTCGAGATCGGCAGCGCCGGCAAGGCGGGCGTCGGCACGGGCGGCATGGTCACCAAGGTCGAGGCGGCCCGCATCGCCGCCGCGGCCGGCATCCCCGTGGTCCTGACCAGCGCGGTCCACGCCGCCGAGGCGCTCTCCGGCCGCGACACCGGTACGTACTTCCACGCCACCGGCAAGCGCTCCGCCGACCGTCTGCTGTGGCTCCAGCACGCCTCCACCCCGCAGGGCTCGCTGACCCTGGACGACGGCGCGGTCCGCGCGGTCGTGGAGCGCCGCAAGTCGCTGCTGCCCGCCGGGATCGCCGCCGTCGAGGGCGAGTTCAGCGCCGGCGACCCTGTCGAACTGCGGGACGGCGCCGGCCGCGCGGTCGCCCGCGGTCTCGTCAACTTCGACGCCAAGGAGATCCCCCAGCTCCTCGGCCGCTCGACCCGCGAACTCGCCCGTGAACTGGGCGCCGAGTACGAACGGGAGGTCGTCCACCGCGACGACCTGGTGCTGCTCACCCCCTGAGGGCTGTCCCGTCATTCCCGGTGGATCGGCGCGCGGCGTCGGATGCGGTGCATCGCAAGGCGGAGGGCCGTCCGCATCCTGGATGTATGCGGACGACCCGACAACGCGGCGAGGTGCCGTAGCTGTCGCCGCGCGCCCGCCGGGAATTACGGGACAGCCCTTAGGGTCACCGCCGGCGCAGCCGCTTGTCGGTGAGCGCACCCCCGCCGACGATCCGGAGACCCTGGGCGTCGGGACCGCGGACCCCGGCTCACCATCCGGGGAACGCCTGAAGCCGCTGGCCGCCTGGGCCGTGTCGGCACCGAGGCCTCGGACGCCCGTCGGCCGTGACCCGTCTGTTCGGCCCCACCCGTGCCCCCGCGTCACGGCGAAAAGCCGAAAACGGGGGGAACACCCCGTTGTGAACGTCGTCATGAGGTGGACGTTCCGCAAAATCGCCCCGCGAGCCCTTGCGGCCTGCTCAACTTTGTCTCACGGACACATTCCGCCGACCGTCCGGTCGGTCACTGCGTGAAGGAGGCCGTCGTGAGACGAGTGCGCCCTGGGACGGCGCCCCGCAGTGCCGGTGGGGGCTCGTCCCGCGCGGCCGGTGAGGAGCGCGCCTTGACGAGCGTCGCGGCCGGCGACCGGTTCGAGCAGCCGGAGGAGCTGCCCCGCCTGTGGCACGTCACCCTCAGCGTCTCCGGCAAGGAGGCCCCGCTGAAGGACGTCCGGCGCGCGCTCGAACAGCTGGCCCACGACCACCCCTTTCTGCTGACGAGCCGGTACGCGAACGACCACGCGGAGATCCGCTACTGGGAGGAGGCCCGCGATCTGCACGACGCGGCCGCCGTCGCCCTGCGGCTGTGGGGCGAGCACCGCCAGACCGCGGGCCTTCCGCCCTGGGAGATCGTCGGCCTGGAGGTCATCGACCGGGAGACCTACCACCAGCGCGTCGCGGAGGGGTACGGGCCGCTGCCGGCCACGCCGGTGGGCGTCCACCCCTTCTGACCGCCGCGCACGCCCCGGGCCCGTCTCGCGGTGCGGAATGCGCGCTGGAACGATACGGCGGGCGCACTACCCTTCGTGGTATGACCTCGCTCTCCCCGTACGACGCCATGACCCCGGTCACCCAGGCCGCCTACCGCGCCAAGGCCGCCGCGGCCGACCTGGCCCCCCTGCCGCGGGCCGAGAAGGACGACGCGCTGCTGGCCATCGCGGACGCCCTGGAGGTCCGCACCAGCGAGATCGTCGAGGCGAACGCCAAGGACATCGCCAAGGCCCGCGAGGCCGGCACCAGCGAGGCGATCGTCGACCGGCTGACCCTCACCCCCGAGCGGGTCCGGGCCATCGCCTCCGACGTACGGGACGTCGTCGCCCTGCCCGACCCGGTCGGCGAGGTCGTCCGCGGCTCGACCCTGCCCAACGGCATCGACCTGCGCCAGGTCCGCGTCCCGCTGGGTGTCGTCGGGATCATCTACGAGGCCCGCCCGAACGTCACCGTGGACGCCGCCGCCCTCTGCCTGAAGTCCGGCAACGCCGTGCTGCTGCGCGGCTCGGCCTCCGCGTACGAGTCGAACTCCGCGCTGGTCCGAGTGATCCGGGACGCCGTCGGCGGCGCCGGGCTGCCCGCCGACGCCGTGCAGCTGGTGCCGGGCGAGAGCCGCGAGAGCGTGCGCGAGCTGATGCGCGCCCGCGGCCTGGTCGACGTGCTGATCCCGCGCGGCGGCGCCTCCCTGATCCAGACGGTCGTCGCCGAGTCCACGGTCCCGGTGATCGAGACCGGCACCGGCAACTGCCACGTCTACGTCGACGCCCACGCCGACCTCGACATGGCCATCGACATCCTGATCAACTCCAAGGCCCAGCGCGTCAGCGTCTGCAACGCCGCCGAGACCCTCCTGGTCCACCAGGACATCGCGCCCGAGTTCCTGCCGCGCGCCCTGGACGCCCTCGCGGAGGCCGGCGTGACCGTGCACGCCGACGACCGGGTGATGGCGTACGCCGAGGACTCCAAGGCCACCGTCGTCGAGGCGACCGCCGAGGACTGGGAGACCGAGTACCTGTCGTACGACATCGCCGCCGCGGTCGTGGACTCGCTGGAGCGGGCGGTCGAGCACATCCGCCTGTGGACCTCCGGTCACACCGAGGCCATCGTGACCACCTCGCAGCAGGCCGCCCGCCGCTTCACCCAACTGGTCGACTCCACCACGGTCGCCGTGAACGCCTCCACCCGGTTCACCGACGGCGGCCAGTTCGGCTTCGGCGCGGAGATCGGCATCTCCACCCAGAAGCTGCACGCGCGCGGCCCGATGGGCCTGCCCGAGCTGACCAGCACGAAGTACATCGTCACAGGCGACGGGCACATCCGGCGCTGATCCGGGGCCGCTGCGGCCCGGCTCACGGGCGCCCGCGAGAAGCCTCGGGGCGCCCGGCGCACAGCCGGGGCATATGCGTCCGACACGCGCTCCCGCAGGCGTCCGCGCCCCGGGCGGGTGTCTCAGCAGACGGATGAATTTCCATACGGTCTGCCCAAAATGACCCCCCAGGTCTACTCTGGGTCCGTGCCGGAGGACGTGGGGGGCACGCCGTTCCCTGACGGCTGGGAGCCCGACGACGACCACGACCACGGGGTGTCGGACGAAGAGTTCGCCTCCGTGGTCTTCGACGAGGCATTCGTACGCGCGGCCGTGGTGCACGAGCCGACCGCCGTCGAGCGCCTCCTGGCCGCCGCGCAGGCGAGAGCCGAGGCCTCCGAGGCGGAGGCCCGCCGGGCCCATGGCCGCGGCGACCGGTTCGACGAGGCCTACGGCGAGCTCACCGGCTTCGGCCACGACCCCGACTTCGACGACCTGGACGACCGGGGCCTCCTCGAGGACGGCTACGGCGGCTCCGGGGCGTTCGGCAAGCAGGTCCGCTGGCATCGTCCGGTCGCCTGGGTCCTCGCCGTGGTGATGGGCGTCGGCATGGTCGCGCTGGCCTTCGCCGCCGTCTACCGGGGCGCCTCCTCCAGCAGCGGCGACCAGGCTCCCGTGCCGGCCACCACCGGATTGGAGCAGGGCGGGGGACCGGTGCCGTCGGCCTCCGCCGACTACTCCCGGCCGACCGTCTCGGCGATCCCGCGCACGCCCTGACCCCGGAGCGCCGGACAACCCCTGGGCCGACCGGTCAAAACTGGTGAGAACCTGTCAGAAGTTGTCCTGTGGACGGGCGTTTACCCGGGCTCCGCGAGACCTACCCTGAAGATATGGGAGGGTCAGCGGACCCACCTGAGGGGACACCCGAAGGCGGCCCCGGAGGTGGCGAGGACGAATACCGGTCCGTCGTCTTCGACGAATCGTTCGTGCGGGCTGCCCGTCTCCAGGAGTTCTCCGCACAGGAGCGCATCACCGATCACGCTCCCGCCGTCCGCAGCCTCCCGCCGCTGCGCAAAGGGCTGTCCCGGCAGGCCCTGATCCTGGTCCTGCTGATGGCCCTCGCGTTCGGCACCGCGATCTACATGGGCGTACGCCACCCCTACCAGGCCCCCGACGGCTCCGGACCGCCCGCCGAGCCGCTGCGCATGACCGTCATCCCGCTCTCCCCCCGGGGCGAGGTGCCCGGAGCGGCCGACACCGACCTGCTGTACGCCCGCAGCCCCGCCGCGCAGTTCCGCATCGGCGCCGAGGGCGTCCCGCTGCCCGCCGCCCGGCGCACCGCGCACTTCTCGGACAGCCAGGTCACGGGCGCGCTGTCCATCGCCAAGGACTACATCGTGCGGTCCGCCCTCTACCCCGAGGTGCTGACCGGCGACCAGACCCGCCCCGTGCGGATGCTGCTCGATCCCGAGCAGCTCGACCAGTTCGACCGCAGCTTCAGCCACCCCGCCCCGGACGGACGGCACGCGCCCACCGGCTGGCTGGTGCGCTTCGACCCCTCCCAGGCGGAGCTCGCCGACCGCAGGATCCGGGTGCAGGGCACCCTCCAGGCCGCCGAGAGCGACGCCGGCACGCTGGAGGTCACCGCCGACCACACCTTCGTCTACGCGCTGCGCCCCGCGCGCGAGGACGCGGGCGGGGACAAGGCCGACGCGTCGCTGTTCACGGTGCGCCGAGAGCTGCAGTTCCGGTTCGACCGCGAGGATCTGCGGCTGCACCAGGCCCAGCTGGTCGTCTCCTACGTCCAGGCCGGACCGCTGTCCTGCGCCGAGGACTCCGTGAACCGGCTGCACCCGCTGCTGGCCGGCCAGACCGCCAAGGAGGGCGGACCGGCCGGGACCGACCCATACGCCACCGGCGGGGCCACGGCCCTGTGCGGCTCGCTGGCGCCGGGATCCCAGCCGAAGGTCTGAGCAGCCCGTCCGAGACCCGCCTCAGGCCGTGCTGCCGGAGGCCCCGTCGCCGTCCTCGCGCGCGGGCCCGTCCTTCGGCGTCGAGCCCGACCCCGACCCCGAGCCCGCGCCCGTGAAGCCGCCGAAGCCCCTGCGCACCCGGCCGCCCAGGTCGCCCGCGCCCCCGGCGATGTCCGTGACCAGCTTCATCAGCGGGTCCTTGGACGACTTCACATGGCCGGCGTAGTGGGACGCCGACTCACGGAACGAGTCGGTCACCGAGGTGTCCTTGTCCTCGGAGCGGCGCGGGTAGTGGCCGTCCATGATCCGCTGGAAGTCGCGGGACTCCGCCCACCGCTTGAGCTCGGCCGCGCGGACCGTGGTGAAGGGGTGCGAGCGGGGCAGGACGTTCAGGATCTTCAGGACCGAGTCGCGCAGGTCGCCGCCCGCCTCGTACTCCTCGGCCTGCTTCAGGAAGGCGTCGACGTTCATCTCGTGCAGATGGTGGCCGCCGGCGAGCTTCATCAGGCCGCGCATCGACGCCTGGAGGTCCTGGCCGACGAGCAGCCCCGCGCGGTCCGCGGACAGCTCCGACTTGCGGAACCACTCCCGCAGGGCCGTCACGATCGCCATGATCGCCAGATTTCCCAGCGGGATCCAGGCGACCCGGACGGCGAGGCTGGTCAGGAAGAGCAGGATCGTGCGGTACACCGAGTGGCCCGAGAGGGCGTGGCCCACCTCGTGGCCGACGACGGCCCGCATCTCCTCCTCGTCGAGCAGCTCCAGCAGCCCCGTCGTGACGACGATGATCGGCTCGTCCAGGCCGATGCACATGGCGTTGGGCACCGGGTCCTGGTTGACGTACATCGGGGGGACCTTCTCCAGGTCCAGGATGTAGCAGGCGTCCCGCAGCATGTCGTTGAGGTGCGCGAACTGCTCGTCGGAGACCCGGACCGAGTCCGACAGGAACAGCAGCCGCAGACTGCGCTCGGGGAGCAGGCCGCTGAGCGCCTTGAAGACCGTGTCGAAGCCGGTGAGCTTGCGCAGGGCCACCAGGGCGGAGCGGTCCGCGGGGTGCTCGTAGGCGCGGGAGGAGATCCCGGGGAAACGCGTGCGCCGCCTGCTCGGCACCTGCTCGTGGCCATCGGACATGTCTTTCCCCCATGTGCGTGAGTGTGGCCTTTGCGGACCCTTGTGCGGCCCTTTGCGTCCCCGAGGCTGGGCTCAGCCTAGGCGCAGTTACCGTGGACGGGCACTACAGCGAAGGAGTTCGGCGTCATGGAGCACATCACCGCGGCCGCCTGGTTCGCCGAGGCCGCGGGCGCGGCCGAGGAGCCGGTGTCGGGCAATCTGCTCAGGATCGTGCTGATCGTGGTGGTCGTGGGCGCTGTGCTGACCGCGTGGTTGCTGCTGCGGGGCTACAGGCAGAAGGACGACTGAGCCGCGGGGAAGGTTCCCCGGGCGGACCGGAGCGCCACCAACGGTGGAGTCGGCGTGATCGCCGTCATGGTGGCCGCATACGATGAGCCGACGTCTTTATCCCGCCCACACCGATAGGTCACGCCGAAGATGAGCTTCCACAGCGCAGCTGCCCAGTTGGTCACTCTCGCCGCCGAGGGCGAGCAGCACGGGGGCAACCACGACAGCATCAGCCCGTGGCTCACCGGCGGCGGTGCCTTCGTCATCCTCCTGCTGCTGCTGTGGGTCACCACCCGCTTCAACCGCGACCGCTGATCCCGGCCGGCCTCGAGGCTCCGCCCGCGCGACCGCCGGCCGGAGCCCTCGGACGGGGCCGGTAGGGTCTGCACGCATGGGAGAGCAGGACATGCCTACCGGCCCCGGAAACGGACCGACGAACTCCGGCAAGCGCCGTCTCGGCGTCATGGGCGGGACGTTCGACCCGATCCACCACGGGCACCTCGTCGCGGCCAGCGAGGTCGCCGCGCGGTTCCACCTGGACGAGGTCGTGTTCGTGCCGACCGGCCAGCCGTGGCAGAAGAGCCACCGGCACGTCTCCCCGGCCGAGGACCGCTATCTGATGACGGTCATCGCCACGGCGGAGAACCCCCAGTTCTCCGTCAGCCGCATCGACATAGACCGGGGCGGCCCCACCTACACCGTGGACACGCTGCGCGATCTGCGCGCGCTGAATCCCGACACGGACCTCTTCTTCATCACCGGAGCCGACGCCCTCGGTCAGATCCTGACCTGGCGCGACTCCGAGGAGCTGTTCTCCCTCGCGCACTTCGTCGGGGTCACCCGGCCCGGCCACCAGCTCGACGACGCCGGCCTGCCGGAGGGCGGCGTCTCGCTGGTCGAGGTCCCGGCGCTGGCCATCTCGTCCACCGATTGCCGTGCGAGAGTCGCGAAGAAGGACCCCATCTGGTATCTGGTGCCGGACGGAGTCGTGCGCTACATCGACAAGCGCGAGCTGTACCGCGGCGAGTGAGGCGAGTGAGCCGAGAGGGGCTACGGTGAACGACCGATACGACGCGGGCTACGGGGACGTCCCCTACGAACTGGTCGGCTACGACGAGTACGGGCAGCCGGTGTACCGGCAGATCCCGGCGCAGCAGCAGCCCCAGCAGCACTACGATCCCTACGCTCAGCAAGGCTACGGATACGACCCGTACGCGACCGGCACCCAGCCGCAGACACCGCCGTACGACCCCTTCGGCGACACCGGTCCGCAGGAGCCCGCCCCCGCCTCCTACGACCCGTACGGCGCCGGCACGCACGCCCAGTACGACCCCTACGGGCAGACCGCCGCCGGCGGCCGGCAGCCCCGCGTCGCCGAGCAGACCGCCTACATCCCGCAGCAGGCCGGCCCGGCCGAGGAGCCGGAGACCGGCGAGCGGGCCGACCGGGACTACCGCACCGAGCAGTTCGCCTTCGTCGAGGAGCCCGACCAGGACTCCGAGGACGTCATCGACTGGCTGAAGTTCACCGAGAACCGCACCGAGCGGCGCGAGGAGGCCCGGCGCCGGGCACGCGCGCGCGTGATCGCGCTCGTCGTCGTCCTCGCCCTCGTCGCGGCGGGCGGCGTCGGCTACCTCTGGTACGCCGGGAAGCTGCCCGGCCTCGGCTCGTCGGACGGCAAGACGAACACCGCGACGCCGGTCGGCGCGCAGAAGCGCGACGTGATCGTCGTCCATCTGCACAACACCGCCAAGGGCGGCACCTCCACCGCCCTGCTCGTCGACAACACCACCACCCAGCAGGGCACCACCGTCCTGCTGCCCAACTCCCTCGCCGTGGCCTCCGACGACGGCTCCACGACCACCCTGGCCAAGTCCGTCGACGACGACGGCTCGGCCGGCACCCGCGACGCCATCGACACCGTCCTCGGCACCGAGATCCAGGGCACCTGGCGGCTGGACACCCCCTATCTGCAGAACCTCGTCGACCTGATCGGCAACATCGAGGTCGACACCGACGTGGACGTCCCGGACCCGTCCGCCAAGTCCAAGGGCGCCGCACCCCTCGTCCGCAAGGGCAAGGACCAGACCCTCAGCGGCAAGACGGCCGTCGCCTACGCCACCTACCAGGGCTCCGGCGAGGCCCAGAACGCCCAGCTCCAGCGGTTCGGGCAGGTCATGCAGGCCGTGCTGCGCAAGCTGACCTCGGACAGCGGCGGCGCGACCACCACCGTGCAGACCCTCGGCATGATCATCGAGCCGCCGCTGACCGAGAAGGACCTCGGTGCCTTCCTCGCCCGGCTCGCCGACCTGGCCAAGGGCGGCGACTACAAGACGGCCCTGCTGCCCGTGCAGGACGACGGCACGCTGAGTCAGCAGGCCAGCGCCAGCGTGGTCAAGGACGTCCTCGGCGGCACCGCCAAGAGCCCCGACAAGGACGCCGCCGTCCGCGTGTCCGTCCGCAACGCCAGCGGCGTCAAGGACAACTCCGGCAAGGCGCGCGTGGTGCTGCTCAACGGCGGCTTCACCTTCCTGGAGGGCGGCACCGCGTCCGCCGCGGCGACCTCTTCGGTCCGCTACTCCGACGCCGCCGACAAGGCCGACGCCACCGAGGTCGCCAAGACCCTGGGGCTGCCCGCCGACGCGGTCGTCAAGGGCGAGGTGTCCGCCAACGCGGATGTCACGGTGGTCCTCGGACAGGACTACGACCCGAAGTCGTGAAGCCCGGCACCCCACGTACGCCACCCATCACGTGGGGTGCTGTCACCGGTCCGTGAGACCCTTGGAGACAAGTGTCCACCGACCGAAAGCCTTGTAGTGACCGCTACCGACCGTTCGACCGAGCTCGTCCGCACCGCCGCCCAGGCGGCCGCCGACAAGCTCGCGCACGACATCATCGCCTATGACGTGAGCGACGTCCTGTCGATCACCGACGCCTTCCTGCTCGCCTCCGCGCCCAACGACCGCCAGGTCAAGTCGATCGTCGACGAGATCGAGGAGCGGCTCCTCAAGGAGCTCGGCGCCAAGCCGGTGCGCCGCGAGGGCGACCGCGAGGCCCGCTGGGTGCTGCTGGACTACGTCGACATCGTCGTCCACGTCCAGCACTCCGAGGAGCGCGTCTTCTACGCCCTGGAGCGCCTGTGGAAGGACTGCCCCGAGCTCGACCTTCCCGACGACGCCAAGGCCACCCGCGGCAAGGCGGCCGAGCACGCCAAGCTCCAGGCCGCGGAGGAGGCCGCCGAGCTGGACGGTGAGTGGCGGTGAGCGCCACCGGTGAGGTGACCGCCGGTCGTCCCGGCCGGGGGCGCCGCCTCATCCTGTGGCGGCACGGCCAGACCTCGTGGAACGTGGAGCGCCGCTTCCAGGGCTCCACGGACGTCGACCTCACCGAGGTCGGCGTCTCCCAGGCCCGCCGTGCCGCCCGGCTGCTCGCCGGCCTCAAGCCGGACGCGATCATCGCCTCCGACCTGATGCGCGCCGCCCGCACCGCCGCCGAGCTGGCGGTGCTCACCGGCCTTGACGTCACCCACGACGAGTCCCTGCGCGAGACCTACGCGGGTGTCTGGCAGGGGCTGACGCACGAGGAGATCATCGCCCGGTACGGCGAGGAGTACGCCGCGTGGAAGCGCGGTGAGCCGGTCCGCCGCGGCGGCGGCGAGCTGGAGACCGAGGTGGCCGACCGCGCCGCCCCGGTCGTGCTGCGCCACGCCGAGAAGCTCCCCGCGGACGGCACGCTCGTCGTGGTCAGCCACGGCGGCACGCTCCGTACGACCATCGGCCGCCTCCTGGGGCTCGAGCCGCACCACTGGGAGAGCCTGGGCGGGCTGTCGAACTGCTGCTGGTCCGTCCTCGGAGAGGGCGCCCGCGGCTGGCGTCTGCTGGAGCACAACGCCGGCACCCTGCCGGAGCCGGTGCTCGGCGACGACGACTGACGCCGAGGACGGACGCCGACGGTCCCGGCCGGGGCGGCCCGGGACCCGGATTTCACTTTCCGGCAGGTCGCAGGCTAAAGTTCTTCTTGTTCGCCCCGCTGAGCGGGAAGAACAGCGACAAGGGGCTATAGCTCAGTTGGTAGAGCGCCTGCATGGCATGCAGGAGGTCAGGAGTTCAATTCTCCTTAGCTCCACAGCGAGACAACAAGATCCCGCCGATCGATCCGATCGGCGGGATCTTCTGGTATCCGGCACGGGTGCCCGGACCAACGTCCTCCGGCGCGGGGCCGGTTCGCACGGGACGAGATCCCGCGGGAACTGTTCCGGTCCGGCTTGAGTGACTTGGGCCCCGCAGGCGTATACCTCTGAGGAGGCGTCCAGGCGCGGTGGACGCGCGGTCCCGTACGCCGACGGGGCCGCCGTGTCCGGACTGGTACTGAGGCGTCGCTGACCGTATTGGCCCGGCCGTGGCAGAATCAGACGGCCGGAAGGGGGCGCGTCCCGACGGGAGGGAGCAGTGATGCCTGCGAGCATCCTCGGAGAGGTCGGTCACCTCTTCGAGACGGCATTGGCACGGGACACCATCATCCGCCTCAGCTGCCCTTCCTGCGGTTCCGGCCACGTCGCCCAGCTTCTCGGGGACAACGGCGGAATCTCCTACGTGTGCACGGCCTGCGGCCACAGCTGGAGCTGATCGATGGGTGCACACAGGCGAAAGTGCGACTGGTGTGGCAGCGGAACGCCGATCGTCCGTGACATGGAACCGGTGAACCCCGACTACCAGTACTGGTGCGAGGAATGCGCGCGGGCGCTGATCATAAAAGGCGACCCCATCGAGACCTACCGTGAGCTCGAAGGGGAGCCGATCTACGGGCGTCTGCTCGAGGAGCACTGCACGCTCAAGCGCTTCTACTCCTTCGTCACGGCGTGACGGTGGTGCCCTGCTTCCAGGGGTCCGTCCTGGGGGTCCCTCAACTGTCAGGTAATCCGACATGGGTGGACATATCGGGCAGGAGGGTAATGGATTTGGTGGAGCGCCCCGTCGACCGGTAATGTTGGCGTCGCCGCCGGGGAGATCGGGCGGACCGAGCAAGGGGCTATAGCTCAGTTGGTAGAGCGCCTGCATGGCATGCAGGAGGTCAGGAGTTCAATTCTCCTTAGCTCCACAGTGAGATCCCCCGGGTCGATGAGACCCGGGGGATCTTTTTCATGTGCGCGTGGTGCGGGCGTCGTTGCCCGGGAGGCGCGGGAGACGCACGAAGGGGCCGTCCGGATCGGACGGCCCCTCCACACGCGTTCCACGGCCCCTCTAAGGCCCTTCAGCGGCCCAGTGCGCGCCGGCCCCGGCCCTCGCGGCCCTGGGACAGCACCGGCAGGTTGTTGCGCGACGGGGCCTGCCCCCGGGTGTCCTCCTCGATCCGCAGGGCGAGCGCCGGGCAACGCCGCACCGCCCGCAGGGCCTTGGCCTCCGCGTAGCGCGGCACCATGGCCTGGGCGACGGTCGGGAAGCCGTCGGCGCCGAGCTGGAAGACCTCCGGGAGGATGTCCGCGCACAGGCCGTGGCCCCGGCACAGCGTCCAGTCGACGTAGATCTTCTGACGGCTGGGACCGTTCTCCTCGGACTCGCCGCCGCCCGGGATGCCCGTCGGCGCTTTGCCGCCCTCGAAGAGCGGCAGAACGCCCTCCACGGGCCGTCCGCAGCCGTTGCCGAGGACATGGGCGGCCAGGTCGTCCGTGAACGCCTTGATGGTCGACTCGAGGAACATCGCCGAGCCGTCCGGGTGCGAGCACGCCCCGCGCCGCTTCACGTTCTTGGCGACCTGCTTCAGCGCCTCCAGGGCGGCCGGGCCGCCGCCGTTGATGATGTCCTCCATGCCGCGCGCCGCGGCCGGCAGTCCCAGGTAGCAGGGCCCGCACTGACCGGCGCTCTCCTCGGCCAGCCACTGCGCCACTCGCAGCGACTCGCCCAGCGGGCAGGTCTCCTGACTGATCGGCAGGATCGCGCCGGCGCCCAGCGAACCGCCCACCGCGTCCAGCGAGTTGCGGGAGACGATCGCCTCGTTCACGGTCGCCGCGTCGATCCACTTGCCGTGGTAGCCGCCGGTCAGCACGCCCTGCGGGATCGGCGGCGCCCCGGCGAGCTGGAGGACGTAGCGCAGCGGCACGCCCGTGGGGACCTCGATGACCATGGGGCGCGCCACCGCGCCGGAGACCGTCAGCATGACGGTGCCCGGCTCGTCGTACAGACCGGTGTTGCCGTAGCGCTCGGGGCCGATGCGGGCGGCGATGGCCAGCTGCGCGAACGTCTCGGCGTTCGACAGCAGGGTCGGCGCGCCGCCCACGCCGTTCTGCGAGGCGCTGACCTTGCGGCCGGGCGGGATCGCCGGGCCGCCGTCGATGGAGCGGATCAGGGACGCCGCCGCGCCGGTGACCATGCGCACCGGATTGCGCTGCACGAACGCGCGTAGCGCCGAGCGGCGGCTGTTGCTCAGACCGCGCTCGGCCAGCGCGGCCTCCATGGACCGCTGGGTCGACTCCCGGGTGACCCCCACCACGAGCGTGCGGGCACCCAGGGCCTCGGCGACCAGCAGCGCGCCGTCCAGGATGAGGTGCGGGGCACGGTTGATCATCACCGTGTCCTTGCGGCAGGCCGGTTCGTCCTCACTGCCGTTGACGACGACGACCGGCCGCACACCGCGCTTGATCGCGGACTCGGCGACCGAGCGCAGCTTCTTGTGGAAGGGGAAGCCCGCGCCGCCGCGCCCCTTGAGGTTGATGTTCTCGGCGAGCTTCGCGAGCTGCTCGCCGCCCATCGGTTCGAGCGGCCCGTGCACCTTGAGGTGCATGGGCAGGTCCAGTCGTTCCACAAGGTCGAAGCCCGACGTGAGCTGGGGAAGGCCGACCACGCGGACTTCGGGGACGTCGGGCAGGGCCTCGTTCACTTAAAGCCTCCGGAAGGCGTGTTCCAAGGTTCGCCCGGACCCGGTGCGTCGAAGTCGTAGGAAGCACCGGGCATCGTTTCAGTGGCGGGACCGCTGTTGTACGTGTCGTTCTGGTTGTACGTACCGAAGACGGCGTTTGTCTCGGAGGTGTCGTACACATCACTCGACCCGTAGCCGGCGGCGCCGCCTCCGTAGCCCGCGGCGCCCGTGGTGCCGTAGGCGGGGATGTTGTTGAAGCCGGTGTCGTTGAGCGGGTCGTAGGCCGAGGGGGGTGCCTCGCCGACCGGCGGCGGGGAGGGGATCGGCCAGCTGCCCGTGCCGCCGTCCGCGCGCGGGACGGCCTGGGTGGGCTGGGTGTCGAACGGCAGGTCCATCCGGGCCGTGCGGTCGGCCGCGTACGACTCCTGGCCGCCACCGGAGCGTGGGGAGACGGCCCGGTAGGCGGCGGCGAAGCCGGCGGTGGTCTCGGCGGCCGACGGGGGCTGCGCCGGCATGCCGGGCAGGGGACCGGGCCGGCCGTCGCGGGACGCGCGCTTCTCGGAGCGCGGGGCGTCGAAACCCGCCGACCCGGAGGCGGCCCGGGCGCGGCTCTCCTCGAGGCCCTCGCGGACCCCAGGCTCGTTCCCGACGATCTGGGCGATCCGGTCGGCGAACCGGCGCTTGACCGGGCGCGGCGCGGCGCGCAGGGCGAGGGCGGCGGCGACGCCGACCACGCACAGCTCGTAGCTGACCATGAAGAAGGTCTTCGCCGGGCGCCCGGCGAACAGGCCGTGGATCAGGGCGGCGCACCAGGCCGGGTAGGCCAGCATGTGCATCGCGCGCCAGCGGGCGGCGACCGGCGCGGGGGAGGCGAACTGGTTGCGCAGCGCGCCGGTGACGCCGACGAAGATCATGAGCAGCGCGGCCATGGAGCCCAGGCCGATCAGGAAGGCGCTGCCCGGGATCTCGTCGCCGCCGAAGAAGACGAGGCTGAACGGGATGATCGCGGCCATCGGGCTCGCGTGGTCCAGGGCGAGTTTGACGCCGATGTGCACCAGAAGGAACGCGATCGAGGCGACGGCGGTCACCCGGTGGACGCCCTGCGCGATGATCCGCTGGCGGGTGTCGAGGATCATCCGGTCCTGGGCGACCAGACCCCAGATCACGGAGCAGGTGAGACAGACGAGGGACAGGACGCCGGCACCGAAGTTGAGGAACTCCTGGAGCCAGCTGCCGCCGAGGAAGACGACCAGGGGTATGAGCAGCAGGACGGCGGCCGTCGCGACCCCGTAGGCCGACCGGCCCGGTTGGGGGAGCGAACTGTTACTACGACGAGGGTTCATGGGGGCAACTCCGAGCGGTTCGGGAAGGCGGTCCCGGTGCCGCACTCTAAGTGGCTCCATACCGGGGGGTACGGCGTTTGAGTTATTGCGTTGTTATCTACGGGCCGCGCGTGGCGCCCGATGTCCCTTAGCGTCTGTTACGCCAGGTAACAATTGAACCTTGTTCAGCTTTTCGATGTCTTCACATTCCTCAGGTACGCAGCAGGGGGCGCCGATGTTCACGCGCGCGCCCGTCGAAAGCCCGTCGCTCCGCGCTCCGGCGCTGCGGTACCCTGACGCCATGCGTGCCGTACGCCTTCTGCTTAGCGAGCCGCGCTGATCACTCCCGACCACCGGGCGATTCGGATGGTCGGCATCGGCGCGGCGTCCCCTCCTGTGCGAGGGGATTTTTCGTTTTTCGACAATCGCAGCCGCGGGCAGAGACGATCGATGGAGCTTTGAGGATCATGAGCGAGACGAACCCCGCTGCCGCCGCCGAGGTGGCCGCGCCGCACCGCTACACGGCTGCCCTGGCGGCCGACATCGAGGCACGCTGGCAGGACTTCTGGGACGCCGAGGGCACGTACGCGGCTCCCAACCCCAAGGGCGACCTGGCGGGCGACCCCGAGCTGGTCGCCCGGCCCAAGAAGTTCATCATGGACATGTTCCCGTACCCGTCGGGCGCGGGCCTGCACGTCGGTCACCCGCTGGGGTACATCGCCACCGACGTCTTCGCCCGCTTCCAGCGCATGACCGGGCACAACGTCCTGCACACCCTGGGCTTCGACGCCTTCGGCCTGCCCGCCGAGCAGTACGCGGTGCAGACGGGCACCCACCCGCGTGTCTCCACCGAGGCCAACATCAAGAACATGCAGATCCAGCTGCGCCGGCTGGGCCTGGGCCACGACAAGCGCCGGTCGTTCGCCACGATCGACCCGGACTACTACAAGTGGACGCAGTGGATCTTCCTGCAGATCTTCAACTCCTGGTACGACGACGAGGCGAAGAAGGCCCGGCCGATCTCCGAGCTGGTCGCCGAGTTCGAGTCCGGTGAGCGGCCCGTACCCGGCCACACGCGCGCGTGGAGCGAGCTGAACGCCGCCGAGCGCGCCGACGTCCTGGGCGAGTACCGGCTGGCCTACGCCTCCGACGCGCCGGTCAACTGGTGCCCCGGGCTGGGCACCGTGCTGGCCAACGAGGAGGTCACCGCCGACGGCCGCTCCGAGCGCGGCAACTTCCCCGTCTTCAAGGCCAAGCTGCGCCAGTGGAACATGCGCATCACCGCCTACGCCGACCGGCTGCTGGACGACCTGGACGCCCTGGACTGGCCCGAGGCCATCAAGCTGCAGCAGCGCAACTGGATCGGCCGCTCCGAGGGCGCCCGCGTCGACTTCCCGATCGACGGCGAGAACATCACCGTCTTCACCACGCGCCCCGACACCCTGTTCGGCGCGACCTACATGGTGCTGGCGCCCGAGCACCCGCTGGTCGAGAAGTTCACCCCGGACGCCTGGCCCGAGGGCACCCACGAGGTGTGGACCGGCGGCCACGCCACCCCCGCCGAGGCCGTCGCCGCCTACCGCGCGCAGGCCGCCTCCAAGTCCGACGTCGAGCGCCAGGCCGAGGCCAAGGACAAGACCGGCGTCTTCACCGGCTCGTACGCGACCAACCCGGTCAACGGCGAGAAGGTCCCCGTCTTCATCGCCGACTACGTCCTGATGGGCTACGGCACCGGCGCGATCATGGCCGTCCCGGCCCACGACTCGCGCGACTTCGCGTTCGCGCGCGCCTTCGAACTGCCCGTCGTCTGCGTGGTCGAGCCCACCGACGGCCGCGGCACCGACCCGGCGACGTGGGACGACGCCTTCGTCTCCTACGACGCGAAGATCGTCAACTCCTCCGGCGAGGGCGTCTCCCTGGACGGCCTGGGCGTCGTCGAGGCCAAGGCGCGCATCACCGAGTGGCTGGAGCGCGAGGGCCGCGGCGAGGGCACCGTCAACTTCCGGCTGCGCGACTGGCTGTTCAGCCGCCAGCGCTACTGGGGCGAGCCCTTCCCGATCGTCTACGACGAGGACGGCATCGCCCACCCGCTGCCCGAGTCGATGCTGCCGCTGGAGCTGCCCGAGGTCGAGGACTACAGCCCGCGCACCTTCGACCCGGACGACGCCGACACCCAGCCCGAGACGCCGCTGTCGCGCAACGAGGACTGGGTCAACGTCACCCTGGACCTGGGCGACGGCCCCAAGCGCTACCGGCGCGAGACCAACACCATGCCCAACTGGGCGGGTTCCTGCTGGTACGAGCTGCGCTACCTGGACCCGCACAACTCCGAGAAGCTGGTCGACCCCGAGATCGAGCAGTACTGGATGGGCCCGCGCGAGGGCATGCCGCACGGTGGTGTCGACCTGTACGTCGGCGGCGCCGAGCACGCCGTGCTGCACCTGCTGTACGCCCGCTTCTGGTCCAAGGTCCTGTACGACCTGGGGCACGTCTCGTCCGCCGAGCCGTTCCACAAGCTGTTCAACCAGGGCATGATCCAGGCCTACGTCTACCGCGACAGCCGGGGCATCGCCGTGCCCGCCGCCGAGGTCGAGGAGCGCGACGGCACCTACTGGTACCAGGGCGAGCGGGTCACCCGGCTGCTGGGCAAGATGGGCAAGTCCCTGAAGAACGCCGTCACTCCGGACGAGATCTGCGCCGAGTACGGCGCCGACACCCTGCGCCTGTACGAGATGGCGATGGGCCCGCTGGACGTGTCCCGGCCGTGGGACACGCGCGCGGTCGTCGGCCAGTTCCGGCTTCTGCAGCGCCTGTGGCGCAACGTCGTCGACGAGACCACCGGCGAGGTGACCGTCGTCGACGCCGAGCCCGATGAGGAGACGCTGCGCGCCCTGCACAAGGCGATCGACGGCGTGCGCGGCGACCTGGAGAACATGCGGTTCAACACCGCCATCGCCAAGGTCACCGAGCTGAACAACCACCTGACCAAGGCCGGCGGCGCGGTCTCCCGCTCCGTCGCCGAGGCCCTGGTGCTGATGGTCGCGCCGCTGGCCCCGCACATCGCCGAGGAGCTCTGGCGCAGACTGGGCCACGAGGACTCCGTCGTGCACCGGGACTTCCCGGTCGCCGACCAGGCGTACCTGGTGGATGAGACCGTCACCTGCGTCGTCCAGATCAAGGGCAAGGTCAAGGCCCGCCTGGAGGTCTCGCCCTCGATCTCCGAGGACGACCTGGAGAAGACCGCGCTGGCCGACGAGAAGGTCGTCGCCGCGCTGGGCGGGGCCGGCATCCGCAAGGTCATCGTGCGGGCGCCGAAGCTGGTGAACATCGTTCCGGCGTAGGCGCCGATGCGGCGGCCGGTCGAGGTGATCTTGCCTCGGCGGTCCCGCAGCCGGGTTCAGGGTGATCCCCTACGGGCAGGTTCGGGGTTCCGTCGGAACTACGGGCCTGCCCGTTGCGTTTACCGTGGAGAGGCGGCCTGGCGCAGGTCGCGCCAGGCAGGAGGAGGAGGAGCCCGTGGCAGAAGTGATCGCAGTCATCGCCCTGCTCTTCGTGCTCTTCGTCGCGCTCGGCGTGTTCGCCACCGTCAAGGTGGTGGGCGCCGCCAAGCGCAGCGCCGACAAGCACATCACCCAGGCCCGCCGCACCGTCGAGGACCACACCCTCAAGGCCAAGGCGCTCGGCCGCCCCGGCCCGGCCGGGGAGGTCGCCCAGCTCCGCCTCACGCTGCGCACCTCCATGCGGGCCACCCAGGAGGCGCTGGAGGCCCTCGCCGCCGAGGACGCGTCCGTCAAGGAGTCCCTCGGCCTCTTCCAGCGGCTCAGCGCCCACGGCCATGAACTGGACGCCGAGCTGCGCCGCCTGGAGTCCGAGCCGGACCGCGCCACCCTCGCCGCACGCCTGCCCGACCTGCGCGAACGCACCGAGCGCATCGCGCACTCCGCCGACTCGCTGCGCTGGGCGGCCCGCGACCGCGCCCGCCGCTTCGCCGACGACGACCTGGACTCGCTGAGCACCCAGATCGACATGGAGGCCGGCGCCCTGCGGCACTGGCAGACCGCCGAGTCCGAGCCCTCTCCCACGGCATCCTCCGCGCCCTCCGCCAGGGCAGCCTCCGAGCCCGCGCGGGCCGCCGAGGCTCCCGAGCGCCCCGCGCCGCCGTGGCCCGAGGCCCCCGCCACCGAGCCCGGTACGGCACCCGAGCAGACCTGGCCGGACACGCCCCGGACCCGGCAGGCCGAGGAGCCGACCAGGCCCGCGATCAGCCCGGCGGCACCCCGTCCCACCTATCCGTGGCAGAAGAAACCCCGCCCGGAGAGCACGACTTGAGCCCCCGCGGCACGATCCGTTCCGGTCACGACGGCACCGGCTGAGCGGGGTCGGGCTGCCGCCCGGGCACTACGCCAGGTAACCTCCAGCTCATGTCCCGCCATGTCGCGATCGTCACCGATTCAACGGCCTACCTGCCGCTCCGGACGATGCAGCGCCACGGCATCACAGCGGTCCCCCTGACCGTGGTCCTCGGCGACCAGGCGCTCCTCGAGGGCACCGAGATCTCGACCCGTTCCCTCGCGCAGGCGTTGCAGAAGCGACGCCCCGTCACCACCTCGCGGCCCAGCCCGCAGGTCTTCGCCGAGCACTACCGCAAGGTCGCCGAGTCCGGCGCCACGGGCATCGTGTCCCTGCACCTTTCCGCCGAACTCTCCGGCACCTACGACGCCGCGGTCCTCGCCGCGCGCGAGGCGCCGGTGCCGGTACGGGTCGTGGACACCGGGATGGTCGCCATGGCCCTCGGGTTCAGTGCGCTGGCCGCCGCCGAGACGGCGGAGGCGGGCGGCACGGTGGACGAGGCCGTCACCGCCGCGGAGAAGCGGGCCGGGGGCACCGCCGCCTACTTCTACGTCGACACGCTCGAATACCTGCGCCGTGGCGGCCGGATCGGCGCGGCGCAGGCGCTGCTGGGCTCCGCGCTGGCGGTGAAGCCTCTGCTGCAGCTGAACGGGGGCCGGATCGACCTCCTGGAGAAGGTGCGGACGGCGTCGAAGGCGATCGCCCGGCTGGAGGAGATCGCGGCCGAGCGGGCGGGCGGCGCACAGGTCGACATCGCGGTCCACCATCTCGCGGCCCCCGAACGGGCGTCGGCGCTCGCGGACCGGCTGCGCACCCGGGTGCCGGGGCTGGCCGATCTGCATGTCAGTGAGGTGGGGGCGGTGATCGGGGCGCATACCGGGCCCGGGTTGCTGGGGGTTGTGGTTTCGCCTCGGTGACCCCGGGGCGGCATCGCTCGGGCCGCGGGTCGCGGGTCGTCGCGCGGGTCGTCAGCCGGGTCGTCACTCGTTGGGGTGGCGTGGTTTTCCACAAGTGTGCCGTGGTCCACGGAAATTGAGCATGATCATCGCGAATGCGACGGGTGCCGGATGCTCGTCGCATGGCACTTCGATCACGCACATCCACATCTCCCCGGGTTCGCTCCACGAGGGTCACCAGCGGCCCGGGACGCGGACCCGCCTCCGACGGCCGGGCACGCCATCGGCGGGGCACGCACAGCGACGGCCGAGGCAGGACGGGGCAGCGGCGGGCCTCGGCCGAGGAGCTGCGCCGCCGGGCGGAGCTGATCTTCGCCGAACGGGGCGGGGACCGGCGGGAGTCGGGGAACGGCCCACCAGGAGTCGCTGAGCCAGTCGTCCAGCCAGTCGTCCGGCCAGTCGTCGAGACGGAGCCGGCTCGGCGTCCGGATCCCGGCGCACGGGGGCTGCGCGGGCGGCTCGGGCCGGCGTTGCGGGAGCGGCTGCCGGTGTGGGTGCAGGCGCGGTGCGGTCTGGAGCGGCGCAGTGTGATCGCGCTCGTCGCCGTGCTCGTCCTCGCGGCCGCCCTGGCGGTGCAGCACTTCTGGGCCGGGCGCGTGGAGCCCGTACGGGCACCCGACGTGGTGCGCGCGGTCGCCTCCCACGGTGACGGAGCGCGTGGCGGGATGGCAGAGCCCGGCGCCTTGACCTCCGCCGGGCCGGGTGCCGCGGGCTCGCCCGGTGCCGAGATCGTGGTGGACGTGGGCGGCAAGGTCCGTGAACCGGGCGTCCACCGGTTGCCCGCCGGATCGCGGGTCGCCGACGCCCTGCGCGCGGCCGGCGGGGTGCGGCCCGGCACGGACACCGACGGTCTGAACCAGGCCCGCTTCCTGGTGGACGGCGAGCAGGTCATCGTCGGCGCCCCGCCCGGCGTCGCCGGACCGGCCCCGGCCCCGGCTGCCGGAACGGGCGGCGTGTCCGGTCCCGGGGGCACGCCCACCGCCCCGGTGTCGCTCAACACGGCCACGCTGGAACAGCTGGACACCCTGCCGGGCGTGGGACCGGTGCTGGCGCAGCACATCATCGACCACCGCACCCGGCACGGCGGCTTCCGCTCGGTGGACGAACTGCGCGACGTGAACGGCATCGGCGACCGCCGCTTCGCCGACCTGCGGAACCTCGTACGGCCATGAGGGAGGAGGGGGACGACGACCGGCGGGACGAGGGGCGGCGCGACACCCGGAAGGCCGTGCACGCCGCGTCCGGCGGGCGGCTCGGGGCGGCCCATCCGCGGCAGGAGGGACCGGCCGATCTACGGCTGGTGCCGCCCGCGCTGGCCGCCTGGGCGACCTCGGCGGTGATGCTGGACGCCGCACCGGCGTGGGTGACCGGCACGGCGGTCGGGTGCCTGGCCGCGGCCGGCGTGCTGATGACCCTGGGGGTGTGCCGGGTGAGCCGGGTGAGGCGGACGGGTCGGGTGAGCTGGGCGCGTCGGGTGCCCGGGGTGATGACGGGCGGCCGGTCCGGCTGGCCTGCCGTCACCGCCGCGGCCGTCCTGGTCTGTGTGGCGGCGGCCGCCGTCTCGGCCGGGCTGCACGGGGCGGACCTGCGGCGCGGGCCGCTGCCGGGGCTCGCCGAGCGGTACGCCACGGTCATCGCCGAGGCGGAGATCACCTCGGACCCCCGGCTCGTCCGGCCCCGGGTGAGAGGCCCGGCACCGGCGCCGACCGCCGTGCTGTTCGAGGCTGACGTACGGCGCGTGGAGACGCGGGACGGCGCGACCGTGGTGACCCGGACCCCGGTGCTGATGGTGGTCGACGTCGAGAGACGGCGTTCTTCTTCCGACTCTTTCGCCTCTTCCACCTCCTTCGCCGGGGACCGGCCGTCGCCGTGGCTCGCCCTGCTGCCCTCGACGCGGGTGCGGGTGACGGCCCGTGTGGTGCCGCCCGCGGACGGCGGGGACATCGCGGCGGTGCTGCGGGTGCGGGACTCAAAGGTGCCGGAGGTGGTGGGGGAGCCGTCGGCGGCGCAGCGGCTGGCGGGGCGGTTGCGGGCCGGGCTGCGGGAGGCGACCGACGGGCTGGCCCCGGACGCCCGGGCGTTGTTGCCCGGGCTGGTCGTCGGGGACACCGCGCGGATCACGCCGGAGCTGGACGAGGCGTTCAAGGAGACCGATCTGGCGCACACGCTGGCGGTGTCGGGGAGCAACCTCACGATCATCCTGGTCCTGCTCATCGGCCCGCCGGGGCTCGCCCAGCGCGTGGAGCGGCGTGGGCTCGCGCCGCGCCTCGGTATCTCCCTGCGGACGACCGCGCTGCTCGGTGGGGCTCTGACCTTCGGGTTCGTCATCGTGTGCCGGCCCGATCCGAGCGTCCTGCGGGCGGCGGCCTGTGGAGCGGTGGCGCTGCTCGCCCTGGCGACCGGGCGCCGCCGCTCGCTGATCCCGGCGCTGGCGACAGCCGTACTGCTGCTGGTGCTGTACGACCCGTGGCTGTCCCGCAGTTACGGCTTTCTGCTGTCCGTCCTGGCCACCGGGGCGCTGCTCACCCTGGCGCCCGGGTGGAGCGCGGCGCTGCGTGCACGCCGGGTTCCGCCGCGACTGGCCGAGGCGCTGGCCGCCGCTGCCGCCGCGCAGGCGCTGTGCGCACCGGTGGTGGCGGTGCTGTCGGCCCGGGTGAGCCTGGTGGCGGTGCCCTGCAATCTGCTCGTGGAGTTCGCGATCGCGCCGGCCACGGTGCTGGGGTTCGCCGCGCTGGCGACGGCACCCTGGGCGATGCCGGTGGCGAAGGTGCTGGCCTGGTGCGCGGGATGGCCCGCCGGGTGGATCGCGGACGTCGCCCGGACCGGCGCCGCGCTGCCCGGCGCGGGCGTCGACTGGCCGGGCAGCTGGACCGGGGCCGCGCTGCTCGCGCTCGCCACGGTGGCCCTGCTGCTCGCCGGGCGGCGACTGCTGCGGCACCCCTGGTGGTGCGGGGCGTGCGGGGTGCTGCTCCTGCTGGCCGTTTTGCAGCCGCCGCCGTTGACGCGGGTGGTGACGGGATGGCCGCCGCCGGCGTGGCGGTTCGCGATGTGCGACGTCGGGCAGGGCGACGCGACGGTGCTCGCGGCGGGCGCGGGGACGGGGGTGGTGGTGGACGCGGGACCCGATCCCGTGTTGGTCGACCGGTGCCTGCGCACCCTCGGCATCACGAGGATCCCCCTGGTCGTCCTGACGCACTTCCACGCCGACCATGTGGCGGGCCTGCCCGGCGTCCTGAGAGGCCGGCAGGTCGGCGCCATCGAGACGACGGCGTACCAGGAACCGTCGGATCAGGCGGAGTTCGTGCGGCGGGAGGCGGCCGCGCGGGGCGTTCCGGTGACGCGGGCCGCTGCCGGGGAGGAGCGCCGCACCGGTGGCCTGAGCTGGCGCGTGGTGTGGCCGCCGGGGGATCCCACCGTGGTGCCGGAAGGGCCGAACGACGCGAGTGTCGCCCTGCTCGTCCGCTCGGCGGGCCTGCGGCTCCTGCTCCTCGGCGACCTCGAACCACCGGCACAGCGCGCCCTGTTGAGATCACCGGCCGGGCCGCTGCTGGGCGGGGTGGACGTGTTGAAGGTCGCCCATCACGGCTCGGCTTATCAGGACCCCGGGCTCCTGATCCGGGCGGCGCCCCGGCTCGCGCTCATCTCCGCGGGCGCGGACAACACCTACGGGCATCCGGCACCCGGCACGGTCGCGGCGCTGCGGGCGATGGGCGCGGTGGTGCTCAGCACGGACCGGGACGGGGCGCTGGCGGTGACCGGGGAGGGTGCGGAGCTGGGTGTGGCGGGAGACTGAGGGCATGGATTCCGTGGAGATCGATGCCTACCTGAGCCGACTGGGAGCCGAGCGTCCGGTCCGGCCCACCGCCGAGGCCCTGCGCGACCTGCATCTGCGCCATCTGCGCACCGTGCCTTTCGAGAACCTGTCGATCCACCTCGGCGAGGAGATCGTCCTGGAGGAGAAGCGGCTGGTGGACAAGGTGGTGGGGGCGGGACGCGGCGGGTTCTGCTACGAACTGAACGGCGCGTTCGGGGCGTTGCTCGGCGCGCTCGGCTTCGAGGTGACGCTGCTCGCGGCGCGCGTGCACGGCAACGAGGGGAGACTCGGCATCCCCTACGACCACATGGCGCTGGAGGTCCGGACGGCGGACGGGGGCGCCTGGCTGGCGGACGTGGGCTTCGGGGCGCACAGCCACCACCCGCTGGCGCTCGGCACCGGGGAGGAGCAGGTGGATCCGGCGGGGGTGTTCCGGATCGTCGAGGCCGGGCCGGACGCGGCGGGGGTGCGCGGGGGCCAGGAGGCGGACCTGGATGTGGTGATGGACGGCAGGCCCGAGTACCGGCTGGAGCGGCGGCCCCGGGTGCTCGGGGACTTCGTGTCCGGCGCGTGGTGGCACAGCACCTCGCCCGCCTCGCACTTCACCCAGTCGCTGGTGTGCTCGCGGGTCACCGACGAGGGAGGGCGGATCACGCTCAGCGGCCGCACGTTCAAGGAGACGGCGGCCGACGGCACCCGTACGGAGCGGGAGCTGGCCACGGACGAGGAGGTGCTGGGGGTGTACCGGGACCGGTTCGGCATCGCGCTGGACCGGGTGCCGACGGTCCGGACACCGGGCGGGAACGGGTAAGGGGGCGGCACAAGCGGTGCCGCGGCCCCGGCACCCCCGGCACCCCCGGCACCGCCGGCACCCCCGGCACCCCCGGAACCGGGCATCCGCCCCGTGTCCGAGAATTGCCCCGTGAGCGATGTGAGACATGTGCTGGTGCTGCCCGACCGTGACGCGGCAGAGGAGGCGGCGGAGGCGCTGCGGGAGCGGTTCGGCGTCGACGAGGAGCCGCACCTGGTGCGGGACGCCCTCGCGGGCGAGGACGACGCCGAGGACGCGCAGTGGCTGCTGGTGCTGCGCGACGAGCAGGAGCGCCTCGACCCCGCGGAGCTCGACGCGTTCGCGGGGGAGTGGGAGGGCTGGCGGGAGGAGCCGTAGCCGCCGGGAAGTCTTCCGGCAGCGGCAGCGGCAGCGGCAGCGGCAGCGGTACGGCACCGGCCGGCGTTGTCGTACCCGCGTGCCATGCTGTACGCGATGGCCAGGAAGACTGCGAACGACGATCCCCTCGCCCCCGTGACCCTCGCCGTGGGTCAGGAGGAGCTGCTGCTCGACCGTGCCGTGCGGGAGGTGGTGGTCGCCGCGCGGGCCGCCGACGCCGACACGGACGTACGGGACCTCACCGCGGACCAGGTGCAGCCGGGCACGCTGGCGGAGCTGACCAGCCCGTCGCTGTTCGCCGAGCGCAAGGTCGTCGTGGTGCGGAACGCGCAGGACCTGTCGGCGGACACCATCAAGGACGTGACGGCGTATCTCTCCTCCCCGGCCGAGGAGATCACGCTGGTGCTGTTGCACGCCGGTGGCGTCAAGGGCAAGAAGCTGCTCGACGCCGCCCGCAAGGCGGGGGCACGCGAGGTGGCGTGCCCGAAGATGACCAAGCCGGCGGACCGGCTGGCGTTCGTCCGGCAGGAGTTCCGGGCGACCGGCAGATCCGCGACGCCCGAGGCGTGCCAGGCGCTGGTCGACGCCATCGGCAGTGATCTGCGGGAGCTGGCGTCCGCGGTGACCCAGCTGGTCGCGGATGTCGAGGGCACCATCGACGAGGCCGTCGTCGGGCGCTACTACACGGGCCGGGCCGAGGCGTCGAGCTTCACCGTCGCCGACCGGGCCGTGGAGGGCCGAGCGGCGGAGGCGCTGGAGGCGCTGCGGTGGTCGCTGGCGACCGGTGTCGCCCCCGTCCTGATCACCAGTGCGCTGGCGCAGGGCGTGCGGGCCATCGGCAAGCTGTCCTCCGCCCGCGGGGGCCGGCCCGCCGATCTGGCCCGGGAGCTGGGGATGCCGCCCTGGAAGATCGACCGGGTGCGCCAGCAGATGCGGGGTTGGACGCCGGACGGTGTCGCGGTCGCGTTGCGGGCGGTCGCCGAGGCCGACGCCGGGGTGAAGGGCGGCGGGGACGACCCGGAGTACGCCCTCGAGAAGGCGGTCGTGACGATCGCCCGCGCCGCCCGCTCCCGCGGCCGCGCCTGACGCCCGCCACCCACCCGCCCCCCGGCCCCCGATCCGAACGACAGGCGTCCCCAGGGCGAGGAGAATCGGACGTATCAGCTGTTGTCGCCGGACGGCGAAAGGTGGCGATCACGATGGCTGAGCACCCGCACGCTGCCCTCGTACGCAAGGGGTACACGGCGTTCCAGAACGGGGACATGGACACACTGCGCTCCCTGATGACCGGGGACTGCACACACCATGTGCCCGGTACGCATCCGCTGTCGGGGGACCACAAGGGGATCGACGCGATTCTCAGCGGCTACTACGGCCGGCTCCAGTCGGAGACGGGCGGCTCGTTCCGCGTGGAGCTGCGCGATGTGTTCGTCGACGGGCGTGGGCACGCCGTCTCCGTGCACCGCTTCACCGCCGACCGGGGCGACAAGCACATCGACGAGGACGGCGGCATCGTCTTCCGGATCGTCGGCGACAAGATCACCGATCTCGACGAGTGCGTCGCGGACCTCGACACGGCCGACGAATTCTGGAGCTGACCCGCCCCGAGAGCGTGCCGAAGCCGATTCTGGAGCTGACCCGCCCCGAGAGCGTGCCGAAGCCGATTCTGGAGCTGACCCGCCCCGAGAGCGTGCCGAAGCCGATTCTGGAGCTGACCCGCCCCGAGGGCATGCCGAAGGCCCCGGCACCCGCCCTGGGGAAGGGTGGGCGCCGGGGCCTCCGGGTTCAAGCTGCTGGATCCGCACCCGCGTGGCGAACGCAGGCCGCGTGCGGATCCGGGGGTGCCGGACGGGAGCGGATGAGAGAGGGCCCGCTCGAGTCCCTCCGGCGGTCAGATCAGAAAGGTGTCAGCCCTTGAGGGTCGCGACCTTCGAAGCAAGCGCCGACTTCTTGTTGGCGGCCTGGTTCTTGTGGATGACGCCCTTGGAGACGGCCTTGTCGAGCTGACGCGCGGCAGCGCGCTGGTACTCGGTGGCCTTCTCGACGTCACCCGCGGCAGCGGCCTCGCGGGCCTTGCGGATCGCGGTCTTGAGGGAGGACTTGACGGCCTTGTTGCGCAGCCGGGCCTTCTCGTTGGTCTTGATCCGCTTGATCTGGGACTTGATGTTCGCCACGAATGAGCCTTTTCAGGTTCAGGCACGGGCCTGGGGCCTCCCGAAGCGGAGACCGGTCCCGTACCAGGTGATTTCTTGAAGGTGTGCCTCGCGCTGAGAGGGCATGAGACACAGCCACCCAGACTACCAGTGGGCCGAAGAATGGCCCAAACCCGCTCCAGGTCGCCGCCCATGGGACCATGGAACCTACGTATCGATCCGACCCGAGGCATAAGGCGCCTCAAGAGACAGGACCCTGCGTGCCCGCGACCCCTAACAATGTGCCCGAGCCGAGCCGTACCGACCCGGCTCTGATCCGCAATTTCTGCATCATCGCGCACATCGACCACGGCAAGTCCACGCTCGCCGACCGGATGCTCCAGCTGACCGGTGTGGTCGAGCAGCGGCAGATGCGTGCTCAGTACCTCGACCGGATGGACATCGAGCGCGAGCGCGGCATCACGATCAAGTCCCAGGCGGTGCGGCTGCCGTGGGCTCCCACCCACGACCCCGGCAACACGCACATCCTCAACATGATCGACACCCCGGGGCACGTCGACTTCACCTACGAGGTCTCGCGGTCGCTCGCCGCCTGCGAGGGGACCATCCTCCTCGTCGACGCCGCCCAGGGCATCGAGGCCCAGACCCTCGCCAACCTCTACCTGGCGATGGAGAACGACCTCACGATCATCCCCGTGCTGAACAAGATCGACCTGCCGGCCGCGCAGCCCGAGAAGTTCGCCGAGGAGCTCGCCAACCTGGTCGGCTGCGACCCGAGCGACGTGCTCAAGGTGTCCGCGAAGACCGGGCTCGGTGTCGACGCGCTGCTCGACAAGGTCGTGGCCGAGGTGCCCGGCCCGGTGGGCGTCGCGGACGCCCCCGCCCGCGCGATGATCTTCGACTCGGTCTACGACTCCTACCGCGGTGTCGTGACGTACGTCCGTGTCATCGACGGCCAGCTCAACAAGCGCGAGCGCATCAAGATGATGTCGACCGGCGCCACCCACGAGCTGCTGGAGATCGGGACGAACTCACCCGAGATGCTCCCGGCCGACGGCCTGGGCGTCGGTGAGGTGGGCTACCTCATCACCGGTGTGAAGGACGTCCGCCAGTCCAAGGTCGGTGACACCGTCACCAGCCAGCACAAGGGGGCCACGGAGGCGCTCGGGGGCTACAAGGACCCCAAGCCCATGGTCTTCTCCGGCCTGTACCCGCTGGACGGCTCCGACTACCCGGAGCTGCGCGAGGCCCTGGACAAGCTGCAGCTCAACGACGCCGCGCTGGTCTACGAGCCGGAGACCTCCGCCGCCCTCGGCTTCGGTTTCCGCGTCGGCTTCCTCGGCCTGCTGCACCTGGACGTGATCCGGGAGAGGCTGGAGCGCGAGTTCGGCCTCGACCTGATCGCGACCGCGCCGAACGTGGTCTACCGGGTCGTGATGGAGGACGGCAGCGAGCACACCGTCACCAACCCGAGCGAGTTCCCCGAGGGCAAGATCAACGAGGTGTACGAGCCGGTCGTGCGCGCCACGATCCTCGCGCCCACCGAGTTCATCGGCTCGATCATGGAGCTGTGCCAGACCCGGCGCGGCACCCTGCTCGGCATGGACTACCTCTCCGAGGACCGGGTGGAGATCCGCTACACCCTGCCGCTCGCGGAGATCGTCTTCGACTTCTTCGACCAGCTGAAGTCCAAGACCCGCGGCTACGCCTCGCTGGACTACGAGCCCACGGGCGAGCAGACCTCCAGCCTGGTCAAGGTCGACATCCTGCTGCACGGCGACAAGGTGGACGCCTTCTCGGCGATCACCCACAAGGACGCCGCGTACGCGTACGGGGTGCGGCTCGTCGCCAAGCTGCGCGAGCTGATCCCGCGGCAGGCCTTCGAGGTGCCGATCCAGGCGGCCATCGGCTCCCGGGTGATCGCCCGCGAGACCATCCGCGCCATCCGCAAGGACGTCCTCGCCAAGTGCTACGGCGGTGACATCTCCCGGAAGCGCAAGCTGCTGGAGAAGCAGAAGGAAGGCAAGAAGCGGATGAAGATGGTGGGTTCCGTGGAGGTTCCCCAGGAGGCCTTCATCGCCGTGTTGAGCAGCGATGACAGCGCGGGGTCGGGCAAGGGCAAGAAGTAACCGCGGGTAACACTCCGTGACCCGGCAAATCGCCGCATGAAGGGTCCGTCGTGCGAAAGCACGGCGGGCCCTTTTGTGTGCGCGTCGTGCCCGTTCGGAGGAAGTGACAGGGCGCAGGCTCTTACGCAGGGGGCCGTCGACCTTTAACCTGATCCCTGCTCGATAGTTACTCGCGAGTTAAACAAGCGCGAGTGGAACGTGGAACCAGCCGCACCGTCGCGGGCCCCCGGAGGATGTCGTGAGCGACACACAGACACTGATCGAGAACCGTCCGCCGAGCGTGGCGACCCTCTTCCTGGAGCGCGTGGCCGCCACGCCGGATGCCGAGGCGTACCGCTATCCCACTCCGCCCGCGTCGGGGGAGGGCCCCGACGACTGGAAGTCGCTGACCTGGGCGCAGGCCGCCGAGCGGGTGCACGCCATCGCCGCCGGGCTCATCGAGCTGGGGGTCCAGCCCGAGCAGCGGGTCGCCCTCGCCTCCTCCACCCGGATCGAGTGGATCCTCGCCGACCTGGGCATCATGTGCGCCGGCGCCGCCACGACCACCGTCTATCCGCAGACCAACGCCGAGGAGTCGGCGTTCATCCTCGCGGACTCCGAGAGCCGGGTGCTGATCGCCGAGGACGCGGCACAGGTCGCCAAGGCGCGCGAGAAGCGCGCAGAGCTGCCGCAGCTCCTCCAGGTCGTGGTCGTCGACCCGGCCGGCGTCGAGACCGACGACTGGGTGATCGCCCTCTCCGAGCTGGAGGCGCGCGGCGCCGCCCGGCTGGAGAAGGAGCCCGGGCTGATCAAGCAGCGGGTCGGCGCGATCACCAAGGACCAGCTCGCCACCCTCATCTACACCTCCGGCACCACCGGTCGCCCCAAGGGGGTGCGCCTGCCGCACGACAACTGGTCGTACATGGCCAAGGCGATCGCCGCGACCGGCCTGGTCGGCGGGGACGACGTGCAGTACCTGTGGCTGCCGCTCGCCCACGTCTTCGGCAAGGTGCTCACCTCCGGCCAGATCGAGGTCGGCCATGTCACCGCAGTCGACGGCCGGGTCGACAAGATCATCGAGAATCTGCCGGTCGTGAAGCCGACCTACATGGCCGCCGTGCCGCGCATCTTCGAGAAGGTCTACAACGGCGTCGCCGCCAAGGCGAAGGCCGGCGGGGGCGCCAAGTACAAGATCTTCCGGTGGGCCGCGGGTGTCGCCCGTGAGTACGCCAAGGTCACCCAGGACAACTTCCGGCGCACCGGCACCGCGACCGCCCCGGCCGGACTGCGCGCCAAGCACGCCGTCGCCGACAAGCTCGTCTACGCCAAGATCCGCGAGGCCTTCGGCGGCAACCTGCGCGCCTGCGTCTCCGGCTCGGCCGCCCTCGCGCCCGAGATCGGCTACTTCTTCTCCGGCGCCGGCATCCACATCCTGGAGGGCTACGGCCTCACCGAGTCGTCCGCCGCGTCCTTCGTGAACCCGGGCGAGGCGTACCGCACCGGCACGGTCGGCAAGCCGCTGCCCGGCACCGAGGTCCGTATCGCCGACGACGGCGAGATCCTGCTGCGCGGCCCCGGCATCATGCAGGGCTACCACGGCCTGCCTGAGAAGACCGCCGAGGTCCTGGAGGCCGACGGCTGGTTCCACACCGGTGACATCGGCGAGCTGTCCCCGGACGGCTACCTGCGCATCACGGACCGCAAGAAGGACCTCATCAAGACGTCCGGCGGCAAGTACATCGCGCCCGCCGAGGTCGAGGGCCAGTTCAAGGCGGTCTGCCCGTACGTCTCGAACATCCTTGTGCACGGCGCCGACCGGAACTTCTGCACCGCGCTGATCGCGCTCGACGAGATCGCGCTCCAGCCGTGGGCCGAGGAGAACGGGCTGGCCGGCAAGCCGTACGCCGAGATCGTGGCCGCGCCGCAGACCGTCGCCATGGTCGACGCCTATGTGCAGCAGCTCAACGCCGGGCTGCAGAAGTGGCAGACGATCAAGAAGTTCCGGCTGCTGCCGCGCGACCTCGACGTCGAGCACGGTGAGATCACGCCGAGCCTCAAGCTCAAGCGGCCCGTCGTGGAGCGCGAGTACAAGGACCTCATCGAGGAGATGTACGCGGGCACGCGGGAGGCCTGACCCCTCCGGCGGGGGACCGCACGGCGCCCGTCAGGTGCCGTGCGGTCCGGTCGCCAGCTCCCGCAGCTCCCGGACCCGGTCGCGCAGCGTCGCGGTGTCCGGCGGGTCCTGCCGGTCCAGTTCCCGCTCCAGGGCGTCCAGGCGTATGAGGAACTCGGTGGCGCGCGGCGGCCTGCGCGCCAGCAGCCGGGCCAGCTGCTGGTTCTTGCGGTGCAGCTCCAGGAACACGCTGACCTTGGCGCGCAGCACCCATGGGTCGAACGGCTTCGTCACATAGTCGGCGGCCCCCGTGGCGTACCCGCGGAACGCGAAGCCCGGCTCGTCGTCCGCGCCGGTCAGGAAGATGATCGGGACGTCCTTGGTCTGGTCGAGCCGCTTGATGTTCGCGGCGGTCTCGAACCCGTCCATGCCCGGCATCCGCACATCGAGCAGCACCAGCGCGAACCGCTGCCGCAGCAGCGCCTTCATCGCCTCCTCACCCGACCGCGCCCGGACGAGAGGCTCGTTGAGGGACCCGAGCACGGCCTCCAGGGCGATCAGGTTGTCCTCCATGTCGTCGACCAGAAGGATGCCGGCGCGCTCGTCGGCCGTTGCCTCAGCGATCATGGGAAAAAGCCTCATTCGGTGATGGTGGACGGGACCTCTTCGGGGTCCAGGAGGTCGCAGACGACGGTGAGCAGCTGGTCCACGTCCACCGGTTTCGGTACGTAGTCGTTGGCGCCCCGCGCGATGGACTTCTCCCGGTCGCCGGGCATCGCCTTCGCGGTCAGGGCGACGATCGGCAGGTCCGCCCAGCGCGGGGTGCGGCGGATGGCGGAGATCGTCTCGTAGCCGTCCATCTCCGGCATCATGATGTCCATCAGGACCAGCTCGACGTCCGGTGCGCGCTCCAGCGTCTCGATGCCCTCACGGCCGTTCTCCGCGTACAGCACCGGCATGCCGACCCGGCCCAGGACATGGGTGAGCGCGAAGACGTTGCGGATGTCGTCGTCGACGATCAGCACCCTGCGGCCCGGCAGCACCCGGCCCGGGCGGCCGGTCTGCCAGGACTCCAGCTTGGCCGGCGCCGGCCAGGAGTCGTCCGGTTCGTGGAGCGCCGCGAACGGCTCCGCCGACAGCTGCTGCGGCACCGGTGGCAGCCGCTGCTCGCCCAGCGCGCCGGTCATGGAGTGCCCGGGACTGACGACCGGCACGTACAGGGTGAACGTGGAGCCCCGCCCCGGTTCGCTCTCGGCGACGATACGGCCGCCCAGCAGGCCCGCGATCTCCCGGCTGATGGACAGGCCGAGCCCGGTGCCGCCGTACTTGCGGTTGGTGGTGCCGTCGGCCTGCTGGAACGCCTCGAAGATCACCGGCAGCTTCTCGGGGGCGATGCCGATGCCGGTGTCCGTCACCGCGAACGCGATGATCTCCTCGCCGTCGGCATCGGGATCGCGTACCCGGCCGACCCGCAGCTCCACCTTGCCGGACGCGGTGAACTTGATCGCGTTGGACAGCAGGTTGCGCAGGATCTGCTGGAGGCGCTGCTCGTCGGAGTACATCTCGCGCGGCACGTCCTCGCCGACCCGCACCTCGAAGGCGAGCCCTCGGTCCAGGGTGAGCGGGCGGAACGTGGCGTGGACGTAGTCCAGCAGCTTGATCAGAGGCAGCCGCTTCGGGCGTACGTCCATCCGGCCCGCCTCGATCTTCGACAGGTCCAGGATGTCGTTGATCAGCTGGAGCAGATCCGAGCCGGAGCGGTGGATCGTCGTCGCGAACTGCACCTCCTGGTCGGACAGCCGCCCGTCCGGGTTGTCGGAGAGCAGCCGGGCGAGGATCAGCAGCGAGTTCAGTGGGGTGCGCAGCTCGTGCGACATGTTCGCCAGGAACTCCGACTTGTACTGCGAGCTGGTGGCCAGCAGGGCCGCCTTCTCCTCCAGTTCGGCGTTGGAGCGCTGGAGCTCCGCCTGCTGCATCTGCAGTTCGTCCGAGCGCTCCTGGAGCTGCCGGGCCAGCCGTTGGGACTCGCCGAGCAGCGACTCCGTACGGGAGTTGGCGATGATCGTGTTGATGGCGACCGCGATGGTGTTCACGAACTGGTCGAAGAACGCCAGGTGCACATCGGAGAAGCGGGAGAACGACGCCAGCTCGATCACCCCGAGGAGCTTGTCCTCGAACAGGATCGGGATGATGACGACGCTGGTGGGGGCGGCCTCGCCGAGCCCGCTCGCGATCCTGATGTAGTCCGGCGGGGCCTCCTCGACCAGGATCCGCTTCTTCTCCCGGGCCGCCTGCCGGACCAGCCCGTGCACCGGCAGGCCGCCGGTCTCGAGCGTGGTGCCCTGGGCGGAGCCGTACCCGGCGATGAACGCGAGCCCCTTGCCGGGCACGGTGGTGGGCAGCGCTGCGTCCTCCTCGTCCGGGTCGGCCAGGAAGAACGCCCCGTACTGGGCGTTGACCAGCGGCGTCAGTTCGCGCAGCAGCAGGTCGGCGACCTCCATCAGATCGCGGTGGCCCTGCATCAGCGCGGCGAGCCGGGCCAGGTTGGACTCCAGCCAGTCCTTGGCGCGGGTCGTCTCGCGCAGATTGGCCACCATCAGGTTGATGTTGTCCTTCAGCTCGGCGACCTCGCCGCGCGCCTCGACCGTGATCGACCGGGACATGTCGCCCTGCGCGACGGCGGAGGCCACCTCGGCGATCGCGCGGACCTGGGTGGTGAGGTTCGAGGCGAGCTCGTTGACGTTCGTCGTCAGCCGCTTCCAGGTGCCGTACACGCCCTCCACCCGGGCCTGCCCGCCGAGCTGTCCGGCCGAGCCGACCTCGCGGGCCACCCGCGTGACCTCGGAGGAGAAGGAGGAGAGGGTGTCGACCATCGTGTTGATGGCGGTCTTCAGCTCCAGGATCTCGCCGCGCGCGTCGACGTCGATCTTCTTCGACAGGTCGCCGTTGGCGACGGCGGTGGTGACCTGGGCGATGTTGCGGACCTGGGAGGTCAGGTTGTCCGCCATGGAGTTGACGTTGTCGGTGAGGTCCTTCCAGACGCCGGAGACCCCCAGCACCTGCGCCCGGCCGCCGAGCCGGCCGTCGGTGCCGACCTCACGGGCGACCCGGGTCACCTCGTCGGCGAAGGCCCGTAGCTGCTGCACCATCGTGTTGACGGTGTCCTTGAGTTCGAGGATCTCGCCGCGCGCGTCCACGGTGATCTTCTTCGACAGGTCGCCGTTGGCGACGGCCGTCGTCACCTGGGCGATGTTGCGGACCTGCGAGGTCAGGTTCAGCGCCATGAAGTTGACGTTGTCGGTGAGGTCCTTCCAGACGCCGGAGACGCCGCGGACCTGGGCCTGACCGCCGAGGTTGCCCTCGGTGCCGACCTCGCGGGCGACGCGGGTGACCTCGTCGGCGAACGCGGAGAGCTGGTCGACCATGGTGTTGATCGTCGACTTCAGCTCCAGGATCTCCCCCTTCGCCTCCACGGTGATCTTCTTGCCGAGGTCGCCCTGGGCGACGGCGGTGGACACCAGCGCGATGTTGCGGACCTGGGAAGTGAGGTTGTCCGCCATGAAGTTGACGTTGTCGGTGAGGTCCTTCCAGACGCCGGAGACGCCGCGGACCTGGGCCCGGCCGCCGAGGTTGCCCTCGGTGCCGACCTCGCGGGCGACGCGGGTGACCTCGTCGGCGAACGCGGAGAGCTGGTCGACCATGGTGTTGATCGTCGACTTCAGCTCCAGGATCTCGCCCTTGGCGTCGACGGTGATCTTCTGGCTGAGGTCGCCGTTGGCGACGGCGGTGGTGACCTGGGCGATGTTGCGGACCTGCGAGGTCAGGTTCGACGCCATGAAGTTGACGTTGTCGGTGAGGTCCTTCCAGACCCCGGAGACACCCCGGACCTGGGCCCGGCCGCCCAGTTGACCTTCGGTGCCGACCTCGCGGGCCACCCGGGTCACCTCGTCGGCGAACGCGGAGAGCTGCTCGACCATCGTGTTGACCGTCAGCTTCAGTTCCAGCAGCTCGCCCGTCGCCTCCACGGTGACCGTACGGGTCAGATCGCCCCGTGCCACCGCCGTCGTCACCAGCGCGATGTCCCGCACCTGGGCCGTCAGCCGGGATGCCATCGTGTTGACCGCCTCGGTGACGTCCCGCCAACTGCCCGACAATCGGCGGACCTTGGCGCGGCCGCCGAGCCGGCCCTCGGTGCCGACCTCGCGGGCCACCCGGGTCACCTCGCCGGTGAACAGGGAGAGCTGGTCGACCATCGTGTTCACGGCTCGGCCGAGGCGGCGCAGATCGCCGCGCAACTGGCGGCTGCCGTCGTGCAGGTCGACGCGCTGGGTGAGGTCGCCGCCCGCCACCGCGTCGAGCACCCGGGTCGCGTTGGCGGCCGGTGCCACGAGGGCGTCCAGGACGACGTTGACGTCGTCGACGCGGGTCGTCCAGTCGCCCTGGCCCGGGCTCGCCGAGAGCCGCTCGTCGAGCCGGCCGTAGCGCACCAGCTCCCGTTTGACCCGCTGCATCTCCCCGTTGAAGTGGGTGCTTCGGTCCATGATCTGGTTGAAGACGGCGGTCAGTTCGGCCACCATGCCGTCCCCGGTCTCGGGGAGCCTGCGGAATTCGCCGTCGCGCGCCGCGGTCATCGCGGCGAGCAGGGGGCGCAGCTCCGCCGCTCGAATTCGGCCGTCAATCGGTCCGTCTTCGAGCACAGGCGTAGCACGGTTCTCACTCATGGCGGCCCACTTCGGTAACTCGGTGCTTATGGGCGCGGCCAGTCTGTCACTCTGTCGGCGTCGTCCGAGGCGTATTCGTTCGAACTGCTCGGGGAGCTGTCGATGGGGGCCATTCCGGTGCAACGGGAGACCGTCACCCGTGCCTCTGATGCGCCCGCACACGGGGAGGACGCGCCCCCTCGCGCCCAGGACGCGCCCGCGCACGCCCCGAGCGCGCCTGCGCACGGAGGCCCGCGCGTCGGTGCGCCCGCGCACCCTACGGACGCGCCCGCGCACCGCACGGACGCCCCTGGGCATCGCACGGACGCCCCTGCACGCCCGACCGCCGCCCCCGCGCACCCCTTACCGACCGCCGAGACCCGCGCCACCCTCCCCGGCAGCCCCCTCTCCCCGGGCACCGCCCGCACCTTCCTGCGCTCCGCCCTGACCGAGTGGGCGTCCTCCGGCCTCCCCGGCGCGGACCGCATCCGCGAGCGCCAGACCCAGGACGCCGTCCTGGCCGTCAGCGAACTCGTCACCAACGCCGTCGTCCACGCCGGCACCGACGTCCAGCTCACCTGCCGGCTGGAGCCGGACACCGGCGCCCTGGTCGTCGAGGTCCAGGACCGCCACCCCTCGCGCGCCCCGCGCGACACGGAGCCCGACGGGCCGTACGACACCCCGGAGCACGGGCGCGGACTGCGTCTGGTGGCCCGGCTCGCCGAGTCCTGGGGCGTCACCTACCGCACCGGGGCCAAGACCGTGTGGGCCAGGCTGCCCCCCGAGGACCCCCTGGCGGATCGGGACGGCTCGCGCCCCGGCACGGGGGAGCACACGCCGGACGACGGGTTGCGTGTCGCCGAGATCCTCGCGCCGGAGCCGCCCCCGTCCGAACCGCCCGATCCGGCCGGCGACCACCCCGGGGGCCATCCGGGGGGCCATCCCGGGGAGCACCCCCATCGCGGGGAGCGGGAGCGGGACTGGCTCGACCGCGGCGCCCTGTCCTTTCTCGCCGAGGCGTCCGACCTGCTCGCCGGGCAGCTCGACGAGAACCTGGTCGCCGCGCTCGCCGGCCAGTTGATCGTGCCGCGGCTCGCCGACTGGTGCGCGGTGTGGCTGGAGGACGAGGTCGCCGGGCGCTGGGGCCACGGACACCCCGGCTCCGGCGGGAGCGGCCCGGTGGACGGCACCGGCCCCCGCCTCGCCCGCGTCTGGCACGCCTCGGAGAACCACATCGAGGAGCTGCGCCGCGCCCTGGAGAAGGAGCCCCCGTGCCCGGCGGACGACCACCGCACCGGGCCCGTCACCCACCCCTGGCCCGGCGTGGCACTCGGCGCCCGCGGCGCGCGGGGCACCGCACTCGCCTATCGCCTGATCGCCGGGGGCCGCCCGCTGGGCACGCTGGTCATCGGACGGGCCGGCGTGACGAGCTTCCCGGACGAGATCACCGGGCTCGTGGAGGACCTCGGCCGGCGGGTGGCCCTCGCCATCGGCGCGGCCCGCCAGTACGCGCGGCAGGCCACCATCAGCCGGGTGCTCCAGCGCGGGCTGCTGCCCGGCGCCGTCGCGAAGATCCCCGGCGTGGCCAGCGCGCTGGTCCACGAGCCGTGCGACAAGGGCGGCCCGAGCGGCGACTTCTACGACCTCTTCCCGGCCGGCGACGGCCGCTGGTGCTTCGCCATCGGCGACGTCCAGGGCAAGGGACCCGAGGCGGCCGTGGTGATCGGCATCGCCCGCCCCTGGCTGCGGCTGCTCGCCCGCGAGGGCTACCGCGTCGCCGATGTCCTCGACCGGCTCAACCAGCTGCTCCTGGACGACGCCACGGAGGCCGCCGACGCCGCCGCCCGCGCCCTCGTAGGACCCGTCGCGCCCGGCGACGGCCCGCAGACCCGCTTCCTGTCCCTGCTGTACGGCGAGCTCACCCCGTTCCAGGGCGGTGTCCGCTGCACGCTCGGCTCCGCCGGGCACCCGCTGCCCCTCCTCCTCGGCGCGGACGGCGAGGTCCACTCCGCCGCCCAGCCGCAGACCCTGCTCGGCGTCTTCGAGGACGCCACCTACACCAGCGAGACCTTCGAGCTGCGCTCCGGAGACACCCTGCTCTGTGTGACGGACGGGGTGACGGAGCGGCGCAGCGGCTCCCGCCAGTTCGACGACGGCGACGGCCTCGCGACCGCCCTGGCCGGCTGCGCGGGCCTGGACGCCGAGCTGATCGCGGAACGCATCCGCAGGCTGGTGCACGAGTTCGGCGGCCGCCCGCCGGACGACGATCTCGCCCTGCTGGTGCTGCAGGCCGAGTAGCGCGCGCGGTGCGGGACAATGGAGCCCATGCCCTCCGCACTCCCCGACGGCGAGCCCGTCCCCGCCGACGGCGCGCTGCCCGCGCACGCGCTCACCGGCGCGGCCGACCGCCCCCTCGGTTTCTATCTGCACGTCCCGTACTGCGCGACCCGCTGCGGCTACTGCGACTTCAACACCTACACGGCGACCGAGCTGCGCGGCAGCGGCGGCGTCCTGGCGTCCCGGGACAACTACGCCGAGACCCTCGTCGACGAGATCCGTCTGGCCCGCAAGGTGCTCGGCGACGACCCGCGCGAGGTCCGCACGGTCTTCGTCGGCGGCGGTACGCCCACCCTGCTGGCCGCCGGCGACCTCGTACGGATGCTGGGGGCGATCCGCGACGAGTTCGGGCTGGCGCCGGACGCGGAGATCACCACCGAGGCCAACCCGGAGTCGGTCGACCCGGCCTATCTGGCCACGCTCCGCGAGGGCGGCTTCAACCGGATCTCGTTCGGCATGCAGAGCGCCAGGCAGCACGTCCTGAAGATCCTCGACCGCACGCACACCCCCGGCCGCCCCGAGGCCTGTGTCGCCGAGGCCCGCGCGGCCGGCTTCGACCATGTGAACCTGGACCTGATCTACGGCACCCCGGGCGAGTCGGACGACGACTGGCGGGCGTCCCTGGAGGCGGCGATCGGCGCCGGGCCCGACCATGTGTCGGCGTACGCCCTGATCGTCGAGGAGGGCACCCAGCTGGCCCGGCGCATCCGCCGCGGCGAGGTCCCGATGACCGACGACGACGTCCACGCCGACCGCTATCTGATCGCCGAGTCCGTCCTGTCCGAGGCGGGCTACGCCTGGTACGAGGTCTCGAACTGGGCGACCTCCGAGGCGGGCCGCTGCCTGCACAACGAGTTGTACTGGCGCGGCGCCGACTGGTGGGGCGCGGGTCCGGGCGCCCACTCCCACGTAGGCGGCGTGCGCTGGTGGAACGTCAAGCACCCCGGCGCATACGCGGCCGCCCTGGCGGAGGGCCGCTCCCCGGGCGCCGGCCGCGAGCTGCTGTCCGAGGAGGACAGAAGGGTCGAAGGCATCCTCCTGGAACTGAGACTCCGCGAGGGCGCCCCCCTGGACCTGCTGCGCGAGCAGGGCCTGGCGGCTTCGCGGCGGGCGCTGAAGGAAGGGCTGCTGAAGGAAGAGCCGTACGCGGAGGGGCGGGCGGTCCTCACCCTGCGAGGACGGCTGCTGGCCGACGCGGTGGTCCGGGACCTGGTGGACTGACCCCTCCGGCGAGTTCCCGAACCCGGTGTCAGTCGCCGCCGCCCGCCGTGACGAAGTCGATCAGTTCCTCCACGCGGCCCAGCAGCTCCGGTTCCAGGTCCTTGTAGGAGCCGACCCGTTTCAGGATGGCCTGCCAGACCGCGCCGGTGTTGTCCGGCGGCCAGCCCAGGGCGCGGCAGACGCCCTTCTTCCAGTCCTGGCCGTGCGGGACCCGGGGCCAGGACTCGATGCCCAGGGACGAGGGCTTCACGGCCTCCCAGATGTCGATGTACGGGTGGCCGACGACCAGCGCGTGCTCGCTGGTCACCGCCTGTGCGATCCGCCACTCCTTCGAGCCCGGCTCCAGGGGGTCCACCAGGACGCCCAGCCGCGCGTCGGGGCCGGGCGCGAAGTCCGCCACGATCGACGGCAGGTCGTCGACGCCCTCCAGGTACTCCACGACCACGCCCTCGATGCGCAGGTCGTCGCCCCACACCTTCTCGACCAGCTCGGCGTCGTGCCGGCCCTCCACATAGATGCGCCCCGCCCGGGCCACCCGCGCCCGCGCGCCGGGGACCGCCACGGAGCCGGACGCCGTGCGTGCCGGGCGGGCCGGGCCCGCCGCCGGCCTCACCAGGGTGACCACGCGGTCCTCCAGCAGAAAGCCCCGGGGCTCCAGCGGGAACACCCGGTGCTTGCCGAAGCGGTCCTCCAGGGTGACCGTGCCCGCCTCGCAGCGGATCACCGCGCCGCAGAAGCCCGTACCGGGCTCCTCGACCACCAGGCCCGGCTCCGCCGGGACCTCGGGCACGGACGTGGGCTTCTTCCAGGGCGGGGTCAGGTCCGGGGAGTACTGGCGCATTCGCACGACGATAGGAGAAGCGGCCCCCCGCTCACCGCGACACGCCGAATCTGGCGGCCAGCCCGTCGCGCTGGCGCCGGACGAACTCCGCGTCCACCACCGCTCCGTGACCGGGTACGTACAGCGCGTCCTCACCGCCGAGGTCCAGCAGCCGGTCCAGCGCGGCCGGCCAGTGCGAGGGCACGGCGTCCGGGCCGGCCTGGGGTTCCCCCGACTCCTCCACCAGGTCGCCGCAGAACACCACCTCCGGGTCGCCGGGGAGCCGGCCCGGCACCAGCACCACCAGATCGTGCGCCGTGTGCGCCGGGCCCACGTTCGCCAGCAGGACCTGCCGCCCGCCGCCGAGGTCCAGCGTCCACTCGCCGCTCACCGGATGGCGGGGCACGACCAGCGCGTCCGCCGCCTCCTCGGCCGCCGCCGCGTCCAGGCCGTGGCGCACCGCGTCCGCGCGCAGCTCCTCGCGCGCGTGCCGCCCCTCCAGGACCGTCCCCATGCCCACCGGCCCGTAGACCTCCGCGCCCGCGAAGGCCGCGGCGCCGAAGACATGATCGAAGTGGGGGTGGGTCAGCGCGAGATGGGTCACACGGTGACCCGTGAGCCACTGCGCCTGCGTCCGCAGCCGCGCCCCCTCCGCGAGGCTCGACCCGGCGTCGACGGCCAGCGCGGCGCCGTCGCCCGCCACCAGCCCCACGGTGCAGTCCCACCCCGGCAGACGGCACCGGCCCACCCCGTCCGCCAACCGCTCCCACCCCAGGTCTTCCCAAGTCACCGTCATACCGCGACGCTAGCCAAGACACCCCCGCCGGGCACGGAGGTGAAACCGACCGGCCTTGCCCGGGGTGCACCCCACCGCCGTACACTGGCCGGGGACGGCTGGCACTCGGACGGACAGAGTGCCAGGAAGGGTGCCAAGAGGACCGACCGCTGGAGGTGTGCGCGAGATGCTGAGTGAACGCAGGCTCCAGGTGCTGCGCGCGATCGTCCAGGACTACGTCGGGACGGAGGAGCCGGTGGGCTCCAAGGCGCTCACCGAGCGGCACAACCTCGGCGTCTCCCCGGCGACCGTACGCAACGACATGGCGGCCCTGGAGGACGAGGGCTACATCGCGCAGCCGCACACCAGCGCCGGGCGCATCCCCACCGACAAGGGCTACCGCCTCTTCGTCGACAAGCTCGCCGGTGTGAAGCCGATGACCCCGCCCGAGCGGCGCGCCATCCAGAACTTCCTCGACGGCGCCGTCGACCTCGACGACGTCGTCGCCCGCACGGTGCGGCTGCTCGCGCAGCTCACCCGGCAGGTCGCCGTCGTCCAGTACCCGTCGCTGACCCGGTCCACCGTCCGGCACGTCGAGCTGCTCTCGCTCGCCCCCGCGCGCGTGATGCTCGTCCTGATCACGGACACCGGCCGGGTCGAGCAGCGGATGATCGACTGCCCGGCCCCCGTCGGCGAGGCCTCGCTCGCGGACCTGCGCGCCCGGCTGAACAGCCGGGTCGCCGGCCGGCGCTTCACCGACGTGCCCCGGCTCGTCGAGGACCTGCCCGAGGCCTTCGACGTCGAGGACCGCGGCACCGTCTCGACCGTGCTCTCCACCCTCCTGGAGACACTCGTCGAGGAGAACGAGGAGCGGCTGATGATCGGCGGCACCGCCAATCTGACCCGCTTCGGACATGACTTCCCCCTCACCATCCGGCCGGTCCTGGAAGCCCTGGAGGAGCAGGTCGTCCTCCTCAAGTTGCTTGGCGAGGCCGGGGATTCGGGCATGACCGTGCGGATCGGGCACGAGAACGCCTACGAGGGACTCAACTCCACGTCCGTGGTCTCGGTGGGCTACGGTTCGGGCGGCGAGGCAGTCGCCAAGCTCGGCGTGGTCGGACCGACCCGCATGGATTACCCGGGAACGATGGGAGCGGTACGCGCAGTGGCACGTTACGTCGGACAGATCCTGGCGGAGTCGTAGGTGGCCACGGACTACTACGCCGTGCTCGGCGTGCGTCGCGACGCGTCGCAGGAAGAGATCAAGAAGGCCTTCCGGCGGCTCGCCCGCGAGCTGCACCCGGACGTCAACCCGGACCCGAAGACCCAGGAGCGGTTCAAGGAGATCAACGCCGCCTACGAGGTGCTGTCGGACCCGCAGAAGAAGCAGGTCTACGACCTCGGCGGCGACCCGCTGTCCCAGGCGGGCGGCGGCGGCGCGGGCGGCTTCGGCGCCGGCGGCTTCGGCAACTTCTCCGACATCATGGACGCGTTCTTCGGCACGGCCTCCCAGCGGGGCCCGCGCTCGAGGACGCGGCGGGGCCAGGACGCGATGATCCGGCTGGAGGTCGAGCTCGACGAGGCGGCCTTCGGCACCACGAAGGACATCCAGGTCGACACCGCCGTCGTCTGCAACACCTGCAGCGGCGAGGGCGCCGCCCCCGGCACCTCCGCCCAGACCTGTGACATGTGCCGCGGTCGCGGCGAGGTGTCGCAGGTGACGCGGTCCTTCCTCGGCCAGGTCATGACCTCGCGCCCCTGCCCGCAGTGCCAGGGCTTCGGCACGGTCGTCCCGACGCCGTGCCCGGAGTGCGCGGGCGACGGACGTGTGCGGTCCCGCCGCACCCTCACCGTCAAGATCCCGGCCGGTGTCGACAACGGCACGCGGATCCAGCTCGCCGGTGAGGGCGAGGTCGGCCCCGGCGGCGGTCCCGCCGGCGACCTCTACGTCGAGATCCACGAGCTGCCGCACAGCACCTTCCAGCGGCGCGGCGACGACCTGCACTGCACCGTCACCATCCCGATGACGGCGGCGGCGCTCGGCACCAAGGTGCCGCTGGAGACGCTGGACGGCATGGAGGAGGTCGACATCCGGCCCGGCACCCAGTCCGGCCAGTCGATCCCGCTGCACGGCCGCGGTGTCACGCATCTGCGCGGCGGCGGCCGGGGCGACCTCGTCGTCCACGTCGAGGTGCAGACCCCGACCAAGCTCGACCCGGAGCAGGAGCGCCTGCTGCGCGAGCTGTCCAAGCTGCGCGGCGAGGAGCGGCCCCAGGGCCAGTTCCAGCCCGGTCAGCAGGGGCTGTTCTCGCGCCTGAAGGACGCCTTCAACGGACGCTGACCCGGACGGCCCGATCCCTTGCCCCGCAAGGGGAAGGGCCGATTCGGACTTGTTCGGGGGACGTGACAACATGCGGTCATGTCCTCCGCACTGACCGATCTCCTGCCTCACCCGATCGTGCAGGCACCCATGGCCGGCGGCGTCTCCCTGCCGCAGCTCGCCGCCGCCGTGTCCGAGGCCGGGGGGCTGGGCTTTCTCGCCGCCGGGTACAAGACGGCCGACGGGATGTACCAGGAGATCAAGCAGCTGCGGAGCCTGACCCAGCGCCCCTTCGGCGTCAACCTCTTCATGCCCCAGCCGGAGTATCCCGGTGCAAGCACCGGCTCCACCGGAGCGGCCGGCGCCGCACCCTCCAATGCGGCGGCCGTCGACGTCTACGCCCACCAGCTGGCCGGTGAGGCCGCCTGGTACGAGACCGAGCTGGGGGACCGTGACAGCGGCCGGGACGACGGCTACGACGCCAAGCTCGCCGTGCTGCTCGACAACCCGGTGCCGGTCGTCTCCTTCCACTTCGGCGTCCCCGGCGCCGACGTGCTGGAGTCCCTCCGGCGCGCCGGGACCTTCACGCTCGTCACGGCCACCACCCCGGACGAGGCCCTCGCCGTCGAGCGGGCCGGCGCGGACGCCGTGATCGCCCAGGGCGTCGAGGCCGGCGGCCACCAGGGCACCCATCGCGACAACCCGGAGGCCGAGTGCGCCGGGCTCGGCGTGCTGACCCTGGTCTCCCAGATCCGGGAGACCGTGAACATCCCCGTGGTCGCCGCCGGGGGCATCATGCGGGGCAGCCAGATCGCCGCCGTCCTCGCCGCCGGTGCCACGGCCGCCCAGCTCGGTACCGCCTTCCTGGCCACCCATGAGTCCGGCGCGAACGCCGTGCACAAGCAGGCGCTCACCAACCCGCTGTTCACCCGGACCGAGCTGACCCGCGCCTTCACCGGCCGCCCCGCCCGCGGCCTCGTCAACCGCTTCCTGCGCGAGCACGGCCCGTACGCCCCCGCGGCCTACCCCGAGGTGCACCACCTGACCGCGCCGCTGCGCAAGAAGGCCGCCGCCTCCGGCGACGCGCAGGGCATGGCGCTGTGGGCCGGGCAGGGCCACCGCCAGGCCCGGGAGCTGCCCGCGGGCCGGCTCGTGGAGGTCCTGGCCGTCGAGCTCGAGGCGGCCTCGACAGCGTTGTCCGCCCACCCGAAGGGACCCTCCCGATGACCGCGCCCGTCTTCGTCGTCGACACCCTGGAGCCCACCGGGGCCCCGCGCGGTCCGTACGTCCTCGACGGGCCCGAGGGGCGGCACGCCGTGTCCGTGAAGCGGCTGCGGCCCGGCGAGGCGGTCGTCCTCACCGACGGCCTGGGGCACTGGGCCGAGGGCGTCGTCACCGCCGCCGAGGGCAAGGACCGGCTCGTCGTCGACCTGGGCGCCGTCGCGGAGGAGCCCGCCCCCCGGCCGACGATCACCGTCGTGCAGGCGCTGCCCAAGGGCGACCGGGGCGAACTGGCCGTCGAGACCATGACCGAGACCGGCGTCGACCGGATCGTGCCGTGGGCGGCCTCGCGCTGCATCACCCAGTGGAAGGGCGAGCGCGGCGCGAAGGCCCTCGGCAAGTGGCGGGCCACCGCCCGCGAGGCCGGCAAGCAGTCGCGCCGGGTGCGCTTCCCCGAGGTCATGGACGCGGCGACGACCAAGCAGGTCGCCGGCCTTCTCGCGGAGGCCGCGTTCGCCGCCGTGCTGCACGAGGACCGGGACTACGGCAGCCGGCCGCTGGCGACCGCCGAACTGCCCGCCGACGGCGACCTGGTGCTCGTCGTCGGACCCGAAGGGGGCGTCTCCCCCGAGGAGCTGGCCCTGTTCGAGGCGGCGGGCGCGTCGGCGTACCGGCTCGGGCGGTCCGTGCTGCGCACCTCCACCGCCGGGACCGCCGCGACGGCCCTGCTGCTGGGCCGCACCGGCCGCTGGTCCTGACCGAGCGCGCCGCCGGGGGAGGGGAGCCCACAGTGGCCGTATGCGCCCTACCGCGCCGCGCGGGACAGTGGCAGGCTGCCCTCCCATGGGGGTATCGCACAGGATCCGGAGCCGTGCGGCACGAGGGATCGCCGTCACGGCGCTCGCCGTCCTCGGAGCCGGCGGCATCGCCGCCTGCGATCCGGGCGGACTGAGCGCCGCGTCCGTGGCGTTCACGACCGACCAGACCGTGACCAAGGAGCTGGAGCGGCAGAAGGCCGACGTCCAGTGGCTGAACTGCACCGGCTCCTACGACGGCGGAGGCGGCGGCAGTTCGCCGAAGGCCGGTGAGCGGACGGTCGTCAAGGTCGACTGCGAGGGCGAGACCTCCGACGGCAGGGACATCACCGTCACGGGCCGGATCACCCGCGCCGTCAGCGGCTCCTGCGTACGTGGCGATCTGGTCGCCGAGGTCGGCGGCAAGGAGTGGTTCCACGTCAACGGGCTCGGCCGGTGCGACAGCACCCCGTCCCCGGTGGGCCCCGGCGACGGAGGGCAGCAGCCCGGCCCGACCGTCACCGTCACCGTGACGAAGACCGTGTACTGCCAGGAGCGCCCGAACTGCTGGCCGGAGGGCAAGTGAGCGGTCGGCCACCGGACCGTGGGGAACTGTCCCGAAGCCCTGTCCCGAGCAGCCGCGCTTCCCTAGGGTGATCGCGTGACACAGCCCGCGACCTCCGCTCCGGCCCAGCCCGCCTACCTGCGGTACCCGCATCTGCACGGCGACCTCGTCGCGTTCACCGCGGAGGACGACGTCTGGCTCGCCCCGCTCGACGGCGGCCGCGCCTGGCGGGTCAGCGCCGACAACGTCCCCGTCACCTCGCCGCGCATCTCGCCCGACGGCACCACCGTCGCCTGGACGTCGACCCGCGACGGCGCCCCCGAGGTGCACATCGCGCCGGTCGACGGCGGCCCCTCGACCCGCCTCACCCACTGGGGCAGCCCGCGCACCCGGGTCCGGGGCTGGACCCCGGACGGCCGGGTCCTCGCCACCAGCACCTGGGGCCAGGCCGGCAGCCGCCGCACCTGGGCGCACGCCGTCCCGCTGGACGGCGGACCCGCCACCACCCTGCCGTACGGGCCCGTCGGCGACGTCGTGCACGGGCCGCGGCTGCTGCTCGCCTCCGCGCCGATGGGTCTGGAGGCCGCCCGCTGGAAGCGCTACCGGGGCGGCACCGCGGGCAAGCTGTGGATCGACCGCGACGGCGACGGCGCATTCGTCCGGCTGCACGAGGAGCTGGACGGGAACCTGGAGTGCCCCCTGTGGGTGGGCGACCGGGTCGCGTTCCTCTCCGACCACGAGGGCGTGGGCGCCCTGTACTCGTCCCTCGCCGACGGCACCGACCTGCGCCGCCACACGCCGATCGACGGCTTCTATGCCCGGCACGCCGCCGGGGACGGCTCCCGGGTCGTCCACGCGAGCGCCGGCGACCTGTGGCTGCTCGACGACCTGGACACGGCCGAGCCGCGGCGCCTCGCCGTCCGGCTCGGCGGACAGCGCACCGACCGGCGGCCGTACGTGCTGAACGCCGCCCGCTGGTTCGGCTCCGCGTCCCCCGACCACACCGCGCGCGGCAGCGCCGTCGCCGTCCGCGGCAGCGTCCACTGGGTCACCCACCGCTCCGGGCCCGCCCGCGCCCTCGCCGCCGAGCCCGGCGTCCGCGCCCGGCTGCCGCGCACCTTCCGCACGGACGGCGAGGAGTGGGTGGTGTGGGTGACGGACGCGGAGGGCGAGGACGCCCTCGAGTTCGCCCCGGCCACCGGTCTCGCGCCGGGCACCACCCCGCGCCGGCTCGCCGCCGGACGGCTCGGACGGGTGCTGGAGCTCGCCATGGCCCCCGACGGCAGCCGGGCCGCGGTCGCCGCGCACGACGGACGGCTCCTGCTCGTCGAACGGGACAGCGGCGAGGTCCGCGAGGTCGACCGCAGCGCCGACGGCAATGTCTCGGGGCTGGTCTTCTCGCCCGATTCGGCCTGGCTCGCCTGGGCGCATCCCGGCCCCGACCCGCTGTCCCAGCTGAAGCTCGCCAACACCACCGATCTGTCGGTGTCCGAGGCGACCCCGCTGCGGTTCCGGGACTACGCGCCCGCGTTCACCCACGACGGCAAGCACCTGGTGTTCCTGTCCACCCGGGCCTTCGACCCCGTCTACGACGAGCACGTCTTCGACCTCGCCTTCGTGGTGGGCTCCCGGCCGCATCTGATCACGCTCGCCGCGACCACCCCGTCGCCCTTCGGCCCGCAGCGGCACGGGCGCGCCTTCGACGCCCCGGACAAGGACGAGACGCCCGACAGCGAGGGCACCCCGGCCACCCGGATCGACCTGGAGGGCCTCGCCGACCGGATCGTGCCCTTCCCGGTCGAGGCCGCCCGCTACTCGCATCTGCGGGCCGCCAAGGACGGTGTGCTGTGGCTGCGGCATCCCGTGCAGGGCGCGCTCGGCGCGGCCCGGGCCAGCCTCGACGACCCCGAGCCGAAGACCGAGCTGGAGCGCTACGACCTCGTGCAGCGGCGGGTGGAGCATCTCGCCGACGACGCCGACCACTTCGAGGTCAGCGGCGACGGCCGGCGGGTGCTGCTGTGGACGGACCGGCGGCTCAAGGTCGTCCCGAGCGACCGGCGGGCCTCCGGCGACGAGGACGGCGACTCGAACATCACCGTGGACCTCGGCCGGGTCCGCCGGCGCGTCGACCCGGCGGCGGAGTGGCGCCAGATGTTCGAGGAGACCGGGCGCATCATGCGCGACCACTTCTGGCGGGCCGACATGAACGGCGTCGACTGGGCGGGCGTCCTCGACCGCTACCGGCCGCTGCTGGACAAGGTGGCCACCCACGACGACCTGGTCGACCTGCTGTGGGAGGTCCAGGGCGAGCTGGGCACCTCGCACGCGTACGTCGGCTCGCGCGGCTACGGCGGCGGGCCCCGGCAGGGCCTGCTCGGCGCGGACATCTCCCGCCATGAGGACGGCAGTTGGCGGATCGACCGGATCCTGCCGTCGGAGACCTCCGACCCGGAGGCACGGGCGCCGCTGGCCGCCCCGGGCGTCGCCGTGCGCCCCGGGGACGCGATCGCCGCGGTGGCCGGGATGCCGGTGGACCCGGTGACCGGGCCGGGACCGCTGCTGGTCGGCACCGCGGGCAAGCCGGTGGAGCTGACGATCGCGCCGGCCGGCGGCGGGGACGCCCGGCACACCGTCGTCGTCCCGGTCGCCGACGAGCAGCCGCTGCGCTACCACGCGTGGGTCGCGGACCGGCGGGCGTACGTCCACGAGCGGTCCGGCGGCCGGCTCGGCTATCTGCACGTGCCGGACATGCAGGCGCCCGGCTGGGCCCAGATCCACCGTGACCTGCGGGTCGAGGTGGCCCGCGAGGGCCTGGTCGTCGACGTGCGGGAGAACGGCGGCGGGCACACCTCGCAGCTGGTCGTGGAGAAGCTCGCCCGGCGCATCGTCGGCTGGGAGATGCCGCGCGGCATGCGGCCGAACAGCTATCCCATGGACGCGCCGCGCGGTCCGGTGGTGGCCGTGGCGAACGAGTTCTCCGGCTCCGACGGCGACATCGTCAACGCGGCGATCAAGGCGCTCGGCCTGGGCCCGGTCGTCGGCACCCGCACCTGGGGCGGGGTCATCGGCATCGACAGCCGCTACCACCTGGTCGACGGCACCCTGGTCACCCAGCCCAAGTACGCCATCTGGCTGGAGGGGTTCGGCTGGGACGTGGAGAACCACGGGGTCGACCCGGACGTCGAGGTGGTCCAGCGCCCGCAGGACTGGGTGGCGGGCCGGGACGCGCAGCTGGACGAGGCGATCCGCCTCGCGCTGGAGGCGCTGGAGACCCGTCCGGCGAAGACCCCGCCGGCCCTGCCGGAGCGCTGAGGGGCGCCGCGCGACCACTCCCCGCGCGGCGGCACCCGGCGACGATACGATGCCCCGGTCACACCATCGCCGTCCAACGCCCGGAGGGACCATGGCTGGGGAGCCGCAGGACGACTGCCTGTTCTGCAAGATCGTCGCTGGGCATGTGCCGGCGACGATCGTGCGGGAGACCGAGACGACCGTCGCCTTCCGCGACATCAACCCGCAGGCGCCCACCCATGTCCTGATCATCCCCAGGGCGCACCACAAGGACGCCGCCGCGCTCGCCACCGCCGAACCGGAGCTCGCCGCGGACCTCCTGCGCGAGGCGCAGGCCGTCGCCGACGACGAGAAGCTGGACAGCTACCGCATCGTGTTCAACACCGGTGCGGGTGCGGGCCAGACGGTCTTCCACACGCACGCCCACGTCCTCGGCGGCCGCGGCCTCGAGTGGCCCCCCGGATAAGTCGCCGTGTCCGTACGTGAACTGGTCGTCCTCGGCACCGCGAGCCAGGTCCCGACCCGGCACCGCAACCACAACGGCTATGTGCTGCGCTGGGACGGCGAGGGCATCCTGTTCGACCCGGGCGAGGGCACCCAGCGGCAGATGCTGCGGGCCGGGGTCGCCGCCCACGACCTGAACCGGATCTGCGTCACCCACTTCCACGGCGACCACTCGCTGGGCCTGGCCGGGGTGATCCAGAGGATCAACCTCGACCGGGTCCCGCACCCGGTCACCGCCCACTATCCGCGCTCCGGGCAGCGGTTCTTCGACCGGTTGCGGTACGCCACCGCCTACCGGGAGACCGCCGAGATCGCGCCGGCCCCGGTCGACTCCGACGGGGTCGTCGCCGACGCCGGCTCCTACACGCTGCACACCGCCCGGCTGTCCCACCCCGTCGAGTCGTACGGCTACCGCCTGGTCGAGCCCGACGGCCGCCGCATGCTGCCCGAGCGGCTCGCCGCGCACGGCATCGAGGGCCCGGACGTCGGCCGGCTCCAGCGGGATGGCGCGCTCGGCTCGGTCACGCTCGACGACGTGAGCGAGGTCCGGCGCGGGCAGCGGTTCGCGTTCGTCATGGACACCAGGCTGTGCGACGGCGTGTACGCCCTCGCCGACGGCTGCGACATGCTCGTCATCGAGTCCACCTTCCTGGACGAGGACGCCGCCCTCGCCGAGGAGCACGGCCATCTGACCGCGGGTCAGGCCGCCCGGGTCGCGCGGGACGCCGGGGTGGGCCATCTGGTCCTCACCCACTTCAGCCAGCGCTACACCGACCCGGGCGAGTTCGAGCGCCAGGCCCGGGCCGCCGGCTTCGAGGCGGACCTGACCGTGGCGCACGACCTGCTCCGGGTGCCCTTCCCGAAGCGCCGGCCCAACTGACCACCTAGGTCGCGGGGGCCAGGCGCTCCGGTGCGGCCGGGGCGGCCTCGGCGGTGTCCAGCGGGATCGAGACGACCTCGACGCCGTCCGCGGACCCGTCCGGCTCCGGCGTACGGCGGCCGAGCGCCACCACCGTCAGCGGTACGGCGACCAGCAGCAGCCCCGCCGCGAGGATCACGCCCATCATCGGGAAGCCCGCCCCGGCCGACAGCACGCTCCCGGTGAGCGGGCCCGCGGCCGTGCCCAGCGAGGAGGCCGAGCCGACGAGCACCGCCCAGCGGCCCCGCCCGTCGAGGGAGGCGGCCAGGCCGATGACGTACGACAGCACGATCGGGTACAGCGTGTTCCAGGCGATCTCGCCGGTCGCGAACGACGTCAGGTCCGTCGCGGAGGCGCTGAGCGCGATGCACACGGCGATGAGGACGGTGCCGCCGCCGACGGGCATCGCGCGGCCGAGCCGGGGGCCGAGCGCGCCCGCGCCGGTCACACCGAGCAGTCCGGCGCCGAGCGCCACGGCGAACACCGCGCCGACCGCGGCCTCCGTCATATGGGCCTGTTCCAGGCCGATCCGGCCGCTGACGCCCCACAGGGAGTTCTGCGCGAGGGACCACAGCAGCATGCAGCCGGCGAGCACGAGGCCGTGCCGGCGGTGGGGGAGCGGCGCCGCGGGCCGTGCCGCCGAGGTGCCGGACGTGGCCTCGGCGGCGGGGAGCCGGCCGGTGAGCGGCCACACCGCGAGCGCGGTGAGGGCGATCGCGGCCAGCGGCCGGTCGTGGCCGGCGCCGAGGTGCGGGACCGTCAGATAGAGGGCGCCCGCGAGGGCGGAGACGCCGAGCAGCCCGGCGGTGGTGACCCGGTGCGGGTCGGTGCGCCAGCTCCCGCGTCCGGTGCGGGGCGAGGACGCCCCGAGGGCGGCGATCCGGGTGGCGGCGACCGCGGTGACCGTGCCGGAGCCGAGGCCACCGGCCATGACACCGGCGACGACGGCCGGTACGGCGTGCGCGAGCGCGGCCCCGCCGTAGCCGAGCAGGGCCAGGAGCAGCCCGGTCCGGGCGAGCCGGCGGGCGCCCAGGCGCTCCACGCGGGAGGCCAGCAGGAAGCCCGCCGACGCCGAACTCAGCAGCAGGGCACTGCCGATGGCGCCGGCCTGGGTCGGGGTGAGCGGAAGCCCGGAGTCGAGGCGGCCGACGACGGTCGGCAGCAGATACGGGGCGAGGTACCCGGCCGTGAAAAGGGCGACGAGGGGCCAGGGGGTGGTGCGAGGGGCGAGCACGGGCGTTCCCAGGGCATGCGAAAGAGAGGCACGGAAAGGGGGAGGGGCGCAGGCCGTCGACGGACAGGAACGCGCGGGCAATTTGTATCAAGCACGGGGACGTGCGAAGAAGGCCGGGCGGTGTGATCTGAGGCACGTTCGGTTTGCAGGTGTCGAACAGGGGTAAAAGCGCTGCCTCACAGGGTGCTGAAAACCCCTCTCACCTGCGCCAGTGCACCGAACCGCCCGCCGCGCCGGGAGCCGTCGCCTCGATCTTCGTGCGGATCTCCCGCAGCACCGCGACGATCCGCTCCTCGTGCCGCGGCGACCAGCGGGCCACCGGCACGGAGCAGCTGATCGCGTCCTGCGCGGGGGTGTCGTAGCGCAGGGCGAAGCCGAGCCCGATGATGCCGGGGACGCTCTCCTCGCGGTCGACCGACCAGCCGCGCTCCCGCACCTCGGCGAGGTCCGCGGCCAGGGCGGCGCGGGTGGTGCGGGTGCGGGGCGTCAGCGTCGGATACGGGCCCTCGGGGAGGTCGGAGTCGGGGCGTTCGGCGAGCAGGGCCTTGCCCAGGGCGCCCGCGTGGGCGGGCAGACGCCGGCCGACCCGGCTGATGGTCCGCAGATACGCGTGCGACTCACGGGTGGCCAGATAGGCGACGTCCCGCCCGTCCAGCCGGGCCAGATGCACCGTCTCGCCGAGCGCCTGCGACGCCTCGTCCAGATACGGCCGTACGAGGCGGACGCGCGGGTCGGAGTCGAGATAGCTGGTGCCGGTCAGCAGGGCGTGGATGCCGATGCCGTAGAGCGAACCGGTGACGTCGGTGCGCACCCAGCCCCGCGAGATCAGGGTCTGCAACAGCGCGTACATGGAGCTGCGCGGGACGTCGAGGGTGTCCGCGAGTTCCTGGAGGCGGGCCGGGCGGTCCCCGCGCGCGGCGAGGAGCTCCAGCAGCTCGACCGTGCGCGCCGCGGACTTCACCTCGCGGACGCCGCCTGTGTCTGACATGGGGCGATCGTAATCCGGAGGGAGGGGCCGTTGACGCTCCACCGTTCACTCACCTAATCTCCATTCTCATACATGGACGATGTTCAGATGGGGAGATGATGGGCGTGGGCCTTGCCGCGACTACGGAAACAGCCGTGGACACCGCCGGGCGGCTGCGGGACGCCATGGCCCGGGGCGTGCTGTCCTTCCCGCTCACCAGCTTCCACACCGACGGCTCCCTGGACCTGGACGGCTTCCGCGCCCACCTGGCCGGTCAGCTCGCCACCGGTCCCGGCGCCGTGTTCCCCGCCTGCGGCACCGGCGAGTTCTTCTCGCTGGACGAGGACGAGTACCGCGCGGTCGTCACCGCCGCCGTCGAGGAGACCGCCGGACGGGTGCCCGTCGTGGCCGGCGTCGGCTACGGCTGGGCGCAGGCCGCCCGCTTCGCCCGGATCGCCGAGGAGGCCGGCGCCGATGCCCTCCTCGTCCTGCCGCACTATCTCGTCGCCGCCCCGCAGGACGGCCTCGTCGCCCAACTGGAGTCGATCGCCGCCCGGACCCGGCTGCCGCTCGTCGCCTACCAGCGTGGACAGGTCGCCTTCACCCCGGCCGCGCTGCGCCACGCCGCCCGCATCCCCACCCTCGTCGGCCTCAAGGACGGCCACGGCGACCTCGACCGCCTCCAGCGCCTCACCCTCGCCGCCCCCGACGGCTTTCTCTTCTTCAACGGCGCCTCCACCGCCGAACTCCAGGCCCGCGCCTACGCCGGGGTCGGCGTCCCCGCCTACTCCTCCGCCGTGCACGCCTTCGCCCCCGAGATCGCGAACGCCTTCTTCGCCGCGCTCCGGGACGGCGACGACGCCACCGTGACCCGCCTCCTGCGCGACTTCTACGCCCCGCTCGCCGAGATCCGCGACCGGGTGCCCGGCTACGCGGTGTCCCTGGTCAAGGCCGCGGCCCGGCTGCGCGGCCGCACCGTCGGCCCGGTCCGCGCCCCGCTGACCGACCCGTCCCCCGCCGACCTGGCCGATCTGCGCGGCCTCCTCACCACCGGACTCGCCCTGGTGGGGGCCGCCCTGTGACCTGAGGGCCCCCCGGCGGGGAACACATGGCGTTGTCCGTGGCGTGGTGCACACTGGCCAGATCAGGACCACGTCAGGGAGCGCACCGTGACCACGCCCACCGCGCCCACCGGGAAGGGACCCTCGCCCCAGGGGCCGCCACCCCTGTCCAAGGGGCCGTACCGGCGGGCGACGACCGACCCGCTCGCCGGGCTGCGCGAGCCCGGCGACCCGCCCTGGGACGTGTATCTGACCGGCACGGTCTTCCTCGACATCATTTTCACCGGCCTCGACTCCGCCCCGGTGCGCGGCACCGAGTCCTGGGCCCGCGGCATGGGCTCCAGCCCCGGCGGCGTGGCCAACATGGCGACGGCGCTCGCCCGCCTCGGCCTGAAGACGTCGCTCGCGGCGGCCTTCGGCGACGACCACTACGGCGACTACTGCTGGGACGCGCTGGAGCAGGGCGAGGGCATCGACCTCTCGCCCTCCCGCACCGTGCCCGGCTGGCACTCGCCGGTCACCGTCTCCATGGCCTACGAGGGCGAGCGCACCATGGTCTCCCACGGCCATGAGCCGCCCCCCGAGGAGCCCGCGCCGGACTGCCCGCCCCGCGCCCGGGCCGCCGTCGCCTCGTTGGTCCCGGGCACCAGGGCCCCCTGGATCGCACAGGCCGCGAGCAAGGGCACCCGGGTCTTCGCCGACGTCGGCTGGGACGACACCGGCGCCTGGGACCTGGCCGGCCTCGCCGACCTGGAGCACTGCGAGGCGTTCCTGCCGAACGCCGAGGAGGCCATGCGCTACACCCGCACCGGCTCCCCGCAGGAGGCCGCGCACGCCCTCACCGAGCATGTGCCGGTCGCCGTGGTGACCCTGGGCGCGGAGGGCGCGTACGCCGTCGACGGACGGACCGGCGAGACCGCCGTCGTCCCCGCGATCGCCGTGGAGGCGCTGGACCCCACCGGCGCGGGCGATGTCTTCGTGGCCGGGTTCGTCACCGGCACCCTCGCGGGCTGGCCGCTCGCCGACCGGCTCGCCTTCGCCGGGCTGACCGCCGCGCTGTCCGTCCAGGAGTTCGGCGGCTCCCTGTCGGCGCCCGGCTGGGCGGAGATCGGCGCCTGGTGGCGCCAGGTGCGGTCGCTGGCCGGCCAGGACCGGGAGGCCCTGCGCCGGTACGCCTTTCTCGCCGATCTGGTGCCGGAGGAGTCGGGGCGGCCGTGGCCGCTGCGCCGGGCCGTCCCGACGATCGGCTTCCGCCGCTCTGCCTGACCGCGCTCAGGCCGCCGGGGGCGGGGCCGGGGTCAGCAGGACGAAGTCGGCGTTCGACGGGTCGAGGCAGACCGCCAGCCGGCCGACGCCCTCCGCGTCCACCGGGCCCATCTGCACGGTGCCGCCGTGACCGGTGACCTGCGCGACCGCCGCGTCGCAGTCGGTGACGCCGAACACGGGGTGCCAGTACGGCCGTCCGTCCGCCGGCGCGAGGCTCTCCTTCGGCAGCTCCATCAGACCGCCCTGCATCCGCTCCTCGGGCAGCCCGGCGGGCCTGATCAGCGTGTACGCGCCCCCATCGCCCGGCAGTTCCATGTCGCTGTACTGCCAGCCGAAGACCCCGCCGTAGAACTCCTTCGAGGCCTCGGCGTCACTCGTGTAGAGCTCGGTCCACGCCAGGGCGCCCGGCGCGTCCGTCAGTTCGAAGCCCGCGTTGCTCCCGGGCTGCCAGACGGCGAACTGCCCGCCCAGCGGATCGGTGAACTGCGCCATGCGGCCCCAGTCCCCGAGATCCTTCGGCGCCACGCGCACCGAGCCCCCGGCGCTCTCGACGGCCCGCGTGGTGGCGTCGGCGTCCTCGACGGCGAAGTAGATCATCCAGGCCGACCGCGCCCCCTCCTCGGTGAGCGGGCCCAGCCCGGCGACGGCCTTGCCGTCCTTCTGGAACATCCCGCCGCCGGCGTCCTCGGCCTCACCCATGGGCGCGTACCGCCAGCCGAGCACCGCGCCGTAGAAGTCCGCCGCGGCCCGCACGTCCGGTGCACCGAGATCCAGCCAGCAGGGGGAGCCGGGGGCGGAGTCGGTGGTGATCATGACGATCCCCTTTCGCGGGTCCTCGGCACCAGCCTGACATCCCGCACCGGCGCCCGCCCGCCGCACACCCGGACCGGCGGGCTCAGCCCGCCCGCAACGTCGTACGGACCGTGCCGTCCGGGCCCGCCACCAGCACCGGCGTCCCGTCGCCGCCCAGGTCGCGCACGGCCGCGATGTCCTCGGCGCGGGCGCCCTCGTCCTCGGTCACGACCGCCGCCGCCTCCAGCGACTTCGCGCCGGAGGCCACCGCCATCGCCACCGCCGTGCGCAGCGCGCTCAGCTTCAGGGAGTCCAGGTCGACGGTCCCGGCGACATACGTACGGCCGGTCTCGTCCCGTACGGCCGCCCCCTCGGGCACGCCGTTGCGGGCCCGCGCGGAACGGGCCAGGGTGACGATCTTGCGGTCCTCGGGGTCGAGCGCGCTGCTGTCGGTCATGACCCGAGCATACGGAGCGCCGCCGGCCCTACCCGGCCACGGGGTACATCGCCCCGCGCCGCCCCTCGGGGGAGGCCAGCCACTCCAGCTTCGCCGCCGTGTTCGCCTCGTCCAGCGGGGTGTGCAGCACGATCGACAGATCGGGGCGCACCGGCATCTGCATCACGCTCGACTCCATGCACAGCAGCCCGACCAGCGGATGGTCCAGCTCCTTGCGGATCTGCCCCGCGTCCTCGATGTCCCGCCGCTCCCACAGCGCGGCGAACTCCGGGCTGCACGCCCGCGCCTCGGCCAGCACCTCCTGGAACCCCTCGTCGTCCGGATTGGCCGAGCACAGGGCGCGGAACTGGGCGACGACCGAGGAGGCGTTCGCCTCCCAACTCCGGGACCGGGAGCGGTACATGGGGTCGGTGAAGAAGTCGATCAGGCAGTTCCAGCGACGGCCCGGGGCCATGCCCAGCACGGTCGCGGCCGCCTCGTTGTACATCACGCCGTTGTAGTACCGGTCCATGATGTGCGCCGGATACGGCATCCACGCGTCGATCAGCCGCCGCAGCCCCTCGCACATCTCCCGCTTGTCCGGGGCGACTTCGGCGGCCGGCGGGTTCAGCCCGGCCAGCAGATACAGATGCCGGCGCTCGGCGTTGCTCAGCCGCAGCACCCGCGCCACCGCGTCCAGCACCTGCGGCGACACCGAGATGTCCCGCCCCTGCTCCAGCCACTGGTACCAGGAGGCGCCCACCCCCGCGAGCACGGCGACCTCCTCGCGCCGCAGCCCCGGAGTGCGGCGCCGCGCACCACCGTCCGGCAGTCCCGCCTCGCCCGGCGAGACCCGGGCCCTCCTGCTCATCAGGAACTCGCGCAGCTCGCGCCGCCGATGACTCTTCAGCGTGCCCCCGGACACGTGACGGATCCCCCCTGTCGCGTCGGCTGGTGGTGCCACCACCAGGACAACTGCCCGCTCCCCACGGCTATTCCGGGGACGGAAGGCTCAGGGCCATGGCGATCGACACCGACCTCACCCGCTCCAAGTCCCCAGCGCCCGGCACCCCCGGATGTCCCCGCGCGACAAGCTCGTCCTGTTCGTGCTGTGCGCCGCCCAGTTCATGGTGGCGCTCGACTTCTCCGTCCTGAACGTCGCCCTGCCCGTCCTCGGTGCCGACCTCGGCATGGACCGCTCGGCGCTCCAGTGGGCGGTCACCGCGTTCGCCCTGCCGTCCGGCGGCTTCCTGCTCCTGTTCGGCCGCATCGGCGACCTCTACGGCCGTCGACGGCTGTTCCTCGGCGGGCTCGCCCTGTTCGCCGCGGCCTCCGTGCTCGCGACCCTCGCCTGGGACCCGGCGTCCTTCCTCGCCGGGCGGGCCCTGCAGGGCCTCGGCGCCGCCGTCATCGTGCCCACCGGGATGTCACTGCTGACGACGACCTTCCCCGAGGGGCCCGCCCGCGACCGGGCGCTCGGCATCTCCGGGACCCTGCTCTCCCTCGGCTTCACCATCGGCGTGGTCGCCGGCGGCGTCCTCACCGACACCCTCGGCTGGCGCTCCACGATGGGCCTGCTCGCCCTCTTCGCGCTGCTCGTCCTGCCCCTCGCCCCCGGACTGCTGCCGGAGTCCCGCACGCCCGCCCGGCCGCACCTCGACGTGCCCGGCGCGGTCACCGTCACCGGCGGTCTGCTCTCCCTGATCTACGCCCTGACGACGGCCGCCGGCCACGGCTTCGCCCGCGCCGACGTCCTCACCACCCTCGTCCTCGGCCTCGTGCTGCTCACGGCCTTCGCGGTCGTCGAGTCCCGCACCTCCGCACCGCTGGTCTCCCTGCCGATGCTGCGCCGCCGCACGGTGGCCTGGGGGAACCTGGGCGGCCTGGTGACCTTCTCGATGATGTCGACGGTCGTCTTCGTGCTCACCCTGTATCTGCAGGACGTCCTGCGGCTGTCCGCCTGGGAGACCGGGCTCGTCTTCGGCGCCCAGGGCATCGCCTCGGTGCTCGCCGGATCGGTCACGCCGCGCCTCGTCGGCCGGCTCGGGGCGCGCCGCACCCTGGTCCTCTCCCTCGCCGGGCAGGGCGTCTTCACCGGCGGCCTGCTGTTCCTGGACGCGCACTCCTGGTCCGTCTGGCTCGCGACGGCCGCCGTGTCGCTGGCCAGCATGTTCCACCTGGGGGCGATCATCTCCTACGGCCTGACGGTGACCTCGGGCGTCCCCGACGGGGAGCAGGGCCTGGCCACCGGCCTGGTCACCTCGACCCAGCAGGTCGGCATCACCGTCGGCATCCCGCTGCTCGGCGTCCTCGCCACCACCTCCGGCGACCTGCTCGCCGGCACCCGCACGGTCATGGCGCTGGACACCGGCATCGTCTTGGCCGCCGCCGCCCTCGTCGCCGTCGGGCTGCGCACCGGCCGGGCGGCCGCCTCAGGGCCGGTCGAGACGGAGCCGCTCGGCACGCGGTAGACCGGCCACGACCAGGTCGTACGAGTCCTCGACGAGCTCCCGGACCAGCCGGTCCGGGAGCCCGCCGTCCACCGTCACCGTGTTCCAGTGCCGCTTGTTCATGTGGTAGCCGGGGACGACCAGGCCGGGGTGCTCGGTGCGCAGCCGCACCGCGTCCTCCGGGTCGCACTTCAGGTTGACCGTCAGGGGCCGGGCGTCCAGGTCCGTCAGCGCGAAGAGCTTGCCGACCACCTTGAAGACGGATGTCTGCGGGTTGAACGGGAAGTCCTCCACCACGGCATCGAACGACAGGCACAGCGCCCGCAGCTCCTGAGGTGTCACTCCCGGCCCGCCTCCTCCGCAGGGGGCGCCACCGGGCCCACCGGCTCCACCAGCACCGTCACGATCTTGTTCCGCCGGCCGGCCGCCGCCTCCGCCGTCAGCCGCAGCTCGCGCCCGTCGGGCAGCTCCACCGTCGACGACGCCCCGGCGATCGGGACCCGGCCCAGCGCCTTCGCGAGCAGCCCGCCGACCGTCTCCACGTCCTCGTCGTCGTACTCGTCGAGGTCGTACAGCTCGCCCAGATCGGTGATGTCCAGGCGGGCCGTCACCCGGTAGCGGTCCTCGCCGAGCACCTCCACCGGCGGCAGTTCGCGGTCGTACTCGTCGGTGATCTCGCCGACGATCTCCTCGAGGATGTCCTCGATGGTGACGATGCCGGCGGTGCCGCCGTACTCGTCGATCACGACGGCGACGTGATTGCGCTCCTTCTGCATCTCGCGCAGCAGATCACCGGCGTTCTTGGTGTCCGGCACGAAGACCGCCGGGCGCATCGCCGTGGACACCAGCTCGCTCTCCGCGTCCCGCGAGATGTGCGTCTTGCGGGCCAGATCCTTCAGATAGACGATCCCGACCACGTCGTCCTCGCTCTCCCCGACGACCGGGATCCGGGAGAACCCGGAGCGCAGGGCGAGCGTGAGGGCCTGGCGGATCGTCTTGTACCGCTCGATCACCACCAGGTCCGTGCGCGGGACCATCACCTCGCGCACCAGGGTGTCGCCGAGCTCGAACACCGAGTGCACCATCCGGCGCTCCTCGGCCTCGATCAGCGACTCCGCCTCCGCCAGGTCGACCAGCGCGCGCAGCTCCGCCTCGGAGGCGAAGGGGCCCCGGCGGAAGCCCTTGCCGGGTGTGAGGGCGTTGCCGACGAGGATCAGCAGCGACGGGATCGGGCCCATGATCCGCGCGAGCGGCAGCAGCACGTACGCCGCCACCGTCGCCGTGTTCAGCGGATGCTGCCGGCCGATGGTGCGTGGCGAGACCCCGACGGCGACGTACGACACGAGGACCATGACGCCGATCGCGACCAGCAGGGCCTGCGTCGTGCCCGGGAACTCCTGGAGGCAGGCGTACGTGACGATGGCCGCCGCGGCCATCTCGCAGGCGACGCGGACCAGCAGCGCCACATTGAGATACCGCGTCGGGTCGGCGGCGACCTGCGCCAGCTTCGCGCTGCCCCGCCGCCCGCTCCGCACGGCCTCGTCGGCACGGAACCGGGAGACACGCGCCAGGCCCGCCTCCGCGCAGGCGGCGAGCCAGGCGACGACGACCAGGGCGATCGCGCCGGCGACGAGAGCCGGACTCATGACACGGTCGGGGCGGGGGAGGGACCGGTGAGCCCCTTCTCCGCACGCCAGCCGTCCACGATGGCCGCCTGCAGACCGAACATCTCGGCCTTCTCGTCGGGCTCCTCGTGGTCGTAGCCGAGGAGGTGCAGCACACCGTGGACGGTGAGCAGCTGCAGCTCCTCGTCCATGCTGTGCTGCGTCGGGGCCTCGGCGCCCTGCTTGGCGGCGACCTCCGGGCACAGCACGATGTCCCCGAGCAGACCCTGCGGGGGCTCGTCGTCGTCCTTGGAGGGCGGCCGCAGCTCGTCCATGGGGAACGACATGACATCGGTGGGCCCGGGCAGGTCCATCCACTGGATGTGCAGCTGCTCCATGGCGGCGGCGTCCACCACGATCACCGAGAGCTCGGACAGCGGGTGGATGCGCATCCGCCCCAGGGCGTAGCGGGCGATGTCGAGGATCGCCTGCTCGTCGACCTCGGTACCGGACTCGTTGTTGACGTCGATCGACATGCTGGTGCTCGGTCTACTTCCCCTTGTGCCCGGACTTGCCCCGGCCCGGACCCTTGTGGGTGCCGTTCTGGGTGCCGTGCGTGGTGTCGTACTTCTCGTACGCGTCGACGATACGGCCGACCAGCTTGTGCCGGACGACATCCTGCGACGACAGACGCGAGAAGTGGACGTCGTCGACGCCGTCGAGGATGTCCTGCACCTGCCGCAGACCGGACTTCGTGCCGTCCGGGAGGTCGACCTGGGTGACGTCACCGGTGATGACGATCTTCGAGTCGAAACCGAGGCGGGTGAGGAACATCTTCATCTGTTCGGGGCTCGTGTTCTGGGCCTCGTCCAGGATGATGAAGGCGTCGTTCAGGGTGCGGCCACGCATGTAGGCGAGCGGCGCGACCTCGATCGTCCCGGCCGCCATGAGCCGCGGGATCGAGTCCGGGTCGAGCATGTCGTGCAGCGCGTCGTACAGCGGGCGCAGATAGGGGTCGATCTTCTCGTACAGCGTGCCCGGCAGGAAGCCCAGCCGCTCGCCGGCCTCGACCGCGGGCCGGGTCAGGATGATGCGGTTGACCTGCTTGGACTGCAGGGCCTGCACCGCCTTGGCCATGGCCAGATAGGTCTTGCCCGTACCGGCGGGGCCGATGCCGAAGACGATCGTGTGCTTGTCTATGGCGTCGACGTACCGCTTCTGGTTGAGCGTCTTGGGGCGGATGGTGCGGCCGCGCGAGGAGAGGATGTTCTGCGTGAGCACCTCGGCCGGGGTCTCCTGGCCGTCGCCCTCGCCGTTGTCACTCGCCCTGAGCATGGCGATCGAGCGTTCCACTGCGTCCTCCGTCATCGGCTGCCCGGTGCGGAGCACCAGCATCATCTCGTCGAACAGGCGCTGGATGAGGGCGACCTCCGCGGCGTCGCCGACCGCGCTGATCTCGTTGCCCCGGACATGGATGTCGGCCGCCGGGAAGGCCTTCTCGACCACGCGCAACAGGGAGTCGCCGGACCCCAGCACGGTCACCATGGGGTGCTGGGCGGGGACGGTGAAATGTGCTCTCGCCTGCCCCTGCGCGGGTGTGTGAGCTGTGGGTGTCTGAGTCATGGGCCGGCTCTGAAGGCCTTGCTCGTCCTCCTCGAAACGACTCGCCCGCCACATGGGCGGCCTGGCGTTTTCCAGGGTACGCCGCGGGACCGACAACGCCGTAGGGCTTTTCCCGGGCCGGCTCCCGGAGCCGGCGAGGGCCTCAGAACCCCAGCTTGCGCAGCTGGCGGGGGTCGCGCTGCCAGTCCTTGGCCACCTTGACGTGCAGGTCCAGGAAGACCGGCGTGCCCAGCAGGGCCTCGATCTGCTTGCGGGACTTGATGCCGACCTCCTTCAGGCGCTTGCCCTTGGGGCCGATGATGATGCCCTTCTGGCTGGGGCGCTCGATGTAGACGAAGGCGTGGATGTCCAGCAGCGGCTTGTCGGCGGGCCGGTCCTCGCGGGGCAGCATCTCCTCCACGACGACGGCGATGGAGTGCGGCAGCTCGTCGCGGACACCCTCCAGCGCGGCCTCGCGGATCAGCTCCGCGATCATGACCTGCTCGGGCTCGTCGGTGAGCTCGCCGTCCGGGTAGAGCGCGGGGCCCTCCGGCAGCAGCGGGACGATCAGGTCGGCCAGCAGCTCGACCTGATCGCCGGCGACCGCCGACACCGGCACGATCTCCGCCCACTCGAAGCCCAGCTCCTTGCCGAGCTGGTCGATCGCGATGAGCTGCTCGGCGAGCGTCTTGCCGTCCACCAGGTCGGTCTTCGTGACGATCGCGATCTTCGGCGTCTTCTTGATCGACGCCAGCTCCTTGGCGATGAAGCGGTCACCGGGACCGAGCTTCTCGTTCGCCGGCAGGCAGAAGCCGATCACGTCGACCTCGGCCCAGGTGGTGCGGACCACGTCGTTCAGCCGCTCGCCCAGCAGGGTGCGCGGCTTGTGCAGACCCGGGGTGTCGACCAGGATCAGCTGCGCGTCCGGCCGGTGCACGATGCCGCGCACGGTGTGCCGCGTGGTCTGCGGCTGGTTCGCGGTGATCGCCACCTTCTGGCCGACCAGAGCATTCGTCAGCGTGGACTTGCCCGCGTTGGGGCGGCCCACGAAGCAGGCGAAGCCCGCGCGGTGGGGGGCCTCGGACGACGCCGACGGCTCGGATGACTTGCTGCGAACGCTCATGCCGCCCATTCTCCCTGATCCCCGGAGCCCCGCCGTACACCAGGGCGGCCCGCGGAGCGCCTACGATCACGGGGCCCGTCCGTCCCCGCCGCCCGGAAGGCCACCCAGCAGGCATGAAGCTGATCACCGCGGTCGTCAAGCCGTACCGGCTCGACGAGGTCAAGGAAGCCCTCCGGCAGCTCGGTGTGCACGGTCTCACCGTGACGGAGGCGAGCGGCCACGGCCGGCAGCGCGGGCACACCGAGGTGTACCGGGGCGCCGAGTACCAGGTCGACCTGGTGCCCAAGGTGCGTCTCGAGGCGGTCGTCGAGGACGCGGTGGCCGACGACGCCGTGGAGGCCGTCGTGAAGGCCGCGCACACGGGGAAGATCGGCGACGGCAAGGTCTGGGTGCTGCCCGTGGAGACGGTCGTGCGCGTCCGCACGGGAGAGCGCGGCCCCGACGCGCTGTAGCGCCCGGACCGCGCCCGCGTACGCCGCGCCGGTCAGTCGAAGACGAACGGGCCCGGGGCCTGCGGTCCGGTCGCCGTGCAGGTGATCGTGATGCCGAAGACGGTCATCTCGAGCGAGCCGCCGAACGCCTCCAGGCTGTCCCCGGAGGCCACGGTGCCGCTGAGCGGGCCGACCTGGACGGGGTCGCCCGCGGCCATCGCCGGGTTCTCGGTGCCGCTGAAGACGACGGTGCCACCGCCCGCCTTCACCAGGGTGAGCGTCGAGGCGATGGAGTCCTCGCCGAGCGCGATCGGCGCGGTGATGGCGGAGGAGTCGACGGTGAGGGTGGCGGCGGTGCCGTCCTGCGCCGCCGTGAGCGTGGCCTCGCCGCCGCCGAAGCCGCCGCAGTCCGCGGTGATCGTCGCCTTGTCGGGGGTGACCGCCAGCGCGGCCGGCGCGAGGACCAGCCCGGTGACCGCGAGCGCCCCGGCCGCCAGGGCCGCACCTGCTCCGATACGCGTACGTCTCATGGGAATCGCTCCCTCTCGGGTGTGGGGGCGTGCATGTGGGGGGACGGCCCGGCGGACGGGTGCGGACATCTGCGGGCGGGCCGGATCTGACGGTCCGTCGGAACCGCCGTTCCCATTGATGCGCGTGGGACGGAGGCCGGCAAGGGTGAAAACCGGCCTCGGCGCCACCCGGCTATCCGCGGGTCGACATGTCCTGGAGGCCCACCACCCGCAGCAGCTGCAGGCGCTCATGGGCGTCCGTGCCGGGCCGGGCGGAGTGCACGACCAGGAGGTGCCGCTGCCGATGGCTGACCATGACCTCGCAGTCCAGCTCCAGCAGCCCCACCAGCGGGTGCAGGAAGCGCTTGGTCGCCTGGTCGCGCCGGGCCACCTCGTGCGCGTCCCACAGCCGGGCGAACTCCTCGCTGCCCGCGCGCAGTTCGGCGACCAGACCGGCCGGCTCCGGGTCGTCGGGGCGGGCCGCGGCCACCGCGCGCAGATTGGCCACCTGCGCCCGCGCGATCTCCTCGTGGTCCTCCGGCGGGAAGAGGGTGCGCGCGGCCGGGTCGAGGAAGAAGCCCCGGGTCAGATTGCGCTCCCGCCGCGGGCGGGACATCACGTCCCCGGACAGCGCCCGGGCCATCGCGTTCTGCGCCAGCATCTCGCCGCAGTCGGTCACCACCTGCGCCGGTGAGTCGTACAGCCGGTCCAGGATCAGCAGCAGCCCGGGGCGTACGTGTGCCGACGCCGTCTCGCGCCGCGGCGGCTCCTCGCCGGACAGATGGAAGAGGTGGTCGCGCTCGTCCTCCGTCAGGCGCAGCGCACGGGCCAGCGCGGTCAGCATCTGCCGCGAGGGGCGCGGGCCACGGGACTGCTCCAGACGCGTGTAGTAGTCCACGGACATCCCGGCCAGCTGCGCCACCTCCTCCCGGCGCAGGCCCGGCGTACGGCGCCGCGCCCCGGGGGTGAGACCCACGTCCGACGGGGCCAGCCGGGCGCGGCCGCGGCGCAGGAAGTCGGCGAGTTCGGCTCGGTTCACCCCTCCAGCCTGCGCCATCGCGCGCGCCGTAACCAGGGACCGCCGATCCCCCGATCGACGGGTCTCTCCCGCCCGCGCCGGTCCCCGCCGAGGGTGGTGGGAGACGAGAGGAGCAGATCATGCAGACACTGGTGACGGGTACGACGGGACAGGTCGGCCGGCGGCTCGTGCCGCGGCTGCTGACGCAGGCCGGGCCGGGGGACCGGATCAGGGTCCTGGTCCGGGACGCGGCGCGCGGCGAGCGGTTCGCGGAGCTGGGCGCCGAGGTCGTCGTCGGCGACCTGCGGGACGAGGAGGCGCTCGGCAAGGCGGTCGCCGGCGTCGACGCGGTCGTCAATGTCGCGGCGGCCTTCCGCGGGGTCCCCGACGAGGAGGCGTGGGCGGTCAACGGGGACGCCGCCCTGGCGCTCGGCCGGGCCGCGCGGACGGCCGGGGTGGAGCGGTTCGTGCAGATCAGCACGAACAACGTGTACGGCGCCGGCCGCGGACGCCCGCTGGTCGAGGAGGACGAGAGCAGGCCCGGCGGGCACATGTGGGGCGCCTACCCGGCCTCCAAGCTGGAGGCCGAGCGGGGGCTGCTGGCGATGGAGGGCCTGGACGTGCGCATCGCCCGGCTCCCGTTCGTCTACGGCGAGGGCGACCCGCATCTGGAGAACGCCATGGCGTGGGCCCCGCGCTGGGCTCCGCAGCAGCGGCTGCACATGGCCCACCACGCGGACGTCGGCCAGGCCCTGACCCGCCTGCTGTACACGCCCGGGATCGCGGGCCGCATCTACAACGTCGGCGACGACGCCCCCGTCACCACCGTCGAGCTGTACCAGCTCAGCGGCCTGGAGGTGCCCGCCGCGCTGTACGACAACACCGACCCCGACCCCTGGCACAACATCGTGGACACCCGGCGCATCCGCCGCGAGCTCGGCTTCCGGCCGATCTACCCGAGCGTGTGGACCGCCCGGGACGCCGGGGCGCTGTGACGCGGGGCCGGACCGGTCAGCCGGTCCGGGGCCCCGCCTGCCGCTGGTCCCGCAGCAGCTCGCGGAACCAGCGGTAGGAGGCCTTCGGCGTGCGCCGCTGCGTGGCGAAGTCGACGTGCACCAGCCCGAAGCGGCGCGCGTAGCCCTCCGCCCACTCGAAGTTGTCCAGCAGCGACCAGACGAAGTAGCCGCGCACGTCCACGCCCGCCTCCACCGCCCGGTGCAGCGCGCGGACATGGCCGTCCAGATAGGCGATGCGCTCCCGGTCGTCGACGCCCTCGTAGGAGCAGCCGTTCTCGGTGATGACGAACGGCGGGAGACGGTCGCCGTAGCGGTCCCGGAAGCCGGTGAGGAGTTCGGTCAGACCTTCCGGCACCACCGGCCAGCCGAAGTCGGTCGTCGGGACGCCCTCGATGTCCCGTACGGAGAAGGGCAGTTCGGCGGGCATGCTGACCCCGCCGAACTCGATCTCCGTGCCCTGCGGCGCCCCCACCCGGGTCGGCGCGTAGTAGTTGACGCCGTAGAAGTCGAGCGGCTGCGCGATGACCTTCAGGTCGGCCTCGACGTCTCCCGGCAGAAGCGCGTCGATGCCGTCGGGGTAGCGGCCGAGCAGCAGCGGGTCGGCGAACAGCCGGTTCAGCAGCAGGTCGTAGAAGTCGGCCGCCTCCAGGTCGGCCTGCTCCTGGGAGGCCGGCCAGGTCGGCCCGTGGGAGTTGGCGATCCCGACATCCGTCGCGCCGGCCGCGCGCAGCGCCTGCACGGCGAGCCCGTGGGCCAGCAACTGGTGGTGGGCGACCGGCAGGGCGTCGAACAGGAGTCGCCGGCCGGGCGCGTGGGTGCCCAGGGCGTGGCCCAGCAGCGTGTGCTCGGCCGGTTCGTTGAGGGTGATCCACGTGCCGACCCGGTCGCCGAGGCGGTCCGCGACCACGGACACGTACGCGGCGAACCGGTCGGCCGTGTCCCGCTCCAGCCAGTCCAGTTCGACCGGCAGGTCCCAGTGGAAGAGTGTCGGCACCGGGCGCACGCCCGCCGCGCACAGCTCGTCCACCAGACGGTCGTAGAAGTCCAGCCCCTGCGGGGAGTTCACCCGCGGCCAGGAGATGGAGAACCGGTACGCGTCCACGCCGAGACCGGAGAGCAGCGCCACGTCCTCGCGGTAGCGGTGGAAGTGGTCGCAGGCCACCTCGGCCGTCGACCCGTCCTTCACCCGCCCCGGCTCGGCCGTGAACGCGTCCCACACGGACCGCCCACGGGTGTCCGCCGCGCCCTCGATCTGGTGGGCGGAGGTGGACACCCCCCACAGGAAGCCGTCCGGGAATCGGGGTGTCGATGGGGTCGCGCCGCGCTCGTCGATCGCCATGCGCCGGATCATCGGCACCGGCGGAGGCATTAGTCAACGGCCCGACAGGACACGTCCTACGCACCCTCCTTCAGCACCCGTGAGATGAGCGCGCGCTGTTCGTCGGTGAGCCGGGGGTCGGAGCAGTACACCGTCCGGCCGTCCACGGTGATCTGATAGCTGAAGCCGTCCGGCACCCCGACGGGCGGCGTGCCCCGGCAAGACGCCAGCGCGCTCTCGGCCAGGGCGTGCCACTTCTCGGCGTCCGCCCGCCCGGAGGTGTCCACCTCGGCGTGCCGTTCGATGCCCGCGAACCCGCCCGTGCGCCGTACCTGAATACGCATGGGACCTGTCTATTACGCGGCTACGGAATCCGCACCCCGACCTGCTCCCAGGCCTTCGCCACGGCCCGGAACTCGTCACCCCCGTCGCCGAAGCGCTCCCGGGCCGCCTTCACGGTGAGGGACGCGAAGTCGGTGAACATCGCCCGGTCCGGCAGCTCACCGCCGGTGAGCACGTCGAACCAGATCTGCCCGGCCCGCTCCCAGGCGTGGCCGCCCAGCGCGGTCGCGGCCAGGTAGAAGGCGCGGTTGGGGATGCCGGAGTTGATGTGGACGCCGCCGTTGTCCCGGCCGGTGCGGACGTAGTCGTCCATCGTGGCGGGCTGCGGGTCCTTGCCGAGGACGTCGTCGTCGTACGCGCTGCCCGGCTCCTTCATCGAGCGCAGTGCCTTGCCGGAGACGCCGGGCGCGAGCAGGCCCGCGCCGATCAGCCAGTCGGCCTCGGTCGCGGTCTGGCCGAGCGTGTACTGCTTGATGAGGGCGCCGAAGACATCGGACATCGACTCGTTCAGCGCGCCGGGCTGTCCGTAGTAGGTGAGGTTGGCCGTGTACTGGGTGACGCCGTGGGCGAGCTCGTGCCCGATGACGTCGATCGGGATGGTGAAGTCGAGGAAGATCTCGCCGTCCCCGTCGCCGAACACCATCTGCTCGCCGTTCCAGAAGGCGTTGTTGTAGTCCTCGTCGTAGTGGACGGTGGCGTCCAGCGGCAGTCCGTCGCCGTCGATGGAGTGCCGGCCGTACGCCTTCAGGAACAGCTCGAAGGTGGCGCCGAGCCCCGAGAAGGCGCGGTTGACCGTGGCGTCCCGGCCGGGTTCGTCGCCCTCGCCGCGGACCTTGGTGCCGGGCAGGGCGGTGCCGTGCCCGGCGTCATGGATGGTGCGCAGCGGCTGGTCCGACGGCGCCTTGGCGAGCGGTGCCGCGGCGAGCGCGAACTCGGTGGTGACGCGGCGCCTGCCGCGCAGCTCGCTGTCGCGGACCAGGGTCCTGCGGGCCGGGCCGGAGAGCGCGGGGTCGTCGTTCTTGGCCAGCCGGTCCAGGACGTGCGGCGGTACGACGGTGCAGAAGACGGGCTCGAAGCCCCCGTTGGTCGTCATGTGCCGCACCATTGCACTGCGTGAGGGGGATGTCACGAGCAGCGACCATGATTGGTGAAATATGCGGATGCGGTCACGGTCCGTGGTCGCTCTGTGTTATGTGGCAGTGTCCGTCTTGTGGCTTTTCGCACATACTCTCGGGCTCCTTCATGAGCGCCCGGTCCCGCATACTGATATGGGCCGCCGCATACCGGAGAGCTCGGCTAGCATGCTTCGCATCATGCGTTTCGGGCTGCTTCTTCTTAGCTGCCGCGGCGAGGGCCTGTAGTCCAGGTCGACTCCCTCCCCGCGGAGCTTCGCGTTGCGTCGTCGGCCGTCCTTCCGGACATCCTGAGGAGCCCCGCAGACATGGCGAACCGCCAGCAGCCCAGCACCATGCCGATCCACAAGTACGGCCGCTACGAGCAGGTCGACATCCCCGACCGGACCTGGCCGGACCAGCGTGTCACCACCGCTCCCCGCTGGCTCTCCACCGACCTGCGCGACGGCAACCAGGCCCTGATCGACCCGATGTCGCCCGAGCGCAAGCGCCGGATGTTCGACCAGCTGGTCAAGATGGGCTACAAGGAGATCGAGGTCGGCTTCCCCGCCTCCGGCCAGACCGACTTCGATTTCGTACGGTCGATCATCGAGGACCCCGAGGCCATCCCGGACGACGTCACCATCTCCGTGCTGACCCAGGCCCGCGAGGACCTGATCGAGCGCACCGTGGAGTCCCTGAAGGGCGCCAAGCGGGCCACCGTCCACCTGTACAACGCCACCGCGCCCGTCTTCCGCCGCGTGGTCTTCCGCGGCTCCAAGGACGACATCAAGCAGATCGCCGTCGACGGCACCCGCCTGGTGATGGAGTACGCGGAGAAGCTGCTGGGCCCCGAGACCGAGTTCGGCTACCAGTACAGCCCCGAGATCTTCACCGACACCGAGCTGGACTTCGCGCTGGAGGTCTGTGAGGCGGTGATGGACGTCTACCAGCCCGGCCCCGGCCGCGAGATCATCCTCAACCTGCCCGCCACCGTGGAGCGTTCGACGCCGTCCACGCACGCGGACCGCTTCGAGTGGATGCACCGCAACCTGTCCCGCCGCGAGCACGTCTGCCTGTCCGTCCACCCGCACAACGACCGCGGCACCGCCGTCGCCGCCGCCGAGCTGGCGCTGATGGCCGGCGCCGACCGCATCGAGGGCTGTCTGTTCGGGCAGGGCGAGCGCACCGGCAACGTCGACCTGGTCACCCTGGGCATGAACCTCTTCTCCCAGGGCGTCGACCCGCAGATCGACTTCTCCGACATCGACGAGATCCGCCGTACGTGGGAGTACTGCAACCAGATGGAGGTCCACCCGCGCCACCCGTACGTGGGCGACCTGGTCTACACGTCCTTCTCCGGCTCCCACCAGGACGCCATCAAGAAGGGCTTCGACGCCATGGAGGCCGACGCCAAGGCGAAGGGCGTCACCGTCGACGACATCGAGTGGGCCGTCCCGTACCTGCCGATCGACCCGAAGGACGTCGGCCGCTCCTACGAGGCCGTCATCCGCGTCAACTCGCAGTCCGGCAAGGGCGGTATCGCGTACGTCCTGAAGAACGACCACAAGCTGGAGCTGCCGCGCCGGATGCAGATCGAGTTCTCGAAGATCATCCAGGCGAAGACGGACGCCGAGGGCGGCGAGGTCACCGGCTCCGACATCTGGGCGACCTTCCAGGACGAGTACCTGCCGAACCCGGAGAACCCCTGGGGCCGGCTGCAGGTCAAAAACGGCCAGTCGACCACCGACACCGACGGCGTCGACACCCTCAAGGTGGAGGCGACCGTCGACGGCGCCGACACCGTCCTGGAAGGCAGCGGCAACGGTCCGATCTCGGCCTTCTTCGACGCCCTGGCGAAGATCGGCATCGACGCGCGCCTGCTGGACTACCAGGAGCACACCATGAGCGAGGGCGCCTCCGCGCAGGCCGCCTCGTACATCGAGTGCGCCATCGACGGCAAGGTGCTGTGGGGCATCGGGATCGACGCCAACACCACCCGCGCCTCGCTGAAGGCCGTCGTGTCGGCCGTCAACCGGGCCGCCCGCTGACCGTCCCCCACACGGGGAGTCGAGGCCCCGTCCGCCGTGCTCCGGCGGGCGGGGCCCCGACTGTTTCCGGCCAGCCGAACGTGCAGGTCACGGAGAGGTCTCGTCCGGGGTACTGACTCCACGTCCAAGGTGTGGCTAACATCACGCAAGCGCGGCGATGTTGCCGTGGCGTTACGGAGGTGCGACGTGCTGCCAGGACGGGGACGAGACGACCGTGCCGCCAGGCCTGCGCGCCTCCTGGGCACCCGCGTCGTGTGGACGGCCGCCGGGGACGGCGAGTTCTTCTGCCCCGGGTGCGGAGGCGACCGCAACTACCAGCGGCTGACCGGCCGCCGCCGCTTCACCCTGCTCGGCGTCCCGGTGCTGCCGCGCGGCGAGACCGGCCCCGTCGTCGAGTGCGCGGCCTGCCGCCGCCACTTCGGCACCGACGCCCTGGACCACCCCACCACCACCCGCTTCTCCGCGATGCTCCGCGACGCCGTGCACACCGTCGCCCTCGCCGTGCTCTCCGCGGGCGGCACCTGCGCCCGCCCCGCCCTGGAGACCGCCGCGGCCACGGTCCGCGCGGCCGGCTTCGACGACTGCACCGAGGAACAGCTCAGCGCCCTGGTGGACGCGCTGGCCGCCGACACCGGCCGCGTCCTGTCCGAGCCCTGCGGCCCCGGGCTCGCCATAGAGCTCCACGAGGCCCTGGACCCGCTCGCCCCGCACCTCGCCCCCGCCGGCCGCGAGTCGATCCTCCTCCAGGGCGCCCGCATCGCCCTCGCCGACGGCCCCTACACCCCCGCCGAACGCGACACCCTCGCCACGGTCGGCGCCGCCCTCACCCTGTGCACGGAGGACGTGACGGGCCTCCTGGCAGCAGCGGCCCGAACGCCTTCCTGACGCGGTCCCGCCGGCCCCTTCCGGACTCCGGCGCGTGAGGTCAGGAATCGAGAAGCGCCGCCCTCCGCCCGCCGCTAGCGTGACGGGCATGGACATCAGCATTCACGCCAGCTTCCTCCCGCACGACGACCCGGAGGCCTCGCTGGCCTTCTACCGGGACGTCCTCGGCTTCGAGGTCCGCAACGACGTCGGGCAGGGCACGATGCGCTGGATCACCGTGGGACGGCCCGGGCAGCCCGGCACCTCGCTCCTGCTCGCGCCGCCCGCCGCCGACCCCGGTGTCACCGACGACGAGCGGCGGGTCATCGCCGAGATGATGGCCAAGGGCACCTACGGCTGGCTGCTGCTGGCCACCGCCGACGTCGACGAGACCTTCGAGAAGGTGCAGGCCGCCGGCGCCGAGGTCGTGCAGGAGCCGACCGACCAGCCGTACGGCATCCGCGACTGCGCCTTCCGCGACCCCGCGGGCAACCTCATCCGCATCCAGGCCCGGGGCTGACCCCGCCCCACCGGACGACGACCCCCGACCCAGTCGCAGATGGAGACCTCACGATGACCGAGCCGCACGTCGCCGACACCCACGATCTGATCCGTGTGTACGGGGCGCGGGAGAACAACCTCAGGGACGTCAGCATAGAGATCCCGAAACGCCGGCTGACGGTGTTCACCGGGGTCTCCGGCTCCGGCAAGAGCTCGCTGGTGTTCGACACCATCGCCGCCGAGTCGCAGCGGCTGATCAACGAGACCTACAGCGCGTTCGTCCAGGGCTTCATGCCGAACCTGGCCCGCCCCGAGGTCGACGTCCTCGACGGACTGACCACCGCCATCACCGTCGACCAGCAGCGCATGGGCTCCGACCCGCGCTCCACCGTCGGCACCGCCACCGACGCCAACGCGATGCTGCGCATCCTCTTCAGCCGGCTCGCCGAACCGCACATCGGGCCGCCCTCCGCCTACTCCTTCAACGTCGCCTCCGTCTCGGCGAGCGGCGGCCTCACCGTGGACCGGGGCGCCGACCGGACCAAGACCGAGAAGGTCACCTTCAGCCGTACCGGCGGCATGTGCACCCACTGCGAGGGCCGGGGCCGGGTCTCCGACATCGACCTCACCCAGCTCTACGACGACTCCAAGTCGCTCGCGGAGGATCCCTTCACCATCCCCACCTACACGGGAGACGGGTGGGTCGTGCGGGTGATCGCCGAGTCCGGCTTCTTCGACAAGAACAAGCCGATCCGCGAGTACACCAAGAAGGAACGGCACGACTTCCTCTACCGCGAGCCGACCAAGGTCAAGATCAACGGCGTCAATCTGACGTACGAGGGCCTGATCCCCAAGCTGCAGAAGTCGTTCCTGTCCAAGGACCGCGAGTCGATGCAGCCGCACATCCGGGCCTTCGTGGACCGGGCCGTCACCTTCGCCGTCTGCCCCGAGTGCGACGGCACCCGGCTCAGCGCGCCGGCCCGCTCGTCGAAGATCGACGGAGTGAGCATCGCCGACGCCTGCGCCATGGAGATCCGCGACCTCGCCGAGTGGGTCCGCGGCCTGGACGCCCCGTCGGCCGCCCCGCTGCTCGACAAACTCCGGCACAGCCTCGACTCGTTCGAGGAGATCGGCCTCGGCTATCTCTCCCTCGACCGGGCCTCCGGCACCCTCTCCGGCGGTGAGGCGCAGCGCATCAAGATGGTCCGCCACCTCGGCTCCTCGCTCACCGACGTCACCTACGTCTTCGACGAGCCCACCGTCGGACTGCACCCGCACGACATCCAGCGGATGAACAACCTGCTGCTGCGCCTGCGGGACAAGGGCAACACCGTCCTCGTCGTGGAGCACAAGCCGGAGACCATCGCGATCGCCGACCACGTCGTCGACCTCGGCCCGGGCGCCGGCGCGGCCGGCGGCACCGTCTGCTTCGAGGGCACCGTGGAGGACCTGCGCGGGTCCGACACCGTCACCGGCCGCCACCTCGACGACCGGGCCAAGCTCAAGGACACCGTCCGCACCTCCACCGGCACCCTGGAGATCCGCGGCGCCGGTGCCAACAACCTCCAGAACGTCGACGTCGACATCCCGCTCGGCGTGCTCTGCGTCGTCACCGGCGTCGCCGGCTCCGGCAAGAGCTCCCTCGTGCACGGCTCCATCCCGGCACCCGAAGGCGTCGTCTCCGTCGACCAGACGCCGATCCGCGGTTCGCGCCGCAGCAACCCGGCCACCTACACCGGGCTGCTGGAGCCGGTCCGCAAGGCGTTCGCCAAGGCCAACGGCGTCAAGCCGGCCCTGTTCAGCGCCAACTCCGAGGGCGCCTGCCCCACCTGCAACGGCGCCGGCGTCGTCTACACCGACCTGGCGATCATGCAGAGCGTCGCCACCACCTGCGAGGACTGCGGCGGCAAGCGGTTCGACGCCTCCGTCCTGGAGTACCGCCTCGGCGGGCGGGACATCAGCGAGGTCCTCGCGATGCCGGTCACCGAGGCCGAGGAGTTCTTCCGCGAGGGCGAGGCCCGTATCCCGGCCGCCCACCGGATCGTCCAGCGGATGGCGGAGGTCGGGCTGGGCTACCTCACCCTCGGCCAGCCGCTGACCACCCTGTCCGGCGGTGAGCGCCAGCGCCTCAAGCTGGCCGTGCACATGGCCGACAAGGGCGGCGTCTACGTCCTCGACGAGCCGACGACCGGTCTGCACCTCGCCGACGTCGAGCAGTTGCTCGGCCTGCTGGACCGGCTGGTGGACTCCGGCAAGTCCGTCATCGTCATCGAGCACCACCAGGCCGTCATGGCCCACGCCGACTGGATCATCGACCTCGGTCCCGGCGCCGGTCACGACGGCGGCCGGATCGTCTTCGAGGGCACCCCCGCCGAGCTGGTCGCGTCCCGCTCCACCCTCACCGGTCAGCACCTCGCGGCCTACGTGGGCGGCTGAGCGCCGATGTGCCTGACCGGATCACCGGCCAGGGCCCTGCTGACGTCCCGCTCCCGCCTGCTGCGGGAGTGGACGTCCGAGGAGGCCCCCGGCGAAGATGTGGGGGTGACGTCCCACCGCTCGACCCCCGACGAACAGCGGCTGCGCACCCTGGTCGCGCTGCGCCGCGTCCGCGACCGGATGGACCGGGAGTACGCGCGGCCCCTCGACGTGGAGGCCCTCGCCCGCGGCGTCCACATGTCGGCGGGCCATCTCAGCCGCGAGTTCCGGGCCGCCTACGGCGAGTCGCCCTACGGCTATCTGATGACGCGGCGCATCGAGCGGGCGATGGCCCTGCTGCGCCGCGGCGACCTCAGCGTCACGGAGGTCTGCTTCGAGGTCGGCTGCTCGTCCCTGGGCACCTTCAGCACCCGTTTCACGGAGCTGGTCGGGATGTCGCCGAGCGCCTACCGGCGCCAGGAGACCGGTGCGGTGGCCGGCATCCCGTCCTGTGTGGCGAAGCAGGTGACCCGGCCGATGCGCAACCGTGAGGCGCCGTTCGGCCTGGCCGCCGCCGTCAACGGCACGGCACCGGCGGGCGCCCGCGCGAGAACGTGACGGCGGGCCGGGGGCGCCCTCCCCGGTGGGGCGCCCCCGGCCCGCCTCGCGGTATGTCCTACGGCAGGGTCTTCTCCCAGTACTTGTCGTCGTCGGAGTCGTAGATCAGCTCGCCCCCGGCGTCGTAGCCCTTGATGTGCGGGGTCCGCGTGACCTGCTCGTTGAGCACGCCGGACGCGACGAAGCGGCCCTTGCCGACGGTGGCCTCCGCGCGGGAGTCGCCGTAGGAGACCGTCACCCGGGCCACCGACGGCTTGACGCTGCCGACGACCGCCCAGCGGAACGGCAGCCGCCAGCGGCCGTGGTCCAGGACCGTCTGCTTGAAGAGCCGGTTGCCGTTGGGGTTCACCAGCACCGCGCCCTCGTCCGGGATGGCCTCGCTGTCGTCGGTGAACGCGGTGATGCCCTGCGTCACACCGTCCTCGAGCCGGCAGATCAGCGAGGACCGTTCCTCGTCGTCGGCCTGCGCGACCACGAAGACGCCGTCGCCCCCCGTGTTGGAGTCGCCGGTGCTGCGCATCGCCAGCACGATCGTGTACTCGTCCGCCGGGGCCAGACCCGGCCGGCCCGGCCCGGAGCGGGTGAACTCCGAGTCCAGGCAGTTCTCCAGACCGTCCCCGGCCTGGTCCCAGGTGACGCCGTCGAACAGCGCCGCCCTCGCGCGGTCCGGCTGCGCGCTCGGCGACGGGGACGCCTTCCCGGAAGCCGAAGCAGAGGCCGGGGCCGACGGTGTCGGGGCCGCCGCCGTGCTGCCCTGCGCGCTCCCCGCCCCCAGGCCGTACACCCCGGCCGGTACCGCCACCAGCGTCGCCAGGGCCGCGCCCGCCAGCGCCACCCGGCGCCGCCGCTCCGCCACACCCTGCCGCCTGATCTGCGGATAGGGCGCCGCGGACGGCCGGATCGTATAGGCGTCCTCCGCGAGCAGTTCCCTCAGTTCCTCCTCGAAGTCCCGTTCTCCGTCGCCCATGTGCCGCCTGTCGTCGTTCACCGGTTGCCTCCCTGACCGGACGGGGTCATCCGGGAGAGCCCCGGACATGTACGCAGCTTCGCCAGTCCCTTGGACGCCTGGCTCTTGACCGTCCCCACGGAGCAGCCGAGCAGCTCGGCCACCTCCGCCTCGGACAGGTCCTCCCAGTACCGCATGACCACCACCGCCCGCTGTTTGGGCGGCAGTTGGGCCAGCGCGCCGAGGAGCGCCCCGCGCTCGTCGACGCCCGCGTAGCCCTCGTCGCGTCCCGCGCGGTCCGGCGGGGCGTCGGTCAGCGACTCCCGGACCCGCCGCTTGCGGAACCGGTCGCTGTTGCAGCTGACCAGCATCCGTCGGACGTACGCCTCCGGGCTGTCGGCGCGCGACACCCGCCGCCATGCGCGGTACGCCTTCGCCAGAGCCGTCTGGGTCAGGTCCTCCGCGTGGTGCGCGTCCCCGGTGAGGAGATACGCGGTCCTGACGAGGTGCGACCATCGCGCTCTGACGAATTCCTGGAACTGGGCCTCTAGTTCGGCCTGCATCAAGCACCCTCCCTCGCCCACCAGACCACCACCGTGCCGGAATCGGTTGCCCGGAGTGCGGCGCCCGGTTCGAATGGGACGGTGGAGACCGAGAAGCAGTGGCACGAGAGCGATCCGGGAGTCCTGAGGCTGCCGTCCGGACGGCTGGTGCGCGGCCGCGCCCTGCGCCGCCGCCTCGACCCGGCGGCACCCCCGCCCACCTACGGCGTCTATCTCCTCGGCCGCAGGCCGCCCGCGACCGAGTGGGAGGCCCACTGGATCCGCTGGCCCGACTTCCGCCTCCCCGCCGACCGCGCCGCCGCCCGCGCTGCACTCACCGCCGCCTGGGAACGGGCCCCGTACGAGCGCGTCGAGATCGCCTGCGGCGGCGGACGCGGCCGTACGGGGACGGCGCTGGCGTGTCTCGCGGTCCTGGACGGCGTACCGGCCGGGGAGGCCGTGGACTTCGTGCGGCGGCACTACGACCGGCACGCCGTGGAGACGCCGTGGCAGCGGCGTTACGTGCGGACGTTCAGCTGAGCGTGTCCGCCACGAGTCTCGTCGCCTCGACGATCAGCGCGTGGTCGTACGCCGCGTCCTGCTCGGGCCGGGTCGTCATGACGGCGAGGACGAGCGGGACGCCCTCCTCGGTCCAGACGACTCCCGCGTCGTTGTTCGCGCCGTAGCTGCCGCCGCCGGTCTTGTCGGCGACCGTCCACGGCGGCGGCAGGGCCGCGCGGAAGCGGTTGACGCTGGTGGTGTTGTGCAGCAGCCAGTGTGTCAGCCGGGCCCGGTCGCGGGCGTCGAGGGCTTCCCCGAGGACCAGCCGGGCGTAACTGCCGCCGATGGCGCGCGGGCTCGTGGTGTCGGTGACCCGCCACGGCTCCGCCGAGTTCAGCTCGGTCTCCCAGCGGTCCAGCCGGGTCACCCGGTCGCCGATCGAGCGGGCGAACCGGGTGACCGCCGTGGGCCCGCCGATCTGGCGCAGCAGCAGGTTCCCGGCCGTGTTGTCGCTGAACCGGATGGCCGCGTCCGCGAGTTCGGCGACCGTCATGCCGGTCTCCAGATGCGCCCGCGTGACGTCGGAGTTGGCCACCAGATCGGCCTCGGTGTAGTGGATCCGCCGGGCCAGCACCTCGCCGTCGCGGTCCAGGTCGCGCAGCACGGCCGCGACGGCGAGCGGCTTGAACAGCGAGCAGACCGGGAAGCGCTCGTCGGCGCGGTGCGTGAGGGTCCGGCCGGTGACCACGTTGTGGGCGTACACACCGAGCCGGGCGCCATGGCCGCGCTCGAGCTCGCGCAGCCGGGCCCGGACGTCACCGCCGGCCGTGGCATGGGCGGGTCCGGCGGCCGGCGCGGCGGCCACGGCGCCCGCCGTGACGAGCAGCGCACGGCGGCTCATCCGCGAAGACATCGGAGGCGTGGGGGAGGTGGGGGAGGGAATCGTGCTCTCCTTCGTTCGAGGGACGTCGACGATCTACTGATGATCGACGCCCTCGCCCCTCCCTTGGTTGCGACGCCGTGGACACCCCCTACGGGCGGTACGGGTCCTGCCAGGGCTCCGCACGGTCAGGGCCCATCTCCAGCACCATGATGAGCCGGTCCTCGCCGGGTCCCAGGTAGTCGCGGTGGACTCTGCCGTCGGTGGAGAAGCCCAGGGTGCGGTACAGCGCGATGGCCGCCGCGTTCGTCGGCTCCACGGTCAGCCGCACCTCGTGCACCCGCTCCCGGCGCAGCTGCCGCAGCACCTCCAGCATCAGCCGCCGGCCCAGGCCCCGGCCCCGCTGGTCGGCGCTGACGGCGAGGCTGAGGACCCAGCAGACATAGCCGTCCGACGTCGTCACGAACAGCACATAGCCGTGCAGGCACTCCCCGTCGTCCAGGACGAGGATGCGGTCCCCGTGGACGTCGATGTGCTGGCGGAGCACGAAGTAGGGGTACGGATCCTCGGGGAAGACCTCCCGGTCCACGCGCAGAAGCTCGGGCAGATCGGCCTCGGTGACCCCCCGCATGGTCAGCGGCCGGTCGTCGCGGTCGGCGAAGAACGCCTGGTCGGTGTGGTGTCCCCGGAAAGGGAAACGTTCCTCCGGTAGCGCCATCGGCCGCCCCCTGTGTGATGGAATGCCGTCACTCGTGCAGGTGAGTACCCGTGCCCGCCGTTGCCGGTGCCCACCGAGGTCCGCCCCATCTTGAGCAGCGGCGTTCCCGCTGGACAAGACCGCACTGTGCCTATGCCCCAACGCGCTCCCGGTGCGCCTCCTTTTGGTACCGTTGGTGGAATGACCCAGAGATCGTCGGGGGGCGTCCAGGTGATGAATGCCGATGTGCCATGGGACGCGGCATTCGACTCGATCGCCTACCTTGATCACAATTACCGCGCCTTACAGGCGGAGGACGCGGAGATCCTGCACATCATCCGGGACCATTTCGGCGACCATTTCCGGAAACAGGGCGTCGGGCCGGTCAGCGGGATCGACGTGGGGGCGGGGGTGAACCTGTACCCGGCCCTCGCGATGCTGCCCTGGTGCGACGAGATCACGCTCTTCGAGCGCTCCGCGTCCAACGTGGCCTACCTCAAGAGCCAGATCGACGGCTACGACGACAACTGGGACAAGTTCTGGGCCGCCCTGTGCCGCAAGGACGCCTACCGCACCATGGACATGGACCCGCGTGAGCGCTTCCGCAAGGTCGTCCAGGTCGAGCAGGGCGACATCTTCGACCTCCGCGACGAGGGGCGCTGGTCCGTCGGCACGATGTTCTTCGTCGCCGAGTCGATGACCGCCGTGCACGCCGAGTTCGAGCTCGGCGTCGAGCGGTTCATGCGCGCCCTGGCCCCGGGCGCCCCCTTCGCCACCGCCTTCATGGAACATTCGAAGGGCTATCACGCCGGTGAGCATTTCTTCCCGGCGTGTGACGTGGGAGAATCCGAGGTGCGCGCGAGTCTCGAGGCTTTCGCGGGCGACTTCAAGGTGCAACGACTCGAATCCGCGGCAGCCGTACGCGACGGATATTCGGGAATGATCGTGGCCTACGGCTGGCGGGCGAATTCGGATTCGCCCATTCCGGTCGGCTGATCGACAAGGCTTCACAACAGCACAGAGATATTCCTCAAGTGATGGCAGTGCGGCCTGTGTGAGGGGCATGGGATGCAGATCAAGCCACGCCAGCATCTGCTGGACATCTGGCAGGCGATTGCCCGCCACTCTTTCGACGGGGGGGAGTGGCAATGGGGCGACTGGGGCAAGGAGAGCAGCGTCGCCGACGCCGAGCGGCTCCTGTGCCTGCTCTATCCCGCCACCGAGATCCCCGCCTTCCGGCTCGACGACCCGGACACCACACAGGAGGACGTCCAGCAGGTCCTGAAGAAGGCCGGAGGACGACTGGACATCCCGGCCAATCTCGTGACCGCCGCCGCCGACTTCATGCGGACGCACACCGGTGAGGACAAGCGGCCCACCTTCGCGGGCGGCTACTACTTCGGCTCCCAGGACAAGACGAGGGAACTCACGGAGGAACAGCGCCGGTTAGGCGTGGTCGACTCCTACTCCATGTCGATCACGCTGTGTCTCGCCCTGCTGGGCTTCCTCAAGGTCTACGAGACCAGGACCCGGCGCAGCGACATCAAGGAGACCATCGCCGAACTCCGCGCGGCCACCAGCAACCGCCTCACCGCCGCCATGGTGAGCCTGCTGCGCTCCTTCGTCGTCAACGTCTTCGACACCGACTCCTCCCAGGGCCAGACCCTCACCGAACTCCTCGGCCAGCAGCGGCTGTCGCAGCGCCAGGTGCTGAACAAGTTCCAGAACCGCTTCCGCGCCCTGCGCGCCGCGATCAACGAGAGCGTGTTCCTCGGCATCGACGTCCAGGAAGGCCTCAAGGACGAGAACCAGCTCTTCGAGTGCGGCTTCTCCTGGACCATGGTCAAGGACGCCCCCGAGGTCGAGACCAGCGAACCCATCGGACCGCAGCCCGACGGCGTCGCCAACCCGGTGCCCTACCTGTACTTCACCGTGGTCGCCCTCGACGGTATCCAGGACCTGTTCTCCGACCGCACGCTCACCCTCGGCCTGCTCAACACCGAGCAGCAGAGACTCGCCGAGTCGCTGCGTCTGCGGTGGGAGCTGACCCAGCAGTACTGGTCCGGCATCGCCCGCTTCAACGCCGACCGCTGGCCCCTGGAGGACATCCCCTGGCGTACGACGGGACAGAAGCTGGAGTCCGAGTACTTCTCCCTCTCCGTCGCCGCCATCCTCGTGCACGACCTGATGCGCCGCCGGGCCACCGACGACGACCTGACCCGCACCGTCGGCGTCATGGAGCGGCTCGCCGAACGCGGCCGCATCACCAGCCGCATGGTCCGCGACGACCCGATCGTCCACGCCCTGCACAACGTCGGCGTCGCCCTGCCGCTCCAGGGCAGCGAACGCCTCGGCCCGCCCATGACCTGGGCCATGACCGACTTCTCGGCCCAGCTCCTCAAGCGGACCGTCCAGTTGTGCACCCTCTCCCGCAACCTCGCCTCCCACGACCGGCTGCTCCGCCTCGCCGAGGACGTCTTCGACCACATGTGGCGCCGGCGCATCCGCGACGGCGAGGGCGTCGGCCTCTGGGACAACATCCACGCCGCCTACCCGGACGCCGAGATCCACCAGCGGCGTGTCCCGGTCTCCTGGAGCATCACCGAGCGGGTCACCGAGGTCATGGTGCAGGCCAACGTCATGTACCGGCAGCCCCCGATCCGCAGCAACGAACTGAGCGAACTGGCGAAGGCGTTGCTCAGCGAGTCCGCCCACCTCCTGGGCAACGAGCAGATGGAGCCCGCCCCCGCCGACGCCGGCCGGCACGGCATGCAGTTGCGCAACATCGAGGTGAAGCTGCGCCGCGCCCGCAGCCTCGTCGAGGAACAGCCCGGCACCGCCTACGCCCTCACGCTCGACGTCCTCGGACAGCTCGACTCGCTCGCCCGCGCCCGCGAGGCCGCGGACCGGGGAGTGTGAGACGTGCTGATCTTCTCCGCCTCCGACAAGGGAGGCACCGGCCGCTCGGTGACGAGCGCCAACCTGGCCTACCACCGCGCCCTGGCCGGTGACGACGTCTGCTACCTGGACTTCGACTTCGGCTCGCCCACCGCGGCGGCCGTCTTCGACGTGGCCGACGCCCGTCAGGCCACCGAGGACCACGGTCTGCACGCCTACCTGATAGGAGAGGTCGGCGAACCGGCCCGCATCGACGTCTGGGCCGAGACCGAGCACCAGGTGCTGCGCTTCCCGCCGCCCGGCTGCGGCCGGCTCGTGCTGATGCCCGGCGACGTCAGCGGCGGCGAGTTCGCCACCAGCGAGGAGAACCTCCACCGCTGCGTCGACCTCCTGATGAACCTGTACTACGAGTTCGACCTGGTCATCGTGGACCTCAGCGCCGGCCGCTCGTACGCGGTCGACATGGTCCTGGAGGCCACCGCCCAGCCCGAGATGAGCGAGGTCACCGCCCGCTGGCTGGTCTTCCACCGCTGGACCCGCCAGCATGTCGCGGCCGCCGCCAGCCTGGTCTTCGGCAAGCGCGGCATCCTCGCGGGCGGCGTCGAACGCGGACACGGCGAGGAGGAGCTGCGCAACGCCATCCGCTTCGTCCGGGCCGCCGTCCCCGACCCCGAGTCACCGCTGTGGTCCCAGGTGTCGCCCACCCAGTCGGCGTGGATGCGCAAGACCGACGGCGACCTCAAGCAGCTCGCCTCCACCCACGGCATCGGCTACAGCCAGGTCCTCGGCTCCGTGCCGCTCGAACCGGTCCTGCAGTGGCGCGAGCAGCTCATCACCGACGAGGACGTGCTCGACAGCCAGATCGCCAACCAGGAGACCTGGCAGGCGCTCAGCCGGCTCGCCGAGCGCCTCACCGACGACAAGTTCTGGGAGACGGCATGAGCGACGCCGTCTTCCAGGAGACCACCGCCCAGCCGCGCACCCAGTCCGTGCCGCTGGCCCATCTCTCCCTGGAGCTCGGCCACCTCTACATGGAGGACTACGAAGCCGGGCCCAAGCGGTTGGCCGAGCACTTCGCCGAGGTCCGGGTCTGGGCGGACGCCGTACGGGCCTCCGCCGCCCGGCGCGGCCGGCGCCCCCGGATCAGCACCTGCTTCCTGATCGACGACTACTTCAGCCGCTTCTCCACCCCGGCCGAACTCGTCCCCATGGTGCTCAAGGAGGCCGAGAAGGCGGGCCTGGTCATCGACTATCTGGCCCGCGAGTCGGCCTGCGCGGTCGCCGACCGGGTCGAGCTCGCCGAGTCCGTCATGCACCGCCTCGTCGAGTCGCCGCCACCCGGCAGCCACGGCTCGCGCCCGCCCGTCAGCCGTACCGGCTGGCTGGCCAACGGCGAGCGCAGCCCCGCCACCTCCCGCAGTGCGCTCGGCGCGGTCAAGGGCTGGCAGCCGCCGCAGGAGACGGCCGCCCGCAACCACTCCATCTTCATGGACGTCGAGCTGTGGTCGGAGAAGGACGGCCGGCGCCTGTGGTCCTGCCCCTTCCTGGCCGCCGTGTGGCAGCTCGCCCGGCTCGGCCTCCTGCGGCACCTCGGCGAGCCGGTGCTGGTGCCCACCGTGTGGGAGGGCGCGGACTTCCCGCAGGAGTGGGACCGGCTGCCACCCGTGGTCAAGCTCAGCGACACGGGCGCGGCCTTCAGCGCCTACCGCACCTGCAGCCTGATGCCGAACCGCTTCATCGCCGTCGAGGACGCCGTACGGCTCATCCTCGACCAGATAGACGTCGACGCGGGGGCGCTGCGGCAGGTCGCCGAGCGGTCGGCGGCCGAGCGGGTGCCGGTGCCCCCCGCGGTCGCCCAGCGCGCCACGTACGTCTTCTACGAGGAGCCCGGCGACTCCGCCGAGGCCGAGGAGACCTGAGATGACGGCGGCCCCGGTCCACCCGGCGCGTCCGGTCCTCGCCTGCGGCGAGGTCCGCACCTGTCTGCTGCCGTCGCTCCAGGCCCTCGACAGCCGGGCCGCCGCCCAACTGCTCCGGCTCCGCGCCGACGAACCCGTACGGATCTCCGAGCGGCCCTCCATGCACGCGCTGTCCCCCGAGGTGCTGACCGGGGTGGACTGCCGGCTGCCCGCCTCCAACGGCAGCAAGGTCCGCGGCGTCGGCACGGTCGCCGCGCGTGCCGCCCTGACCGAGGGGCGGCTCCTCCAGGCGACCGCCTGGTTCGGCGTCCCGGCCGCAGGCCCCGATCTGCGCCGCCCCTGGGGCCAGTACCTGGTACGGCCCGGCCTCGTCGAACCGTTCGGCAAACTGCCCGAACAGGCCACCGCCGAGGGCGTGTTGCGCGGCGCCGGACGCGGCGAGCTCGACCTCGGCGTGATCGCCGAGGGGCTCCTCGCCCAGCTGCGGCGGCACGCGCTGCTCGACCGCCGGGTGCCGTTCAAGTCCAGCCCCACCCGACTGCGCTGGGTGGCCCGGCGGGAACCGGCGGGGGAGCGGGCCTCACTGACGAGTTTCACCGTCGCCGAGGGCGGGCTGCGCACCATGGAGCTGTCCCTCCCGGCCGACGTCCCGGCCGCGTCCGCCGCCGGTCTGTGCGAGGATCTCGCCCTGCACGACTGGCTTTTGACGACGGTTCAGCACATGCTGGACAACAGCAGACTCGGTACGGCGGGTGGCCCGCCGGTGATCGAGACGCTGCAACCGGTCGTCGTCCATCTGCTGCATCTGTGGATGCCGCGGGCCCACGTGGATCCCGCTCTGGCCCACCTGTGGGACGTACTGGAACAGCGACCGGGGTTCTCCCGGCAGTGGGAGAACCTCAGCCGGCGCATCAGGGACCGACTGGCCCTCCAGGCCGTGGCGACGCCGCGGCAGGCGCTCAGCGACGCGCGCTGAGGGGCAGCACCGCACGACAACCGCAACCTGACGGGGGATGACAGATGAGCACGACGTCATTAGGGAACGGCAACGGCGGCAGGAACCAGCCGCAGACACAGAGCGCGGGGCGGCACAAGGTCCTGCTGAGAGTGCTGGTCGCGGGCGTGGCCGGCGCCGCGACCTTCCTGCTGAGCGGTCTGCTGAACCAGGAGGACGACAATCTGTGGGAGTGGACGATGTCCATCTCCCTCGGCTGCGCGGTGCTGATCGTGCAGTACCTGGTCGACTTCGGCGAGCGGTTCGAGAAGGTCGACCAGGGCTTCGCCGAGATCCTCTCCGCCACGGAGCTGTTCAGCCAGGTCGACGGCTCGGTGCTGCGCTCCGAGGAGGTGACCCGGCTCGTCCTCGGCTACACCCGGGTCCGGGAGCAGGGCGGCGACATCATGCAGGCCTTCGCCGAGAAGGAACTCGGGCGGCTCGCCCGGATGATGGAGGGCCTCGGCAGCGGCACCGCGGACTGTCCGGGCGAGAACCACGAGTGGCTGATCGACCTCACCGACTGCACCAAGATGACCCTGGACGCCACCAGCACCTCGGTGGACCGGGAGTTCTGGTACAGCGGACCGGCCGAGCGCTACCTCGCGGCGCAGGAGAAGGCGATCCGCAGGAGGGGCGTGGAGATCCGCCGCCTGTTCATCGTCCGGACCGAGGACGAGGTGACACCGGAGCTGCGGTCGCTGTGCGACGACCACCGCAGGCGCGGCATCGACGCGCGCATCGCGGTGCGCTCGCTGATGGAGGCCAACCCGAGGGTGAGCGACTTCATCGTCTTCGACGGCGAGCTGTGCCACGAGACCAAGCCGGACCAGGAGAACAACCCGGACAGCACCCTGCTGAGCGCCGACCCGGACCACATCGAGGACCACATCACCCAGTTCACGGACCTGTGGGCCGAGGCGGAGCGCCAGCAGACGCCCCGGGTCACCTCAGAGACCTGAGGAACCCCTCCCAGGCATGAGCGGGGAACAGCAGCACGGGACCGTCCGAGGCGAGCTTGGAGTCCCGGACGGGAACGGTGTGGGGGACTCCGTCGGCCACCTCGACGCAGTTGCCTCCGTCGCCGTTGCTGTGGCTGCTCCTGCGCCAGCGAGCGCCGCTCAGGTCGTCCGTGTGCATCGTCTGAAGTCCTCAGCTGCCGACTCGATCAGGGCCAGGGACGCGTCCGGAGACAGCGCGGCGCCCCTGATGAGATCGTAGGCGCGGCTCGCACGCTTCACCACCGCCGGGTCGTCCAGGACGCTGCCTGAAAACGACGTCTCGGTATAGGCAGTTGGCGGTGCGTCGTCGAACTCCATCAGGCGCAGCGAGCCGTTGTTCGCCGTGGCGCCCGCCGAGTACGGCAGCACCTGGAGCAGCACCTTGCGGCTGCGGGCCGCCTCCGCCAGGTGCGTCAGCGCCTGCGCCGCGACCTGCCGGCCGCCGACCGGCACGCGCAGCACCGTCTCGTGCACGATCGCGCAGTACTCCGGCCGCGTCGCGTCCTCCAGGATCGCCGCGCGCTCGGCGCGGGCCGTGACCCGCTCCTCGACGAGTTCGTCGGCCGCGAACGGCTGTGTGGCCAGGACGAGTGCCCGCGTGTACGCCGGTGTCTGCAGCAGCCCCGGGACGACGGAGGGCTCCCAGTCGCAGATCCTTGTCGCCAGCCGCTCCAGCTCGGCCGTCCTCGCGAAGTAATCCGCGTACCGCCGGTCCCTGATGAGCTTCTGCCAGAGGCGCTCGAAAATACCGTCGGTTTGCAGGGCGTCGTCAATCCTCTGAGCGATATCCAGCTGAGGCTTTCGGATCGCCTGTTCGAACTGGCCGATGTAACCACCCGACACGAAAACCCGCGCACCCAGTTCCGTCTGCGTAATACCGGCGTTCTCACGCCGTCTCTTCAGCTCCGCCCCGAAGAACTCCCAAGCCGCCTGACGTGAACCGTTGGCCATGACAACCTCCCTGCACAGCGGGGCACTTGTAGTGCACAGACTGCCGCCGAGTGTAGGCGCCACGGGTCACCATGGAGTGGGAATGCGTGAAACCCGAATTCGAGGGGAGCAAGGTGGCGGAACGACACTCGGCGCACTGCGTCGAAGAAGCGGAGGAAGTGGTGAAGGAATTGCGGGCCGCGCTGGAGAACGCAGGAATTACGCTCCCGACACTCCGGATCGATCCGGCGAGTCTCGCGCGTGAAGCGCCATGCCCGCTGGTCGAATTGGGCCGCTGCTCCGTGGACACCGCGCGGCGGCTCGCGGCGGTGCTGCGATGAAGCCGTCCATCGGGTCGTATGTCTATGACACTCTTTCGGGTCGAATCGGGGTGGTGATGGGCCACGAGGGCCCGTACGTCCAGCTGCGGCCGCACGGCGGCGGCAAGGAGTGGGACGCCGACCCGGCGTCGGTGCGGCCCGCCACCTCGGCCGAGCGGTTGCGCGCGGCGACGGCGTACGCGAACGCGCGCAGCAGGGGAGAGGTGCCCTGAGGGCGTACCCACGCCACCCAGTGCCACCGCCCCTGCACGGTCCGCAGTGCGGGGGCGGTGGGTGACCCCGGCCGCACCCGCCTGTCACCGGCGTACGCGACAATGAGGTCATGAGTCTGTTCCGCGACGACGGCATCGTGCTGCGCACCCAGAAGCTGGGTGAGGCGGACCGGATCATCACCCTGCTCACCCGCGGGCACGGGAGGGTGCGGGCCGTGGCGCGCGGCGTACGGCGCACGAAGTCGAAGTTCGGGGCGCGGCTGGAGCCGTTCTCCCATGTCGACGTGCAGTTCTTCGCGCGGGGGAGCGAGCTGATCGGACGCGGACTGCCGCTGTGCACACAGAGCGAGACGATCGCTCCGTACGGCGGCGGCATCGTCACGGACTACGCCCGCTACACCGCAGGGACGGCCATGCTGGAGACCGCCGAGCGGTTCACCGACCACGAGGGCGAGCCGGCCGTCCAGCAGTATCTGCTCCTGGTGGGGGCGCTGCGCACCCTCTCCCGCGGCGAGCACGAGCCGCACCTCGTGCTCGACGCCTTCCTGCTGCGGTCCCTCGCCGTCAACGGCTACGCCCCGAGCTTCGGGGACTGTGCGAAATGCGGCATGCCGGGACCGAACCGCTTCTTCTCCGTGGCCTCGGGGGGCTCGGTCTGTGTCGACTGCCGGGTGCCCGGTAGCGTCGTACCGTCGCCGCAGACCCTGGACCTGCTGGGCGCGCTGCTCACCGGTGACTGGGAGACCGCGGACGCGTGCGAGCCGCGGTACGTCCGGGAGGGCAGCGGACTGGTGTCCGCGTATCTGCACTGGCACCTGGAGCGCGGACTGCGCTCGCTCCGGTACGTCGAGAAGTAGAAGAAAGCCAAAGGGAGACGAGAGACACATGGCCGTGAGTGGGTTCCTGGGGCGCCGGCGCCGTGAGTACAGGACGCCGGAGCCGCACCCGTCCGGTGCCCGCCCGCCCAAGCTCCCGGGCGAGCTGGTCCCGAACCATGTGGCGATCGTCATGGACGGCAACGGCCGCTGGGCCAAGGAGCGGGGCCTGCCGCGCACCGAGGGCCACAAGGTCGGCGCGGAGCGCGTGCTGGACGTCCTGCAGGGCGCGATCGAGATGGGCGTCGGCGCGATCTCGCTGTACGCCTTCTCCACCGAGAACTGGAAGCGCTCGCCCGACGAGGTGCGCTTCCTGATGAACTTCAACCGCGACTTCATCCGCAAGACCCGCGACCAGCTCGACGAGCTGGGGGTGCGGGTGCGGTGGGTCGGCCGGATGCCCAAGCTGTGGAAGTCGGTCGCCCGGGAGCTGGAGATCTCCCAGGAGCAGACCAAGGACAACGACAAGCTCACCCTGTACTTCTGCATGAACTACGGCGGGCGGGCCGAGATCGCGGACGCCGCGCAGGCGCTCGCCGAGGACGTGCGCGCCGGGCGGCTCGACCCGGCCAAGGTCACCGAGAAGACGTTCGCGAGGTACCTGTACTACCCGGACATGCCGGACGTCGACCTGTTCCTGCGGCCCAGCGGCGAGCAGCGCACCTCCAACTATCTGCTGTGGCAGAGCGCGTACGCCGAGATGGTCTTCCAGGACGTGCTGTGGCCGGACTTCGACCGGCGTGACCTGTGGCGCGCCTGCCTGGAGTACGCCTCCCGCGACCGCCGCTTCGGCGGCGCCATCCCGAACGAGGAGCTCCTGGCCATGGAGGGCCGCTCCGAGGAGAGCTGATCGCACGGGAACGGCCCCGTCCCACCTCGGTGGGACGGGGCCGTTCGCGGCTGTGGGACCTCAGCGGTCGTTGAGATACCGGTGGCCGTTGCACCAGCCGGTTCCGCTCCACTCGACGCCGGGCACGTTGCCCCGAGCTCAGCAGTTGGCGGATGCGCAGTCGGCGCAGGTGCCGAAGATCTCCACCGTGTGCGCCACGTTCACATAGCCGTGCTCGGCCGCGATGGCGTCCGCCCACTTCTCCACGGCAGGGCCCTCGACCTCGACGGCCTTGCCGCAGACCCGGCACACCAGATGGTGGTGGTGCTCGCCGCTGGAGCAGCGGCGGTAGACGGACTCGCCCTCGGAGGTGCGCAGGACGTCGACCTCGCCGGCCTCGGCGAGGGACTGCAGGGTGCGGTAGACGGTGGTGAGCCCGACCGAGTCGCCCTTGTGCTTGAGCATGTCGTGCAGGTCCTGGGCGCTGCGGAACTCGTCGACCTCGTCGAGGGCCGCCGCCACGGCGGCGCGCTGCCGGGTGGCCCGGCCCTTCACGGGCGGTCCTGCCGTCGTCACCGTTGCCTCCTCACGTCTGCGCCTTGCCCGCGCCATTGTGCCAGTCCGACCCGAGCCCGGTCAGACGCCGACCTTGCCCGCGGCGCCCCCGTCGTCCGGAACCGCGCACTCCACGGGGTCCCCGGCCGGCTGCGCCGCCGCCAGGGCCCGAGCGCGTCGCCGGGCCAGCGGGGTCGCCAGCGCGGTCAGCACGATGAACGCGCCGATGGTCAGCAGCACGATGGTCGCGCCGGGCGGGACGTCGTTGTAGTACGAGGTGACCGTGCCCCCGATCGTCACCGTCACACCGATCGCCACGGCGATCGCGAAGGTCGCCGCGAAACTGCGGGACAGCTGCTGGGCGGCCGCCACCGGCACCACCATCAGCGCGCTCACCAGCAGCAGCCCGACGACCCGCATCGCGACCGTCACCGTGACGGCGGCCGTGACCGCCGTGAGCAGGTTCAGCGCGCGCACCGGAAGGCCCGTGACCCGCGCGAACTCCTCGTCCTGGCTGACCGCGAACAGCTGGCGGCGCAGCAGCACCGTGATGAGGACCACGAACGCCGCGAGCACGCAGATCGCCGTCACATCCGACTCGGACACCGTGGACAGCGACCCGAACAGGAAGGACAGCAGGTTGGCGTTGGCGCCGCCGGGCGCGAGGTTGATCAGCAGCACACCGCCGGCCATACCGCCGTAGAAGAGCATCGCCAGGGCGATGTCGCCGCGGGTCTTGCCGTACCAGCGGATCAGCTCCATGAGCACCGCGCCGAACACCGCGACCAGGGTGGCGGTCCACACCGGCGACCAGGACAGCAGGAAGCCGAGGCCGACGCCGGTCATGGCGACATGGCCGATGCCGTCGCCCATCAGCGCCTGGCGGCGCTGCACGAGGTAGATGCCGATGGCCGGCGCGGTGATGCCCACGAGGATCGCGGCGAGCAGCGCCCGCTGCATGAAGTCGGCGTTCAGGATTTCCATCAGCTCAGCAGTCCCGTCCGGATCGGTTCGGCGTCGTGAGCCGCGTGCGGGTGTACATGGTCGTGGCCGGGCAGCGCGTGCTGGCCGACCGCCTTCGGGGGCGGGCCGTCGTGCAGCACACAGCCGTCGCGCAGGACGACCGCCCGGTCGATCAAGGGCTCCAGCGGGCCCAGTTCGTGCAGGACGAGCAGGACCGTGGCACCGGCCGCGACCTGCTCGCGCAGGGTGTGGGCCAGGACCTCCTGGCTGGCCAGGTCGACGCCCGCCATCGGCTCGTCCATGATCAGCAGTTCCGGCTCGGCGGCCAGGGCGCGGGCGATGAGCACCCGCTGGTGCTGGCCGCCGGACAGCGCGTCGACCGAGTCCTTGGCGCGGTCCGCCATGCCGACGAGCTCCAGGGCGTGCCGGACGGCCTCGCGGTCGGCCTTGCGGAAGAGCCCGAAGCGGGTGCGCGAGAGCCGGCCCGAGGAGACGATCTCGCCGACCGTGGCGGGCACGCCGCCCGCCGCCGTCGTGCGCTGCGGGACGTATCCGACCCGCGCCCAGTCGCGGAACCGGGCCCGCGGGGTGCCGAACAGCTCGATCTCACCGGCGCTGACCGGCACCTGGCCGATGACGCTGCGCACGGCCGTCGACTTGCCGGAGCCGTTGGCGCCGAGCAGCGCGACGACCTCGCCGCGGCGCACGGTGAGGTCGATGCCGCGCAGGACCGGGCGGGCGCCCAGCTCGGCGCGGACGCCGCGCAGGGAAATGACGGACTCGCTCATGCCGTCCTCCAGGGAGTGGGTCACCGGGCGCCCAGCGCCTTCTTCAGGGCCGTGAGGTTGGCCTCCATGACCGCGAAGTAGTCGTCCCCCTTGGAACGGTCGGTGAGGCCCTCGAGCGGGTCGAGGACGTCCGTCCGCAGGCCCGCGTCGTCGGCGAGGGTCTTCGCGGTCTTGCCGGACACCAGGGTCTCGTAGAACACGGTGGTCACCCCGTCCGCCCGGGCCTCGTCGCGCAGTTCCTTGATCCGGGCCGGGCTCGGCTCGCTCTCCGGGTCGACGCCGGAGATGGCCTCCTGGGTCAGCCCGTAGCGCTCGGCGAAGTAGCCGAAGGAGGCGTGGTTGGTGAAGAAGACCTTGGTCTTCGTGTTCTTGAGCCCGTCGCGGAACTCGGTGTCCAGCGCGTGCAGCCGGTCGACCAGCGCGTCGGCGTTCTTCCGGTAGTCGGCCGCGTGGTCCGGGTCCGCCTTCGCGAACGCGGTCCCGACGCCCTCGGCGATCTCCGCGTACTTCACGGGGTCGAGCCAGACGTGCGGGTCGAGGCTGTGCTCCTCCTCCTCGGGGTGCTCCTCGCCTCCGTGGTCGTGCTCGACGTCGCCGTGGTCCTCCAGCTTGGTGAGGTCCGCGGCGTCGATCTTCGTCTTCAGGGCCGCCTGGTCGATGGCCTCGTCGACGGACGGCTGGAGTCCGCTGAGGTACAGCGCCGCGTCGGACTCCTCCAGCTCGGCCCGCTGGCGGAGGCTGAGCTCCAGCTCGTGCGGTTCCTGGCCGGGTTCGGTGAGCGTGGTCACGTGCACATGGTCCCCGCCGATCCGCTCGGCGAGGAACTGCATCGGATAGAACGAGGCGACGACGTCGAACCTGCCGCCGCCTGCGGCCGCGCTGTCCGTCGAGCAGGCGGACAGGGAGCCGATCCCGAGGACGGCGACGGCCGCGAGGGCGGCCCCGGATATGTGAGGTCGTCGTACGTTCATGACAGTCATTTTCAACTGCACTGGAAACCATTGTCAACAAGCGTGTTCAGGCGTCCACGGAGCGCTACCGATTTGATTGGAGGGCAGCCCCCGCCGGTACCCTGAAGCATTCGCTGTAGAAGCGCCTCGCTTCGTCGCCCGTCGTCGTAATGAAGAGAGCACCGTGGCCGCCGACAAGATCGACACCATCGTCAGCCTGAGCAAGCGCCGTGGCTTCGTATTCCCCAGTAGTGAGATCTACGGCGGCACGAAGGCCGCCTGGGACTACGGACCGCTGGGTGTCGAGCTCAAGGAGAACCTCAAGCGCCAGTGGTGGCGTTACATGGTGACCTCCCGCGAGGACGTCGTCGGTATCGACTCGTCCGTGATCCTCGCCCCCGAGGTGTGGGTCGCCTCCGGTCACGTCGCCACCTTCACGGACCCGCTGACCGAGTGCACCTCCTGCCACAAGCGGTTCCGCGCGGACCACCTGGAGGAGGCGTACGAGGCCAAGAAGGGCCACGCCCCCGAGCACGGCCTCGCCGACATCAACTGCCCGAACTGCGGCAACAAGGGCCAGTTCACCGAGCCCAAGCAGTTCTCGGGTCTGCTGTCGACGCACCTCGGCCCGACCCAGGACTCCGGCTCCGTCGCCTACCTGCGTCCCGAGACCGCCCAGGGCATCTTCACCAACTTCGCCCAGGTGCAGACCACCTCGCGCCGCAAGCCGCCGTTCGGCATCGCCCAGATGGGCAAGTCCTTCCGCAACGAGATCACGCCCGGCAACTTCATCTTCCGCACCCGCGAGTTCGAGCAGATGGAGATGGAGTTCTTCGTCAAGCCGGGCGAGGACGAGAAGTGGCAGGAGTACTGGATGGAGCAGCGCTGGAACTGGTACACCGGTCTCGGCCTGCGCGAGGAGAACATGCGGTGGTACGAGCACCCGAAGGAGAAGCTCTCCCACTACTCCAAGCGCACCGCTGACATCGAGTACCGCTTCCAGTTCGGCGGCAACGAGTGGGGCGAGCTGGAGGGTGTCGCCAACCGCACCGACTACGACCTCTCCGCCCACGCCAAGGCCTCCGGCCAGGACCTCTCCTACTTCGACCAGGAGGCCGGCGAGCGCTGGACGCCGTACGTCATCGAGCCGGCGGCCGGTGTCGGCCGCGCGATGCTGGCGTTCCTGCTCGACGCCTACATCGAGGACGAGGCGCCCAACGCCAAGGGCAAGCTGGAGAAGCGCACCGTGCTGCGGCTCGACCCGCGCCTCGCGCCGGTGAAGGTGGCCGTGCTGCCGCTCTCCCGCAACGCCGAGCTGTCCCCGAAGGCCAAGGGCCTCGCCCAGGCCCTGCGCCGCAACTGGAACATCGAGTTCGACGACGCCGGCGCCATCGGCCGCCGCTACCGCCGTCAGGACGAGATCGGCACGCCGTTCTGCGTCACCGTCGACTTCGACACCCTCGAGGACAACGCGGTGACCGTCCGTGAGCGCGACACCATGAAGCAGGAGCGCGTCTCCCTCGACCAGATCGAGGGCTACCTGGCCAGCCGCCTCATCGGCGCCTGACCGCCCGGAACACCGTCACGGGGTCCCCGTCGTCCATTCCTGGACGGCAGGGGCCCCGCGTCGTGTCCACCGGCCGTCCGTGAGAATCTGCGGCATGGCCATCATCCACCGCACCACCCTCACGCCGACGAAGCTGGAACTGCTCGCCACCTGGCTGCCGTCGCGCCCCTGGTACGCCGGTTCCGGTGCGTCCCGGCCGGAGAAGGCCGGCGGCTTCCGGCTGGACGACCCCAACGGCGAGGTCGGCATCGAGTTCATGGTGATCACCGACGCGTCGACGCCGGGAGCGGCCGGGTATCTCGTCCCGATGACGTACCGCGGCGCTCCTCTCGACGGCGCCGAGGAGGCCCTGATCGGCACCACCGAGCACGGCGTCCTGGGCCGGCGCTGGGTGTACGACGGCTGCCAGGACCCGGTGCTGGTCGCCGAGTTGCTCGCCCTGATCGACGGGCGGGTGGAGGCGCAGGCGCAGAGCGTCTCCGACGCCGTCGACCGGGACGTCACCCGCTCCCGTACCGGCGCCGCCCTCCGGGGCGAGCAGTCCGGCCTGCCGCTCGCCGAGGACTCCGCGCACGGCACCCGGATCGCCACGGCCGACGGCCCGCTCCTGCTGCACCGCGTGCTGACCCCCGCCCCCGCGGGCGCCCCGGCGCTTCCCGAGGGCGCCCGCGGACACGTCGGCGGTGTCTGGACCCTGGCGGACGGCACCCGCGCCCACGGCCTCTTCGTCACCCTGCACACCGGAACGGGCCAGGACTGAGGGCCGTATGGAGAGGCCCCTCTCCGACGGGACGGTCACTCTGTCCCCGCTCGGACCGGACGACGGCCCGGCCCATCTCGCGGGCGAGGACGAGCAGTTGATCCGCTGGCTCAGCGGCGGCCCCGGCACCCCCGAGGGCGTCGCGGCGTATCTGCGGCACTGCGCCGCGCAGTGGGCCGAGGGCGGCTCCCTGCGGGCCTTCGGCATCCGCGTGGAGCACGGCCGGACGCTCGCGGGCACGATCGACCTGCGGTCCGAGGCCGAGGGTCTCACCCGGGGGCAGGTCAACGTCGCCTACGGCCTCTACCCGGCCTGGCGGGGGCGGGGCCTCGCCACCCGGGCCGTCCTGCTGGTCTGCCGGTACGCGGCGGACGTGGGCGCGCGGGCGGCCGTGATCCAGGTCGAGCCGGGCAACGCGGCGTCCGTCGCCGTGGCCCGCCGGGCGGGGTTCACACCCGGCGGGCAGCGGTTCGCGGACGACGGGACGCTGTTCGACCGGTACGTCAGGGAGCTGTCCTGATCAACGGCCTTGCAGGGCCTTGACGTTGTCGCCGAAGGTCCAGTTCTTCGAGCCGTCCCAGTTCAGCGACCAGGTCATCAGGCCCTTGAGCGCACCGCCGTAGTGCCGCCAGGCCTCGCCGACCTGGGACGGCGACATGTGGCCGCCGCCCGCGCCGGGCTGCGCGGGCAGGCCCGGCACCTGCTTGTCGTAGGGGACCCTGATCGTCGTGCCCTGCACTACAAGGCCCTTGTCGAGACAGTCGGTCTGGGCGACGAAGCCCTGGACGGTGCCGGCCTGGTAGGAGTCGCCGGAGCAGCCGTACATGCTGCCGTTGTAGTACTGCATGTTCAGCCACCACAGGCGCCCGTTGTCGGCGTACTTCTTGATGATGGGCAGATAGGCGCCCCAGATCGAGCCGTAGACGACGCTGCCGCCCGTGACGTACGCCGTCTCCGGGGCCATCGTCAGGCCGAAGCCGGACGGCATCCGGGCCAGGATTCCGTCGATGATCCGGATGAGGTTGGCCTGCGAGGCCGACAGCTGCCCGATGTTCCCGCTGCCGGTCAGGCCCGTCTCGATGTCGATGTCGATGCCGTCGAAGTTGTACCGCTTGAGGATCGGGCCGATCGTGTCGACGAACCGGTCCGCCACCGCCGTCGAGTTGAGGTCGATACCGGCGGTGGCGCCGCCGATCGACATCAGGATCGTGGCGCCGGCGGCCTTGGCCGCGCACATCTCCGCGGGGGTGGCCACCTTCACGCCGCTGTCCATGCCGTCCTCCCACAGCGCCGTGCCGTCGGAGCGGATGACGGGGAACGCCGCGTTGATCACGTTGTAGCCGTGCCGCGCGATACGGGAGTCGGTGATCGGGGTCCAGCCGAACGGCGGGTGGACGCCGTTGGCGGCGCCGTCCCAGTTCTCCCAGTAGCCCTGGAGCACCTTGCCGGCCGGTTTCGGCTTCACGGCACAGGTGTCGGCGGCGGACGCCGGGGCGGCGACGGGGAGTTGGGCGAGCGCGGCGGTCGTCAGCGCTGCGGCGAGGACGCGCAGGGCGCGGCGGAGCATACGGGCCTCCCGGTGGGGGGTGCGGTGAGGTGTCGTAGGCATGACAGTGCTCGTGGTCCAGACCTTTCGTCAAGAGGTCTGGACCAGTGCGCTTGAGATCGGCCGACAAGTAACAGCTGACAGATATTGAAATCTGTCAGCTGTTAGGGCACAGTGGAGGACATGACGATGCGAACCCGACCCCTAGGAACCACCGGCCCCCAGGTCTCCGCCCTCGGCCTCGGCTGCATGGGCATGTCGGCGCTCTACGGCGACGCGGACCGGACCGAGTCGATCGCCACGATCCACGCCGCCCTGGACGCCGGCGTCACCCTGCTCGACACGGGCGACTTCTACGGCATGGGCCACAACGAACTCCTGATCGGCGAGGCCCTGCGCACGGCACCCGCACAGCTGCGCGAGAAGGCGCAGGTCAGCGTGAAGTTCGGCGCGCTGCGCGGCCCCGACGGCGAATGGAGCGGCTTCGACGGCCGGCCCGCCGCCGTGAAGAACTTCGCCGCGTACTCCCTGCAGCGCCTCGGCGTCGACCACATCGACGTCTACCGGATCTCCCGGCTCGACCCCGAGGTCCCCATCGAGGAGACGGTGGGCGCCATCGCCGAACTGATCGAGAAGGGCCACGTCCGGCACGTCGGCCTCAGCGAGGTCGGCGCCGAGACGATCCGCCGCGCCGCCGCCACCGCGCCCGTCACCGACCTCCAGATCGAGTACTCCCTGATCTCCCGCGGCATCGAGAAGGAGATCCTGCCCACCACCCGTGAGCTGGGCATCTCCATCACCGCCTACGGTGTGCTCTCCCGCGGCCTGATCTCCGGGCACTTCACCCGCGACCGGCAGCTCGCCGCACAGGACTTCCGGGCGCACTCGCCCCGCTTCCAGGGCGACAACCTCCGGCACAACCTCGACCTCGTCGACGCGCTGCGGAAGATCGCCGAGCGCAAGGGCGTATCCGTCGCCCAGATCGCCATCGCCTGGGTGCTCTCCCGGGGCGAGGACATCGTGCCCCTCGTCGGCGCCCGCACCCGCGAGCGGCTCACCGAGTCCCTGGGCGCGCTCGACGTCACCCTGGACGAGGCGGACCTCACGGCGATCGAGGAGGCGGTGCCGCCGGGCGCCGCGGCCGGCGACCGCTACCCCGCCCCGCAGATGGCCCACCTGGGGACCGAGTAGTGCCTGCGGCGCCGTCCGGCACGCCGGGTACCGTCTAGGACATGCCGTCGACGTCCCCGACCCTGACCGCCGAGCGCATCCTCGAAGCGACCGAGGAGGTGCTGCGCCGCCACGGCCCGGCCAAGGCCACCGTGGTCGACGTCGCCCGCGCGCTCGGCGTCAGCCATGGCAGCGTCTACCGGCACTTCCGCACCAAGGCGGCACTGCGGGAGGCCGTCACCAAGCGCTGGCTGGACCGGACGACGGGACTGCTGGCGGACATCGCGGGCGCGCCCGGCCGCGACGCGGAGGTCCGGTTGCGGGAATGGCTCGCGGCGCTGTTCGCCGCCAAGCGCCGCAAGGCGTTCGACGACCCCGAGCTGTTCGCCACGTACTCGGTGCTGACCACGGAGACCGCCGAGACGGTGGTGAGCGAGCACATCGCCGACCTCACCGGGCAGCTCACCGCGATCGTCCGGGACGGCGTCGAGTCCGGTGTCTTCACCGCCGCGGACCCGGCCGTCGCGGCCGTCGCCGTCTTCCGTGCGACCGACCGCTTCCACGACCCGCACTACGCCCGCGAGTGGGAACAGCCCGGGGTGCAGGACGACTTCGACGCCCTGGTGGGCCTGCTGCTCCGGGGCCTGCGGGCGCGCGACTGAGCCGTCAGACGGCCCCGGTGGTCTCCGTCGTCCGCCCGAGATAGGTCACCGGACCGGCATCCGGCACCGGTATCTCGTGGAAGCCGAGCCGGTCGTAAAAGGCGCGCGCGGCGGTGTTGGCCGTGACCATGCACAGATGGACGGCCGGGACGCCGCGCTCCCGCAGGGCCCGGAACAGCGTGTGCATGAGCACCCGCCCGTACCCCTTTCCCTGCCAGCCGGGCAGCAGATCGATGTGCAGATGCGCGGGATATCCGGCCACCTCCGGCACCAGCATGCGCTCCGGGGTGTGCAGCAGCCGGGCGATCTCCTCGTCCGGCGTGCGGGGTTCGACCGGATCCGGATAGCGCCCGGCGATCCGCGGCAGCCACGCGGCCCGGTACTCCTTCACGAACCGTGCGGTGTCCGCCGTCCCCACGACATAGCCGACGGCCCGCCCCCGCCCGTCGTCCACCACGAAGGCCAACTCCGGCTCCAGCACGACATACGGCAGCGCGAAGGCCGCCGGGAACACCCCGGGGTCCTCGTAGTACGGCCGGCTGTCCCCGCCCACATGGGCCGTACGCACACAGATGTCCTCGACCGCCGCGCGGTCACCGGGCTGGTACAGGCGGACATGGCTCGTCATCCGTGCTGCGTCTCCGTCGGGTCCACGGTGGCCTGGTGGGCCTCCGCCAGGTGCTCCTCCGCCTTCAGCCACGGCAGGAACTGCGCCGCTCTGCGCCACCCGCAGGTCTCGCATCTCAGCGTTCGCTGCGGCCCTTTGCGCACGACATGCACGACATGCACCCGCCCGTGCTGGTCCCAGCGGCTCACCTTGCTCGTGTTGATCTCCAGCATGACGCCTCCAGCGTCCGGGGACAACGGGCCCGTGGGGCGGACCGCGCAGCAAGGAGTGTGCAGCAACGCCCCACGCGGCCGATACCCCTCCTGGTCAGTCCCGGCGGATCGCCTCGGGGTCGATGCGCCGGCCCGTCAGAGGAAGCGTGCCGACGGCGGCGGCGACCAGGACGCCGAGCGCGGAGACCACCAGCACCGGAACGCCCGCGCCGTCCCAGAGGACCTCGCCGCCGCCCGTCACCAGATAGGCGGTCTCCGCGAGCTTCCCCGCGACCAGGGCCAGGACGAGACCGACCGTGAGCGGCAGGACGACCTGGAGGCACTGGACCGTGCGCAGGACTCGGGGCCGGGCGCCGAGCAGCGCCAGCGCCGTGACCTGCGAACGGCGTTCCACGGCACGGTCCGTCACCGACACCAGGAACGCGGCGACCCCGATCACCAGGCCCATGACCATGCCCGCCACGAGGAGCGTCTTGATGACCGTGAGCTGCTGGAGCGCCTCGATGTTGACGCCCGCCGGGTCCACCTCGGCGGTCGGCGCGATCCCGCCGATGGCGTCCAGCACCGCGCGGACCGTCGACGGGTCCGAGGACGACGCCAGGACGAGGGTCGCGGACACCGGGACGGCACCCGGCGGCAGCTTGCCGGGCGGGACCAGGAGGGCGGCGTTGGACACGTGCGTCACCCCCGGCCCCGTGTACCGCACGGTGTCCTCCGGCACCGGCACCCGCAGGGACAGCGGCCGGCCGTCCTTCCTCAGTGCGAACGTGGAGGTCCCGAACGGCTCGTCCCCGGTGTTCGGATCGGACAGGCGCATGACCTCGCCGTCCACGCAGCCCTCCACCCGCCGGGTCAGCGCGGTCAGTTGGGCGCAGGTGGCGACCAGGGCGTCGGCCTGGTCGTCGTCGCTGTCGCTGTCCAGGTCGTCGTCGAAGGCCATGACGACGGCGGACGTGTCCACGCCGGGGGTCTCCCGGAGCCGCCGCTGCTGGTCCCCGCTCAGCTGTGCCGTCGGCAGTCCGTACTCCTGGGTGGGCGAGGTGGTGCGTGAGACCTGGTTCAGCTCCACCAGGACGCCCTGGGCGAGGGACGCCGAGAACACCAGCAGGACCAGACCGGAGACCACGCGCAGGGCGCTGCCCGGCTCGACCTCGTTGCGGCGCATGGCCAGGCTGAGGGCGAGATTCCCGGACCGCGCGAGGCGTCGGGCGGGCAGATACGACAGCAGGGGCAGCGCGAGCACCAGACCGAGGCCGGTCATCAGGATCCCGGCCGGCATCAGCAGGGCGTTGAGCCCGTCGCTGCGCGCCGGGTGCTCGCGGAGGCCGGTGGCCGCGTAACCGGCGGTGACGCCGAGGCCGGTGACGAACAGCAGGCCCCAGCGGGCCCGGGGCGCCCGGGGGACCGCCGTCCGGCGGGTCGCGAGCGGGGCGCGAGCGGCCGCGCGGGCGCTCGCCCGGCCGACGAACCAGGCCAGCGCCGGGCAGCCGAGGAGGCACAGGGCGGCCGTCCCCGCCGACACCGCGCCGTCGGCGGCATACCACTTCAGACCGGGCAGTCCGGTCCGGGCGACGATCTGGTTGAGCAGCCAGAACTCGCCGAGGCCCAGGGCGGCTCCGAGCAGGGCCGCCACGACGGTCTCGGCGGCGTTGACCCGCTGGGTTCCCTTCGTGCTGAGGCCCAGCAGCCGCAGGGCGGCGAGCCGGCGGTTGCGGCTGGCCGCGGAGAGCTTGGCGCACACCGACAGGAAGACGGCGAGGGGCAGCAGGACGAGGGTGGCCAGGGTGAAGCGGAGGGCCTCCAGCGTGGAGGGGTCGACCACGCGCGAGGGCGGATAGCCCTTCCCGAAGCCCTTCAACGCCCTTGCTTCCGCACCGAGCTGGTGCCGGGTCGCACCGACGTAGGCGTACAGCTCGTCGGGGTCGGTCAGACCGGCCGCGCCGATCAGGCCCTTCTCCGTGCCCGGCACCAGGCCGCTCAGCCCGGGCTCGCGCCGCAGTTGCTCGTGCAGGGCGGGGGAGACGTACACCTCGCCGGGGCGGGGCAGCCGGTCGAGGCCCGGCGGCGGCTCGGGGGTGTCCGCACCACCGATGGCGACGAAGACGCGGCCGAACGGCCGGGAGCCGTGCGGGTCCCGGAACTCCCGCACCCAGGTCCGTCCGGGCTCCGGCTTCCCGATGTGCAGGCGGGGCGAGCGGGCGGCGGCCCGGCCGTCGTGGGCGTCGAGGATCGCCGGGATCGTGAGCACCAGGGCGAGGCAGCACACGCCGAGCGAGCCGCCCAGCGTCATCAACGCGAACCGGACGCGGTTGCCCCGGCCGGAACCGAGCAGCAGCCGCAGTCCGAGCAGGAACTCCCTCATGCCGACCCCTCGGGGGCGAGCACGCCGTCGGTCATGACGTAGCGGCTGTCGGCGCGGGCGGCCACCGACGCGTCGTGGGTCACCAGCAGCACGGCGGTGCCCTGCGAGCGGGCCAGCTGGAGGAACTCCTCGAGGACCGTGCCGGCGTTGGCGCTGTCGAGGGCGCCGGTCGGCTCGTCCGCGAACACCACGGCGGGCCGGTGCACCAGGGCCCGGGCGACGGCGACCCGCTGGTTCTGGCCGCCCGACACCTGGGAGGGCCGCCGCTCCCGCAGATCGGCGATCCCGAGCCGGTCGAGCACCTCGACGGCGGCCTGCAGCGCCGGCCGCTTGCGCCGGCCCGCGAGCCGCAGGGGCAGGGCGGTGTTCTCCTCGATGGTCAGCTCGGGCAGCAACTCGCCGTACTGGAAGACGAACCCGAACCGCTCCCGGCGCAGCGCGCTGATCCCGTCGTCGTCCAGCTCCGCGAACGACCGCCCCTCGAAGCTGATCGTGCCCCGGTCCACGGGCAGCACCCCGGCGAGGCAGTAGAGCAACGACGACTTCCCGGACCCACTGGCCCCGGTGATCGCCGCGACCTCCCCTCGCGCGAGCGCGAGATCCGCCTCCCGCACGGCCGGCGTGGAGCCATAGGCCAGGGCTATGTCCCGGGCGTGCAGGACGGGCGCCGACCGAGGTGTGGAATTGGGCGCGTGGCTGTTGATCGTGTCCCCCGAAGGCCGTAGTGCCCCGGCTGGTCGGACCGGGGTCCCGGGTCGTGCGACGATCTCGTGATCATCGGCAGCGCGGAACAGTAACAGCCCCTGCACATCCGGTCATTGAGGCTTCAATCGGGCGCGATGAACGCTATGCCTCGGCCCGGGCGGACTCCCGCGTCTCCGGGGTCTCCAGCGAATCCGCCGTACGGGCCGCCGTCGTACGGGCCCAAGTGCCCGTCGTCAGGAGGCCCACCAGGAGAACCAGGGCGCCGCAGGCCGCGACGATCCACCAGGCGGGGCGGGCCGCCGTGACGAAGGCGGTGCGGTAGGCGGCCGTGCCGATGCCGGAGGCGAGGACCGCGCCGATCACGGCGACGCCGAGGGCCTGGCCGAGCTGGCGGCTGGTGGAGGCGACGGCGGCGGCGACGCCCGCCTGGGCGCGGGGCATGCCGGACACCGCCGTGTTGGTGATCGGGGCGTTCACGAAGCCGAAGCCGAGCCCGAAGAGGATGTAGCCGAGGACGAGGGTGACGTTGGAGGTCTCCGCCTCGAACGCCGCGAAGAGGACGCCGGACGCCGTCATCGACGCCCCGGCCATCAGCAGCGGCAGCCGTGGACCCCGGTTGCCGACCACCCGCCCGGCCAGCGGCGCGCACACGAAGCACAGTGCGGCCATCGGGAGCATCCACAGGCCCGCGTGCAGGGCGTCCAGGCCGCGGACGTTCTGCAGATACAGCGTCGACAGGAACAGGAAGCCGCCGAGCGCGGCGAACGCGCTGACCGCGATCACCGTCGCCCCGCTGAACGGCGCCGAGCGGAAGAACCGCAGATCGATCAGCGGCTCGGCGCGGCGGGGTTCATGGACGAGGAGGCCGACCAGGGCCGCCAGGGCCAGACCGCCGAAGACCAGGACCTCGGCGGCCGGAGCGGTCGGCGCCTCGATGATCGCGTAGGTCAGCGAGCCGAACAGCAGCATGACCAGCACCTGCCCGACCGGGTCCGCGCGGCGTGCCTTCGCGGCCCGGGACTCGGGCACGAAGCGCAGCGTCAGCAGCAGCGCCGCGAGCCCCACCGGCAGATTGACCCAGAAGATCGCCCGCCAGCCGACCGTCTCCACGAGCAGGCCCCCGATCAGCGGTCCGGCCGCCATGGAGATGCCGACCACCGCGCCCCACACCCCGATGGCCCGCGCCCGCTCACGCGGGTTGGTGAAGGTGTTGGTGATGATCGACATGGCGACCGGGTTGAGCATCGACCCGCCCACGGCCTGCACCATCCGGAAGACGATCAGCGAGTTCAGGCCGGGCGCCAGCGAGCACAGGGCCGAGCCGATCGTGAAGACGACCAGACCCGCCATGAAGACCCGCTTGCGGCCGATCCGGTCCGCCGTCGAGCCCGCCAGCATCAGCAGCGAGGCGAGTACGAGGGTGTACGCGTCGATCGTCCACTGCAGGCCCGAGGTGCTCGCGTGGAGATCGCTCTGGAGCGCGGGGAGGGCGACGTTGAGCGCCGTGTTGTCGAGGCTCACGATCAGCAGGCTCATACAGCAGATCGCGAGGATCAGCAGGCGTCGGCGGTGGGACGGCTCGGGCATGCGGACCAGCGTACGCCGATTTCAATAGTGCGTCTAACTAATGACCAGGGCATCCATCCGCACCCTCCGGCGTACGCGACAATGGGTGGATGCCCACGACCGCCCCGCCCGTGCAGATCGGCCCGCACACCGTCCAGCCGCCCGTCGTCCTGGCCCCCATGGCCGGGATCACCAACGCGCCCTTCCGTACCCTGTGCAGGGAGTTCTCCGGCGGCAAAGGGCTGTTCGTCAGCGAGATGATCACCACCCGGGCGCTGGTCGAGCGCAACGAGAAGACCATGCAGCTGATCCACTTCGACGAGAGTGAGAAGCCGCGGTCGATCCAGTTGTACGGCGTCGACCCCGCCACCGTCGGCAAGGCCGTCCGCATGATCGCGGAGGAGGACCTCGCCGACCACATCGACCTGAACTTCGGGTGCCCCGTGCCGAAGGTGACCCGCAAGGGCGGCGGCTCCGCGCTGCCGTACAAGCGGAACCTGCTGCGCGCCATCCTGCGGGAGGCCGTCAGCGGGGCCGGTGACCTGCCCGTCACCATGAAGATGCGCAAGGGCATCGACGACGACCACATCACCTACCTCGACGCCGGCCGGATCGCCGTCGAGGAGGGCGTCACCGCGATCGCCCTGCACGGCCGCACCGCCGCCCAGCACTACGGCGGCACCGCCGACTGGGACGCCATCGCCCGGCTGAAGGAGCACGTCCCGGAGATCCCCGTCCTCGGCAACGGCGACATCTGGTCCGCCGAGGACGCGCTGCGGATGGTGCGCGAGACCGGTTGCGACGGCGTCGTGGTGGGGCGCGGATGCCTGGGGCGGCCGTGGCTCTTCGCCGACCTGGTCGCCGCCTTCGAGGGCCGCACCGAGGACATCGCCCGCCCGTCCCTGCGCGAGGTCGCCGACGTCATGGTCCGGCACGCCACTCTCCTCGGCGAGTGGATCGGGGAGGAGTCGCGGGGCGTCATCGACTTCCGCAAGCACGTCGCCTGGTACCTCAAGGGCTTCGCCGTCGGCTCCGAGATGCGCAAGCGCCTCGCTATCACCTCCTCGCTGGCCGAGCTGCGCGCGGGCCTGGACGAGCTGGACCTGGACCAGCCCTGGCCCACCGGCGCCGACGGCCCCCGCGGCCGTACGTCCGGCAACAACCGGGTGGTCCTGCCGGACGGCTGGCTGAAGGACCCGTACGACTGCGCGGGCGTGGGCGAGGACGCCGAGCTGGACACCTCCGGCGGCTGACCGGCCCCTCGGGGTCAGCCCTTCGACGGGTGCGGGGTCGAGCCGAACGCCGTCAGGAAGCGGTCTCGGAAGGCGTCCATCCGCCACACCGGGGCGTCCTTCGCGGGCTTCAGACCCTCCGTCCAGCGCCAGCCGTCGATCTTCTCCAGCACCTCGGGGTCCTTCGCCACCACCGAGATCGGCACATCACGGCTGGCCCGCTCGCCGCTGACCCGGGCGATCGGCTGGTGGTCGCCGAGGAAGACCAGCACGGTGTCCTTGGTCCCGTAGCGCTCCAGCCACTGCGTCAGGCTGGTGACCGAGTACTGGATCGACCGGCCGTACTCCTTCCGGGATTCAGTGGTGTTCGTGAGGATGTCCGCCGGTCTGCGGCCCGCCTTCTCGATCGGCCCGAACACCGAGCCGTCGCCGACGTCCTCCCAATCGACCATCCTCGGGATCGGCGCCCACGGCTGATGGCTGGACGTCAGGATGACGAACGACATCAGCGGCCGGTCGTGCGGACGGCCGTGCACCTTCCGCTCGAACGCCTCCAGGGCGTACTGGTCGGGCATGGTCGACCAGCTGAACTTGGGCCCGCGATACCCGAGATCGAACGCGTCGTACACCCGGTCCAGGCCGTACCACTCCGCCTCCGGCCAGCCCTTCTGCACACCCGGCATCACCCCGACCGTGTCCCAGGCGCCGGACTTCTGGAAGGCGCGGGTCAGCGTGAGATGGTCGCCCGCGGTCACCGTGCGATAGCGCCGCTGGTTGTCGATCCACAGGCCCGACATGGTCGTGGAGTGCCCGAGCCAGCTGCTGCCGCCGTACGTCGCCGACGTCAGCCAGCCGCTGCGGGCCCGGTAGCCGGCCGCCGCCAGCGCCTCGGCGCGCTTGTCGAGGGTCCGGCCCACGCCGGGCGCCATGGCCGGGTCCTCCAGGGCGCTGCGGCCGTAGCTCTCGACGAACGCGAAGACCACGTCCTTGCCGCGCAGCGCGGGCAGCAACTGGTCGGGCGGCGTGTTCCCGAACGTGTCCGCCTTGGCCGTCTCGGCGAACGCGGCCTCGTCCCGCAGCGACTGCACCGTACGCATCGTGTGGACCTTGAGCGCCCCGGCCGCCCGGTCGGAGGCCACCGGCAGGCCCGCCAGCTGCAGGCCGAGCGCGGTGCAGAGGACCCACACCGCGCCGGCGACGAGCGCGCCCCGGCCGGCCCGGACCCGGTGCCGGGCCAGCAGATTCGCCAGCCGGACCGTCGCCGCCGACAGCACCGCCATCAGCAGCAGCGCCAGGACGGCGGTGCCGACCGCGGCACCGGTCGCCACACCGCTGCCGAGCGTGTCGGCGACATACGCCTTGGCGTCGGGCAGCAGGTCCCAGTCCAGCGCGGCGTTGAAGCCCCGCCCCAGGTATTCGTTGAACCCCATGTCGAGCAGGTTCAGCAGGGTCACCACGGCCAGCCCCACCCCGTACACGACCGCCGCCACCAGCCGTGGCCGCCGGGGCAGGAGGACCAGCACCGCGACACCGAGGATCGCCTCCGCCGGGATCCGGACGAACCGGTCCGGCCGCAGCCCGGGCAGCGTGTTCGGCAGAAGCAGCGCGCCGATCACGAGCAGCGCGGCGAGCGCGGTGAGCGACCGGCTCAGGCCCTGGGCGGCCAGGGGGTACCGGGTGCGCCAGGCACCGAGCCGGGCGAGCCGGGAGACGGCACCGGGGGCGTCCTCTCCGGCCGCCCCCACCGGCTCGGTCTCGTCGTCGGGGCGGTGCGGTCGGCCACGGCGTATGAAGACGGGCACCCGAAGGTCCTTCCGTACGAAACCCGGTGGGGTGGCGGACCCGGCGTGGGGGTCCGGATCCGCCGTCGTTCCGTACGGGCGGGTGGGCGGCTCCGTTCAGACGACCGGGCCCCGACCCGGCGAACAGCGCGTGAACCGCGTCCTACGCGCTGCCGACCGCCTTGAGCAGAGCCAACGGGGTCCCTGCGAAGAGCGCGTGAACGCGCCTACGCGCCGCCGACCGCCGTGAGCAGAGCCAGCGGGGCCGCCGCCGACCGGGATTCGCGGACACACGCGTGCGGGTACGGCACCGGGCCCGCCGGGTGCGTGTCGCGGCCGTAGCCCGCGATCACCTCCGGCAGCCGGTGACCGGTCGCCGTCGCCGCGTCCACGAGCCCGTGCGCGACCGTGCGGGCCTCGTCGTGCAGCCCGTAGCGGGCCAGCCCCAGGGCGATCAGCGCGTTGTCGTGCGGCCAGACCGAACCCCGGTGGTAGGAGAGCGGATGGTAGGCCGCCTGGCCCGCGGCCAGCGTGCGCACCCCCCAGCCCGAGAAGAAGTCCGGCTCCAGCAGCCGCCGGCCCACCGCCTCCCCGTACTCCTTGTCCAGCAGCCCCGACCACAGCAGATGCCCGGCGTCCGAGGCCAGCGCGTCCAGCGGGTTGCCGTCGCCGTCGAGGGCCAGTGCCGGGAAGTCGTGCTCCCGCATCCAGAAGTCCCGCTGGAAGCGGTCCCGCAGATCACCGGCCGCCTGCTCCAGCAGCGCCGCGTACGTCTCGTCGGCCCACACCGTGCGCGCGAGGACCGCCGTACGGCGCAGGGCGTCGTACGCGTAGCCCTGGGCGCCCGCCGCCATCACCGGGCCGCCGGGCCGGGTCCCGTCGGCGGAACAGATGGCGCCGGGGGAGTCCTTCCAGTTCTGGTTGGCGAGGCCGCCCCGGTCCGCCCGGTACACCAGATAGCCGCGCGAGGTCAGCCCGCCGTGGTCCAGCATCCAGCCGACCGCCGCGCGGGCGTGCGGCTCCAGACGCCGGGCCAGCGCGATGTCCCCGGTCTGCTCCACATACGCGCCGAGGACGACCAGGAAGAGGGGCGTGGCGTCGACCGAACCGTAGTAACGGGCGTACGGGACCTGCCCGAAGTGGGCCAGCTCGCCGTGCCGCACCTCGTGCACGATCTTGCCGGGCTGCGCCACGGACTCGGCGTCGGTCGTCGTCGCCTGCGTCGCGGCCAGGACGGACAGCACGGCGGCCGCCGGACGCGGGTGGTACGGCAGTGCGAACAGCGAGGTCAGCAGGGCGTCCCGGCCCAGCAGCGTCAGGAACCAGGGGGCACCGGCCGCGGGCACCCGCAGCTCCTCCCCGTCGAGGCCGGTCGCCGGGACCTGGAGCGCGGCCAGGTCCCCGAGGCCCCGCGCACAGGCGGCGGCCAGCTCGGGCCAGCCGGTCGGGAAGGCCACGCCCTCCACGAACTCGTTCTCCCGCTCGAGGAGTTGACCGGCGAGCGCGGCGGGGGAGCGGGGCACGCGCAGCGCCCGCCGGTCCCCGTGCGGTCGGGCGATCACCCGCAGGGTCAGCTCGCTCGTGCCGTGCGGCTCCAGGTCCAGCGCCCACACCAGGCGGCGGGCGCCGGTCCCGGTCTCCTCGACGGCGTCCGGGTCCGGGTCGGCCGACACGGTCGTCGACGACTTCCAGGCGCCGCGCCGGTAGCCGAACTCCACGCCGTGGTCGAGGACTCGGCGGGACCGGGTGAGGCCGGACTTCACATACGTGCGGTGGTCGGAGCGCAGTTCGAACTGGTCGGCGAAGTCGGCGTCCGCGGTGACCGCCAGATGGATCGTCGTCGGCACGGGACGGTTGCTGGTCACGCGCAGGCACTCGACGAACGAGCCGTCCCCGACGGCCTGTTCACGGAAGACCGTGTACGCGGGCGGCTCGGACCGCCCACCGCGCGGGACCAGGACACAGCGCGCGGTGTCCCCCTCCGCGACCGGGCTCAGCGCCTCGGGCACGGCCCCGTCCACAGTCAGCTGCCAGCGGCTGAGATGCCGGGCGTCGCGGACGAACAAGCCGTCCGGGGACCCGGTGCTCCGTACCCCGCTGATGTCCCCGCCGTCGCCGACGGCGGCGAACGTCCCCCCGTACACGAGCAGATGATGCCGGTCCGTCATCCCCGGTCCCCTCCCTTGACTCCCTTGAACTCCTCGATGTCCCCGGCCTCCCCGACGGCGACGTCCCCGGCAGGGGGCGTGTCGTCGTGCAGCAGGTCGAGGGTGAGCGCGGCCGTCCAGCCGAAGCCGGTGGCCCCGCAGGCCGCGCCGGTGTACGGGTCGACGTACTCGGCGAAGTCGGAGGCGACGGCCAGCTCCAGCAGCGCGGCGCGCAGCGCGCCGGCCCGCTGATGCTCGCCGTGTACACGCAGGCCGCGCTCCAGCAGCCAGCCGGTGTTGAACCAGGCCGGGCCGCGCCAGTAGCGGTGCGGGTCGAAGGCCTCGCCGAGGAGGTCGTAGGACGGGGCGAGGCGGGTGGTGCCGCCGAGACCGAAGTGCGGGCCGTGGGCCGTGCGCACCAGACGGCCGGCGATGTCCCGGGGCAGCGTGGGCAGCAGCAGGGGGATCAGCCCGGACACACAGCGCTCGGGGATCAGCTCGCCGCCGCGCACATCGCGGCAGAGGAAGATCCCGCGGGCCGGGTCCCAGGTCCGCTCGATCAGGGCCGCCGTCAGCCGCTCGGCGCGCGCCTGCCGGGCCGAACCGGTCGCGCCCAGCTCCCGCGCGATCCGGGCGAGCGCCTGCTCGGAGGCGATCAGCAGGGCGTTGAACGCCGGGTCCTCGACGGCGAACTCCCCGCCCCCGTCGGCGTATCCGCCGTCCCGGTAGTCGGCGGCCAGCCGTACGTACCGCCCGTAGTCCAGGTCCGTCGGACGGTCCTCGGGCGAGCCGTGGTCGAGGTCGGCGCGGCGGAACGTACGGGACGGGGCCGGGGTGACCCGGGCGAGCGGGGCGTCCCAGGCCGGGCTGTTGTCCATGCCCTGCTCCCAGGGGTGGACGACGGACGCGAGCCCGCCGCCGCCCAGGTCGCGGCGGTGCAGCAGATAGCGGTGCCAGGCGGCCAGCCGGGGATACACCCGGGTGAGGAAGCCGCGCGCCCGGGACAGCCCGGGGTCCGCGCGGTGCACCAGCCAGGCCGCGAGGGCGTGCACCGGTGGTTGCACGATGCCGGAGGTCTGTACGGTGCGCGGGGCGCCCGCCGCGCGCCCCGCGGTGGAGGAGCGCCAGAAGTCGGGGCTCGGGAAGTACGCGTCGAGCGGGACGGAGGGGTTGAACACGATGTGCGGGATCCGCCCGTCGCCCCACTGGGCGCCGAGCAGCGTCTCCAGCTCGGTCTGCGCCCGTAACGGCGAGACGTGCCGCAGCCCGATCGCGATGAACGCCGAGTCCCAGGACCACTGGTGGGGATACAGACTGCGGGCGGGCACCGTGGAGCCGCCGGTCCAGTTGTCCGCGAGCACACGAGCGGCCCTGACGTGCGCGGAGGCCGCGTCGGGGGGTGGATCGTATGCGATGTCAGGTGCCGCGCGCAGCGCGGTGAGTTGGGCGGTGCGATCCACTCGGGACTCCCCGAAAGACGTCCGGCCGACCGGGTTCGGTCAGGGCCACCGTAGAGTTACGTCTATTTAACACGCAAAACTCAATATGTAATGCAAGCTTGAGAAACACAAGGGGGTGTGCATGAGCGCACGGGGTCAGGTGAGCGCCGGGGAGCTGCTCCAGCTGGTGCGGAGCGGACGGGCCGTCACACGCGGTGCGCTCCAGCAGGCCACCGGTCTGTCCCGGGCCACCGTCGGACAGCGCCTCGACCGGCTGTTCCGGGCGGGCTGGCTGCGCGAGGGCGCCGGGGGCCCGGTGGGCTCCCCGCTCGGCGGACGCCCGTCCATCACCCTGGAGTTCGACGACTCCCACGCGGTCGTGCTCGCCGCCGACCTGGAGACCCGGCACGCCCGCGCCGCCGTCCTGTCGCTGACCGGCGAGATCCTCGCCGAGCACAGCGGCACCCTCGTCGTGGAGGACGGGCCGGACGCGGTGCTGGGCGACCTGGGCCACTGGTTCGGCGAACTGCTGGAGAAGGCCGGCCACCGGGCCGAGGAGGTCTGCGGCATCGGGCTCGCCGTCCCCGGCCCCGTCGACACCGTGTCCGGCCGGGTCGTCCAGCCGCCGATCATGCCCGGCTGGGACGGCTACGACATCAGAGGACGGCTCGCCCGGGCCTTCACCGAGGCCACCGGCGCCCCACCGGTCCCGGTCCTGGTCGACAACGACGCCAACCTCATGGCGTACGGCGAACAGCGCACCGGCTTCCCGGACTGCTCGGCGTTCGTGCTGGTCAAGGTCTCCACCGGTATCGGCGCCGGGGTCGTCGTCGACGGCTCGCTCTTCCGGGGCATCGACGGGGGCGCGGGCGACATCGGGCACATCCGGGTGGGCGCCGAGGCGCTGTGCCGCTGCGGCTCGTACGGCTGTCTGGCCGCCGTCGCGAGCGGTGGCGCCGTGGCCCGGCGGCTGGCGGAGGACGGCGTGCCCGCCGCCTCGGGCTCGGACGTGCGGGACCTGCTGGCGGCCGGGCACCCGGCGGCGTCCGCGCTGGCCCGGGAGGCCGGACGGCAGGTCGGGGACGTCCTGGCGACCGTGGTGACGCTGCTGAACCCCGGGGTGCTGATGATCGCCGGGGACCTCGCCGGCACCGCCTTCCTCACCGGCGTACGGGAGCTGCTGTACCAGCGGGCGCTGCCGCGCTCCACCGCTCATCTGCACGTGGTGACCTCGCGGCTGGGGGAGCGGGCCGGTCTCGTCGGCGCCGGGGCGCTGGTCGTGGAGCACCTGTACGCGCCGGAGCGGGTGGAGGAACGGCTGGTGGCGCTGGGGGTGTGAGGCCTGGTGGCGCCGGGTGTGACGCCTGGCGCCGGCGGGTGTGTGACACCCGCGTTTCGGTCGCGCGACACGTCCGCATGGTGAAATCCGGGTCCCTGTGGCAGCGTGATTCTCGCCACCCTTGATAAGGGCGACGCTCAGATGAGCGGATCTTGAGCGGCTGCACTTCTCCAAGGGGTGGCACTGGGTGCCACCCCTTGATCGTTCATCGATCGAACTCAGACGTGCGGTAAGTCCGCTCATGTGAGCGGTGGACGCCTCTTCCGTGGGGCGATGCGTTCAAGAAGTGAAAACATAACCCCGTCCTGGCTTGCCAAGCTTTGACTTTCGATCCACTGGCGGACGGGTGGTTACAGGCGTATGACGCGTCGGTGGACGTACCCAGGCGCCTTCGATCTGGGTATGTTCCTGGCCGTCAGGGCAGCCACCACGTCCTCGAGGGAGTCGAGCCGTGTCGGAAAACAAAGATCCTCACGTAACGAAGTTCGTTTACGACTTCACCGAGGGAAACAAAGACCTCAAGGACCTCCTGGGTGGCAAGGGCGCCAACCTCGCCGAGATGACCAACCTGGGACTTCCGGTTCCCCCCGGCTTCACCATCACCACCGAAGCCTGCAAGGTCTACCTCGACAGCGGCGAGGAGCCGGCGGCACTGCGTGACGAGGTGAGTGCGCACCTCGACGCCCTCGAGCAGAAGATGGGCAAGAGGCTCGGCCAGGCCGACGACCCGCTGCTCGTCTCGGTCCGCTCCGGCGCGAAGTTCTCGATGCCCGGCATGATGGACACCGTCCTCAACATCGGTCTCTCCGACAAGTCGGTGCAGGGCCTCGCCAAGCAGGCCGGCGACGACCGCTTCGCGTGGGACTCCTACCGCCGTCTCATCCAGATGTTCGGCAAGACCGTCCTCGGCGTCGACGGCGACCTCTTCGAGGAGGCGCTGGAGAAGGCCAAGGAGGTCAAGAAGGTCACGGTCGACACCGACCTGGAGGCCGCCGACCTCAAGAAGCTGGTCACCGCCTTCAAGAAGATCGTCAAGAAGGAGGCCGGCCGGGACTTCCCGCAGGACCCGCGCGAGCAGATGGACCTCGCCATCAAGGCGGTCTTCGACTCGTGGAACGGCGACCGCGCGAAGCTCTACCGCCGCCAGGAGCGCATCCCGCACGACCTCGGCACCGCCGTCAACGTCTGCTCGATGGTCTTCGGCAACCTCGGCCCCGACTCCGGCACCGGCGTCGCCTTCACCCGCGACCCCGCCTCCGGCCACCAGGGCGTCTACGGCGACTACCTGCAGAACGCGCAGGGCGAGGACGTCGTCGCGGGCATCCGCAACACCGTGCCGCTCGCCGAGCTGGAGACGATCGACAAGAAGTCGTACGACCAGCTGATGCAGATCATGGAGACGCTGGAGAACCACTACAAGGACCTCTGCGACATCGAGTTCACGATCGAGCGCGGTCAGCTGTGGATGCTCCAGACCCGGGTCGGCAAGCGCACCGCGGGCGCCGCGTTCCGGATCGCCACGCAGCTCGTCGACCAGGGCCTGATCGACGAGGCCGAGGCGCTCCAGCGCGTCAACGGCGCCCAGCTCGCCCAGCTGATGTTCCCCCGCTTCGACGAGACCGCGAAGGTCGAGCAGGTCGGCCGCGGCATCGCGGCGTCGCCGGGCGCGGCGGTCGGCAAGGCGGTCTTCGACTCGTACACGGCCGTGAAGTGGTCGCGTTCGGGCGAGAAGGTCATCCTGGTCCGCCGGGAGACCAACCCCGACGACCTGGACGGCATGATCGCCGCCGAGGGCATCCTCACCTCCCGCGGCGGCAAGACCTCCCACGCGGCCGTCGTCGCGCGCGGCATGGGCAAGACCTGTGTCTGCGGCGCGGAGGAGCTGGAGGTCGACACCAAGCGCCGCCGGATGACGGTGCCGGGCGGTCACGTCGTCGAGGAAGGCGACGTGATCTCCATCGACGGCTCCAGCGGCAAGGTCTACCTGGGCGAGGTCCCGGTGGTCCCGTCCCCGGTCGTGGAGTACTTCGAGGGCCGGATGCACGCCGGCGCCGACGACGCCGACGAGCTCGTCCAGGCCGTGCACCGGATCATGGCGTTCGCCGACCGCAAGCGCAGCCTGCGGGTGCGCGCCAACGCCGACAACGCCGAGGACGCGCTGCGCGCCCGCCGGTTCGGCGCCCAGGGCATCGGCCTGTGCCGCACCGAGCACATGTTCCTCGGTGACCGCCGCGAGCTGGTCGAGCGCCTGATCCTCGCGGACACGCAGGAGGACCGCGAGGCCGCCCTCGCGGAGCTGCTGCCGCTGCAGAAGAAGGACTTCGTCGAACTGTTCTCGGCGATGGACGGCCTGCCGGTGACGGTCCGTCTGCTCGACCCGCCGCTGCACGAGTTCCTGCCGGACATCACCGAGCTGTCGGTCCGCGTGGCCCTGGCGGAGTCCCGCCAGGAACCGCACGAGAACGAACTGCGCCTCCTCCAGGCGGTGCACCGCCTGCACGAGCAGAACCCGATGCTGGGCCTGCGCGGCGTACGCCTCGGCCTGGTCATCCCCGGCCTGTTCACCATGCAGGTCCGCGCGATCGCGGAGGCGGCCGCCGAGCGCAAGAACGCCAAGGGCGACCCGCGCGCCGAGATCATGATCCCGCTCGTCGGCACGGTCCAGGAGCTGGAGATCGTCCGCGAGGAGGCCGACCAGGTCATCGCGGAGGTCGAGGCGGCGACGGGCACGAAGCTCAAGCTGTCGATCGGCACGATGATCGAACTCCCGCGCGCCGCGCTCACCGCCGGTCAGATCGCGGAGGCCGCGGAGTTCTTCTCCTTCGGCACGAACGACCTCACCCAGACGGTGTGGGGCTTCAGCCGCGACGACGTGGAGGCCTCCTTCTTCACGGCGTACCTGGAGAAGGGCATCTTCGGCGTCAGCCCCTTCGAGACGATCGACAAGGACGGCGTCGGCTCCCTGGTCGCCGCCGCCGCGAAGGCCGGCCGCGCCACCCGCCCCGACCTCAAGCTCGGCGTCTGCGGCGAACACGGCGGCGACCCGGAGTCGGTCCACTTCTTCCACGAGGTGGGTCTGGACTACGTCTCCTGCTCCCCGTTCCGCATCCCGGTGGCCCGCCTGGAGGCCGGCCGCGCGGCAACCCAGTCGGAGGGCAGCGACCACCGCTGACCCACCCCCGAACCCGGAGTCGCCGTCCGTCCCCGACCCTCAGTACCGATGGGCGGCGACTCCGGAGCACGAAGAAGGGCGGCACCCTGTGCGGGGGTGCCGCCCTCCCGTGCATACGAGGTTTGCTCGCCCCAGCATCCGTCGCCGACCGTGGTTTACCGCGATGCACCGCATCCGACGCCGCGCGCTGTTCCACCGCGGATTACGGGACAGCCCTTAGCTGTTCCGCGTCCGGCTTCAGCGGCCACATCAGGCGCAGTGTGGATGCACATGTGGTTGGCGTCGGCGGCCAGCTCGTTCGTACCGGGCGCCGTCAGGTTGTTCGCCGAGCGCGACCGCAGTCTGCTCGCCCGCGCAGTCATCGTCGGCGGCACGACCACCCGCGGGCCACCCCGTCTGCTGATCACCGCCGACGCGGGCGGCGCCAACGGCTACCGCACCCGCGCCTGGAGGAGCGAACTCGGCGCGCGTATCTGTCACCTGCCGCCCGGCAGTCGACCTTCTGTGTACGGTCCTCGTGTGCGGCCGCTGTGTTGCGCACGCAGCGAGCTGAGTTATGGATGAGTGGCGTCTGTTCTGGACCGGGTCGGCGGTTCCCCGACTGGCGGTCGAGACGATGTGCTGGGCACCTGGGGCGACTTGGCTGAGCGGGAGCGATTGCTCAGGGGCCGGCCCGGACAGCCGATCCTTCTCGCACAGGACGGCCGCGTCGATCCCGGGTGAGCGCGGTCTTCCGGCATCGGGACTTCGCCAGGAAGGCCGAGGGCACCAAGGAGACGTACGCACGGGAGTAACGGCTGTTCTTCACCTATCTCTGGCGCCGCGGACAGTCATGTTGCCGCCGGCCGGGGTATCGACCAGCCGGCGGCCTGGCGCGTGCGGGGCTACGCGCGGAACGGGCCCCTCACCTCGTAGGTGATGCCGCCCGAGGAACTGCCGGTGGTGCCCCGCTGGCTGGAGAAGTACAGGCGGGTGCCGTCCGGGGAGAAGGCGGGGCCCGTGATCTCCGAGGAGGACTGGCCGTCGACGCGCAGGAACGGGGCGACCACGTCGTCCGGTGTGATCACGCAGATCTCCATGGTGCCGCCGTCCTCGGCGACGAACAGGTCTCCGGAGGCGGAGCCGGTGATGTTGTCGACGCCGGTGAGCGGGGCCGTGCCGCTGACGAGGGAGTCGTCGTAGGCCAGCTCGTACGTGCTGCTGAGGAGGTTCAGCTGCCAGACGCGGTTGTCGCCCTTGGTGGTGAACCAGACCTTGTCGTCCGCGTAGTGGCAGCCCTCCCCGCCGTTGAAGGACTTCGAGCCGGAGACCTGGGAGCGGGTCACGGTGGGGGAGCCGTCCGGGTCGGGGACGTCGGCCCAGGTGAAGGAGCCGGACGTGCCGGTGCCCGCGACCATCACCTGGAGCGTGCCGGCGGACAGGTCGCCCCATGCCGTCGGCACGAAACGGTAGAAGCGGCCGTTCGTCTCGTCCTCGGTCAGGTAGATCACCCTGCGCACCGGGTCGGCGGCGGCCGCCTCGTGCTTGAAGCGGCCCATCGCCGCTCGCCGCACCGCCGCCTTCGTCCCCCACGGGTCGGTCTCGTACACGTATCCCAACGACACCTCCTCGCAGGACAGCCAGGTGTTCCACGGCGTCTTCCCGCCCGCGCAGTTCTGCCGGGTGGAGGAGAGGATGCGGTACGCGGCCGTGATCGAGCCCGTCGCCGAGAAGCGCACCGCGCTCGCGCCGCCCGAGGGGTTGATCTCCGAGTTGGAGACGTAGATCCAGCCGCTGCCGTCGGCGTAACACGCCCCGCCGTCGGGGGCGTTGTGCCAGGTGTACGACGTTCCCGGGACCGTCTGGCCGGAGCGGGCGATGACCCGGCTGGTGAAGCCGGCGGGGAGTCTGATGCCGTTGGTGTCGGGGGCGCCCAGTGATCCGTAGGGTCCGGTGCCGGGCTGGGCCGGGGCCGCGTGGGCGGCGCCGCGCCACAGGGAGCCGCCGAAGGCGGCGGTCGAACCGCCGAGGACGGCCGCACGCAGAAGGCTACGACGTTCCACTCTCACTCCAAGAGATGCCGTACCGCCCCGCCGCCGGTCGACGACGGGGGCCGTGCGAGGGAGCGGCACCGACCGTAGGGGGCGGGGATGGACGGGATGTGGCCGTGGCGTGGCTGCCGGGCGGCGGGCCGGGGCCTTCGGTTCCGGCGCCGAGTCGGCGGACTCGCCGCGTCAGTCGTGGACCCGTGATCCATGCGGAGAGCTACCGTGCGGTCACGTCACGTTAGGGTCACGGGTCCCCCATATCCCCCCGTCGCATCCGCGGCCCCTGGCTAGGTTCGTCACCTCGTGAACCACCTCTCGGATGCGTTCGCACCACGTGAACCCCGGCACGCCGCTCGGACCACCTCTGTCACGCGCGCCGTCCGAGTCATCAGGGAAGGACCCGCCGTGAACCCGCTCCGTACCCCCGGCGCCCTCGTCGCCGCGCTGGCAGTGGCCGCGCTGCCCGCCACCGCCGTCGCCCATGACGGGAACCACCCGTTCACGAACTGCGCCGAGGCGTACGCGAGCGGGTACTCCGACATTCCCCGCGGCGACCGGCACTACGGCTCCCACCTGGACCGGGACGGCGACGGCCTCGGCTGCGACAGCCCTCCCGCCGGCTTCGTCCCGGCGGCCGACGACAAGACTGACGAGAAGGCGTCCGACGACACGGCGTCCGACGACAAAGAGACCGGGGTCGGTGCCGCCGCGGACGACACCGGCCAGAGCGACACCGACCTCGCCGAGACCGGCGGCTCCGACAGCACGCCGTACATCGCGGCGGGCGGTCTGGTCGCCGTGCTCGCCGGGGGCACGGTGATGCTGGCGGTCCAGCGGCGGCGCGCGAACCGCTGACATGCGGCGAGCCGGTCCGGCCGCTCATAGGCTGGGACCGGCGCCCACGCGGCGACCCGCGCGGAAGGAGCCCCGCATGGCCCGCACGCCCCGCCTGCCCTCCACTCCCCGCCTGCCCGGCACATCCGGCTGGAGCACCCGCGACATCCCCGCCCTCGACGGCCGGACCGCCGTCGTCACCGGGGCCAACGGCGGCATCGGCCTCGCCACCGCACGGGAGCTGGCGGCACACGGGGCGCGCGTGGTGCTCGCCTGCCGCAGCGAGGCCCGGGGCGCGGCGGCGAAGGACCGGCTGTCCGGCGAGGTCCCCGGCGCACGGCTCGAGGTGCGGCGGCTGGACCTCGCCGACCTCGGCTCGGTGCGCGAGTTCGCCGCCACGCTGCCGTACGACCGGCTCGATCTGCTGGTGAACAACGCCGGGGTGATGGCCCTGCCGTACGGGACGACGGCCGACGGGTTCGAGACGCAGTTCGGCGTCAACCACCTGGGGCACTTCGCGCTCACCGGCCTGCTGCTGCCCGCCCTGCTGGCGGCGCCCGGCGCCCGGGTGGTGGCCCTCTCGAGCCCGGCGCACCTGATGGGCAACGTCGATCTTCGCGACCTGAACAGTGAGCGCCGGTACCGGAAATGGACCGCCTACGCGCGGTCCAAGTCGGCCAATCTGCTCTTCGTCCACGAGCTGGTGCGACGGCTGGCGGCGCGGGACGCGGACGTGGTGGCGGCCGCGGCCCATCCCGGGTACGCGGACACCGGGCTCCAGGCCGCCGGGCCGCGGATGGCGGGCAGCCGTACCGGCGAACGCCTCGCGCACCTCGCCAACCGCGTCTTCGCACAGCCGGCGACGGCGGGCGCGCTGCCGGTCCTGTACGCGGCCACCGCCCCCGGCGTACGGCCCGACTCCTTCACGGGCCCGGCGCTCCTGAACTGGCGCGGCGCGCCCGCCCCGGCCTGGCGGGCCCCCTGGACCCTCGACGACCGGGCGAGCGCCCTCCTCTGGGACGCCTCGGCCCGCCTGACCGGAGTGCCCTACGAGGCCCTACGGTGACCGGAGTGCACTACGAGGCCCTACGGTGACCGGAGTGCACTACGAGGCCCTACGGCCCTGACCGCAGACCCCCGTCACCCCGCCCGCACCTCGTACGTCCCCACCCGTACCTCCTCGTCGTCCAGGCACTGTCCCGTCTCCAGGTCGAACCGCTGCTTCAGCAGCGGGGAGCCGACGAACGGGCGGCCCCGGTGGGTGCCGGTGAGGCCGCGGGAGAGGACCGCCGCGCCGCCGAACGGGTCGCGGTTGTCGATGGCGTACAGCCGGCCGGCGCGGTCGCGGAACAGGGCGACCTGACCGCCGTCCGGGAGCAGGGCCGCCACGCCCCGGCCGGGCAGCAGCCGGGCCAGGTCGCACACCGGGAGCCAGTGGCCGCCCACCCGGACGTGGACCTTCACATCGGTGATCTCGGGAGCCAGGGTCATCGCTGGGCGCTTCCTTCCAGGACGTCTTCGGCGCGGGGACGCAGGCCGATGGACAGCAGGGGCAGGTCGGGCTTGATCTGGTCGCGCTCCGGGACGAAGCCGACGACCGGGTCGGGGGTGTCGGGAGCGTTCACGAAGGACACGAACCGGGCGAGCTTCTCGGGGTCGTTGATGGTCTCGGCCCACTCGTCGCGGTAGTGCGAGACATGCGCCGCCATCAGGGACTCCAGCTCCTCGCAGATGCCGAGGGAGTCCTCCACGACGACGTCGCGGACGTGGTCCAGGCCGCCCGGGATCCGCTCCAGCCAGACGCTGGTGCGCTCCAGACGGTCCGCGGTGCGGATGTAGAACATCAGGAACCGGTCGATGAGCCGGATCAGTTCGCCGTCGGAGAGGTCCTGGGCGAGCAGGTCCGCGTGGCGCGGGGTGGCGCCGCCGTTGCCGCCGACGTAGAGGTTCCAGCCGTTGGCGGTGGCGATGACGCCGAAGTCCTTGGACTGGGCCTCCGCGCACTCGCGCTGGCAGCCGGAGACCGCCGACTTCAGCTTGTGCGGCGACCGGAGCCCCCGGTAGCGCAGCTCCAGGTCGATCGCCATGCGGACCGAGTCCTGGACGCCGTACCGGCACCAGGTCTGCCCGACGCAGGACTTCACCGTGCGCAGCGACTTGCCGTAGGCGTGGCCGGACTCGAAGCCGGCGTCGACCAGCCGGGCCCAGACCAGGGGCAGTTGCTCGACGCGGGCGCCGAACATGTCGATCCGCTGACCGCCGGTGATCTTCGTGTAGAGGCCGAAGTCCCGGGCGATCTCGCCGATCACGATGAGCCCCTCCGGGGTGATCTCACCGCCGGGGATGCGCGGGACGACCGAGTACGAGCCGTTCTTCTGCAGGTTGGCGAGGAAGTGGTCGTTGCTGTCCTGCAGGGCCGCCTGCTCGCCGTCGAGGACATAGCCGCTGGCGCCGATCGTGGGGGCGAGGGACGCGATGATCGACGCGACCGTCGGCTTGCAGATCTCGCAGCCGTCGCCGCCCCGTGCGCCGTCCCGGCCGTAGCGGTCGAGCAGGTCCTGGTGGGTGGTGATGCGCAGGGCGAGGACGATCTCGTACAGCTCCTCGCGGGTCTGCCCGAAGCAGCCGCACAGGCCCTTGTCGACCTCGACGCCGGACGCCTCCAGCTCGGCGGTGACCAGCTGGCCGAGGACCTTGACGCAACTGCCGCAGCCCGTACCGGCCTTGGTGCACTTCTTCACCTCGGGGACGGTGGTGCAGCTGTGCTCGGTGACCGCGCCGCGGATCGTGCCCTTCGTGACGTTGTGGCACGAGCAGATGACGGCGTCGTCGGGCAGGGCCGACGGGCCGAGTTGCGCCGGGGCGCCCGCGCCGGCCGGCAGCACCAGCGACTCGGGGGAGACCGGCGGGACCGAGCCGGTGAAGGCGCGCAGCGTGCCGTACGCCTCCGCGTCCCCGACCAGGATGCCGCCGAGCAGGGTGCCGTCCCGGCCGACGACCAGCTTCTTGTACAGACCCGCGCGGGAGTCGGAGTAGACGACGTCCAGGCAGTCCTCGGCGGTGCCGTGCGCGTCGCCGAACGAGGCCACGTCCACGCCGAGCAGCTTCAGCTTGGTGGAGAGGTCGGCGCCGGTGAAGGACGCCTCGTCCTCGGCGATCGTCGCGGCGGCCGTCTCGGCCTGCTCGTAGCCGGGCGCCACCAGGCCGTACACCCGGCCGTCGGAGGCCAGGGCGCACTCGCCGATCGCGAAGACGTGCGGGTCGGAGACCGTGCGGCACTGCTCGTCGACGGCGATGCCGCCGCGCTCGCCGACCGTCAGACCGCAGTCGCGGGCCAGCTGGTCGCGGGGGCGGACACCGGCGGAGAACACCACCATGTCGGCGGCGAGTTCGGAGCCGTCGGACAGCTTCATCCCGGTCACGGCACCGGCGGCGTCGACCACGATCTCCTGGGTGCCGACCCCCGTGTGCACGCTGAGGCCCATGTCCTCGATGGTGCGCAGCAGGGCCGCGCCGCCGCCCTCGTCGACCTGCACCGGCATCAGCCGGGGCGCGAACTCCACGATGTGCGCCTGCACGCCGAGGCCCTTGAGCGCGCCGGCCGCCTCCAGGCCGAGCAGACCGCCGCCGACCACGGCACCGACGGTGGCGCGGGACTTCGCGTACTCCTCGATCGCGAGCAGGTCCTCGATCGTGCGGTAGACGAAGCAGCCGTCGGCGTCCTTGTTCGGCACGGGCGGCACGAACGGGTACGAGCCGGTGGCGAGGACCAGCGTGTCGTAGCCGAAGACCTCACCGGACCGGGCGGTGACCTTGCGGGCCTCGCGGTCGACGGCGACCGCCGGGTCGCCGACGTACAGCTCGATGCCGTGCGTCTCGATGAACTCCATGTCGGTCATCGACAGGTCCTCGGGCGTCCTGCCCGAGAAGTAGGAGGTGAGCGCCACACGGTCGTACGCCGGACGCGGCTCCTCACAGAGCACGACCACGCGGTGCGTGGCGGTCAGGCCGCGCTCGGCGAGCGCCTCGAGGAAGCGCTGGCCGACCATGCCGTGGCCGACGAGCACGATCGTGGGGGTCGCCCCGGGGGTGGCCGTCATCAGGAGCCTCCATCGTTGGTGAGCAGGTGCAGCAGAGGGGCGTCGCCGGGGAGCGGCTCGGCGCCCTCCCAGGCGCGGGCGAGCGCGCCGACGGTGCCGAGTTCGCCGACGAGGACCCCGCCGACCAGGCGGTCGTCGCGGACGACGACCTTGCGGTAGGTGCCGCGCGTGGCGTCGGTCAGCTGGACGACGTCGTCCCCGGGCAGGGGTTCGGTCTCGCCGAACGCGGCGAGGTCGAAGAAGCCCTCTCCGGCGAGCGTCAGCCGGGTCAGCGCGCGGGTGCCCAGGTAGCGGGCGGTGCCGTCCCCGGCCAGCGCCTCGGCGAGCACGTCGGCCTGTTCCAGCGCGGGCGCGGCGAGCCCGTACACCGTCCCGGCGTGCTGGGCGCAGTCGCCGACGGCCCGGATGTGCGGGTCGGAGGTGCGCAGCTCGTCGTCGACGACGACGCCCTTGCGGACCTCCAGGCCGGCGGCCTTGGCGAGCCCCACCCGGGGGTGCACACCGCAGGCCAGGACGACCAGGTCCGCGTCGAGCGCGTAGCCGTCGGCCATCTCCACCGAGCGGACCGCGCCGCCGACGCAGCGCACGTCCCGGACCCGCAGCTCGGTGTGGACCTCGACGCCGAGGCCGGTCAGATGCCGCCGGACCAGCGCGGAGGCGGCCGGGTCGAGCTGGCGCTCCATCAGCCGCTCGGACTGCTGGGCGAGCACGACCTGGGCGCCGCGCAGCGCCAGTGCCCGGGCGGCGGAGACCCCGAGGAGCCCGCCGCCGATCACGACGGCCCGCACGCCCGGCCGGACCGCCTTGGACAGGCCGAGGCAGTCGTCGAGGGTGCGGAAGGCGTGGACGCCCTCCGGCAGCTCGTGGTCGGGGGTGAACAGGCCGCGCAGCGGCGGGAGCACCGGGTTGGAGCCGGTGGCCAGCACGAGGGTGCCGTATCCGATCGACTGCCCGTCCGCGAGGTGCACGGTGCGGGCCGCGCGGTCGACGCCGGTGACCCGGCCGCGGACCAGCCCGGCGGGCTCGGGCAGCGCGATGACGTCCGGGCTGTAGCGGCCGGCCAGCACCTCCGCGAGCAGGACGCGGTTGTACGGGCGGTGCTCCTCGTCGCCGACGAGCGTCACGTCCGTGCCGAGCTCGCCGAGGCGCCGGGCGAGCCGTACGCCCGCGAGGCCGGCGCCGATCACCACCACACGCGTATTCGAGGTCATGCGAACGAGCCTGCGGGCCGGGTGTTTCCCGGCAGCATCCCTTCTGTTTCCCGTGCGGAACGCTGCCCTCAGCAGGGGCGGGGTGCGGATGTGAGGGTTCGACGGGGCAGGTGAGGGGCCGTTGTGAGGGGGACGGGGCGGGGCGCTCGAAGCTCAGAAGTCCCTCATGTGCGTGGACTGTGCACACATCGGCTGTCTAGGGTCTCGACCATGCCCGACATATCGCTGACCATGGTCGCCGTCCTGTGCCTCGCGGCCCTCGCGGCCGGATGGATCGACGCCGTGGTCGGCGGTGGGGGTCTCCTGCTGCTGCCCGCCCTGCTGCTCGGCCTGCCCGCGAGCACCCCGGCCGCGTACGCGCTCGGCACCAACAAGGCGGTGGCGATCGTCGGCACGACGGGCGCCGCCGTCACCTACGTCCGCAAGGCCCCCGTCGACGTACGGCTCGCCGTCCGCATCGGTCTCGCGGCGCTCGCCGGCTCCAGCGGCGGCGCCTTCTTCGCGGCCGGGATGTCCACCGAGGTCCTCAAGCCCGTGATCATGGTGGTGCTGCTGGCGGTCGGCGCCTTCGTCATCCTGCGCCCCGCGTTCGGCACGGCCCCGGCGCCGGGCCCGGTGTCGCCGCGCCGCGTCCTCGCCGCGATCGGCCTCGCGGGCCTCGGCATCGGCTTCTACGACGGCCTCATCGGCCCCGGCACCGGCACGTTCCTGGTGCTGGCGCTCACCGCCGTGCTGCACCTCGACCTCGTCACGGCGTCCGCCACCGCCAAGATCGTCAACTGCTGCACCAACGCCGGGGCGCTGGCGACCTTCGCCTGGCAGGGCACGGTCCTGTGGCAGCTGGCCGCCGTGATGGCCGTGTTCAACCTGGCGGGCGGCACGCTGGGGGCGCGCACCGCCCTGAAGAAGGGCAGCGGCTTCGTCCGGGTCGTGCTGCTGACGGTGGTCTTCGCGCTGGTGGCGAAGCTGGCGTACGAGCAGTGGCTCGCCTGACCCGCCGGAAGGTTCTCAGCGGCTGCCCGTGAGATGGGCGAAGACGACCACGTTGCCCCGGTAGCCGGTCGCCCGGGAGTAGCCGCCGCCGCAGGTGATCACCCGGAGCTCGGGGCGGGCCGCCGGGCCGTACACCTTCTCGTCCGGGAAGTCCTTCGCGTCGTACACCTCGACGGCGTCCACGGTGAACACGGCCGTGCCGCCGTCGCGGCGGTCCACCTCGATGGTGCCGCCCTTGCGCAGGGCGCCGAGCCGGTAGAAGACGGCCGGCCCGTCGGCGTTGTCGACATGGCCCGCGACGATCGCGGTGCCCTTCTCACCGGGCGTCGTCCCCGACTCGTACCAGCCGGCGAGGCCCGGGCGCTCGGGCGGCGGGACGTCGAGGCTGCCCGAGGACGTCAGCCCCAGACCGGTCAGCGGCGCGTCGACACGGATGGCGGGGATGCGGATGCGGTCGGGCGGGGAAGGGGGAGGGCCCGTGCCGCGGTGCCCGCGGCCCGCGCCCCGGCGCCCGGCCCGTCCGGGAGGGCGGCCTGCGCCGCCGACGGCTGCGGCGGGGCGTCCTCGGCGGAGCCGTCGGCCAGCAGCAGCACGGCACAGCCGAGGGCCAGCACACTGACCGCGGCTATCGCGGCGTCGCCCATCCTGCGGTCACTGCGCACCTGTGCCACCTGTACCTCCTGAGACTCTCCTCATCCGCCCTCGTCCCCCTCCGGGCCGCGAGGGGCGTCGGACCCGGAGGGGGAGGGGACGTGCGGTACCGGCGGACGGACAGCGGAGGGTGTCCGTCAGATCCCGTCGCCTCTCGCCCGGCGATGCAGGAGCCAGGTACCGCCCGCGGCGGCGACGGCGAGAGCCGTCACACCGGCCGCGGTCTGTACGGGGTCGCGGCCGAACGCGCCGCCGACCCCCGTCTTCACACTGCCGCGCGGATGCGTCTGCCCGCGCGGCGCGGTCAGCGTCACCTCGAGGTCGCCGGTGACCTTCCGGCCGCCCTCCGCGCAGGTCGCGACGATCTCGTACGTCCCCGGCTGCGCGCTCGGCGGCACGCGGAACCGGCCGGCCGCCTGCTCGTCGTGCGTGCTGGGCGACAGCGTGAACGTTCCGGCGCCGACCGCGCTGGCGTCACCGGCGGCGGCGCCCCGCGGGCAGAACTCCGTGTGCACGGTGACCTCCCCGCCCGGCTCGACCGAGGACGGGAACACCTCGAGGCCGCCGCTGTCACCGCCGTACGCGGGACCGACGAGAAGCCCCACGGAACCGGCGGCCAGCGCGGCCCCGGTCAGCAGACGGGCGGTACGTCGCATCGATGCTCCTCCGAGTGGGAGCACGGCCCGCGGCATCCCCATGTGCCGCCGTCTCGGCCGAGTCCCTGCCCTTCCGAGGAAAGTCGCAGCGGCGCGCGGGCGCTTGTCGAGAGCGGTCCGGGGGAGGGGTGGACGGGTGCCGCACGACCCGCCCGTGAGCCCGGCACGGACGCCGTTTCAGCAGGTCACCGGGGCAGCGGCGGAATCACCGGAAGCGATTCGGTTGTCCGGGGGGACACGCGTGTGAACGGGTGACGCGGGCCGGCGTCACCGGTCGGCCAGCACCTCGGCCACCGTCCGCCGGGCCACGGCCGCCAGCACCGGGTTGGTGCCGTTGCCGCAGACCTCGCCGTAGTAGTGCTCGGCGGTCAGCCCGAAGCGCAGGGCCCAGCCCCGGCCCCGTTCCCAGGTGGCGTCGTCCGCGCCGGCCGCCGCGCGGAAGACCTCGCGGGTCCCGGCGTCGAGGACGGCCCAGGCCGGCAGGAGGTCGGCGGCCGGGTCGCCGGTGCCGAAGCAGCCGAAGTCGATGACGGCGGTGAGCCGTCCGGAGGAGGTCAGCAGATTGCCCGGCAGGAGGTCGCCGTGCAGCCAGACGGGGGCGCCGCCCCAGTCGGGGACCCGGAGCACGTCCTCCCAGACCCCGGTCGCCGCCCGCGCGTCCAGCGCGCCCGCCGCCCCCAGGTCACGGATCGCGGCCCGTACGTCCGCGTCGCCCGCGCGGACCGGGCCGCCCCGGTACGACGGCGGGCCCCCGGCGGCGTCCACCGAGCGCAGCGCGGCCACGAAACGCCCCAGCTCCCGGGCTGCCGCGGTGAGATCGGCGGGCGGGGCGTCGAAGGCGTCGGTGCCGTCCAGCCAGGCGTACACCCCCCACGGCAGCCCGTACCCGGCGCCCGGCTCGCCCAGCGCGAGCGGCGCCGGAACCGTGAGCGGGAGGTGCGGGGCCAGCCGGGGCAGCCAGTGGTGCTCCGTGCCGATCTGCCGCGCCCCACCGGGCAGCCGGGGCAGCCGTACGACGAGGTCGGGGCCGAGGCGGAACATCGCGTTGTCCGTCCCGGCGGACGTCACGCGCCGCACCCCGAGCCCCGCCCAGCGCGGGAACTGCCCGGCGACCAGCCGCTCCACCAGGCCCTCGTCGACGTCCAGTTCGTCGGCGTGCATACGGACCGGCGGCGACTCGGGGCGGGACGGCATACGGCTCCTCGGGGCACGCGGACGGACGGGACGCGCCGCCAAGGTACGGGTGCACACAGCGGCGCGGCCAGCCGTTTTCGCACCGGCCGGCCGCGCTCATCTCCCATGCGGTCAGGCCACGTTCACGGCCTTCCAGGCGGCGGCCACCGCCGCGTACTCCGCGCCGCCGGTCCCGTACAGGTCCTTCGCCGCGTTCAGCGTGGCCGTGCGGGCGCCCGCGTAGGTCGTGGAGGACGTCATGTAGACCGTCAGCGCCCGGTACCAGATCTTGCCGAGCTTGGCCCGGCCGATCCCGGTGACCGTGGAGCCGTCGCAGGTGGGGGAGTCGTACCGGACGCCGTTGACGGTCTTGGCGCCGCTGCCCTCGGCCAGCAGATACGCGAAGTGGTTGCCGACCCCGGAGGAGTAGTGGACGTCGAGCTGTCCCGTGGAGGAGTCCCAGCAGTCCGCCGACTGCCCGTCCCGCGAGGGCTTGTCCATGTAGCGCAGAGCGTCCCGGCCGAGCCCGGAGCGCACGACCCGCTCGCCGATCAGATAGTCGCCCGGCTCGGAGGAGTTGTCCGCGTGGAACTCGACCAGTGTGCCGAAGATGTCGGAGGTCGCCTCGTTCAGCCCGCCCGACTCGCCCGAGTAGGTCAGGGCCGCCGTCTTGGACGTCACGCCGTGCGACATCTCGTGCCCGGCGACGTCCAGCGAGACCAGCGGGCCGAGCTGGGTGCCGTCACCGTCGCCGTAGGTCATGCAGAAGCAACTGTCGTCCCAGAAGGCGTTGTTGTACTTGTTGCCGTAGTGCACGCGGTTGAACGAGCCCTTGCCGTCACCCGCGATGCCGTTGCGGCCGTGCACGTCCCGGTAGTAGTCCCAGGTGACGTCCGTGCCGTACTGCGCGTCCACCGCGACCGTCGAGCGGTCGCCCGTGGTGCCGTCGCCCCAGTGGTCGTCGGCGTCGGTGAACACCGTGGCCGGGGCGCGGTTCAGACAGACCGTCAGAATGCACAGGTCCGTCTTGTTCGCGGCGTCGCCGGTGTACGTGTTCCCGCGCGTCGGGTCCTTCAGCCGGTACGCCGGCTGGGAGCCCGAGGTGGTGAGCGGGACCGTGCCCGAGTACAGCGACCTGCCGTCGCCGTTCGCGGTCTCGATGCCGTCCCACGCGTCGATCCGGGCGCCGGTGCGGGCGTCGGTGAGCACCGTGCGGGCGACCGGGTTGCCGAGGGAGTCCTGGGCGACGGCGTCGGTCCGCCAGGCCAGCTTCGGCGTCCCGTGCAGGGCGTCGACGACCAGCTCCGGCCGGGCGGTCAGCCGGCGCAGTGTCTGCCCGGCGTTGGCGGCGCGCAGCACGCCCGCCGCGAGGTCGGCGGCCTTCGGTGCGGCGATCCGGGGGGTGACGCCGGTCAGGGAGAGGGCCTCGCGGGTGGCGCGGGAGGCGCCCCGGTAGGTGCCGTCCTTCGCCAGGTGGACGACGAAGTCGCCGCCGAGGACGGGCAGTCCGCGGTAGGTGCGGTCGTAGCGGACGTGCTGGGTGCCGTCGGTGTCGACGACCACGTCCCGCACGGTCGTGTCCTGCCGGGGCGTGAGGCCCAGGGCGTCCGGGAGGTCCGCGAGGACCGCCGCCGCGTTCTTCCGCGCGGTGGCCCGGGTGGGCGTCTCCACCGCGCCGGCGGTGGGGGACAGGGCGGTGGCCATCAGGGCGGCGACGGCGACGGCGACACCCGCCGCGGCCGGACGGGGACCCTTGAAGTACAGCCGTATTCGGCTCATCGCTCTCCTTGATCTCGGCGGTGACCAAGATTCAAGAGGGCGTGCACATGCCATGGCCAGGGTGAGGTCGTGGAGGTGTGTGAGGGGTCAGAATCGGTTCCGTGACCCCTTCTCCCCGACTGCCGTTCTTCGTCTACGGCACCCTGCGCCCCGGCGAGCCCCACCACGACACGCTGCTGCGCGGCCGCACCCTCGCCGAGGAACCGGGACGCCTGCGCGGAGCACTCCTGTACGACGGCCCCGGCTACCCGTACGCCGTGGAGGAGCCCGGCGCCGGCACCGTCGAGGGCGACCTCGTCACCGTCCGGCCCGACGACTATCCCGACCTGCTCGCCGCGCTCGACCGGCTGGAGGAGTACCGCCCGGGCGACCCGCGCAACCTCTACGAGCGGGTCGCCCGCGAGGTGCGGCGCACCGGCGACGGCACAGTGGTCCGGGCCTGGGTGTACGTCGCCGCGCCCGCCGTCGCCGCCCGGCTGCGCGCCCACGGCACACCGCTGGCGAGCGGTGACTGGAAGGCGCGCCGAGTCTCTAGCGGTCGACCGTCTCCAGGCGCACCGCGCACGTCTTGAACTCCGGCATCCGGGACGTCGGGTCGAGCGCCGGGTTGGTCAGGGTGTTGGCGCGGCCCTCGCCCGGCCAGTGGAACGGCATGAACACCGTGTCGGGGCGGATGGTGGTGGTGACCCGGGCCGGTGCCACCGCCCGGCCCCGGCGCGAGACCACGGCCACCGGTTCGCCCTCGGCCACCCCGAGCCGTGCCGCCAGCCGCGGATGCAGCTCCACGAACGGCCCCGGCGCCGCGCTGTTCAGCTCCTCGACCCGCCGGGTCTGCGCACCCGACTGGTACTGGGCCACGACCCGGCCCGTCGTCAGCAGCACCGGGTACTCCTCGTCGGGCTCCTCGGCCGCCGCCCGGTGCGCGACCGGCACGAACCGGGCCCGCCCGTCGGGCGTCGCGAACCGGTCCAGGAACAGCCGGGGCGTGCCCGGGTGCGGGACGGCCCCCGACTCGTCGCCGGCGGCGTCGTCCTCCCGGGCCGGGTCGTCCACGTGCTCGGTCACACCGTCGCCGTCCGGCGGTGCGGGGCACGGCCAGAAGACGCCGTTCTCCTCCGCCAGCCGCTCGTAGGTGATCCCCGAGTAGTCGGCCGGACCGCCCGCGCTCGCCCGGCGCAGCTCCGCGAAGACCTCCTCCGCGTCCACGGGGAAGCCCTTCTCCAGGCCCTCGTCCGCGCCGAGCCGCGCCGCGAGCTCGTGCAGCACCTCCAGGTCGCTGCGCACCCCCGGCGGCGGGTCGATCGCCCGGCGGCGCAGCAGGACCCGGCCCTCCAGATTCGTCGTCGTCCCCGTCTCCTCCGCCCACTGCGTCACCGGCAGCACCACGTCCGCGAGTTCGGCCGTCTCCGACAGCACGACGTCGCACACGGCGAGGAAGTCCAGCGACCTGATCCGCTCCTCGACATGGGCGGCGCGCGGCGCCGACACCACCGGGTTGGACCCCATGAGCAGCAGCGACTTGATGTCGCCGCCGAGCGCGTCCAGCAGCTCGTACGCGCTGCGGCCGGGCCCTGGGAGCCGGTCCGGGTCCACGCCCCACACCCCGGCGACGTACTCGCGGGCCGCCGGGTCGTCCAGCTTGCGGTAGCCGGGCAACTGGTCGGCCTTCTGGCCGTGTTCGCGCCCGCCCTGCCCGTTGCCCTGCCCGGTCAGACAGCCGTAGCCGGACAGTGGCCGGCCCGCCCGGCCCGTCGCCAGGCACAGGTTGATCCAGGCGCCCACCGTATCGGTGCCCTTGGACTGCTGCTCGGGCCCGCGCGCGGTCAGCACCATGGCGTGCTCCGGCGCGCAGAACATCCGGACCGCCTCGCGCAGTTCGGGAACGGACACCCCCGTGATCCGCTCCACGTACTCCGGCCAGTGCGCCATCGCGGCGGCCCGCGCCTCCTCCCAGCCGGCCGTGCGCGAGCTCACGTACTCCTCGTCGACCCGGCCCTCGGCGACGACCAGGTGCAGCAGCCCGAGGGCCAGCGCGAGATCGGTGCCGGGGCGCGGCGCGAGATGCAGGTCGGCCTGCTCGGCGGTCCGGGTGCGGCGCGGGTCGACGACGATCAGGGTGCCGCCGTTGTCGCGCAGCTCCTGGAAGAACCGCAGCGACGGCGGCATGGTCTCCGCGAGGTTGGAGCCGACGAGGATCACACAGCCGGTCCGCGGGATGTCCTCCAGCGGGAACGGCAGCCCCCGGTCCAGGCCGAACGCCCTGATCCCGGCGGCGGCCGCCGACGACATGCAGAACCGGCCGTTGTAGTCGATCTGCGAGGTGCCGAGCACGATCCGCGCGAACTTGCCGAGGCTGTACGCCTTCTCGTTGGTCAGCCCGCCGCCGCCGAAGACCGCGCACGCGTCCGGGCCGTGCTCGGCGCGGGTGCGGGCGAGCCCCTCGGTGATCCGGTCCAGCGCCTCCGGCCAGCTCGCCTCCACCAGCGCGTCGCCCGACCGCACCAGCGGCGTGGTCAGCCGGACCCCGGAGGCCAGCACCGCGGGCGCCGTACGGCCCTTGCCGCACAGCGCGCCCCGGTTGACCGGGAAGTCCGGGCGCTCGACCACCGCGACGCCCCCGTCCTGCGTGGGCGTGAGGTTCATACCGCACTGCAGGGCGCAGTACGGGCAGTGCGTGGGCGTCGCGATGTTCGGCATGCCGTTCAGCGTGCGTCGCACGTGTTACATACGCGCAGGCTCCCCGGTTACACGAGCGGCACGGCGACCTCCCCGCGCGCCGGGTGCCACCGTGAGGCCCCGGTCACCTGGCCTGCGCCAGCGCGTCCGCGACCCCGGTCTCGCGGCGCCCGAGGAAGCGGGGGTCCGGTTCGACGACCGCGTCCAGCGCCGCCTTGCCCGCCGCGAACAGCTCCCGCACCCCGCCGTAGTAATAGGTGACGTCGTGCCGGGCGGCCACGCCGACGCCGTACGAGGTCACCCCGGCCTCCTGGCAGAGCGCCACCGCCCGCCGGATGTGGAAGTCCTGGCTGATCAGCACCGCCTCGTCGACCCCGAAGATCCGCTTGGCCCGGACACAGGAGTCCCAGGTGTCGAAGCCCGCGTAGTCGCTGACGATCCGGGCGTCGGGCACCCCGTGCCGGACCAGGTACGCCCGCATCGCGTCGGGCTCGTCGTAGTCCTCGCGGCTGTTGTCCCCGGTGACCAGGACGACCTCGATCCGTCCCGCCCGGTACAGCTCGGCCGCCGCGTCCAGACGGTGCGCGAGATACGGGGAGGGCTCGCCGTCCCACAGCCCCGCCCCGAAGACGACGGCGACATCGGTGCGCGGCACGTCCGCCGCGGTGCGCAGCCGGCCGTCCGTGGCCAGCCGCGTCCAGGTCGCCGGCAGCAGGGCCAGGACACTCACCGCCGTCACGGCCTGCACCAGCCGTCGGCGCCCGGCACGGGTGCGCGGCAGGCGCGGCCTCCGCAGACGCATCCGCCGGCCCCCTCCCCGGGCGGCTCCCCGTGAGCCCCCGCCTCAAGGGACGCCCCCGCAGCGGGCACGGTTCACCCGCCCCGGCGTGACCGGCCTCACGCCGGTCGACGGAACCGCAGGTCAAGCCGCCTCACACCGGCCCGGGGCCGGACCGTGAACCGGTCGTAAGAACCCGTCATTCCCGTGAAACGGGACAGCAACCTCGCCCCGCCACCATCGGTCCATGACGGCGTCGAACCCCGTGCACGACCAGTCCCCGACGGCCCCCCTCGACAGTACGGCGCACCTCATGAACCGGATCAGCAGCCAGCTCGCCCGCCAGCTCAGCCTCGTCGGCCCCGACGGCAGGCGCCGCCCCGAGCCCCCCGCGCTCGTCGTCGTCGCCCACGGCAGCCGCGACCCGCGCGCCCTGCAGACGGTGACCGCGCTGCTCGACGAGGTCCGGGCGCTGCGCCCGGGACTGCCGGTCCACCTCGGGCACATCGAGCTGAACGAGCCCCTGCTCGCCGACACCCTCGCCGCGCTCGGCGACCGCGAGACGGTCCTGGTGCCGCTGCTCCTCGGCCGCGGCTACCACATCAAACGGGACATCCCCGAGACGGTTGCCGCGTCCCGGGTCCGCGCCCGGTTCGCCGGAGCGCTCGGCCCGCACCCGCTGCTCGCGGAGGCCCTGCACGCCCGCCTGACCGAGGCCGGCTGGCACGCCCCCGAGGACGAGGCCACCCGCCGCGGGACCGCCGTCGTCCTCGCCGCGGCCGGCTCCCGAGACCCCGAGTCGAAGCTGGACACCTCCCGCACGGCCCGCCTCCTCGCGGCCCGCCTCGGCGTCCCCGTCGTCCCGGCCTACGCCACGACCGCGTCCCCGTCCGTCCCCGACGCCCTCGCGGCGCTCGCCGCGCGAGGCCGCACCCGGGTCGCGGTGGCGTCGTACTTCACGGCCCCCGGCCGCTTCGCGACCCAGTGCGCCGAGGACGCCCCCTGGATCGCCTCGGCCCCCCTGGGCACCCATCCGGCCGTGGCCCGCCTCCTCCTCCACCGCTACGACCACGCGACCCCCTCGACGGCACCGACACGGGAACTGGCCACCGCCTGACCCGCCGACGGCGCCCACCCCGCTCCTCTGGTCGTACTGTCGACGCATGTACTACGACGAGTCGGCAGTCGAACGGTGGGCCCCGGAACCCGACAAGCGCCCCGGGCGCACGGCCTTTCAACGGGACCGCGCCCGTGTGCTGCACTCGGCCGCGCTGCGCAGGCTCGCCGGCAAGACACAGGTGGTGACCCCCGGCACCCACGCCAACGCCTGGGACCCCAGCCCCCGTACCCGCCTCACCCACTCCCTGGAGTGCGCCCAGGTCGGCCGGGAACTCGGCGAGGCCCTGGGGTGCGACCCCGATCTGGTGGAGGCCGCCTGCCTCTCCCACGACCTCGGCCATCCCCCCTTCGGGCACAACGGCGAGGTCGCCCTCAACGAGTTCGCCGAGGACTGCGGCGGTTTCGAGGGCAACGCCCAGTCCCTGCGGCTGCTCACCCGGATCGAGCCCAAGCGGTTCACCCCGGAGGGCTCCGTCGGCCTCAACCTCACCCGGGCCACCCTCGACGCCGCCACCAAGTACCCGTGGCCCCGCGGCGGCCACCCCACCGACCCGCACTCGCGGAAGTTCGGCGTCTACGAGGACGACCGGCCCGTCTTCGACTGGATCCGCAAGGACGCCCCCGGCACCCGCACCACCTTCGAGGCCCAGGTCATGGACTGGGCCGACGACGTGGCGTACTCCGTGCACGACGTCGAGGACGGACTGCACGCCGGTCACATCGACCCCAACTATCTGCACGCCGAGCCGGAGAGGCAGGCCGTCTTCGCCGTCGCCGTCGGCCGCTACGTCCCCGCGGACACCGACCCGGAGGAGCTGGCCGCCGCCCTCGACCGGCTCCAGGACGAACCCTGGTGGCCGCACGGCTACGACGGCTCGGCCGTCGCGCAGGCCCGCCTCAAGGACGCCACCAGCCAGCTCATCGGCCGCTTCTGCCTGGCCGCCGAGGGCGCGACGCGTGCCGCGTACGGCGGCGGACGGCTCACCCGGTACGCCGCCGAACTCGTCGTGCCCAGGGCGGCCCGGATGGAGTGCGCGGTCCTCAAGGCCGTCGCCGACCGGTACGTCATGCAGCGCGCCGAGCAGGAGCGGCTGCGCGCCGACCAGCGGGTCGTCGTCGCCGAACTGGCGGAGGCGCTCACCGCCCGCGCCCCCGACGGACTGGACCCGCAGTTCCGCGCCCTGTTCGACGCGGCGGGCGACGACCGGGCCCGCAAGCGCGTCGTCGTCGACCAGATCGCCAATCTGACGGACGCCTCGGCGCGCGCCCTGCACGCCCGGCTCGCCGGGCGGACCTGACCCCCCGCCCGGGCACCCGAAAGTGACCCTGCGTGGCCTGATCGGGTCACCCCCCCCTTCCCGCATCACGCTGCGTGCGGGACGCTCGTGGGGCGGCACCTTACGAGGAGGCATGAAGTGGTCGACGCGGATCAGACATTCGTCATCGTCGGAGGCGGCCTGGCCGGCGCCAAGGCGGCCGAGACACTCCGCGCGGAGGGCTTCACCGGGCGGGTGATACTGATCTGCGACGAGCGCGACCACCCCTACGAGCGGCCCCCGCTGTCCAAGGGGTACGTCCTCGGCAAGGAGGAGCGCGACACCGTCTTCGTGCACGAGCCCGCCTGGTACGCGCGCAACGACATCGAGCTGCACCTCGGCCAGACCGTCGACGCCATCGACCGTACGGCGAAGACGGTCCGGTTCGGCGAGGACGGCACCGTCGTCCACTACGACAAGCTGCTCCTCGCGACCGGCGCCGAGCCCCGCCGCCTGGACATCCCCGGCACCGACCTGGCCGGCGTGCACCATCTGCGGCGGCTCGCCCACGCCGAGCGCCTCAAGGGCGTCCTGACCTCCCTCGGCCGGGACAACGGCCACCTGGTGATCGCCGGCGCCGGCTGGATCGGCCTGGAGATCGCGGCGGCGGCCCGCGAGTACGGCGCCGAGGTCACCGTGATCGAGCACGGCCCGACCCCGCTGCACGGCGTGCTCGGCCCCGAGCTCGGCGCGCTCTTCGCCGAGCTGCACCGCGAGCACGGGGTGCGGTTCCACTTCGGGCGGCGGCTCACCGAGATCGTCGGGCAGGACGGCATGGTGCTGGCCGCCCGCACCGACGACGGCGAGGAGCACCCGGCGCACGACGTCCTCGCGGCCATCGGCGCCGCCCCGCGCACCGCCCTCGCGGAGGCCGCCGGCCTGGAGATCGCCGACGCCGCGCACGGCAGGGGCGTCGTGGTCGACGAGCGGCTGCGCACCTCCGACCCCGACATCTACGCCGCCGGGGACGTGGCCTCCTTCCCGCACGCCCTGTTCGACACCCGGCTGCGGGTGGAGCACTGGGCGAACGCGCTCAACGGCGGCCCGGCCGCGGCCCGCGCCATGCTCGGGCGGGACGTCGTCTACGACCGTGTGCCCTACTTCTTCTCCGACCAGTACGACCTGGGGATGGAGTACAGCGGATGGGCGCCCGCCGGGTCGTACGACGAGGTCGTGATCCGCGGGGACGCCGGGAAGCGCGAGTTCATCGCGTTCTGGGTCAAGGCCGGACGGGTGCTCGCCGGGATGAACGTCAACGTGTGGGACGTGACCGAACCGATCCAGAAACTGATCCGCTCCAGGGCCCGGGTGGACACCGATAACCTGGCGAACCCCCACATTCCACTCGAAGACCTCATCCCTTGAGTGTCCGACCGGCCCCGTAGAATTCACGCGTGGCAGGACGGATCAACGACGACGACGTGAAGGCGGTACGGGACGCGGTCCCGATCGACGCCGTCGTCTCCGAGTACCTCCAGCTGCGCAACGCCGGCGGCGGGAATCTGAAGGGGCTGTGCCCCTTCCACGACGAGAAGTCGCCGTCCTTCCAGGTCAGCCCCAGCAAGGGTCTCTTCCACTGCTTCGGCTGCCAGGAGGGCGGCGACACCATCACCTTCGTGATGAAGGTGGACCACCTCTCCTTCTCCGAGGCCGTCGAGCGCCTCGCCGCCCAGGCCGGCATCACCCTGCGCTACGAGGAGGGCGGCTACAACCCCTCCCACCAGCGCGGCGAGCGCATCCGTCTGGTCGAGGCCCACAAGATCGCCGCCGACTGGTACATGGAGCAGCTGGCGACCAGTCCGGAGGCCGACACCGGCCGCCAGTTCCTCGCCGAGCGCGGCTTCGACCAGGCCGCCGCCCAGCGCTTCTCCGTCGGCTACAGCCCGCAGGGCTGGGACCACCTCACCCGCTTCCTGCGCGGCAAGGGCTTCACCGACAAGGAGATCATCCTCTCCGGCCTGGCCCAGGAGGGCCGCCGCGGCCCCATCGACCGCTTCCGGGGCCGCCTGATGTGGCCGATCCGCGACATCGGCGGCGACGTCGTCGGCTTCGGCGCCCGCAAGCTCTACGAGGCGGACAACGGCCCGAAGTACCTCAACACCCCCGACACGGCGATCTACCGCAAGTCCCAGGTCCTGTACGGCATCGACCTCGCCAAGAAGGACATCGCCAAGGCGTCCCGCGCGGTCGTCGTCGAGGGCTACACCGACGTCATGGCCTGCCACCTCGCCGGGGTCACCACGGCCATCGCGACCTGCGGCACCGCCTTCGGCGGCGACCACATCAAGATCCTGCGCCGGCTCCTGATGGACAACGGCTCGGCCCGCGTGATCTTCACCTTCGACGGCGACGCCGCCGGCCAGAAGGCCGCCCTGCGCGCCTTCGAGGACGACCAGAAGTTCGCCGCCGAGACGTACATCGCGATCGCCCCCGACGGCATGGACCCCTGCGAGCTGCGCCTCGCCAAGGGCGACGACGCCGTTGCCGACCTGGTCGAACCGCGCACCCCGCTCTTCGAGTTCGCGCTGCGCCAGATCGTCGTCCGCTACGACCTCGACACCCCGGCGGGCCGCGCCGCCGCCCTGGACGAGGCCGCCCCGATCGTCGCCCGCATCAAGAACAGCGGCGCGCAGCACGAGGTCGCCGTCCAGCTCGCCGGCATGCTCGGCATCCTCGACACGCAGTTCGTGGTCAAGCGGGTCGCCCAGCTCGCCCGCTGGGCCCGCGACCGGGGCGGCCGCGGCCCTGCCCCCTCCTCCCGGGGCCGGCAGCAGCCGTACGACGCCGCGCCCCGGCCCCGCGCCACCGGCCCGGCCCTCACCCTGCGCAATCCCGTCTACGCCACCGAGCGCGAGCTGCTCAAGCTGGCCCTCCAGCGCCCCGAGCTGGTCTCCCCGGCGTTCGACGCGTACGGCGTCGACGAGTTCACCGCCGCCCCCTACGCCGCCGTCCGCCAGGCGATCATGGACGCGGGCGGCGCGGAGTACGGCATCCAGGACCCGCAGGAGTATCTGGTCCGCGTCCGTGACGCCGCCCCCGACGACCAGGTCCGGGCGATGGTCACCGAGCTCGCCGTCGAGGCGATCATGCGCAGGACCGTCGACGAGAACTATGCGGGCGAACAGCTCGTGACCGTCCGCCGCCGCGCCGTCGAGCGCCGCGTCCGCGACATCCAGAGCCAGCTGACCCGCCTCGGCGCGGGCGGCGACCCGGCCCAGCTCGCCGCCGTGCAGAACGAGCTGTGGGTCCTCCAGCAGTACGACCAGGCCCTACGCACCCACGGCGCCACCGCCCTCTGACCGCCCGGCGAAGGCGGGCGCCACCGCCCGCTTCAGCCGCTCCACGAACGCCCGCTCGTCGTCCGCATACTGCCGATACTCGGTCACGAACTCCCGCTCCACGTCCACCACATCGAGCCCCGCCAGCTCGGCCGGCAGCCGCTCCAGCTCCCGACGGGCGCCCGTGGCGTCCACCCCGCGGCACCGCTGCGTCACGAACCGCTCGTGCCGGGCGCCGACGGTCCGCCGCGCGTTCCACGACAGATGCGCGCCGTACGGCACCACCCGGGCGGTCAGCGCCCCGAGATCCGTGCCCGCGGGCAGCCGCAGCTTCACATGGTGCTCGAAGTACTGCCCACCGCCGCACGGTCCGGCCGGCACCTCCGGCGCCCAGGGCGCCGACTCGACCTTGACGCGCACCGGGACGAACCCACCCGCCCGCAGCCGGGCCGCGCCCTCCTCCGCGCTCGCCTGCGCCGCGGCCCGTGAGGGCGCGCCGGTCAGCGTGAGCATCGGCTGCGACGGCGTACGGTCGCGCGCCAGTTCGATGACGGTGAGCTTCAGACCCTCCGCGGCGGCCCAGCGACGCAGCCGCCCGGTCTCCGCCGCGTCGGCGCAGCGCACCGTCACATGGGTTTCGTACAAAGATCCGGACACCGTCGCATGGTGTCGGAGCCCGCTCAGTACGGGCATCAGGGTTTCGCGCGGCCATATCCACGTGGTCACGAGTCGAACGCAAAAAGTCACCGCACGCCCCTCGTGGCGGTGATGTGTCGTACCCCACACTGGGGGGCGGTGCCTGAGTCCTCGGAGCGCGGCCGGTCCGTCCCCCACGGATCCCACACCCCCGCGGTTCCGCTCATCGCGTACGGGACGGACAGCGGCGAGGCCGCCGACTCCGCCCTCGAAGCAGCGCTGCCGTACGCCTCGGCAGCGATCACCCTGGAGGTCGCCCCCGTGCAGACCCAGACCCTCGTCGAGAACGACACCCGTACGGACGGCGCGGCGCCGGACGCGGACGACGGCGTGCTCGCCGCGGTCCCCCCGCAGAGCCGCGTCGCGCACCACCCGGAGAGCGAGCCGCAGGGCCCACCCGACCCGCCCGCGGAGGCGCTCGACGACGCCACCGAGCCGGTCGAGGCACCGCTCCCGGCCCGGGTCCGCCCCGACACCAGCGGACCCACCTCCGACCTGTTCCGCCAGTACCTGCGGGAGATCGGCCGTATCCCGCTGCTCACCGCGGCCGAGGAGGTCGAGCTCGCCCGGCGCGTCGAGGCCGGCCTGTTCGCCGAGGAGAAGCTCGCCCGCACACCCGACCTGGAGAGCCGGCTCGCCCAGGACCTGGACCGGCTGGTCGTCATGGGCCGGATGGCCAAGCGGCGGCTCATCGAGGCCAATCTGCGGCTCGTCGTGTCCGTCGCCAAACGGTACGTCGGACGCGGCCTGACCATGCTCGACCTCGTGCAGGAGGGCAACCTCGGACTCATCCGCGCCGTCGAGAAGTTCGACTACGCCCGCGGCTACAAGTTCTCCACCTACGCCACGTGGTGGATACGGCAGGCCATGTCCCGGGCCCTCGCCGACCAGGCCCGCACCATCCGGGTGCCCGTACACGTGGTCGAGCTGATCAACCGGGTCGTCCGCGTCCAGCGGCGCATGCTCCAGGAACGCGGCTACGAACCCACCCCGGAGGAGGTCGCCGCCCATCTCGACCTGCCGCCCGAGCGGGTCAGCGAGGTGCTGCGCCTCGCGCAGGAGCCCGTCTCGCTGCACGCCCCGGTCGGAGAGGAGGAGGACGTCGCCCTCGGCGACCTCATCGAGGACGGCGACGCCACCTCGCCGGTGGAGTCGGCGGCGTTCCTGCTGCTGCGCGAGCACCTGGAGGCGGTGCTGTCGACGCTGGGCGAGCGCGAACGCAAGGTCGTGCAGCTGCGGTACGGGCTCGCCGACGGGCGCCCGCGCACCCTGGAGGAGATAGGCCGCATCTTCGGCGTGACCCGGGAACGCATCCGCCAGATCGAGTCCAAGACCCTCAACAAGCTCCGCGACCACGCGTTCGCGGACCAGCTGAGGGGCTATCTGGACTGAGAAGGGGCCGTCCCACGACGGCGGCCCCCTCCTGCCCCCTAGTCGACCTCCGCGACCGCCTGCGCGAACTGCGCCTTGTACAGGCGCGCGTAGGCCCCGTCCGCCGTCAACAGCTCGGCGTGCGCGCCCTGTTCGACGATCGCGCCGTTCTCCATGACGAGGATGGTGTCCGCGTCCCGGATCGTCGACAGCCGGTGCGCGATGACGAACGACGTCCGCCCGTGCGCCAGTTTGGCCATCGCCTTCTGGATCAGCACCTCGGTACGGGTGTCGACGGACGACGTCGCCTCGTCCAGCACCAGGATGACCGGGTCCGACAGGAACGCCCGCGCGATCGTGATCAGCTGCTTCTCGCCCGCGCTGACCCCCGACCCCTCGTCGTCGATCACCGTGTCGTACCCGTCGGGCAGCGTACGGATGAACCGGTCGGCGTGCGCGGCCCGCGCCGCCTCCTCGATCTCGCCGCGGGTGACGTCCCGGGCCGCCCCGTACGCGATGTTCTCCGCGATGGTGCCGCCGAACAGCCAGGTGTCCTGGAGCACCATGCCGATCCCGGACCGCAGTTCGTCCCGGGACATCCGCGCGATGTCGACGCCGTCCAGCGTGATCCGCCCCGACGACACGTCGTAGAACCGCATCAGCAGATTGACCAGCGTCGTCTTGCCGGCGCCGGTCGGGCCGACGATCGCGACCGTGTGCCCGGGCTCCACCGTCAGCGACAGATCCTCGATCAGCGGCTTGTCCGGCTCGTACCGGAAGGACACGTGCTCCAGCGCCACCCGGCCGCGCAGCTCCTCCGGCCGCACCCCCGGCACCGGGTCCGCCGACTGCTCCTCGGCGTCCAGCACCTCGAAGATCCGCTCGGCGGACGCCACACCGGACTGCACGAGGTTCGCCATCGACGCGACCTGCGTCAGCGGCATCGAGAACTGCCGCGAGTACTGGATGAACGCCTGCACATCGCCGATGGACAGCGCGCCCGACGCGACCCGCAGCCCGCCGACCACCGCGACCAGCACATAGTTGAGGTTCGACACGAACAGCATCAGCGGCTGCATGATCCCGCTGTTGAACTGCGCCTTGAACCCGGCCTCGTACAGCGCCTCGTTCTGCTCGGCGAACTGCCGCGCCGACTCCTCCTGCCGGCCGAACACCTTCACCAGGGTGTGCCCGGTGTACATCTCCTCGACATGCGCGTTGAGCCTGCCGGTCGTGCGCCACTGCTGCACGAAGTGCGGCTGCGACCGCTTGCCCACCCGGGTGGCCACGACGAACGACAGCGGCACGGTCACCAGCGCGACCAGCGCCAGCAGCCACGACACCCAGAACATCACGGCCAGCACACCGATGATGGTGAGCACCGAGTTGATCAGCTGGCCCATCGACTGCTGCAGCGTCTGCCCGATGTTGTCGATGTCGTTGGTCGCCCGGGACAGCACCTCGCCGCGCTGCCGCTTGTCGAAGTACGACAGCGGCAGCCGCGACAGCTTCGTCTGCACGTCCTCGCGCATCCGGTACATCGTGCGGTTCACGGCCCGGTTCACCAGCCGCGTCGCCACGGCCATCAGCAGACCCGCGGCGGCGAACACCGCGAGCGCGACCAGCAGGACGTTCCCCACGGCCGTGAAGTCGATGCCCTGGCCGGGGGTGAAGTCGGTGCTGCGCAGCATGTCGGCGATCCGGCCGTCACCGCGCTCCCGCATCGCCGCGAGGACCTGCTCCTTGGACATCCCGGGCTCGAACTGCCGCCCGACGATGCCCGCGAAGACCAGGTCGGTGGCCTTGCCGAGGATCTTCGGCCCGGCGACCGACAGACCCACGCTCACCACCACGCACAGCAGCAGCACATAGATGGTCAGCCGCTCCGGCGCGAACCGCGCCACGAGCCGGCGGCCCGACCCCTTGAAGTCCAGCGAACGCTGGTCGGGACCGCCGCCGGCCATCATCCGTCCCATGGGCCCGGCCATCAGGCGGCCTCCGCTTCCGTCAGCTGGGAGAGCACGATCTCCCGGTAGGTCTCGTTGTCCGCCATCAGCTCGTGGTGCCGGCCGGTGCCGACCACCTGCCCCTCGTCCAGCACGACGATCCGGTCCGCGTCCCGGATCGTCGCCACCCGCTGGGCGACGATGACGACGGTCGCCTCGGCGGTCTCCCGCGACAGCGCCGAGCGCAGCGCGGCGTCCGTGGCGTAGTCGAGGGCGGAGAAGGAGTCGTCGAACAGATAGATCTCGGGGCGCTGCACCAGCGTCCGCGCGATCGCCAGGCGCTGCCGCTGCCCGCCGGAGACGTTCGTGCCGCCCTGCGCGATCGGCGCGTCCAGCCCGCCCTCCAGCCGCTCGACGAACTCCCTGGCCTGCGCCACCTCCAGCGCGTTCCACAGCTCGTCGTCCGTGGCGTCCGGATTGCCGTACCGCAGATTGGTGGCCACCGTGCCCGCGAAGAGGTACGGCTTCTGCGGCACCAGGCCGACGGTGCGGGCGAGCAGCCGCGGGTCGATCCCGCCGACGTCCTCGCCGTTCACGAGGACCCGGCCCTCTGTCGCGTCGAACAGCCGGGGCACCAGCCCCAGCAGGGTCGACTTGCCGCTGCCGGTCGAGCCGATGACGGCGGTCACCTCACCCGGCCGGGCCTCCAGGTCGATCGACGTCAGCACCGGCTCCTCGGCGCCCGGATAGCGGAAGCCCGCGCCCCGGATCTCCAGATGCCCGTGCCGGCGCAGCTCGGTCACCGGAGCCTTCGGCGGGACCACGCTGGAGGAGGTGTCCAGGACCTCCTGGATGCGCTCGGCGCACACCTCGGCGCGCGGCACCATCATGAACATGAAGGTGGCCATCATCACGGACATCACGATCTGCATCAGATAGGCGAGGAACGCCGTCAGATCGCCGATCTGCATCCCGCCGCTGTCGATCCGGTGCGCGCCGAACCACACCACCGCGATGGACGACAGGTTCACCACCGTCATGACGATCGGGAACATCAGCGCGAGCAGCCGGCCGGTGCCCAGCGCCATGTCGGTGAGCTCCGTGTTGGCCTTCCGGAACCGCTGCTGCTCGTAGTCGTCGCGGACGAACGCGCGGATCACGCGGTTGCCGCTGATCTGCTCGCGCAGCACCCGGTTCACCGTGTCCAGCCGCACCTGCATCGCCCGGAACAGCGGCCGCAGCCGGCGCACGATCAGCGTCACACAGATGCCGAGCACCGGGACCACAGCGACCAGCACCGCCGACAGCGGCACGTCCAGACCGAGCGCCAGCACGATCCCGCCGACGCACATGATGGGCGCCGACACCATCAGCGTGAACGTCATCAGCGCCAGCATCTGCACCTGCTGGACGTCGTTCGTCGTCCGCGTGATCAGCGAGGGCGCCCCGAACTGGCCCACCTCGCGCGCCGAGAACGACTGCACCCGGTCGAAGACGGCGGCCCGCACGTCCCGCCCCAGCGCCGAGGCGGTCCGGGCGCCGTAGTACACGGCACCGACGTTGCACACCACCTGCGCCAGCGAGATGCCGATCATCAGCGCCCCGAAGGACATGATGTAGCCGGTGTCGCCGTTGACGACGCCCTTGTCGATGATGTCGGCGTTCAGGGTGGGCAGATAGAGGGTGGCGCAGGTCTGCAGGAACTGCAGCAGCACCAGCCAGCCGATGGAACGGCGGTAGGGCCTGAGGTAGGTCCGCAGGAGTCGTATGAGCACGCTGCTTCTCTCGCAGTGGTCGGGTCGGCGACGGGGCGCGGGCTTGGTTGCCCCTGGCCCCTATCGTCCGACACTCCCGCCGCGTTACCTCAACCGATTAAGCCGTCGGCGCCGCTCCGTACGGCCTTACGGGTACGGCTTCCTACCGGTCTCTTACCTTCCGCACCCCACTCGGCCCGCTACCGGAACGCCCCGGGATGCGTCTGCTCGCGCACCGACACGTACTGCTGGCGCACCGCCTGGCCGACCGCCAGCTCGTCGCCGGGGTCCAGCACCTGCGCCGCCGGGCCCTGCCAGAGCGGCGGGGTCCGCGGGTCGAGGGTGCCCTGGGTGGCGCCCAGCGCCCACGCCGCCTGCCGCGCGGCACCGATCGCCGCGTAGTCCGCGGGCTGCGGTACGACGACCTGCGCGCCGAACAGCGACGGCGCCGCCGCCTGCACGGCCGGCAGCTCGGCGGCCGCCCCCAGCAGGAAGACCCGCCGCACCTCGACACCCCGGCCCCGCAGCACGTCCAGCGCGTCCGCGAGCCCGCACAGCATGCCCTCGAACGCCGCCCGCGCCAGATGCTCCGGCTTCATCGACTCCCGGCGCAGCCCCGACAGGGTGCCCGCGGTGTGCGGCAGATTCGGGGTCCGCTCACCCTCCAGATAGGGGAGCAGCACCAGCCCGTGGGCCCCCGGCGTCGACTTCATCGCCAGGTCGGACAGGCTCTCCAGGTCGGGCAGCGAGAGGAGTTCGGCGGTGCCGCGCAGCGTGCGCACCGCGTTGAGCGTGGTGACGACCGGCAGATGCATACCGGTCGCGTCGGCCAGCGAGGTGATCATCCCGGAGCCGTCCATGAGCGCCTCGGGGTGGACGGCCATCACGGACCCGGACGCGCCGAGCGAGACGACCGCGTCGCCCAGCCCGATGCCGAGCCCGAACGCGGCGGCCATGGTCTCGCCGGTCCCGGCGGAGATCAGCAGCCCCTCCGGGGTCGTACCGGCCGCCTGCGAGGGGCCGATCACCTCCGGCAGCATCGCCGGATGGCCGAGAGCCAGCTCCACCAGATCGGAGCGGTACGCACCGCCCGCCGCGGACCAGTAGCCGGTGGAGGACGCCCCGCCCCGATCGGTCGTACGGCGCACCGGCCGGCCCAGCAGCTGCCACACCAGCCAGTCGTGGGCCTGCAGTAGGACCGCGGTGCGCGCCGCGTGCTCCGGCTCGGTCTTGGCGAGCCAGCGCAGCTTGGTGACCGGCTGCGCCGCCTGCGGCACACACCCCACCGCCTGCGCCCACGCCTCGCGCCCGCCGAGCGCGTCGATCAGATCGGCCGCCGCGACCTGGGCCCGCTTGTCGCCGCCGACCATCGCGGGACGCACGGTGTTGCCCTGCGCGTCCACCGGCACCAGCGCGTTCTGCTGCGCGGACACGCCGATGGCCTGGACGCCCTCGAGGAGGCCGCCGCCGGCGGCCTCACCGAGGGAGAGCAGCCACGCCTGCGGGTCGACGTCGGAGGGGCGCGCACCGTCCGGCGACTCCACCGGGTGCGGGGCATAACCCTGCCTGAGCACGGCGCCCGAGTCCGTGTCACAGACGACGATGCGAGTGAAATCGGGCGAACTGTCCAACCCGGCGACTATCCCCATGGGCCAAATTGTGCCGCAGGGCGGCGCCTGCTCGGGCCGCGGGCCGCTCAGGTGTTGCTGGTGCCCCAGTCGTCCTCGGCGCCTCCGTTGTGGGCGCTGCGTTCGCGGAGGTTGCGGACGCGATCGGCGACGGACGCGGGAACGCGGTCCCCGACCTTGTCGCTGACCGTGTGGTACGCCTTGCCCGCGAAGACCCGGCCCTGCTGGGCCGCCGTCTCGGCGGTGTTGCGCACCGCCGGGTTGTGCGAGATCTCCCGGGCCGTCTTCTTGAGCTGCTCGTAGCGCTCGCGTCCGGCGCGAGTGCCGAGCACGTAACCGACGGCGAGTCCGACGACGAACGTGAGCCGGTAGCGCATGGCGGCCACCCTTCCCTTTGCCTAGGTCCCTGATGCGGCGTCGGCGCCCCGGGGGGAACCGATTGGCGGAGCACCCCCCTGCTTGCGCTAATGTATGTGTCGCAGCGAGCGCACGCCCCCTGGCGAATACCCAGGTAGGTACGTTCGATGCAAACGAGGCATTCCTCCGTAGCTCAATTGGCAGAGCAGCCGGCTGTTAACCGGCAGGTTACTGGTTCGAGTCCAGTCGGGGGAGCTCGGTCCTCCGTAGCTCAATTGGCAGAGCAGCCGGCTGTTAACCGGCAGGTTACTGGTTCGAGTCCAGTCGGGGGAGCATGCTGAACGAGGACCCCCGTCGGGGTCCTTTTTCATGCCTTCCCACCTGCGGCGGGAACCGTGCAGGTCGCAGCGGTGTCCTTCAGGGCATGCGAAGTCGACCATACGAAGCAGGAGATCGTATGAGCGGCTATGCTGCGGCAGACGGCGCGCACACATGTACGCGACACGCCGCTATGGGGCGGTAGCTCAGCCGGTTAGAGCAGCGGACTCATAATCCGTCGGCCGTGGGTTCGAGTCCCACCCGCCCCACCAGGCGCCACCCGTGCAGAAACGATGCGACCAGGCCGTTGCCGGGAGGATCACTCGCAGACGATCTCGTTCCGCGGGTCGTAGTGCGTGCGGAACGGCTCCCGCTTCACCACGCGGCCGTCCTGGACGAAGACCCGCTGCACGGTCACGTCGAATCCCTCCAGCGGAGTCTGGGGGACGCACCGGTCGCCGCTCAGGACCTTGCGCTCGGGCTGCTTCACGTTGGTGCGCGGGCCCTTCACGGAGCCGATCTCGTCGTACTTGCGGGTGCCGAGGAACGAGATCGTCACCGAGTGGTCGGTGGACTGGGCCTGGATGTAGAGGGCGTGCCCGGAGTCGTTGGCGAAGCGCAGGTCCAGGCTGCCCCAGGCGACCGTGGCCTCCCGGCCCTCCGGGTAGCGCTCGATGTAGAAGGAGTGGGCGCCGTGCTCGACGGGCTTGACGCCCGCGAACCACAGCGCGTTGAAGACGGTCGTGGCGACCGCCGAGACACCGCCGCCGGGCGCCTTCCGGAACTCGTCGTCGTAGATCATGATGCCGTCGACGAAGCCGTTCTCCGGGGTGCGTTCGCCGACCCTGCGGTTGAAGCTCCAGGTCTCGCCCGGCATCACGACCGAGCCGTTGATCAGCTCGACCGCGCGGCCGATGTTCCGGGTGCGGTACGGGGCCGGGTCGAAGTTCACGGTGAACGACGACATCTTCTCGCGCAGGCCCAGCCGGTCCACGTTGGCCCGGGTGACCTGAGGCTCGCTCACCCGGGTGGCGATCTCGCCGCTGCGGGCGGCGCCCCGGTTCGTCAGCAGCGGCAGTACGGCCTTGCCCAGCGCCTTGTCGGTGACCACATGGCCCGCGTGGCCGTCCTGGACGACGCCGACCCGGTCGCCGACCAGGCGCAGCTCGGCGTTGGCGGCCCGGGTGGGCAGGGCGGACAGCGGTTTGGCCACCGCCGGGTCGGCGCGCAGCCCGGCCGCGTCCAGCTTCGGTACGAGCTTGCCCGTGTCGTCCGGGCGCATCGTCAGATACCGGCCCAGGACGGGCTGCTCGACGGTGAAGCGGTGGTCGGCGGCGGTCAGGGTGACCGGGGCCGACATGGCCGGCTCGGCGAACTCGCGCACCGCACGGTCGACCTCGCGGTCCGTCACCTTCGGCGCGGTCGCGCGGGCCGGCAGCTTCGTGACGGCCCGGGCGTCGCCGCGGGCGAAGGCGTCGCGCAGCGGGCCGACGGCCGCGTCCGTGTCCAGGGCGTAGCCCTGGTGCGGGGCGACCCGGTGGACCTCGCCGTCCTCGAAGGTGACGCCGCCCTCGCGGACCTTCTGGTCGGCGTCCCGCGCGACCTTCTTCAGTTCCGCGTGCGCCTTGTCCTCGTCGACGCTCACCGAGGGCTCGACCGGGCCGCCCGAGCGGAACAGGCCGCCGATCACGGTGAACGGGTCGAGGGCGCCGCTGCGGCTCGCCCGGTCGACGGTGGCCTCGTGGTCGAAGGTGATGCCCAGGCGGCGCGGGTCGACGGTGCCCTCGCGGTCGCCGACCGTGACCCGCAGGCTGCGGGCGGCGGCCGGGGCGAGGCGGTCGTCCAGCCGGTGCACGGCCTCGGCGCGGCCCAGCCCGCCGATGTCGACACCCCGCACCGTCGTCCCGTCCTCTATGTCCCCGCCCGCGGCGAGGAGCCCCGCGAGATACAGGCCGCCGAAGCCGACGGCGAGGGTGCCGCCGGCCAGGGCGTACGGACGGACGGAGGCCACGCGGGACGACGGGCCCTTTCGCGGCGAGGAGGGGGCGCGCAGACGCATGGAACTCCCGGGCGGACGGATCGGCTGGACGGAGCGTCGCTCGATGCGGCGCTGTGCGCGAAGGCAAACACATCCACCTAGCCATAAGCGGATGAAAACGCCTATGTCGAACACCACGTATGGTCCGGATCACGCCGGAGCCGTAGCCGCCCGGCCCCGTGAACACGCCCTCACGCCGTGCGTGGCGTGATCCGACTCACGGCCCCGTCGGGGCTTCCCCGGCCGCCGCGAGTGCCCTGTTGCGGCGGACGGACGCGAGGAAGGAGGAGGCGATGAGGACCACGCCGACCAGGCCGGTGACGACCTCGTTGAGCTCGTACCGGATGGTGACCAGCAGGATCACCGCGAGCGCGCCGATGGCGTAGTGGGCGCCGTGCTCCAGGTACACGTAGTCGTCCAGGGTGCCCTGGCGGACCAGGTAGACCGTGAGGGAGCGGACGTAGAGGGCGCCGATGCCGAGGCCCAGCGCCATCCAGAAGATGTGGTTCGTGATCGCGAAGGCGCCGATCACCCCGTCGAAGGAGAACGACGCGTCCAGGACCTCGAGGTAGAGGAAGAGGAAGAAGGCCGCCTTGCCGGCGAGGGCGGCCACCGGGCGTCCGCCCCCGGCGCGGGCCCGTCGCTCCTCCTCGTGCTCGCGCTCCTCCTCCGCCTCGATGCGGTGCTCGAAGTGCGAGGACAGACCGCCGACCGCGAGATAGGTGACCAGGCCGGCGACGCCCGCCAGCAGGACGGTGGCCGCCTTGTCCGCGTGGCCCGTGCTGACGTGCGCCTGTCCGGCGACGGTCGTGGCCGCCACCAGCAGCACGATCAGCGCCGTACAGGGCGCCAGCAGGTCGATCCGCCCGAGCCGGGCGAGCGGGCGCTCCACCCAGGTCAGCCAGGTGATCTCGCGCTCCGCCAGGATGAACTCCAGGAAGATCATCAGCAGGAACATGCCGCCGAAGGCGGCGATCGCCGGATGCGCGTCGGTGACGAGGGCCTCGTAGCGGTCCGGGTCGTCGACCGCCAGCCGTACGGCCTCGACGGGACCGACCCTGGCGCTGATCGCGACGATCACGACCGGGAACACCAGCCGCATCCCGAACACGGCGATGAGCACGCCGACGGTCAGGAAGATCCGTTGCCAGAAGGGGTTCATCCGCTTCAGGATCCCGGCGTTGACGACCGCGTTGTCGAAGGACAGGGAGATCTCCAGCACGGACAGGATCAGCACGACCCCGAACGCCTCCCAGCCCCACACCCAGGCCGCGAAGACGAGGCCGAGCACCGTGACGCCCATCGACCAGCCGAAGGTCCTCAGCAGCATCGCTCTCCAGGGGGTCGGGCGGCGCCGAGGGCGCGCGGCGGACGGACGACGGTCACACCAGTACCAGGGGGATCACCGGGTAAACCGGGCCGTCGCGGCTCAGGGGCGTTCCCAGGCTCCGCCCGTCGTCCGCTCGGCGGGACCGGCCAGAGCGACGATGTCGTCGTCGGCGACCTCGTGCAGCCGCAGCGCGAGGTCCTCCAGGGCGCGGCAGGCGGCCAGCTCGTCGCCGATCTCGGGGACGGGGCGGTCGACGGGGTTGCGGTGGGCCGCGCCCCGGCCGGTCACGGTCGAGGTGTCCGGGGTGGTCAACACGGCCTCGGCGACGGTGTCGTCGCCGTCCTCGGTGATGTGGATGTGGACGGTCCAGTTCTTGTCATCCATCGAGATCACTTCCGTGGGAAGAGTGCCCTATGGACGAGCGTGCGCCTGTTCCCCCGGCGGGGTCCACTCCGCCCGCGGGAAGGGGCGTCTCCGCCCGTGGGAGGACGCCCGCTTCCAACCGCTCCCCCTGCGGAGGCATGACAAGTGCCTGCGTGGGCACGATGTGCCGAAAGGTTGCGGAGAGAAGGCTGGTCGCAACGGACCCGGAGACGAGGAGGGCGCCATGAAGGGCCAGACGTACGTTCGCGTTCGGGTCACCCGCCGGCCGTCCGCCCCCCGGGACACCAGGGGCGAGATCGACCGGCGCACTCCCTCGGGCCGGATCCTTCCGTACTGAGACCTGCTGAGACCGGGCCGCTCAGGTCGCCGGGGCCAGCTCCAGCGGCTCGATCCGGCCCTCCAGCATGGTGCCCAGGCCCTGTACGGCGCAGACGTCGGGCCGCTCCGCGATGTGCACGGGCATGCTGGTGGCCTGCCGCAGCATCTCGTCGAAGCCGGGGAGCAGGGCGCTGCCGCCGACCATCATGATCCCGCGGTCGGCGAGGTCGGCGACCAGGTCGGGCGGGCAGTCGCGGAGCACCTTGCCGATGCTGTCGAGGACGGCGGTGAGCGGGGTCTGGATGGCGTCCCGCACGGCGGCGGTGTCGACCCGTACGGAGCGGGCGAGCCCGGTGCAGACGTCCCTGCCGTGGATCTCCGTGGAGGCGGGGCCCTGCGCGGTCAGGCCGTTGCCGGACAGCGCCAGCTGGAGCGGGCGGACGTTCTGGCTGGGCAGCATCAGCTCGTGCTGGTGGCGCAGGTGCTGCACGATCGCGTGGTCCACGGCCTCGCCGCCGACCCGGACCCGCTCGGCGGCCACGATGCTGCCCAGCGACAGCACGGCCACCTCGGTCGCGGCCGCCCCGCACACCATGATCATGCTGGCCTCGGGCTGCTCGACGGGCAGTCCGCAGCCGACGGCGGCGGCGATCAGCGTGTCCACCAGCTCCACCCGGCGGGCGCCGAGGCCGACCAGCGTCTCGATGGCGGCGCGCTGGGCGAGTGGGTCGGCGTCGTGCGGGGTGCAGACGGCGGCCCGCAGGAAGGGCCGGCGGCGCAGACTGCGGCGCATCTTGTCGCCCAGGAGGTGACGCAGCATCCGCTGCGCCATCTCGATGTCGACGACGGTGCCCCCGGAGACGGGCCGTACGACGCGGATGTAGTCCGGGGTGCGGCCGGTCATCCGCTCCGCGAACTCGCCGACCGCGATGAGCGCGCCGGTACGGGTGTTGACGGCGGCGGCCGAGGGCTGGTCGACGACGAGACCGGCCCCCTTCACGTAGACGCGGGTCCTGGCCGCCCCCAGATCGACGGCGAAGTGGCAGCGTCGCAGCTGTTCCAGCGTGGCGGTCATGGCGGTCCTCCCGAGAGCGCGAACCAAGGGTCCGCCGGGTGGGTGGCGGGCCTCGCGTGGGGTGCGTGGTCGTGTGGTCGCAAGGCCGTTGGTGTGCCGGCCTCCCTCGCATCGTGCGGGCCGCCGGGCGGGCGGCGCCTTCTGGAGGGGGCCGGGTGGGGTGCCGCTGAATGGGGGTTTCTGTCCCTGAGGGGGCGTCAGGCGGCGTGTCGCAGCACGGGGAGCGGGGCCGGGTCGGGTACGGCCGCGGAGGGTGCCCGCGACCGTACCCGTGTCGCCACCAAGGGCTGTCCCGTGATTCCCGGCGGGCGCGCGACGCCGGCCACGGCACCTCGCCGCGTTGTCAGGTCGTCCGCGTACATCCGGTATGCGGACGGCCCTCCGCCTTGCGATGCACCGCATCCGGCGCCGCACGCTGATCCACCGGGAATCACGGGACAGCCCTTAGCTTCCGACGACGCTCAGGATCACGCCCGCCTCCACCAGGTCCTGCGGGCGCAGACGGAGCTGGTCCGCCGTCGCGTCGACCTCGTCGGGGCCGCGCTTGAGGATCGCCGCCGCGAGCTCCGGCGCGATGACGGAGAAGTAGCTGTCCGGTGTGGCCCAGGTGTTGCCCGGTGCCGCGAGGGCGAGCGCGCCGCCCGAGCCGCCCTCGCCGATCAGCAGGGTCGTCACCGGCGTGCGGACCGACGCCAGCACCGTGAAGAGGTCCGCGATGGCCGCGCCGACGCCCTGGCGCTCCGCCTCCGCGTCGTTCGCCGCGCCCGGCGTGTCCACCAGGGTCAGCACCGGGATGCCGAGCCGGTCGGCGAGCCGGATCAGCCGTGCCGCGGTGCGGTATCCGGCGGGGCGGGTGGCCGTCCCGGTCTGCGCGGCGTACGCGACCGTACGGCCCTCGTGCTCGCCGAAGCCGCACAGCATGCCCTCGGGGTCCGCGCCGCCGCACCGGTCGCCGGTGACGGTGACGCGGTGCGCGAAGTAGGCGTCCAGATAGCGCGCGGCGCGTGGCCGCTCGGGGGAGCGGGCCCGGCGTACGGCGTCCCGGCCCGAGTCCGGCGCAGCGGTGCCGCCGAGCGCGCGTGGCGGGGGTGCCGCCGCCTGGGAGGGCGCCGTCAGCAGCCGTAGCCAGCGGCCCAGTTCGCGGCGCAGCAGGCCCGGCCGGACCAGCGCGTCGATCGCGCCGGACGCCAGCTGGGCCTCGGCCGTGTAGGCGGCCGGGTCGGCGTCCGGCGGGCGGACCCGGGAGCCCGCGAAGCCGACCTGGGCTCCGGGCAGCGCGAGCGTGACGTCGGCGCCCGCGCCGAGCGTGGCCCAGCCGCCGCCGGTCGTCGGGTCGCGCAGCACCGCGATCTGCGGCAGCCCGGCGGCCCGGGTGAGTGCGGACTCGCGGGCCACGCGCTGCAGCTGGGTGAGCGCGTGCATGCCCTCCTGCATCCGGCTGCCGCCCGTCGCCACCAACGGCACCACCGGCAGGCGGTGTTCACGGGCGTGCCGGTACGCCGCCTCCAGCCGGTCGCCGGTGCGCACGCCGAGCGAGCCGCCCAGATAGCCGAACTCGAAGGCGATCAGCACCGCGCGGGTGCCCTCGACGCTTCCGGTGCCGCACACCACGGACTCCCGCTCGCCGGTGCGGGCGGCGGCCAGGGCACGGGCGTCGCCGTACCCCTCCCAGTCCAGCGGGCCGTCGGGCCGGTCACCGGACGCCGGGCCGCCGTCGCCGGGACCCAGTTCGGTGAAGTCCTCGGCGACCAGGGCGATGACCTGGCGGGCCGTCAGGCGCTCCGTCATGCGCCCAGCGCCCGCTTCATGATCTTCCCCATGTCGTTGCGGGGCAGGACGTCCAGGTAGTGGACGCGGCGCGGGCGCTTGTGCGGGGCCAGCCGCCCGGCGACATGATCGGCCAGCTCGTCGGCCGACGGGGGCGCCTGCGGGTCCGCCGGGACGACCCAGGCCACGATCCGCTCACCGAGGTCCGCGTCCGGCTCCCCGGTGACGGCCGCCTCCCGCACCCCGGGGTGCTCCAGCAGTGCGTTCTCGATCTCCCCGGCGCCGATCTTGTAGCCGCCGCTCTTGATCAGGTCGGTGGCCTTGCGGCCGACGATCCGGACGTAGCCGTCGGGGTCGCGCACCGCCACGTCGCCGGTGCGGAACCAGCCGTCCGCCGTGAAGGCGTCCCGCGTGGCGTCGGGCCGGTTGAGGTACTCGGTGAACAGGTTCGGGCCGCGCACCTGGATCTCGCCGACGCTCTCCCCGTCGTACGACGTCAGCGGGGTGCCGTCCTCCTCGACCAGCCGCAGCTCCACCCCGGGCAGCGGGACGCCGACCGTGCCGGCCCTGCGCTCGCCGTCGGCGCGCACACTGGTGTTCATCAGCGTCTCCGTCATGCCGTACCGCTCGACGACCCGCTGCCCGGTCGCGGCCGTGATCCGCTCGTGGTCGTGGACGGGGAGCGCCGCCGAACCCGACACGAGCAGCCGGGCCTTGCCGAGCGCCTGCGCCAGGCCAGGCTCGTGCGGCAGCGCCTGCGCGATGCGGTGGTACATCGTCGGCACGCCGAACAGCATGGTCGCGCCCTCGTCCAACTCCCGGGCCACGCCCTCGGTGCCGAACCGGCCGAGATGGCGCAGCGATCCGCCGCGGCGCAGCGGGCCGAGCACGCCGAGGACGAGACCGTGCACATGGAACAGGGGCAGCCCGTGCACGAGGACGTCCTCGCCGGTCCACTGCCAGGCGTCCGCGAGCGCGTCCAGGGTGTGCGCGACGGCCCGGCGGGGGATGACGGCGCCCTTGGGCGGGCCGGTGGTGCCGGACGTGTAGACGACCAGGGCGGCGTGCTCGTCGGGCACGTCGGTGCCGGGCAGCTCACCGGCGGCGTGCACGTCGACGTCGGCGCGCTCCAGACCGGCCAGCGGGGCGGGCAGTTCGTCCCCGGGGGCGGCGAGCACCACCGACGGGGCGCTGTCGGACAGGATGTGCCCCAGCTCCCGGTCGCCCGACTTCGGGTTGAGCGGCACGGCGGCGGCACCGGCCTCCAGCGCCGCCACCACCGCCACGGCCGTCTCCAGCGCGGGCGTCGCCCACACCGCGACGCGGCCCGCGCCGCCGATCCGTGCGGCGAGGGCACCGGCGGCGGCGCCCAGCTCGCCGTACGTCAGGGCGCGGTCGCCGAACCGCAGGGCGGCGCGCCCCGCCGGGGCGTCCACGAGGGCCGGGAAGAGAGAGGACACGCGTCGTACTCCTTGACTGCTCGACGGGGACGGCCGGGCGGCCGTCCGACGGACACCGTGCACCGGGTGCCGGTTCACCCCCAGCCCGGCACGACCATCGCCAGCCACACCACCGCGGGCACCACGGCCACCACGATCCCTCCGTACACCATCAGCCGGCGGAAGAAACGCTCCCGGTCCACATCGGGCGCGGCGGCCAGTACCAGGGCGCCGTTCGTCGAGAAGGGGCTGACGTCCACGACCGTCGCCGACACCGCGAGCGCCGCCACCATCCCGATCGCGCCGATCTCGCCCTGGGCCAGGAACGGCACGGCGAGCGGGATGAGCGCGCCCATGATGCCGACCGAGGAGGCGAACGCCGAGACGATCGCGCCGATGTAGCAGAGCAGGACGGCGGCCAGCAGCGGGACGCCGATGCCGCCGACGCCCTCGCCGGCCCAGGTGATGGTGCCCATCTCGTCCAGCACGCCGACGTATGTCAGCACACCGCAGATCAGCAGCACCGTCGGCCAGGCGATCTCGCCGACGGCCCGCTTGCTGTCGTCCGGCCAGACGGTGCTGAGGACGACGGCGAGGGTGATCGCGGTGAGGCCGGCGTCCAGGTCGAACACGAGGACGGCGACGACCAGGGCGACGAGGGAGATGAGCGTGGCGACTCGGGCGGGGGTGAGACGGGCGGCGACGAGGTCGGTGGCCGTGGGGGCGGGACGGGTGAGGGTCGTGCCGGTATCAGGTGCTGAGCCCGTGCCGCCGGGTTGCGGCTGGTCGCCGGGACCCGTCGCCGTCCCCGTGCCGCCGGGTTCCGGCCGGTCGCCCGGTTCCCCGCGCCCCTCGGGGGCGTCCACCGAGCCCTGCCGCCACAGCTTCGGGCCCCCGCACACGGTGAACACGATCGCCGCGATGACGAGGTTGACGACCAGGGAGGCCAGGAACAGCGTGATCTCGCTGCCCGGCAGCTTCTCCCGCTCCACGATGCCGTTGACGATCGACCCGTAGATGCTGATGGGGGAGAAGCCGCCGGCCTGGGCGCCGTGCACCACCATCACGCCCATCAGCAGTGGGCTGATGGAGTAGCGGGCGGCGAAGCTGAGCGCGACGGGCGCGACGATCGCGACGGCCGCCGGGCTCACCGCGCCGATCGCGGTGAGCGCGCCGGTCAGCGCGAACATCACCCAGGGGATCAGGGCGACCCGGCCCCGCACCAGCCGGACCGCGGCGTGCACCAGCCAGTCCGTGGTGCCGTTGGCCCGCGCGACGGCGAACAGATAGGTGACGCCGACGAGGACGACGAACAGGTCGCCGGGGAAACCGGCGAAGATGCCGTCCGCGTCGAGGTCGGCGACGAGCGTGCCGACCCCGAAGGCGGCGGCGAAGGCCAGCGCGCCCATGTTGATCGAGCGGGTCGTCGCGATGACGAACACCACGGCGAGGACGAGGATCGAGAGGAGTTCGGGGGACATACGGGCTCCCGTCTTGGGTCCCGGAGCGGGTTGGGGGGACGGCTCGCCCAGTGGCCCATTGGCTGAGCCAATTCAGGGGTGCTGGCTGGACAGCGTGGAGCGCGCACCCGGCCCCGTCAAGGGGTCGCACCGGAATTGGCTCAGCCACTTAGCCACGGCGGGTGCCGGTGCTACGCTCCCGTCGAGAGGGGGACTCCGTGACCGACGCCCTGCGCCCCATGACCCGGCAGCGCCTCTACGAGCAGGTGCTCGACCGGCTGCGCGCCTATGTCGCCGAGGGCGGCCTCGGCGCCGGGGACCGGCTCCCGACCGAGCGCGACCTCGCCCAGCGGCTCGGAGTGAGCCGGGCCTCCGTGAAACAGGCGATCGTCGTCCTGGAGGTCCAGGGCCTGGTCGAGGTGCGGCACGGCGGCGGCACCTACCTGGTGCGGGACACCCTCGACGTCGAGCCGGTGGAGCGGATGGTCGAGCGGCGCCGGCGCCTGCCCGACGTCCTGGAGGCCCGCGAGGCCCTGGAGACCAAGCTCGCCGAACTCGCCGCCGAGCGCCGTACGTCCGAGGACCTCGCCGCGATGCGCGCGGCCCTCGAGCACATGGAGCGGGAGATCGAGGACGGCGGCCACGGCGTGGAGGGCGACCGCCTCTTCCACGCCGCCGTCACCGCGGCCGCGCACAGCAGCCTCCTCGCCGAGTTCATGCGCTCCATCGCCGGGCAGATCGCCGAGAGCCGCACCGAGTCGCTGCGCCAGCCGCACCGCCCGGCCCGCTCGCTCGCCCAGCACCGGGCCATCCTCGACGCCATCGAGTCCGGCCTGCCGTCCCGCGCGGCCGCGGCGATGCGCCGCCACGTCCGCACGGTGGCGAAGGTCCGCCTCCTCGACTGGGAGCCGGACGACACCCCCTAGTCCCGGCGCCGCACCCCCACCATCGCCGCCAGGTCCCCGGCGAGCGGGAGTTCCACGGTGTCCAGTGCCGGGTGCCGCAGCCAGTGCATCCGGGGCCGGTCCACCTCACCGCCGTACCGCGGGGGCCAGGCGGTGGCCGGGGTGAAGTCGTCGACCACGACCCGGCCGCCCGGCACGAGCAGCCGGGCCGGGTCGGCCGCGCCGTCGGCCCCGCCCTTGGCGGCCCCACCCCCGTCCAGCACCAGTAGGTCGTACGGCCCCCGCTCCCCGATCCGCCGCCAGTCGCCGTGCAGGATCTCCACCTCGGGCCGCCCGGCGAACACCTCGGCGGCGAGCCGGGCCCGCTCCTCGTCCCGCTCCACGCCGACCAGCCGAACGCCCGGCCGGGCGCCCTCCGCCAGCCAGGCGAGCCCCACCCCGCAGCCCGTGCCCGTCTCCCCGATCAGCCGCCCGGCGCCGCCCGCCAGGGAGTACAGCAGCCGGCCCTGTTCCGGGCGGCAGGAGTGGGGGAACCCGTGGGCGCGGGCCACGGCGAGCGCGCGCTCGACCAGCGGCGGAAGGTGAACTTCCGTGGCGTAGGCGTCCGTTCCGGCGATCGACATGGCCTCGATCCTGCCGTACGGGGCGACCGCCGGGGGCGCGGTCAGGCCGTGCGGTCGACCACGTCGGCCACCACACAGCTGACGTTGTCCGGGCCGCCGGCCTCGTTCGCCGCCGCGATCAGGGACCGTACGGCGTCGTCGGGGCCCTCGGCGGAGGTGAGCAGGGCGCGGACGCGGGCGTCCGGGACGGTGGTGGTCAGGCCGTCCGAGCAGACCAGATACCGGTCGCCGGGCTGGGCGTCCTGGAGCCGCAGGTCCGGCGGGGTGCCGGCGGACAGGGCCTTGACCAGCAGGGAGCGCTGCGGGTGCGTGACCGCCTCCTCCGGGGTCAGCCGGCCCTCGTCGATCAGCGACTGCACCACCGTGTGGTCCTCGGTGATACGGAACAGCGCCCCGTCGCGCAGCACATAGGCGCGGCTGTCCCCGATGTGCACCAGCGCCAGCCGCGACCCCGTCCACAGCAGGGCCGTCAGCGTCGTCCCGGCCTCCTCCCCGCCGTCCGCCGCGTCCCGGACCGCCTCGGTGGCGCCCCGGACCGCCTCCTCCAGCACGTTCAGCACATGGCCCGCCGGTAGTTCGTCCGTGTCCAGGAAGCGCAGCGCCTCCACCGCGGCGGCGCTCGCGGGCGCGCCCGCCGGGCCGAAGCCGTCGGCCACGGCGAGCAGCCTGCCGCCCGCGTAGGCGGTGTCCTGGTTGGCGGGCCGGACCAGGCCCCGGTCCGAGCCGGCGCAGTAGCGCAGTTCCAGCATGGTGTCGTCCTTCCTCGGTTCCGTCAGCAGATGCCCGACGAGGAAGGCGGCGAGATCCCGCCGTGCGGCCGTGTCCGCCTCGACCCCCGCCCAGTAGGCGCGGATCTCCCGGGCGGCGTCGGCGGCGGGCAGTGCGCGGACCTGACGGATCCGGGCCAGCGGCATGCCCAGCCGGCGCAGCCACGCCACCAGCCGGGCCTGCTCCAACTGGGCCACGGTGTAGTACCGGTAGCCGGTGTCCGGGTCGACGCGGTGCGGCCGCAGCAGCCGCAACTCGTCGTAGAGCCGCAGCGCCTTCGGCGACAGCCTGCTGGCCCGGGCGAACGCCCCGATCGTCAGCTCGTCCTCGCTCATCCACTTCCCCCTCGCTCGTGCGCCTCGATGCTGCGGCTTCCCCGAAGGTGAAGGTCAAGCGGCCCGTTCCGGTTCCCTCCCGCACGCTTGTTAGCCTGCGGTTTCCGCCCCGTCAGCCCGCCCGGAGGAACCGCCGTGCCCCGCATAGCCCTGGTCACCTGCCGTCCCCGACCCGACGTCAGCGAGGACCGGGACCTGCCGGTGCTCGTGGCCGCGCTGCGGGAGGCGGGCGCCGACGCCGGGGCCGTGCACTGGGACGACGACGGTGTCGACTGGGGCGCCTACGACCTCGCCGTGATCCGTTCCACCTGGGACTACAGCTGGCGGGCCGCCGAGTTCCTGGCCTGGGCCGAGCGCTGCGGCGCGGCGACCCGGCTCGCCAACCCGGCGGCCGTGGTGCGCTGGAACGCCGACAAGCGCTACCTCGGCGACCTCGCGGCGGCCGGCGTCCCCGTCGTCCCGACGCGGTACGTCGCCCCGGGCGACGCCCCCGATCTGCCGGACGGGGACGAGTTCGTCGTGAAGCCCACCTCCGGCGCGGGCGCCCGGTTCGCCGCCCGGTACACACCCCAGGAGCTCGACACCGCGCTGCGGCACCTCGCCCGGATGCACGCCGACGGCCTCACCGCGATGGTCCAGCCGTATGTGCGGGGCATCGACAGCGGCGGCGAGCGGGCCCTGCAGTTCTACGGCGGGCGCCTGCTGCACGCCAGCCGCAAGGGCGCCGTCCTCACCGCCGGCACCCCCTACGACCAGCGCAAGGTCGCCCACCCGAACCTGGAGCCCTGGACGCCCACTCCGGCCGAACTCTCCGTCGCCGAGCGCGCCCTGGCGGCCGTACCGGACGCGGACGGGCTTCTCTACGCGCGCGTGGACCTCGTCGACGGGGACGACGGGCAGCCGTGCGTGATGGAGCTGGAACTCGTCGAGCCGAACCTGTTCCTGTCCGTGCACCCCGGCTCGGTGCCCCGCGTCACCGAGGCGATCCTGGCCGCCGCCTAGACGGCGACCGTCACCCGCTGCAACAGGCCCCACGTGAACTCGGCCGTCGCCTCGTGCGGCACCCCCTCCGCGTCCGGTGCCGTGAACGCCAGGCCCCAGCGGGTCGGGGCGCTGCCCTCCAGCGGGCGGGCCGGCGCGAAGGCGCGGGCCGCCTCCTCGACCGTGCACGACCAGGGCGTGAGGTCCTCCAGGGTGCGCAGCTCGGGCGCCGGGGCGCCCGGGGCGCGCACCAGCCACTCGTTCCACACCGCCCCGCCCGGCGCCAGCACCACCTCGAACCGCAGCGTCGGCCACAACGGCAGAGGCCACCGCCACGCCTCGCAGTCCAGATCCCCGATCCTGCGGGACACCACCGACTCGGACGGGCCCAGCACCGAGCGGTAGCGGGCCGCCGAGCCGCGCGCCCGGGGCGAGCGGACCATCGCCTGCCAGCGTTTGTTCGCCTCGCGCATCTCGGCCTGCGACACGCCCAGCTCCCGGCGCGCGTCCTCGACCAGATCGGGGTTGTGGTCGGCCATGCGGCGCAGCAGGACGAGCTGGAAGTGCAGCGGGGTGAACGGACCGGGGGCGTGCGGTCCGTCAGCGGGGCGTCTCGCGGAGGGCATGGGACCCATGCTCGCGCACCGGGCCGCCCGGGCGGCGTCCGTCGGGCAGGAACAGCACCGAGTTGACGTAGCGGGGGCCGTGGAACGGCAGGACCCGGCGCAGCAGCCCCATGCCGACCACGTACGACGTCGCCGCCTGGTGGGCCTGGAGGGGGAACGACGCCAGCGGCACCCAGGAGCGGCCCGGCAGCACCCAGCCGTCGTAGCCGAGCATCGACAGATACGTCAGCACCGGGCCGGGCGGCTGGATCCGGGACTCCAGCTCCACGAACAGGGCGGGCCGGTCCCGGGCGAGGATGCCGGTGGCGCCGCGCAGCACGGACAGTTCGGCACCGTCCACGTCGACCTTCACGAAGCCGACGTCCCGCAGCCCGAGATCGTCCAGGGCGACACAGGGCACGCGCAGCGCCCGTCCGTGGATGTCCCGGCGCACCAGGGACGACACACCCCGGTCGCCCTCGTCGTCCGGCGGCAGCCACAGGCGGGCCGTGCCGGGGCGGTCGGCCGCTGCGGCCTGCACCACCCGCAGGTTCGCCGGGGCGCCCGCGGCGAGCAGCCGCGCCAGCCGGGGGACCGGTTCGACGGCCACCACCTGCCGGGCCCGGCCGCACAGCCGGCGCGTCCAGGGGCCGTACCAGCCACCGACGTCGACGGCCGTGCCGCAGTCCGGCGGGCACAGCTCGCCGAGCCGGGCCAGCTCCGGTTCGAAGCGGGGGTAGACGGCCCGGGCGGTCGCGGCGACCAGGCGCGCGGGCAGCAGCGGCGCCAGCCGGGCCGTGAGGGTGGGGGTCATGGATCCGTCCGGGTCGTCGTCGGGGCGGTCAGGGGGCGAGCCGTCTCAGCAGGTCCTCGTGCTCGTCGTCGGTGACCTGCTCACCGGAGTCCGGCAGCAGTTGCGGGACGCCGTCCACGATCGGATAGCGGCGCCGCAACCGTGGGTTGTAGAGGGCCTCGTCGGGCGGTACGAGGTGCAGGGGCCCTTTGTCGAGCGGGCAGGCCAGGATCCGGAGCAGCGGGTCGTCGGGCTTCATGGAGGGGTCAACTCCTCGACGCTTGCGTGGGGTTGCGTTGCCGGGTCGTGCTTGGGCATGGCCAGCAGGACGGCGACGGCGAGCACCGTGCCCGCGAGTCGCAGCGCGAGCCGCGCCGGGTCGTGGGGCAGGGACTCGCCGAACGAGAGCGTGCCGAGCACCGCCGTGTACAGGCAGGTCACCGTCGTGCACACCGGCACGATCAGCGAGGCCCGGCAGCGCTGCAGCGCCGCCTGCGACATGACCAGCCCGAACGCCCCGGTGAACAGCAGCAGATACGGGTACGGGGAGCGCAGCAGGTCGAGCAGCGCGGCGCCCGGGCCGGACGTGGTCAGCCGGCTCGACACGCCCTTGATGGCCAGCGAGCTGACCCCGTACAGCAGGCCCACCGCCACGCCGTACTCGACACCGGTCGTCGGCATGCGGTGCCGGTGCCGGGTGCGCCGCTCGGCGGAGCCGTACAGCCACACGCCGGCCGCCAGCGAGGGCACGCACACCAGCAGGATGAGCGGGTACGGGGCGTCGCCGCCGACCTGGTCCGCGCCCTCCTCCAAGGACAGCACGACCATCAGCAGGGCCAGCAGGATGGCGGCGAGCGCGTACCGCTCCCGCCCGGTCGTCTCCTCGCCCAGCAGCCGCGCCGACAGCAGGACCAGCAGCACCAGACCGGAGACGAAGATGCCCTGCGCGGCCGCGATCGGCAGGGTCCGGTACACCGCGAGCTGCGCCGCGAACCCGGCCGCCAGCGCGAGCGACCCGCCGATCCACAGCGGGCTGCGCAGCACCAGCCCAAGGAGCCGGGCCGGCCGCCGGATCGACACCTCCGGCAGGGCGCCCAACGCCCGTTTCTCCAGCACGAACCCGACGCTGTACAGGGTGTTCGCCAACAGGGCCGCCGCCACTCCCCACCACATGGCCCACGCCCCTACGTCCTGCGCGCGTGCAGCAGCAGGATCGAGGAGAGGGACGGTCTGGCACACGCCAGCCGGTCCAGCGCCCGCAGCGGACGCGGCACCCCGTGGAAGGGCGCCCCCGCCAGCCGTACGACCTCGAAGCCGGACGCGGCCACGAACTCCCGCAGCGCACGGGCCGTATAGAGCCGCAGATGTCCCACGACCTCGCGTCCCGGCCGTCCGTGGATCGCCCGCAGACTCACCTCCGAGAACACCGGCTGGACCCCGGCGAGCAGCAGTCCGCGGTTGTACCAGGCGGCGAGGTTCGGGGTGGACAGCATGAGATGGCCTCCGGGGCGCAGGACGCGGCGGATCTCGTCCAGCGCCGAGTCCGGGTCGACGAGATGCTCGACGACCTCGCTGAACAGCACGGCGTCCACACAGCCGTCCCGGAACGGCAGCCCACCGCCGGTCAGTTCACCTCTGATCGCGTACGGCAGCCGGGTGCGGGCCCGCCTGAGGGCGTCCTGGGACCAGTCGACGCCGACGATCCGGTGACCGGTGAGGAGCGGGGCGGCGGTGGCGGCCGCGGTGCCGTCGCCGCAGCCGATGTCGAGGACGGTGCACGGTGCGCTGCCGGCCGTGCCGAGGGCGGCGGCCAGCATGCGGGCCTGGCGCAGGGACCGGGGGGTGCCGGAGGCGACGGGGACGGCGGGATCCTCGTAGAAGTCGCGGAGGCCGCCGTGGCGCGGGGGCGCGGTGGTGTTCACGGTGCCATCTCCGTGGTGTGCAGATAGTGCTCGAACAGGTCCCGCAGATGGGCGCCGTCGCCGTGGCCGAGCAGGGCCCGTGACCAGCGCAGGGCGAGATGGAGCCGGCCCGCGGTGGAGGCGGTGGTGACGGTGAGGCCGCGCGGCATCCGGGCGGGCGCCGAGAACCACACGGCGTGCGCGCGCCCCGCCTCCTCGCCGAAGTCCAGGGCGTACGGGATCCGGCCGATGTTGCTGAGCAGCGTCGTGGACGTCCAGGGCGCGGCGGCCCGGCGCAGCCCCCGGGTGAGGGCGGCCCGCCAGGCGACCGGTGTCACCGGGGCGGTCAGCAGCGCCGCCCCGCGCCCGAGCTGGGGCCGGGGTTGAGCTTTGAGGGCCCGTGTCCGGGTGGCCGTGCGCTGGAGGAGGGCGGGCATCCGGTCCGCGTCCGTCGTCAACTCCTCGTGCGCGAAGGCGACTTCGACCAGACGGGTGCCGTTGCCGATGGGCATGCCGGCGTCACGGGGGCGGTCGTCCACCGGCATGGTGATGCGCAGGGGGCGGGGACGGGCGCCGTGCTCGCGGTTCCAGTGGGCGAGGGTCAGGGCGGTGGTCACCATGAGCTGGTCGTTGACGGTGTAGGGGGCTCCCCGCGGGCGGCGGGGCAGCGGCAGTTCGGTGACGAGCAGACCGTTGCCGGGGGAGGGCTCGGGGGAGCCGGGGGCGACCCGCGCGGGCCGGGCCCAGGAGGACGGGGCGTCGCCGGCGGGCGGTACGCCACCGGGGGCGCCGCGTACGGGGGGTGAGGCGGGGGAGTTGTCCCGGCCGCCGTACACCTCGGCGGCGGTGGCCAGCACCCGCAGACAGGCGGGGCCGTCGAGGGCCGTGTGGTTGATGGTCAGGAACAGCACGGTGCCGGACGCGGTGTCCGGGGCGGGGCGGTCCGCGCCCCTTGCCGGGAGCCCGACCGCGTCGCCCGCCTCGCTGCCCTCGACCGGGCCCGCCGCCCGGACCACCTCCAGCCGGACCGGCGGCGACGCCGACAGCGCGGGCGCCTCGGTCAGCGCCCGGGTCCGCGCGCCCCGCAGCGCGTCACGCTCCGGCGCCGGGAAGCGCACCACCTCCACATCGGGCTCCGCCGTCAGCTCCCAGGTGTAACGGCGCCGGTACCACCGCCCCGGTGCCTCCCGCATCAGGATGCGCGGATGCCGGCGCAGCGCCTCGGCGAAGGCCGCGCGCAGCCGTGCCTCGTCCAGCCGGCCCGGCAGATGCACCTCGATGTGCACGGTCTCCGGCTCCTCCTCCTGGAGGCAGTGCCGGGCGACCTCGTCGACGACGGGGAACGGCACCCGCACGGGCGCCCCGGCCCGCACGGGCCGCTGCAGCGCGGTCATGGGGCCGGGTCCTTCCGGTCGCGGTCGATACGGGTCTCGGGTTCGGGGGCGCCGGGGCCGCGTGCGGTGACCGTCGGGCCCGCCGCGGATCCCGGTGGTGTGCCCAGGGGGCTCTGCCCGCGTTCCCGGTGGGGGAGGTCCGGCAGCGGACCGGCCGAGGACTGCCCCGCCGATGGCCCACCGACAGGCGCCCGGCTCTCCCCCGGTCGCTCGCGCACACTCACCAGCGCCGCGAACAGGCCGATCAGCGCCAGCAGTTGGGCCGTGTGCCCGAACGCGCCCCGCCCCGCCGCCACCGGTTCCCCGCCGCCCACGGCCGCGACGATGCCCGCGCCCGCCAGTGCCGTGAACGCGATCGGGACGAGCAGGGTGTGCCGGCGCCACGCGAGCAGCGCCAGTGCCGGGACCAGCAGCGCCAGCCACCCGGCGACGAGCACGGCCACCACCGTCAGCGCGACTGTGCCCGGCCACAGCCCCGGCAGCGGGGGCGCGGGGCTCGGGCCGTCCGGGTTGGGTTCCCTGCGCCGCCACAGCACCAGGCCCACGAGGATCGCGAGCCCGACCGCACTGCCGATCAGCCCGGCCTCGTACGTCACCGCCGGTTCGTACGACAGCCGGACCGTACCGCCGGCGCCCGCCGGGATCCGCCAGCCCTGCTGCCAGCCGTCCAGCCGGACCGGCGTCAGCTCGTCGCCGTCCAGTGTGGCCCGCCAGCCGTCGTTGAAGTTCTCGTACATGGTCAGATAGCTCGCCGCGCCGGAGCCCACCGTCAGGGTGCGCCGGTCACCCAGCCAGTCCCGGACCGTCAGCTCCCGTGCGGCCGCGGGGGCCTCGGCGACCGTGCCGCGGGTCAGCGTCACCTCGGTGAGCGCGAGCGGGCCGGCGTCGCCGCCCTCGACCCGGTGGTCCCCGGCGGACAGCGACAGCCCGGCGTCGCCCCGGCCGCGCTGACACAGCGTCACGTCGATCCGCCGGCGCTCCACGAGATCCCGTACGGTCCCGCGCGCGCCCGTCTCGTACAGCTCACCGTCCACCGCGACCACCGGGCCCTTGCCGCACGGCAGGGTGAACTCCCGGTCGGTCTCCGGCTGCGGGGTGCGGTACCGGTCGAGCGCCGGGACGTACGCCTCCGTCAGGCCGACCGGGAGACGCAGGTCCTCGTCCACGACCGGGTTGTGCAGGGTCAGCGGGGCCGACTCGGTGATCGTGATGTCCAGCCGGTCCGTGGTGATCGGCGGGAAGCGGACGATACCGTTCTTGTCGACGCCCGCGATCGCCGCCCCGTCGGGCGAGGAGATGTGCACCTCGGTCGGCCTGGTGGACAGACCGCCGGCCGCCGCCAGCACGATCTCGCCGACCGCCTGCTTCCCCGGCCAGGACAGATGGACCACCGGCCGGTCGCCCGCGATCCACGCCGTGGTCAGGTCGCCGTCGGTGAGGTTGCGCGCGGACAGTCCCGCGCCGAGCCGGGCCGTGGAGTCGGCGGTGGCGGTGATCCGCTCCCGCTGCTCGGGCGCCACCGTGTACAGCAGCCGGTCCAGGGCCTCGCCGGGCACCGGCACCGCCTGCGCCCGCACCTCGTACGTCCCGGCCGTGGCGGTCGTGAACCGCCGGTGCAGGCCCGCCTCCGTGCCCGTCGCGGACAGCCCGGTGGGGTCGGCGGCCCGGGACAGGGAGACGATCTCCGCGTCGGCGGAGGCGTTCCCGGCGTCGGTGGGCAGCCGCAGCAGCCGTGTCACCTGGACGTCCGGCAGGGAGATCTCCGAGAAGCCCGCACCGGTCAGGCCGGCCCGCCGGGACACCGAGTCCGTGATCGTCAGCTTCATCCAGCGGGTCGCGCCCGTGGGCGCCTTCACCGACTGCGCCGACCCGTCGGGCCGCAGGACGCTGTCGCGCGTCCCCTTCTCCGTCTCCACCCGCACCCGCGTCGGCGCCGCCCGCACCCCGTCCTGCGGCAGCGGCGCCACCTCGAACGACGACGGCATGTCGTACGCGCCGCCCGCGAAGGCGATCCGCAGCCACTCGCCGTCCGGCGACCCCGCCGAGCCCTCGGCCCACGCGGTCCCCGGATCGCCGTCGAAGGCGTGCACCGGGTCGAACTGCGGCAGATGGAAGAGCCAGTTGCCGTACGAGGACGCCGTCACCGAGCGGGCGCCGCGCAACTGGGCCACCGTCTGGTGGGCGAGACCGGTCACCGGCAGGATCTGGTGCGGCGGCTCGCCCGCGTCCTGCGAGGCGCCCGGCGCGTTCCGCTCGTCGGCGGTGTACGTGTACGACGTGTTGGCGTTGACCAGCCCGAACCGGGTGTCCGCGCGCCGCATCCCGTCGCCGGTCACCCGTACCTGCGGCGAGCCGAGCCCGGGGTGACGGTCGCCGGTGAGGACCGCGGCGCGGCCCCGCAGCTCCGACGCCAGCGGCAGCAGCGCCTCCGGGCCGCCGGACACCACGGCCGCGGAGGCCACCGGCAGCAGCCCCGCCTGGTGCGGACGGGGCACGTCCGCGCCGGTCGGCCGGTAGATCTCCACGGCACGCTGCCGCGCGTACAGCCCCTCCACCTGGAGCGGGGTGTCCGGGGCGATCCGCCCGCCGGTCATGACCGGACCGAAGCCCGTCACCCGCTCGTACCCGGACTGCTCCAGGGTCCGCTTCACCGTGGTGGTCGGCACGGCACCGATCTGGTCGGGGTCGAGGTCGTTGCGGACGACGACATAGTGGATGCCCGCCCGGCCCAGGAAGTCGGCGAGTCCCGGCACCTGGCTCCCGGTCATCAGGGCCTGCTCGACCGCGTCCATCGCGCGCCGGTTGCCGGGGGTGCCGAAGGGCACGTAGTCGCGCTGCGCCCAGCGCGAGGCGGCGACCACGTCCAGCGGCTGGTCGACGGTGGTGCCCCAGGTGTGGATGCCGTGCGCGGTCGCCGGGGCCACCAGCACCCGGGCGTCCGGCGAGTACTTCTCCATCCAGCCGGCCGTGGCCCGCCAGTACGCGGGGATCTCCTTGAACGACCCCGGGTTGAGGATCGAGCCGTTCAGATACGGCCATATGAGCCCGGGCAGCACCAGCACGGCCACGGCCGGCGGCGCGAACCGGCGTCCGCGCACCGGCCGGGCCCCCCGCGCCTGGGCTGCCACGCCCGCCAGATGCGCGAGACCCAGCACCAGCGCGAGCGCCAGCCCGGTCTGGAACTTGTAGATGTTGCGGAAGGGGGCGAGCCCGCCGTCCAGCCAGTCCTGCACGACCCCGTGGAAGGGCGCGCCGAACGCCCCGCCGTACCCGGCGAGCAGCACCGGCACGACCGTCAGCGCGGTCAGCACCAGCCACCGGCGTTCCGGCATGTCCCGCCGCGCGAGCCCCGCGAGGCCCAGCCCGGCCGCCAGCGCCGAGCAGACGATCACCACGGCGGCCGAGACGACGGTCCAGCCGGCCGGCAGCCACGCCTCCCCGAAGTGCAGATACGCCACCCAGTTCCCTGCGCCGCGTAGCGCCTCCGTGGCCGCCATGGTGTCGGTGGTGGTCTGCGAACTCTCCACGTACGGGAGGAAGTTCTCGCCGTACATGCCGAGGAGCAGCAGCGGGACGACCCACCAGGCGGTGGCCAGCAGCACCCCCGGCACCCACCAGGCGATGAGCTTGCGCTGCCGCGGCCCGGGCGGCCGGGACAGCAGATACAGCGCGGCCGGCAGCAGCGAGGCCAGTGTGGAGGCGGCGTTGACACCGCCCATGAACGGCACGACGAGCGCCGAGCGCAGCGCGGCGACCCGTGCGCTGTACCGTTCGTCGGCCAGCGGCAGCAGCACCCACGGCAGGAACGCGCCCGGCAGCGCGGCCGCCGAGGTCGAGCCGATGACGACGGTGAACACCGGCCACAGCGCGTAGGCGGTCGCGGCGACCAGCCGGGAGCCGCCGTTGCCCACCCGCAGCCGCTCGGCCAGCCGCAGCGCGCCCCAGAACGCGACCGACACGATCAGCGACATCCACAGCCGCTCGGCCAGCCACACCGGCAGCCCCACGGTGTCCGCCAGCCAGTGGAACGGCAGCATCGGCCAGAGATAGCCCGCGTACTGGTCCTGCAGACCGCCGAAACCGCCCTGGTCGTGCCACAGCTGGCCCAGGTCGCCGAGGAAGCGTCCCGGGTCGGTGGTCACGCCCAGCTTGGTGTCGAAGGTCTGCCGCCCCGGCCGCACCGCGAGGAACAGCGCGAACACCACGGCCCAGAACCCCAGCAGCCAGCGCCGCGACCGCGGGCCCTCGGGCGGGCCGGCGGAGGGCGCGGAGGTGGGCACGGCCGCCGGGGGAGGGGTCTGGACCGTGGTCGTCGTCATGGTGGACACCGCCTGAGGATGAGGAGGAGGTTCCAGGTGGCGAACTCGCGCAGGCCGGGCGCCTTCACGACGGCCTCCGCGAGGAACGGCCAGTAGCGGGAGCGCGCCGACACGATCTCCACGTCGTGCCGGGCGCGGACCTGCCGCAGGGTGCTGCCGACGTGCACGGCGAACAGGTTCTCGCCGAGGGTGTGCTTGGCGTCGCGTCCGGTGCGCCGCCGGTAGCGGGCGCGGGCCCGCTCGGCGCCCAGGTAGTGCCAGGGCGCCCACTCGTGACCGCCCCACGGGGACAGCCAGTTGGTGAACGACACGTAGAGCAGCCCGCCGGGACGGGTCACCCGGACCAGCTCGCTCAGAAAGGTCCCCGGGTCGGCCACATGCTCCAGCACATTGGAGGAGAAGGTGACGTCGGTGGCCCCGTCGCGCAGGGGCAGCAGATAGCCGTCGGCGACCACGGCCCCCTCGGGCGGCCGCGCCCCCAGCTCCCGGGCGTCCGGTTCGAAGAGGTACGCGTCGGCGCCCCGGCGCCGGAACTCCTCCAGGAAGTACCCGCTGCCGCCGCCGACGTCCACGACGGTCCGCCCGGCGAGGGGACCGCCGTACGCCTCGAGCTGGTCGGCGGCGTCCCGGGCGAGCAGCGTGTAGCAGGACACGGGGTCGTCCTGCTCGTGCAGGAACGCGCGGAACAGGGCGAGGGACCGGCGCAGCGACGGGTCGCGGACGGGCCGGGTCTCGGGGGAGCCGCGCGGCCGCCCGCTACGGCGTACGGTCGCCACGGCTCACCGCCTCCGCGGCCACCGCGCGGAACTGCCGCACCGTCCGCTCCCAGCGGTAGCGCGCCGCCCGGTCCCGCGCGGCCTTCCCCATCAGCTCCCGGCGGTGCCCGGACAGCGCCAGCGTGCACCAGGCGGCGGCGAACGAGGACTCGCCGCGTGCCAGCACCCCGGTCTCGCCGTCCACGACGGAGTCCCGCAGCCCGGGCACGTCGAAGGCGACGGCAGGTGTCTCACGGGCGGCGGCCTCGGTGACGACGAGCCCCCACCCCTCCACGGCCGAGGGGTGCAGCAGCAGCCAGGCCGCGCACAGCAGCCGGTGCTTCTCCGCCTCGGAGACATGGCCGGTGAACTCCACGCCGGGCCCGGCGAGTTCCTCCAGCCGTCGCCGCTCGGGTCCGTCGCCGACGATCACCAGCCGCCCGCCGGTCACGGGCCGCACCCGTTCCCACAGCCGCAGCAGCAGATCGATCCGCTTGTACTCGACGAGCCGTCCGACGGCGACGAACAGCGGCTCGGGCGACCGCTCGCCGAGCGGCCCCGGCTCCTCCACACCGTTGTGCACGACGCGGATGCGCTCCCGCTCGACGCCGATGGCCCGCAGGGCGTGGGCGGTGGACGGGGAGACGGCGACCAGCAGGCCCCGCTGCCGGGTCCCGGCGAGCGCCCAGTGCTCCAGGCGCCGGCCGAGCCGGGCGGCGGGGGTCAGCGGGCCGCCGAACCGCATCGGCCACAGATCGGTGTGCACATGGTTGACCAGCCGCAGCGTCGGTCCGCGGTGCCACAGCGGGGCGAGATAGGGCATGCCGTTGCAGACCTCGACGAGCAGGTCGCAGTCGCCGACCTGGCGGGCGAAGGCGGATCTCGCCCGCAGATAGTGGTCGAAGGGGCCGCCCGCGGAGACGACCCGGTAGTCGCGGTAGGCCGCCGGGCCCCCGCACAGCAGGGTGACCTGGTGGCCGAGCCGGGTGAGGCCGTCGGCGAGCCGGTCGACGAGCAGCTCGGAGCCGCCCGCGGCGCGGTTGCCCAGGTCGCGATGGGCTAGAAAAACGATTCGGCGCGGTTGTGGGGGGAGCGTCGAAGGGTGCAGCCGCGACGCGCAGGGGAGTGTCGCGCGCAGCGGCGGAGGCACGTGCTGGGGCATCGGTGCTCCAACTCGTCAGGGTGCGGAACTCGGTGTGGGGAGCGAGGTCGGGTTCCTGTGGGGGGAGTCGAAGATCCTGTTCGGCGTGCGGGGATGATGCGGACGACGCGAAGAACATGGACAGGCTGTGTCCGGGTGGGAGGGGACAGTTTTCGCCCAGCCGTCCCCCCGCGGCTACTCACCGAGGTGACAATTTCGGCCCCGAACGGAGCTGACGTTATGTCACATCGTGAGAGAAGGGTGGGGCGTCTCCGGCGTACCGGTCGATTCCGGGTGCCTGCGTCCCCGGACCACCAGTACGGCACCGGCCACCGCGAGCACACCGCCCGCCACGGCCGCCCCGATCGGCAGCGTCACCCCGACCGTGCGGAGCATCCCGCTGTCCCGCTCGGCCTGCCGCACGGCCTCCTTCTGCGTGGCCGTGGTGAACGCGATCTTCCGGCTGTCCAGCAGGACCGCCGCGTCCCGCTCGCCGCCCGGTGCCCGCAGGGTGCGGCGCGGACCGGTCTGCGCGTAGAGCACCCGGCCCGTGCGCTGGTCCACGACCAGCTTGAACCCGTGGTTGGCGTACCACTCCTCGGCCAGCACCTGCGGCCGTTCCGGCTGCCCGACGATGCTCCCGGGGACCAGCCGGGTGCCGACCTTGCGGGGCGCGACCTCGGCCGTGAACCGGTAGCCGCTGTACCCCTGGACCTTCTCGGTGCCCGAGTACCGCATCGTCACCGTCGTCCCACCGGTGTTGTCCCACCACTGGTAGTCGCGTTTGCGCACGTCGAACGGGAACTTCAGATACGCCTCGCCCTCGATGTACGGGCTCTCCTGGCAGCAGTGCACCGGCCGGGTCGTCCTGCGGTCCATCACCCAGCGGTGCGGCGCGAAATCCAGCGCGTCGTGCGGATCGGCGGCCGGCAGCGAGTCGTCGGTGTCGACGGTCGTGATCACGTCCCAGACGGCGTTGCCGCTGCGCTCGCTCGCCGCCACGTCGCCCCGGACGCGCTGGGTGACGGTGATCGTCCTGTCCGGCACGGTCTCGATGCGCTCGGTGTCGAAGACGCTCCCGGTGCCCTTGTAGACGGCTGTGGTGTCGATGTCGACGGGGTTCACGGCGGCCCGCGGTGTCACGTACCAGGCCAGCATCGGCGCCAGGACCAGCAGGAACGTGCCGAGACCCAGCAGGATCAACGAGAGGGGTGAGGCTGTACGGCGCATCCGGCACTCCTGGGGTCGACGCGTGGACGATGCCTGGCCGTGCTCTGGGCGGGGAACCGTAGGGCGGGCCGGACCGGGGTGTCAACGGTCTTGACGGACCATCACGCGTTGTCGACACTGGCCGGACAGGCAGAGGTCGGGACCGGACGGGCGACACCCGGGTGGGGACAACTCCGGGATCTCGGACAGAGAGGCTGACCCTGCGATGTCCAGACTGCTCGCCGCCACGCTGACCGTCGTGCTCGCCGCCCTGCTCGCGGTGGGCGCCGCGCTCGGCGTCGTCGCGCTGCTGGAGGCCACCCCCGACCAGCCGAACACCCCGCTGATCACCAATGAGCAGGCCGGTCAGGGGAGTTGACGGTGGCCGTCCCCCGCACCGCCACCGGGCCGGCCGCACTCACCCGCTCGGCCTGGCACGACGTGCCCCGCTTCCAGGTCCGCCGCTTCGCCCAGCTGGTCCTCGCCGACGCCCCCGTGCTCGCCGAGGAGATCCTCGCGGAGATCCGGCGCGAGTACCCCCATCTGCCCGTCGTGCTCGACGAGTCGGGCGAGCCCATGGCCCTCATCGGCATCCGGCGCGCCATCGAGGTCTTCATCGGGCACCTGGAGACATCGGAGGGCCGGCCCACGGTCCCGCCCGGCGTCTTCCAGGACTTCGGCCGCGGCGAGGGCTACAACGGCCGCTCCCTCGACTCCCTCCAGGCCATCTACCGGCTGGGCGTACGGCTGGCCTGGCGCCGCTTCGCGGAGATCGGCCAGCGCGTCGACATCCCGCCGCCCGCCATGTACGAGCTGGTCGACGCCGGTTACGAGTATCTGGACGGCCTGGTCGACCAGTCGGTGCGCGGCTACGCCGAGGCCGCGGCCCGCCAGGCCGGTGAACGCCTGCGGCTGCAGCGCCGGCTGATGGAGCTGCTGCTCGCCGAGCGCCACCGCGGAGACCCCGCCGACGCCCTGGCCGAACGGGCCGCGCGGATCGGCTGGGCGCTGCCCGCCAAGGTCGCCGTCGGCGTGCTGCTGCGCCCGGCGCGGGAGGCGCTCGCCCCCGCCGTCGGGGAGGGCGTGCTGCTCGACCTGGAGTACGAGCGGCCGCGGATGGTCGTCCCCGAACCGGATGCCGCAGGGCGTCACGAACTGCTCGGCCGGGCGCTGAGCGGCTGGTCCGGGGCGATCGGACCGCCCGTGCCGCTGGCCGAGGCGGCGAAGTCGCTGCGCTGGGCCGAGGCCGCCGTGGGGCTGATGGAACGGGGGCTGCTGCCGGCCGGGGAGGTCCTGCACTGCACCGAGCACACCGAGGCGCTGGTGCTGCTCCAGCCCGAGGAACTGATCGACGACCTGGCGGTGCGCTGTCTGGCGCCGCTGGAGCACTGCGGTCCCTCGCACGGACGGCGGCTCGCGGAGACCCTGCTGGCCTGGCTGGAGACCAGGGGCGGGGCCCCGGAGGTGGCGGCCCGGCTCGGGGTGCATCCGCAGACCGTGCGCTACCGGCTGCGGCAGATCCGCGAGCTGTGGGGCGCCGAGATCGACGACCCGGACCGGCGCTTCGAGCTCGAACTGGTGCTGCGCGCCCAGCGGTTGCGCGGGGTGCTCGGCGAGACGCCCCGGTAGCCGGGTCAGGCGTCCTGGCGGACCGGCCGGTCCCGGCCGGAGCGGGCGCGGGCGGCCTCGGCGCGCAGCCGCCGCCCCCGCCGGGTGAGCCCCCAGGGCTTCAGCACCGAGATCATCGTCATGAAGGCGTACGCCGACAGGGACACCACCGGGCCGAACAGGACGTCCCCGGTGTCCGGCAGCGGCCCGCCCGCGGCGACCTCCGCGACGGCCGTGTCCACGGCGGGCCGCAGGACCAGGGCGGTGGCCGCGGTGGTGCCCAGGGTCAGCCAGAACTTGGTGAACACCCAGCGGTGCCGGGCCAGCCCCCAGTGCGTGCCCAGCGCCAGCACCAGCCCGCTGACCAGGGTGAGCACCGCGAGTGGCAGCAGCAGCCGGTCGGCGAACAGCTTCATGCCCCGTACGGACGCCTCCACGGCCGCCGCGGACCCGGTGGTCGCCGCGGTGGCCCCGAGCGCCAGCAGTCCGAGCGTGAGCCCGAGCCAGCCGGCGGAGGCGAGGACATGGACGACGAGGAGGCCCCGGCGGACCCGGCGGCCCAGCCTCATGACGGTGATGGACGCGGTGGAGGTCATGGACACCACGGTGCCGCGAGGGAGCCGAGGTGACGTCCGACGGCGGGAGTAACCCGGCGTACCGGCGAGGGAGTACCCACGCGGCCATTGCCGGGGCGGAGGGCTCGGACTAGCCTGTGTTCGTCATTCCGATCGGCTGTTGAAATATCGAACGCAGCCTCTTCGACCCCCAAGGAGGAGGCCGGACGTGGGACGCCTCGTACCTGCCGTGACCCGGGCCCTCGACATACTCGAGCTCTTCCTGGACGGGGACGGCACACTCTCCGCCCCCGACATCGTGCGCCGGCTCCAGCTGCCGCGCACCACCGTGCACGAGCTCGTGACCACCCTCGCCGCCCGGTCGTACATCGTGCAGGTGCCGGGGCAGCCGGGACGGTACCGGCTGGGCGTACGGCCGTACCAGCTCGGCAGCCGGTACGCCGAGCAGCTCGACCTCGCCGCCGAGGGCCAGCAGGTCGCCCGGTCCGTCGCCGAGACCTGCGACGAGACCGTGCACGTGGCCATCCTCGAGGGCACCGACGTCATCTACATCGCCAAGGTCGACTCGACGCACGCCGTGCGCATGGTGTCCGCCGCCGGGCGCCGGCTGCCCGCCCACTGCACCTCGGTCGGCAAGATGCTGCTCGCCTCCCTCCCCGAGGGGGAGCTCGCCTCCCGCCTCCCCGACGACGCCGAACTCACCGCGATGACACCGAACAGCATCACCGACCCCGCCGTCCTGCGCGAGGCCCTCGCGGAGATCCGCGAGCGGCAGCTCGCCGTCGAGACCCGCGAGTCCAACCCGGACGTCTCCTGTGTGGCCGCGCCCGTACGGGACCGCACCGGGCAGGTCGTCGCCGCCCTGTCCATCTCCGTCCCCATGATCCGCTGGGGCGACGAGCGCCGCGCCGAGCTGGAGCAGCTCGCCGTGAAGGGCGCCGCCGAGCTGTCGGAGCGTCTCGGCCACCGGAGCGCGGCATGAGCGCCCCCTACGAGGTGGCGGTGCGGGCCGAGGCCCAGCTGGGCGAGGGCCCGACCTGGGACCCCGCGAGCGGCCGCCTGCTGTGGATCGACATCCTGGGCTCCCGCCTCCACACCTACGACCCCGTCTCCGGCCGGCGCTCCGTGCGGACCGTCTTCCAGCACATCGGCGCCGTCAAGCCGCGCGCCGGCGGCGGACTCGCCCTGAACCTCCGGGACGGCGTGGGACTGCTGGACCCGGACGGCGCCTTCCGCTGGCTGCACCACGAGCCGGTGTCCGGCCGCCGCGCCAACGACGCCGCCGTCGCCCCCGACGGCTCGCTGTGGGCCGGCACCATGCGCTACGACGAGGCACCCGGAGGCGGCACGCTGTGCCGGATCACCGGGGACGGCACGGCGGAGGTCGTCCTCGACGACGTGACGGTGAGCAACGGCACCGGCTGGAGCCCCGACGGACGGCTCCTGTACTACATCGACACGCCGACCCGCCGGGTGGACGTCTTCGACCACGAGGACGGCCGGGTGACGAACCGCCGCACCTTCGCCGAGATCGAGGACGGCGCCGGGTTCCCCGACGGGCTGACCGTCGACGCCGAGGGCGCCGTCTGGGTGGCCCTGTGGGACGGCTCCGCGGTACGCCGGTACACCCCCGACGGCGTACTGGACCGGGTGATCGCGTTCCCGGTGCCCCGGGTGACGGCGTGCGCCTTCGGCGGCCCCGGACTGACCGACCTGTACGTCACCACGGCCCGCGTCGGCCTCGACTCGCCCCCGCCGCTGGCGGGTTCGCTGTTCGTGGTGCCGGGCGCGGGGAGGGGAGCGGCGCAACCCGCCTTCGCCGGTTGATCAGGGCAGCAGCCCCGCCTTCTTCATCTCCTCGGCGGTCAGCGGCGGTCCGGTGAGCCGGGGCTTCAACGGCCCCACCGCCGCCGCCAGCAGCACCGACGGGTCCAGCAGCACCTCCGCCCGCCGCTCCAGCGACGTCACGTCGGTCACGCGGCGGGCGATCCGCCCGTTGCCGGTGGCCGTGTGCATCAGGCGGTCCACGTACCCGGCCACCAGCCGGTCCCGCAGGGTCGGCCCGGTCTCCGTGGCGCCCGGGTAGAACACGTCCTGGCCTATCGCCAGGTCCCAGGCGGCCCCGACCGGCCGCGCCACCGCCTTCTGAACCCGCCGCGCCAGCCCCGCCGTGCCCCAGCCGTACCGCCGGACCGTCTCACGCAGGATCAGCGCGCTCTGCGCGCCGACCGACAGCCCGTGCCCGTACACCGGGTTGTACGCGGCGAGCGCGTCGCCGAGGACGGTGAGGTTCTCGGGCCAGTCCGGCATCCGCTCGTAGTAGTGGCGGCGGTTGGCGGTGGTGCGGGTGAAGGCGACGCCCGACAGCGGCTCGGCCCGCTCGATCAGCTCGCCGATGACGGGGTGCCGCAGCTCCTCCCGGGCGAACCGCGCGAACTCCTCGTCGGACGTCCCCGGTTCACCACCCCGTGTGCCGCTGAGCGTCACCAGCCAGCGGCCGTGCTCGATCGGCAGCAGCACCCCCGCCCGGCCGGGGCCGCCCGCGCGCGGGTCGGCCTGCACATTGACCACCGGGAAGCCGTCCCGGGCCGGCTCGGGCGCGAGAAACAGCCGGCTCGCGTACGCCAGCCCCGAGTCGACCTCGCGCCGCACGGGCGCGGGCAGCCCGAGCGCGGCCAGCCGGCGGGGCGCCGACGGGCCCCGGCCGGTGGCGTCCACGACCAGGCCCGTCTCCAGGGTGCTCTCCCGCCCGTCGCGCCCCCGCAGCCGTACGCCCGTGACCGCCCGCGCGTCGCCGAGGAGGTCCAGGACCTCGGTGCCGTCGAGGAGTTCGATCCGCTCGTCGGCCAGGACCCGGGAGCGGACCGTCGCGTCCAGCAGATCCCGGCCGGCCAGGACGATGTGGTGCGACTCGGGCCAGCGGCGGAACCAGCCGCGCGGCGACAGCGCGACCATGTCCGTGGTGATCGGCGCCCGGCGCGCCCCGGCCGCGCGCAGGTCCGCGCCGATGCCCGGAAGCAGCTCCTCCAGCGCCCGCACCCCGCCCGACCACAGCAGATGCACATGCCGGGACTGCGGCAGGCCCTTGCGGGGGTCGGGTCCGGACGGCAGCACGTCGCGCTCCACCACGACCACCCGGTCGGCGGACCCCGCCAGGGCCTGTGCCGCGAGCATGCCGGTATGGGATCCCCCGAGGACGACGGCGACTCTGGCGGGGGAGGGTCGTTCACTCATGCGCGGACATGCTCTCTGCCGGGACGGCCGCGCGGGCGCGGACCGCCTTGATCTCGTCGGGCCTGCGCAGGACGCCGGAGACGGCGTGGATCTCGCGCAGCAGATAGGTGGTGTCGGGCTCCGCGGCGCCGTCGCCGTCCGGCACCCGCCGTCCGCTCTCGACGGCGTCGAGGATCGTCACGGCGACCGCGAGGGCCTGGGCCCGGCCGGGCTCGGCGCCGAGGGTGAGCGCGGCGGTGTGGGCGCGCCGGCGCAGGTCCTCGTCGAGATGGCGGGAGAGCTGGAGCAGCGCGTCGCGGATGTAGGTCTCCCGGCGGATCAGCCGGATCTCCGGCGCCGCCCGCAGCACGAACGGCTCGTGGCGCCCGGCGACCGGCCGCAGCAGCCGGGCCAGCGGCTTCAGGCCACGGCGCCGGCGGCGGACCAGCAGCCGCTCCTGGAGGTACTGGCCGGCGTGCGGGACGATCACGCCCACGGCGACCATGGTGGCGCCGATGCAGGCGGCGGACGGCGCGACGTTGGTGTTCAGCCAGTCCAGGTCGTGCCCGGTCCAGCGGGCCACGATCGCGGTGAACTTGGCGGCGCTGAACAGCAGGTTGGTGACATAGCCGACGCTCAGGAACCGCAGCCCCCAGCGCAGCCAGCCGTCGAGGCCGTCGGTGCGGATCCAGGTCCAGATCAGCCGGGCCGTGATGAGACAGGCCACCGTGTGCACGACCAGGTAGAGGAGGATCTCCTCCCGCATGAACGGCGTGGACGCGTAGTAGGTGTCGAGGTCCTCGATCTGCTCCACGGGGACGTCGGCCAGCGCGAACAGCACCCACAGCGCGACCACCACGGTCGCGTACACGGAGACCACCCAGCGGGTCGCGCGCCGGGTCCGCTCCCGGCGGTCGGTGTGACCGCCGCCGCGCCAGTGCACCACCAGCAGCAGCCAGGACGCGGACAGCGCGGTGATCAGGGAGTACACCCAGGGCGCGGCGATGTTGGGGACGCCGATGACCCGGTTGGTCCAGGCGATGGTGCCGGGGGCCGCGAACACGAACACCATGCAGGCGAGCAGCAGCAGTCCGCCCACGGCGCGCAGCAGCGGGTCACGCCACAGCTTCACGATGCTGGGCAGCTTGATCGCCAGGGCCGCGCCGAGGACGAGGCCCGGCAGCCAGAAGGAGATGTACAGGCCGGACAGGAACTCCACCGGCCCGTCCGCCAGCTGCAGAGGTGTCACCGCGCCCTGCCTCCGCGTCCGCGGTACCCGAGCGAGCGGTGGACCGGGTCGGCCGACCCGCTCCCGTTCTCACCGGAGACCAGCTCCCGGACGGCGGCGGCCAGCCGGTGCCCGAAGTCGTCGGCCTCGGCCTCGTCGCTCTGCCGGGAGCCGTCGCGCGCGGCCACGGTGAGGGCCACGTCGTCCCAGCCGGGCCGGCCGGCGAGGGCGTGCGCGGCGGCCGTGCCGATGCCGTGGTGATGGTGCCGGTGCCCGGCGTGCATGTGCCACAACTCGTGCCCCAGGATGACCAGTTGCTGGACGGCCTCGGCGCGCTCCTCGACGATGACGAGGTCGAAGTCCTGGAACTCCACCCAGAGTCCGGTCACCTCGATCTCGTCGGGGAACCGCTCGAAGCGCAGTTCGACGGGCCGGCCGCCGCGCCGGGCGCTCATCCGCGCGCACAGCGCCTGGCACACCTCGTGGACACCGGCCGGGGGGCGGGGCCCGGAGCGCAGCGCGGCACTCAGGTCGCCGGCCAGGTCCCGCATGGCGACGGCGGTGTGGGCACGCCGCGGCCGTAGCGCCGAGACGAACCGGGCCGCCGTCGTCCGCGCGCCCGCGATGTCCATCGCACCCCCTGTTCCTCCCGTCGCCTCGACGGGTTGTTCGAGCCTACGCGGAGCCCGGTGTCCTCGTCATGCGCTCCGGCGACCGTAGTTCAACCCCGAACGACCGTCACCGCCCGCGATCGTCCCCGGCTGTTGACGGGCAAGCGCTTGCCCCTTACGGTCCCGTCCGAAGTCACGTACAGAGTCCGGTATTTCGTACAGACGGCAGCCCGTCCCGCACTCAGAGAGGCGCCCATGCGCACCGCCCGCTTCACCCTCGACCCCTCCTTCACCGTCGGTGACGTCGACCCCCGGCTCTTCGGGTCCTTCGTCGAGCACCTCGGCCGCTGCGTCTACACCGGCGTCTTCGAGCCGGGCCACCCCACCGCCGACGACCGGGGACTGCGCCGGGACGTCCTCGCGCTCGTCCGGGAACTCGGCGTCACCGTCGTCCGCTACCCCGGCGGCAACTATGTCTCCGCCCACCGCTGGGAGGACTCCGTCGGACCCGCGCACGAGCGCCCCCGCCGCCTCGACCCGGCCTGGCACTCCACGGAGACGAACCGTTTCGGCCTCTCCGAGTACCGGGACTTCCTGCGCAAGGCGGGCGCCGAGCCCATGATGGCGGTCAACCTCGGCACCCGCGGTGTCGCCGAGGCCCTGGAGCTCATGGAGTACGCCAACCACCCCTCGGGCACCGCCCTGTCGGACCTGCGGGTCGCGCACGGCGACAAGGACCCGTTCGGCATCCGGCTCTGGTGTCTCGGCAACGAGATGGACGGGCCCTGGCAGACCGGGCACAAGACCGCGAGCGAGTACGGCCGGATCGCGGCGGAGACGGCCCGTGCCATGCGCCAGTTCGACTCCGCCGCCGAACTCGTCGTCTGCGGCTCCTCCAGCCGGTCCATGCCGACCTTCGCCGCCTGGGAGGCGACGGTCCTGGAGGAGACGTACGACCTGGTCGACCACATCTCGCTGCACGCCTACTACTGGCCCGAGGACGGCGACGTCGACTCCTTCCTCGCCTCCGCCGTCGACATGGAGTCCTTCATCGAGGCCGTCGTCGCCACCGCCGACCATGTGGGCGCCCGGCTGAAGTCGAGCAAGCGGATCACCCTCTCCTTCGACGAGTGGAACGTCTGGTACCTGCCCGAGTGGGTCGCCCGCTCGAAGACCTTCCAGCAGGACGAGTGGCCCGAGGCCCCGCGCCTGCTGGAGGACGGGTACAGCGTCACGGACGCCGCGGTCGTCGGCTCGCTGCTCATCGCCCTGCTGCGGCATGCCGACCGGGTCGCCGTCGCCTGCCTCGCGCAGCTCGTCAACGTGATCGCCCCGATCATGACCGAGCCCGGTGGCCCGGCGTGGCGCCAGACGACCTTCTTCCCGTTCGCGCAGGCCGCGCGGTACGGCCGCGGCCGGGTGCTGGACGTCCGTGTGGACGCGCCGACGTACGAGACCCGCAAGTACGGCGAGACCGACCTGCTGCACGCCACCGCGGTCCGCGCCGAGGACGGCTCGGTCACCGTCTTCGCGGTCAACCGCGGCCGTACGGAGCCGCTGCCGCTGGAGGTGGCGCTGCACGGCCTCGACGTCACCCGGGTCGTGGAGCACAGCGCCCTGGCGGACGCGGACCCGGACGCCCGCAACACCCTGGACGACCCCGACCGTGTCGCCCCGCACCCCGTGCAGGGCGCCACCCTCCAGGACGGCCGCCTCACCGCCCTCCTGGAACCGCTCTCCTGGAACGTGATCCGGCTGGCCTGAGGACCGCGACTCGGACCGGCCCCGGGCGACGGCTGCACACTACAGTCGATTTACCTTCAACTACCAGATAAATGGCCGGAGTTGGCCCCTGCGGAGGGCGCTTTCCGCCCCCTACGATGCGTACGCCTCCGGCCTTCACAGAAACCCCACTCTTTCTTCAAAGGTTCAACCAGAGTGGGCCGGGCCTGGGGCGCAGCCACCCCCCATCCCGAGGAGAGATCCATGGCACGTGGACTCCTGAGACTGCTGCTGAGCGGAGGCGCGCTGACCGCTCTGCTCACAGCCGCCCTGCCCGCCCACGCGGACCCGGCGTTCGAGGACCCGCCGCCGGACAAGATCGTCATCAAGGTCGCCACCGTGAACGGCTCCGGCTGTCCGCAGGGCACCACGGCGGTCGCCGTGTCCGAGGACAACACGGCGTTCACCGTGACCTACAGCGACTATCTCGCCCAGGTCGGCGGCAACTCCGACCCCACGGCGTTCCGTAAGAACTGCCAGCTCAGCCTGGTCGTGCACGTCCCCGGCGGGTTCACGTACGCCATCGCCAGCGCCGACTACCGAGGCTTCGCCGCCCTCCAGCCCGGCGCCAACGCCATCCAGCGGGCCTCGTACTACTTCCAGGGCTCCCCGAACACCCAGTACCGCAACCACCCGTTCTCCGGCCCGCTCAACGACAACTGGCAGGCCACGGACGAGACCGACTGGGCCCAGCTGGTCTGGGCGCCCTGCGGGGTCCAGCGCAACTTCAACATCAACACCGAGCTCCGGGTGAACCTCGGTTCGTCCTCCCCGAACAAGGTCAGCTTCATGACCATGGACTCGACCGACGGCGACATCAGCACGGTCTACCACCTGGCGTGGAAGGAGTGCCCCAAGAAGTGACTCCCGCCCCGCAGTGACACGGCCGGCCCCGAGACCTCCCGCCGGGGCCGGCCCTCACGCGGGCAGCGCCCGAGCGCGCGTAGCGGGTCCGCCGGTCAGAAGATCAGCCTCTCGATCTCGGTCAGACGCTCCAGCAACTGGTCACGGATATGGGCGCGGATGTTCTCCGTCAGCTCATCAGCCTTCCCCTCGTCCAGGGAAAGCGCCTCGATCTCCTTGACCATCCTGCTCACGGACCACTCCTGCATGGCCCAGAGGGCCACCGGCACGCCCCATACCGCGGCGGTCCGGGCGATGTCCGCATAGGGGTTGCCGCTGTGAGCCGGTCGGAACGTGTTCTTGCGCTGCTGCCACCACTCGGCCGTGCGCCGGGAGGCCTGCATGCTCCAGGCGCGCACACCGGACTGAAGGTTGCTCTGCCGTTTTGCGAACCGTGTCAGCTGGTCGGTGAGGGCCTCCGCGACGCTGAGCGGCAGCTGGAAGTCCAGATCCAGCGCGTCGTGAGGCACGCCGTGGTCCCGGCACAGCGAGCTGACACGTTCACCGAGATGCTGGTTCAAGGCTTCGCGCAAGGCCGTGATGGCCGGGGGCTCGCCCCCGTCCACGGGCTCCACGGCAGTGGTCGCGGTGATGTCAGCGGCGCCGCGCACACGTCCGGCCAGACGCCTCTTGAGCTCGGCGAAGCCTTCCGAGATGTGCTTCGAGCACAGGGCGTCGAGCGCCGACTCCTCCAGCAACTCGGTCAACGACGCCCGGAAGCGCTCCAGGCGCAGCTCCGTGTAGCCGGCCAGGGCCAGACCCCGGGCCACCGAGAAGGCGGGATCGGGATCGTTGTCGATGGCCGCCTCGGGGAAGACCTCGCGGCATATCCGCCTCGTCAGCGGCATACGCGAGCCGCCTCCGGTGAGCACCACCTGGTCGGGGTCCTGGTCTTCCATCAGCCGGCGGGCCTGCTTCAGCAGGGCCCGGAACTCGTCGGCCCAGCCGCCAGGGGCGGACACCTGCGCCGGGATCTCCGCCTGGCGCAGCCAACCCCAGGCCAGCTTCATGATGGGCTCGAAGCGGGGGTTCACCGGCTGGTCGAAAGTGGCGGCCTGGGTGCCCGAGAACTGCGCCTCCTTGGCCCGGCGGCAGGCCAGCAGAAGGAACTCCCGGCCACCGTCGGCGGCGAGCGCGGCGTTCAGGGTCTCGTTGTCGCGGTGGTGAGCCGTGACCAGATCGGCGACCTCGAAGTCGATCCTGCGGCAGCCGAAGTCGGCCCCGAGAGCCAGACTGCGCGGCTCCATGTCCGTGATGAGAGTGAAGTCGGTGGTCGAGGATCCGATGTCGACCACCAGGACCCGGCCCGCCGTGGGCTGTTCGGCCATGCTCCGATCCGACGCCTCGGACCCGGCCGTGGCTCCCGGCCGGCGAACATGCACGAGCGCCGCCTGCGACTCCGGCAGCAAACGGGTGTGAACGCCGCGCAGCTGGAGATGGCGCGCGTAGGCCTCGACCACCTCGGGTTCCCAGCCGGCCGGGTGGCCGACGACCATCATGGGCTCGGCGGCCGACTCGGCGGTGTCCGCCTGGTCCGTGGACCGGGCGGGACCGGTGCGCTCCGGCGGCGTCCCGTGTTCCGCCAGAAACTCCGCGAGCAGCGCCTGGACGAACAGCACCGCCTCGGGCGTCTCCAGGCCTCCGGGGTCCGGGCCCTGCTTGAAGTTCAGGCTGAACTCGGCCGCGCCGGCCGCGCACACGGCCTCCTCCCCGAGGAGCCGACGCCGGTCGCCGACGGAGCGGGCCATGGCTGTGAGGACACTGCGTTCCCCGGTGGACCGGCGCTTGAAGACCTGGATGCCCCCGTCGCCGTAGCGCGTCGTCCAGGCGAGCGTGGTCTCGCCGTCCCCCAGGTCGAAGCCGATGACCAGGCCGTCCGGGCCGCCGCTCACCGTGTCCCGACCCCCGCGACGGAAGTGCCGGGCTCGGGGGAGCCGTCGGACCCGCCGCCGGTCGTCACACTCAGCACCTCCGTCAGCGCGTCGATCTCGGTCTTGCCGGGCGGCGGCGGGAAGGCCGGTTCCCGGCGGCTGCTGGAGGTCGCGTGCAGAAGCTCGGCGAGGTCGTTGTCCCGCTGGAAGAGGACGAGCTCTTCCTGGCGCAGCGCGCTGATGTCGCCGTTGGCCGCCTCGTCCATCCGCCGCCACGACTCCGGGCTACGGCTGATCATGGCGTAGAACTCCGGGTGCTGCAGCCGGATGGTGAGCAGGACCGCGGCGTGCAGCATGCGGTCGCGGCTGGGCATGGAGTGCATCCGCAGGGACACGACGGTGAGGTTGAGCGCGTTGACGAAGCGGCGGACGCGCCGGGGGTTCTGGCCGTAGGCGACGCGGATGAGCTGCCACAGGGCCGAGTCGTCGCCGAGGCCCACGACCTCCTGACGGAGGTGACTGAACATGGACTCGAAGGTGACATGGGGCAGGTGGTAGGGGAACTGGACCAGCTTCTCGAGGTATCGCCGGCCTATCTCCTCGTCGCCGCTGAACCGCTGCGCCACGGCCGAGGCGATCACCTGCTGGTCCATCGCCAGGACGAAGACGCAGGACGCCTCGCCAAGAAAGAGCTTCAGCGAGTCCAGGACGGTGATGGCGGCCTCGGGTGTGCAGCGGTCCAGGTCGTCGATGAGGATGACCAGACGGCCGCCGCCGGTGAACTCCTCGACGACCTCGGCGAAGTCGTGCTCGAACTGGTTGACGTGCCGGTACTCGAGAAGATTGCCGTCGTCCCACGCCTCCTTGAGCGCGTCCGCGTCGGCAGTCGAGACAAGACCGCCGCTGAGCGGCACGACCGCCTTGCGGGTCATCAGCCAGGCAGCGGTGCGGCTCAGGGTGGCGGCCTTCTTCAGCGCGTGCTGGAGCTGCACGCTGCGTCCGGCCTCCGGGCCCTGGGTGATCTTGGCTGCGATCTCGTCCAGGATGGTCTGGATCAGCGCATGCCAGATCTCCTCCCGTTGGTCGTACTTCCACGGGTTGAACGTCACCACCGGCGTGCCCTGCTCCTCGAAGAGCGAGCGGCAGATGTTCATGAAGCTGGATTTCCCAGTGCCCCAGGCCCCGTAGAGGGCCACGCTGAGGGGGAGGTCACGAGTCGCCTTGATCGCGTCGCACAGGACCCGGGCATGGGGGACGAAGCCGAAGCGGTCACCCGTCGAGTCCAGCACCGGGTTGTCGGTCAGGAGCATTCACACATGGTGACAGTGCATCACCGCAGTGTCAGGAGATTATCGGAAAGTCCAACCTATACGGGATGAGTGTGCAGGTGCCGGTTCAGGCGCCCGCCGCGTTCGGCCAGCTCTGGGCGGCGGGCCAGCCGGTGGCCGGGGCCGGGGCGAGGCCCGGGACCGGGCCGGTGGTGCCGCGGACCTGGGCGGCGGTGAGGCCGCCCCGGGCCGGTACGCCGGGCGGGGTGGGGCCCGGCGGCACCATCGTCGCGGCCGGCGCCACGGGGGACGGGAACGGCATCGGTGTCGGGGTGGGCTGGGGAGCCGGGGCAGGCGCGGGGGCCACGGCCGCCGCGGCCGGGACCGGGGCGGGGGCAGGCATGGGCGCGGGGGCGGGGGCGGGGGCGGGGGCCACCGGGACCGGGGCCGGCATGGGGGCGGCCACCGGCTGGGGGACCTGCTGCGGCATCTGCTGAGGTGCTTGCTGCGGTACCGGCTGCGGCTGGGGCACCGCCGTGAAGCCCGCCCCGTTGGTGGAGCCGACCAGGCGGTCCACGGCCGCCGTACCCGAGCTGTAGCTGGTCCCGTTGCCCAGCTCGGGTACGGCGGCTCCCCTCCTGGTCCCGTAGAGCACCTGTTCCAGACCGGACACCAGGCGACGCACGTCCGTCTGGGGGCGCACCACGAGTCTCAGGAAGCGGCTGGACGAACCGATCTTGTTGCCGCACTCGCGGACCAGGATCCGGTGCTCGGTGAGCAGCCGGTCGCGGACCACGGTGCCCTCGGCGCCCACGGGCAGGCGCACGAAGAGGAAGTTGCCCTGGGACGGGTAGACCGTCAGACCGGGCAGCGCGGAGAGGGCCCCGGCCATCTCCAGCCGGTCCTTGCGGACCTGCTGGAGGCTCTGCGCGTACTCCGCGCCATGGTCCTTCAGCATGAACACCACGTGCTCGGCGAAGGAGTTGAGGTTCCACTTCGGCAGCATCGAGCGGACCATCCGCGCGAGCGCCGGGTTGGCCACCAGGTAGCCGAAGCGGATGCCGTGCAGGCCGAAGTTCTTGCCGAGGCTGCGCAGCACGATGACGTTCGGCCGCAGCATGGCCTCCTGCACGACCGACGGCTCCTGCTCGGCGTCCGCGAACTCCAGGAAGCTCTCGTCGACGACGACCAGGTCCAGATCGGCCATCGCGTCCATGAACTGCACGATCGCGTGCTTGTGCAGGAAGCCGCCGTCGGGGTTGTTCGGGTTGCAGATCACCGCGACCCGGGTGCCCCTGGCCCGGATGAACTCGGCGTACTGGGCGAGGTCCAGGGCGAACCCGCTGGACTCCTGGAGCGGGAACATGTCGACGCGCTTGCCGGTCTCCATCGGCTGGTCGGTCCAGCGGCCGAACGTGGGGACGGGGATGGCGAGGGACTCACGGACCATCAGATGGTCGATCCAGGTGATCAGCTCGGTGGATCCGTTGCCCATCGCCACGCACTGCGGCGGAAGCTGGAGCAGGCTGCACAGCTCGGCCGTGATGGTGTCGGCGCTGCTCGGGTAGTACGTGATGATGTCCCGCAGCTTCCCCGCCATGTCGTCGAACATCTCGGGGGTGGGGAAGTACGGGTTGCAGGGGATGCAGAAGTCGACCGGGCCGGCCCCGTCGCCGCCCTCGCGTGCCAGCGCCGCCATCGACGGGCTGTGTGCCGCGGTGCTGCGGAACAGCGAGGTGACGTTGTCGGCCATGGAACCTCCGTATGGGGCGGGCCCGGCGGGGACGACCGGGCCCGTCGTCATTGGGTGGCCCGCGCGGGGGAGCACGGGCCGCCGTTACATACGGAGACTGGGGTGACGCCGTTCAATCACCGGGGAATCAGCGGGTGAACGAGTGCACCGTCGTGGATCGGTAGGTCTGGCCCGGCCGCAGCACCGTGGACGGGAACGACGGACGGTTCGGCGAGTCCGGGAAGTGCTGGGTCTCCAGGCACAGTCCGTCGCCCTGCCGGTAGACCCGGCCGCCCGTGCCGACGAGGGTGCCGTCGAGGAAGTTGCCGGAGTAGAACTGCAGCCCCGGCTCGGTCGTCGCGATGCGCAGGGTGCGCCCCGAGGACGGGTCCTGGAGGGTGGCGGCCCACTCCGGGCGCGGTGAGATCCCCTTGTCCAGCACCCAGTTGTGGTCGAAGCCCTGGCCGTACAGGAGCTGCTGATGGGCTACGCGCAGATCCTCGCCGACCGTCTTGGCGCGGCGGAAGTCGAACGGGGTGCCCGCGACCCGCGCCTGTTCGCCGGTGGGGATGAGGCCCGCGTCGACGGGGGTGTAGCGGGAGCCGTCGATCTTCAGCCGGTGGCCCTCGATGCTGCCGCTGCCCTCGCCGGCGAGGTTCCAGTAGACGTGGCTGGTCAGATTGACGACGGTCGGCTTGTCGGTGGTCGCCGCGTAGTCGATGCGCCAGTCGCCGTACCGGGTCAGCGTGTACGTCACCTTCACCCGCAGTGTGCCCGGGTAGCCCATCTCGCCGTCACGGGAGGTGAGATGGAGGTGCAGGCCGACGTCGGCGCCCTTCGTGAACGGCTCGACGTCCCACACCCGCTTGTCGAACCCCTGGGCGCCGCCGTGCAGGCTGTTCTCGCCGTCGTTGACGTCGACCTGGTACGTCCGGCCGTCGAGGGTGAAGCGCCCCTTGCCGATCCGGTTGCCGTACCGGCCGATCAGCGCGCCGAAGTACGGGCTGGAGGCGACGTAGTCGTCGAGGGAGCGGAAACCCAGCGAGACGTTGGCGAGCCGGCCCCGGCGGTCGGGGACCTCCAGGGACTGCACGACACCGCCGTAGGAGAGGACCTTCATCCGGGTGCCGCCGTTGGCGAGCGACCAGCTGTGGACCTTGGTGCCGTCGGGGAGGACGCCGAAGAGGGACCTGACCGGGGCGGCGGCCCCGCTTCCCGTGGCGTGCGCGCTGCCGAGGGTCGCGGCGGTGAGACCCGCCGCCGCGGCTCCGGCGATGACCGTGCGTCTGCTCATGTCCATGTGCGGCTCCTGTTCAGGAAGGCGGGGCCCCGCCGTGCGGCGGGGCCCCGTGCGTGGACCTACGAACCGACCTTGCGCTTGTTCCACACGTCGAAGCCGACCGCCGCCAGCAGGACCAGGCCCTTGATGACCTGCTGCCAGTCGGTGCCGATGCCGACGAGGTTCATGCCGTTGTTCAGCACACCCAGGACCAGACCGCCGATGATCGCGCCGAGGACGGTGCCGACACCGCCGCTCATCGACGCGCCGCCGATGAACGACGCGGCGATCGCCTCCAGCTCGAAGTTGAGGCCCGCCTTGGGGGAGGCCGCGTTGAAGCGGGCGGCGAAGACCAGACCCGCCAGGGCCGCGAGCATGCCCATGTTCAGGAAGACCAGGAAGGTGACCTTCTTGTCCTTCACGCCCGACAGCTTGGCCGCGGGCAGGTTGCCGCCGATCGCGTAGATGTGCCGGCCGATGATCGCGTTGCGCATGACGTAGCCGAACCCGACGAGCAGCACACCGAGGATGAGCAGCACGATCGGGGCGCCCTTGTAGCTGGCCAGCAGCATCGTCAGGGTGAGGATGGCGGCGGCCAGTGCCACCAGCTTCAGCAGGAACAGGTTGAACGGCGGGACGTCGAGGTGGAACTCCAGCTGCCGGCGGCGGTCGCGGAACTCCTGGAAGACCACGAACGCGACCATCGCGAAGCCCAGCAGCAGGGTGAGGTTGTGGTAGTTGGTGTCCGGGCCGACCTCGGGCAGGAAGCCGTTGGCGACCTTCTGCAGCCCCTCCGGGAAGGGGCCGAGCGTCTGCCCCTCCAGGAAGATCTCCGTCAGACCGCGGAAGATCAGCATGCCTGCGAGGGTCACGATGAACGACGGTATGCCGCCGTACGCGATGAAGAACCCTTGTGCGGCACCGGCGACGGCGCCCATCGCGAGGCAGAGGATGACGGCGACCGGCCAGGGCAGATCGTTCTTGACCATGAAGACGGCTGCCATCGAGCCGATGAACGCCGTCAGCGATCCCACCGACAGATCGATGTGGCCGGCGATGATGACCAGCATCATGCCGATCGCGAGGATCAGGATGTAGCTGTTCTGCAGCACCAGGTTGGAGACGTTGCGCGGCAGCAGCAGGTCGCCCTCGGTCCACACGGCGAACAGCACCACGATCAGGCCGAGCGCGATCAGCATGCCGTACTGGCGCATGTTGCGGCGCAGGCCCGCCAGCACCAGCTGGAGCAGGCCGTCGGCCCCGCCCTGCGCGCTCTTCCCCGGCGGCGCGGGGGCCGGGCTCTTGGCGGTCACATCCGTGCTCATCGGGTTACCTCTTTGTCCTTCGTCATCTGACGCATCAGCGATTCCTGCGAGGCCTCTTCGCGCGAGAACTCGCCGGTGAGCCGGCCCGCGGCCATCGTGTAGATGCGGTCGCACATGCCGAGCAGCTCGGGCAGCTCGGAGGAGATGAAGACGACCGCCTTGCCCTGGGCGGCCAGCTGGTCGATGACCGTGTAGATCTCGTACTTGGCGCCCACGTCGATGCCGCGGGTGGGCTCGTCCAGGATCAGCACATCGGGACCCGCGAAGATCCACTTGCTGAGGACGACCTTCTGCTGGTTGCCGCCGGAGAGCTTGCCGACCGGCTCGAAGACGGTCGGCGCCTTGATGTTCATGGACTTCCGGAAGCCCTCGGCGACCTGCCGCTCGCCGTGCTCGTCGACCACGCCCCGCTTGGAGACCTTGCCCAGCGCGCTGAGCGAGATGTTGCGGTTGATGGTGTCGATGAGGTTCAGGCCGTAGTGCTTGCGGTCCTCGGTGACGTACGCGATCCCGTGCTTCACCGCCTCCGGGACGGTCTTGGTGCGGATCTCCTTGCCGTCCTTGAGGACCGAGCCGCCGTGATAGCGGCCGTAGGTGCGCCCGAAGACGCTCATCGCCAGCTCGGTGCGGCCCGCGCCCATCAGCCCGGCGATGCCCACGATCTCCCCGCGCCGCACCTGGAGCGACACGTCGTCGACGACCTTGCGCTGCTGGTCGATCGGGTGGTGCACGGTCCAGTTGCGGATCTCCAGGGCCGGCGCCGCGCCCTCCTCCGGCTCGTGCGGAGTGCGCTCGGGGAAGCGGTGCTCCAGGTCCCGGCCGACCATCCCGCTGATGATCCGGTCCTCGGTGGTCTCCGGGGCCTTCACGTCGAGCGTCTCGATGGTCCGCCCGTCGCGCAGGATCGTCACCGAGTCGGCGACCTTGCGGATCTCGTTGAGCTTGTGGCTGATGATGATCGAGGTGATGCCCTGCTTCTTCAGCTCCAGGATGAGATCCAGGAGCTTGCCGCTGTCCTCGTCGTTGAGCGCCGCGGTCGGCTCGTCGAGGATGAGCAGCTTCACCTTCTTCGACAGCGCCTTGGCGATCTCCACCAACTGCTGCTTGCCGACGCCGATGTCGGCGACCCGGGTGTCCGGGTGGTCGGACAGCCCCACCCGGCGCAGCAGTTCGGTGGCGTGCCGCAGCGTCTCCCGCCAGTCGATGAAGCCGCCCTTGGCGTGCTCGTTGCCGAGGAAGATGTTCTCCGCGAGGGAGAGGAACGGCGACAGCGCCAGCTCCTGGTGGATGATGACGATGCCGCGCTGCTCGCTCGCCCGGATGTCCTTGAACTCGCAGACCTCGCCCTCGAAGAGGATGTCCCCCTCGTAGGTGCCGTGCGGGTGGACTCCGGAGAGGACTTTCATCAGCGTCGACTTGCCGGCGCCGTTCTCCCCGCAGATGGCGTGGACCTCGCCCTGCCGGACGGTCAGGGTGACGTCCGACAGCGCCTTGACGCCGGGAAAGGTCTTGACGATCGAGCGCATTTCCAGGACGGGTCCCGCCATGGTCGTGCCTTCCAATCAGAGTGGGCGGGCGGTTACTTGAGGTCGCTCTCCTTGATGTAGCCGGAGTCCACGACCTCCTTCTGGTAGTTGCCCTTGTCGACGGCGACCGGCTCGAGCAGGAAGGCGGGGACGACCTTCGAGCCGTTGTCGTAGGTCTTGGTGTCGTTGACCTCGGGCTTCTTGTCGTTGAGCAGGGCGTCGACCATGCCCGAGGCGACCTTGGCGAGTTCGCGGGTGTCCTTGTAGACGGTCATCGACTGCTCGTCGGCGATGATCGACTTCACCGAGGCGACCTCGGCGTCCTGACCGGTGACGACCGGCAGCGGCTTGTTCTTGGAGCCGTAGTCGTCCGACTTCAGGGCGGACAGGATGCCGATGGAGATGCCGTCGTACGGCGAGAGCACCGCGTCGACCCGCTCGGACTTGTAGGCCGAGGTGAGGATGTCGTCCATGCGCTTCTGGGCGGTGCCGCCGTCCCAGCGCAGGGTGGTGACCTGGGTCAGCTCGGTCTGGCCGGAGCGGACGACGAGCTGCTTCTTGTCGATGTAGGGCTGGAGCACCTTCATCGCGCCGCCGAAGAAGTAGCGGGTGTTGTTGTCGTCGTTGGAGCCGGCGAACAGCTCGATGTTGAACGGGCCCTTCTTGCCGGACTTCAGGCCGAGCTTGTCGACGATGTAGCTGGCCTGCAGCTCGCCGACCTTCTCGTTGTCGAAGGAGGCGTAGTAGTCGACGTTCGGGGTGCCGAGGATCAGGCGGTCGTAGGAGATGACCGGGATGTCCGCGTCCTTGGCCTGCTGGAGCACGTTGTTCATCGACTTGTTGTCGATGGCGGCCACGATCAGCGCCTTGACGCCCTGGGTGATCAGGTTCTCGATCTGGGAGACCTGCTGGTCGGGGTCGTCCTCGCCGTAGACCAGCTTGGTCTTGTAGCCCTTGGACTGGAGGTCCTTCACGACGTTGTTGCCGTCGGCTATCCAGCGCTCGGAGGACTTGGTGGGCATCGCGATGCCGATCGTCGCCCCCTTCGTGCTGCCGTTGTCGTCCTTGCTCCCGCCCTCGCTGTCCTGGCCGCAGGCGGTCAGGGTGAGCGCGAGGGAGGCGACGGAGGCCATGGCGGCGAGTGCGGCTCTGCGACTACGCATGATCATCATCCTTGATGTGAGTGGAGCGGGGCTCGGTCGGGCCGGTCCGGTCGGGCCGGGTGCTGCGAGGGGCGATGCGAGGACGTGTCCGGGGCTGTTCGGGTCGGTCGGCCGTTCGACCGAGGGTGTGTGGGATTGTGTTCGCCTGCGTCCGCTTCTGTGAAGGGGGTTTCGCCGGAACGTTATGCGCGCGTTTCGAAACGGGTCAGCGTTCCGGGCAGCCGTGAACCGAGCGGCGCCATCGCGCCGTCGGCCCCGTGCCGGGCGAGCAGGTCCAGGGCCAGCCGTCCGCGCCGGACGCGTTCGCGGGCGGTGGCCAGCGTCAGCTCTCTCATGTGGTGGCCGTAGGGGTAGATGCCGGGCGCCTTGGAGAGCCCGAACTTCAGGTACAGCGGGGCGCCGCGCCGGATGAGCTCGGCGACCTCGTACATGCGCACATAGCCGCCGAGGTCGTCGGGGGCCTCGATGTACAGGTCCATGGGGGCCGCGGAGACCCGCCGGATCTCGGTGAGGTGGTCGAGCGTCAGATCGCTCGGCACATTGACCGAGTCGGCGCCGAGCCGCTCGTACACCGCGTACGAGGCCGGGTTGACCGGGCCGATCAGGGCGCTGACCTTCAGGGTGGTGTCGGCCGGGATGATGCCGGCGACCCGCGCCCGGTGCAGCGTCCACAGCACGCCCTCGTCGGCGACCAGCAGGCACTTCACGCCGAGTTCGGTGGCGCGTACGGCGTCCTCCACACAGCCGGCGACCGCGTCGTGGCCGCGGGCGCGCAGCCCGGCCCCCCGGGAGTCGGTGCGGGTCGAGGCCCCGATGTCCCAGGTGCCGCGCGGGCCGGTGAAGAGGCAGAGCTCGATGTCCCGTTCGGCGGTCGCCTCGGCCATCTCGGTGATCTCGGCGTCGGTCAGCATCCAGACGCCGCTGCCCTGGCTGATCCGGTGGATCGGCACGTCCAGCCGGGAGGCTTCCTTCAGGACGACGGCCAGCGCCTCGGGACCCTCGCACGAGGGGATCTCGGTGCGCCAGCGGCCCCCGCCCGGGAAGGTGTGGGGCGAGGCGTCGGCGGGGGAGAGGTCGGGCGCGCCCAGGCCGAGGGCGGCGAGCGCCGGCTCACCGGGTCGTCGGGCTGCGGAGGCGTCGGTCACGGGCTGTCCTTAGTGTTCGGTATTTCGGACGAGGTTCGCGTCTCGGGGCGTGCGGACCTCGGGTACGCCGGCACGGGGACCGTCAGGGTGCCCCCGTGCCGGCGTACGGCGAAGGGATGGCGCGTACGGCGGGAGCCGCGTGGGCGGAGGGCCGTCAGGGGCGGAGGAGGACCTTGCCCACCTTCGGGTCGCCGGACCCGACCAGCTCGATCGCCTGCGCGAACTCCGTCAGCGGCAGTTCGTGCGTGACCAGCGGCAGCGGGTCGAGCAGCCCGGCGGAGAACACCCGCACGGCGTGCGCCCAGGCGTCGGGCGGCGCCCCGAAGACCGTCTGCACCTCCAGCTGCCGTACGACCAGATCGGTCGGGTCGAGCCCCGGCGCGCGCGGCGCCGGGATCCCGGTGAGGACCAGCCGCCCGCCCCGCCGCAGCAGCGCGGCAGAGGTACGCGCCGCCTCGGCGGACCCGGCGGTCTCCACGACCACGTCGTAACCACCCCCGAGATCCTCGTCCTTGGTGCGGAAGCCGGTCGCCCCGTACGCGTACGCCGGCTGCTCCCGGTCGCGGCGCGTGCCGACCACGAGCAGCTCGCCGGGCGAGCCCGCCGCCAGGAACTGCACGGCGAACATCCCGAGCGTCCCGGTCCCGACCACCGCCACCCGCTCCCCGGGCAGCGCCCGCGCCTTCATCGCCGCGGCGGCGATACAGGCGGCCGGCTCCAGCAGGGCGGCGGCGGTGAGGTCGCAGTCGTCCGGCAGGACGTGCAGCAGCCGGGCCGGAAGGGTGAGCGTGGCCGCCATGGCGCCCGGCTGGGTGAACCCGGTCTCCTCGTACCCCGCCTCGCACAGCGTCGTCTCACCGGCGTGACAGCGGTCGCAGACCTGGCAGTTGCGGAACCCCTCGCCGACCACCTTGCGGCCCACCAGCCGCTCCGGCACCCCGGCGCCGACGGCGGCGACGGTCCCGGACCACTCGTGGCCCGGGGTCAGCGGGTAACGGACGTACCCCTCGGGCCGGTTGCCCTGGTACAGCTCGCGGTCGCTGCCGCAGATCCCGGCCGCGTGCACCCGGACCAGCGCCTCGCCGGGACCGGGATCGCGCGGGGTGTGCTCGACGAGCCGGTGGGCGCCGGGCGCCTCGACGACGACCGCGACGCTCATCGCGTCCCCTTCGGCTTGCGCTGCTCCCAGCCCTCGGCCCACAGGTCGAACCGGGCCTGCTGCTGCGGGAACTCGGCGGCGGCCTCGGCGTCGAACTCCACGCCGAGCCCGGGGGCGTCGGAGAGATGGAAGTAGCCGTCCACGACCTGCGGCGCGCCCTTGACCACCTTCTTGATCTCGGCGTCGGCGAAGTCGTTGAAGTGCTCCAGGATCTTGAAGTTCGGCGAGGTGAAGCCGACTTGGAGCGAGGCGGCGGTGAGCACCGAACCGCCGACGTTGTGCGGGGCGATCAGCGTGTAGTGGGTCTCGGCGGTCGCGGCGAGCTTGCGGGTCTCCCAGATGCCGCCGATATGGCCGACGTCGGGCTGGATGATGTCGGCCGCCTGGCTCTCGAACAGCTCCCGGAACTCGATCCGGTCGTGGATGCGCTCGCCGGTGGCGACCGGGATGTCGACCTTGGCGGCGACCTTCTCCAGCGCCTTCAGGTTCTCCGGCGGGCAGGGCTCCTCCAGCCAGGCGGGCTTGAAGGGGGCCAGCTCGTGCGCGAGGCGTACGGCGGTGGCGGGGGAGAAGCGGCCGTGCATCTCCAGCATCAGCTCGGCGTCGGGGCCGATGGCGTCCCGTACGGCCTCGATGAGGGAGACGGCGTACAGGGTCTGCTCGTGGTCGAGCTCGAAGTGCCCGGTGCCGAAGGGGTCGATCTTGAGCGCCCGGTACCCGCGCTCCATCACGCCCCGGGCGGCCTTGTGGTACGCCTCGGGCGTGCGCTCGGTGGTGTACCAGCCGTTGGCGTACGCCTTCACCCTGTCGGTGACCTTGCCGCCGAGCAGCTGCCAGACCGGCACCCCGAGCGCCTTGCCCTTGATGTCCCAGCAGGCCATCTCGATCACGGCGATACCGGACATCACGATCTCGCCGGCCCGGCCGTAGTCGCCGTACTTCATACGGCGCACCAGGTCCTCGACGGCGAACGGGTCGGAGCCGATGATGTGGTTGGCCTCGGCCTCCCGCAGATAGCCGATCAGCGCGTCGGTGTGGCCCAGCATCCTGGTCTCGCCGACTCCGGTCAGCCCTTCGTCGGTGTGCACCTGGACGTAGGTCAGATTGCGCCACGGCGTCCCGACCACGTGTGTGCTGATTCCGGTGATGCGCACGGCAGTTGCCCCTTGATGCGTCGTCGGCTCATTCGGTTGTGCATCCGACGGTGTTCGATATTTCGTCACACGTTCGAAATGCTGACGTGACAGTAGGGAGGGGGCGACGGGGGTGTCAATGGGTCGCGCGTATAACGGTTTCGACACCACTCGCGGGGCTCAGAACGGGGCTCTTCGTCGCGCAGTGTGCGGGGCGTGTCTGGCGTGTCCTGGCATATCCGCCAACTGGTCATGCCTGTGCGCATTGTTGTCCACAAAACTTTCACAGCCGTGACTAGGAACGGCGCGCGTCCGGAACCTAGTCTTCCCGCGTCATGGACTACTGCCACCCGTGCCGACGGCACCTGAACGGCGCCCTCGCCTGCCCGGGGTGCGGCGCCACGACCGAACAGCCGCACGTGTACGCGGACGCCATGGGCGGCGCCCGGTACCCGCAGCAGGCCGAGCGGTCCCCGGGCGCGCCCGCGGCGCACGCGGGGCAGTACGGCGAGCCCTCCGGCGGCTCCTACGGCGCCCCGGTGCCGGCACCGGACGCCCCCGAGAGCACGTACGAGGCCGAGAGCACCTATGAGGCCGAGGGCGCCGGTGAGACGGCCGAGGCGGCACCCGAGGGCGGCCGGGCCGCACGGCGCGCGGCACAGCGGCGCGGCGGCCGGGGCCGCCGGCGCGGCCGCGACGAGCAGCCGGTCCCCGATACGTACGACGACGGCGAGGCCTACGACGACGCCGACGCGTACGACGAAGAGGACGGTGACCCCGAGGACGAGTCCGGGACCGGCACGAGCCGCCGGGACCGCAAGGCCGCCGCGCACCGCCGCCGCAGGCGCCGCACCCTGCTCGTCACCGCCGGCTTCGTCCTGGCCGCCGGCGGGCTGAGCCTCGCCGAACTCGGCATGGACGCCCCGGGCGACAGCCCCAAGTCGGCCGTGGCCGGGGACTCCTCGGCGGACGGCGCCGCCAAGGGCGAGCTGACGACATCACCCGGCGCCACCGACCCCGCCGCCCTCCCGGGCGGGGGCGCGGCCTCGGGGAACCCGTCCGCCTCCCCCTCGGCGTCCGAGTCCGGCAAGGACAAGGACGACGAGGACGAGAAGAAGGACGAGGACGCCGACGGCACCCCGGACCCCGAGTCGCAGTCGGCGACCACCGGCACCGGTGTGGACACCCCGCCCCCGGCCCCCGATCCCACGCCCACCTCGGGCGGCGACTCCACCCCCACCGAGGAACCGCCCCCCGCGAACCCCACGCCCGACCCCAAGCCGACGGACGAGTGCAAGCGGTTCCTCTGGTGGTGCACGTAGTCGGGAAAGCGGGCGGGCGTCAGTCCGCCAGCATCCGGCGCAGCAGATCGCGCAGCGCCAGCCGTTCGTCCTCCGACAGGCCCGCCAGCGGCTCCCGGGCGAACCGCAGGGACTCCCTGAGGCTCCGGGCCACCTGACGGCCCTCCTCGGTCGCGGCGGCCAGCTTCACCCGGCGGTCCGCCGGGTCCGGCCTGCGCTCCACCAGCCCCCGGGCCTCCAGCCGGTCCACGATGCCGGTCACGTTCGACGGCTCGCAGCGCAGTCGCTGCGCCAGCTTGCGCATCGGCAGCGGCTCCAGCGAGAGCAGGCTCAGCAGCCGCGCCTGCGCGCCCGTGAGCGCGTGCTCCGCGGCCGCCTCCTCGTACTCCGCGTGATAGCGGGCCACGACCGCGCCGATGAGGTCGACGACCTCGAAGGTCAGTTCATCCGGACGGTGGGTCTTGGGTGGAGTGGTCACGCTTCCAGGGTACTCGGTTACTTGACATCCTGAAATGTTCAGGCGCATGGTTGTTTCAGGTACTGAAGTATTTTGATGGAAGGGCACCCCCGTGATCAACCGCGAATGGCACCTCGTCTCCCGTCCCGTCGGCTGGCCCAAGACCGAGGACTTCGCCCTGGTCGAGGCCGAGGTGCCGACCCCGGGCGAGGGCCAGGTGCTCGTCCGCAACAAGTACCTCTCGGTCGACCCGTACATGCGCGGCCGCATGTCGGCCGCCAAGTCCTACGCCGACCCCTATGAGCTCGGCAAGGTCATGCAGGGTGGCGCGGTCGGCGAGGTCGTCGAGTCGAACGCCGAGGGCATCGCGGTCGGCGACCACGTCCTGCACTTCTTCGGCTGGCGCGAGTACGCGGCCCTGGACGCCCGGCACGCCGTCAAGGTCGACGCGGACGCCGCGCCGCTGTCCACGTATCTCGGCGTCCTCGGCATGACCGGCCTCACCGCCTACGCCGGCCTGCTGCGCACCGCCGCCTTCAAGGAGGGCGACGCGGTGTTCGTCTCCGGCGCGGCCGGTGCCGTCGGCAGCCAGGTCGGGCAGATCGCCAGGCTCAAGGGCGCCTCGCGGGTCATCGGCTCGGCCGGCTCCGACGAGAAGGTGAAGCTCCTGGTCGAGGAGTACGGCTTCGACGCCGCGTTCAACTACAGGAACGGCCCCGTCGCCGAGCAGCTGAAGCAGGCCGCCCCGGACGGCATCGACGTGTACTTCGACAACGTCGGCGGCGAGCACCTGGAGGCCGCCATCGGCCGGCTCAACCGGAACGGCCGGATCGCCGTCTGCGGCATGATCTCCGTCTACAACGACACCGAGCCCGCCCCCGGCCCGCGCAACCTCGCCCGGCTGATCCAGACCCGCGGCCGGATCGAGGGCTTCCTGGTCGGCGACCACTACGACCTCCAGCCGCAGTTCGTCCAGGAGGGCGGCCCCTGGGTCGCCTCGGGCGGGCTGAAGTACCGCGAGACGGTCGTCGAGGGCATCGAGAACAACCTGGAGGCGTTCTTCGGGGTCCTGCGCGGCGACAACATCGGCAAGATGATCGTCAAGCTCTGACCCCTACTGCGGGATTTCGGTATGCGGTAACTTCTTTCCGAAACCGTCGTCGATCGTGGGCGCGAGTCGCGGCGGACCGAGAAGGAGACACCGCATGCCCATCCAGCCCGCAGACGTCCTCTACGCCGCCGTCGCCACCGCCGAGAACGGCCGTGACGGCCGGGTCGCCACCGACGACGGCACGCTCGACGTCGTCGTGAACCCGCCGAAGGAGATGGGCGGCAGCGGCACGGGGACCAACCCCGAGCAGCTGTTCGCCGCCGGCTACAGCGCCTGCTTCCAGGGCGCCCTCGCCGTCGTCGCCCGCCGGGAGAAGGCGGACGTCACCGGCTCCACCGTCACCGCGAAGGTCGGCATCGGCAAGAACGACGACGGCTTCGGCCTGATCGTGGAGATCTCCGCGAACATCCCGAACGTGGACGGGGAAACGGCTCGCGCCCTGCTGAAGAAGGCCCACGAGGTGTGCCCGTACTCCAGGGCGACACGCGGGAACATCACCGTGACCCTGGTCTGACCCGGCACGAAGGCCGCACCCTCGCACGCGGGGTGCGGCCTCACGCGTTCCCGCCTCAGACGGCCAGCGCCGCGCTGTGCACCAGCCGCACCAGCCGGTCGTTCTCCAGGGCCGCCCCGCCCGGATAGGCGTAGCGGCGCCGCGTGTAGCCGTACGCGAGACCGCTGCGGGGGTCGGCGAACGCCTGGGAGCCGCTCGCGCCGGCGTGCCCGAACGACCCGGCGCCCAGGAACGGGTACCACGGGTCCGCGACCGCCTGGAAGCCGAGCCCGAACGACTTGTACGTCCCGGACACCAGGTCCTGGCCGGTGGAGTGGATCTGCCCGACCTCGGCGACCATGTCCGGCTTGAGCAGCGGCGGCCGCCCGTCCAGCCCGCTCACGGCGGCCGCGTACATCCCCGCCAGGCCCCGCGCGGACCCGACCCCGCCCGCAGAGGAGGGCCCGTTCGCCCGCACCGCGCGGGAGTTGGGGTAGTCCGCCAGCTCACCCGGCATCGGCACATGCGTGTTGAACGCGATCGAGGCCAGCGTGTGCGGGCCGGTCGGCGTCGCGTCCAGCACCGCCTGCTGCTCCGGCGTCGGCGCCATCGGCTGCACGGACCGGTAGCGGGGCTCCAGGGCCTCGGGAAGCCCGAGATGGAGGCCCAGGTCGTGCGGGGCGCGCACACGCTCCTCCCACACCTCCTGCAGGGTGCGGCCGGTGGCGCGCCGGACGACCTCGCCGGTGAGCGCGCCGATGGTGAGCCCGTGGTAGCCGAAGGCCGTGCCCGGCCGCCAGAACGGCCGCTGCCCGGCGAGGCGCTCCGCGATGGCGCGGTCGTCGGCCAGCTCCTCCACCGTGAACCCCGCGTCGAGCCCGACGACCCCGGCGCGGTGCGCGATCAGCTCGCGCAGGGTGATCCGGGCCTTGCCCTCGGCCGCGAACTCCGGCCAGTACGACGCCACTTCGCGGTCCAGGTCCAGCACACCGTCCTGGACGAGCAGCGCCACCACCAGATGGGCGGCGCCCTTCGTGGAGGAGAACACCCCGTAGAGGGAGTCGGCCTCGGCGCCCGGGCCCGCCCACAGGTCGACCAGCCGCCGTCCGTGCACATACGCGCACACCTGGCCCTCGTAGTCCGCCCGCTCCGTGGCCACGAAGGCCGCGAACTCCTCCCGCACCGCCTCGAAGCCGTCCGCGACCGTGCCGTGGATCTCCGCTGTCATCCGCTCTCCTCACCCAGGGGCCAGTGATGTCCGCCACGATCTCAACACCCTCCGTACACGGGCCCATTCCCCCTCGCGGCGAGCGCGCCGGCCGCCGTGACCGGGTGCCGAAACCGCCGTGACGGCCGTGTGACACACCCCGGCTACAGTGATCCGCATGCGCGATCTCGGCTCCGGTTTCCGGTACTTCCTCAAAGGCCAGCGATGGGTGGCCCGGCACGGCAGGCAGTACGGCTTCGGGCTGATCCCGGGCCTGATCACCCTCGTGCTCTACGCGGGCACGCTCGTGGCGCTCGCGCTGTGGGGCCAGGACCTCGTGGCCTGGTCGACCCCGTTCGCCGACGACTGGTCCAGCCCGTGGCAGGGCCTGTTCCGGGGGCTGCTCACCGCCGTCCTGTTCGCCCTGGGCCTGCTCCTGTCCGTGGTCACCTTCACCGCCGTGACCCTGCTGATCGGCCAGCCCTTCTACGAGAACCTCTCGGAGAAGGTCGACCGGGACGTCTCGCCCGACGGCACGGCACCCGAATCCGGGCTGCCGCTCTGGCGCGAGCTGTGGATCTCGGGCCGCGACAGCCTGCGGATCGTCGTGCGCGCCGCCCTCTGGGGCGTGCTGCTGTTCGCGGCCGGTTTCATCCCGGTCGTCGGCCAGACGGCCGTCCCGGTCCTCGGTGTCGTCGTCACCGGCTTCTTCCTCACCGAGGAGCTGACGGCCGTCGCCCTCCAGCGCCGCCGGGTCGAGCTGCGGGAGCGCCTGGCGCTGCTGCGCTCCCGCAAGAGGCTTGTCTGGGGCTTCGGCACCCCGCTCGCCGCCGCCTTCCTGGTGCCGTTCGTCGCGGTGTTCCTGATGCCGGGCGCGGTCGCGGGCGCCACCCTGATGGCCCGGGAGCTGTCCGGCGAGGAGACACGGGAGGACGAGCCGGCCGAGCCCGAGAAGGTCACCTGGTGACCGGGCTGCCGGCCGCCACCTTCAGGATCGTCCGGACCTGGGCGATGATGTCCAGCCGGTTGCGGACGAACTCCGGGTCCGTCACCGCCCCCGACGCCGGATCGGTGTTCCCGGCGCCGAACTGCAGCACCGGTGTGTGCACATGCCCGCCCGGCAGCGTGTCGTGCAGCCCCAGCCGGTCGCGCAGCAGCGTCGCCCGGTAGGCGATCTCGTTCGACAGGTAGTCGCCGCCGCCCCCGGCCCGGGCGCTCGACCCGGGCGTCGGCCCGTCCGGCCGGACGACGGGCGTGGTGCCCCCCGCCGGGATCTCGGTCACGCTCGTGTTGTCGTACACGGGGAACCGTCCGGTGGGCGCGGCGACGATCGCCGCGTACGGCAGCGTGGTCGTCGTCCACTGCGGCTGCGAGCCGGGGTCCGCGACCGGGGCGAGGCCGGTGCTGGAGGCGTTCTCGTTGTCCGCGAAGCCGCCCCGCCAGGCCCCGTTGGTCCGCTCCACGTCGAACCGCCCCACCCGTCCCTGGCTCACGGTCGTGAACAGGTCGACCCGCTCCAGATACGGCCGCAGCGCCCGCTCCACCGTGCCCTCGGCGAAGTCCCGCCAGCGCACCGGGAACACGGCGGTCTCGACCCGCGCCGGACCGTCCGCCGTCTCGACGACCGTGCCGTCCAGCGCCAGCGCGGTCGCCCCGGACGGGTTGGAGATACGGATGTCCCGGTCGAGCGTGAACGGGTCGAACCCGGTGAGCAGAATGCGCCGGACCCCCTTCTCGCCCTTGTCGCGCCCCTCATGCGGGAGCCGGATGTCGCGCTGCCCGCGCGAGGTGCGCTCCAGGGCGTCGAGGAGCGCCGCCCGCCGGGTCTCGCCGAGCGCGAAGCCCGGCTCCCAGGTGCGCAGTTCCCGCGTCATCGTCAGCCGGGCCCAGTACAGCGGCCGGTCGTCGTCCCGGCTGAGGTCGCCGCCCGCCGGGCCCCGCCCCTGCGCCCGGTCGACGGCTCGCCGCCACAGCGCCGTCCCATGGCGCTCGACGGCGCGGCGGGCCGACGCGTAGCCGCGCGCGGAGTCCAGGGCGCGGGTGAAGGCGGCGGTGGCGGTGTCGAATCCGGAGCGGCGCAGGATCTCCTGCGGCACCGCCCGGGTGAGCCGTTGTTCCTCGACGGTGGGTGCGGCGGCCGTCCCGGCGGCGGCAGCGGTGCCGGTGGCGGGTGCGGCGAGGCCGGTCAGCAGGGCCAGGGCGAGCACTCCGGTCCGAACACGGGGGGATATCACAGGGGTTCCGGTCCTTCCGTCACGGTGGGGGTCGTGCGGGACGCCGGAAGTATCGCGTGACAGGAGAGGTCCACGCCATGGTGCGTACGGGCTCATCCGCCGCCGTCAGTCGCGGAGTTCGCCCAGCAACCGCAGGAAGTCGCGGAAGGCGCCGGGCATGTCGACCGACGAGGGGTCCAGGAGCCACTGGTACTGCAGGCCGTCCATGACGGCGACCAGCAGCGGGGCGGTGCGTTCGGGCGTCAGCCCGTTCGGCAGCCGGTCGCCGTACTCGGCGCGCAGCATCTCCGCCATGCTGGCGCGCACCCGGGTGTACCGCTCGGAGAAGAACGCCCGCGCCGGGTGCCCCTCCGTCACGCTCTCGCCGAGCAGCGCCGAGAAGGTCTGCACGATCCCTGGCCGCATCGCGTTGTACTCGACCAGCGCGGCCAGCAGATCGGTCCGCCACCGGCTGCCCGGCACGGCGTCCCACTGGTCCCGCTCCTGGAGCACGGCGACGAGCAGCGCGTCCTTGGTCGGGAAGTGGTGCATCAGGCCCTGCTGGGTGAGCCCCACCCGCTCGGCGACCGCGGCCAGGCTCGCGCCCCGGTAGCCGCGCTCGGCGATCACCTCCAGCGTCGCCCGGACGATCTCGGCGCGGCGCTCCTCGCTCCTGACCCTCGCGTTCATGGCGTCACGGTACGGGATGCCCACCGCACATGTGTAACACGCGGATAACGAAACCTACCGGTCGACAAGTGGCCGATGCAGGATGGTGCCCACAGCCCGGACTCGACGAGGAGGCACCGCGATGGCGGGAACGCGCACCCAGGCCGATGCAGCACGCGAGGCAGTCGTGGAGGCGGCCCTCGCCCGGCTCGACCTCGACGCGAAGACACGGCTGCTGTCCGGCCGGGACATGTGGTCCCTGCCCGACCTCCCCGAGATCGGCCTGCCCTCCCTCGTGATGTCCGACGGCCCGATCGGTGTCCGCGGGGTGCGCTGGACCGCCGACGACCCGTCCGTCGCCCTGCCGTCCCCGACCGCCCTCGCCGCCACCTGGGACCCGGACCTCGCCCACCGGGCCGGCGTCCTCCTCGCCCAGGAGGCCCGCCGCAAGGGCGTCCACGTCCTGCTCGCCCCCACCGTCAACCTGCACCGCTCCCCGCTCGGCGGCCGCCACTTCGAGGCGTACAGCGAGGACCCGTTGCTCACCGGGGCCATCGGCGCGGCCTATGTCTCCGGGGTGCAGTCCGGCGGCGTCGGCACCACCGTGAAGCACTTCGTCGCCAACGACGCCGAGACCGAACGCTTCACGGTCGACAACGTCGTCGGCGAACGCGCCCTGCGCGAGCTGTACCTGGCGCCCTTCGAGCACATCGTGGAACACGCCCGACCCTGGGGCGTGATGACCGCGTACAACTCCGTCAACGGCACGACCATGACCGAGCACCGCCGGCTGGTCGAGGACGTGCTGCGCGGCGAATGGGGCTTCGACGGCGTCAACGTCTCCGACTGGGCCGCCGCACGCGACACCGCCGCCGCCCTCCACGGCGGCCTCGACATCGCCATGCCCGGCCCTCGCACCGTCTACGGCAAGGCCCTCGCCCGGGCCGTGCGCGCCGGCCAGGTGCCCGAGACCCGGGTCGACGACGCGGTGCGCAACGTCCTGCGGCTGGCCGCCCGCGTCGGCCTCCTCCCCGGCGCCGAACCGGCCGTCACCGAGCTCCCGCCCGAGACCGACGGCCCCGCCCTGGCCCGCGAGATCGCCCGCCGCTCCTTCGTCCTGGTCCGCAACCAGGACGTCCTGCCGCTGCCGCCCGGCGGCACGGTCGCGCTGATCGGCGGCGCCGCCCGCGACGCCCGGGTCCTCGGCGGCGGCTCCGCGACCGTCTTCCCGGCCCGCACCGTCTCCCCGCTGGACGGCCTCACCGCCGCCCTCCCCGAGGGCGCCCTCACCTACGCCGTCGGCGCCGACCCCAGCACCGAACTCGGCGTCGCCGACCGGGGGTTCGAGCTGCGGGCCGTATGCCGGGACGCCGACGGCCGTGTCCTCGGCACCGGTTCCGCGCCCAGCGGGCACATCCAGTGGATGGGCTCCGACCTCCCCGACGGCGTGACCCACGAGAGCCTGCACAGCGTCGAGCTGACCGGCACCTTCACCCCCCGCGACACCGGCACCCACACCTTCGGCATCAAGGGCATCGGCGCCTTCCGGCTCGTCGTCGACGGCACCACCCACTACGACGACGTCCAGCGCCCCACCAAGGACGACCCCTTCATCAGCTTCTTCGGCGCCCCCGTCGCGCACGCCCGGCCCCACCTCACCGCCGGCGTCCCGGTCGAGGTCTCCCTCACCCACGTCGTCGAGCACCCCGAGGACGCCCCGCTGAGGGTCGTCGGCTTCACGCTCGCCCACCAGGAGCCGCTGCGCGACCCCGACGAGCTGATCGCCGAGGCCGCCGAGGCCGCGCGCGCCGCCGACACCGCCGTCGTCGTGGTCGCCACCACCGAGCGGGTCGAGTCGGAGGGCTTCGACCGCACCGATCTGCGGCTGCCCGGCCGCCAGGACGACCTGGTCCGCGCCGTCGCCGCCGCCAACCCCCGCACGGTCGTCGTCGTCAACTCCGGCTCCCCGGTGGAGCTTCCGTGGCGCGACGAGGTCGCCGCGGTGCTGCTGAGCTGGTTCCCGGGGCAGGAGGGCGGCGCGGCCCTCGCCGACGTGCTCACCGGCGCCGAGGAGCCCGGCGGCCGGCTGCCCACCACCTGGGGGTCGCTCGCTGACGCCCCGGTCACCGAGGTCGCCCCCACCGACGGCACCCTCGTCTACTCCGAGGGCGTCTTCGTCGGCCACCGGGCCTGGGAGAAGGCGGGCCGCAGCCCGTCGTACCCGTTCGGGCACGGCCTCGGCTACACCACGTGGGCGTACGAGTCCGCCGAGGTCAAGGGCACCACGGTCCGGGTGCGGGTGCGCAACACCGGCGAGCGGGCGGGCCGCGAGGTCGTGCAGGTCTATCTGGCGCCCGCGAAGCCGGACGCCGGGCGCCCGGCGCGCTGGCTCGCCGGATTCGCCGGGGTCTCGGCCGAGCCGGGGGAGAGCGGCGAGGCCGTGATCGAACTGTCCCGCCGCGCTTTCGAAGTGTGGGACGAGACGACCGAGGCGTGGACCTTTGTGAAGGGTTCGTACGAGATTCAGCTCGGACGCTCGATCGCCGACCGCAGGCTGACCGCGACCATTAACGTCTGATCGGGAGAAGTACCCAGGAACAGCCCCGGTCCGGGCCCTGACACCGGGACCGGGGCTCGGGCCTCCACCGCGCCTCGGCGCCTGTCAGCGCGCCGAGAAGGCGTACACCGTCTCCGAGTGGTACACCTCGCCGGGCCGCAGCACCGTGCTCGGGAAGTCCGGCCGGTTCGGGGAGTCCGGGAAGTGCTGTGTCTCCAGCGCGACGCCGTCACCGGGGGAGAAGGGCTCCTCGATCTGGTCGGCGGTGTAGAGCTGCAGACCGGGCTCGGTGGTGGACACCGTCAGCACCCGTCCGCTCGACGGGTCGTACAGCTCGGCGACCTCCCGCGCGTCCTCCGTCACCCCCTTGTCCAGCGCGAAGTTGTGGTCGTACCCGGAGCCGACCTTGCGCGCCTGGCGGAAGTCGAAGCGGGTGCCCGTGACGTCCTCCAGGACGCCGGTCGGGATCAGGTCCGCGTCGACCGGGGTGAACCGGGAGGCGTCCAGCCGCAGTTCATGGCCGCCCGCGTCACCGGACCCGGCCCCGGCGAGGTTGAAGTAGCTGTGGTTGGTCAGATTGACGACGGTCGGCGCGTCCGTCACCGCCTCGTACACGAACCGAAGCGCCCCGTCGGCCTCCAGCGTGTACGTCGCCGTCACCTCCAGCCGCCCCGGGAAGCCCTCCTCGCCGTGCGGGCTGACCCGGGTCAGCCGCAGCCCGTGCTCGACCGGCGCCACGTCCCACACCCGCTTGTCGAACCCGTGGGCACCGCCGTGCAGGGAGTTGGGCGGGGTGTTGGGGTCGAGCGCGTAGGTGACGCCGTCCAGCGGGAAGCGGCCGCCCGCGATCCGGTTGGCGTACCGGCCGATCAGAGCGCCGAGATACGGCCCGGGATGCGTCACATACCCGTCGAGATCGGCGAACCCGAGGACCACGTCCGCCGTCCGGCCGTCCCGGTCGGGCACCTCCAGTGACTGCACGATCCCGCCGTACGAGAGGACTCGCACCCGAACGCCCGCGCGCTCCAGGGTCCAGCGGTGGACCTCCGTGCCGTCGGAAAGTGTGCCGAAGTGTTCGCTCATGAGCGGAACACTAGTTCGTGACCGTCCGGTAGGCGATCTCCGCCAGCCGGGCCTGACCGTCGACGCTCGGATGGAAGAAGTCCCACTGGCTCAACTGCGCCTGGCCGAACCGGAAGTCGTGCACCGCCCCGCCGTCGAAGCGGCACCGGCGGTCCTTGGCGCAGACGTCCTTCAGCACCTTGTTGTACGCCTCGACCCGGTCCTGCACGGTGGACCGGCGCTGCTTCGCCCCCGCCGTCAGGGACTCCGCGTCCCCCAGCATCGACGGGCAGATCCCCAGCTTCCACACCTGCAGGCCCATCGGGCTGGTGCGGCCCTGCTCCCACAGCCGCATCAGATTCGGCACGCTCGCCACGTACACCTGCGACTTCGGCAGCGAGCGGCGCAGGGTGCGCAGCGCCTCCTCGAAACTCGCGCGGAACTCCGCGACCGGCGTCATCGAGTCGACCGACCTGCGGCAGGCGTCGTTGGCGCCCGCCATCACCGTGACCAGCTCGGGCCGGTGCGTCACGGCCCGCGCCATCTGGGCGGGCACGTCCTCCATCCGGGCCCCGGTCACCGCGAGGTTCCAGCTGCGGTCCGCCGCCTTCGCCCGGCCCAGCAGCCGCACCGCCAGACTGTCCACCGAGGCCCGGCTCCCGGTCGCCCAGGACACCTCGGGGCAGTCCGACAGGATCGCACACGCGTCGAAACCGGTCGTGATGGAGTCGCCCACCGCCGCGACGGAGGCCGGACTGCGGTCCCACACCGGCGTCGGCCTCGGCGACGGCCGCGCGCCCCGCGCCTCGGTCCCGGACGGCGCGGGGGAGGCCCCGCCCACGGCGTCACAGCCGGCCGCGCCCAGCACGGCCGCGGCCACGGCGGCGAGGACGGCGCGCGAGACATGCCGTGGCTTCCGCATACCCGTCCATCCCCTCGTCGGACCCGTCGAAGTGTCCAACCCATGACACCGCACCCGGGTTCCCGGGCCGCGCATGCAACGGCTCACACCCGCACAAGCGTCCTGCCGGGTGAATGGCGGGCGTTTCACGGCCCCGGGACCGACGGTACGTCACACTCCTTGCGCCGCCGCACGGTAGCCTCGCCTCAAACGTGGCTCCCCGGCCACGATCGTCCGCCAGTTCGCAAGATGTCCGCTCAGCCCGGAGGTCCCGGTGACGACACGTGGAGTTCTGTACGTGCACTCCGCGCCGCGCGCGTTGTGCCCGCACGTCGAGTGGGCCGTCGCCGGGGTGCTCGGCGCGCGTGTCAATCTCGACTGGATCCGGCAGCCCGCCGCGCCCGGCACCTGGCGCTCGGAGTTCTCCTGGCAGGGCGAGGCGGGCACCGCGTCCAAGCTGGCGTCCGCCCTGCGCGGCTGGCAGCTGCTGCGCTTCGAGGTGACGGCCGAGCCGTGCCCCACCGCCGAGGGCGAGCGCTACAGCTGCACCCCCGACCTGGGCATCTTCCACGCCGTCACCGGTATGCACGGCGACATCCTGATCCCCGAGGACCGGCTGCGCGCCGCGCTGACCCGCGCCCAGCGCGAGGAGACCGACCTGGAGGCGGAGATCGCCAAGCTGCTGGGCAAGCCCTGGGACGACGAACTGGAACCCTTCCGCTACGCCGGCGAGGGCGCGCCGGTGCGCTGGCTGCACCAGGTGGTCTGACGGGTCTGACCCCCGCTCAGCTCAAGGCACACGAAAGGGCCCCCGCCACGAAGGCGGGGGCCCTTCCTGTGCGTACGGGGGTCGCTCAGACCGTCCGGAACGCCAGCACCACGTTGTGGCCGCCGAAGCCGAACGAGTCGTTCAGCGCGGCGATACGGCCCTCCACGGGCAGCTTGCGGGCCTCGCCGCGGACCACGTCGGCGTTCGCCTCGGCCTCCGGGTCGAGGTTCTCCACGTTGATCGTCGGCGGGGCCACCCGGTGGTAGAGCGCCAGCACGGCCGCCACGCTCTCGACACCGCCGGCGCCGCCCAGCAGATGACCCGTCATCGACTTGGTCGCCGAGACGGCCATGTGGTCGGCGTCGTCGCCGAAGACCTTGCGCAGCGCCTTCAGTTCCGCGATGTCACCGGCCGGGGTCGACGTGGCGTGCGCGTTCACGTGCACGATCTCCGCCGGGTCCAGGTCGGTGCGGTCCAGCAGGTTCTGCAGGGCGTGCGAGATGCCGCGGCCCTCCGGCTCCGGCTGCACGATGTCGTGCGCGTCGGCGGAGATGCCCTGCCCGACGGCCTCGGCGTACACGCGGGCACCGCGCTTGGCGGCGTGCTCCGCGGACTCCAGGACGATCACGCCGGCGCCCTCGCCGAGGACGAAGCCGTCCCGGGCGACGTCGTAGGGACGCGACGCGCCCTGCGGGTCGTCGTTGTTCTTGGACATCGCCATCATGTTGCCGAACGCGGCGATCGGCAGCGGGTGGATGGCCGCCTCCGTGCCGCCCGCGATCACCACGTCGGCACGGCCGCTGCGGATCATCTCGATGGCGTAGCCGATGGCCTCGGCGCCCGAGGCGCACGCCGACACCGGCGTGTGCACGCCCGCGCGGGCGCCCACGGCCAGACCGACGTTGGCGGAGGGGCCGTTCGGCATCAGCATGGGGACGGTGTGCGGGGAGACGCGACGGACGCCCTTCTCCTTCAGCACGTCGTACTGGTCGAGCAGCGTCGTCACACCGCCGATGCCGGAGGCGATGACCGCGCCCAGCCGGTCGGGGTCGACGTTCGGGTCCTCACCGGCCTTGGCCTCGAACCCGGCGTCCTTCCACGCCTCCTGAGCGGCGATCAGCGCGAACTGCGCCGAACGGTCCAGACGGCGGGCCTGCGGCCGCGGGATGACCTCGGTGGGCTCCACCGCGATCGTCGCGGCGATACGGACCGCCTGGTCGGCGGCCCACTCCTGCTCCAGGGGCTTGACGCCGGAACGTCCGGCGACCAGGCCCTCCCAGGTAGAGGCTGCGTCGCCACCCAGCGGTGTGGTTGCGCCGATACCGGTGACGACCACGGTGCGATTGGTCGGGCTCACGGGAATTCTTTCTCCAACGGATACGAGGATTCAGCGGCGCCACCGCCGGGTGGCGGGGCAGTCGGCCCAGAAGCCGGATCGGCAGATCAGCCCTGGTGCTTGAGGATGTAGTCGGTCGCGTCGCCGACGGTCTTGAGGTTCTTGACGTCCTCGTCGGGGATCTTCACGTCGAAGCGCTCCTCGGCGGCGACGACGACCTCGACCATGGACAGCGAGTCGACGTCCAGGTCGTCGGTGAAGGACTTGTCCAGCTGGACGTCCTCGACCGGGATGCCGGCGATCTCGTTCACGATGTCGGCGAGACCGGCGACGATCTCTTCCTGAGTGGCGGCCATGGTGGCGCTCCTTCGTTGTTGTTCAGGTTCTTCAGAGGGTTGGGCGCCCGCCGCACGAGCGGCAGGTGGTGCGCGTCCCGTGCCGGTTCAATGATCCGGCACGGAGTGCCTAGGGGAGAGTAACGACCGTGGCGGCGTAGACGAGACCCGCCCCGAATCCGATGACGAGCGCGGTGTCGCCGCTCTTCGCCTCACCGGTCGCCAGGAGCCGCTCCATCGCGAGCGGGATCGAGGCGGCCGAGGTGTTGCCGGTGGTGCGCACGTCACGGGCGACCGTGACATGCTCCGGCAGCTTGAGTGTCTTCACCATCGAGTCGATGATCCGCTCGTTGGCCTGGTGCGGGATGAAGACGTCCAGGTCGTCCGGGCTGATCCCGGCCGCGTCCAGCGCCTGCTGGGCGACCTTCGCCATCTCGAACACGGCCCAGCGGAAGACCGCCTGGCCCTCCTGCGTGATCGCGGGGAACTTGTCCGTGGAGCTGTCGTACTCGTTCCACGGCACGGTCTGCTTGATCGTCTCGGACTTGTCGCCCTCGGAACCCCAGACCGTGGGGCCGATCGCCGGCTCCTGGGAGGGGCCCACGACGACCGCGCCGGCGCCGTCGCCGAACAGGAAGGCCGTCGCGCGGTCCTCCAGGTCGGTCAGGTCGCTCAGCCGCTCCACACCGATCACCAGCACGTACTCGGCGCTGCCCTCGACGATCATGCCCTTGGCGAGGGTCAGGCCGTAGCCGAAGCCCGCGCAGCCGGCCGAGATGTCGAAGGCGGCGGCCTTGTTCGTGCCGAGCTTGTCGGCGATCTCCGTGGCGACGGCCGGCGTCTGCTTGAAGTGCGAGACGGTCGAGACGATCACGCCGCCGATCTGCTCGGCGGCGATGCCGGCGTCGGCGATCGCCTTGCCGGACGCCTCGATGGACATCGCGGCGACGGTCTCCTCGTCGTTCGCCCAGTGCCGCGTCTGGATGCCGGAGCGCGAACGGATCCACTCGTCGGACGAGTCGATCTTCTCCAGGATCACCTCGTTGGGCACCACCCGCGTGGGCCGGTACCCGCCCACGCCGAGGACGCGCGCGTACGGGGCGCCCTTGCTGGGCTTCAGCTTCGCCATGCTCCGGGCTCCTTGTCAGGCGTGCTCTGCGACGAGCTCGCGAGCAGCGTCGAGATCGTCGGGGGTCTTCAGCGCCAGGGTCTTCACACCCGGCAGTGCGCGCTTGGCCAGACCGGTCAGCGTGCCGCCCGGGCACGCCTCGATCAGGGCCGTCACGCCGAGCTCCTTGAAGGTCTCCATGCACAGGTCCCAGCGGACCGGGTTGGCGACCTGGCCGACGAGACGCTCCAGCACCTCGGTGCCGGTGGTCACCGTCCTGCCGTCCTTGTTGGAGACGTAGGCGACCGTCGGGTCGGCCGGGACGAGCTCCTTGGCGGCCTCGGCCAGCTTCTCCACCGCCGGGCCCATGTGGTGCGTGTGGAACGCGCCGGCGACCTTCAGCGGGACGACCTTGCGCACGCCCTCGGGCTTGTCCTCGTTGAGCGCGGCGAGCTGCTCCATGGTGCCGGCGGCCACGATCTGCCCGGCGCCGTTCATGTTCGCCGGGGTCAGGCCCAGCTTCTCCAGGTGCGCGACGCTGACCTCGGAGTCGCCGCCGAGCAGCGCCGACATGCCGGTCTCGGTGATCGCGGCGGCCTCGGCCATCGCCAGGCCGCGCTTGCGTACGAGGGTCAGCGCGGCGGTGTCGTCGAGGACGCCCGCGTAGGCGGCCGCGGTGATCTCGCCGACGCTGTGGCCGGCGACGGCGCCGGGGACGATGTCACCCAGTGCCGCGGCGGACAGCAGGCCGGCCGCGACGAGCAGCGGCTGGGCCACCGCGGTGTCCCGGATGGCGTCCGCGTCGGCCTGCGTCCCGTAGTGGGCGAGGTCCAGTCCGATGGCGTCCGACCAGGCGCCGAGGCGGTCGGCGGCACCGGGCAGTTCGAGCCAGGGGGTCAGGAAGCCGGGCGTCTGGGCGCCCTGGCCGGGAGCGACGAGTACGAGCACTCTCACACTCTCTCTTGGGGACGGCCGACGCCGCCCGTGGGGACAAGGACGAAGAACACGAGGGGGTTTTGTGGGCCCCCGACAAAAGACTAGAGCTGGAGATCGCCGTCGGCCAGGCGCCCCAGGATCAGCGCGATTCGCAGTGTGAACGCGGAGCGTACATCGGACGGTGACCAGCCGGTGACGTCAGTCACACGTCGAAGCCGGTAGCGCACGGTGTTGGGATGCACGAACAGCATCCGTGCCGCGCCCTCCAGACTGCTCGCCTGTTCGAGATAGACGGAGAGCGTCTCCAGCAGAGCCGACCCCGCCTCCTCCAGCGGTCTGTAGATCTCCTCCACCAACTGCTCGCGCGCGCTGGGATCTCCGGCTATGGCGCGCTCCGGGAGGAGATCGTCCGCGAGGACCGGGCGGGGCGCGTCCTGCCAGGCCGTGCACGCCTTCAGCCCGGCGGCTGCCGCCTGCGCGGACCGGGTCGCGGCCAGCAGGTCCGGTACGACGGGCCCGGCCACCACGGGGCCGGCCGCATACGGTCCGATCAGCGACTTCGCCACCGCGAGCGGGTTGTCGCTGCCGCCCGCGATCACCACGAGCCGGTCCCCGAGCACCCCGGTCAGCACCTGGAGCTTGGCGTGCCGGGCGGCCCGCCGGATGGCCTCCACGGTCAGTTCGCTGTCGCCGTCGGGCGCCGTTCCGAGCACCACGCACACATGCTCCGGCGAGTTCCAGCCCAGCGCCGCCGCCCGGGAGACGGCCCCCTCGTCGGCCTCGCCGCTGAGCACGGCGTTGACCACCAGGGACTCCAGCCGGGCGTCCCAGGCACCGCGTGCCTCGGCGGCCTGGGCGTAGACCTGCGCGGTCGCGAAGGCGATCTCCCGGGCGTACACGAGGAGCGCCTCACGCAGCACCCGCTCGTCGCCGGGCGCCGCGACCTCGTCGATCGCCGACTCCATGACCTCGATGGTGGTGCGCACCATCTCCACGGTCTGCCGCAGCGTGATGGCCCGGGTCAGCTCGCGCGGCGCCGTGCCGAACACGTCGGTGGAGATGGCCTGCGGGGCGTCGGGATGCCGGAACCACTCGGTGAACGCGGCGATACCGGCCTGGGCGACGAGACCGATCCAGGAACGGTTCTCCGGGGGCATGGCCCGGTACCACGGCAGCGTCTCGTCCATGCGCGCGATGGCCTGCGCGGCGAGCGAGCCGGACGACTTCTCCAGTCGCTTCAGGGTCGCGGCGTGGGCGTGGACGTCGTGCGCGGCGGCTTCGGACTTTCGGGTTACGGGTTCGGGCACGGGGACAAGACTGCCTTATCGGGACGCCGGTGCGTGCCGGAGGGTCGCCCGCGGGCTCCCCGGTGGGTCTACGGTGGTCCCCGTGATGGACGTACGGCGCGCCGCTGAGCGCTATCCGGGAGGGGATCCGGCAGCGGGCATCACCTCCCGCCACGCCTTCTCCTTCGGACCCCACTACGACCCGGACAACCTCCGCTTCGGCGCGGTCATCGCCTGCAACGAGGAGCGGCTCGCGCCCGGCGCCGGCTTCGACGAGCACCCGCACAGCCACACCGAGATCGTGACCTGGGTGGTCGAGGGCGAGCTGACCCACCGCGACTCCACCGGGCACGCCACCGTGGTGCGCCCCGGCGACGTCCAGCGGCTCAGCTCGGCGGGCGGCGTCCGGCACGTCGAACGCAACGACGCCGACGTGCCCCTCGTCTTCGTGCAGACCTGGCTGGCCCCGCTGTCGCCGGGCGGCGACCCGGCGTACGAGATCGTCCACGGCATCGCGGACTCCACCCCGTACGCCGTCCCCGAGGCCGGCGCGATGCTCCATGTACGGCGGCTCGCGGCGGGGGAGCGGACGGCCGTACCGGACGCCGCCCGTCTGTACGTGCACGTCGCGCGCGGCGAGGTGCGGCTGGCCGGGGAGGAGCTGGGCCCCGGCGACGCGGCGCGGATCACCGGCGCCGCGGACCTGGAGGCGGTCGCGCTGGCCCCGGCGGAGCTGCTGGTCTGGGAGATGACCGGCTGACCGGCGTCAGCCGAACGGCCCACGACGGCTCCGGCACGGGATGCCGGAACGATCTCCCCGGCATCCAATGAAGAGGTCAGTGACCGCTCGGCAGAGATGAGCCGGGGCATGGCCGGCAAGACCGCGGAAGTGCGGGGCGGAGCCCCGAAGGGGGGCCTGCGCCGGCTCGGCGAGTGGTGCGCACGGCACTTCGTGATCGTGATCGCCGCCTGGGTCGTGGCGCTCGGTGTGCTCCAGGCCCTGAACCACATCCACGGCGGCGAGTACTCCGACAACTTCGCCCTGTCCGACGTGCAGTCCGAGAAGGGCCTGGACGTCCTGAAGGCGCACGACCCGCAGGCCGGCGGGTACAGCAGCCAGATCGTCCTGCACGACGCGGACAAGCCCCTCAGCTCCTCCGGCTCGCAGCTGTCGACCGCCGTCTCCGACCTCCAGAAGCTGCCCCACGTCCTGAGCGTGCAGAACCCGCTGGAGGGCACCTCCTCCAAGGTGGGGCCGCTGTCCTCGGACGGGAAGACCGGGTACATCACCATCCGCTTCGACGAACAGCCCTCGCTGCTCGGCGACAGCTATCTGGACGGCGTCGACAACGCCGTGGAGCCACTGCGGCAGGCCGGTGTCGAGGTCGAGTACGGCGGATCGCTGGGCGAGCTCGAGCGGCCCGCCGGCAACGACCGGATCAGCGAGGCCATCGGGTTCGGCGTCGCCGTCGTCGTCCTGCTGATCGGCTTCGGCAGTGTGATCGCGGCCGTCCTGCCGCTGCTCTCCGCCCTGATCGCCGTGGTCGGCGGACTGGCCTGCCTCGGGCTGCTCGCCCTCGCCTTCACCTTCGCCACGGTCTCGCCCACGCTGGCCACGATGATCGGGCTCGGCGTCGGCATCGACTACGCGCTCTTCCTGCTCACCCGGCACCGGCAGAACCTCATGGACGGCGCCGACCCGGTGCGCGCCGCCGGGCACGCCGCGGCCACCAGCGGACGCGCGGTCCTGGTCTCCGGCACCACCGTCATCGTCGCCCTGATGGGCCTGTGGGTGTCCGGCGTGACCTTCATCGGCCTGCTCGGCGTGGCCGCCGCCGTCACCGTCGTCTCCGCCGTGCTCGGTGCCCTGACCCTGGTCCCGGCCCTGCTCGGGCTGGTCGGACGCGCCCTCGACCGCTGGCACGTCCGCACCCCCATCGCCGAGACCGAGGCCGGCCGCGACACGGCCCAGGGCACCTGGCACCGGTACGCCAAGCGCGTCGAGCACCATCCCTGGCGGTATCTGTCCGCCGGCGTGGTCACCGTCGCGGTGCTGGCCATCCCCGTCTTCTCGATCCAGCTCGGGCACATCGGCGACGGCGCCGACCCCACGTCCTTCACCGACCGGCGGGCCTTCGACCTGATGACGGACGCCTTCGGCGCGGGCTCCAACGGACCGCTCACCGTCGTCGTCGACCAGAGCGGCGTACCGGACTCGCAGCGCTCCGACCTGTCCTCGAAGACCCAGCAGGCGCTGAACGACGAGTCAGGGACGTCCTTCGTCAGCCCGCTGCAGCCGACACAGGACGGCGACGTCCTGGTCGGCACGGTCTATTCGTCGGTGTCCCCGCAGAACAAGGACACCACGAACCTCGTCAACCGCCTCTACGACCACACGCTCCCCGACGCGGCGTCCGGCACCGCCGCCAAGGGCTATGTCACCGGGACCACCGCCGCCCAGGTCGACTTCCGCGACATCGTCGCGGAGCGGCTGCCCTGGATCATCCTCGTCGTGGTCGGCCTGGCGTTCCTGATCGTCCTCGCCGTCTTCCGCGGGCTGCTGGTCGCCGTGAAGGCGGCCGTCCTCAACGTCCTGTCCATCACGGCCTCGTACGGCGTCGTCGTCGCCGTCTTCCAGTGGGGCTGGGGCGGGCCCGCGCTGGGCGTGCACGGCAAGGTGCCCATCGAGAGCTATGTGCCGATGATGATGTTCGCGATCATCTTCGGCCTGAGCATGGACTACGAGATCTTCCTGCTCTCCCGGGTGCACGAGGCGTGGAAGCGCACCGGCGACGCCAAGGACTCCGTCGCCCACGCGCTGGAGATCACCGCCCGGGTCATCACCTGCGCGGCCCTGATCATGGTGAGCGTCTTCGCGGCGTTCATCATCAGCGACAACATCGTCGTCAAGATGCTCGGGCTCGGGCTCGCCGTCAGCGTGCTCATCGACGCGACGGTGGTCCGGCTGCTCATGGTGCCCGCCGTGATGACCCTGCTCGGCGAGCACGCCTGGTGGACCCCCCGGTGGCTGGACCGGATCCTGCCGCACATCGACACCGAGGGGACCGGCGAGAAGCTCGGCGCCCTGCCCGCGCCCGGCGCGCCGGACGACCGCTGACCCGGGCTACACCTCGGCCAGCACCGCGTCCGTGAACGGCGGCCACACCTCGGCCGCCCACGGCCCGAACGCCCGGTCCGCGAGCGCGACACAGGCCACGCCCGCGTCCGGGTCGATCCACAGGAACGTCCCCGACTGGCCGAAGTGCCCGAAGGTGCGGGGCGAGGACGAGGCGCCCGTCCAGTGCGGCGCCTTGCCGTCCCGGATCTCGAAGCCCAGCCCCCAGTCGTTGGGGTTCTGGTGCCCGTACCCCGGCAGAACCCCCTTCGTCCCCGGGTACTGCACGGTCATCGCCTCGGCGACCGTCCGCGGGTCCAGCAGCCGGGGCGTCTGCACCTCCGCCGCGAACCGCAGGAGATCCCCGACCGTCGACACGGCGTCCTTCGCCGGGGACCCCTCCAGCGAGGTGTCCGTCATGCCCAGCGGCTCCAGCACCGCCTGGCGCAGGTACTCCCCGAACGGGATGTCGGTCGCCTTGGCGATGTGGTCCCCGAGCTGCTCGAACCCGGCGTTGGAGTACAGCCGCCGCTCCCCGGGCGGGGCCGTCACCCGGTGCTCGTCGAAGGCGAGGCCCGAGGTGTGCGCGAGCAGATGCCGCACCGTCGAGCCCTCGGGCCCGGCCGGCTCGTCGAGTTCGACCGCGCCCTCCTCGTAGGCGACCAGCGCCGCGTACGCGGCCAGCGGCTTGGTCACCGAGGCCAGGGGGAAGCGGTGTGCGACGGGGCCGTGGGTACCGAGGACCGTGCCGTCGGCGCGGACGACCCCGGCGGCGGCGGTGGGAACAGGCCAGTTCTCGATCAGTGCGAGGCTGCTCAGCGACATGCCGTCGAGCTTAGGGGGTGTCCTGTCGATCATGCCGGGCTCCCGTACGGCAGGGGGGCCGCGGGGATCAGGCCAGGTCCCACTCTTTTCTCACCGTTCTCCTTGCTTGGAGCGCACTCCAAGGTCATAGCGTGGACGGTATGACGGTGATGGAGACCACGAGCACCGACAGCTGCGCCGCCCCACCGCGCCCGGACCGGCGACCCCAGGGCCAGGACAGCTACACGATCAGCGAGGTCGTCGCGTTCACCGGCCTGACGGCCCACACGCTGCGCTGGTACGAGCGCATCGGCCTCATGCCGCACATCGACCGCTCGCACACCGGCCAGCGCCGCTACAGCAACCGGGACCTGGACTGGCTCGACCTCGTCGGCAAGCTGCGGCTCACCGGGATGCCGGTCGCCGACATGGTCCGCTACGCCGAGCTGGTGCGCGAGGGCGACCACACCTTCGGCGAGCGCTTCGAGCTGCTGGAGACGACCCGCCGCGACGTCCTCGCCCGGATCGCCGAGCTGCAGGACACGCTGGCGGTGCTCGACCGGAAGATCAACTTCTACGCCGACGCGGGCCGCCTCCACGAGCGGCAGGCGTACACCGAGCAGAAGACGGAGCAGGCCGGATGAGCGACGGCAGGGCAGGCACGGCACGCCTCGGCGCGGACGGCCCCGAGGTGGGCGTCCAGGGCCTCGGCTGCATGGGCATGAGCTTCGCCTACGGACCGTCCGACGCGGACGCGTCCCGGGCCACCCTGGAGCGGGCACTGGACCTGGGCGTCACGCTGTACGACACGGCGGACGCGTACGGCAGCGGCGAGAACGAACGGTTCCTCGCGCCCTTCTTCAAGGCGCACCGCGACGAGGTGGTGATCGCCACCAAGTTCGGTCTGGCGATCCACCCCGACGACCCCACGAAGCGGATCATCCGCAACGACGAGCCCTACATACGCCGCTGTGTCGAGGCGAGCCTGAAGCGGCTGGACGTCGATGTCATCGACCTCTATTACATGCACCGCCTCCAGGTGGAGATCCCCCTGGAGGACACCGTCGGCGTGATGGCCGACCTGGTCCGCGAGGGCAAGGTGCGCCGGCTGGGCCTGAGCGAGGTCACGGCCGGCGAGCTGCGCCAGGCGCAGGCTGTGCACCCGATCGCGGCCGTGCAGTCCGAGTGGTCGCTGTTCAGCCGTGACATCGAGACCGGCGTCGTCCCGGCCGCCCGCGAGCTGGGTGTGACCCTGGTGCCGTACTCCCCGCTGGGCCGGGGCTTCCTCACCGGCTCGTTCGCCCGGGCCGAGGAGCTGAGCACCGACGACTTCCGCCGCGGGCAGCCCCGGTACACGGGCGAGAACGCCGCGGCCAACGCGGCCCTGCTCGACCCGATCCGCGCGATCGCGCAGGCGCGGGGCGCGACGGCCGGGCAGATCGCCCTGGCCTGGGTCCAGCAGCGCGCGGAGGTGCACGGCCTGCCCGTCGTCCCGATCCCGGGCACCCGCAGCCCGGCCCGGGTGGAGGAGAACACGGCGGCGACCCGGATCGAGCTGGACGCGGCGGAGCTGGCCCTGCTGGAGCCGCTGGCGGACCGGGTGTCCGGCACCCGCTACGCGGACATGTCCTTCACGTCCGCGGGCCGGGAGTAGGACCCGGGACCCCGGAGCGGGAGTGCTCACAGCTCGGCGAGCAGCTCCGCCTTCTTGCCCGCGAACTCCTCGTCCGTGACGAGCCCTGCCTGGTGCAGCTCGCCCAGGTGGCGGATCCGCTCGGCGATGTCGGCCGGATCGCGCCGCGGCGCCCCGGCCGGCGCCGCGGTCACCGGTTCGGCGCGGCGCACGGCCTCGAGCACGGCGGCGGCGAAGGGCAGCGACTCGTGCACCGGCCCGTAGCCGAGCCCGAAGACGACGGCCGCCGGGTCCTGGTCGGCCTGGGCCGGCTGGGCCTGCGCGGTGTCGCGCCGGAGCAGCCGCAGATGCCCCTCGAAGAGTTCGGGGGAGCGCCACTCGACGCCGCTCAGCTCCGACACCGGGAAGCTCTGGTCGCCGGCTTTCCACTTCGCCGAGGACGCACCGGTCCAGAACCACCTGAAATGGACTATTTTTCCGTCAAACGACGCTTTGCCGTCGTATGCCTTGAACTGCAAGGGCACTTCGGGCGCTCCCACGAGGAAGTCCTCGGCCGCCGAGGGGTCCTCCGTCAGCCGGTCGCGCACCTCGTCGCGGTAGTACTCGGCGAGCGTCTCGCGCTCGGCCGGCAGCACCAGCCGGTACGGATCGCTTCCTTCCTTCAGCTGCCCCGCGGCCGCCGTGAGCAACGGATCGGCACCCGGGCGCAGTTCGAGGCGCAGCACCACGGTCCCGCGCCGGCCCGGCGCCAGCGTCGCGCCGGCGAGGGCCCGGTAGGGGACACGGCGCTCCCCGAGCGCCTGGAACAGCTTCGGTGTCCGAAGGCCCCGTTCGTAGCGGATGAGCACGGAGTCGGACTCGAACTCCCAGGCGGCATGAAATCCGGCCAGTACGTCACCCATGCGGCTCATCGTATGCGGCACGTGTTCCTCCGTCCCCACCCCGCGCACACCGCAATTCCTTCCGTCTCTACGCGCGTCCGGCCGACGCGGCGTCGGACAGGCCCGCACGGCACCCGACCGTGCCGTCGGCGCACCGCACCGACTCGTACGCGCCGACCCCGATCTCCGCGAAGTTCTTCACACTCTCCGTGCCGGGCTCGAAGTAGCCGCTGTGGCCCTTCGCGTCCCGCGCCGACAGCACCCGCGCGCCGAACACCGAGGCCACCGGGTCCTCGCCGTGCCCGAGCCCGCCGAGCTCCAGATACGGCACGTCCTGCACCCAGTCGTCGGCGTCCCGCATCGCCCACACATGGGCGGACGTGCGCAGCTGCGAGGCCCGCTCCACCCGCATGCCGGGGCTGCCCGCCACCGCTATGTCGGTCACCCGGCCCGGCAGTTCGCGTGCGGCCAGACCGCACAGCACCGAGCCGTAGCTGTGGCAGAACAGGGAGACGGGCGAGCGGCCGGGCAGCGTGCGCACCAGCGCGTTCAGCCGTACGGCCCCGTCGGCGGCACGGGTCGCGGTCGCCGAGTCGAGCCCGAGACCGCCGGGCGAGGTGTAGTCCGCCCAGGCGATGACCGCCGTACGCGTCCTGGGCGCGGCCCGGCGCTCGGCGTCGTACAGGGAACGGGCCATGCCGACCGGCGCGGAGTACGCGCGGTGCGTGCGCTGGAAGGTGAGCACGTCGGTGTCGACGCCGGGGACGACGACCGAGACCCGCTCGGCCCGCTCCAGATCGCCGAAGACCTCCGCGGCCCGTCCGGTGCCGGCCGGGTCGAAGGCGAGGATCCGGCGGTCGGAGTGCATCAGCACCCCGAAGCGCTCGGCGCGGCGTGCCGCCTCGCGCTGCCCGTCCGGCGTGAGTCCCTTGTCGTGCACCCGCTTGCGCTCCACCTCGCGCGCCTCGCCGAGCGCCACCCGATTGGCCCGGTAGCGCAGTTCGACGGGCGCGCCGTTCATGTTGCCGATCGCGAGCGGATAGCGGCGTACGAGATGGGCGCGCTGGTGCTCGGTCAGCGAGTCGAAGAACGCGGCGAGCCGGGTGGGCGGGGAGTCCGCCGCCGGAAGCCGGTGGCCGGCGATGCTGCCGTGCTCCCAGGCGCTGATCGACGCCTGGAGCGGCGCGGCACCGCGATGGTGCCGCAGAGCGGTCCAGCCCGTGGTCGCCAGCATCACGAACACGACGGCCAGAGCGAGCAGTGCGCGCCGGACGTTCAGCTGCGGGGTGGTGTCGAAGGAAGTCACTGGGAGGACACACTAGGAGAACGAGAGGGTCTCGCGTTAACCAAGTGACGGGTATCACGTTTTGATCAAGGTGACGTGAACGCGCCGATCTTCTCAGTGTGTTCGCCAGCTCCCGGTGAGTGCCGGACCCACCTGTTCCAGGTACTGGACCGTCAACGCCCGTATGGCGTCGAGGCTCGCCTCCTCGCCGGTGCTCCACCGGCGTTCCGTGAGCCGCATCACCCCGCCGAACACGGCCACCGCCAGCCGCGGCCGCGGGTCGGCGTCGATGTCGACGCGCTCCCGCTCGGCCAGCACCCGCGCGATCGCCTCCTCCGTCTCCAGCGAGCGCCGCAGATGCGCGGCGAGCAGCACCGGGGTCGACTCGATGACCTGGTACATGCGCAGGAACACCTCGACCGGCGCCACCGACTCGACGACCTCGCTGAGGCTGTCCCAGCTCTCCAGGACGGCCTGCCGCAGCGCCTCCATCGGGGGCTCGTGGGCCGGCCGCTCGCGCACCGCCTGCAGGAAGTGCGTCTCCGTCATCTCCTGGAGCGCGAGGGCGGCCTCCTCCTTGCCGGCGAAGTACCGGAAGAACGTGCGTTGCGACACCTCGACCGCGTCGGCGATGTCGTCGACGGTCGTGTCCTCGTACCCGCGTGTCGTGAAGAGCTCCAGCGCGGTCCGCAGCAGCGCTTCCCGGGTGCGCTGTTTCTTGCGTTCGCGCAGCGTTTCCATATGTGTCAGTTACCGACTTGTGAATTGGTTTGTCAATTGTCAGTGACTGTCACTAGCCTCGAACACATGACTAGTCAGACCACCATCGACACGACGGGGTCGGGGGGCGACGCGCAGGCGGTCCCCTCGGACGCGACGTCGGCCAAGGGGATGCGCGGACACCCCTGGCTCACGCTCATCACCGTCGCAGTGGGGGTCATGATGGTGGCCCTCGACGGCACCATCGTGGCCATCGCCAACCCCGCCATCGGCGACGACCTGAAAGCCAGCTGGTCCGATCTGCAGTGGATCACCAACGCGTACTTCCTCGCGCTGGCCGTCTCGCTGATCACCGCCGGCAAGCTCGGCGACCGCTTCGGGCACCGCCAGACCTTCCTCATCGGCGTGGCGGGCTTCGCCGCCTCCTCCGCCGCCATCGGGCTGTCCCAGGGCATCACGATGGTCATCGTCTTCCGTGTCTTCCAGGGCCTCTTCGGCGCCCTGCTGATGCCGGCCGCGCTCGGCCTGCTGCGCGCGACCTTCCCGGCCGAGAAGCTCAACATGGCCATCGGCATCTGGGGCATGGTCATCGGCGCCTCCACCGCCGGCGGCCCGATCCTCGGCGGTGTCCTCGTCGAGCACGTCAACTGGCAGTCGGTGTTCTTCATCAACGTGCCGGTCGGCGTCCTCGCCGTCGCGCTCGGCGTGTGGATCCTGCTCGACCACCGCGCGGAGAACGCGCCCCGCTCCTTCGACCTGCTCGGCATCGCCCTGCTGTCCGCGGCGGTGTTCTGTCTCGTCTGGGCCATCATCAAGGCCCCCGAGTGGGGCTGGGGCGACACCGGCGTCTGGGCGTTCATCATCGCCTCGCTCGCCAGCTTCGGGTTCTTCGCCTACTGGGAGACGAAGGTCAAGGAGCCCCTCATCCCGCTGGGCCTCTTCCGCTCGGTCCCGCTGTCCGCGGGTGTCGTGCTGATGGTCCTGATGGCCATCTCCTTCATGGGCGGCCTGTTCTTCGTCACCTTCTATCTGCAGGGTGTCCGCGGTCTGGGCCCGGTCGACGCCGGTCTGCACCTGCTGCCCCTGACCGGCATGATGATCGTCGGCTCCCCGCTCGCGGGCGCCATGATCACCAAGGTCGGCCCGCGCGTCCCGCTCGCGGGCGGTATGGCCCTCACCGCGCTCGCCATGTACGGCATGTCGACGCTCGACACCAACACCGGCAGCGGCCTGATGTCGCTCTGGTTCGCCCTGCTCGGCCTGGGTCTCGCCCCCGTCATGGTCGGCGCCACCGAGGTCATCGTGGGCAACGCCCCGCTGGAGCTGTCCGGGGTCGCCGGCGGTCTGCAGCAGTCCGCGATGCAGGTCGGCGGAAGCCTCGGTACGGCGGTGCTGGGCGCCGTCATGGCCTCGAAGGTCGACAGCGACCTCCCGGGCAACTGGACGGACGCGGGACTGCCGCCGCTGGCCCCGGAGCAGCTCGAAGGGGCGGCGACGGCCGTGCAGAAGGGCGGCGCCCCCGTTCCCCCGGGCACCCCCGAGGCCATCGCCACCAAGATCACGGATGTCGCCCACGACACCTTCATCTCCGGGATGAGCGCGGCCTCGCTGGTCGCCGCCGGGGTGGCCGTCGTCGCCGTCCTCGTCGCCTTCCTCACCAAGAGGGGCGAGAACGCGGGCGCGGGCGCGGGCGCCGCGCACATCTGACGCGTGCGAACGGAGGGGTTCGCGGCGGGAGTTCCCTCATCAGGGTGACAACCGCCGCGGATCCCTCCCGTCGTCCGGCGCCTCGGGTGACAGTAAGTCAAGCCCTCCGTACGGCACGGTCCACGGGCAGGTGGACGCCGTGGGGGAGGGTGACCGCGGCCAGCGGCGCGCTGCCGGAGGGGGATGGCGCGCCGACGGTCCGGCCCGCGCGGGCATGAAGTCCGCCGCATCGGTTACTCGTCAAGTCCAACGCCGAACCAGGGAGTTGACGATGGCGGGCTTCGGACACGGCACGCGCAGGCACCCCCGCTCACGTGGCCGGACGTGGTCACGGACCGGGCCGGATCGCGCGACGCTGGGAATCGTCGGAGCCATCTGCGCGATCGCCGGATTCTTCGTACTGGGCATCATCCTCGGCCCGGTGGCGATCGTCTGCGGCTGGCTGGCCATGGGCCGCTCATGGTCGGGAGCCCGCCCGGCACCCGCCCTGGTGGCGCTGGTCCTGGGCGCGATCGACACACTGCTGGCGGTCATCTGGCTGGCGGGCGCGGCCACCCCGGGCATGGGCCTGGCCTGACGCGCCCTCGCCGCGGTGAACGGCGACGGCGGCGCGTCACCCGGCGCCCTGATGTTCCCCTTCAGTACCTGATCTTCAGCACATGACGACGGGGTGGGGCGCTCCGCGGATCATCCGCGGAGCGCCCCACCCCGTCGCTCCGTCCTGCCTAGGCGTCGCCGCCGGCCGCGCCCGGGTCCGCCGCCGACACGTCGAGCAGCTGGTACCGGTCGATCGCCTGCTTCAGGGCCGAGCGGTCCACCTTGCCCTCCTTCGCCAGCTCGGTGAGCACCGCCAGCACGATCGAGTGCGCGTCGATGTGGAAGAACCGCCGCGCCGCACCGCGCGTGTCCGCGAAGCCGAAGCCGTCGGCCCCCAGCGACTGGTACGTGCCCGGCACCCAGCGCGCGATCTGGTCCGGCACCGCCCGCATCCAGTCGGAGACGGCCACGAACGGCCCCTCCGCGCCGGTGAGCTTGCGCGTCACGTACGGCACGCGCTGCTCCTCCTCCGGGTGCAGCAGGTTGTGCTCCTCGCAGGCCACCGCCTCGCGCCGCAGTTCGTTCCAGGAGGTCGCCGACCAGACGTCCGCCTTGACGTTCCACTCCTCGGCGAGGATCTTCTGCGCCTCCAGGGCCCACGGCACGGCCACACCGGACGCCATGATCTGCGCCGGCACCGCGCCGGAGGCGCCCTGGCTCAGCCGGTACACGCCCTTGAGGATGCCCTCGACATCGACGTCCGCCGGCTCGGCCGGGTGCTGGATCGGCTCGTTGTAGACGGTGAGGTAGTAGAAGACGTCCTCGCCGTGCGGGTGCTCGGCGTCGCCGCCGTACATCCGGCCCAGACCGTCCTGGACGATGTGCGCGATCTCGTAGCCGTACGCCGGGTCGTAGGCGACACAGCCCGGGTTGGTCGAGGCGAGCAGCTGCGAGTGCCCGTCCGCGTGCTGCAGGCCCTCACCGGTCAGCGTCGTACGCCCGGCGGTGGCGCCCAGGACGAAACCGCGCGCCAGCTGGTCGGCCATCTGCCAGAACTGGTCACCGGTGCGCTGGAAACCGAACATCGAGTAGAAGACGTACACCGGGATCAGCGGCTCGCCGTGGGTGGCGTAGGCCGAGCCCGCCGCGATCAGGGAGGCGGTGCAGCCCGCCTCCGAGATGCCGTCGTGCAGCATCTGGCCCTGCGGCGACTCCTTGTAGGCGAGCAGCAGATCGCGGTCGACCGCCTCGTACTGCTGCCCGAGCGGGTTGTAGATCTTCGCGCTCGGGAAGAACGAGTCCATGCCGAACGTGCGGTACTCGTCCGGCGCGATCAGCACGAACCGCCTGCCGAGCTCCTTGTCCCGCATGAGGTCCTTCAGCAGCCGGACGAACGCCATGGTCGTGGCGATCGACTGCTGACCGGAGCCCTTCTTCACGGTCGCGTACGTCTTGTCGTCCGGCAGGGCCAGCGGCTTGGACCGCACGACCCGGGTGGGCACATAACCGCCGAGGCTCCGGCGGCGGTCGTGCATGTACTGGATCTCCTCGGAGTCGCGCCCCGGGTGGTAGTACGGCGGGAGCCCGCTCTCCAGCTCCCTGTCGGCGATCGGCAGATGCAGCCGGTCGCGGAATCGCTTGAGGTCGTCGACCGTCAGCTTCTTCATCTGGTGCGTGGCGTTGCGGCCCTCGAAGTTGGGGCCGAGGGTCCAGCCCTTGATCGTCTTGGCGAGGATCACCGTCGGCTGACCCTTGTGCGCCTTGGCCGCCGAGAACGCCGCGAAGATCTTCCGGTGGTCGTGACCGCCGCGCCCCAGGTGCAGGATCTGGTCGTCGGTCATGCCTTCGACCATGGCGCGCAGCCGCTGGTCGTCGCCGAAGAAGTGCTCGCGGATGTACGCGCCGGTCTCGGTGGCGTACGTCTGGAACTGGCCGTCCGGCGTGGTGTTCATCTTGTTGACCAGGATGCCGTCGCGGTCCTGCGCGAGCAGCGGGTCCCACGAGCGGTCCCAGATCAGCTTGATCACGTTCCAGCCGGCGCCGCGGAAGATCGACTCCAGCTCCTGGATGACCTTGCCGTTGCCCCGGACGGGGCCGTCGAGGCGCTGCAGATTGCAGTTCACCACGAACGTCAGGTTGTCCAGGCTCTCGCGCGCGGCGATGGACAGCTGGCCCAGCGACTCCGGCTCGTCCATCTCGCCGTCGCCGAGGAACGCCCACACATGCGACTTGGCGGTGTCCGCGATGCCGCGCGCCTCCATGTAGCGGTTCATCCGCGCCTGGTAGATCGCGCCGATCGGGCCGAGGCCCATGGACACGGTCGGGAACTCCCAGAAGTCCGGCATCAGCCGGGGGTGCGGGTACGACGACAGGCCGTGCGGCGCCTTGGACTTCTCCTGGCGGAACGCGTCCAGGTTCTGCTCGCTGAGACGGTCCAGCAGGTAGGCGCGGGCGTAGATGCCCGGGGAGGCGTGCCCCTGGAAGAAGACCTGGTCGCCGCCGTCGCCCTCGTCCTTGCCGCGGAAGAAGTGGTTGAAGCCGACGTCGTAGAGCGAGGCGGAGGAGGCGAACGTGGCGATGTGGCCGCCGACGCCGATGCCGGGGCGCTGGGCCCGGGACACCATCACCGCGGCGTTCCACCGGGTGGCGTTCAGGATGCGGCGCTCGATCTCCTCGTTGCCCGGGAAGAACGGCTCGTCCTTGGTGGCGATCGTGTTGACGTAGTCCGTGCTGCGCATCTCGGGCACGGCGACGCGCTTCTCGCGGGCCCGCTCGATCAGGCGCAGCATCAGGTACCGGGCCCGCTCCCGGCCGCGCTCGTCCACGGCGGCGTCGAGCGAGTCGAGCCACTCCTGGGTTTCCTCGGGATCGAAGTCAGGAACCTGACTCGGAAGGCCGCCAATGATGATCGGGTTGCGATCTGAACCGGAAGCCACGCTGTTCCTTACCTGTCGGAGGGCCGTGTTTCTGGGGACTCTGGGTGCCAGCACCGCTCCCCATCGTGTACCTCGGGGGGCCGGACGTCATCTTTACTGCGAGGTAACCGCCGGTCCGGACAACGGTCGAGACCCCCTAGAGGGTTCCCAAACTCACAAAGGGGGCACATTGGTGTGGTGCACGTCACCATGGAGGCATGTTCGCGTGCCAGGAGTTGCGGTGACACGTTCCGGATCGTCACCGTTTCGGCGGTCCGGACGGCCGGGTACTTGCGCGATCCGCCCCGCCCGTGTGGACTACGGCCAATGCTTCGCGCACGCGCGTGGCTGAGTTATTCCCAAGACATGATCAGGAGGCAACCCGTGAGCGCGACCGCGGACCACGCGGAGGAGCGGACGAGCCCTGCCGTCAGGCTGGGGTTCCAGCCCGAGCAGGTGGTCCAGGAGATCGGCTTCGACGACGACGTCGACCAGGAGCTCCGCGAGGCCATTGAGGAAGTCATCGGCAGCGAGCTGGTGGACGAGGAGTACGACGACGTCGCCGACGCCGTGGTGCTGTGGTTCCGCGACGAGGACGGCGACCTGACGGATGCGCTGGTGGACGCCACCACGTACATCGAGGAGGGTGGCTCGATCCTTCTCCTGACGCCGAAGACCGGCCGTGACGGCTACGTGGAGCCCAGCGACATCTCTGAAGCCGCGACCACGGCGGGGCTGTCGGCGTCCAAGAGCGTCAGCGTCGGCAAGGACTGGAGCGGCAGCCGGCTGGTGACGCCCAAGGCCGCGAAGTCCAAGAAGTAACCGGTGGCCGAGCCGGGCCGGACCCCAGGGCCCGGCCCGGCCTTCTGCGCGGCCCCCGGTGGCCGCTGCATAGGGTGGACACCACCCGAACAGCCCACCGAAGGGACACGACGACGATGGCGATCCAGGTCGGCGACAAGGCTCCGGACTTCGCGCTCAAGGACAACCACGGCCGCACGGTGCGGCTCTCCGACTTCCGTGGCGCGCAGAACGTCGTCCTTCTCTTCTATCCCTTCGCCTTCACCGGCGTGTGCACCGGCGAGCTCTGCGCCGTGCGGGACAACCTGCCGCGGTTCACCGACCGCGACACCCGGATCCTCGCCGTCTCCAACGACTCCGTCCCCACCCTGCGCGTCTTCGGCGAGCAGGAGGGCCTGGAGTACCCGCTGCTCAGCGACTTCTGGCCGCACGGCGAGGTCAGCCGCGCCTACGGCGTCTTCGCCGAGGACAAGGGCTGCGCGGTGCGCGGCACCTTCGTCATCGACAAGGAGGGCGTCGTGCGCTGGACCGTCGTCAACGCCCTGCCGGACGCACGCGACCTCAACGAGTACGTCGAGGCACTCGACGCGCTCTGAACCCCCTACGGCACCGACTCGACCCCGACACCCGCGATCGGTGGGTTCCAAGCCCTGCGAGCCGCGGGAACCCGTCACTAGGATCGAGTCGTTGATCCGATACCGAACGCACGGCGGGGCTCCCAGCCCCCGGACATCAATGGAGGACTCGTGGGAGTCAGCCTCAGCAAGGGCGGCAACGTATCACTGACCAAGGAGGCCCCCGGCCTCACCGCGGTCATCGTCGGTCTGGGGTGGGACGTCCGCACCACGACCGGCACCGACTTCGACCTCGACGCCAGCGCTCTGCTGCTGAACAACACGGGCAAGGTCGCCAACGACCAGAACTTCGTGTTCTTCAACAACCTCAAGAGCCCCGACGGCTCCGTGGAGCACACCGGTGACAACCTCACCGGTGAGGGCGAGGGCGACGACGAGCAGATCAAGGTCAACCTGGCGGGCGTCCCGGCCGACATCGAGAAGATCGTCTTCCCGGTCTCGATCTACGACGCGGAGAACCGTCAGCAGTCCTTCGGCCAGGTGCGCAACGCCTTCATCCGCGTCGTGAACCAGGACGGCGGCGCCGAGATCGCCCGCTACGACCTCTCGGAGGACGCGTCCACCGAGACGGCCATGGTCTTCGGTGAGCTGTACCGGCACGGTGCGGAGTGGAAGTTCCGCGCCATCGGCCAGGGCTACGCCTCGGGTCTGCGCGGCATCGCCCAGGACTTCGGGGTCAACGTCTGACGTCACCGCACGTGCCCGTCCAGGACACGTCCGGCCGATTCCGGCGCCGTACCGTTTCGGTGCGGCGCCGGACGCGCAGAACAACCGAGAAGCACCACCCGGGGAGGACCAGCATCATGGGCGTCACACTCGCCAAGGGAGGGAACGTCTCCCTGTCCAAGGCCGCACCCAATCTCACCCAGGTGATGATCGGGCTCGGCTGGGACGCGCGCTCGACCACAGGAGCACCCTTCGACCTCGACGCCAGCGCCCTGGTGTGCAGCGGCGGCCGGGTCATGGGAGACGAGTGGTTCGTCTTCTACAACCAGCTCAAGAGCCCCGACGGCTCGGTCGAGCACACCGGGGACAACCTGACCGGCGAGGGCGACGGCGACGACGAGTCGATCCTGATCGACCTGTCGAAGGTGCCCGCCCAGTGCGACAAGATCGTCTTCCCCGTCTCCATCCATATGGCCGACGAGCGCGGCCAGACGTTCGGCCAGGTCAGCAACGCCTTCATCCGTGTGGTCAACCAGGCCGACGGCCAGGAGCTCGCCCGCTACGACCTCAGCGAGGACGCCTCCACCGAGACCGCCATGATCTTCGGCGAGGTCTACCGCTATCAGGGCGAGTGGAAGTTCCGCGCGGTCGGACAGGGGTACGCGTCGGGTCTACGCGGCATCGCCCTGGACTTCGGGGTCAACGTCTCATGACGCGATATGGGCAAAACCAGGGTCCGGGTGGGGTCCGCCACTAGGCCGACATAGACTCCGGGTTCAAAGTTTCGTAAAGCCGAGTACGGCGCGGGGGAGCCCCGTACACACAGGATTGGGTAGCCAGTGGTTCTGAAAACCTTCGGCTGGTCGTTCGCGGTCACCGCGCTCGGCTTGGTCGCAGCGGTCCTCTTCGGGGGGTGGACCGCCCTCGGTATCGTGGCGATCCTCTCGGTCCTGGAGATCTCGCTGTCCTTCGACAACGCGGTGGTCAACGCCGGGATCCTGAAGAAGATGAACGCCTTCTGGCAGAAGATCTTCCTCACCATCGGCATCCTGATCGCCGTGTTCGGCATGCGGCTGGTCTTCCCCGTCGTGATCGTGGCGATCAGCGCGCAGCTCGGTCCGATCGAGGCCGTCGACCTCGCACTGAGCGACAAGGACCGCTACCAGGAGCTCGTCACCGACGCCCACCCGGCGATCGCCGCCTTCGGTGGCATGTTCCTGCTGATGATCTTCCTGGACTTCATCTTCGAGGACCGGGACATCAAGTGGCTGGGCTGGCTGGAGCGGCCGCTGGCCAAGCTCGGCAAGGTCGACATGCTGTCGGTCTGCATCGCGCTGATCGTGCTGCTGATCTCCGCGCTGACCTTCGCGACCCACGCCCACCAGCACGGCGGCACCCATGTCGACAAGGCCGAGACGGTCCTGCTGTCCGGAATCGGCGGTCTGATCACGTACATGGTCGTGGGCGGTCTCTCCGGGTTCTTCGAGGAACGCCTCGAGGAACAGGAGGAGCGTGAGCACGAGGCCGAGGAGGAGGCCGAGCGCAGCGGCAAACCCCGCTCCGCGGTCGCCCTGGCCGGCGAGGCCGCCCTCTTCATGTTCCTGTACCTCGAGGTCCTGGACGCCTCCTTCTCGTTCGACGGCGTCATCGGCGCCTTCGCGATCACCAACGACATCGTCCTCATGGCCCTCGGCCTCGGCATCGGCGCGATGTACGTCCGGTCGCTCACGGTCTACCTGGTCCGCCAGGGCACCCTCGACGACTACGTGTACCTGGAGCACGGCGCCCACTACGCCATCGGCGCCCTCGCCATGATCCTGCTGGTCACCATCCAGTACCAGATCAACGAGATCATCACCGGCCTGATCGGTGTCGTGCTGATCGGCGCCTCCTTCTGGTCCTCGGTCCGCCGCAACCGCGCCCTCGCGGCGGCGGAGGGAAAAGCGGAGACCCCGGACAAGACTGAGGTGTCGTCCGGGGTGTGACACCCCCGAGGGTGAGGAACGCTCTGAGCGGGGCGGCCGGACGTCCGGCCGCCCCGCCGGTTTGTGTGCGGACACTGGGAACGTCCCGCGGGACGTGGGGGGCGCAATGGGCTTCTTGGACGGGTTCTGGCGTGGACGGGCGGCCGAGTTCGACTCGGGCAGCGCGTCGTCGAACGCGATAGAGCTGACGAAACGGCACGACCGGGTCTCACTCACCCGGCAGGGGGCGGCCACCGGCCATCTGCGGATCAATCTGACGTGGCGCATGCGCACGTCCGACATCGGCGGGTCCCAGCGGGAGAGCCTGCTGCGGCACCCCTTCAAGGCGCTGAAGCCCCCGGAGGTCCTCGGGCACAGCCAGTCCATGGTCAACGTCGACCTCGACCTCGGCTGCCTGTACGAGCTGGCCGACGGCACCAAGGGCGTCGTCCAGCCGCTCGGCGGCTTCCTCGGCGATGTCAACGCACCGCCCTATGTGAAGCTCAGCGGCGACGACCGGTTCGGCTCCGCGTCCGGCGAGACGATCTACGTCAACCTCGACCACCGGGACGACATCAAGCGGCTGCTGGTGTTCGTCTACATCTACGACCAGACCCCGGCCTTCGACCGCACCCACGCCATCGTCACGCTCTACCCGAGCAACGGGCCGCGCATCGAGATCGGCCTCGACGAACGGCACCCGCAGGCCCGCTCCTGCGCGGTCGTCACCATCGAGAACGTCAAGGGTGAGGTGTGGGTCCGCCGCGAGGTCAAGTTCGTCTACGGCTTCCAGGCCGAGCTCGACCGCCTCTTCGGCTGGGGACTGCAGTGGGGCCGCGGCTACAAGACCAAGGCCGAGCCCCAGCACTGAGCGGGAGCGCCCCGCTCAGCGGCCGATGAACTGCGGGCCCTGCGGAGGCAGCCGGACCTCCGACGCCGGCCCCGGGGCGGTCGCCGGGGGCGGATAGCCGTACCCCGCGGCGGCGGCCGTCCCGGCCGGCTGCGGGTAGCCGTACGCCGGCTGGGTCGGCGGGGGCTGCTGCGGATAGCCGTACGACGGCTGCGGCGGCACCACCGTCGTGGGCTGCTCCGGCGGCAGGGGCTGGGAGACCTCGGGCGCCGGGTGGGCCGCCGGCGGCTCCTGCGCCGCCGCCTCCGACTCGTCCACCGAGATCCCGAAGTCCGTGGCCAGCCCCTTCAGGCCGTTCGAATAGCCCTCGCCCAGCGCGCGGAACTTCCAGCCCTCGCCCCGGCGGTACAGCTCGCCGCAGATCAGCGCGGTCTCCTCGCCGGTCTCCGGCTTGATGTCGAAATGAGCCAGCGGATCGCCGTCGGAAGCCGAGGCGTCGTACAGCACGATGCACAGGTCGCGTACGCGGTCGAACGGCACACCGTCCGCCGACGCGACGAGCAGAATCTGGCCGACGGCGGGCTCGACACCGCCCAGGTCTGTCTGGATCGTGTCGGTGAGGCCCTCGGCGTCCCGCTTCTTGCCGAGCCGCCACACCGTCCCGGAAGGGTGCCGGGGCTGGTTGTAGAAGACGAAGTCCTCGTCGGAGCGCACACGACCGTCGGGGCCGAGGAGCAGAGCCGAGGCATCGACGTCGGGGACCCCCTGCCCGGGCGTCCAGCGCAGCACGGCGCGTACCGTGGTGGCCTCCAGCGGGATGTTCGACCCCTTCAGCATCGCGTGCGTCATACGGTCATCCTGCCTTCTCCGTCCTGGTCACGACAACGCGGGGTACACGGGATGTGCGCGGACGTGCAGGTCCGCGTTACCAGAAATTCATGCCCGTCGGGAACCCCCGACATGGGTATCTACGTACTATTACCGGCCACCTGTGAACAGGTCACAGGGGCCACTGAGTCACCACGGGGGAGTTCCATGCGTCATTTCGGGCATATCGCCCCAGAGGTGCGTCAGCGTCTCTTCCACCGGGAGCCGGCCTCCTTCACCGCCGACTCCGCGCCCCGGCTGCTCTCCGCGGCCCTGGGCGCCACGCTCTACAGCCCCGCCACCCGGCCGCGGCTGACCGACGACATCGTCAAACAGAGCGGCCGCGGTGTGGTCTCGATGGTGCTGTGCCTGGAGGACTCCATCGGCGACGAGGACGTGCAGGCCGGCGAGGCCAACCTCGTCACCCAGCTCACCGAGCTCGCCCGGCAGCCCGACGCCGACGACCCGCCGCTGCTCTTCATCCGGGTCCGCACCCCCGAGCAGATCCCCGACCTCGTGCGCCGCCTCGGCCCCGCCGTACGGCTGCTGTCCGGATTCGTCCTGCCGAAGTTCACCGAGGAACGCGGCATACCGTTCCTGGAGGCCCTCGCGAGCGCCGAGACCGACAGCGGACGCCGGCTGTTCGCCATGCCCGTCCTGGAGTCGCCCGAGCTGCTCTACCGCGAATCCCGCGTGGAGACCCTGGAGGGCATCTTCCGGGCCGTCGACAAGTACCGCGACCGGGTCCTGGCGCTGCGCCTCGGCGTCACCGACTTCTGCTCCTCGTACGGCCTGCGCCGCGCCCCCGACATGACCGCCTACGACGTGCAGATCGTCGCCTCCGTCATCTCCGACGTGGTCAACATGCTCGGCCGCGCCGACGGCACCGGCTTCACCGTCACCGGACCCGTCTGGGAGTACTTCCGGGTCCAGGAGCGCATGTTCAAGCCGCAGCTGCGCCGCAGCCCCTTCCTGGAGGGCCGGGCCGAGGCCCTGCGCGAGGCCCTCATCGAGCACGCCATGGACGGCCTGCTGCGCGAGATCACCCTCGACCACGCCAACGGACTGCTCGGGAAGACCTGCATCCACCCCTCCCACGTCCTGCCCGTGCACGCGCTGTCCGTCGTCAGCCACGAGGAGTTCAGCGACGCCCAGGACATCCTCAAGCCGGAACGCTGCGGCGGGGGTGTACTGAGGTCGCAGTACACGAACAAGATGAACGAGGTGAAACCCCACCGCGCCTGGGCCGAACGCACGCTGCTGCGTGCCGAGGCGTTCGGCGTGGCCAACGAGGACATCGGCTTCGTGGAGCTGCTCGCCGCCGGCATCCCGGCCTGACCGGACCGGCAACCACCCGGCCGGGCCCACGCCGACGCCCGGCCCCTCGAACCAAGGGACGCATGAACAACGCAGTGAACGACGGGGACTGGTCCGGCAGCTGGGTCGCCGAACGGCTCGGAGTCCAGCTCGTGGGCGACGACACGCTCACCGACCTGCTGGGCCTGGCCCTGCGCCGCAACCCGAAACGAGCCCACCTGCTCGTCTCCAACGTGCTCGGCAAACACGTCCCCCAGTCCCCGTCCGTGGTCCACGGCGCCGGTTACGACCTCGGCCGCCGCGTCCGCGACCTGCTGGGCGCCGAGGACGCCGCCGCCGCGGTCGTCCTGGGCTACGCCGAGACCGCCACCGGCCTCGGCCACTGCGTCGCCGACGGCCTCGGCTCCGCGCCCTACCTGCACTCCACCCGGCGCCCCGTCCCCGGCGTCGCCCGCGCCGGCGGCTTCGAGGAGTCCCACTCCCACGCCACCTCCCACCTGCTGCTCCCCGAGGACCCCACCCTCCTCGTCGGTGACGGCCCGCTCGTCCTCGTCGACGACGAGTTCTCCACCGGCAACACGGTGCTCAACACCATCCGCGAACTCCACGAGCGCTACCCGCGCGGCCGGTACGTCGTAGTCGCCCTCGTCGACATGCGGTCCCCGGCCGACGCCGGACGCCTGGACGACTTCGCCCGCGAGATCGGCGCCCGCGTCGACCTCGTCACCGCCGCCTCCGGCACCGTACGGCTGCCCGACGGCGTACTGGAGAAGGGCCGGGAACTCGTCGCACGCCACGAGACCGCGCCCCCGGCCGCCCCCGCCACCGGCGCCCCCCGGCCCACCCGCGTCGACCTGCACTGGCCCGCCGGGCTCCCCGACGGCGGCCGGCACGGCTTCACCCCCGCCCACCGCACCCGGCTGGACAGCGCCCTGCCCGCCATGGCCTCCCGCCTGGCCCAGGCCCTCCCCGCCGGCGCGCGCCGCGTCCTCGTCCTCGGCTTCGAGGAACTCATGTACGCCCCGCTCCGGCTCGCCCACGAGCTGGAACAGACCACCGGCCTCGAGGTCCGCTACTCCACCACCACCCGCTCACCCGTCCTCGCCGTCGACGACCCCGGCTACGCGATACGCACCCGCCTCGTCTTCCCCGCCCACGACGACCCCGCCGACGGCCCCGGCGAGCGCTACGCCTACAACGTCGCCGGCGCCGGCTTCGACGCCGTCGTCACCGTCGTCGACTCCGCCGCCGACACGCCCGCCCTGCACGCCCCCGACGGACTCCTCGCCCAGCTCGCCGCGCAGACCCCGCACGTCCTGCTCGCCGTCGTCCCCTCGTACGTCCCCGGCCCCCTCGCCCTGCCCGAAAGGCCCCCGATGCTGCCCGAGCCCCTGCGCGGCCCCGCCTTCTCCTCGTACGCCCCCGAAGAGGTCGGCTGGCTGCTGCAGGACCTCTCGGACGTCACCCTGGAGGCGCCCACCGAGGAACGCGAAGAGGCCATCCAGAGCGGCGGCGCCCACTACGCCGAATCCCTGCCCGTCGAGTACCAGCCCAGCGAGCAGTACCAGGCGCTCTTCCACAGCGCCCTCGACGAGTCCGCCACCCGCCTCGCCCAGGCCGTCGGCGCCGTCACCGAGATCGTCCTCGCCGAACGCTCACCCCGCCCGGTGCTCGTCTCCCTCGCCCGCGCCGGCACCCCCGTCGGCGTCCTCATGCGCCGCTGGGCCCACTTCCGGCACGGCCTCGAACTGCCCCACTACGCCGTCTCCATCGTCCGCGGCCGCGGCATCGACGCCAACGCCCTGCGCTGGCTCGCCCGCCACCACGACCCCCGCGACGTCGTCTTCGTCGACGGCTGGACCGGCAAGGGCGCCATCACCCGCGAACTCGCCGCCGCGATAGGCGAGTTCGAGGCGTCCGACGGCATCACCGGCTTCGACCCCGAGATCGCCGTGCTCGCCGACCCCGGTTCCTGCGTCCGGACCTACGGCACCCGCGACGACTACCTCATCCCGTCCGCCTGCCTCAACTCCACCGTCTCCGGGCTCATCTCCCGCACGGTGCTGCGCGCCGACCTCGTCGGCCCGCACGACTTCCACGGCGCCAAGTTCTACCGCGAACTCGCCGGCTCCGACGTCTCCGTCGCCTTCCTCGACGCCGTCTCCGCCCGCTTCCCCGACGTCACCGACACCGTCGACGCCACCGCCAAGGAACTCCTCTCCACCGACCGCACCCCCACCTGGGAAGGCTGGGCCGCCGTCGAACGCATCAGCGAGGAGTACGGCATCCACGACGTCAACCTCGTCAAGCCCGGCGTCGGCGAGACCACCCGCGTCCTGCTGCGCCGCGTCCCCTGGAAGATCCTCGCCCGCGCCGGAGCCGGCGCCGACCTCGACCACGTACGCCTGCTCGCCGAACAGCGCGGCGTCCCCGTCGAAGAGGTCCCCGGACTGCCCTACACCTGCGTCGGACTCATCCACCCCAAGTACACCCGTGGCGCCACCGGCGCCGACGGCCGGACGGTGAACCTCTGATGCCCGTGATCGTCGCCAGCGACCTCGACCGCACCCTGATCTACTCCGCCGCCGCCCTCGCGCTCACCATGCCCGACGCCCGGGCCCCACGCCTGCTCTGCGTCGAGGTCCACGAGAGCAGACCGCTGTCCTACATGACCGAGACGGCCGCTCAGCTGCTCACCGACCTCGGCGACCGCGCGCTCTTCGTCCCCACCACCACGCGCACCCGCAAGCAGTACCAGCGCATCAACCTGCCCGGCCCGCCCCCCACCTACGCCATCTGCGCCAACGGCGGGCACCTCCTCGTCGACGGCGTCTCCGACCCCGACTGGCACGCCCAGGTCACCGCCCGCCTCGCCGAGAGCTGCGCACCCCTCGCCGAGATCCAGGACCACCTGATGGCCACCGCCTCACCGGCCTGGGTCCGCAAGCACCGCGTCGCCGAGGACCTCTTCGCCTACCTCGTCGTCGAACGCGAACTGCTCCCCGAGGAATGGGTGAAGGAACTCGCCGTCTGGGCCGAGAACCGCGGCTGGACCGTCTCCCTCCAGGGCCGCAAGATCTACGCCGTCCCCAAACCGCTCACCAAGAGCGCGGCCCTGCGTGAACTCGCCCGCCGCACGGGCGCCGAACTCACCCTCGCCGCCGGGGACTCCCTGCTCGACGCCGACCTGCTGCTCGCCGCCGACCGCGGCTGGCGCCCCGGCCACGGCGAACTCGCCGACACCGCCTTCACCGCCCCCGCCGTCACCGCCCTGCCCGAACGAGGCGTCCTCGCGGGCGAACGCATCCTGAGGGAGTTCCTGAAGGCGGCCGGCACGACAGCCGGCGCAACGGGCTAGCCGCAGCAGCCCCCGCCGCAGCAGCCGCCCCCGCCGGACGCCCTGGGCGCCGCGGGGGCGCTCGCGGTCCCACCCACGGCCACCGTCGACAACAGCTTCACCGTGTCGTCGTGCCCGGCCGGGCAATTCGCCGGAGCGGACGACTCCGCCATCGGCCGGCTCAGTTCGAACGTGTCGCCGCAACTGCGGCAGCGGTACTCGTAGCGAGGCATGACCACAGATTAGCCCGGCCCGTGACCGCCGCCCCGCTCCTCACGGATCCGCGCCACCACCCGCGCCACCGACTGCCGCACCGCCTCGGTCTCGGTCAGGAAGTGCCAGTAGTCCGGATGCCGGCCCTCCAGCGTGCCGATCGCCCGCTCCAGCCGCGCCACCGACTCGTCCAACGGCCGCGCGTGCCGCGGATCCGGCGTGTTCCGCCCCGCCATCGCCAGCCGCTGCGCGTCCCGGATCGCGAACCGCGTCCGCTCGATCTCCCGCTCCGGATCCTTCTGCACCTCGTTCAGCCGGCGCAGCCGGTCACCCGCCGCCGACACCGACTCGTCCGTCGCGTTCAGCAGCGCCCGCACCGTCGACAGCAACGCCGTCGCGTCCGGCCAGCGCTGCGCGTCCCGCGCCGCCCGCGCCTCCGCCAGCTTCACCTCGGCCTGCCGTACGTTCTCCGCGGCCGTCTCCGGCACCCCCTGCAGGTCCTGCCAGCACGCCACCGTGAACCGCCGCCGCAACTCGCTCAGCACCGGCTCCACCTGTTCCGCCCGCGTCGTCAGCGCCTGCGCCCGCGTCCGCAGCGACACCAGCCGGTGATCGATCTCCGCCGCGCGCTCCGGCAGCCGCTCCGCCTCCGCCCGGATCGCCCCGGCCTCCCGCGCGACCCGCTCCGCCCGCTCCAGCGTCTGCGGCACACCGTGCCGCCCCGCCCCCTCGTTCAGCAGCGTCAGCTCCGGCCCCAGAGCCGCCAGCCGCGCCGCCAGATCGTCCGCCCGCAGCCCCGACCCCCGCACCGAGTCCAGCGCGTTCGACGCCGCGAGCAGCCCCTGCCGGGCCCGCTCCACCGCCGGCGCCAACCGCGCCAGCTGCGTCTCCGCCTTCCCCAGCAACGGCCCCAGCCCGTCCGCGAACCGGTCCAGCTCACGCCGTACGCCGTCCAGGTCGTCCTTCGCCCGGCTCAGCTCGGCACGCGCCCGGCCCGCCGCCGAGGCCTCCAGATCGTCACGGTCCAGATCGTGCGCGTCGACCGCCTGGATATAGCGGTGGCTGGCCTCGTCGATCCGCCGGCCCAGCGCCTCGAACCCCTCGACCGCCCGGCGAGCCGCCGGCGAGTCGTCCACGGCCGCGATCGTCTCTATCGAGATCCGCAGATCCCGCTGCGCGGTGTCCAGCTCATAGAAGGCGGCAGCCGCGGCGTCCTTCGCCGCCTGCGCCTCCGCCCGCTGATTCTCCGCCCGCCCACCGAACCATCGCCGCGTCCCGCCACCCGCGAACGCGGCCGGCAGCGCGAGAACGGCGACGACGGGAAGGGCGACGGCCAGCACCAGACGGTCCAGGGCGAGACGCGCACCGGGCCGCACCCGGCGCACAGGACGGGGCCGCCGCATCACGGGCGGCACGGACGGCGAGTTCGGCTGCGGAGGTGTCGCCGTCACATCCCTCTCCCGTGCTGTCATTCACCCTGCCGGTGTCATTCTCCCACCGGTGAAGGACGAACACACGGGCCGGTCAGTTCGCCGTTCGCACCGTGATGTTCCCGTCGCCGCTGTGCGCGCTGATCCGACGGGAGCTGGAGGCGTCCCGCGGCACCGACACATCCACCGAACCGTCCCCGGCCTCCGCCTCCACCCGGTAACCGGCCCGAGGCACCTCGACGGTCACCGAACCGTCCCCGCTCCGCGTCTCCACCAGATCCGGCACGCTCCCCAGGGACAGCCGCACCGACCCGTCCCCGGACTTCGCCCGCACCTTGCGCGACGCGACGTCGAACACCCGCACGGAACCGTCCCCGGTCTCCAGATCCAGCGCCCCACTGGAGTCGCTGACCTGCACCGAACCGTCCCCGGTCTTGATGTGCAACGGGTCCTCGAACCCCCGCGCCCGCACACTCCCGTCCCCGTCCAGCACCCGCACGGTGACCCCGCGCGGCACCTCGATCCGATGCCTGGACGAGCAGTCGGCGACCACCCCGGAGCACTTCTCCCGCAGCACCAGCCGGTCGTCCTTCATCGACCAGGTCACCTTCGGATCCGCCCCGAAGACCACCGACCCCTCGAACCACCGCGTCACCTCGACCGCCCCGGCCTCATGCTCCTCGGCCGCGATGATCTCGAGCGCCGAGTCGTCCGAGTCCACGGTCAGCGTCCGCCCCTCCAACGCGAACGACCGCCGCTCCGGCTCCTCGTCGTCCCCGGCGGACGCCCCACACCCACTCACCCCCGCGACCACGGCCACGAGCACCCCGGCGACAGCGATCCGAACAGGAACGGAACGGGCCACGACGATCTCCCCCCGAGCAGCACCCGGCCTCTTCCGGCCCGGCCTCCGACGATGCTCCGACCGTACGGACCGCGCGCCACCCGGAGAATCCGGCCTTCTACCGGACCGGGGGTGGGGTTAGCCCCCGGGCGGGGATATCGGTATGTGGCCCGGAGCCGGGGACAATGTAGGCTGTCGACTCGTCCCGGGTGCGTAGCTCAGTGGTAGAGCGCCTGCCTTACAAGCAGGATGTCGGCGGTTCGAAACCGTCCGCGCCCACACGGGGAAAGGACCCCGGTCGTCATGGCCGGGGTCCTTTCGTGTGTCAGGGCGTCTCCTCCGGGTCGTCCTTCGTGTGCTTGAGCTTCATCCGGGCGTCGACCCGGGCCGCCCCGTCGAGCTGCGACCAGAAGCGGTGGCCGCTGACGAACACCGCGAGTTCGTGTTCGCGGCGGCGGAGCTTCTCCACTTCCGCCTGTTCGTCCTCCGTCCAGCCGGGGGACGCCGGGCGCTCGATCTTGCGCCAGCCGTTGTCGTCGCTGAAGCCGTCCAGGGGCACGACCGACCAGGGCAGCCGTCTCAGCAGGGCCGACAGCTCGGCCCGGACCTGATGCAGCTCCTCCTGGCCGGCGAGGAGGTCACTCGGAAAGTCATAGGGCGTAGCCACGCCTCAATGCTACGCCTGTTCGATTTTGGGTGGCGAGTCGCTTCGGGAGGTTCATGCGAACGGGTGTGTGAGGGGCGGGCGTCGACGCGGAAATGCGGTGGTTGCGCGGAGGCCGCGTTGCCTACGGTCGCGCTCATGGCTGACGACTGTTTCGCTGATCCGCGGCTCGCCGCGCTCTACGACCCCCTGGACTCCGACCGCAGTGATCTCGACGTCTACGTGGGGATCGCCGAGGAGTTCGGGGCGCGGAGTGTGCTGGACATCGGCTGTGGGACGGGGGTGTTCGCGCTGCTGCTGGCCGACCGGGGCATCGAGGTCGTCGCCGTCGATCCCGCCGGGGCGTCGCTCGATGTCGCCCGGGGCAAGCCGGGTGCCGGGCGGGTGCGCTGGATCCACGGGGCTGCCACGGTGCTGCCGCCTTTGACGGTCGATCTCGTGACCATGACGGCGAACGTTGCGCAGGCCATCGTCGATCCCGGTGACTGGCGGGGCACGTTGCGCGGGGCCCGTGAGGCTTTGCGGCCCGGTGGGCGTCTGGTGCTGGAGACGCGGGATCCGGGCCGGCGGGCCTGGGAGGAGTGGACCCGTGAGCGGTCCCGGCGGGTGACGGAGGTTCCGGGGGTCGGGGCCGTCGAGACGTGGTTCGAGTTGACGGATGTGCGGCTGCCGTCGGTGTCCTTCCGGGCGAACTTCGTGTTCGCCGGGGACGGGTCTGTGCTGACCTCGGAGTCGACGTTGCGGTTTCGGGAGCTTGAGGAGGTGGCGGCGGATCTCGTTGCCGAAGGGTTCGTGGTGGACGAGGTGCGGGATGCGCCTGATCGGCCGGGGCGGGAGTTCGTCTTCGTCGCGCGGCGTCCGTGAAAGGTTCACGCGGCGGGGTCGGCGGGGGGAGACTGGGCGCATGTGCCGCAGTATCAAGACGCTTCGTCCGCCCGTGTTGCCCGAGGAGGCGACGGAGGACGAGATCCGTGCCGCCGCGCTCCAGTACGTGCGCAAGGTGTCGGGTTTCCGGGCCCCCGCCGCGCACAACCGCGAGGTCTTCGATCGTGCCGTCGATGTGATCGCGCAGGCCACGGCCGAGTTGCTCGACGGCCTGGAGGTCCGGGGGCAGGCGGCCCGGCAGGCGGGGTGAGTCGAGCGCGGGCTCAGCTCGCCGTCAGTAGCGCTGGGCCTTGGCGATCTCGGCGGTCAGGCGGGGCTCGGGGGGCTTGCGGCTGATGGCGACGGGCTCGGCGCGTTCGCCGGGCTCGAGGTCCTCGGCGCCGACGAACCGGGTCTCGACGACCTTGCCGTCCGGGTCGCGGAAGTCGACCTGCACGGCGTAGGACGCGGTCTCGTCCGTGCGGTTGGTGATGGCCACGACGACGGCCAGCAGGTCGCCGGTGTCGGCGCGGGGTTTGCCGGTGAGGGAGACGTCGGCGGTGGCGTTGCCGCGTCCGTCGACGTCCTTGAGCTGTTCCTGGGCGGCGTCGTTGGCCCGTTGGATCTCCGCCGACACGGAGGCCTCGAACGCGGAGGCGCGGGCGGAGGCGGAGGAGGCGGCGGCCGAGGCGCGTTCGCGGGCGGAGGCCTCCAGGGAGGACAGGCCGGGCGCGGGCGAGCCGGAGAAGGAGGCCGTGTCGGGGGGTGTGGGGGTGGGGCGGGCGGACGCGGAGCCGTCGCCGTCGTCGTCCCCGCCGCATCCGGTGAGGGCCGTCGCACCCAGGACGGCGAGGAGGAGTGCGGTCAGGGCGGTGCGTGCGCGGGCCCGTCGGGGTGGTGTCGTCGCCTTCGGCGCGCGAGCGCTCTTACCGCTCATGGGGGTCCCTTCCGGACGCGGACACGTCGGGCGGGCCGGGCGGCCCTTCCTCGTGACCCATCGTGCACGCGGAGGGGTCCACCGGCCACTCAGGGTCACATGAGCGCGCTCACGCCGGGTTGCGGCGCATCAGGAACGTGGCCACGGCTCCGGCGCCGAAGAGTGCCGCCACCGAGACGAGCGTGGCGACCCAGGTGGCACCCAGCCACTGGGCGCCGAGGTAGCCGAGGGCCACGCTGTAGACGGCCCAGGCGAGGCCGGCGACGGCGGACCAGGGCAGGAAGTCGCGGGGGCTGCGGCGGGTGGCACCGGCGCCGAAGGAGACCAGGGAGCGGCCGGCGGGGGCGAAGCGGGCCAGGACGACGAGGGCGCCGCCGCCCCGGGACAGGGCGGCGCCGAGACGTTCCTGCGCGGAGGCGAGCCGCCGGGACCGGGCGAGGGCGCGGTCGAGGCGGGGGCCGCCGCGCCAGGCGAGCCGGTAGGCGACGAGGTCGCCGAGGACGGACGCGGTGGCGGCGCACAGGGTGAGGGCGAGGATGTCGGGGACGTCGTCGGGGACCTGTCCGGTCGCGGCGCCGGAGCCGGCGGCCGCCGCCGTGGCCGCGGTGATGACGAGGACGCCGCTGGGCAGGACCGGCAGGAACACGTCCAGCAGGACCGACAGCCCGACGGCCGCGTAGATCCATGGGGCCGCCGTCAGCGATCCCACGTCCGCGAGACTTTCGAGCACCGCAACTCCCCGTTTCCACCCCCGTGGCCAACCGTGCCGCGATGTCGCGGGGGAGCGGCAGGAGCGGCCTGTGTCAGCCATACAGCGTACGCCGCCGGTGTGACATCCGGTTCATCGGGGGCTCGTGTGTTCGTTGTGGAGTTTTCTTCTTCCGGGCCCCGGAGCGGGCCGCCGGGTCAGTCCGTCAGGTCGGTCTCCATGACGGTCCGCAGCTGTGCCGGTGCGCCGCGTCGTGCGCGGGCCTGTTCCAGCCGCAGTCGTGCCGAGCGTCCGTCGAGGGTGAGGGTCATCAGCTGGTTGCCGAACCAGGGTCCGCCGGTGCGGCGCCAGTCGATCTTGGGGCGCCGGGAGCGGCCGTGTCCGGCGATCCAGCCGCCGAGGCCGCGGGCGAGTCCGCTCCAGCCGAAGCGGAAGCCGAACCGGATGGCCGCGGGGACCGCGTTGTGCACGGGGGAGCAGGTCAGCTGGAGGACCCGGGCGCGGGGGCTCCTCTCGCCGTCGGGCCAGGTGGGTTCGGCGACGTAGGCGTGGTGGACGTCCCCGGACAGGACGCACACGGTCGCGGGGGCGTCCGGCCCGGACCCGGCCTCGGCGACGAGGTCGGTCAGGGCGTCGAACGACTCAGGGAAGGCCGCCCAGTGCTCGAGGTCGGCGCCGCGCCGCAGCTTCTCCCCGAAGCGGGCCCAGCGCTCCCCGCGGGCGCCCTTGCACAGCGCGGCGTCCCAGGCCTCGGCGTCGTGCACTAGGTGGGGGAGCAGCCAGGGCAGTGAGGTGCCGATGAGGAGGTGGTCGCAGGACTCGGGCGTGTCGAGCGCCTGTTCGCGCAGCCAGCGCTCCTCGCCCGGGTCGAGCATGGAGCGGTTCTGTTCGTCGAGGACGCGGGCGGCCCGGGTGTCGACCATGAGCAGGCGGACGCGTCCGAAGTCGCGCCGGTAGCTCCAGCGCACGGTGGCGGGTTCGGCGTCCGCCTTGCAGGCGAGGTCCCGCAGCGGGTCGGTGCCGTCGGCGACGGCGCGGACGGCGCCGTAGAGCGGGTCGGCGGCGAGTTCGCCGGGGGAGAGGTTCCCGAGGTGCTGATACACCCAGTACGACATGAGGCCGCTCAGGATGCGTTCGCGCCACCAGGGGGTGGCCCGCATGTCGGCGAGCCAGGAGGCGGAGGTGTTCCAGTCGTCGATCACGTCATGGTCGTCGAAGATCATGCAGCTGGGCACGGTGGACAGCAGCCAGCGCACCTCGGGGTCGAGCCAGGACTCGTAGTAGAGGTGGGTGTACTCCTCGTAGTCCGCGACCTCGGCGCCGGGCGGGTCGTTCAGGTCGCGGCGGGCGGCGAGCCAGCGGCGGGTCGCCTTGGAGGTCTCGTCGGCGTACACCTGGTCGCCGAGCAGGACGAGCACGTCGGGGCGTTCGCCGTCGGGCGCGGTGACGATCCGGGCGGCGAGGGTGTCGAGGGCGTCGGGGCCGACGGGGTCCGGTTCACCGGCGGGGGCGGAGGCCCAGCGGCAGGAGCCGAAGGCGAGGCGGACGGGGTCGCCGGGCGCGGGGGTGCGGATGACGGAGGGCGGGAACGGCGAGTCGGGCGGCGGCCAGACGGGTGTGTCGTCGAGGAGCACCTCGTAGGGGTGGTCGGCGCCGGGGGTGAGTCCGGTCACCGGGACGAGCGCGTAGTGGTGGCCGGCGATCTGGAAGGTGCGCGCGGTGCCGCCCGGGGCGCCGCCGACCCGTACCTCGGCGGTGCAGGGGCGGCTCGTCTCGACCCATACGGTCGCCGCCGAGCCGTCGGCGTACCTCAGCAGTGGACCCAGGCGCAGTTCCGCCACGTGACCTCCTCCGTCGCCCCGTACGGTACGGAACGACGGAGGGGGACGGACAGGCCCCGGGGATCACGGTTTCGCCGGAGGGGCCGTCCGGGTGACAGCGGTCAGCAGTTGGCGAGGTACGAGGTGAGGGCGGACTTCTCCGCCGAGTCGACGGAGAGGTCGTAGTAGTACTTCACCTGGACCCAGGCGCGGACGTAGGTGCAGCGGTAGGCCGTGCGCGACGGCATCCAGGTGGCGGGGTCCTGGTCGCCCTTGGACTGGTTGACGTTGTCGGTGACGGCGATGAGCTGGGGGCGGGTCAGGTCGTTGGCGAACGACTGGCGCCGGGAGGTGGTCCAGGAGCCGGCGCCGGAGTCCCAGGCCTCGGCGAGCGGGACGAGGTGGTCGATGTCGAGGTCGGAGGCGGCGGTCCAGGTGGCGCCGTCGTAGGGGGAGTACCAGCTGCCGCTCGTGGCGGCGCAGGAGGAGTCGGTGACGACGCCCGAGCCGTCGCGCTTGAGGACGGTCTCGCGGGTGTTGCAGGTGCCGGACTGGGTGATCCAGTGCGGGAAGAGGTCGCGGTCGTAGCCGGTGCGGTTCTCGGTGGCGACGGTGAGCTGGGCCAGGTAGCTGCGCGCGGTGGCGGCGCTGACCGGGGTGGGGAGCGCGGCGGAGGCCGTCGGCCCGTTGAAGAGTCCGACGGAGGCGATGACGCCGGTCAGCGCCGCGAGTATGCTGACGCGTCGACGCGCGTAGAACTTGGACATGGTGAACTCCCTTGTGGGGTGGGGATGTTGGCGTCCGGGCACGGGCATGCTCGCGACGCCGTGTTGCGGGGAGGTGTGCGCGCGGTAAGAAGTTAGTGGCGCGTACATGACATAACAAGGTTTACGGCGAAACGTTTCGCGTATGCTGGGGGCAGCAGAAGGGGAGTAGCTCTTCGCCGGACCGTCGACATACTGCTCAGCTCGTCTGAGCCGGCGCCCGGAGGCGGACCTCGGTCACGGGGTCGGCCAGCGAGACCTTCGGCCAGCAGTGCACGTCCGTACCCGTGGTGCGGACGCCCGAGCGCTGCCGTGCCGAGGTGTCGCAGCGCAGAGCGCACTCTCGGTGGGGCGGCCCCGACCGATTGAGGACCCTTGATCAGCCTGACCGTGACGGCCGTCGTCTTCGGCGTCGTCTTCCTCGCCGAACTGCCCGACAAGACCGCGCTCGCCGGACTCGTGCTCGGCACCCGCTACCGCGCCTCGTACGTCTTCGCCGGGGTCGCCGCCGCCTTCACCGTCCACGTCGTGCTCGCCGTGGCCGCCGGCAGTGTGCTGACCCTGCTGCCGCAGCAGATCGTGCACGCCCTGACCGGCGTCCTCTTCCTCGGTGGCGCCGCCGTGCTGCTGATGAAGAAGGACGAGAGCGAGGAGGACGTCCGCAAGCCGGAGGACCAGTCCTTCTGGAAGGTCTCCGGCGCCGGGTTCATGCTCATCCTGGTCGCCGAGTTCGGGGACCTGACGCAGATCATGACCGCCAACCTCGCCGCCCGCTACGACGACCCGCTCTCCGTCGGCATCGGCGCGGTGCTCGCCCTGTGGAGCGTGGCCGCCATCGGGATCGTCGGCGGGAAGGCGCTGATGCGCCGGGTGCCGCTGGCGCTGATCACGAAGATCGCGGCGCTCGTGATGCTGGCGCTGGGCGTGTGGAGCCTGTACGAGGCGATCGCCTGAGGATCCGGTGGCCCGGGTGGCGTGAGCGGCGCGGGTGGCGCGACTGGCGCGAGCTGAACATCCGGTGAACGTTCCCGGATGCGGTGGCGCGATCGGGTCCCGGTTTTGTACCGTAGAAAAACAAAGTGGCTCCGCCCGTTCTCCCTGACCGGCGGGCGGATCCACCTTGTCCCTCCCGGGAGCCGTTACGGCGCCCCCGTGTCCCACCCCGCTTGGAGTAGCCGATGCCGGCCGCCGCCACCCCCGCCGTGCTCACCGCCCGCGCCCTCCTGCTCGACATGGACGGCACCCTCGTCAACTCGGACGCGGTGGTGGAGCGCATCTGGCGCCGCTGGGCCGACCGGCACGGGCTGGACGGCGACGAGGTCATGAAGGTCGTGCACGGACGGCAGGGACACGCCTCGATGGCCCTGCTGCTGCCCAACCGTCCCGTCGAGCAGAACCGCGCGGACAACGCGCGCATGCTCGCCGAGGAGACCGCCGACATGGACGGCGTCGTACCGGTGCCTGGCGCGCCCGAGTTCCTGGCCTCCCTGCGCGGGCTGCCGCACGCCCTGGTGACCTCCGCCGACGTCGCGCTGTCCACGGCGCGGATGGCCGCCGCCGGGCTCCCGCTGCCGGACGTCCGGGTGACCGCGGAGTCCGTCGGCGCCAGCAAGCCCGACCCCGAGGGCTTCCTCAAGGGCGCCGCGGAACTCGGTGTCGACCCGGCCGACTGCATCGTCTTCGAGGACTCCGGCGCGGGCATCCGGGCGGGGCGCGCCGCGGGGATGCGGGTGGTCGGCATCGGTCCGCGTGCCGGGCTCCATGAGCCGGATGTGCTGGTCGAAGATCTGCGGCAGGTGCGGGTGGAGAGTGCCGGGGACGGGACGATCCGGCTCGTCGTGGGCTGACGGCCTCCCCGGGCCTGCTGTGCGGTCACGGGTCAGCCGGCCGTCCCCGGGCCGCTCGGGTCGCCGAGTCAGGTGACCGCCCCCGGGTCCGTCGCGCGCGCCACGGGGCGGCTGACAGCCCCGTCTGCCCGTCGCCCGCCGCGCGGGTCACGGCTCGCTGCATCTGGGCCGGGCCGGCTGCGGGATGAGGGTCCTGGGGTCGGGTGACCGCCCCGTCGCCCGTCGTGCGGGTCTCGGGGCAGGTGACCGCCCGGCCGGCTGCCGTGCGCGTCGCGGGGTCAGTGGACCGACCCCCATCCGGTCGTGCGGGTCTCGGGGGCGGTCGATCGCCCCGTCGTGCGGGTCTCGGGGCAGGTGACCGCCCGGCCGGCTGCCGTGCGGGTCTCGGGGGCGGCGCCCCGGCGCCCGCCGCGCGCGGCACGAGGCAACCGACCGTGCCGTTGCCCGCCGCGCGCGCGTCACGGCTCGCTTGTTTCCGACTCCAGCCTCTGGCGTGTCTTCAGGTCGTAGACCCCCCATTCCTGCGGCCAGATGCCGCGGGCCCACTGGTAGCGGGAGACCGCGTCCTCCACATGGCGGTCGTAGGTGCCCCGGGCCGAGTGGGTGTAGAGGCGCAGTTGGGTCAGGCGCAGTTCCAGTTCGACCACCTCGGGGCCCCGTGAACCCCGGCTGAGGACGGGCGGCTCCTCCGGGTCCGCGGCGAGGTTGCCGTCCGCGGGTGCGCTGGACTCCGCCGTCGTCGGGGACGTAGTCGGCTCCGCCGAGGGCGATGGCGTCGGGGAGGCGTCGGCCGACGACGAGGCCGATGCGGATGGTGACACCGTCGGGCTGTCCGACGGGGACGCGGACACCGACGGCGTGGGCGTGGGGCTTCCGCTCGGTGCTCGCGTCGCCTCGGGCGTGCCCGTCGACGGGGCCGGTACGCCTGCCCGGACGTCCTTCCGCTGCGCCTCGTCCCGCACCGGGGTGTCGTACGCGAACAGCCCGCTCGCCAGGCCCGCCGCCGCGATCACGGCGACCACCGCGCCGCCCGCGCCCAGCAGGACCGTACGGCGGCGCCGTGCGCTCGCCCCGGCCGTCCGGCGGCCGTCGTCCACGACCCGCAGGGTCGCCGTCGCCGGGTCGAACAGGCTCAGATCCTGGGCGCTCGGCGCACTCCCACCCGGCGTCAGTGGAGCCGGCAGCGCGGGGACCGCGCGCAGCGCCATCGTCTCCCCGTCGTCCGGCGGGCCGCCGCCCTCCAGCTCCACGTATGGGCGTATGCGCAGCGGATCGAAGTCCTCCGCCGCGGCCGCCTCCGCCGTACGCGCCTCCCGCAGCGCGTCGGACACGTCCTGGGCGCAGCCGCACGCCGGCGTGCGGTCGGCCGCCCTCGCCGCTCCGCACCGCGGGCACGCACGGCCGTCCGGCCCGCCCGGGCTGCCCGTGCCCCCGGCCCCTTCGGTTCCCCTCGGCTCCGTCACGCGTCGGTCCCTCCCCTCGCGAACTCCCCAGATTATGCAGACGCTCTCCACGGCTTCTTCGCATACCCCCGGAAGACGCGCTCCGCTGAGGACTCAACAGGCCATAACGGGATACAGCGATCACGATGGAGAGGAAAACGAGACGGTCGGGAGGTCTTCATGGCCGGGGACGCGCACGGCAGGGCGGGGGAAGTGCGTGAGGCGCAACCCCCGAAGAGGCGGGTCGAGCCGCACGAGAACGTGTCCGGCAACGTCCTCGTCTCCATCGGCGCGCTGCTCCTCGGCATGCTGCTCGCCGCACTCGACCAGACCATCGTCTCGACCGCGCTGCCGACCATCGTCAGCGACCTCGGCGGTCTGGAGCACCTGTCCTGGGTCGTGACGGCCTATCTGCTGGCGTCCACGGCCGCCACCCCGCTGTGGGGCAAGCTCGGCGACCAGTACGGACGCAAACGGCTCTACCAGATCGCCATCGTCATCTTCCTCGTCGGTTCCGCCCTGTGCGGCATGGCGCAGGACATGACCCAGCTCATCGGCTTCCGCGCCCTGCAGGGCCTGGGCGGCGGCGGCCTCATCGTGCTGTCCATGGCGATCGTCGGCGACATCGTGCCGCCCCGCGAACGCGGCCGCTACCAGGGGCTGTTCGGGGCGGTGTTCGGCGCGACCAGCGTCCTCGGGCCGCTGCTCGGCGGGGTGTTCACCGAGCATCTGAGCTGGCGGTGGGTGTTCTACGTCAATCTGCCGGTCGGCGCCGTCGCGCTCGTCGTCATCGCCCTCGTGCTGCACATCCCGCGCCGCAGCACCAAGCACGTCATCGACTACCTCGGCACCGTGCTCATCGCCGCCGTCGCCACGGGCCTGGTGCTGGTGGCGTCCCTCGGCGGGACGACGTGGGGCTGGGGCTCGGCGCAGATCGTGACCCTCGCCGTCGCCTCCGTCGTGCTCGCGTTCGTCTTCGTCGCCGTGGAGCGGCGGGCCGCCGAACCCGTGCTGCCGCTCAAGCTGTTCCGGGTGCGCACCTTCACGCTGTCCGCCGTCATCAGCTTCATCGTCGGCTTCGCCATGTTCGGCGCGATGACCTACCTGCCGACGTTCCTCCAGGTCGTGCAGGGCATCAGCCCCACCCTGTCCGGCGTCCACATGCTCCCGATGGTCGCCGGCATGCTGCTGTCGTCCACCGGGTCCGGGCAGATCGTCAGCCGCACCGGCCGCTGGAAGGTGTTCCCGATCGCCGGCACCGGCGTGACCGCCGTCGGCCTGCTGCTTCTGCACCAGCTCGACACGGGCAGCTCCACCGCCCTGATGAGCGTGTACTTCTTCGTGTTCGGGCTGGGCCTCGGCCTGGTCATGCAGGTCCTCGTGCTCATCGTGCAGAACGCCGTCCCCTACGAGGACCTCGGCGTCGCCACCTCCGGCGCCACGTTCTTCCGCTCGATCGGCGCCTCGTTCGGCGTCGCCATCTTCGGCACCGTCTTCGCGAGCCGCCTCGACGACCTTCTCGTGGACGCCTTCCGCGGCGTACGGCTGCCGCCCGGCGCCTCCCTCGAAGGGCTGGAGGCCGACCCGCGCGGCATCGCCGAACTCCCCGCAGCGCTGCGCCCGGCCGCGCTCGACGCGTACGCGACCGCGATCACCGACGTGTTCCTGTACGCCGTCCCGGTGGCCCTGCTGGGCTTCGTGCTGGCCTGGTTCCTGCGCGAGGACAAGCTCCGCGGCTCGGTCACCGCCCCCGACGTCACCGAGACCCTGGCCAGCAACCCCGTCGAGCGCTCCTCCTACGACGAGGTGTGCCGGGCCCTGTCGGTGCTCGGCACCCGCGAGGGCCGCCGGCGGATCTACGAGACCATCACCGAGCGGGCGGGGTACGACCTGCTGCCCGCCGCGAGCTGGCTGCTGCTGCGGATCAAACGGTACGGCTGGGTCGAGCCGGTCGTGCTCACCGAACGCACCTCCGTACCGCTGCGGGTCATCCTGGACGCCGCCCGGCAGGTGGAGGGGCGAGGACTGGCCGCCCGCGAGGGCGTCGACCTGGTCCTCACCGACCGGGGCCGCGAGGTCGCCGAGGACCTGGCCCGGGTCCGGGAGGAGTCGCTGGCCGAACTGCTCGGCGACTGGTGGGGCCCCGACCGGCCGACCGACCTCGTCCAGCTGGTCAAGGAGCTCAACTCCGAACTGTGCGGCTCCGACCGGGAGCAGCCGCACGACGGGGCACGGCCCGCCGAGGCCTGAGGGAACCCGCCGTCAGGTCAGGGCTTTGGCGAACCAGTGCTCGGCGTACGGGTCGTCGTTGTGCGGGGCGGTCTCCGCGTAGCCGAGCCGGGCATACAGCGCGCGTGCCTCCACCAGGTCGTGCCGGGTGTCCAGGATCAGGCGGGCGGCCCCGAGGGCCCGCGCCGCGTCCTCGGCGGCCCGCACGAGCACCGGCCCACCGCCCCTGCCGCGCAGCGCGTCACGGACGTACACCCGCGTCAGCTCGGCCGCCCCGCCGTCCAGCAGGCGCACCCCCGCCGTGCCGGCCGGCTCGCCCGCCCACCGGGCCACCAGCAACGTGCCCTGCGGGGGCCGCAGTTCGTCCCCGGAGCGCACCGCGATCTCGCGTTCCAGCTCCGCCGGGTCCGTGCGCCGCCCCTCGTGCAGGAGGTACCAACGGTCGCTGACCTCCGTGTAGTACGCCCGCCAGAGAGCCACGGCGGCGGGGGAGTCGGGCGGTTCGGGGGCGACGGTCCAGGACATGGGCGCCATGCTCGCACCGGGGTCCGCGCGGCGGCACCTGGTTTGTGCGGGACGGGCGGTGGGCCCTGAGGTGGGTGAGGACGGGAACCCCGCCCGCCGGAATGTCGTACGGCCCCCGGCCGTTTGAGACGGCCTTTACCGGCAACCCGACGTCCATGTCAACTGGCGTGATCATTCTGATCGTGATCGCGGTCGTCGTCGTTCTCGGCGCGATCGCCCTGGCCCTGCGCACCCGTGGTGGTGCCCGGGGCGGCCGGGGTCTGAAGCGGCGCTTCGGCCCCGAATACGAACGAGCCGTGGCCCGCCACGACGGGGACACCAAGGCGGCCGAGCACGAGCTCGCCCAACTCGTCGAGCGGCACGGCGGGCTGAAGGAGCGCGCCCTGGAACCGGCCGACGCCGAGCGCTTCGAGGCGCGCTGGGCCGCCGCCCAGGAGCACTTCGTCGACGCGCCCCACGAGGCGGTGGCGGAGGCCGAGCGGCTGCTCGCCGAGGTGGCAGGCGCCCGCGGCTACCCGGACGGCGACCGGTACGAGGAGCGGGTCGAGGCCCTGGCCGTGCACCACGCTCCCCACGTGCAGGGCTACCGGCATCTGCACCACGTCGCCCGCAACGGGTCCGGCACGTCCCGTACGTCCGGTACATCCGGCACGGAGGAGATGCGCGAGGCACTGCTGGAGGCGCGGGCCCTGTTCGAGGAACTCGTCGGAGGATCCCGGTCCCGCCGGACCTCCGAGCGCACGCACGCGGGGAGGAGCTGAGATGAAGGACATCACGCACACGGAGACGGAGCCCGGCGCACGCGGCACCGCCCGCACCGGGACCGGAACGGACCGGTGGCCCGCCGCCCCCGAGGACGAGCGGACCGGAACACGCGAGGGCAGCGCGTACGAGGACGCCGGCCTGCGCGAGAACGGGGAGCCCGGCACCCGGGGCACCGGCACGGACCCCGGATTCCCGGACGGGAAGGCGGCCGGGACGCACGGCGACCGCGACCCGCACGGCACCCGCGACACCACCGGCACCCACGACACCCGTCACCACACCACCGGGCACGACACACACGGCACGCACGGCACTCACGACCCGCATGGCACCCCGGACGCCACCGCCACCGGCGCCGCGCTGCTCCCGCACGACGACCGCGACCGGCTGGAGCTGCGGCTGCATGACGCCCTGACGCACTTCGTCGACCGGCCGCGCGACGCCGTGGAGGAAGCCGACCACGCCGTCGAGGAACTGCTCGCCCGGCTCACCGAGGCGATGACCCAGCGGCGCGGCACCCTGCGCAAGTCCTGGCTGAACTCCGACGGCGCCACCGACACCGAGCAACTGCGTCTCGCGCTGCGCGACTACCGCGAACTGGCCGAACGGCTCCTACGCGTCTGACGCACCCGTCCCGCTGGACCCGTCCGCCGCCCGGCGTCCCTCCCGGCGCTCCCGCCACTCCCGTACGACCTCGTCGACGTCGTACGGCCGGCGGCCCAGGGGAGGGCCGGGCGGCGGCTTCAGCAGCATGTCGCGGATCTTGACGTTCACGTCCGTGATGATCTTCCGGACGGCCCGCTCCGTGGGCGCCGCGTACGCCGCGTCCAGCGCGTCCTCCGCCTCCTTGCGCAACGCCAGCGCCGGGGGGAGCACCGACAGGCCCTCACGGGCCATCTTGCGCTTCACCCACCACAGTTCGTCGTACGGCTCCTCCAGATCGCGCGGCAGCGGTCGGCCGGCGCCGGGCAGGCGGTCGAAGTCGCCACGTCCCTGCGCCTGACTGATCTGGTGGTCCACCCACGACTCGAACGGCACACCGGGAGGCTTTCGCTCGGTCATGAGTTCATTGTGCCGGACACGATCGCGCCGGGCGATTTATCATGCGGCGTCGATGGTCGAACCGGCCGTCGGGCAAGGACGTTTCAGAAGGAGCGCACGTGCTCGAACTCACCATGGCCGCCGTGTCCGCGGCGGACGAGGGCGCCACGGCCGGCATGCTCATGGCCGACGCGCCCAGCGAGCCGGGCGCCGTGCTCCGGGTCGGCCGGGACAAGTCCGTGTGCCGGCTGGCGACCCCCGACGACTGGCTGTTCGTCTCCCGCGTCCATCTGGAGTTCCAGTGCGCCGCCGACGGCAGCTGGCATGTGACCTGGCTGCGCGGCTCGCAGGCCGACCCGTCCTCCGAGGTGCGGATGACTGTCGGCGGCCAGGTGCATCCCATCGGGTACGGGCAGACCGTGTCGCTGCCCAGGGGCGGCAGCGGCGAGATCGTCGTCCACGACCGCACCGCCCCGCGCAGCGTCAACGTCGGCTTCCACCTGGAGGTCTGACCCGCCCGGCCCCCGTTTCCGGCCGCGCTGCGCCCGCACCCGGGCCGCACCGCACCCGCTACGCCCGCACCCGGGCCAGCACGAACCCGTCGTAGCCCTTGGCGCCCACCGTCTGCACCGCCGTGGCGGTCAACCGGGGGTGCCTGCCGATCAGTTCCACGGCGGCCCGGGTGCCCCGTACGTCCGGCGCGGCGCTGTCCGCGTCCAGGACCGCGCCGCCCCGCACCACGTTGTCGACGACGATCAGACTGCCGGTGCTCGTCAGCCGCAGCGCCCACTCCACGTAGTGCGCGTTGTTCGCCTTGTCGGCGTCGATGAACACCAGGTCGAAGGGGGCCGGGTTCTCGTCGGCCAGCTTGGGCAGCGACTCCAGGGCCGGCCCGACCCGCACCTGCGCGATCCGGTCCAGGCCCGCCCGCGCCAGATTGCGGACGGCGACCTCGGCGTGCCGGGCGTCGTACTCCAGCGAGACCAGCCGGCCGTCGGCGGGCAGCGCGCGGGCCAGCCAGATCGTGGAGTACCCGCCGAGCGTGCCGATCTCCAGGATGCTGCGGGCGCCCTGGATCTCGGCGAGCAGCCGCAGCAGCTTCCCCTGGGGCGCGGTCACGCTGATGGGCGGCAGACCGGCCGCGTCGCTCTCGCGCCGGGCCGCCACCAGGGCGTCGTCCTCGACGGCGAGGTGGTCGGTGAAGTACGCGTCGACATCGCCCCAGAGCTGGGAGTCGCTCATCGCCCTGCCTTTCGGACTGGCGGCCGGGCACACCGGCCGGATCACGGCTGACGTTCCAGCATCCCCGGGACCGGCGCCGCCGCGCGCGAGGCCGCGCCGGGGCGGGGCCACCCGGCCGCCGCGTCACCGGAGGCGAACGGGCGGACCGCCGACTATCGTCACGGAAAAAGGTGAGGATGTCGGGCAAAAGGGGACATGCCTGCGTCTCCCCGAGGGGCGGCGCGAGCCGTCCGGCGTTCTGAGGATTCCCTGTCGGATGCGGGGCGGACCGGGGCGGGAGGCCGGCGAGGCGTGGCGAAGGCGGAGCACCGAGGGCGACCGGCCGAGGCACCCGGAGCCACGGCGGCCGGCACGGTCCAGGCGCGGGTGCGTGTGGTGCGGCTGGGCCTCTGGGCCGTCGCCGCCGTCCTCGCCGTCCGTCAGGTCGCCGCCGTCCTCGGCACCCCGCGCGGGGAACGGCTCACCGACCTGGAGACCTGGGTCGGACCGCACGGCGTCCTGCATCTGAAGGGCTCCCTGTACGACTCCGAGCGGTTCACCGGCACCCCGTTCGGCGGACTCGTCCTCAAGCCGCTGACCCGTGCCGCCGAGGAGGCCCTCGGTTGGGGGTGGACCTTCGGCACGCTCCTGCTGGTCGTCGCCCTCGGACTGGTCGCCGCCCGCGCCCTGCCGCCACCGGTCGGCCGGCGCACCGCCGTGCTCGCGGCGCCCGTCGCGATCAGCCTGCTGATGGTGTCGCTGCCGGTGCGCAACGCCCTCCACCTCGGCCAGACCAGCATCCTCCCGGTCCTGCTCGTCCTCCTCGGCTGCTTCGCCGTGCGCGGGGAGCGGTTCAGCGGCGCGCTGATCGGGCTTGCGGCCGCGCTCCAGCCGACGCTGCTGCTGTTCACGCCCCTGCTGTGGTGCACCGGGCGGCGCCGGGCCGCCCTGTCCACGGGGGCCGCGTTCACCGGGTGCACGGTGCTGGCCTGGGCGGCGATGCCCCGTGACTCGGCGACCTACTGGCTCCACCACCCCGCCGGCCTCGGCCTGGGCGGGCCCGCCGACGGCCTCGCCAACCAGTCCCTCCACGGCGCCCTGCTCCGGCTCGGCCTGAGCGGACCACCCGAGATCGCCCTCCTGCTCGTCCTCGGCGCCGGTGTCGCCGTGCTCGCGCTGCGCCGGGCCGTGCGCTACGCCCGTGACGGGCAGCTCCTGCTCGCGGTCGCCGTCACCGGCTGCGCGGTGATCGTCGTCTCGCCCGCAGCCTGGCAGCACCAGCTGTTGTGGGTGCTGCTCACGGCCGTCGGCCGGGTCGGCCGGCGGGCCGGTGACCGGTACGCCTGGCCGGTCGCGATCGTGCTGGTCATGACACTGCCGGCCGACGCGCTGGTGCCGGACAAGCTGATCTTCCAGCCGCTGCGCGCCGACCTCGTGCTGTGCGCCGCGCTGGCGGCGGCCGTCGCCGTGCCGTTCCTGCCGCGCGGCTCGCCGTACTGGCGGACGCCGCTGCCGACGCGGTACGCGGACCCGGTGCCGTCCCGGTTCGGGCACATCCCGTTGGTGCCGTTCCTGCGGCGGGCGATCAGCCGCCCCAACCTGCTTTTCGAGCTCGTCCTCATCAGGGTCACCTACGACGCCTACGCCCGGATCCGGCTGGCCGCGGCCGGCCCGTCCTCGGCGTCGGGCCGGGCGACCGCGGAGGAGCACGGCGCGCAGATCCTCTCCGTGGAACGCGCGCTCGGCATCGACATCGAGCGCTGGGCCAACCACGCCGTCGTGGCGGCCGACGGGCTGCGGGACTTCTTCGGCTTCTACTACGAGTCGTTCCACTTCGGGGTGCCGCTGCTGATCCTCGGCGTCCTGTACTGGCGGCGGCCCGTCGACTACCGCTGGGCCCGCACGGCGATCGGCTTCGCGACGATCTTCGCCCTGGTCGGCTTCTGGCTGTATCCGCTCGCACCGCCCCGTCTGATGCCGGGCCTCGGTGTCGTCGACACGGTCAACGGGCCACAGGACTTCACTCAGCCCGACTACGGCACCCTCACCGAGCTGACCAACCAGTACGCGGCGATGCCGTCCCTGCACTTCGGCTGGTCCCTGTGGTGCGGCGTGGTCGTCGCCGTGCTGGCGCCGAGATGGTGGATCAAGGTCCTGGGCCTGTTGCACCCGCTGCTCACGGCGACCGCGATCGTCGTCACCGGCAACCACTGGGTGCTGGACGCGGTGGGCGGCGCGCTGGTCGTGGCGGCGGGCTTCGCCGTGACCTACGCCTTCCAGGGCCCACGCGCCCGGACCGTCACTCCCGCGCGGAGTCAGACCCGCAGTGATCCGCAGGCCGTCGTGCGGGACCGTACTCCGAACTGATCCGGTACTCGCCGGCGGCGGGGACCGTGAGCCGGGTGAACTCGCCGCTCGGCGCCAGGCAGCCACCGCCGTCCACTCGCAGCCACGGGGAGTGGGCTATGCGCACGGTCGTGGCGCCCGCCCCCGGCATCCGTACGACGAGGTCGGCGCCGGACGTCGAGACGACCCGGGCGGATCCGGAGGTCAGCGGCACGGCGTCCTTCACCCGGAACACCCGCCAGTGCGCGTCCCGCCACACCGGCTCCAGCCAGTCCGGCCGGTCCTCGCGGATCAGCCGGGCCTCCGCCTCGGCGTAGCCGTCCGGCTTGCCCAGCGGCAGCACCACGAATCCGACGGCCCAGCGGTCCAGCCACGCCCGGTAGGTGCCGGCCGAGAAGGAGCCGTCGTAGAAGAGGCGGGCCCGTTCCATGTCGAGCTGCCGGTTCCAGCCGCGGGCCATGTTGACGTACGGGGCGAGCCCGCTGGCCTCGCGGTGGTTGCGGGCCGGGACGACCTCGACGCGGGTGCGGCCGGCGCCGAGCCGGTCCAGGGCCCGCACCACCCCCTGGGTCTCGGCGGCCCAGGCGGGCACCCGGGTCGACACGTACAGATCGTCGCCGGTCTTCTTGCCGACCCAGCCGACCGACAGCACCAGCAGGCCCACCAGGGTCTTCCGGCGCCAGCCGGCCAGTTCGGGGCGGGCCAGCAGCACGGCGAGCAGCGCGGCGGGCGCGAACAGCTCGGCGAACCGCTCGACGTTCGTGCCGACGGGGGAGGGGACGAGATACGTCACGACGGTTCCGGCGGCGTAGACGGCGCCGCTCCACCGGGCGACCCGCCAGCCGCGCGGCGCGAACACGGTCACGGCCAGGCCCAGCACGAACGGCGGCCAGATCCGGTCGGCGAACATCAACTGCTCGCCTTCGAAGGGAAACAGCAGGGTGGTCGCGGCGACGGTGACGGCGGGCGGGAGCAGCAGCGCGAGGGCGCGCGGACGGTCCCGGGTGAGCAGGAACGCGGCGCCGACGACGGCCAGGAACAGCCCGGCCACGGGGCTCGCCATCGTCGCCAGCGCGGCGAGCACACCGGCCGGGACGACCCGTCGCCGCCCGGCCAGCAGCAGACAGGCGCCGAGCCCGAAGGCCGTGCCCAGGGCGAACGTGGTGCGCCCGGAGGCCACGTTGCACCACAGGGCGAGCGCGGCGAGCAGGGCCGGACCCTCCGGCCGGCGCAGCGCCTCGACCCGGGTGAGAAGCACGGCCGCCAGCCAGGTCGCCACGATCCCGGAGAGGACCGTGAGGGCACGGACGCCCACGGCGGACATCAGGTACGGGGATATGAGGCTGTAGTTGGCGGTGTGGGTGCCGCCGTACCAGAAGAGGTTGTACGCCGAGCCGCCGTGCCGGGCGGTGAACCCGGCCCAGGCGTACTGGGCGGCCAGGTCCCCGCCGCCGGTGGCGAGGAAGCCCCACCACAGCGCGTACAGCGGCAGAGCGGGGAGGGTCGCGGTCAGCGGGACGCGGTGCCGGTCCCGGAACCGGAGCAGCCACGGCGGGAGGGCGGGGGGTGCCGGCGCGGGGCCGGCGGGACGCGTGCGGCTGCTGATGAGTTCGGTCTCGGGCACGTGTTCGTAGACGCCGGACCCGGTGGGAACGTTCACCGGCGGCCCGCGCGGGGGCCGCCGGGGCGCGGTGCCTACAGGCGCTGGATGATCGTGCCGGTGGCCAGGCCGCCGCCCGCGCACATCGTGATCAGGGCGAACTCCTTGTCCGCGCGTTCCAGTTCGTGCAGTGCCGTGGTGATCAGCCGGGCTCCGGTGGCGCCCACCGGGTGGCCGAGGGCGATCCCGCCGCCGTTGACATTGACCTTGTCCAGATCCTGCTCGAAGACCCGCGCCCAGCTCAGCACCACCGACGCGAACGCCTCGTTGATCTCCACGAGATCGATGTCCTGCAGGCTCATCCCCGCCTTGCCCAGCACGGCCCGCGTGGCGTCGATCGGCCCGTCGAGGTGGAAGTGCGGATCCGAGCCCACCAGCGCCTGCGCCACGATCCGGGCCCGGGGCCGCAGCTTCAGGGCGCGAGCCATCCGCTTGGACGCCCACAACAGCGCCGCCGCGCCGTCGCTGATCTGCGAGGAGTTGCCCGCCGTGTGGACGGCCGCCGGCATCACCGGCTTCAGCCGGGACAGCGCCTCCAGGGACGTGTCGCGCAGCCCCTCGTCCCGGTCGACGAGCCGCCACATACCCTGCCCGGCCTGCTGCTCCTCCTCGGTCGTCGGGACCTGCACGGCGAACGTCTCCCGCTTGAAGCGCTCCTCCGCCCACGCCGCGGCGGCCCGTTGCTGCGACAGCAGGCCGAGCGCGTCGACGTCCCGCCGGGTCAGCCCGCGGTGCCGGGCGATGCGCTCCGCCGCCTCGAACTGGTTGGGCAGGTCGACGTTCCACTCGTCCGGGAACGGCTTGCCCGGCCCGTGCTTGGAGCCCGACCCCAGCGGCACCCGCGACATCGCCTCCACACCACAGCTGATCCCGACGTCGATGACACCGGCCGCGATCATGTTCGCGGCCATGTGGGACGCCTGCTGCGAGGACCCGCACTGGCAGTCGACGGTCGTCGCCGCCGTCTCGTACGGCAGCCCCATGGTCAGCCAGGCCGTGCGCGCGGGGTTCATGGACTGCTCGCCGGCGTGGGTGACGGTGCCGCCGACGATCTGCTCGACGCAGTCGGCGGGGATACGGGTACGGCCCAGGAGTTCGCGGTAGGTCTCGCCCAGCAGATAGGCGGGGTGGAGGTTGGCGAGCGCGCCGCCGCGCTTGCCGATGGGGGTGCGCACTGCTTCGACGATGACGGGTTCGGCAGCCATGGGTGCGGGTCCTCTCGGCTCTCCTCCGGAACTAGTACGTGTTCTAGTTCTTCCAGGCAGTCTGCTGACGCCCGGTCCGTCACCGCAAGGGTCTTGCAGCCTCCGAAGTCGCGAACAGAGCTGATTCCGGCCCGGATTGGGCCTGTCGTGCCCCTTGCCACTTGTAGAACCCGTTACTACCTTCGCCGCGACCATGTTCTGATGAGCCGTCAGATGGCTGGAGCCGCCGATGCCCTGTCCAGCGCTTCCCGACGGGTTCGACTTCACCGACCCCGATGTGCTGCACCACCGCGTGCCCCTCCCGGAGTTCGCCGCGCTGCGCCGGGCCGAACCGGTCCGCTGGATCCCGCAGCGGGGCAACGTCGCCGGGTTCCAGGACGACGGCTACTGGGCGGTGACCCGGCACGCCGACGTCAAGTACGTGTCGACGCACCCCGAGCTGTTCTCGTCGTCCGTCAACACCGCGATCATCCGCTTCAACGAGCACATCGAGCGCGACGCCATCGACGCCCAGCGGCTCATCCTGCTCAACATGGACCCGCCCGAGCACACCCGGGTCCGCCAGATCGTGCAGCGGATGTTCACCCCGCGCGCCATCCGCGCCCTGGAGGACCGGCTGCGCGCCCGCGCCCTGGCCATCGCCGACGGGGCGCGCCGGCACACGGGGTCCTTCGACTTCGTCACCGAGGTCGCCTGCGAACTGCCCCTGCAGGCCATCGCCGAGCTCATCGGCGTCCCGCAGGAGGACCGGTCCCGGATCTTCGACTGGTCCAACAAGATGATCGCCTACGACGACCCCGAGTACGCCATCACCGAGGAGGTCGGCCAGGAGTCGGCCACCGAGATCCTCGCGTACGCGATGAACATGGCCGCCGACCGCAAGCGGTGCCCGGCGAAGGACCTCGTCACCACCCTCGTGGCCGCCGAGGACCAGGGCAGTCTGCGCTCCGACGAGTTCGGCTTCTTCGTCCTGATGCTGGCGGTGGCGGGCAACGAGACCACCCGCAACGCCATCACCCACGGCATGCACGCGTTCCTCACCCACCCCGGACAGTGGGAGCTGTTCAAACGGGAGCGCCCGGCCACGGCCGCCGAGGAGATCGTCCGCTGGGCGACACCGGTGGTGGCCTTCCAGCGCACCGCCACCCAGGACACCGAGCTGGGCGGGAAGCAGGTGCGCAAGGGCGACCGGGTCGGCCTCTTCTACTCCTCTGCCAACCACGACCCCGAGGTCTTCGACGACCCGGACGTCTTCGACATCACCCGCGACCCCAACCCCCACCTCGGCTTCGGCGGCGGCGGACCGCACTACTGCCTGGGCAAGTCCCTCGCGGTCCTGGAGATCGACCTGATCTTCGACGCGGTGGCCGACGCGATGCCCGGCCTCACCCTCGCCGGGGACCCGCGCCGGCTGCGCTCGGCCTGGATCAACGGGGTGAAGGAGCTGCGGGTCGACGCCGGATGACAGGCGAAAGCGGCGACCCGGGGATCGTGGGTCGCCGCTTTCGGTTCATGGTCCGGCCGGATCAGTACCAGCCGTTGGACTGCCAGAAGTCCCAGGCGCCGCAGGCGCTGCCGTAGCGGTCCTTCATGTAGTCGAGGCCCCACTCGATCTGGGTCGCGGGGTTGGTCTTCCAGTCCGAGCCGGCCGAGGCCATCTTGTTCGCCGGCAGGGCCTGGACGAGGCCGTAGGCGCCGGACGAGGCGTTGGTGGCGTGCGGGTTCCAGTCGCTCTCGTGGTCGACGATGTTCGAGAAGCACTGGAACTGGGCCGAGTCCGCGATCATCTTCTTCGCGACCCGCTGGGCCGAGGAGGCGTCGCTCGTGGCGGCCTGGGCGGGAGCCGAGGCGAGCAGGGTGCCGGCCGTGGCGGCGGCCAGGAGGGTACCGGCGAGGGCCTTCTTCGGGGCGGAGAGGCGGCGGAAGGAGGAGGCGACGGACACGGAGCACCTTTCGGTCGGGGACGGGGATCGCGGTGTGCCGGCCACTGAGGTGCAGGCCCGGCATGCGTCGGCGCCGAGACCCTGAGGGCACGTCGGCGCCGTGCGACGTCCTCCACGGAAACAGGTGCGGCGGATGTCCGCAATGAGCCTGTTTGCTAGTGGTGGCCGTATGCCGGGGGCGGGGTGTCCGTGTGACGTGGATCTCAACGCCCAGGTCAGACGGGCTTTTGGTGGAGCCATGACAGCGCTCTGGCCCACTAAGGAAGGTCGTAGGTGACCTGGGTCATGTGGGGTGGTTCACCGCGCCCCTGACGGCCGGCGCACAAGCGCTCACCGTCCGGGTGCGTCGAACGTGACCGGGCTCTCGAAGGCCGCCCGCCGTGTCGCCCGGCGCAGCGCCTTCAGCACCGCCGGACCCAGCGCGACCGTGAGCACCACGGTCACGATCGCCCGCCCCAGGTCCCAGCCCAGCGAGGTGGCCACGCAGTACGCGGCGAACCGGGCCAGGTTCGCGAGGGGACCGAGCTCCGGCGCGGGCGAGATCGTGGAGGTGTCCCGCGGCAGATAGGGCCAGCCCGCCATGTTCATCAGCGTGCCGTACGCGAAGGCGGCCAGGAATCCGTACGCCGCCAGCAGGGCCACCTCCGCGCGGCCCCGCAGCCGCTCCGCGCCCGGCAGCAGCCCCGCGCCCATCGTGAACCAGCCCATGGACAGCATCTGGAACGGCAGCCACGGCCCCACCCCGCCCGTGAGCAGCGCGGACGCGAACATCGTGACCGAGCCCAGGACGAAGCCGAAGCCCGGCCCCAGCACCCGTCCGCTGAGCACCATCAGGAAGAACATCGGCTCGAGCCCCGCCGTGCCGGCGCCGATCGGGCGCAGCGCGGCACCCGTCGCCGCGAGGACGCCGAGCATCGCCACGGCCTTGGGGCCGAGCCCGGACTCCGAGATCGTCGCCGCGACGACCGCGACCAGCAGCATCAGCAGGCCCGTGAACAGCCACGGCGCGTCCTGGGCGTGCGCGTTCACCTGCGAGTCGGGCAGGGCGAGGAACGGCCAGCCGAGTGCGGCGACGCCGACCGCGCCGACCAGCACGAGGGCCGCCACGGACCGGGGTCCGAGCCGGACGGGGCGGGCCTGCCCTCCGGGGCCGCTCATGCCAGCGCCTCCTCGACCTGGGCGACGGTCAGCCACCGCCGCGGGGCGAGGATCTTCGCGACCTGCGGGGCGAAGGACGGCGAGGACACCACCACCTCGGCCGTGGGGCCGTCGGCGATCACCTCGCCCTCGGCGAGCAGCACCACCCGGTGGGCCAGCTCCGCCGCCAGCTCCACGTCGTGCGTCGCGAGCACGATGGCGTGCCCCCGCGCGGCGAGGTCCCGGAGCAGGGCGACGAGGTGCGCCTTCGCCGCGTAGTCGAGCCCCCGCGTCGGCTCGTCCAGCAGAAGCAGCGGCGGACGGGCCGTGAGGACGACGGCCAGCGCGAGCGTCAGCCGCTGGCCCTCGGACAGATCCCGGGGATGCAGATCGTCCGGGATCCCCGGCAGCAGTGTGGACAGCAGCGCCCGGCAGGTGCCCGGCTCGGCCTCCGCGTCGGCGTCGGCGGCCGCGCACTCACCGGCGACCGTGTCGGCGTACAGCAGGTCGCGGGGCTCCTGCGGGACGAGGCCGACCCGGCGGACCAGGTCGCTCGGCGGGGTGCGGTGCGGGACGGACCCGCCGGTCAGCACCGTCCCGGACGACGGCGCCACCAGGCCGACGAGGGCGTTGAGCAGGGTGGACTTCCCGGCGCCGTTACGGCCCATCAGGGCGATCGTCTCGCCGGGGGACACCGTGAGGTCCACGCCCCGCAGCGCCCGGACCCGGTCCCGGGTCACGGCGAGGGACCGCACCTCGGCGGCGTACGGCGACACGGGGGCGGCCGCCTCCGCCCTGGCGCGAGAGCGGCCGAACCAGCGGCGGGCGGTGCCCGTACGGGCCGCCGGCGGGGCGGGCGTCTCGGAGGGCGCGGGCGAGGGCGGGGCGGTGTGGTCGCCGAGGCGCTGCCGCAGGTCGGTCGCCCGGCGGCGGGCGTCGCGGACCGTCAGCGGGAGCGGGGCCCAGCCCGCCAGCCGGCCCAGCGCCACCACCGGCGGATACACCGGGGACATCGCCATGATCTCCGCCGGCTCGCCCAGGACCGGGGGCTCGCCCGGCGACGGCAGCAGGACGACACGGTCCGCGTACTGCACGACCCGTTCCAGCCGGTGCTCGGCCATCAGGACCGTCGTACCCAGGTCGTGCACCAGCCGCTGCAGAACGGCGAGCACCTCCTCGGCTGCGGCCGGGTCCAGAGCCGACGTCGGCTCGTCCAGGACCAGCACCCTCGGATGCGGGGTGAGGACGGAACCGATCGCGACGCGTTGCCGCTGGCCGCCGGACAGCGTGGCGATCGACCGGTCGCGCAGCTCGGCCAGACCCAGCAGATCCAGCGTCTCCTCGACCCGGCGCCGCATCACGTCCGGGGCCAGGCCCAGCGACTCCATGCCGTAGGCCAGCTCCTCCTCGACGGTGTCGGTCACGAAGTGGGAGAGCGGGTCCTGGCCCACCGTGCCGACGACATCGGCGAGTTCACGCGGCTTGTGGGTACGGGTGTCCCGCCCGGCCACCGTGACCCGGCCGCGCAGGGTGCCGCCGGTGAAGTGCGGCACCAGCCCGCTGACCGCGCCGAGCACGGTCGACTTGCCCACCCCCGACGGCCCGACGAGCAGCACCAGCTCCCCCTCGGGGACCTCGAAGTCCACCCCGCGCACGGTCGGTTCGGCCGCACCGTCGTAGGTCACGGAGACGTTCTCGAAGCGGATCACGACGGCTCCTTGCGGGCGGCGGCACCGCGCGGCGCCGGGTTCCTCGGGGCGGGGCTGACGAAGGCCGGGAGCAGCCCGATCAGGACGGCGGCCGCCGGCCACAGCGGAAGGGTGGGGGCGACCAGCGGGATCACCCCCGGGTTCAGGGCCGCCGGTTCACGGCTCGCGGCCAGGGTGAGCAGGGCGGCGACCGCGGCGCCGGACCCGGCGACCAGCCAGGCGCGCGCCCCCCAGGGGTCGGGCCGGTACCGGGTGCGCGGCGACCGGCGCCCGCCCAGCCGCAGCCCCGCCAGCGCCGCCACCAGCCCGGCGAGCAGCACCGGCAGCCCGTACGTGCCGCCTGCGGCGGTCAGCAGCCCGTACGTGCCCGCGCACACGCCCAGCAGCCCGCCGAGGGTGAGCGCGGCCGTCGTACGGCGCACCCGGTCCGGCACCTCGGCGGTGCGGCCGTAGCCGCGCGCGTCCATCGCGGCGGCCAGGGCGACCGAGCGCTCCAGCGCACCCTCCAGCACCGGCAGCCCGACCTGCACCAGGCCGCGCAGCCCCCGGTCGGGCCGCCCCCGCAGCCGCCGGGCGGCCCGCAGCCGCTGCACGTCGGCGATCAGATGGGGGGCGTACGTCAGGGCCACGACCACCGCGACACCCATCTCGTACAGGGCGCCCGGCAGGGACTTCAGCAGCCGGGCCGGATTGGCGAGGGCGTTCGCCGCGCCCACGCAGATGAGCAGCGTGGCCAGCTTCAGCCCCTCGTACAGCGCCCGTACGAGGGTCTCGGCGGTGACCCGGCCGCCCAGCCGGATGCCCTGCGCCCAGTCGGGCAGGGCGATCTCGGGCAGGGTGACGAGCACATGCGTGCCGGGGACGGGGGAGCCGAGGGCCACCGCGAAGAACAGCCGGATCACGAGGACGGCGAGGGCCAGCTTGACGAAGGCGCCGTAGGAACGTGCCCAGGGCGCGTCGGGCCGGCAGGTCGCCACGACGTAGGCGGACGTCGCGATGAGCAGGGCGAGCAGCAGCGGATTGCTGGTACGGGTCGCGGCGGTGCCCAGGGCCAGCGCCCAGACCCACCAGGCACCGGGGTGCAGGGTGTCGCGAACGACCCGCCCGCCGCGAGGCACGGCCGGACCGACCGCTTCCGCCGGTCCCGGACTCTCCCCGCTCCGCGTGCTGCTGCCCCCTCCCATCAGCCGCGCCGCCGCCGGGCCTGCCAGATCGCGGCGCCCCCCAGAACCACGACGGCCGCGACACCGGCCACAAGACCGACCGAGGCACCGCCCTCGGAATCGTCGGAGGAAGTGTTTGCCGCCTCCGGCTTCTCACCCGAGGCGACCTGCTCCCCGCATCCCTTGCGGGGGTAGCCGTCGATGGCGCACAGCAGGGCGTTGGAGTCGTAGCGCAGCGGTCCGGCGACGGCCGCGAGGGCGTCGGCGGTCGTGGCGTCCGGCGCGACGCGCGCGCAGACCGTACGCCGGGCCGGCGGCCTCTCGCCCGACGGGGCGTCGGCGGCCGTACCGAAGTCCAGCACCAGCGCCACCCGCTTCTTGCCGTCCCGCGCGGGAGTACGGGCGCAGATGACGGAGAACTCGGCCGCGCCCCGGGGCCGGGTGGCGTCCTGGGAGTCCTCGCTGACGGCGAAGCGGAAGCCCTGCACGTCGCCGTCCTCGGGACGGGACAGCGAGGGGCCCAGGGACGCGTAGGACCAGGAGCCGCCGTCGCGGTCCCAGAACGACCAGTAGCGGTACCCGGTCGCCTGGGCGGCCTGGGCCGCGCCGGCCGTGAGGACCAGCGCGGCCAGGAGTACGGCGAGGGCGCGCCGGATCACGCCCGTCCGCCCTTGCCGCGGTGGCTCAGCAGGAAGCCGATGCCGATGCCGACGACGAGGAAGACACCGACGTACCACCAGACGCCGAACGGGCTGTCGTCGTCCTTCTCCTCCTGGGCGTCCGCGGTCCGCTCCGCCGCCTTCTGCGGGGCGGGGCCGGTCGCGTCGAGCTTCGCGACGAGGTCGGTGCCGCCGAAGGCGCGGGGGTCGGTGCCGGTGGCGTGCGCGGCGAAGATGAGCTGGGCGTAGGCGGCGGGGCCGTTCTGCGCGGCCCACTCGGCGGCGTTGTCCTTCAGCCAGCCGAGGGGCTTGGCGGCGGCGCCGGCCCCGCCCTGCGCGGCGAGCGCGACGACGGCGTCGGCCGTGTTGCCGTAGTCGGGCTGGTCGTCGGCGCCGGGGAGCGCGGAGATCAGGTGCCCGTCCTTGTCGAGCACGCGCGTCAGATAGGCGGCGCCGTTGGCGGCGGCCTGCTCGGGGGAGGCGGCCTTGGCGCAGTCGGCGCCGGCCTTCGCGCCGGGACCGGTGGCCAGGCCCTTGCCGAGCGCGCCGAGCACACCGGCGGCGGTGGCGTCGGCGTTGGCGGCCAGCCTGCCCTTCTTGTCCGGCTGGTAGGCGAAGGCGCCCGCGTCGTCGCCCTCGCAGGGCAGGGCGAGGGAGAGCAGGGCGTCGTACGGCGACTTGCCGCCCTTGGTGACGTCGGCCGGCTTCTCACCGGCGGCCGCCAGGGCGCCGACGACAACCGACGTCGAGTTGGTGTCGCTGGCCCCGCCCGGGGTGTAGCCCCAGCCGCCGTCCTTGTTCTGGACGGACTTCAGCCAGGTGACGGCCTTTCCGGTGACGGAGTCGTGGCCGCCGAGCGCGGTCAGGGCCTGTACGGCGGCGGCGGTGCTGTTGGTGTCGACCATCACCTTGGCGTCACACGCCTTGGCGGTGTCGGCGCGGTAGGCGGCGAAGGCCCCGTTGGCGCACTGCTGCCCGGTCAGCCAGTCCACGGCCGACGCGGCGGGCCGCACCTTCACGGTGTCCTGGGCGAGCAGAGCGAGGGACTGGCGCCAGACCCCGTCGTACGTCGGGTCGGTGGTGCCGTACAGCCCCTTGGGGAGGGCCGGCGACGGGGACGCGGACGGTGAGTCGGTGGCCATGGCGGGCGCGGCCGCGCCGAGCACGACGGTGGCGGCCAGGGCCGCGGCGCTGCGGCGGACGTTCATGATCGGCGGGTGCCCTCTCCCTGTGGGGGAGCCGGACAGCACGGGAGGACCCCCGGGCGGCTCGGCTCCGTATACCTCGACGGTGCCGTGCTCCGGCAGGCTGCCGGGACACGTGAGCCGGTCACGTCCGTCCAGGGCGGTCCGGCTCACCGGCCTCGGACCGCCCGCCACGGGGGCGGCGGTGCGGGGACCGGTTCACGGTTGCGGGTCAGCGCCGGAATTGCACCGGCTTTCCCCTGAACGGGTGAGTGATGACGACCGGGCCACTGTACCCGGCCGTAACCCGGGCTCTCCGAGGCACCTCGCACCGGGTACCGTCCTGCCGACGCGAGGGGGCAGGACGATGGGGCGACTGATCGGTTCGGGGCGGACCGCCGACGTGTACGAGGTCGACCGGCACTGGGTGCTGCGCCGGGACCGGGAGGGGTACGGCGACGCGCTCGCCGAGGGCGAGGTGATGGCGCACGTGCGCGGCCACGGCTTCCCGGCGCCCCGCGTCCGCCTCGACGGCTCCTCGCGGACCGAGCTGGTGATGGAGCGCCTCACGGGGCCGACGATGCTGGGCGCGCTCATCGCGGGCACCCTCGGCCCGGACGAGGCGGGTGCGGAACTCGCCCGTCTGCTGCGGCGGCTGCACGGCCTGCCCGGACGCCGCCCGGGGACCCGCGTCCTCCACCTGGACCTGCACCCCGACAACGTGATCCTCACCCCGGACGGGCCGTACGTCATCGACTGGAGCAACGCCCGCGACGGCGACCCCGGTCTCGACTGGGGCGCCTCCGCGGTGATCCTCGCCCAGGTCGCGGTCGGCGACGAGGTCCTGGCGGCGAGTGCCCACGCGCTGCTGGCCGCCCTGCTGGCCGACCCCTCGGACCTCACCGAGGCCGGGCTCTCCCAGGCCCTGCGCGACCGGGCGGCCAACCCGACGATGATCGAGCGGGAGACCGGCCTCCTGGGCGCCGCCGAGAAGCTGATCCGCACGTTCCTTCCCGGGTAGGTCAGACCGCCACGTACGCCACCGGCTCGCTCCCCGCCACCGCCTCCGCCCGCCCCAGTTTCACCAGGCGGCGGAGGTGGGCCTCCGCCTCGGCGACCGCGATGGTGCGGGAGCCCGGTGGGATCCGGTCCCAGGGGCGGTTCCACTCCATGCGTTCGGCCAGCTGCCAGGGGGTCAGGGGGGTGGTCAGGAGGGCGAGGAGGCCGGTCAGGCGGGCCTCGTGGTGGTCCAGCAACTCCCGTACGCGCGCCGGGGCGTCCGTGAAGGCGTGCTGGTGGGCGGGCAGGATCTCGGCTGGGGCGAGGGCGGCGACGCGTTCCAGGGAGGCCAGGTAGTCGCCGAGAGGGTCGGTGGACGTCGTGTCGTCGGGGTCCTCGTACAGGCCGATGTGCGGAGTGATCCCGGGGAGCAGGTGGTCGCCGGAGAACAGCCGGCCGTGGCCGGGGAGTCCGGCCGGGTGCTCCTCCTCCAGGTGCAGGCAGACGTGGCCCGGTGTGTGGCCGGGCGTCCAGATCGCGCGCAGACGGCGGCCGGGCAGGTCCAGGAGTTCGCCGGGGACGACCTCCCGGTCGGGGTCGGCGGGGGAGAAGCCCGGCAGGGAGCCGGGGCGGCGCGCTGCGCGCAGCGGGGCCACGTGATCCTCGGGGGCGCCGGCCGCCGCGAGCTTGTCGGCCATGTACGCGAACCAGGTCTCGGGGCGCGTCGCCCGGGTGCGCCGGACGATCGCCGCGTCCGCCGCGTGCATCGCGATCCAGGCGCCGGACGCCTCCCGCACCCGGCCGGACAGGCCGTGGTGGTCGGGGTGGTGGTGGGTGACGACGACGCCGTGGATCTCCTCCGGCCCGGTGCCGCAGGCCGCGAGGCCGTCCGTGAGGGTGTCCCAGGAGTCCGGGTCGTCCCAGCCGGTGTCGACGAGCACCGGGCCGCGGTCGGTGTCGACGACGTGCACGAGCGTGTGGCCGAGGGGGTTGTCCGGGATCGGGACCCGTATGGATCGCACCCCGCCGCCGTGGTCGTACACCTGCGTCATGGGCTCCCCCATCACCGCGACGTCCGCGGCACGAACCGGCCGCCCCGGCCATAGTAACTAGAACGCGTTTCGATGGGAGCCCGAGTCATCCAACGGGTCCCGAGGGTGGTGCGCGTTCCGTGGACTCCTCGGGGTGGAACTGGTATCAGTTGCTCTATATCTGATGGACCGTCAGGGCCCAGCGGCCAAGGCCGTCAGTGTTCATGCGCATCCAGGCGCGGCTCCGGGGAGGCAGTCGGTCATGACCGAACTCGTGGAACACGGGCAGCTGTTCATCGGCGGGGAGTGGACGGGCCCCCTCGGACGGGACGTCATCGAGGTGGTCTCGCCGCACACCGAGGACGTCATCGGACGGGTGCCGCACGCATCGCCCGCCGATGTGGACCGGGCGGTCGACGCGGCGCGGCGGGCCTTCGACGACGGGCCCTGGCCCCGGGCGGGCCTCGCCGAGCGGATCGAGGTCGTCACCCGGATCAAGGACGGGATCGCCGCCCGGCACGACGAGATCGCCCGGCTCATCTCCGCCCAGAACGGCTCCCCTTACTCCTGGAGCGTCCTCGCGCAGGCCCTCGGCGCGATGATGGTGTGGGACGCGGCGATCACGGTCGCCCGTGACTTCTCCTACGAGGAGGCGCGCGACGGTGTCCTCGGGCGCATCATCGTGCGACGCGAGCCCGTCGGCGTCGTGGCGGCCGTGGTTCCCTGGAACGTCCCGCAGTTCGTCGCCGCCGCCAAGCTCGCGCCCGCCCTGCTCGCCGGCTGCTCGGTCGTCCTCAAGCCGTCCCCCGAATCGCCCTTGGACGCCTACCTCCTGGCCGAGATCGCCCGGGACGCCGGGCTGCCGGACGGCGTCCTGTCCGTCCTCCCCGCCGACCGCGAGGTCAGCGAGTATCTGGTCGGGCACCCGCGCATCGACAAGGTCTCCTTCACCGGCTCGGTCGCCGCCGGCCGCCGCGTCATGGAGGTCGCCGCCCGCCATCTGACCCGGGTCACCCTGGAACTCGGCGGCAAGTCGGCGGCCGTCGTCCTGCCCGACGCGGACGTCGAGGCGACCGTCGCCGGGGTCGTGCCGGCGGCCTGGATGAACAACGGCCAGGCGTGCGTCGCCCAGACCCGCATCCTCCTCCCGCGCTCCCGCTACGACGAGTTCGCCGAGGCGTTCGCCGCCGCGGCCGGCGCCCTCGTGGTCGGCGACCCGCTGGACCCGGCGACCCAGGTCGGCCCGCTCGTCGCCCGCCGCCAGCAACGGCGCAGCCTCGACTACATCCGGATCGGGCAGGAGGAGGGCGCGAAGATCCTCACCGGGGGCGGGCGGCCCCAGGGACTGGAGAAGGGCTGGTACGTCGAGCCCACCCTCTTCGGGGACGTCGACAACGGCATGCGCATCGCCCGCGAGGAGATCTTCGGCCCCGTCATCTGCCTGCTCCCGTACGGCGACGAGGCCGAGGCCGTCAGGATCGCCAACGACTCCGAGTACGGCCTGAGCGGCAGCGTCTGGACCGCCGACACCGCGCACGGCGTCGACATCGCCCGCCGGGTGCGCACCGGCACATACTCCGTGAACACCTTCAGCCTGGACATGCTCGGCCCCTTCGGCGGCTACAAGAACTCCGGGCTGGGGCGGGAGTTCGGGCCCGAGGGGTTCGGCGAGTACTTCGAGCACAAGATGATCCATCTGCCCGCCGGCGGGGAGGCGTGACGATGGGCGACCGCTGGCACGTCGAGGTCGACCGGTCGCTGTGCATCGGCTCGGCCCAGTGCCTCCACCACGCCCCCGGCGGCTTCCGCCTCGACACCGCCCGCCAGTCCCATCCGGCCGACCCGGAGACCGACGCCGACGAACGGATCCTCGCGGCGGCGGAGGGCTGCCCCGTGGAGGCCATCGCCATCACGGTGCTGGGCAGCGGGGAGCCGGTGTTCCCGCCCGAGGAGTAGCGCGCTCAGCGGCGGCGCGCCGGCTCCTCGGGCGCCGTCAGGTCGATGAGCCGGCACACCGTCTCGATGTCGATCTTCACCTGGGCGATCGAGGCACGCCCCGACAGCCAGGTGATCAGGGCCGAGTGCCAGGTGTGCTCGATGACGCGGACGGCGGAGAGCTGCTGCGGCGTCGGGTCCTCCAGACCCATCGCGTCCAGGATGATCATCGTCGTCTGCCGGGAGACCTGGTCCACCTCGGGGGAGACGCTGCGGTCCGCGAACGTCAGCGCGCGCACCATCGCGTCCGCCAGATGCGGCTCGCGCTGCAGGGCGCGGAACGCCCGCATCAGGGTCTCCGCGACCCGCTCGGCCGCCGTCGCGCCCTGCGGCGGCTTCTTGCGCAGCGTGCCGTGCATGTGCTCCAACTGCGCCTGCATCGTGGCGACCAGCAGATGCACCTTGGACGGGAAGTAGCGGTACAGCGTGCCGAGCGCCACCTGGGAGGACTCCGCGACCTCGCGCATCTGCACGGCGTCGAAGCCGCCCCGGCTCGCGAGCTGCGCGCTGGCGTGCAGGATGCGTCGGCGGCGGGCCTCCTGCCGCTCGGTGAGAGCCGGTGAGGAGGGGCTCGCGCTACTGACTTCCGCAGGCATGGATCCCGTTCCGTGACAGTCGGTGAGGGTGGGTGACCGGACAGAGCATGCCAGGGCTCGGTCGTGGCGTGAATCACCTGATCCATCGCTCACAGCGGCGCTACCTGCCGGTAGATTCAGAGCCTCCTGAACGATCAAGTCTGAAACTTGTTCTAGATTAGCGTCCCGGCGTAACCTCGCGGGACAGAGCAGGGAGAGAGGGGCCCGGAGTGACCGCTGAGGCCAGGGAGGCCGGGTCCCCGAAGGACCTTGCCGCCGACGGCGGGCGACCGCTCGACATCGCGCTCCTCACCTACAAGGGGAACCCGTTCTGCGGCGGTCAGGGCGTCTACGTCCGCCACCTCTCCCGCGAACTCGCCCGCCTCGGCCACCGCGTCGAGGTCATCGGCTCCCAGCCCTACCCCGTCCTCGACGAACACGAGGACTACGCGGGCCGGCTGACGCTCACCGAGCTGCCCAGCCTCGACCTGTACCGCCAGCCCGACCCCTTCCGCACGCCGAGGCGCGACGAGTACCGCGACTGGGTCGACGCGCTGGAGGTGGCGACGATGTGGACCGGCGGCTTTCCCGAACCGCTGACGTTCTCGCTGCGCGCCCGCCGCCTGCTGCGCGCCCGCCGCGGCGACTTCGACGTCGTGCACGACAACCAGACCCTCGGCTACGGCCTCCTGGGCGACGTCGGCGCCCCCCTCGTCACCACCATCCACCACCCCATCACCGTGGACCGCCGGCTGGAGCTGGACGCCGCCACCACCTGGCAGCGCCGGGCCTCGGTGCGCCGCTGGTACGCCTTCACCCGGATGCAGAAGCGCGTCGCGCGCCGCCTGCCGTCCGTCCTCACCGTCTCCGGCACCTCCCGCCAGGAGATCGTCGACGACCTCGGCGTACGGCAGGACCGCATCCACGTCGTCCACATCGGCGCCGACACCGACCTGTTCAGGCCGGATCCCTCGGTGCGCCGGGTGCCGGGCCGGATAGTGACGACGTCCAGCGCCGACGTACCGCTGAAGGGCCTGGTGTTCCTCGTCGAGGCGCTCGCCAAGGTCCGCACCGAACATCCCGGGGCCCATCTGGTCGTCGTCGGCAAGCGCCCCACCGAGGGCCCGGTCGCCCAGGCCGTCGAGCGCTACGGCCTCGAGGGCGCCGTCGACTTCGTCAAGGGCATCTCCGACGCCGAACTCGTCGACCTGGTCCGCTCGGCCGAGGTCGCCTGCGTGCCGTCGCTGTACGAGGGCTTCTCGCTCCCCGCCGCCGAGGCCATGGCCACCGGCACCCCCCTGGTCGCCACGACCGGCGGGGCGATCCCCGAGGTCGCCGGACGCGACGGCGAGACCTGCCTCGCGGTGCCGCCCGGCGACTCCGGGGCGCTGGCCGCCGGCCTCACCCGGCTGCTCGGCGACACCGCACTGCGCGACCGGCTCGGAGCGGCCGGACGCGAGCGGGTGCTCGCGCACTTCACCTGGGCCAAGGCGGCCGAGGGCACGGTGGCCCGCTACCGCGAGGCGATCGCCGCCGGCCGGCACCCGCGCGGACCCCGCGCCACGGCCGTGGACAGCGCCCCGGCCGGCGCCCCCCTCCACTCCACGACCCCACCCGTCTCCGCCACGAGCTCCCCCCTCGTCGAAGGCGCCGACACCGAAAGCAGGGCCACGTGCTGACCGTCGACTTCTCCCGGTTCCCGCTCGCCCCGGGCGACCGCGTTCTGGACCTCGGCTGCGGTGCCGGACGGCACGCGTTCGAGTGCTACCGGCGCGGCGCCCAGGTCGTCGCGCTGGACCAGAACGGCGAGGAGATCCGCGAGGTCGCGAAGTGGTTCGCGGCGATGAAGGAGGCCGGCGAGGCCCCCGAGGGCGCCACCGCCACCGCCATGGAGGGCGACGCCCTCGCGCTGCCCTTCCCGGACGAGTCCTTCGACGTCGTGATCATCTCCGAGGTCATGGAGGACATCCCCGACGACAAGGGCGTCCTCGCCGAGATGGTCCGGATCCTCAAGCCGGGCGGCCGTATCGCGATCACCGTGCCGCGCTACGGCCCGGAGAAGGTCTGCTGGACGCTGTCCGACGCCTACCACGAGGTCGAGGGCGGCCACATCCGCATCTACAAGGCGGACGAGCTGCTCGCGAAGATCCGCGAGGCGGGCCTCAGGCCCTACGGCACCCACCACGCCCACGCCCTGCACTCCCCGTACTGGTGGCTGAAGTGCGCGTTCGGCGTCGACAACGACAAGGCTCTGCCCGTGCGGGCGTACCACAAGCTCCTCGTCTGGGACATCATGAAGAAGCCGCTGGCCACCCGGGTCGCCGAGCAGGCGCTGAACCCGCTGATCGGCAAGAGCTTCGTGGCGTACGCGACCAAGCCGCACCTGCCCCGGGTGGACGCGCGGTGACCACTCCCCGGACAGAACACCTCGTCCTGCCCGGGGTCCTCACCGCCGAGCAGGCCGCCGCGACCGTGGCCGGCATCCTCGCGGTACAGCGGGAGGACGGGGCGATCCCGTGGTTCCGCGGACACCACCTCGACCCGTGGGACCACGTCGAGGCCGCCATGGCGCTGGACGCCGCCGGAGAACACACGGCGGCCGAGCGGGCGTACACGTGGCTCGCCGAGCATCAGAACGACGACGGTTCCTGGTACGCCGCCTACCGGGACGGCGCCCACGACGACGTCACCGACACCGGGCGCGAGACCAACTTCGTCGCCTACATAGCCGTGGGCGTCTGGCACCACTACCTGTCCACGGGCGACGACACGTTCCTGGACCGCATGTGGCCCACCGTGTACGCGGCGATCGAGTTCGTCCTCGAACTCCAGCAGCCCGGCGGGCAGATCGGCTGGCGGCGCGACGACGACGGCACCTCGGTGCGGGACGCCCTGCTCACCGGCTCCTCGTCGATCCACCACGCGCTGCGGTGCGCGCTGGCCGTCGCCGAGCAGCGGGAGGAACCCCAGCCGGACTGGGAACTCGCCGCGGGCGCGCTGCGGCACGCCATCCGCCGGCACCCCGAGCGGTTCCTCGACAAGAACCGCTACTCGATGGACTGGTACTACCCGGTGCTCGGCGGGGCGCTCACCGGCGCCGAGGCCGAAGCCCGGATGCGAGAAGGCTGGGGCCGGTTCGTCGTGCCCGGACTCGGGGTGCGCTGCGTCGTGCCCAACCCGTGGGTCACCGGCGGCGAGTCCGCCGAACTCGCCCTCGCACTCTGGGCGATGGGCGAGTCCGACCGCGCGCTGGAGATCCTCCAGTCCATCCAGCATCTGCGGGACGCAGACAGCGGGCTGTACTGGACCGGGTACGTCTTCGAGGACGACGCCATCTGGCCGCGTGAACTGACCACATGGACCGCCGGATCCGTCCTGCTGGCCGTCGCCGCGCTCGGCGGGCACGAGGCCACCTGCGCGGTGTTCGGCGGGGACCGCCTGCCGGCCGGCCTGGACCCGGACTGCTGCTGACCGCCGGGGCCGGGTGTCAGTGGCGGTGCACCCGGCCGGCGATGGCGTGGCCGATGAACAGATAGACCACCGCGGCCAGGCCGTACCCGGCGACCACGCGGGCCCACTCCTCGTCGAAGGTGAACAGATCGTGCGACCAGCCCGCCAGCCAGCGGGCGGCGTCATGGACGAACTGCACGAAGTCGTTGCCGGGGTTGGCCCCCAGCAGATACATGAGGATCCACAGGCCCAGGATGAGGGCCATGACATCGGCGACGATCGCAATGACCGTGCCGGCCTGTGACGCACCGTTGCGATATCGAGGGGACATGCATCTCGCTTGACCCCGGAACCGCGAACGAAACCCGGCCACCGGCTATGAGTTGAGTTCGGCCAGCACGCGCAGGGTCCGCCGGTCCGGGGCCAGCGCCAGCAGGTCCGTCACCGGGCCCTTGCGCCACAACTCCAGCCGCTCGGCGATGCGTTCACGCGGCCCGACCAGGGAGATCTCGTCGGCGAACGCGTCCGGCACCGCCTGTACGGCCTCCGCCCTGCGCCCCGCCAGGAACAGCCGCTGGACACGCCGGGCCTCCTCCTCGTACCCCATGCGCGCCATCAGGTCGGCGTGGAAGTTGTGGGCCGCGTGGCCCATGCCGCCGATGTAGAAGCCGAGCATGGCCTTCACCGGGAGCAGGCCCTCGGACACGTCGTCACAGACGTGGACCCGGGCCAGCGGCGCGACCCGGAACCCGGACGGCAGATCGCGCACCGCGTCGCCGTACACCTCGGGCCGGCCCGGCGCCCAGTACAACGGCAGCCAGCCGTCCGCGATCCGCACGGTCTGCGCCACGTTCCTCGGCCCCTCGGCGCCCAGCAGGACGGGCAGTTCGCGGCGGAGCGGATGGGTGATGGACTTCAGCGCCCTGCCCAGACCGGTGGCGTCCGGCCCCCGGTAGGGGTGCGTGTGGAACCGCCCGTCCAGCTCGACCGGCGCCTCGCGCCGCAGCACCTGCCGTACGACGTCGACGTACTCGCGGGTCGCGGTGAGCGGCGAGGCGGGGAACGGCCGCCCGTACCATCCCTCCACCACCTGCGGCCCCGACAGCCCGAGCCCCAGCAGCACCCGCCCGCCCGAGAGATGGTCCAGGGTCAGGGCGTGCATGGCGGTCGCCGTCGGGGAGCGGGCCGCCATCTGCGCCACCGCCGTCCCCAGCCCGATCCGCGAGGTGCGCGCGGCGATCCAGGTCAGCGGTGTGAAGGCGTCGGAGCCCCAGGACTCCGCCGTCCACACCGTGGCGTAGCCGAGCCGCTCGGCCTCCTCGGCGAGCGGTACATGGTCGGCGGAGGGGCCGCGGCCCCAGTAACCGAGAGCGAGCCCGAGCCGCATGCCAGCCTCCTGACGGTGCGTCAGTCAAGAGGCGAGGGTACGGCAACGGCCCCCCACCCGGAAGGGCGAGGGGCCGTCGTACGACGTGCTGACTCAGCCGCGCTGGATGCCGCTCGTGTCCTGGAGGACACCACGACGGCCGTCCTGCGTCTGCGCGACCAGGGCCGCGCCGCGCTGCTCGACGGCCAGGTACCAGGTGCCCGGCGCCAGTTCGGCGATCGCATTGGGCGAGCCGTCCTCCGCGAAGAGGGGACGCGCCACCGGCACGGCGAACCAGAACGGGGAGAAGTCACCGGCGGGCGCGGGCGCCTGCGGCTGACCGCCACCGAACGGCGGCTGCTGCTGCGCCGGCGCACCCGGGTAGCCGTAACCGGCCTGCGGCTGACCGCCGTACGGCTGCGGCGCGGCCGGCCGAGGCGCGGGCACGAGCCCGGCCTGCAGCGCCGGCACGAGCGGCGTCGCGATGGCGGCACCTGCGAGGATGAGGGCGGCGAGGAAGCCGAGGATGAGGCCGGCCGCCGCGCTGGCGCGGTCCGGCACGTCCACCAGCGACCAGAACATGGCCCACGCCGTCAGGATGGCGAAGCCCGTGCCGACGGTGCCGAGATCGAGACCGGCGACCTTGCGCGGCTGGGGGAGAAGGCGGTTCACGACGATCAGCGCGGCGCCGATGACTCCGCCCATGTACACGCCGAGGCCGAGCCCGAGGGAGTCCCACGCGTTCTGGTCCACGTCGAACCCGGAGACGGAGTAGAGGTCCAGGAACGACGCGATGAACAGCAATACCGCTGCTCCGATCACCACGCCGTCGCCTCGAGTGAGGGAGCGGATATTCACTTCAGATCCTTCGTCAGTCGTCTCAACATCGGCATCGCTGGAGGCGTCGCTGTCACCATGTCGCCGTCTGGCCCCGGTGTGAAGCGCGGGGGTGGCCCCTCATCGTAAGGACGACCTTATCGTCCGTCCGACGAAGCTGTCCGCCGGGATCAACTCCCGGACCACTACCCTCGCAGGAAACTCACGATTCCCTCAGAGATTCCCTGCGCCGCCTTCTGGCGCCAGGCGCCGCTGGTGAGCAGTGCCGCGTCCTTGCTATCGCGCATGTTGCCGCACTCGATGAAAACCTTGGGAACCGTTGACAGATTGAGACCGCCCAGGTCCTGACGTGTGACGAGACCGGTTCCGCCGCCCACATAGTCGGAGGGTGCGCTTCCGGTCACGCGGACGAAGGCGCCCGCGACGCGCTCGCCGAGGGCGCGCGACGGGGCCACGATCGGGCCGGTGTCGGCGGCGCCCTTCGCCACCTTGCCGGGGAGGATGACATGGAAGCCGCGCTGTCCGGCGCCCGCGCCGTCGGCGTGGATCGAGACGACGGCGTCGGCCTTCGCCTTGTTGCCGATCTCGGCCCGCTCGTCCACGCACGGGCCCCACGGGCGGTCGCCGTCCTGGGTGAACTTCACCGTGGCGCCCTGCTTCTCCAGCAGCGCGCGCATCCGCCGGGCCACATCGAGCGTGAACTCCGCCTCCGCGTAACCGGCGTTGGTGGACGTCCCCGTCGTGTCGCACTCCTTGCGGTTCGTGCCGATGTCCACCTGACGGTTGATCTCGGACGTGTGCCGGAAGTTGCCGGGGTTGTGGCCCGGGTCGATGACGACGACCTTGCCCGCGAGCGGCTCCGCGCCGGAGGGGGAGGGTGCCGGGCTCGGCTTCTCGTCGTCCTGGGTGGAGGACGCCGTCGGCGGTGTGGTCGCCGGCGGCGTACGGACCGCCGTGTTCCCGGAGCCGCCTCCGCCGTCGCCCACCGTCGCGTACACCAGCCAGCCGAGCAGCGCCCCGGGTACGAGGGCGGTGGCGGCCACGGTCAGGGCGCGGCGACGGCCGCGGCGCGGCTGCGGAGGGTCGAAGTCCGGTCCGAGATATGACACGCCTGCCACCTTACGGGCCGGGTACGAGCCGCGCCGTCGAGGGACCTCAGATGCCGTCACCCGTCCGCCGCAGCACCCGCAGGGAGTCCGTCGCCGACACCTCCGTGAAGGCGCCGGAGGCCAGAGCCCGCAGGTAGACGCGGTACGGGGCCTGGCCGGTGAACTCGTCGGCCGGCTCGGGGAACACGTCGTGGATCACGAGCAGACCGCCCTCGGCGACATGCGGGGCCCAGCCCTCGTAGTCGGCGTTGGCGTGCTCGTCGGTGTGACCTCCGTCGACGAAGACAAGACCGAGGGGCGTGCCCCACACCTTCGCGACCTGCGGGGAACGGCCCACCAGCGCGACCACGTGCTCCTCCAGGCCCGCCCGGTGCAGGGTGCGGCGGAACGTCGGCAGGGTGTCCATCAGACCCAGCTCGGGGTCGACGGTCGCCGGGTCGTGGTACTCCCAGCCGGGCTGCTGCTCCTCGCTGCCGCGGTGGTGGTCGACCGTGAGGGCCGTCACCCCGGCCGCGCGGGCCGCGTCGGCGAGCAGGATCGTGGAGCGCCCGCAGTAGGTGCCGACCTCCAGCAGGGGGAGCCCGAGCCGTCCGGCCTCGACGGCCGCCGCGTACAGCGCCAGGCCCTCACCCGTGGGCATGAAGCCCTTCGCGGCCTCGAAGGCGGCCAGGATGTCGGGCTTGGGGGCGGGGGCCATGGGGGTCCTCTCCGTCGTACGACCGTATGGGCGCCCATGGTGCACCACACCCCCCGTCACCTGGGCGACGGGGGGTGCGGGCGGGCCGGGGAGGCGGGCGTCAGGCGGTGACCGTCTCGCCCGGCAGGGCGAGGTCGACGTCCACCGCGCCGTCCTCGCCGGGATGCGTGGCCGCCGAGGCGAGGGGGGCGTGCCCGTCGGCGCGGGCGGCCAGGACGTACGCGCCGCGCGTGGGGACCGCAAGGGCGTAGCTGCCGTCGTCGTCGGAGAGGGTGGCGCCGGCCTGCCGGCCGCGGCGGTCGATCAGCGTGACCTTGGCGCGGGCGACCGGGGTGCCGGCGGCGTCCAGGACGCGGCCGCGGAAGCCGTGCAGGGCCTCCTCGGCGCGCTGCAGATTGGCGTCCTCCTCGCTGCTGGCGCGCAGCTGCGGGTGGCCGGACGGCCGCTGCCGGGGCAGGAGCAGGGCGAACGCGAGGCCGAGGACGACGGCGCCGGTCGCGATCAGGAAGGACAGCCGGAAGCCGTGCATCGTCGGGACCGCCACCCCGCCGACGTCGTTCGCGGTGTTCGCCAGCACCATGCCGATGACCGCGCTGGACACGGAGGTGCCGATGGACCGCATCAGGGTGTTCAGGCCGTTCGCCGCGCCCGTCTCCGAGACCGGCACCGCCCCGACGATCAGGGCCGGCAGGGACGAGTACGCCAGGCCGATGCCGGCGCCGAGGACCACCGAGATCACCAGGCTCTGCCACGCGGCGCTCATCAGGCCGAGACCGGCGCCGTAGCCGATCGCGATGATCAGCATGCCGAGGATGAGCGTGGTCTTGGGGCCGTACCGGGCCGACAGCCGGGCGTAGACGGGGGCCGTCACCATCATCGTCAGGCCGAGCGGGGCGACGAGGAGGCCCGCGACGACCATCGACTGGCCGAGGCCGTAGCCGGTCGACTCCGGCAGCTGGAGCAGCTGGGGGAGGACCAGCGAGACGACGTAGAAGCTGACGCCGACCATGATCGACGCGAGGTTGGTGAAGAGGACGGCCGGACGGGCGGTGGTGCGCAGGTCGACCAGCGGCGCCTTGGTGCGCAGCTCGTACACGCCCCACAGCAGCAGGACGGCGGCGGCCGCGCCGAACAGCCCGAGGGTCATGCCGGAGCTCCAGCCCCAGTCGCTGCCCTTGGTGATCGGCAGCAGGAAGAGGACCAGACCCGCGGACAGGCCGAGCGCGCCGGGGAGGTCGAAGGTGCCCTCCGCGCGGACCTCGGACTCGGGGACGACCAGCAGGGTCAGGGCGATGGAGAGGACGCCGAGGGCGGCGGCGCCGTAGAAGAGGGCGTGCCAGTTCGCGTGCTGCGCGACCAGGGCCGCGGCCGGCAGCGCCAGACCGCCGCCGACACCGATCGAGGAGCTCATCAGGGCCATCGCCGAGCCGAGCCGCTCGCGGGGCAGCATGTCCCGCATCAGGCCGATGCCGAGCGGGATGGCGCCCATCGCGAAGCCCTGGAGGGTACGGCCGACGATCATCGGCAGCAGGGCGCTCGTCACGGCGCTGAGCAGGGCACCGGCCACCATCACGGTGAGGCTGGCTATCAGCATCCGCCGCTTGCCGAAGAGGTCGCCGAGGCGGCCCATGATCGGGGTGGCCACGGCTCCCGAGAGCAGGGTCGAGGTCAGCACCCAGGTGGCGTTGCTGGGCGTGGTGTCCAGCAGCTGCGGCAGGTCCTTGATCACCGGGACGAGCAGGGTCTGCATCACCGCGACCACGATGCCCGCGAAGGCCAGGACGGGGACCACGGCCCCGGAAGTGGTTCTGCCGGCGCGCCGCTCGATGGTCGTGTGTGTCATGTGTAGACCGAACTCCGTCTGCCAGGGCAACTATTCCGATGCTTTGGCACACTAACGAAATCTTGACCTTCTCTTGGGGAAGGGGGCGCGGATCTTGGGGAGGAGGGGCTGCGGACGCCGCGCGGGCACGGGCTGCGAGCCCTTACGGAAGGGCTGCGAAAATCCGTGCCGGGCGGGAGGCAACGGTCCGGGGGGCTCATGGACTCCTTTGGGCATCAAGGAGGTGCCCATGGGGGATCGCAAGGCGGTCCGGGACGCGGAGTTCCAGAGCTTCGTCACCAGTCGCTGGCCACGCCTGCTGCGGACGGCTTTTCTCCTCACCGGCGAGCAGCACGCCGCGGAGGACCTGACACAGACGACGCTGGAACAGGCGTATGTCGCCTGGCGCCGGGTGGGGGCGGCCGACGACCCGGAAGCGTATGTACGGCGCGTGATGATCAACGCCCACGCGCGAAGACACCGACGGCGGCTCAGGGAGTTCCTCGCGCCGAAGAACGACACGGGCCTGGCCCGCGAGGTGCCGGACACCGGCGACCGTATCGCCCAGGCCGACGACCGTGGCGCCCTGCTGGCGGCGCTGGCGCAGCTGCCGCCCCGGCAGCGGGAGGCCGTCGTCCTGCGCTACTGGGAGGACCTGACCGAGACGCAGACGGCCGAGGCGATGGGCTGCTCCGTCGGCGCCGTGAAGAGCAACGCGGCCAAGGGCATCGCGAAACTCCGCGCCCTGCCGGGACTGGCGGAGATGGTCACGCAGGGAGGGCGGAGCCGATGAGCGCGAAGCGGGAGAGCAAGCGCGAGGCCGGGCAGGCGACGAGGCGGGAGACGAACCACTACATGTCGATCGACGGCCTGACCGTGCACGACCCGGGGGACTCCGGCCGCCCGGCCTCGGACATCGCCCTGCTGCTGGCCGATGCCGCGGACGGCGTCGAGATCGGCACGGCCCCCTACGACGAGGTCGTGCGCGGCGGACGGCGCCGCAGGGGCCGCCGCTGGGCCGCGGCCTCGGCGACCGCCCTGGCCCTGGTCGCCTCGGCCGGCACCCTCGCGGTGACGGGGCTGCCCGCCGGGGGCGGCTCCGGGGACACCTCGGTGGCCACGAACCCCGCGCCGCCGCCCACACCCCCCGGCCCGGACGTGCGCACGCCCTCGCGGTCGGTGCTCGCGAGCGGCACCGACCACGGGAAGCGGTGGCGGGTCCTCGTCGACCTCTGGGACGCCCCGCGCACCGAGCGCCAGGCCGACACCCAGCTCGCCGCGATGCGCTCCTTCGGGCAGCGGCCGGCGAACGTGGCCGACGCCGCCGACCTCGTCGGCCGCAGCACCTACTTCGTGCTGCGCGAGAACGGAAAGGCGGGCACGGCCCGCGTCGTCAGCGAGGGTGCGTTCACGGACGGGCCCGCCTCGTCCGGCGAGGACATCGAGGCGGTGGCGATGCCGCTGATGCCTGGAGCGAAGGACGCCGAGGGCGCGCAACGGCTGGTCGTCGGCAGGGTCGCCCTGGACGCCCGGAAGGTCACCTGCACCTGGAAGGACGGGACGACGACCGAGGTGCCGTCGTTCTTCGAGGCGGCCGGCGGGGCCACCCCCACGAAGTCGGTCGACATGGGCAGCGAGAACCCGTTGATCCGGGTGGTGGACGGCTCACCGGTGGCCTGGTTCGCGTGCGTGGCTCCCGAGGGCACGGCGTTCAAGTCCGTGGCGGTCACCAAGTAGGGGCGGTCACCAAGCAGGGCGGACGGGAGCGGGGGTACGGCGCCGTGGGTCACAGCCACCCCTGCTGCCGTGCCTCCCGCAGTGCCTCCGTGCGGTTGCGGGTGCCCGTCTTGCCGATGGCGGAGGACAGATAGTTGCGGACCGTCGACTCCGACAGGTGCAGCCGGGCCGACACGTCGGCGACCGTCGCGCCGTCCGAGGAGGCGTTCAGCACGTCGCGCTCCCGTGCGGTGAGCGGGTTGGGGCCCGCGCTGAGGGCGGCCGCTGCGAGGGCCGGATCGATCACCGTCTCACCGGTCAGCACCCGGCGGACGGCGACCGCCAGTTCCTCGACGGGACCGTCCTTCACCAGGAAGCCGGCGGCACCGGCCTCCATGGCCCGCCGCAGATAGCCGGGGCGGGCGAACGTCGTCAGGATCAGCACCCGGCAGTCCGGCACCTGCTCGCGCAGTTCGGCGGCGGCGTCCAGGCCGCTCAGGCCCGGCAGCTCGATGTCGAGGAGAGCCACGTCGGGGCGGTGCGTCTGGGCGGCGTCCACGATCGCGTCACCGGCCGCCACCTGCGCCACCACCTCGATGTCCGGCTCCATCCCGAGCAGTAGGGCGAGCGCCCCGCGCATCATGCCCTGGTCCTCGGCGAGCAGCACCCGGATGTGTTTCCCGGGCCGACGGTCCGGCGGCATCTCGTTCACGGGGTCAGCGTAGGGCGGTGGGGAGGGGGCGGCACCGGGTGTGACGGGTTCAGTACGCCGGGCGTCCGGCGGCGAGGGGGACGCCGTCCGTGCCCGGCTCCTCCATGGCGTCCGCCGCCTCCGCCGGAAGTTCCGCCGTCACCACGAAGCCGCCGCGCTCCGGTCCGGCGGTGAGCGTGCCCCCGGCGGCGGCCAGACGCTCGGCGAGCCCTCGCAGTCCGGTGCCGCCGCTGGTCCGGAGCCGGTCGCCGCCGCCGCTGGACGAGGACAGGCCGCCGCCGCCGTCGTCCGTCACCGTCACCCGCGCCCGCTCACCGTCACCGCTCACCGCGATCTCGCAACGGCTCGCCCCGCTGTGCCGGACGACGTTCGTGGCCGCCTCCCGGACCACCCACCCCAGCAGGGCCTCCGTCTGCGGGGCGAGCGGCGGCCCGGAGCGGCGTACGACCGGTTCCACGCCCGCCGCCCGCAGCGCGGAGGCCGCGCCGTCGATCTCCCGGCTCAGGCTGCCCTGCCGGTACCCGGTCACGGCCTCGCGGATCTCCGTGAGCGCCTGACGGCCGACGGACTCGATGTCGACGAGCTGCGCCTGGGCGGCGTCCACGTCCCGGGTGGTCAGCCGCCGGGCCGCCTCCGCCTTCACCACGATCACCGACAGCGTGTGCCCGAGGAGGTCGTGCAGATCGCGGGAGAAGCGCAGCCGCTCCTGTTCGACGGCCCGGTGCGCCAGTTCCTCGCGGGCCGCGCGCAACTGCCGTACGGCGTCGGAGAGGGAGAGGATCGCCGCCGTCACCATGGTGGAGATCCAGGTGGCGTAGGCGATGCCGAGCCCGTCCCAGCCGTCGCGGGAGACGGCCACCGCGCCGGCCAGCACACCCAGGGCCGCCCCGGCCAGGCGCAGGTGCGGGAAGCGCACGGCCGCGCCGGTGGCAAGACCGAGCAGGGGGAAGAACAGCAGCCAGGTGCCGCCGTAGGCCAGGGCGAGGGCGCAGGTGACCCCGGTCATGAGCACCAGGGCCACCCTGGTCGAGGGCGCCTCCCGCGTCTGCCGTGTGAACGAGCGGAACGTGACATAGATGTAGAGCGAGTTGAACGTCAGCAGTCCCAGCCCGCCGAGCAAGGGGTCCGCGGCGTCGCCCCCGAAGACGTTCGACAGGGAGCCCATGCCCAGGAGGAGCCACGGCAGCAGGCTGAAGCCGTTGGGTGCCCGCTCCTCCCCGGCGGCGCACGCGACCTTGTGGTGCTTGAACAGCCAGGCCATGTCCCTGTCCCCTGTCGCCGACGTCCGGTGGCATCGACGGTACGGACTCGGGCGGCCGTCCGGCAGGGGCGTGTGTCCGGCGTCCGGCAGGACAGAAGTCCCGCCGACTGTCGGCTGACACATCGTCAGGAGTCTTCACAAGTGCCGTGGCCTCGGCTATACAGGGGTCGCCGTACTGGAACGCGTTCTACGTCAACGTCCGCGACGAACGGGTTCCACGGCCCCGTGACGACCTCGGTGCGGCCGACGGTGCGGACGGCCGTACCGAGGTCTCGACCCACCCGCACGACCTCAGCCGCAGGACCGCACCCGCCGTCACTTCAGGAGCCGTATGCCCATCGACGCCGCCAAGGCCCTCGCCGCCCCGCCCCGGACCGGCGAGATCTCCTGGAACTCCAAGGACGTCCAGCTCTACCACCTCGGCATCGGCGCCGGAGGCCCCGCCACCGACCCCGACGAACTGCGCTACACCCTGGAGTCGCGGCTGCACGTGCTGCCCAGCTTCGCGACCGTCGCCGGGTCCGGGGCGCCGGGCGTCATCGGCGGACTGTCCATGCCCGGCATCGAGGTCGACCTCGCCCGTGTCCTGCACGGCGGCCAGCACCTCACCGTCCACCGGCCCCTGCCGACCGACGGCACGGCCACCGCCACCCACCGGATCGCCGGCCTGCACGACAAGGGGAAGGCGGCCGTCCTGGTGCTGCGCACCGACGTCGCGGACGCCGACGGGCCGCTGTGGACCAACGACGCCGAGATCTTCATCCGCGGCGAGGGCGGCTTCGGCGGCGACCGGGGCCCGTCGGTCCGGCTCGAACCCCCCGCCGGGGAACCGGACCTGGCCCTCGAACGGCCCGTCCGCGAGGACCAGGCGCTGCTCTACCGCCTCTCCGGCGACTGGAACCCGCTGCACGCCGACCCCGAGTTCGCCGAGCGCGCCGGGTTCGACCGCCCGATCCTGCACGGGCTGTGCACCTACGGCATCACGCTCAAGGCGGTCGTCGACACCCTCCTCGACGGCGATGTGACCCGCGTGCGCTCCTACCGCACCCGTTTCGCCGGTGTCGTCCATCCGGGCGAGACCCTCCGCATCCGCGCCTGGTCCGGCGAGGGTTCCGTACGCGTCGCCGTGAGCGCCGCCGACCGCGCCGACGCCCCCGTCCTCACCGACACGATCGTCGAACACACCTGACCCGCACGCCACATCCGCCCGCCCGAGGGGAGCCGCACCATGCGCGCAGCCGTCCTGCACGAGACCGGCCAGGACAAGCTCGACGTCCTCGACGACGTCGAGGCGGTGGGCTTCGGCCCCGGCAAGGTGAGGGTCCGGGTCCGGGCCACCGGGCTGTGCCACTCGGATCTCTCCGCGATGTCCGGGGTGCTGCCCCAGCCCGCGCCCTTCGTCCCCGGGCACGAGGGCGCCGGGGAGATCCTCGAGGTCGGGGAGGGCGTGCGCGGCCTGCAGCCCGGCGACCGGGTCGTCCTGTGCTGGCTGCCCGCCTGCGGCGCCTGCCCGGCGTGCCGGCGCGGCCAGACCGAGCTGTGCCTGGCCGGGTTCATGAACGCGGGCACCCCCAACTTCAAGCGGTCCGGCGGTGACGTCTTCGGCTTCGCCGGCACCGGCACCTTCGCCGAGGAGGTCGTCGTCGACGCCGGCTGCGCGGTGCCCATCCCCGACGACGTGCCCTTCGACATCGCCGCGCTGATCGGCTGCGGGGTCACCACCGGGCTCGGCGCGGCGCTCAACACCGCCGATCTGGAGGCCGGTTCGTCGGTCGCCGTCATCGGCTGCGGGGGCGTCGGCGTCTCCGCGATCCAGGGCGCGCGGCTGAAGGGCGCCGCCGAGATCGTCGCCGTGGACCCGGTCCCCGCACGCCGCGAGGCCGCGCTGCGGTTCGGGGCCACCCGGGCCGTGGCCCCGGACGGACTGGCCGACGCCAAGCAGCAGGTCACGGCGGGCGAGGGCTTCGACTACGTCTTCGAGGTCGTCGGCAGGTCGGCCACGGCCCGCACGGCGTACGAGTCGACGCGGCGCGGCGGCACCCTGGTGATCGTCGGCGCGGGCGCCATGGACGACGTCCTCCAGCTCAACATGTTCGAGCTGTTCTTCGACGAGAAGCGCATCCTGCCGTCCCTGTACGGCGGCGGCGACGTACTGCGGTCGTACGAACGGGCGATCGCGCTGTGGCGGGCGGGCCGTATCGACCTCGCGGGCCTGATCACCCACCGGGTCCCGCTGTCCGGGATCAACGAGGCGCTGGAACAGATGCGCACCGGCAGCGCGCTGCGGACCTGCATCGAGATCTGAACTCAGGGAGATCCGAACCCACGGGCTGCGAAGGGGCGTCGATGGCACTGCCACTGGAGGGGCGCACGGCGATCGTCACGGGCGCGGGCCGCGGCCTGGGCCGCGCCGAGGCACGTGAACTGGCCCGGCTGGGCGCGGCCGTCGTCGTCAACGACTACGGGCAGCCCGGCCGGGACGGCACCGGCGCCGCGTCGGCCGGGCCCGCCGAGGAGGTCGCCGCCAAGATCCGTGCGGCGGGCGGCCGGGCCGTCGCCCACACCGGGGACGTCGCCGACTTCGGCCGGGCGGGCGGGCTGGTCGCCATGGCCCTCGCCGAGTTCGGCTCGCTGGACATCCTCGTCAACAACGCGGGCATCCTGCGCGACCGCATGGTCTTCTCCATGGCCGAGGAGGAGTGGGACTCGGTGATCCGGGTCCATCTCAAGGGCCACTTCAACACGGTCCGCCATGCCGCCGCCCACTGGCGGGAGCGGGCCAAGGCGACGGGCGCGCCGGTGTACGGGCGGATCGTGAACACCTCCTCGGAGGCGTTCCTCGCCGGGTCCGCCGGGCAGCCCAACTACGCGGCGGCGAAGGGCGGGATCGTCGGGCTCACCACGTCGTCCGCGCTCGCGCTCGGCAAGTACGGCGTCACCGTCAACGCCATCTGCCCACGCGCCCGCACCCGGATGACCGAGGACGTCTTCGCGGGGCTCGCCCCGCCCGAGGAGGGGCTCGACCCGCTCGCGCCCGAGCATGTCGCCCCGCTCGTCGGCTATCTGGCGTCCCCGGCCGCCGCCGGGATCACCGGGCAACTGCTCGTCGTCCACGGCGGCATGGTGGCCGTCGTCGAACGGCCCAGGGTGGCGGCCGTGTTCGACAGCAAGCAGGAGACGTTCACCCACGACGAGCTGGACGCCCGGCTCACCGCGTACTTCGCGGACCGGCCGCCCGGCGAGACGTTCGCCGCGTCCGAGGTGCTGGGCCTGCGGCGCGGCAGGTGAAGGAAACGGACAGGGAAACGGCCCCGCTCCTCCGGGAGGAACGGGGCCGTACGCTCTGCCCGGCGCGGCGTCAGGCCGCCGACTCCGTGGCCTCGGCCGGCTTGCGGTGACGGCCGCGGGGGGCCGTCTGCTGCTCGCCCGCCGAGACGTCGCTGGCCGAGACCGGGCCCCGGTGCCGGCCGTTTCCGGCGGCCTCCTGGACCTCGGGCGACGGCTGGGTCGTGGTGGCGTTGCTCATCGGTAAGGTTCACCCCGTCAACATGATCTTTCCAACAGCCGGGTGAGTCTAACCAACCCCTGACGGGGCGGATCCAGGCAACCGCGCCGACCGCCACTACTTCGTTACAAGACCGCCCAAAGGCGCTTGCTGCAAGGGCACGGGACGGGTCGCAACGGGACCCGGAGGGTCCGTTTCCGCCGGTGAGGGCATGGGTTGCGCGCTGCGGTCCTCCGTCGCCGGGGCGGCCGGCGCCTCCACCCGCGCCACCCCGCACGGCACGTCCGCCGTGGCGTACGGCAGCCGCAGCTCGCCCTCCCGGGACCACACCCCGGCCCCCGTCAACCACCCCACGGGCGCCGCGAGATGACGCACCGCCCGCTCGGCGGGCCGCCACACCCCGACCCAGCTGCCGACCGGTCCGTCGACGCGCAGCGCGACCCCGCAGCTCTCCGGCGTCAGCACCTGCCCCGGCTGGATCGCGAACGGCGCCACCTCGCAGTCCGGCATCCGCAGCGACTCCGGGAAGCGCACCGGCAGGGTGCTGCCGACGACGCCCCAGCCGAGCCGCGGCCGCCCCGGCGAGGGGGCGTCCGAGCGGATCAGCAGCAGCCCGCTGTCCGGGTCGGCGAGCAGGACCCGGTCGTCGCTGTCCGCGGTGATCTGCAGAAGCGGCGACACCTCGCCGTCCCGCTCCAGATCGACCACGACGGCCTTCGTGCGCCCGCCGGACTCCCGGTCGAGGGCCAGCATCCGCCCCTCCCGGTCCAGCCACACCCCGCCCGAGCAGCGTCCCGGGATCTCCGCGAGCCGCACCGGCCCGAAGCCGCCGCCCGCCACCAGCCACACCGCGCTGGAGTCCCGCCCCACCGCCAGGGCGTACGCGCGCTCGCCGCCCGGCGCCGGGGGCAGCATCCGCAGCCGGGTCCCGTCGTCCGGGCACTCGACGGCGCCCAGCAGCAGCTCGCCGGTGCCGGGGCCGGTGGGGTACAGCAGGGAGAAGACATGCCGTCCGTCGGTGGGGCGGCGGACGAGGACCCGCCCGTCGCCCATCGGCTGCACCTCCGTACCCGGCTCCTCCGGCTGATGGCTGGGCAGTGGCACGGCGTAGGGCTCGGGGCCGTCCAGGGTCCAGCGCTCCGGGAACCAGCAGTCGCCGTTCAGCGCGAGGCGGGCGGCGTAGGAGCCGTCCGCGGTGATGATGCACTCCGTCCGAGGCGCGTCGCCGCTGTCGGACTCCGCCGTGGACTCGATCGCACAGGCCGTCATGGTCCGGTCACCTCCGGTCACGACGCTAGTTTTCGCCCGCACAGGTGGGGTGCGGCCCCGTTCCGCTTCACACAAAGGGGTGGCACAGGAACGATTCGCCTGAGGAAACGGGGACCGCTGTGCTGGACGGCACCGGACGCGACGGGGAGGGATCCGCGAGACCGGCGGGAACGGCGGGCACGGGTGCCCGGGGGCCTGCCCCACCGGCTGCCCCGAGCCGGTACGGCCCAGGACAACGGCCAGGTAGCCTGTCCTTCGTGCCCCGTCTGTCTGAAGTCATCGCCGCGCTGGAGACCCTGTGGCCCACCGAGCGGGCCGAGTCCTGGGACGCGGTCGGCACCGTCGTGGGCGACCCCGAGCAGGAGGTCACCCGGGTTCTCTTCGCCGTCGACCCGGTCCAGGAGATCGTGGACGAGGCCGTGAAGCTGGGCGTGGACCTGCTGGTCACCCACCACCCGCTCTATCTGCGCGGGACGACGACGGTCGCGGCCTCCCACTTCAAGGGCCGCGTGGTGCACACCCTCATCAAGAACGACATCGCGCTGCACGTCGCGCACACCAACGCCGACTCCGCCGACCCGGGCGTCAGCGACGCCCTCGCCGGAGCCCTGGACCTGCGCGTCGTGGGGCCCCTCGTGCCGGATCCGACCGACCCGGAGGGCCGCCGCGGCCTCGGCCGCGTGTGCGAGCTGGACCAGCCGCTCACCGTGCGCGCCCTCGCCGCCCGCGCCGCCGAGCGGCTGCCCGCCACCGCGCAGGGCATCCGCGTCGCCGGCGACCCCGAGGCCGTCGTCCGCACGGTCGCCGTCAGCGGCGGCTCCGGCGACAGCCTCTTCGACCAGGTGCGCGCCGCCGGTGCCGACGCCTTCCTGACGGCCGACCTGCGGCACCACCCGGTGTCCGAGGCCGTCGCCCACAGTCCTCTCGCGCTGCTCGACGCGGCGCACTGGGCCACCGAGTGGCCCTGGTGCGAGCTGGCCGCGAGCCAGCTCGACGAGATCTCCGACCGTCATGGATGGAACCTGCGGGTCCATGTGTCCAAGACGGTCACCGACCCCTGGACCGCCCACGCGGCGTCCACCACCACCGATTCCACGGGAGCCCCCAACTGAACGCCGCGCCCGCCGACCAGATCCGCCTCCTCGACGTCCAGGACCTCGACGTCCGGCTGCAGCAGCTCGCGCACAAGCGGAAGTCGCTGCCCGAGCACGCCGAGATCGAGTCCCTCACCAAGGACCACACCCAGCTGCGCGACCTGCTCGTGGCCGCGCAGACCGAGGAGAGCGACTGCGCCCGCGAGCAGACCAAGGCCGAGCAGGACGTGGACCAGGTGCGCCAGCGCGCCGCCCGCGACCAGCAGCGCCTGGACTCCGGTGCCGTCACCTCCCCGAAGGACCTGGAGAACCTCCAGCGGGAGATCGTCTCCCTCGCCAAGCGCCAGGGCGACCTCGAGGACGTCGTCCTGGAGGTCATGGAGCGCCGTGAGTCCGCGCAGGAGCGGGTCGCCGAGCTGACCGAGCGCGTCGGTTCCGTGCAGGGCAAGGTCGACGACGCGATCGCTCGCCGGGACGCCGCGTTCGAGCAGATCGACACCGAGGTGGCCACGGTGACCAAGGAGCGCGAGGTCGTCGCGGCCGCCGTCCCGGCCGACCTGCTGAAGCTCTACGAGAAGCTGCGCGAGCAGCAGGGCGGCGTCGGCGCGGCCAAGCTGTACCAGCGCACCTGCCAGGGCTGCCGCCAGGAGCTCGCCATCACCGAGCTGAACGAGATCCGCTCGGCCGCCCCCGACACCGTGGTGCGCTGCGAGAACTGCCGCCGCATCCTGGTCCGTACGGCCGAGTCCGGCCTCTAGACCTGCGGGAGCCGATGGCGTGCGGGAGTTCATCGTCGAGGCCGACGGCGGGTCGCGGGGCAACCCGGGGCCCGCGGGCTACGGCGCGGTCGTGATCGACGCGGCGACGGGGGAGACGCTGGCCGAGCGGGCCGAGTACATCGGCGTCGCCACCAACAACGTCGCCGAGTACCGGGGCCTGGTCGCCGGGCTGCGCGCCGCGCACGAGCTGGACCCGACGGCCACGGTCCACGTCCGCATGGACTCCAAGCTCGTCATCGAGCAGATGTCGGGCCGCTGGAAGATCAAGCACCCGGACATGAAGCCGCTGGCGTTCGAGGCGGCGCGGGTCTTTCCGCCCGCGCAGGTGACGTACGAGTGGATCCCGCGCGAGCAGAACAAGCACGCGGACCGGCTCGCCAACGAGGCGATGGACGCGGGGAAGCGCGGGGAACGGTGGAGCGCGGCGGACTCCACGGCGGAGCTGGAGGCGGCCGACGCGAAGGCCGCCGGCGCCGCCGGCGGTCACGCTCCCACGGCGGCTGGGGGCACCCGTACGACCGCGCCCGAGGGCGCCGGTACGACCGCCGCCGCCCCCTCGTCCGGCTGGGCCCCCGCCGACATGGGCGCGCCCGCCACCTTCGTGCTGCTGCGGCACGGAGAGACGCCGCTCACCCCGCATAAGCGGTTCTCCGGCAGCGGCGGCACCGACCCGGCGCTGTCCGCCGCCGGCCGGGAGCAGGCCGAGCGCGTGGGTGCCGCCCTCGCCCGGCGCGGCACCGTCCGGGCGATCGTGTCCTCGCCGCTCGCCCGCACCCGGGAGACCGCCGGGATCGTCGCCGCCCGCCTCGGCCTGGACGTCACCGTCGAGGAGGGCCTGCGCGAGACCGACTTCGGCGCCTGGGAGGGCCTCACCTTCGGCGAGGTCCGCGAGCGGCACCCCGACGACCTGACCGCCTGGCTGGCCGACCCCGAGGCCCGCCCGACCGGTGGCGGTGAGAGCTTCGCGGCGACGGCGGAACGGGTCGCAGCCGCCCGCGACAGGCTGATCGCGGCGTACGCGGGCCGTACGGTCCTGCTCGTCACGCACGTCACGCCGATCAAGACGCTGGTGCGCCTGGCCCTGGGCGCGCCGCCGGAGTCCCTGTTCCGTATGGAGCTGTCGGCGGCCTCGCTGTCCGCGATCGCGTACTACGCGGACGGCAACGCGAGCGTGCGGCTCTTCAACGACACCTCACACCTGCGCGGCTGACCGCCCGAGACCGGCCGCCTCGCGCGCCAGCGCCTCGACCCGCGGCCAGTCCTGCGCCGCCACCGCGTCCGCGGGGAGCATCCAACTGCCGCCGACACAGGCCACGTTGGGCAGCGCGAGATAGTCGGGGGCCGAGCCGGGCCCGATGCCGCCCGTCGGGCAGAAGCGCACCTGGGGGAGTGGCCCGTACAGCGACTTGAGGTAGGCCGTACCGCCCGCCGCCTCGGCCGGGAAGAACTTCAGCTCCCGCACGCCGCGCTCCAACAGCGTCAGCACCTCGGACGCCGTCGACACCCCCGGCAGATACGGCACCCCGGACGCCCGCATGGCGTCGAGCAGGGAGTCCGTCCAGCCGGGGCTGACCAGGAACCGCGCCCCCGCCTCCACCGACCGCGTCACCTGCGCGGGCGTGAGCACGGTGCCGGCCCCGACGACGGCCTCCGGCACGGCGTCCGCGACCGCCCGGATCGCGTCGAGCGCGCCCGGCGTCCGCAGGGTCACCTCGATGGCGCGCAGCCCGCCCGCGACCAGCGCCCGGGCCAGCGGGACGGCGTCGGAGGGGTCGTCCACCACGACCACGGGGACGACGGGCGCGAGATCCAGGACCGATGTCATGGCGCACATCCTGCCGAGCGCGAGCATCCTGCGCAAAGCCTGTTGCGCAGGATGCAATGGAGTGGCCCGCGGGCGCTAGTGAACCTCGTCCACCAGTACGTCCAGCGCCCACGGCTTCCCGGCCCCGGCGGGCGCCTGGGCCTCCACCTCGTACCCGAGGTCCCGCAGCGCCTCGACCAGCTCGGCCGGGTCCTTCGGCGCGGCCCCGTCCGTCAGCAGGCTGCGCACGATCCGGCCCTTGGTGGCCTTGTTGAAGTGGCTGACGACCTTCCGGCTCGGCGCGTGCAGCACCCGTACCGTCGCCGTCCGACCGGCCACCTCGCCCTTCGGCTTCCACGCCGCCGCGTACGCCGCCGAGCGCAGATCCAGTACGAGCCCGGTACCGGCCGCCTCCGGCAGCACCTCGGCCATCGGCGCCCGCCAGTGCCCCGCGAGCGCGCCGAGCCCGGGCAGCTTCACCCCCATCGAGCAGCGGTAGGAGGGGATGCGGTCGGTGACCCGGACGGCACCCCACAGCCCCGAGAACACCAGCAGCGACCGCGCCGCCCGCCGCTTGGCCGACGCGTCCAGGGAGGCGAGGCCGAGCGCGTCGTACAGCACACCGGTGTAGATCTCCCCGGCGGGCCGGGCCCCCGCCGTCCGCAGGGCGGCGTTCTTGGCGACCTCGCCGCGCAGCCCCTCGCTCAGCCCGAGCACGTCCCGCGCCTTGTCCTCGTCGCCCGCGCACAGGTCGACCAGCTCCGTCAGCACGGCCTCACGGGCCTCGCCGAGCCCCGGCAGGGACAGCGACTCCGGCTTCAGCGGCGCACCGCGACCGGACGACGCCTTGCCTTCGGACGGCGGCAGCAGGACAAGCACAACGACTCCTCACGATCGAACCCCGCCCAGCGTACGGCGTGCCCACCGGCCCCCCTCGCCCTACGCTCGACTCATGCCCCGCCGCCACATCCGCGTGACCGGCGCCCCCGAGGCCCCCCTGCGCGCCGCCCTCACCGCGCTGCGCACCCGGCTCGACGTCCCGGCGGGCTTCCCGCCCGAGGTCCTGGCCGAGGCCGAGCGCGCCGCGAAGGCCCCCGTCCTCCCGGCCCGCGACGCCACCGGCATCCCCTTCCTCACCATCGACCCGCCCGCCTCCACCGACCTCGACCAGGCCCTGCACCTGTCCCGGCGGGGCACCGGCTACCGCGTCCGGTACGCCATCGCCGACGTCGCCGCCTTCGTCGTACCGTCGGGCGCGCTGGACCGGGAGGCGCACCGGCGGGTGACGACCCTCTACTTCCCGGACACCCGCGTCCCGCTGCACCCCGAGGTGCTCAGCGAGGACGCGGCCAGTCTGCTGCCGGACCGGGACCGCCCCGCCGTCCTCTGGACGATCGAGCTCGACGCGGAGGGCCGTACGGTCGCCGTCGACGTCCACCGCGCCCTGGTCCGCAGCCGGGCCAAGCTGGACTACGCGGGCGTCCAGCGGCAGATCGACGCGGGGACCGCCGAGGAGCCCCTGGCCCTGCTGAAGGAGATCGGGGAACTGCGCGAGCGCCTGGAGCTGGAACGCGGCGGCATCTCGCTGAACGTCCCCGAGCAGGAGATCGTCGAGCACGACCACACGTACGCGCCCGCGTACCGGGCGCCGCACCCCGCCGACGGCTGGAACGCCCAGCTCTCCCTGCTCACCGGCATGGCCGCCGCCGAGCTGATGCTGGCCCACGGCACCGGCATCCTGCGCACCCTGCCGGCCGCCCCCGACGGCGCGGTCGGCCGGCTGCGCCGTACGGCCCGCGCCCTGCACATCGACTGGCCCCACCATGTGTCGTACGCCGCGCTCGTCCGCTCCCTCGACCCGCACCGGCCGCACCACGCGGCCTTCCTCCAGGAGTGCACGACCCTGCTGCGGGGCGCCGGCTACACACCGTTCCGCGACGGCGCCCTGCCCGCCCTGACCACCCACGCCGCCGTGGCCGCCCCGTACGCCCACTGCACGGCCCCCCTGCGCCGCCTGGTCGACCGCTACGCCTCGGAGATCTGCCTGGCGGCCACCGCGGGGGACCCCGTCCCCGACTGGGTCCTGGCGGCCCTCGACACCCTCCCCTCCCGTATGACCGAAGGCGCCCGGCGCGCGGGCACGGTGGAACGGGAGTGCGTCGACCTCGTGGAGGCGGCGGTGCTGAAGGACCGGGTGGGGGAGGAGTTCGAGGCCCGCGTGGTCGACGTGGACGAGCACCGCCCGACGACGGGCGTGGTCCAGCTCCACACCCCGGCGGTGATCGGCCGCATCGACGGCCCTACTCCGCTCCCCCTGGGCGACCCTCTACGAGTCCGGGTGACGGAGGCCGACCCGGAGAGGGCGAAGGTGCGCTTCGAACCGGCGTGAGGGCGCTGACGAGCCCGGCGGCGTCCTCGGCGTACAGCCGGACCAGCCACACCTCCCGCCGCCGCCCGAGGAGACCGGTGTGGACGACGGGCTCCGCGAGCTCCAGTGTCACGGTGGTCTGCGAGCCGACGGCCAGATTCAGCTCGCCCTCGGCGGCCGCGTGGGTGGTCCGCAGCTCACGCCGCACCCGCGCGACACGGTCCACCGGTATCCGCAGATCGACATGCCCGGCCTGCCGGACCCGCAGCACGCCGGGGAGGAGCACATGGGGCCGTACGACGGAAGCGGCATGCATCCCGAGCACGAGCACCAGCGTGTAGACGTCGACCGCGAACCACACCCCCCGCACGACCGGATGGCCGCGCAGCAGCACGGACATCATCACCGACTCGATCACGACCACGAACCCGAAGCCGAGCAGCATCACCCCCTGCCCCCGCGCGTAGGGGAACGCGACCCCGCCCCGCACCCCGTGCCGCCGTCGAGCCACCCACAACCCGATGCTGACCAGCAGCCGCAGCTCATGCCGCATCAAGGCGGCGACGGCCCTCACCCCTGCTCCATGATCAGCGCCAGCGCCCGCCGGACGGCCTCGGCCTGGGCGGGCGGGAAATCGGCGTAGAAGGCCCGCAGAAAACTGTCGTCGGAGTCGATCTCGAGCGTCTCCGGAAGCACCCCACGGGGCAGACAGTCCACGAGGGCTCGGGCCGCCTCGTCCACCCGGGGATCGGCCGGATCGGCGTCGGCGAGGTCGTCGAGCAGGGCGTAGGCGGCGAGGGCCCGCTCCTGCCCACCCGGCACGGCGAGCGCGTCGCCCAGCGCGGCCATGACGGCCTCGCCGGTCTCGTCCCCCGCCGCGGTCTCGATGAGGGCGAGCAGCTCACGGTCCTTGGCGGCCATCGGGGAGTCGGTGACCTGGGACATGTCCCGGAACAGCGCCGCCAGCCGGGGCGACACGGGCCCCTCGGCGGGCAGCCCGCCCTCCATGTCCAGCAGGGCCTTCAGCCGCGCCCGCCGCTCCCGGATGGCGGCCTCCTGCCGGGCGAGGTCCGCGTCGAGCTCGCCCAGCACCTCGACGAGGTCCTTCCCGGCGTCCTCGGCCAGCACGTCCCGCACCTCCGCGAGCCCCAACCCCAACTCCGTCAGCCGCCGGATCCGCGCCAGCACGACGGCATGCCGCAGGGTGTAGTCCCGATACCCGTTGGCCAGCCGCTCCGGCTCCGGCAGCAGCCCCTGATGGTGGTAGTGCCGCACGGCCCGCGTGGTGACGCCGACCGCGGCGGCGAGTTCTCCGATCCGCATGGGACCAGTAGAGACGTTGACGTCGCGGCAGGGTCAAGGGACGGCGGTGGTGCGGGGCCTGTGCCACGTTCGAGGGACGAACCCCCGCTCCCTGGGACAGATGATCGTCAGATGGCCCAGCCTGACCGGTGACAAGGGAGACGACGGAGGAAGGACCGAGCAGGGTGCTTCTGGAGGGCTTCCTCGCCCTGAACCCACCTCAGGGATTCCGGGCCGAGCTGGTCGAGGGGGAGATCGTTGTGACGCCGCCACCGGACGGGGATCATGAGAAGTACATCAGCCGGATCGTGCGGCAGGTGATCAAACACTCCAGGACCGACATGGACTTCTCGGAGAACAAAGGGCTGCGGCTGAGAAGCGGCGACGCGTGCCCCGAGAACCACGTGATCCCGGACGTCATCTTCGCTCCCCTGGCGTCCGACCTCTTCGGGGGAGCGGGGCCCTGGATGCCCCTCGATGGTGTCGCCATGGCGGTGGAGGTGACGGCCGGCAACCTACGGAAAGACCGCGAGCTCAAACGCCGCTGCTACGCACGCGGCGGTGTCGCCCTGTACCTCCTGCTCGACCGTGACACCGCACAGACCACCCTCTTCGGCTCGCCCGGGAAGGACGACTACCGGGAGCACCACACACGCCCCCTCGGCAGGCCCGTCACCCTCCCCGCCCCCTTCGCATTCGAACTGGAGACGACGGACCTGCTCTGACGCCGCCCGGCGACGGCCGCCCCGACCGCCCGGTACCATGGTCGACACGGCAGACGAGCCGGGCGGGCGGCCGCGTGGAGTCCCTCAGGGGGCTCCCCGAGGAACGTCCGGGCTCCACAGGGCAGGGTGGTGGCCAACGGCCACCCGGGGTGACCCGCGGGACAGTGCCACAGAAAGCAAACCGCCCGGCACTCAGGTGCCGGGTAAGGGTGAAACGGTGGTGTAAGAGACCACCAGTGCCTGGGGTGACTCAGGCAGCTAGGTAAACCCCACCCGGAGCAAGGTCAAGAGGAGCGCTGTAACAGGCGCTCTGCGCGGACGATCGAGGGCGGCCCGCCCGAGTCCGCGGGTAGACCGCAGGAGGCCGGTGGCAACACCGGTCCTAGATGGATGGCCGTCGCCCCGGCTCCCGCGAGGGAACCGGGGAACAGAACCCGGCGTACAGCCCGACTCGTCTGCCGCCCAGGTCACTGACCTGCCAGAACACCCTCAGAATCGCCCGATGATCTTGCGCTGGGGAGCATCTGGGCGTCGGGGAGCGCCGAGCCCCACGGGTCCACAGCCGCATGAACAGAGCCTTCGCGCCCCCGCCGCCCCTTTTCCGGACTCCGTAACGGGAGTGACCGGCCTCGGGGTTGGTTGACCGCATCCCCTTCCCGAGCGCGTGGGGCGGGGAGGGCGTCGCGGACTTCTCACGCCGTCTTGGTGTCACCGGGATATCGGCGCGGAGGTCACCTCCCCGGGCGGCTACCACTTGACCTGATGGAACTCCATCGTGCCGAAGGTCGTGATGTCCATCGCGTAGCTCCACAGCGCGTACCGCCGCTGATCGGTACGGCGATAGGTCTTGCCGAAACCGTTGTCGAGAATCTCGGTCCAGCCGTCGCCCTGCCCGTAGTGCGCGAACAGCCGGTCGTTGCGTCGCGCCGCGTCCTGTTCGGACTCCGCCGGGGTCTGGTAGATCACCTCGTGCAGCCGGCCGCGCCAGACAGTGAGAAGCAGTCGGCCGCCGTCCACCACGTACCTGTCCACGACCGCGTCGGGAGCGTTCTCGTGAGGCCCTGACGACTCGAGCTCACCGGGGACGCGCACTTCGTCAGCGGCGCACAGCAACTCCAGCAACGGCACGGCATCGTCGAGACGGTCCACGAGGAACCACCCTAGGCCCTCCCCGGGCCCTTCCCTGGGCTTCACCAACGCCCCGCAGAGCTACGAACTGGAGGCGGTTCGCCCTTTGACGTGGTGCGGTCAGAACTCCCACACCTGAGCCGGGTCGTCCAGCGCCGCCCGGATCTGGGAGAGGTCGCCCATGTCCGCCAGCGGGGAGCTCTTGGCGACGTCGACGATCCCGCGCACGACGGCGTGCAGTACCTCGCCGTTCTCCTCTTCGAGTGCTCTGTCCAGCCGGACGAACATCTCCTCGTAGAGATTGCGTCGTTCGGCGAACGCCTGTGTGAAGTAGTCCTTGAGGACGGCTTCAGCGGCCCTGATCCGGGCGACCTCGGTGGCCTCGTAGGCCCGGATCCGGGCTCTCTTGCTGCTCTCGACCTCGTGGATGTGGATGCACTCACGGGTGGCGTCGACGATCTGGCTCAGCGCGTCGAAGACGTCCTTCACCTGGGCGGAGGCTCGGGCCGCCGTGACCACCTTGCCTACGTGCACCTTGGGCCGGTCAGTCATCCTGGGTCTCCTCGATCAACGGCCTGTACCTGATGGTGAGATTGCCGACGCGCTCGTCCAACTCGCCGTCGGCGTTGACGATGGGAGCCGCCGCCACGTCGCGGACCGCCATCACCAGCGTCATGGTCCGCTGGAAGCGCGCGGCGTGCCGCAGTGAATCGAACGGCTCCGACTCCAGGAGGTCCAGCGCCTCGAGCGCCCGAGTGGTGAGGCTGGCGAGGAGCCCGCGCAGCTCCGCGGTGCGGATGTCGACGCTCTTCAGGAGCGCCTCCGTCTTGTCGAGTTCGGCGATCGCCACGGCGACGTCCGCCTCGTACTTCTTCGCCTGGGTGACCTTCTTCGTGGTCTGGCCCTTGAAGACCAGTCCGCCGACGAGCAACGCGGGGCCCGCGACGACGATGTTGAGCGCCGCGCCTCCCAGGGCCATGCCGCCGCCACCGGATGCGAGCGACCCGCCGCCCAGGAAGGCGAGCAGCGCACTCTCGGCCGCGGCACCCGACAACCCGGAGATGGCCGCACCGGTGCTCGCCACGCCGAAGCTGCTCGCCGCCGCCGTGACACCGATACCTGCGCCGGCGCCCGCCGCCGCGGACCCGAGAGCCCCGCCGATCCACGTCGCCGTATCGACATCGAGGCTGCGAAGCCCGGGAACCTGTCCCATGGTGGCGTCGACGCCGTCCACCAGCAGTCGCTCGCTCTCGCGTACCTGGCGCTCGTGGCGGCGCAGGAAGTCGACCATGCGGACGACGACGTCCATGAACGCCTGCCTCTGTTGCTCCCCCAGAGTTCCGAGGCGGCCGTTCGTCGCGGCCAGGGCCTCCTCGGCCCGAGTCCGGCGCAGCTCGTAGGCCTGGCTCGCCTCCTTGCTCCGGTCTCGCGCCCGCTTGAGGTCGAGGAGGCCTTTGCCCATGAGAGCGCCTCCGCTTCCTCCGGTCGCCACCCCGACGCCGATGAGGACGACCGGTATGAAGATGGGCACGATTTCCCCCCTGCGGCCCCTGCGCCATGTGCACCGGCAGGAGTCGACCGTGTCGATGGCTGGCTGGCTGGCTGGCTGCGGCGGAAGAGGCCAAACGTGCTGCTGGTGCACCTTGTTGACGTCTCAAGCTTGACGATGAGACGTAAGCGCTGTCAACGAGATGTGATGATCCGATGGAGACTCGGTACTATGCCCGCCCCTTCGAGGCATCCGACGTGCCGGCAGTGTGCGCGTACGCCGCGAACACGCGTGCCTGCTCGGTCCTCGCCTGCGGTCCTTCAGCGACTTCCGGTCCCCGTGTGCCCAGGGCTCGTGCGAAGGCCGGTGCCGGCTATGAGGAGGAGCGCAGCGAGGACGGAGACCACGCAGGCCGGTACGAACACGTCCGACTTCTCGTCGGCGAACATGCCCGCTGCGGCGAGGGCGAGGAAGACGCCGACTGCCTGCCGGCCGGTTCCGGAGGGAATCCGTCCCGCCGTCCGCCAGCGTCTGCGGGGGATCCACAGGCGGAGGAGTTCCGCGGTGGAGGCGAGGGCGAGAAGCCGGGACGCGATCATCAGCCGTCCGGGAGCGGTGTTCTCTCCCAACTCGCCGACGCCGACAGGGTGGGAAGGGGGGAGCTGCATGTAGATGCGGACTCTCCGGATGTGGAATGGTTGCGTACTGCAGTGAAGGAAATGTGTTCCCTCGGTCCGCGCTCTCGCTGGTGAGAGGCGACTGCAGTCCGGCCGGTCCTCGGCTCAGCCGCCCAGCGCCACGATCGTGTTCGGCTCCTTCTCCAGCAGGCCGGCGATGCCCGCCTCCGTCGCCATCGCGCGGCGGGACGGGTCGGCGGCCGCGCGGTCGGCCTCGTACTTCTCCCACTTCGCGGGCTGGAGGAAGAGCATGTCGTTCGTGCCCGGGACGATCAGGACGCCGCCGAAGGCCGGGTCGCCCGCGAACCAGGCGCCGGCTTCCGTGCCCCCGGGCCGGCGGCGGGTCATCGAGGCGTTCAGGGCGCGCATCGTCGGGGCTCCGTGCCGGCCCCGGATCGGCAGCTTCACCGTGTGGATCGTGCCGAGGAGCAGCCAGTCGGAGCCGCGCCGGTCCACTCGGTCGCGGTATTCCAGCGGGTACGTGCGCAGGACGCGTTCGCACACGTGGAGGCGTCGTCCGTGGCGGACCTGGAGGAGAAGGAGGAGCAGGACGAAGAGGCCCGGTACGACCGGGAGGACCGTCAGGAACGTGTTCGGGACGCCCGCGTTGACGAGAGCGAAGGGCAGGGCTGTCAATGCTGTGCCCAGGGCGGCCCGCAGGGCTATGTGCCGGGTGCGCGCGGAGCGGCTGCGGGCTATCACCTCGGCCACGTCGGGGGCCTGGTGTGGGGGGTGCGTCATGCGGTGTCTGTCTCCTCGAAGCGGCTGCGCCACGGCATCGGACAGCGTAGGGCCGCTTCACCCCCACGGGTGGTCCCGACGGGCGCGGGTCCCCGGCTTCGGTTACTCAGGAGACGTGACCGTCTCTTGGAGGCTGCCGTGGACGACCCCCGCCGTCTTCCCCTCGTCTACGTCCGTGGCTTCGCCGGAGGGACGTCGGGGATCGACAAGGCCGTCGGTGATCCCTTCTACGGGTTCAACGAGGGGTCCACGCATGTCCGGGTCGGGGCCCACGACCAGCCGTTGTTCCATCAGTTCGAGAGTCCTCTGCTGCGGCTGATCCGTGAGGAGGGGTACGAGCTGCTGGTGCGGGGGAGCCAGGAGACCTACCTCGCCGAGCACGCGCAGGTGCCCGCCAACTCCGTATGGGTGCACCGGTTCTACGACCGGTCCTCCAGCACCTGGGGCGGCCGGCCGGAGGAGTACCGGCTGGAGAGCGCCGCCGCCGATCTGCTCGACCTCGTCGACCGGTTGCGGGAGAAGACCGGCGCCCCCGCGGTCCATCTCGTCGCCCACTCCATGGGCGGGCTGATCTGCCGGTGCCTGCTGCAGAAGGTGCTGCCGGACCGGGGCCGCGACGCCGCCGAGTGCATCGGCAAGTTCTTCACCTACGGCACTCCGCACGGCGGTATCGCCTTCGACCTCGGGGGCGGCTGGCTGGAGCGGATCCGGGACGCCGTCGGGATCCAGGGCGCCGACATCTTCGGACCCCGGCGGATGTACGAGTACCTGACGCCCCAGGCCGAGTTCGATCCCGGCGGGCCGCCCGAGGGGTGGGACGCCCGGCGGATGCCCCAGGGGCCCGGGACGCTGCCGCTGGAGCGGGTCTTCTGCCTCGTCGGCACCGATCCGGCCGACTACGACGTCGCCTTCGGGCTGTCCTCCACCGCTGTCGGGCCGCACAGCGACGGGCTCGTGCAGATCGAGCGGGCGTATGTGCCGGACGCGCACCGGGCGTATGTGCACCGTAGTCACAGCGGGCGGTACGGGATGGTCAACTCCGAGGAGGGGTACCAGAATCTGCGGCGGTTCCTGTTCGGGGACACCCGGATCGAGGCATCGCTGGTCGGGCACCGGCTGCCCGATGACGACGACCTCGTGTGGCAGGCCGAGACACGGCTGTCGGTGCGCGGACTGCCCGTCGTCATGCACGAACGGCTGGCCGCCCACTGGTGCCCCGTCCAGCTCGACCCGCCCGCGGCCGGCACGGGCGCCGGTGAGGCATCCGTCCCGCTCGCGACCACCTTTCTCAACAGCCGGCTGCGTCAGACGACAGGCGAGCCGATGCGGTTCATCCTCATGCTGCGGCTGCTGTCGCTGCGCGAGCGTCGCGGCATCCTCAGCCTCGGCGACCACATCGAGCGCACTGCCGACTTCTCCGACACCCTCGTCATCGACGTCGGGACCCCCGAGGCCGGGCCCGGTATCTGGGCCGCCTGGAACTCGGAGATCGAGGGCGCCATCCGCGACCATCGCGTCGCCGGCGCGCCCCGGTCCGACGAGGACCCCACCCCCGGCCGCTGGGTCGCCCACATCCCGCTCCCCGAGAGCACCGTCCCCCTGGTCGGCGACCGAGCCAGGATCCGGCTGGTCGCCACGCCCTGGAGCTGAGCGGGTTCCCTCCGGGGGCGGGACAGGGCGCGATACGGCTTGTCGTCGCGTCCCCTGTGTATGAGGTGTATGAGGTGTATGAGGTGCCCCTCAGGTGTCTGAGGTGTCTGAGGTGTCTGAGGTGTCTGAGCGCGGGCCGTGCGGACCCGACGCGCTCAGCCCGGCCCCTGCCCGGCCGCCCGGCAATAGGCGCCGACTGCGCACACGCCCCCGCGCCCCCGGAGCCCCTACGCCCCGGAACCCCCACGCGCCCGGAACCCCCACGCCCCCCGGAGCCCCTACGCCTCCAGAACCCCCACGCGCCCGGAGCCCCTACGCCTCCGGAACCCCCACGCGCCCGGAACCCCCACGCCCCCGGAACCCCCACGCGCCCGGAACCCCCACGCCCCCGGAACCCCTACGCCCCGCCCTCAGCGACCGTTCCGCCACCCGCGCCAGATGCCGCATGAACACCTCGCGCGCGTGCGGCGTCAGGGTGCGCAGCGCGACCAGGGCCGTGATCACCACGTCGCACAGTTCGGACTGCACGTCGTCCCAGGTGTGGGTGACGCCCTTGCGCGGGTTCTGGCCGGTCGCCCCGATGACCGCCTGGGCGACCTCGCCGACCTCCTCCGACAGCTTCAGCATCCGCAGCAGCAGGCCCTCGGTGCCGCCGTGCGGTTGCCCGGCCTCCAGCCACGCCCACAGGGCGTCGACGTCTTTCCACAGGTCGGCGGTGGCCTCGTCAGTCGTCATGCGGGCAGCTTAGGCACCGCACCCGTGCGGTACCGGCCCCCGGTTCACTCCTCGAACAGCGTCTCCTGGTCCGCGAACTCGCCGTCCTTGTCCGGGCGGTCGAGCCGCCGGTTGCGGGCGCCCACCACCAGCGCGGTCGCCGCCGCCGTCACGCCGAGCGCCGTGGGGACCATCCAGCCGCGGTCCAGGACGTGTTTCAGCGCGTGGTCGAGGGAGAGCCTGCCGGGGCCCGTGATCGCGAGGCTCGTCGCGGCGAGGCCCAGCATGGCGGCGTGCTCGTAGCCGCCCTCCTGGTTGAAGAAGCCGTTCGGGGCGTGCACCGCGGCCGCGCCCGCCATGCCGCCGGCCGCCGCCGCGCCCGCGGCGGGGGTGGCGAGGCCGAGGGCCAGCAGGGCGCCGCCGCCGGTCTCCGCGAGGCCGGACGCGGTCGCGCTGGCCTTGCCCGGCTTGTAGCCGATCGACTCCATGAACTGGCCGGTGCCCTCGATGCCGTGGCCGCCGAACCAGCCGAACAGCTTCTGCGTGCCGTGCGCCATCAGGACGCCGCCGGCTCCCAGCCGGAGCAGCAGCAGGCCCAGATCGTGTCGGTTGAAAGAACTCACAGCGACTCCCGGAGACAGATCAACAGGGACAGGGCCCGGCGGGGACCTCCCGCCCTTCCACCGTGACATCGGGAGCACCCGCCCGCCTTGCCTCGGCGCCGTTCGGGTGGCGGGCCGGTGGGGCCGGTGTGACGCTGCCGGTATGACCATTCAGACGTCCAAGCTCAGCGACCCCACGGTCCGTGCCTTCGTCGCGGCGGTCAACGCCCATGACCGCGACGCCTTCATGGGCGTCCTCGCGCCCGGCGCGACCATGGCCGACGACGGCACCGACCGCGATCTGACCGACTGGGTGGACCGGGAGATCTTCTCCTCCAACGGGCACCTGGAGGTCGACAACGAGTCCAACCGGGGCCGCGACCTCGTCGCCTCGTACCGCAACGACACGTATGGCGAGATGCGGACCCGCTGGCACTTCGAGGTCGAGGACGACGGGCGGATCTCCCGCTTCGAGACGGGTCAGGCCTGAGCCGCCTCCGTCCCTTCCTGACCGTACGCACGGCAGCCGTTCCACCCACCGGTGCGTCCCTCGCGGTCCCACGCGAGGTCCACCCCCACCCCGGTGCGGTGGAACGGCTGCCGCGTCCCCCCTCGGTATGGCATACGAACCCTGCTGCTCCGAATGTGAAGCTCTCGTGCAGAGTGATCTGAGCATAAGCCGCCTACCGGGGGCGATGTAGCGGAATTACAGATTCCAGTTGTGCACATCGTGAAGACGCACAGCCCCTCGGGATCGCCCCGGCCCGCCCCGGCTCCCCTCAGCCCCGCCCCACATACGGCATCCCCGTAGCCAGCACCGTCGCGAACTGGACGTTCGCCTCCAACGGCAGCTCCGCCATGTGCCGGACCGTGCGGGCCACGTCCGCCACATCCATCACCGGCTCCGGCACCACCGAACCGTCCGCCTGCAGCGCACCCCGCTGCATCGCCGCCGTCATGTCGGTCGCCGCGTTGCCGATGTCGATCTGACCCACCGCGATCCCGTACGGCCGCCCGTCCAGCGCCAGCGACTTCGTCAGGCCGGTCAGCGCGTGCTTGGTCGCCGTGTACGCCACCGACTGCGGGCGGGGCGTATGGGCCGAGATCGAGCCGTTGTTGATGATCCGGCCGCCCCGCGGGGTCTGCTCCTTCATCTGCCGGTACGCCGCCTGCGCGCACAGGAACGCCCCGGTGAGATTGGTGTCCACCACATGCCGCCAGGCGTCGTACGGCAGTTCCTCGACCGGCACCCCGCCGGGGCCGAACGTGCCCGCGTTGTTGAACAGCAGGTCCACCCGCCCGAACCGCTCCACGGTGGCCGCGAAGAGTGCGGTGACGTCCTCCGGGCGGGCCACGTCCGTGCGTACGGCCAGCGAGGCGGCCTCCGGCACCAGGTCCGCCGTCTCCCGAAGCGTCTCCACGTGCCGTCCGGCCAGCGCCACCGACCAGCCCGTGCGCAGCAGTTCCACGGCGACCGCGCGGCCGATGCCCGAGCCGGCGCCGGTCACCACGGCGGTCCTCGTCTGCGTCTCCTTGTCGTCCATGGGGCGGCAGCGTAGGGGACGGTCCGCCATTCGGAACCCGCCTGTCCGCCATCCGGGTGTTGTGTACGCGCCAAGCTCGTGTCGTCGCGGCCCGCCTCCCCGCCCCGTGCCTCCATCGGGCAGGGGAGGACCGGATGACCATCACGAACGACCTGTCCCAGCACAGCCCCGAACTGCGCACGGCGGCCCGGCACATCGGCCGCCGCCGCTTCCTGACCCTGACCGGCGCGGCCGCCGCGCTGGCCTTCTCCGTGCAGCTGCCCGCCCCGGTCGCCGCGAGCGCCGCCGCGCGCGGCGCCCGCCGGATCGCCGACGACCCCTTCACCCTCGGTGTCGCCTCCGGCGACCCGCTGCCCGACTCCGTCGTCCTGTGGACCCGGCTCGCGCCCGTGCCGTACCAGGCGGACGGCGGGATGCCCGCCGAGCCGGTCACCGTGGGCTGGGAGGTGGCGCACGACGAGGCGTTCACGCAGCTCGCCGCGAGCGGCGAGACCGTCGCCCACCCCGAGTACCACCACTCCGTCCATGTCGACGTGCAGGGCCTGGAGGCCGGCCGCGTCTACCACTACCGCTTCCGCAGCGGCACCTGGATCAGCGAGACCGGCCGCACCCGCACCGCCCCGGCCGCCTCGGCGACGACCGCGCTGACCTTCGCCGCCGTCTCCTGCCAGGCGTACGCCGACGGCTACTACACGGCGTACCGGCATCTCGCGCAGGACGACGTCGACGTCGTCCTCCACCTCGGCGACTACCTGTACGAGTACGCCGTCAACTCCGTCGGCGGCTACCGCAACTACACCGACCGCACGCTGCCCGCGCTGTTCAACCGGGAGACCGTCACCCTGGAGGACTACCGGCTGCGCTACGCCCTGTTCAAGTCCGACCCGGACCTCAGGGCCGCGCACGCCGCGCATCCCTTCGTCGTCACCTGGGACGACCACGAGACCGAGAACAACTACGCCGGCGACACACCCGAGAACAGCGTCCCGCCCTCCGAGTTCCTGCTGCGCCGGGCCTCCGCCTACCGCGCCTACTGGGAGAACCAGCCCCTGCGTCTCCCGCAGCGGCCCACCGGCCCCGACATGCGGCTCTACCGGCGGCTGCACTGGGGCCGCATGGCCCAGTTCGACGTGCTCGACACCCGCCAGTACCGCTCCAACCAGGCGTACGGCGACGGCGCCCAGGTCCCGGGCCCGGAGATCGACGACCCGGCGCGCACGATGACCGGCGCCACGCAGGAGCGGTGGCTGCTCGACGGCTGGCGCGCCTCCACCGCCGTGTGGAACGTCGTACCGCAGCAGGTGACGTTCTCGCAGCGCAGATTCGACCTGACCACGCCGTCACGGGTGTCCATGGACGCCTGGGACGGCTACCGCGCCTCGCGGCGCCGGGTGCTGGACGGCGCCAAGGCCGCCGGGGTGCGGAACCTCATGGTGCTCACCGGGGACGTCCACGTCGGCTACGCCTTCGACATCAAGGACGACTTCGACGACCCCGCGTCCGCCACCCTGGGCACCGAGATCGTGGCCACCTCCGTCGCCAGCGGCCGCGACGGCACCGACCGGCCCGCCAACTGGGAGACGTACATGACGGCCAACCCGCATCTGCGGTTCTACAACGGCCGGCGGGGCTATGCGCGGGTCGCGCTGGGGGAGTCGCTGGCGCGGGCCGACTTCCGGACCGTGCCGTACGTGACCACGCCGGGGGCGCCGGTCACGACGGCCGCGTCCTTCGTCACCGAGGTCGGCGACCAGGGGCTCACGCCGGCGTGAGCGCCGACGCGGGGTCCTCGCCGAGGGCCTCGCCGGGGTAGCGGACGCCCACCCGGTCCCGGATCGCGTCCAGCGTCCGCATCACCGCGAGGGTGCCCTCCAGCGGGACCAGCGGGGACTCGGTCTCCCCGGCGCGCACCGCCCGCATCACCTCGATCGCCTCGTGCCGCATGGAGGTACGGGGTCCGTCCGCCGGGTCGGCCGTGAACTCCTCGGGGTCACGGCCGTCGCGGTGCAGCACGAACCGCTCCGGGTGGAAGAAGCCCTCCGGTACGTCGATCCGGCCCGCGGAGCCGGTCACGGACGCCACCGTCGGCGTACCGCCCGAGATCGAGCAGTGCAGGGAGGCGAGCGCGCCGCCGTCCCACGACAGCAGGGCACCGGTCTGCAGGTCGACGCCCTCCGGGGACAGCGTGGCGCGCGCCGTCACGTCCGACGGCTCCCCGAGCAGCAGCTGCGCGAACGCCACCGGGTACACGCCGAGGTCCAGCAGCGCGCCGCCGCCCTGCGCCGGGTCGCGCAGCCGGTGCGCGGGCGGGAAGGGGCCGGCCAGCCCGAAGTCGGCCTGGACGTGCCGGACCTCGCCGATCGCGCCGTCGTCGACCAGGGCCTTCAGACGCCGGACCAGCGGGTTGCAGTACATCCACATGGCCTCCATGAGGAAGCCGCCGTGCTTCCTGGCCAGCGCGACCAGTTCCCCGGCCTCGCGGACGTTCAGCGTGAACGGCTTCTCGCAGAGGACGTTGCGGCCCGCCTCCAGGCAGAGCCCGGCGGCCTCGCGGTGCGCCGCGTGCGGGGTCGCCACGTACACGACATCGATGTCCTCGTCCTGGGCCAGGGACACCCAGTCGCCGTAGGCGCGCGGGATGCCGAAGCGCTCGGCGAACGCGTCGGCGGAGGCACGGGTCCGCGAGGCCACCGCCACCACCTCGGCGTCCGGCAGATCCACCAGGTCCGCCGTGAACGCGGCCGCGATCCCACCGGTCGCCAGAATCCCCCACCGCACGCTGTCGTCCGCCACTGCGGCCCCGCCCCTCGCTCATCCGACCATCGGCACTCTGTTCGAGCTGAGAGCATAGAGGGCGGATCACTCGGAGAGGGAGGGGCTCATGAGCGACCAGGGGGGACCGGCACGGGACACGGCCCGGCCGCCGGCACCGTCCGCGCGGCCGTCACCGGTCGTCGTGCGGCGCCGCACCGGCCTGCTCGTCACCTTCGTGCTCGGCGGGCTGACGGCGACGCCCCCGCTGGCGATGGACATGTACCTCCCGGCGCTGCCGGAGGTCACCCGCGCGCTGCACGCGCCCGCCGCCACGGTCCAGCTGACCCTCACCGCGTGCCTGGCCGGCATGGCGCTCGGACAACTGCTGGTCGGCCCGATGAGCGACCGCTGGGGCCGCAGGCGCCCGCTGCTCGCGGGCCTCGCGGTGTACGTCGTCGCCACCGCGCTCTGCGCCTTCGCGCCCACCGTCGAGGCGCTCGTCGCCTGCCGGCTCGCGCAGGGGCTCGCCGGGGCCGCCGGCATCGTCATCGCCCGGGCCGTCGTCCGCGATCTGCACGACGGCGTGGCCATGGCCCGCTTCTTCTCCACCCTCATGCTGATCTCGGGGGTCGCGCCGATCGTGGCCCCGCTCATCGGCGGGCAGATCCTGCGGGTCACCGACTGGCGGGGCGTGTTCGTCGTCCTCACCGTGGTCGGGGTGCTGCTGGGCGCCCTCGTCTGGTTCCGGCTCCCCGAGACGCTGCCGCCGCAGGACCGGCACGCGGGAGGCGTCGGTGAGACCCTGCACGCGATGCGCGGGCTGCTCGCCGACCGCGCCTTCACCGGGTACGCGCTCACCGGCGGCTTCGCCTTCGCCGCGCTGTTCGCCTACATCGCCGCCTCGCCCTTCGTGATCCAGGAGATCTACGGCGCCTCGCCGCAGACGTTCAGTCTGCTGTTCGGCCTCAACTCCATCGGCCTGGTCGCCGTCGGCCAGCTCAATGGCAAGGTGCTCGTGGGCCGGGTCAGCCTCGACCGGGTGCTCGGCATCGGCCTCGTGGTCGTCGTCCTCGCCGCCGGCGCGCTGCTGCTGATGTCCCTGGGCGTCTTCGGCGAGACCGGCCTCGCACCCGTGGCCGCCGCGCTGTTCGTGCTGATGTCCGCGATGGGTGTGACGCTGCCCAACACCCAGGCGCAGGCCCTGCAGCGCACCAAGCGCTCCGCCGGGTCCGCCTCCGCGCTGCTCGGCACCACCTCCTTCCTCATCGGCGCCATCGCCTCACCCCTGGTGGGCGTCGCCGGGGAGGACACCGCCGTCCCGATGGCCGTCGTCCAACTGGCCGCGGGCCTGGTGGCGCTGGCCTGCTTCATGGGAATGTGCCGTCCCTGGAGGACACCAGGTCCGGGCGTACGGGACGGGGCTTCGCCCGCGTCCGGCGCGGCCGCGAGCACGGGGGAGGACAGCTGAGCGCGCCGAGACTGCGCGGGGACGCACCGGAGAGGGCCGGTCTCGACCCCGAGGAGATCCGACAGCTCGTCAGCGAGGTCCGCGACCTCACCGCCGGCCCGCGCCCCTGGGCCGCCGGGACGGTCCTCGTCGTCGGGCGGGGCCCCTACCTGGCCGTCGAGGAGGCGGCCGGCTGGGCCGTGCGCCACGCCGCCTACGACGAGCGCACCGACGCGGGCGTGGAACTGCCGCCCGGGGCCCGGGTGCCGATGACCACGGCCACCCCGTTCGACCTGGCCTCCCTCACCAAGCTGTTCACCTCGGTGGCCGCCGTGCAGCAGATCGAGCGCGGCACCCTCGGCATCGACGCGCGCGTCGGCGCGTATCTGCCGGACTTCCGGGCCGCCGCACGGCACGACATCACCGTGCGGCAACTGCTCACGCACACCTCCGGGCTCCGCCCCGAACTGCCGCTGTACGACTGCGCGGACGACGCCGAGCGGCTGGACCGGCTGCGCGCCGAGGCACCCATCGGGGTGCCCGGCACGTACTGCTACTCCGACCTCAACATGCTGCTGCTCCAGCACGTCCTGGAACGCATCACGGGCCGCCCGCTCGACGTCCTGATCCACGACGGCATCACCCGCCCGCTGGGTATGACCGCGACCCGGTTCGGCCCCTGCCCGGGCGCCGCCGCGACCGAGGACCAGCGGCGGCCCTGGGCGAAGGCGGACCGGGGGATGCTGCGGGGCGTCGTCCACGACGAGAACGCCTGGGCGCTGGGCGGGGTCGCCGGGCACGCCGGACTGTTCTCCACCGGCCGCGACCTCGCCGTCTTCTGCCGCGCCCTGCTGTCCGGCGGCGCCTACGGACCCGCCCGCATCCTCGGCCCGGACTTCGTGGAGCTGCTGCTGACGCCGCCCGGCCTGGGCTTCGCGGTCGACCAGCCGTGGTTCATGGGGGAGCTGGCAGGGCGGGGCGCGGCCGGCCACACCGGATTCACGGGCACGTCGCTGGTGATCGACCCGGCCCGGGACACCTTCCTGATCCTGCTGGCCAACACCGTCCACCCGCGCCGCCGGCGCCCCGACAGCGGTCCGAGGGCGGCGGCGGGCACCCGGGTGGCCCGGGCACTGCGGGGCCGGTGAGGAGGCCCTTCGCGGCCTCGTAGAATCTCCGGGTGAACGCCCCCGTCTCCCCGTCCGCCGAGACCCTGCGCGCCGCCCTGGCCGCCCTGCTCGACGGGCTCCCGCCGCGCCGGGCCGCGCAGGCCGTCGACCGGCTGATCGCCACGTACCGGGGCGCCACCCCCACCGACAGCCCGATCCTGCGCGACCGCGCCGACGTGGCCGCCTACGCCGCGTACCGGATGCCCGCCACCTACGCGGCCGTCCGCGCGGCCCTGGAGGCGTTCGCGCGTACGGTCCCCGGCTGGGCTCCGGACCGGCACCTCGACGTCGGCGGCGGCACCGGAGCGGCGACCTGGGCGGTCGGCGCCACCTGGCCCGGCCCGCGCGAGGTCACCGTCCTGGACTGGGCCGAGCCCGCCCTGGCCGTCGGTCGGGAGATCGCCGAGGCCGCTCCCGCGCTGCGCGGCACCCGCTGGCAGCGCGCCCGGATCGGCGCCGCGCTCAGCCTCGACGCCGCCGACCTCGTCACCGTCTCCTACGTCCTCAACGAGCTCACCGCCGCCGACCGCGGCACCCTCGTCGACACCGTGGCGGGCGCCGCCCGGACGGTCGTGATCGTCGAACCCGGCACCCCCGACGGCTACGCCCGGATCATCGAGGCCCGGGACCGCCTCATCGGCGCCGGGTTCCGGATCGCCGCGCCCTGCCCGCACAGCGCCGCCTGTCCCATCGTGCCCGGCACGGACTGGTGCCACTTCTCCGCGCGGGTCAGCCGCTCCTCGCTGCACCGCCAGATCAAGGGCGGCTCCCTCGCCTACGAGGACGAGAAGTTCAGCTACGTCGCCGCCACCCGGCTGCCGGCCGCCCCGGCCCCCGCCCGGGTCGTGCGCAAGCCCCAGATCCGCAAGGGGCAGGTGCTGCTCGACCTGTGCGAGACCGAGCCGGGGCTGCGCCGGACGACGGTCACCAAGCGCCACGGCGACCTCTACCGGGCGGCCCGCGACACGGACTGGGGCGACGCCTGGCCGCCGCCCCCCGAGGAGGGGACCTCCTAGAAGGTCCCCTCCGTACGGGCCTCCTAGGAGGACTCTTCCGTCCGGGCCTCCTCGGCCCGCCTCTCCTGCAACCTGCGCAGCAGCTCCCGCTTCTGCGCCACCGGGTCCGTCCCGCCGCCGACACGGTCGCCGCGGGCGCCGCCGCGCAGCGCCGTACGGCCCAGGTGGCGACGGGCCCCGCCGACGCCCAGCATGTTTCCGGCTCCGCCTCGAGTCATGGCGAGGCTCCCTTCGTGATGACCGATCACTGACGACTGACGTCCAGTGGTAGCGAACGAGACGTATCGTCTCGCTTTTCGACCGCTCCAGCATCTGGCGAGACGCAGCGTCTTGTCAACTGATAAGTTCGAGCCATGGCAGCACGCGAATCAGCCCCGCCCGCACCCAACGCCGGCCGCCGCAGCGAGCGCTCCCGGCGCGCCATCTACGACGCCGCCCTCGCCCTGGTCGTCGAGGTCGGCTACCCCCGCACCACCATCGAGGGCATCGCCGCCCGGGCCGGCGTCGGCAAGCAGACGATCTACCGCTGGTGGCCCTCCAAGGCCGACGTGCTGATGGAGGCGTTCCTCGATCTCGCCGAGCGCTCCGCGCGGGAGGCCGGGGAGCAGCCGTACTCCATCCCCGACACCGGCGACCTCGCGGCCGATCTGAAGGCGGTCCTGCGTGCCACCGTCGACGAGCTCCAGGACCCCGCCTTCGACGCGCCCTCCCGTGCCCTCGCCGCCGAGGGTCTGGTCAACGAGGAGCTCGGCCGCCAGTACGTGGCCAAGCTGCTGGAACCCTCGCTCCAGCTCTACGTCGAGCGGCTGCGCTCCGCCCAGAAGGCCGGCCAGGTCCGCCCCGACATCGACCCGCGCATCGCCCTGGAGCTGTTCGTCTCCCCACTCGCCCAGCGCTGGCTGCAGTACACCGGGCCGATCTCCCACGACTACACCGACACCCTGGTCGACTACGCGCTGTACGGCCTCGCCCCCCGCCCCCAGGCGTGACGAAAAACGCATCCGCGACCCCATTACCCCTGATCACGGCGTTGTGCACGGCTCGCCCCACCTGGCACGGTTGTCCGCTACGGCCCCCCGGAGCGCACGAGGGTGGGACCATAGGGCATGCTGTTCCGCACGACAGCGAGGCGAGGGGATAGATGAGCGCGGAGTTGGGCGGCCGGTCCGGCCTCCAGGGCAGAATCTCCCAGTGGCTGCGGGGACGCCGCCCGAAGGACACCGCCGGCGACGGCGGCCGGGAGGCCCTGCTGCTCGCCGCCGCGGCGGCGGGACTGCCCCTCGCGCCCGCCGCGCACCCGGCCGGATACCGCTGCTCCTGCGACCGCGTCGGCTGTCCCACCCCCGCCCGGCACCCGGTGTCCTTCGCCTGGCAGACGCAGTCCACCACCGACCGCGGCCAGATCGAGCGCTGGGCCCGCCACCATCCGCAGGCCAACTTCATCACCGCGACCGGCATGGTCCACGACGTCCTGGACGTCCCCGTGGAGCCCGGCCGTGAGGCGCTGGAGCGGCTCCTCGCCGCCGGTATCGAGGTCGGGCCGGTCGCCGAGAGCGACGACGGACGGCTGCTGTTCTTCACCCTCACCCGGGGCACCCCCGAGGACGAGGACGAGTGGTGGCCCTGCGAGCTGGACTGCCACCCCGAGACCATGGACGAGCACCCCGGCCTGCGCTGGCACTGCCGCGGCTCCTACGTCCTGATGCCGCCGTCCCGGCTGCCCGGCGAGGGCCAGTCCGTGCACTGGGTCCGCGGGCCGGAGCATCCGCTGCCCGACCCGCTCAGCATCCTCGAGGTCCTCACCGACGCCACCGCCCGCCATGTGGGCGAGGAGCCCGACCACGTCTCCGCGTCCTGGCCCCTGCGCCGCTGACTCCGCGTCCTGCGGCGGGGCTACTCGCCCTTCGCGGCCGTCATCCCCTGGATCCGGCCGAGGACGTCCACCTTGCCCGAGCCCTTCGGGACCAGCGCCACCTCGTTGGAGACGAACTCCAGCGTCAGCGACTGCTTGATCTCGCCCTCCGTCAGGGCCTCCACCGACTTGCTCGGCACCGGCACGGACGCGCCCGGCGCCGCCGTCTGCTTCTCGAAGTGCCGTGAGGCGAAGAACGCCAGCGCGTCACCGTCGGCCGTACGCAGCGCCAGCGGGGCGAAGTCGCCGTTCGTCAGCGGCTCGTCGATGAACTGCCGGACCAGACCCGGGCGTTCGGCCTGCTTCTTGCGCAGGGCGCGCCACCGGCTGGTCTGCCCGCCGTCCGCGAAGGCGGTCCCGCCGTCCTTCAGATAGGACACATAGCGGTCGCTCAGATCGCCGGGCGGTATGGCCAGTTGCTTCGAGTCCGCCGGGACGGCCTCGGCGAACCCGTCCTCGTCCGTCTTGAACTCGGGAACGTCCCGGGGCGCCATCAGCGTCAGATAGGCGGCCTTCCACGGCTGGTCCAGGTCGTGCCGGGTGAACACGAAGACCCAGCGGGCCTGCCCGCCCTTGTTGGCGGCCGCGTCGGCGACGAACCAGCGGGGCCAGCCCGCCTTCTTGGGAATGGCGAACTTGGTGTCCGACAGCTCCAGCGGGCTGTGCGCCGGGTTGCCGCCGGGGCTCGTCGCCCGGCCCGCCTTCAGCCGGGCCGCGTCGATGGCCCCCAGGGCACCCGTGACCCGGCCCTCGTCCAGAGCGCTGTCGTAGGCCTTGTCGGCCGCGTTGTACGCGGTGGTGAACTCCTTCAGTGCCTTCGCGGCCTCCGCCTTGGTGGCCGAGGGAAGGACCTCCTTCTCCCCGTGCACCACCACACATCCGCTCGCCGTCAACGACAAAGCGGTCAACGAGGCCGCAATCAGCGCGCTCCGGTCAAGCCTGCGGAGCCTTCGAGGGCCGCGATCCCTGCTCATCCGGTTCCTTCACCTTCCCCTTCCCGGAGGCGAACCCTACCGGGGCGAGGAACAGCGCGAGCGTCGGGATCAGGTACAGCAGCCACACCGTGACCTGGAGCACGGTCGGATCGGGCTGGAAGTTGAACACACCCTTCAGCAGGGTGCCGTACCAGCTCGCCGGATCGACGGTGTCGCTGACGTCGAACGCCTTGTCGCTCAGGCCCGGCAGCCAGCGCGCCTCCTGCAGGTCGTGCATCCCGTACGCCAGCACACCGGCCGCGACGACGACCAGCATGCCGCCGGTCCAGGTGAAGAACTTCGACAGGTTGATGCGCAGGGCCCCGCGGTAGAACAGCCAGCCCAGCACGACCGCCGTGGCGATGCCGAGCGCGACGCCGACCAGCGGGCGCGGGGTGCCGTCCCCGGCCGCCCGCACCGACGCCCACACGAACAGGGCCGTCTCCAGGCCCTCCCGGCCGACGGCGAGGAAGGCGGTGGCGACCAGCGCGCCGGTGCCCATCCGCAGGGCCGCGTCCAGCTTGCCGTGCAGTTCGCTCCGCAGATGCCGGGCGGTGCGCCGCATCCAGAAGACCATCCAGGTCACCAGGCAGACCGCGAGGATCGACAGGGAGCCGCCGAGGGCCTCCTGTGCCTCGAACGTCAGCTCCTGCGAGCCGAATTCGAGGGCACAGCCGAAGCCCAGCGCGAGGGCGACCGCGACACCGATGCCGGCCCAGATGGGCCGCAGGGCGTCCCGGCGGTCCGTCTTCACCAGGTAGGCGATGAGGATGCAGACGACGAGGCTGGCCTCCAGCCCCTCGCGCAGCCCGATCAGATAGTTGGAGAACACCTCACGCCTCCTTGCCGAACAGCGTGCTGCCCCACCAGTCGTCCTTGTCGCGGACGCCGGGCGGGACCGCGAACAGCGCCGAACCCACGTGCTGGATGTACTCGTTGAGCGCGTCCTTCGCCAGGTTGCGCTGGATCCGGACGAACCCGGTGCGCGGGTCGCGCTGGTAGGCCAGGAAGAACAGGCCCGCGTCCAGGCGGCCGAGGCCGTCGGTGCCGTCCGTGAAGGAGTAGCCGCGGCGCAGGATCGTCGCCCCGCCGTTGGAGTCGGGGTGCGCGAGCCGTACGTGCGCGTCGGGGAGCATCGCCTTCAGGAACGGCTTGTCGCGCTCCTTTGCCTTGCCGACAGGGGCGCCCTCGCCCTTGCTCCGGCCGAAGATGTCCTCCTGCTCCTGCAGCGGGGTGCGGTCCCAGGTCTCGATGTGCATGCGGATGCGCCGCGCGACGAGGTAGGAGCCGCCGGTCATCCAGGCGGGTCCGTCCTTCTCGCCGACCCACACGTGCTGGTCCAGGCGGTCGGTCTCGGTGCCCGAGATGTTGCGGGTGCCGTCCTTGAAGCCGAACAGGTTGCGCGGGGTCTGCGCGTCGGGCGTCGTCGACGAGGTCTTGCCGAAGCCGAGCTGCGACCAGCGCACCACGACCTTGCCGAACCCGATACGGGCCAGGTTGCGGATGGCGTGCACGGCGACCTGCGGGTCGTCCGCGCACGCCTGGACGCAGAGGTCACCGCCGCTGCGGTCGCGGTCCAGGTTGTCGCCCGCGAACCTCGGCAGTTCGGTGAGGGCTTCGGGGCGCGCGTCCGCGATGCCGAACCGGTCCCCGAACTTGTCGAAGAAGGAAGGCCCGAAGCCGATCGTCAGGGTGAGCCGGGACGGCTTCAGCCCGAGCGCCTCACCGGTGTCGTCCGGCGGGGCCTCGGCGAGACCGCCGTACGCGCCGTCGCCGACGGCCTGCCCGGCGGTCATCCGGCGCGCGGCCTCCGTCCAGTCCTTCAGCATCTGGACGAGCGCGTCCCGGTCCTCGGTGCGGACGTCGAACGCGGCGAAGTGCAGCCGGTCCTGGACCGGGGTGGCGATACCGGCCTGCCGCTCCCCGTGGAACGGGATCGCGGCACCGGTGTCGGTGCCGGCCGGCTCGGCGTCGTCGCCGGCGCGGGCCGCGGCGACGGCCCCGCCGGCCGCGACGGCACCGAGCGCGAGCCCGGCGCCGCCCCAGCCGAGCAGCGCACGCCGGGAAGGGGTGTTGTTCTCGGACTGTTCCGTCATGACGGCGCCCCTACTTGACGACGACGGCGGCGGCGAGCTTGGACAGCGGCTCCGCCAGGGCGTTGACCCCGTCCGAGAGCTGCTTGCGGTCGGCGTCGCCGACCTTGTCGTAGGAGGTGAACTCGTACGACTCCTTGTCGGCCCGGAACTTGTCCAGCCGGGCGTTGAGCTCGGCGAACTGCCGGTCCAGCTCGGTGGCCAGCGCCGGCTCGTTGGCCTGGGCGACCGGCTTCAGCAGCTCGTACGCCTTCTGCGCGCCCTCCACGTTGGCCTTGAAGTCGACCAGGTCGGTGTGCGAGTAGCGCTCCTCCTCGCCGGTGACCTTGCCGGTGGCGACCTCGTCGAGGAGCTCCTTGGCGCCGTTGGCCATGGAGGTCGGGGTGATCTCGGCCTTGCCGACCCGGCTCTGCCAGTCCTTCAGGTCGGTGATCAGCTGCCCGGCCAGCTCCTTCTCCCGGTCGCCGATCTTCTTGTCCTTCCACAGCGCCTTCTCCAGGCGGTGCCAGCCGGTCCAGTCGGTGGCCGGGTCCCGGCCGTCCTCCAGGCCGTCCTCGCGGACGTCGACCTTCGGGTCGATGTCGCCGAACGACTCGGCGACCGGCTCGGTGCGCTCCCAGCCGATCCGGGACGGGGCGTACGCCTTCTTGGCGGCCTCGACGTCCCCGGCCTTCACGGCCGCGGCGAACTTCTCGGCGAGCGGCAGCGTCTCGTCGGCCTGCTGCTGGACGTACTCGCGGTAGGCGGCCACGGCCTTGTCCAGACGCGGGTCGCGCTTGGCGGTCGAACCGCCGGTGACCTTGACGGACTGCCGGATGCCGTCGCCCTTCATACCGGGCTTGCACGCGATGGTGTAGTCGCCGGCCTTCACCTCGGCGGTGACGGTCTGCTTGGTGCCGGGGCCTATGTTCTCGCGCTCGGTGACGATGCGGTCGTCCGGGAAGAGGATGTAGACCTCGGTGACCTTCGAGCCCTTGTTCTCCACGGCGAGCTCGATGTGCCCGGCCGGGAACTCCTTCTTCGACACCTCGCACTTGTCGTCCGTCGCGGTCACCCGCACGACCCGGTCGGAGCCGGCGGAACTGCCTTTCTCGGTGCACCCGGTGACGGCGGTCAGTGCGGCCACGGTCGTGGCGGCGGCGACGGCGGAGAGTCTGGCGGGTCGCATGAAGGCTCCAAAAAAGGGTGGCCGGAAAGGACGCATGACGTGCCTCACAGCCCAGCAAGGTGAGGCTCACCTAACGGACCTAAGGATCGCCTAAGTGGCCAAAATCGTCCCCATGGAGAGGTCAAAGGAAAGTCAAAGGTTCGGATGCGGCATGAGCAGGACGGCTCCTGTTCGAGGGGGCGACAACATGTCGACCGGCCGGCCGTGACCCCGGGACCTGGAGGCGCCCGGCGTCCCGCTCGCGCGGCGGTGCTTCAATTTCCCCGTGACTGACTACGACGTCCTCCGCGTGTTCTGCGGACCCCGCGGCGGATACGGCAACGAACTCGGCGTCGTGCGCGACGGCTCGGTGATTCCGGACGGCCGGGACCGGCAGGCCCTGGCCGCGAAGCTGGGGTTCAGCGAGACCGTGTTCGTGGACGACCCCGAGCGCGGGGTCGTCGACATCTACACGCCGTCCACCCGGCTGCCCTTCGCCGGCTACCCCTGCGTCGGGGCCGCCTGGCTGCTGGACGTGCCCGAACTGGTCACGCCCGCCGGGGTCGTGGGCACCAGGATCGACGGCGAGTTCTGCTGGATCGAGGCCCGCCCCGAATGGGCGCCGCCGCGCACACTGCGGCAGTACGCCTCCGCCGCCGAGGTCGACGACCTGGAGGTGCCGCCGCCGGGGGAGTGGATCTACGCCTGGGCCTGGGAGGACGAGGCCGCCGGACGGATCCGCGCCCGCGGCTTTCCCGGCCGGGGCGACGGCATCGACGAGGACGAGGCGACGGGCGCGGCGGCGATGCAGCTCACCCATCGCCTGGGCCGCGCCCTCAACATCACCCAGGGCGCCGGCTCCCAGCTGCTGACCGCACCCCAGCCGGGGGACTGGATCGAGCTGGGCGGCAGGGTCGTCCTGGAACGCTGACCCGCCTCAGGCGCTCAGCGGGAACTCCTCGCCGAGCGCCTGGAACATCGCGGTGTTCAGCGCGAACGCCTTCTTGCACTCGGCGACGATCCGCTGCTTCTCCAGGTCGTCCGCCGGGACGCCGTCCAGCAGCGCCCGGTACTCCCGCTTGAACGCGGCCGGGTTCGAGATGCCCTCGAAGACGTAGAACCGGACCCCGTCGCCCTTGCGCTCGAAGCCCCAGGTCCGCTCCGCCCGGTCCCGGATGATCTGCCCGCCGGAGAGGTCGCCGAGGTAGCGGGTGTAGTGGTGGGCGAGAAAGCCGCCCGGCCACTCCCGCGCACAGGACCGCACCCGGTCCGCGTACGCCCGCGTCGCCGGGAGCGCGGTGAGGCCCGCCCGCCACTGCGGGCCCCGCAGATGCGCCAGGTCCCGCTCCAGGGCCGCCAGCCGGAACAGCTCCGGCCGGACGAAGGGGCCGGCCACCGGGTCCGCCGTGAGCCGTCCGGCGTCGCTCTCCAGTGCCTCGTAGACGAACCACAACTGCTCCGTGTACCGCGCGTACGCGTCCACACCGAGCCTGCCGCCGAGCAGATCGCTCATGAACGTCGAGGCCTCGGCCTCCATGTGCTGCTCGTGGGACGCGGTGCGGATGACGGTGGAGAAGGGGTCCATGGGGGCATCCTCTGAGGTTAGGCTAACCTAAGTCAAGAGGTTTGCCGACGCTGTGTCGGTAAAAGCCTACCGAGAAAACCCGCCCTCCGCAGAGGACGGGTTCTCAGATGGTCGGGCAGCAGGTCAGGGCAGGGTCAGGATCTCCGTGCCCGTCTCCGTCACGACCAGCGTGTGCTCGAACTGCGCGGTGCGCTTGCGGTCCTTCGTGACGACGGTCCAGCCGTCGTCCCACATGTCGTACTCATGGGTGCCCAGCGTCAGCATCGGCTCGATCGTGAACGTCATCCCCGGCTGGATGACCGTCGTCGCGTGCGGGCTGTCGTAGTGCGGGATGATCAGGCCCGAGTGGAACGACGAGTTGATGCCGTGGCCCGTGAAGTCCCGCACCACGCCGTAGCCGAAGCGCTTGGCGTAGGACTCGATCACTCGGCCGATGACGTTGATCTGGCGGCCCGGCTTGACCGCTTTGATCGCGCGGTTCAGCGACTCGCGGGTGCGCTCCACCAGCAGCCGGCTCTCCTCGTCCACGTCACCGACCAGGTACGTGGCGTTGTTGTCGCCGTGCACACCGCCGATGTACGCCGTCACGTCGAGGTTGACGATGTCGCCGTCCCGCAGCACCGTCGAGTCCGGGATGCCGTGGCAGATGACCTCGTTGACGGACGTGCACAGGGACTTCGGGAAACCGCGGTAGCCGAGCGTCGACGGGTAGGCGCCGTGGTCGCACATGTACTCGTGCGCCACCTTGTCCAGCTCGTCCGTCGTCACGCCGGGCGCGATCAGCTTCGCCGCCTCGGCCATCGCGCGGGCCGCGATCCGCCCGGCGACGCGCATCGCCTCGATGGTCTCCGGCGTCTGCACCTCCGGCCCCGTGTACGGGGTGGGCGCGGGCTTGCCGACGTACTCGGGGCGGCGGATGGCGCCGGGTACGGAACGGGTGGGGGAGAGCTCCCCGGGAACGAGCAGCGACTGGCCAGACATGCCAGCGAGTCTAACCAGCGGGCATGGGGGAACATGTCGGTGGCGAGAGGAGCTGGTCATGGCCTTGTTCAAGAAGCGCACGGTCGGCAAGCCCGGCGAGTGGTACTACTGCCTGGTCCACAAGCGGGTCGAGGAGGGGCCGGACTGCCCGGCCAAGGACCGGTTCGGGCCCTACACCTCGCGCGAGGAGGCCCAGCACGCCATGGACCTCGCGCGCGAGCGCAACCTGGAGTGGGAGAACGACCCCCGCTGGCACGACTCGCGGTCGGGGCAGACGGACGGCGGCTGATCGACGCTCCGCCGGCACCGGTGGGGTCAACCCTCCGCCGGCACCGGTGGGGCCGCCGCCGCTTCGGCCCGCCGCTCGCGCTGCCGTACCGCGTGCTCGTTCGTCCGCGCGTCGTACGTCATCAGCTTCGGCAGGCACAGCGCCAGCAGCCCCACCGCGCCCACGCACAGCAGCCCGCCCGACCACACCGACGTCCGCACGCCCTTCCACGCGGCGACGCCACCCATGTAGGTCTGGCCGAGCTGCGGTCCCACCGAGTACGACAGAAGCTCGATCCCGGCGAGCCGGCCCCGCAGCTCGTCGGGGATCGTCTGGTTCCACATCACCCCGCGGAACAGTCCGCTGACCATGTCCGCCGCGCCGCCCAGCGTCAGGAACAGCAGCACCAGCCACACGTCGTGGGACAGCCCGGCCGCCGTGATCGCCGCGCCCCACAGAGCCGCCGCCAGCACCACGGCCCGCCCGTGCCGGTGCACCCGCGCGGTCCAGCCGCTCGTCAGACTCACCAGCATCGCGCCGGCCGGGACGGCGGCGTACATCAGACCCAGCGCCCAGGGGGCGCCCAACTCGTCGGCGAGGAAGGGCAGGACGGCCAGCGGCAGCGCGAAGAGCATCGCCGCGATGTCGATGACGTACGTGCCCAGCAGCTCCTTGCGGCTCCACGCGTACCGGGCGCCCTCGGCGATCGCCCGCAGGGACGGCTTCGCCGCCTCGTGCGAGGGCGGCGAGGACGCCAGGCCGATCACGAACAGCACCGAGACCACGAACGTCACCAGGTCCGCCGCGTACGCCCAGCCGAGCCCCGCGTACGCGACGACCACACCGGCCAGCGCGGGACCGGCCACCCCGCCGACCTGCCAGCGCAGCGCGTTCAGGGACGCGGCGGCCGGCAGCTGGTCGTGGGCGACGATCCGGGGCAGCAGGGCGTCCAGCGCCGGGCGCTGCACCGACACCAGCGCCGACGACAGGGCGGCCACGACATACAGCGGCCACACGGCGGGCCGCGGCAGCAGCGCGTTCAGCAGCAGCGCCGCGCTCAGCACGGCCTGACCGGCCTCCGTCCACACGATCAGCCCGCGCTTGTCGAGGGCGTCGGCGAGCGCGCCGCCGTACAGCCCGCACACGATCAGCGGCACCAGCTCCACCGCGCCGATCGCGCCGACCGCCGCGGCCGACCCCGTCAGCTCCTTGATCTGCACGGGCAGCGCCACGAACGTCAGAAAGCTGCCGAAGGTGGAGACCAGCCCCGCCAGCCACACCTTGCGGAAGTCGGCGGACGCCCGCCAGGGCGTGAGATCGGGGAGCAGGGCGCGCAGCCGCGACACGGGCGCCGCGCCGGCGGGGGAGTCGTCGGTCACGAGGGGTCATGGTCGGGCGCGGCGGTGGCCCGGGCAAACGGTTTTCACCGGCGCCCCGGGCGAACGGTCTTCACCAGCGTCCCAGGGCAGACGGTTTTCACCAGCGCGGGGGCGGCGGTGCCGTCAGGGCGTCCGCGAGCCGCGACAGCCGGTCCCGCAGCCGGCGGCGCCCCCGGCGGGACGGCAGCGGATTCTCCCCGGCCGCCGCGCTCACCAGATGCTGCACGGTGTCCAGGTCCAGCTCCGCGCCCCGCGGCACGATCAGCCGCTCGTGGGAGATCTCGGTCAGCTCGCCCTCGCCGGTGCCGAGCACCAGCACCGTCGCACCCGCCCGCCGCGCGTCGTACACCCGCTCAAGCAGCGGCGCCCCAGGTCCGGGCCCCGACTCCGGCCCGTCCGAACCGGGCGCCACCACCAGCAGCGTCTCCCCGCGCCGCGCCGCCGCCAGCCGGCCGAGCCCCACCGCCAGATGCGCCGGGTCCGAGGCACGGGCGTCGTGCCGCACCAGCGTCGGCGCCAGCTCGGGCGTCCCCGACCACGCGGCCTCGTCCACCAGGTGCGCCGCCAGATGCCACGGCTCGTACTCCCGGGTGCCGACCAGCAGCAGCCCGCCGCCGTGCGCCACCGCCGACGTCCGCAGCGTCCCGGCGAACCTCCGCGTGGCCCCCAACCACTCGGTCCCGGCGAGTACTTCACGCAGCAGGGCGACCCGTACGGCATCCATGGGCCCGCATCCTGCCCCAGTGCGCCTCGCGCGACCCGCCGTTCACCCCGAATTCGCCCGACCCGGGCCTCCGCCCGCACACCTGCCCGACCCCGCCGCAACGCCCTCGCCCTCCGCCGCGGGCACCACGGACGTAAAGTCGGCCCATGACCTCTAGCGACAGCGCACAGCAGTCCGCCGGAACCCCCGCGAAGGCGCCGGCCAAGGACCCCTGGGACCTCCCCGACGTCTCCGGGCTCGTCGTCGGTGTGCTCGGCGGCACCGGACCGCAGGGCAAGGGCCTCGCGTACCGGCTCGCCCAGGCCGGCCAGAAGGTGATCATCGGCTCGCGGGCCGCCGAGCGCGCCCAGGCCGCCGCCGAGGAGCTCGGACACGGCGTCGAGGGCGCCGACAACGCCGAGACCGCGCGCCGCAGCGACATCGTGATCGTCGCCGTGCCGTGGGACGGCCATGGCAAGACCCTGGAGTCCCTGCGCGAGGAGCTGACCGGCAAGCTCGTCGTCGACTGCGTCAATCCGCTCGGCTTCGACAAGAAGGGCGCCTACGCCCTCAAGCCCGAGGAGGGCAGTGCCGCCGAGCAGGCCGCCGCCCTGCTGCCGGACTCCCGGGTCACCGCGGCCTTCCACCATCTGTCGGCCGTCCTGCTGCAGGACCCGGAGATCGACCGCATCGACACCGACGTGATGGTCCTCGGCGAGGAGCGGGCCGACGTGGAGATCGTCCAGGCGCTGGCCGGCCGTATCCCCGGGATGCGCGGCGTCTTCGCGGGACGGCTGCGCAACGCCCACCAGGTGGAGTCGCTCGTCGCGAACCTGATCTCGGTGAACCGCCGCTACAAGGCGCACGCGGGACTCCGTGTCACGGACGTATGAGGCGATGGGGGACACTGGGCACAGCAGTGTCCCCCGACCAGGAGCCGACCCCATGCCCCGCCTCGCCTACTACACCCTCGCCGTCTGCGTCCTCTCCGTGGCCGCGGCGGCCGTCGCCTTCGCCCAGGGCAGCTGGCTCGGAATCGTGTGGATCCTGCTGGCGGGGCTGTCTTCGAACATGACCTGGTACTACGTGAAGCGCGCCCGGGACGCCCGGCGGGACTCCGTCACCGGATGACCTGGCACAGCTCGTTCCCGTCCCGCCAGAAGCGGAACAGGTCGTAGCCGCAGTAGGTGTCGATCTCGCCGATGCCCAGGCCGCGCAGCACGGCGTCGATCATGTCGAAGAACACGCCGTTGACCTCGGGCACCCACAGCAGCGCGAAGACGAACAGCAGGCCGAACGGTGCGAACGGCTCCACCTGGCGCCGGACGTTGTGCGACAGCCAGGGCTCGATCACCCCGTAGCCGTCCAGGCCCGGCACCGGCAGGAAGTTCAGGATCGCCGCCGTCACCTGGAGCAGCGCCAGGAACGCCAGCGCGAACCGGAAGTCGGCGGGGACGCCGTCCAGCGCGCCCAGCCAGAACGGGGCCGCGCACACGACGGCGAACAGCACGTTCGTCAGCGGTCCGGCCGCCGAGATCAGGCTGTGCCGCCAGCGGCCCCTGATCCGCCCGCGCTCGATGAACACCGCGCCGCCGGGCAGACCGATACCGCCCATGATCACGAAGACGACCGGCAGGACGATGCTCAGCAGGGCGTGCGTGTACTTCATCGGGTTCAGCGTGAGGTAGCCCTTCGCGCCGACGGAGATGTCACCGCTGTGCAGCGCCGTGCGCGCGTGCGCGTACTCGTGCAGGCACAGCGACACGATCCAGGCGGCCGTCACGAACAGGAACACCGCGAGACCCGGCTTCTCCGCGAACCCGGTCCAGGTGGCCCACCCCGTCACCGCGGTCACGGCGACGATCCCGAGGAACACGGGGCTGATCCGCCGTTCGCTGTGACGGCTGAGGGCGGTGGTCATGGGGCTCCCTGTATGTCTCGGACGTGCGGGCCTGCCCGACCGTACCGGCCCCACCCGGAAAACGTCTCGCGGTGGGGCGCTGGTTCCAGGGAGGCTGGACCCCGGCCCCCGCACCCCGGGGCGCCGCCACGCCTCGTCCGACGGCCCCGTGACCGGCCCCAGCCCACCAGAGACAATGGACCCCGTGCGCTATCGCATCCTCGGCACCACCCAGGCACTTCGCCCCGACGGCCGGGCCGTCCCGCTCGGCGGGGCCCGGCTGCGGGCCCTGCTCACCGTGCTCGCGCTGCGCGCCGGCCGGACCGTGCCCGTGGGGCTGCTGGCCGACGAGGTGTGGGGAGCCGAACCGCCCGCCGACGCCACCGGGGCGCTCCAGGCGCTCGTGGGCCGGCTGCGGCGGGCCCTGGGCGCCGACGCCGTACGGTCCGAGGACGGCGGCTACCGGCTGGCCGCCGCGCCCGACGACGTCGACCTGCACCGGTTCGAACGGCTCACCGGCGAGGGCACCCGCGCCCTCGCCGACGGCGACCCCGCCAAGGCGGCCGGCGTCCTCGACGACGCTCTCGCCCTCTGGCGGGGCCCCGCCCTCGCCGACCTGCCCGACCGCACCGCCGAGGCGGCCCGGATCGGCACCCGGCACCTCGACGCGCTGCGCGCCCGGCACACCGCGGCCCTCGCCCTCGGCCGCGCCGAGCAGGCCCTGCCCGAGCTGACCGCCCTGTGCGACGCGCACCCCCTGGACGAGCCCCTCCAGGCCCTGCGGCTGCGTGCCCTGCGCGACGCCGGCCGCCCCGCCGAGGCCCTGGCCGCCTACGACGACGTACGACGGCTGCTGTCGGACCGCCTCGGCTCGGACCCCGGGCCGGAACTGCGCGCCCTGCACGCCGAGTTGCTGCGCCCGCAGCCGGAGGCCGGCACTCCCGCCGCGCCGCCCCCGGCCCCGCCGGCCGCCCCCGCCGGCAACCTCCGCGCCCGGCTCACCTCCTTCGTCGGCCGCGAACCCGACATCGCGGCCATCCGCGGCGACCTGGCCGCCGCCCGGCTCGTCACCCTGCTCGGCCCCGGCGGCGCCGGCAAGACCCGGCTCTCCCAGGAGGCCGCCGAGAGCGTGCGCGACGGCGTCCCGGACGGGGTGTGGCTGGCCGAACTCGCCCCGGTCGACGACCCGCAGGCCGTCCCCGAGGCCGTCCTCACCGCGCTCGGCGCCCGCGAGACCGTCCTGTACGGCGCCGGCGCCGAGGCCATGCGGGCCGGCACCGAACGGCACGACGACCCCGTCGACCGGCTCTCCGAGTACTGCGCCAAACGCCGGATGCTGCTGATCCTCGACAACTGCGAGCACGTCGTCGACGCCGCCGCCCGTCTCGTCGAGCGGCTGCTGGAGCGCTGCCCCGGCCTCACCGTGCTCGCCACCAGCCGGGAACCCCTCGGCGTGCCGGGCGAGGTGCTGCGCCCCGTCGAACCGCTCCCCGAGCCCTTCGCGCTGCGCCTGCTCGCCGACCGGGGCGCCGCCGCCCGGCCCGGCTTCCGACCCGAGGCCGACGAGGAGACCGCCGCGGCCTGCGCCGAGATCTGCCGCCGTCTGGACGGCCTGCCCCTCGCGATCGAACTCGCCGCCGCCCGGCTGCGCGTGCTCACCCCCCGGCAGATCGCCGACCGGCTCGACGACCGTTTCCGGCTGCTCACCTCCGGCAGCCGCACCGTGCTGCCCCGCCAGCAGACCCTGCGGGCCGTCGTCGACTGGTCCTGGGAGCTGCTGGACGACGGCGAACGCGAGGTGCTGGGGCGGCTGTCGGTGTTCGCGGGCGGCTGCGACCTGGCCGCCGCCGAGGCGGTGTGCGGCCCCGGTGCCCTGGAGGCGCTGGGCTCACTCGTCGACAAGTCCCTCGTGGTGGCCGCCGCCGGTGACGACGGCGAGATGCGCTACCGGCTCCTGGAGACCGTCGCCGAGTACGCCGCCGAACGGCTCGACGAGACCGGCCGGCGGGCCGACGCCGAACGCGCGCACCTGACGTACTACCGGGAACTCGCCCGCACCACCGAGCCGGCGCTGCGCGGCCGCGGCCAGCTCGCCGCCATCCGCCGGCTGGAGCGCGAGAGCGAGAACATCCGGGCCGCCCTGCACCACGCGGTCGCCGCCCGGGACGAGCAGGAGGCGCTGTGCCTGGTGCTCTCCATGGCCTGGTACTGGCAGATGCGCGACCTGCGGATCGTCGCCCGCAACTGGTCGCGCGAGGTGCAGGACCTCGGGCCCGACCCGTTCGCCGAACCGGTCCGCCGCGCCGAACCCCTGTGGGAGCGCTGCACCGACACCCCGCCGCCCTGGACCGACCAGGTCCGCGAGGAGGCCCGGCGCGGGCTGCATCTGATCCACCTCGCCTGCATGGACACCGAGCTGGACGCCTGGCAGACCCCCGAGGCGCAGGCCAAGCTGAGGACCATCGCCGGTTCCTACGAGCCGGGCCTCCCGCAGGTCTGCCACTCGCCGGGCAGCCTGTGGTTCTTCGCCGTCATGCTCACCGGCGACATGGACCGGCTGCGGACCGTCGTCGACGCCGCGATCCGCACCTGCCGCGCCCAGCCCGGCTACCGGTGGGACCTCGCCGCCAACCTCCAGATGCGGGCCAACCTGCTGGCCGGCCGCGCCGACTGGGCGGGCGACGCCATCGCCGACGCCGACGAGGCGCTGGAGATCTTCGAGGGCCTCGGCGACCTGTGGGGGACCGCCGAGGCGTACTCGGCGCGCGCCGAGGCCCATGAGCGCCGGGGCGCCTACCTGCGGGCCGCGGCCGACTACGAGGCGGGCATCGACCACGCCGAGCGGCTGGGCGCCCACGCCCAGGTGGGCGTGCTCAAGGCCCGGCTCGGCAGCGCCCTGATCGAGGCGGGGCAGGGCGAGCGGGGGGAGAGCCTGCTGCGCGGGGTCATCGAGCAGGGGAGCGGGGTGAGCGAGCACGCCATGCCGTTCGCCCGGCTGATCCTGGCCGGCCTGCTGAGCATGACCGGCCGGATCCCCGAGGCCCGGGAGCAGCTGCGGACGCTGCGTGAGGAGTTCAAGATCGCCCACTTCATCGTCTTCGACGCGTTCATCCTCGGTTCCGAGGCCTGGCTGGACGCCCTCGAGGAGCGGAGCGAGGTGGCCCTGGCGACGATCAGGAAGGCGCTGGAACGCGCCGAGGACCCCCTCGCCCAGGCCATCGCGCCCCAGATGCGGGCCGCCTACCTGACCACCGCCGCGTTCGCCCTCGCCCGCGCCGACGGCGGCCGCCGGGCCGCGGACGCCGCCCGCTGCCTCGCCGCCGCCGACGCGCTCCAGCCGGACCGGCACGTCCCGAGCTGCCAGGAGCGCGAGGTGCGCCAGCGGGCGGTGACGGCCGCGCGGGCCGCGCTCGGTGACACCGCGTTCGAGGCGGCGTACGCCGAGGGCGGCGGCCTCTCCCCGCAGGAGGCCGCCGCCCTCGTATGACGCGTCCGACGCGGGCCGCGTCAGGTCTTGGTGCGGAACTTGTGGATCGCGACCGGCGCCATCACCGCCGTGATGAGCGCCGACCAGCCGAGCGTCACCCACAGGTCGTGCGCGACCGGCCCGCCCACCATCAGCCCGCGCGCCGCGTCGGCGAGCGTGGACAGCGGGTTGTAGTCGGTGAACGCCTGCAGCCAGCCCGGCATCGACGTCGTCGGCGCGAAGATCGACGAGCCGAACTGCAGCGGGAACAGCACCAGGAAGCCCATCGCCTGCACGGACTGCGCGCTCTTCATCACCACGCCCAGGGTGAGGAACACCCACATGATGGACGAGGCGAACACCGTCGACAGCGCGACCGCCGCGAACAGCCCCGGCCAGTGGTTGATCTCGAACCCGACCAGCACCGAGACGACCATCAGCACCGCCGTCGCGAACAGCATCCGCAGCAGCTCCACGGAGATCTTCGCGAACAGCACCGAGCCGCGCCCGATCGGCAGCGACCGGAAACGGTCCATCACACCGGAGTTGAAGTCCTGGCTGAACCCGGTGCCGACGCCCTGCGACAGCGTCATGCTCATCATCGCGATCATGCCGGGGATCACGTACTGGACGTACTGGTCCTGCCCGCCGCCCAGAGCCTGCCCGATCGAGCCGCCGAAGACGAACACGAACAGCAGGGTGAAGATGACCGGCATCAGCAGCGCGTCGGCCATGGACTCGGGGTCCTGCCGGATCCACAGCAGATTGCGGCGCACCAGCGCGCCCGTGTGCCGCAGATGCCCGCGCAGCGGGATCCGCGCGTCGTCCTTGGCGGGGGCGGCGTCGGTCAGGGTGGCGGCGCTCATACGGCGACCTCCTCGCGGTCGTCGGCGGGCACGGTGTCCTGCGGCGCACTGGCACGGTGGCCGGTGAGCGAGAGGAACACCTCGTCCAGGCTGGGCAGTTCGGTGGTGATGGAGGCGAGCGTGACCCCGCGCGCGGTGACCGCGCCGACGAGCGCGGTCAGCTGCTCGTCGCTGAGCACGGGGACCAGCAGGGTGCCCGTCTCGGGATCGACGGTGCCGGCCGCGAGCCCGGTGATGCCGAGGTCGTCCAGATACCCGGCGAGCGGCCGCAGTTCGAGCGGGTCGGCCGGGCGGATCCGCAGGGTGCGGCCCCCGACCTTCGCCTTCAGCGCGTCGATGGCGCCGCCCGCGATGACCTTGCCGCGGTCCACGACCGTCAGCTCCGAGGCGAGCTGCTCGGCCTCCTCCATGTACTGGGTGGTCAGCAGGACGGTCACACCGTCCCCGACCATCGCCTTGACCTCGTCCCACACCTCGTTGCGGGTGCGCGGGTCGAGGCCGGTCGTCGGCTCGTCGAGGAACAGCACGGCCGGCCGTCCGATCATGGAGGCGGCCAGGTCGAGCCGGCGGCGCATACCCCCCGAGTAGGTGGAGGCGGGCCGCTTGGCCGCCTCGGTCAGGGAGAAGCGCTCCAGCAGCGCGTCGGCGCGGGCGCGGGCCTCCTTGCGCGGCAGGTCCAGCAGCCGCCCGATCATGTACAGGTTCTCCCAGCCGGGGAGCTTCTCGTCCACCGAGGCGTACTGCCCGGTCAGACCGATGACCCGGCGCAGCTGCCGGGGCTGCCGTACGACGTCGTAGCCGGCGACGGTGGCCTGCCCGGCGTCCGGGGCGAGCAGGGTGGAGAGGATGCGCACGAGGGTCGTCTTGCCGGCGCCGTTCGGCCCCAGCACGCCCATCACGGTGCCCTCCCGGACCTCCAGGTCCACACCGTCCAGGGCCTTGGTCTCGCCGTAGTGCTTGACCATCCCCCGTACGGAGACGGCGCCGCTCGCGCCGCCCGAGGTGTTGTCGATTCGCGTCATGGCACAGACGGTGACAGACGCCGCCGACAAACCGCCGACAGTCCGCCGACACCCCGGGCGGCGCGCTGTCGGCGGCCCCGGACCAGGTCAGGAGGTGGTCGGGTCGACCTCGACGCGCGCCGCCACCGGCAGATGGTCGCTCCCGGTCTCCGGCAGCGTCCACGAGCTCGACGGCTCCACACCCTTCACCATGATCTGGTCGATCCGGGCCATCGGGAACCGCGCCGGCCAGCTGAAGCCCATCCCGGTGCCGGACGCGCCCTGCGTGGAGCGCATCTGGGCGGTGACGGCGTTGAGCGCGCGGTCGTTCATCGTGCCGTTCAGATCGCCGAGCAGGACGACCTTGCCGATCCGCTCGTCGGCGATGGCCTCACCCAGCGCGTCGGCGCTCTTGTCGCGCTGCCGGGCGGTGAACCCGGCCTCCATCTTCACGCGCACCGACGGCAGATGGGCGACGTAGACGGCGACCTCGCCCGAGGGCGTGTCCACCACGCCGCGCATGGCACGGGTCCAGCCCAGCCGGATGTCGACCGGCCGCACCCCGGACAGCGGGTACTTGCTCCACAGCCCGACCGTGCCCTGCACCGAGTGGTACCGGTACGTCCCCGCGAGCGCCTTCTCGTACGTCGGGACCGCCGAGGCCGTCAGCTCCTCCAGGGCCACCACGTCCGCGCCGGACGCGGCGACGTCCCGGGCCGTGCCCGACGGGTCGGGGTTGTCGGCGTTGACGTTGTGCGTGGCGACCGTCAGATCACCGCCGGTGCCGGTCTTGTCGGTGAGCTGCCCGCCGAAGAGGCTGACCCAGATGATCGCCGGGACCAGCACGGCGATCAGCGCGGTCGCGGACCGGCGCACCACCCCGAGCACGAGCAGCAGAGGGACGAACACCCCGAGCCAGGGCAGGAACGTCTCGGTGAGACTGCCGAGGTTCCCGATGGCGTTGGGGATCTGCGCGTGCAGCAGCATCACCAGGCCGAGCGCGACCGCGAGCACGGCCGGCACCAGACCGCGCCGCCAGACACCCGGGTCGCGCCACCAGCTCGCGGTCAGGCGCTGCGTCAGGCGTCGAAGCCCGGGCCTGCGGCGCTCGGACCCCGGGCCGCCGTTGTCCGTCTCCGTCACGTACGCCTGTTGCGCCATACCGTCGCCTCACTACCTGCCGTGCAACACCGTCGTCCCCCCGCGCCCAGAGAAAACCCTAGGGGATGATCGGCTCCGATCCCGCCGTCCCGTGACGGCCGTACGGGGGCGAGGACGTGGAGGGCGGCCCCGGCAGTTCCGCTTCGCCGGGAGGAATGCGCCCTCTGTGACGAAACGCGCACATGGCTCTACGTCGTTGAGGTGCTGACGGGCCGTAGACCGGTGAGCGCGACGTCGGCGATCTGCTCCGCGAGGCCCTCCGGGAGGTCGGCGTCCGGGCGCATCACGGCCCGCACCAGCATCGGCCCGAACACCATGTCGTTCATCACGTCGATGTCGATGTCGGTGCGCAGTTCGCCGGTCTCCTGGCCGCGCCGCAGGATCGCGTACTGCTTGCGGCGCCGCGGCTCGATGACGTTCGCGTGGTAGGCGTCCCAGATCTTCGGGCTGCTCTTCATCTGGGCGATGACGTTGTGCAGCAGCACCGACGACCGGGTCATCAGGCCGCGCTGCCTGGTCTGTTCGAGCAGGGCCACCACGTCGTCGCGCACCGAGGTGCCGGGCAGCTCGGGGTCCGGCGGCTCGGCGGCCCGCACGATGTCCACGAACAGCTCCTCCTTGCCGCTCCAGCGCCGGTAGATGGCGGCCTTGCCCACGCCCGCGGTGCGAGCGATGCGCTCGATGGACAGCTCCGCGAGCGGCACGCCGTCCTCAAGGAGCTTCAGCACGCCCTCGGTGATGGCCCGCTCCACAGCCTCGCTGCGGGGCCGGCCCCGGGTGGGACCGTCCTGCCGGGGACGATGGTCGGCGAGGCTCACTGGGTTCGCTCCTTTCCGTGGGCTGTGCCGATTCTCCCCCCGGATGCGGACGCCGCCGGAACGACGGCGTCCGCGCGTCGGCGCTATTCGGACGCCACCAGCTCCTTCTCGTCCTCGCCCGCACGGGGTCCGGCGGGCCGCCCGGGCAGGCACACGGCCACGACGACCGCGCCGAGCACCGCGATGCCCGCTCCCCACAGCGCCGTGATGTGCATGGCGTGCAGGAACGCGTCGTGGGCCGGGCCGACGAGGGCGTCGCCGCGCGGGCCCAGCTTCTCGGCGACCCCGAGGGTGGCCTCGATGGACTCGCCCGCGGTGTGCCGTACGTCCGCCGGGAGCGCGGTGAGCCGGTCCTCGATGCCGCCCCGGTAGGCGGTGGACAGCACCGAGCCGAGCACCGCGATGCCGAGGGCGCCGCCGACCTGGCGGAAGGTGTTGCTGAGCGCGGAGGCCGAACCGGCCTTCTCGCGCGGCAGGGCCTGCATGATGACGACGCTGATCGGCGTCATGATGTGCGCCATCGCGGCACCCATCAGGAAGAAGACGACCTCCAGGAGCCAGATCGGGGTGTCCGCCTCGAAGGTGGCGAAGGCGGCCAGCGTGGCGGCGATGAGGACCATGGCGCCGGTCGTGGTGGCCCGGTTGCCGAACCGGTCGACGAGGAGCCGGGCGCGCGGGGCGAAGATCATCTGGGCGGCGGCGAGCGGCAGCATCAGCAGACCGGTCTCCAGCGGCGAGTAGCCGCGCACGCTCTGGGTGTAGAAGACCGAGAAGAACGTCACGCCCATGAGGGCGAAGAAGACCAGCGCGATGACGCCGATCGCGGCCGAGAAGACCTTGTCGCGGAAGTAGCCGATGTCGATCGACGGGTGGTCGCTGCGCTTCTCGAAGACGCCGAACGCGGCGAGGACCGCGAGGCCGGCGCCGATCGTCAGCAGGACCGCGGGGTCGGTGAAGTCGGCGAGCTGGCCGCCCTTGATGATGCCGTAGACGAGCAGGACCAGGCCGGCCACGGACAGCACCACGCCGATGGGGTCGATCCGGCCGGGCCGCGGGTCGCGGGAGTCGGGGACGAGCCACAGCATCAACGCGAGCGCGAGCAGCACGATCGGCACGTTGATGAGGAAGACCGAGCCCCACCAGAAGTGGTCGAGGAGCAGACCGCCGGTGATCGGCCCGATGGCGATGGCGAGACCGACGCCGCCGGCCCAGATGCCGATGGCCTTGGGCTGCTCGTCCCGCTCGAAGACGTTCATCAGCACGGCGAGCGTGGCCGGCATGACGAACGCGGCGCCGAGGCCCATGACGGCGCGGAAGGCGATCAGCTCGCCGGGCGAGCCGGAGAACGCGGCGAGCGCCGAGCCGACGCCGAACACGGCGAGACCGCCGAGCAGCACCTTCTTGCGGCCGACCCGGTCCCCGAGGATGCCCGCGCTGAACAGCAGGCCGGCGAAGACGAGCGTGTAGGCGTTGATCGCCCATTCCAGCTCGCTCTGCGTGGCGCCGAGGCCGGTCGGCGCGGGCGTCGAGATGGTCTTGATGGCGACGTTCAGGATGGAGTTGTCCAGCACGACGATCAGGAGGCTGAGCATCAGCACACCGAGGATCGCCCAGCGGCGCCGGTGCACCGCCTCCGGTATGCGGGTGGCTGGGGCGGGAGAAGTCATGGGGCCGACCGTACCGCTATAACGATACGAGACCGTCTCGTATCGTAAATTCTTACCGGAACCTTACGTGACGAAACGGCCACGGGCGCGGGGCGGAACTCACATCCGGCGGTCTGGCCCCGCCCGGCACGAAGTGCCACCATGGACCTGATCCGGGGACGCCGTCAGGGCGCCTCGAGATGACATGAAGGAGCCGTTGCCATGACGCAGCTCTCGGCTGCCCAGACGCCTCAGGCGAAGCCCTCCGACGCCGGAAAGGCGCTGTACGGAGGCAAGAGCACCCGCCGCATCACCGTCCGCGACATCGCGCTCGCCAAGGAGCGGGGCGAGAAGTGGCCCATGCTCACCGCGTACGACGCGATGACCGCGTCCGTGTTCGACGAGGCCGGCATCCCGGTCATGCTCGTCGGCGACTCGGCGGGCAACTGCCACCTCGGCTACGAGACCACCGTGCCCGTCACCCTCGACGAGATGACCATGCTCTCGGCGGCCGTCGTCCGGGGCACCTCCCGCGCCCTGATCGTCGGCGACCTGCCCTTCGGCTCCTACCAGGAGGGCCCGGTGCAGGCGCTGCGCTCGGCGACCCGACTGGTCAAGGAGGCCGGCGTCGGCGCGGTCAAGCTGGAGGGCGGCGAGCGCTCGCACCGCCAGATCGAGCTCCTGGTCGAGTCCGGCATCCCGGTGATGGCCCACATCGGCCTGACCCCGCAGTCCGTCAACGCCATGGGCTACCGCGTCCAGGGCCGCGGCGAGGAGGCGGCCGCGCAGCTCCTGCGGGACGCCAAGGCCGTCCAGGACGCCGGCGCCTTCGCGGTCGTCCTGGAGCTGGTACCGGCCGAGCTGGCCGCCGAGGTCACCCGTGTCCTGCACATCCCGACCGTCGGCATCGGCGCCGGACCCGAGACCGACGCCCAGGTCCTCGTGTGGACCGACATGATGGGCCTGACCGGCGGCCGCGTCCCGAAGTTCGTGCGGCAGTACGCCGATCTGCGCCGGGTCGTGGGAGACGCCGCCAAGGCCTTCGCCGAGGACGTCGTCGGCGGATCCTTCCCGCGCGAGGAGCACTCCGTCCACTGACGGACCCCCGAACCACTGCGGCACCGAGCGCCCCGCCGATCTTCCCCCGTCGGCGGGGCGCTTTCCGCTATGCGCGCGGCTTCGCGCCGCGCTCGCGCAGCATGTCGGCCATCAGGTCGATCTCCGACTGCTGCCCGTTCACCATCGTCCGCGCGAGCCTCTTCTCCACGCCCGTCGCGCACTTGTCCAGGCAGCCCTCGGCCATGTGGATGCCGCCCTTGTGGTGGGCCGTCATCAGCTGGAGGAAGAAGACCTCCGCCTTTTCGCCGTCGAGCGCGCCGAGCTTCTTCATCTCCGCGTCGGTCGCCATGCCCGGCATCAGCGACCCCTCCCCGGCGGAGGGCGCGTCGCCCATGCCCATCCAGGTCATCGGGGCGTCCGCGGACACCTTCGGCAGATCCCACAGATCCAGCCAGCCCAGCAGCATGCCGCGCTGGTTGGCCTGCGTCTGCGCGATGTCGTACGCCAGGCGCCGCACGTCCTCGTCGTCGGTGCGGTCGCGCACCACGTACGCCATCTCCACGGCCTGCTGGTGGTGCACGGACATGTCGCGCGCGAAGCCCGCGTCCGCCGAGTCCGCACCCGGGACCGGGTCCCCGGAGCCGTCCCCGGCGGCCGCGTAGGTCAGCGCGCCGGCGGCGACGAGGACGGCCGCCGCGGTCCCCGCCATCCAGCCGATGTCCCGCCTCACTCCGCGAGACCGCCCGTGCAGGCGGCACCCGGCTCGGGCGTCTGCTTGCCCTGGACGTACGTCTCGAAGAACTTCCCGACGGCCGGGTCGTCCGCGCTCTTCACCGTGCGCTGGTGCCCCCAGGCGCTCAGCATGATCGGGTCCTTCTGCTTCTCGTCCGGGCTCATCAGCGTGTACGGCGTCTGCTTCACCTTCGCCGCCAGCGCGTCGACGTCGGCCTTGGGCGCCTTGGACGTGTACGTCACCCAGACCGCGCCGTGCTCCAGCGAGTGCACGGCGTTCTCCCGCCGCAGCTCCTTGGTGTAGACGTCGCCGTTGCAGTTCATCCAGGCGCGGTGGTGGTTGCCGCCGACCGGGGGCTCCATCGGGTAGTCCACGCTCGTCTCGACGTGCGTGCTGGCCAGCTTGCCCTTCCAGGTGTTCACCCCGTCGTCCCCGGCGACGAACTTGCCCGTCGTCCTGTCGGGCTTCGCGGCCTCGTCGTCGCCCGTCTGCGACCGGACGAGGACGACCCCGCCGACGACGAGGGCGGCGACGATCAGGGTGGAGACGCCGATGGTGATGATGCGGCCGCGGCGCTCACGGGCCTGCTCGGCCCGCCGCATCTCCTCTATCCGCGCCTTGCGCTCGGCGCTGTTCCGGTTCTTGGCGGAGCCCATGAGGTCATGTCCTTCGGCGAAAGGGGCGGTCGGGTCCGCTGATCGTAATGGGGAAGGAGTGACCTCTCGTAGAGAGGTGACGACAACGACCGGATCGCGGTCCCGCGCGGGGGATGTGCGAACGATGTGCGGGCGATATTTGGAATCCCCCATGCGCATTATCTACTCTGCCCTGATGCGGCTGTTGCGCTCCACCGATCTGGCCCTGCGCCTGCTGATGCGGCTCGCCGTCCTCGGGGACGCCATGCCGACGACCCGCGAGGTGGCCGCCGACATGGAGGTGCCCTACACGCACGCCGCCAAGGTGGTCGCCGAACTCCAGCACCTGGGCCTCGTCGACGCCCGCCGGGGGCGCGGCGGCGGGCTCACGCTCAGCGAGCGCGGCCGCACCGCGTCCGTCGGCGCGGTCGTGCGGGCCTTCGAGGGGGACGGCGACGTCGTCGAGTGCGAGGGCGACAACCCCTGCCCGCTCAGCCCCGGATGCCGGCTGCGCGGGGCGCTGCGGCAGGCCCAGGAGGCGTTCTACGCCTCGCTGGACCCGCTCACCCTGGCCGACGTCACCGCGGACCCCACGGGCCCCCTGCTGCTCCAGATCGGCCGCCCAGCCTGACGCCCGGGCCGGCTCAGCCCGCCTGCGCCAGCCAGAGGTCCGGCCCGAACACCTCGTAGTGGATGTCCGCCGCCGCCACACCCTTGCCGAGCAGCTGCGCCCGCACCGTCCGCATGAACGGCAGCGGACCGCACAGGTAGGCCTGCGTGCCCTCGGGCACGGTCACCTCGGCCAGGTCGACCAGCCCGGCGCGGTGGGACGCCTCGGCGGGGTCGGCGCCGGTCTCGTACCAGAAGCGGACCGTGGCGTCCGCGAGCTTCCCTGCGTACGCCTCGTGGTCGGCGCGCAGGGCGTGCCCGGCGGGGGAGCGGTCGCCGTGCACGACCAGCACCGGGCCCTCGTGCCCGGCGTCCGCCAGCTCGCCGAGTATCGCGACCATCGGGGTGACGCCGATACCGGCGGAGGCGAGCAGCAGCGGCGCGTCCGTGCCGGCCAGCACGAGATCGCCGTACGGCGCCGAGAGGTCCAGCCGGTCGCCGGGCCGCACGTGCGCGTGCAGGTGCGCCGAGACCTCGCCGTCCGGTCCGGCCTCGCCCCGCACGCGCTTGACGCTGAACTGGCGCAACGGCGAGCCGGGAGCCGCCGAGAGGCTGTACTGGCGGATCTGCCGGGCCCCGTCCGCCAGCTCGACCTGGACGGAGACGTACTGCCCGGCCCGGAAGTCGGGCACCGGGCCGCCGTCGGCCGGGCGTACCCGGAAGGTGGCCACGTCCTCGGTCTCCTCGACGCGCTCCACGACCTCCCAGGAGCGCCGGCCGGCCCCGCCGCTCTCCGCGTACAGCCGCTTCTCGATGGCGGTCAGGGCGTTCGCCATCAGCCAGTACACCTCGTCCCAGGCGGCGGCGACCTCGGGGGTGACGGCCTCCCCGAGCACCTCGGCGATCGCGGCGAACAGGTGCTCGTGGACGAGCGCGTACTGCTCGGGCGCCACCCCGAGGGAGGCGTGCTTGTGCGCGATACGGCTCAGCATCGCGTCCGGCCGCTGGTCGGGGTGGTCCACCAGGTGCGTCGCGAACGCGGCGATCGACCCCGCCAGCGCCTGCCGCTGGGTGCCGGCCGCCTGGTTGCCGCGGTTGAACAGGTCGCGCAGCAGCTCGGGGCGGGCGGCGAAGAGGCGGGCGTAGAAGCGCTCCGTGATCTCACCGATGGCCCCGCCGACGACGGGGAGGGTGGCGCGCACGGTGGCGGCGGACTGCTCGGACAGCATCGGGTCTCCTCAAGGCTCGACCGGGCGGTGCGAGGGCGACCGCCCGCCCTCATTAAAACTTGCATCCAAGATGCAAATTAAAGCGGGGTCGGTCCGGCGGGGGCGGCCATTACGGATGTCGGCGCGAGCAGGCAATATGGGCGGCAGAGCGGTTCACCCGACACCGCGGCGGCACCCCTGCCGACCGCCGGGCGTTCGGCCGGGGTCGGTCAGGCCGATCAAGGTCCGCAACGCGCCGGAAACGGTGGTGTGGTGGGATGCTCAGGTGCCCGACCGCCTCCCGCAGCACCGGAGACAGGCGGCCTGACCAGCAAGGATGGGGAAGCGGAAGATGGACAAGCAGCAGGAGTTCGTGCTCCGGACGTTGGAGGAGCGCGACATCCGGTTCGTACGGCTGTGGTTCACGGACGTGCTGGGCTTCCTCAAGTCCGTGGCCGTGGCCCCCGCCGAGCTGGAACAGGCCTTCGACGAGGGCATCGGCTTCGACGGCTCCGCGATCGAGGGCTTCGCCCGGGTCTACGAGTCCGACATGATCGCCAAGCCCGATCCGTCGACGTTCCAGATCCTCCCCTGGCGCGCGGAGGCCCCCGGCACCGCCCGGATGTTCTGCGACATCCTCATGCCGGACGGCTCCCCGTCCTTCGCGGACCCGCGCTACGTCCTCAAGCGCGCCCTCGCCCGCACCTCCGACCTGGGCTTCACGTTCTACACCCACCCGGAGATCGAGTTCTTCCTGCTGAAGGACAAGCCGGTCGACGGCACCCGCCCCACCCCGGCGGACAATTCCGGCTACTTCGACCACACCCCGCAGAACATCGGCATGGACTTCCGCCGCCAGGCGATCACCATGCTGGAGTCCATGGGCATCTCCGTGGAGTTCTCCCACCACGAGGGCGCCCCCGGCCAGCAGGAGATCGACCTCCGCTACGCCGACGCGCTCTCCACGGCGGACAACATCATGACGTTCCGCCTGGTCATGAAGCAGGTGGCGCTGGAGCAGGGTGTCCAGGCGACGTTCATGCCGAAGCCCTTCTCCGAGCACCCGGGCTCCGGCATGCACACCCACCTGTCGCTCTTCGAGGGCGACCGCAACGCGTTCTACGAGTCCGGCGCCGAGTACCAGCTCTCGAAGGTCGGACGCTCCTTCATCGCGGGCCTGCTCCGCCACGCCGCCGAGATCTCCGCGGTCACCAACCAGTGGGTGAACTCCTACAAGCGCATCTGGGGCGGCTCCGAGCGCACGGCGGGCGCCGGCGGCGAGGCCCCGTCCTACATCTGCTGGGGCCACAACAACCGCTCGGCCCTGGTCCGCGTCCCGATGTACAAGCCCGGCAAGACCGGCTCGGCCCGTGTCGAGGTCCGTTCCCTGGACGCCGGCACCAACCCGTACCTCGCCTACGCGGTCCTCCTCGCCGCCGGCCTCAAGGGCATCGAGGAGGGCTACGAACTCCCGCCCGGCGCCGAGGACGACGTCTGGGCCCTCTCCAACGCCGAGCGCCGCGCGATGGGCATCGAACCCCTCCCGCAGAACCTCGGCGAGGCCCTGACCCTCATGGAGAACAGCGACCTGGTCGCCGAAACCCTCGGCGAACACGTCTTCGACTTCTTCCTCCGCAACAAGAAGTCGGAGTGGGAGGAGTACCGCAGCGAGGTCACGGCCTTCGAACTGCGGAAGAACCTGCCGGTGCTGTAGGCGCAGGTCAGGGTCGACTTCCGACGAAGCAATCCCTTGGGGCCGACGGTCGCGGACCGTCGGCCCCGGCGTGTTTCACTGGATCTGGGGTCTCGGACCTTGCTCTGCTTGCGCGGGGCGAACACGAGACCTCGCTTCGTCACCTTCACCTGGTCGCTATGTGCAGCCATCCCGAGTCGAAGCTGATTGCATCGACGGGAAGCCCGAAGATCTCACCCTGGCGGAGTCCGCATCCGCCTCCGAGATCCACTGTTGAACATAGGCTGTTGATAGCGCCCCGCGATGGGCCTGATCAGTGGTTTGCAGCTTGCGCCCCTCGTGTGGGGGGAATCCTCATACCGGATAGTGAAACCTACCGACTTGACCACAAGTACGTGTGTGCTGGTCCGGATGGGCTCTAGTCTCGATGCACCTTTTCGGCGCAGGGCTAGTTCGGGGGCCAAGTTGACGACTGTCGGGGGTATGTCGGGCGTGGGGCGGGTGTTCGTCTCGCATGCGAGTGCGGATCTTGCGTGGGCGGAGTGGGTGGCCTGGCAGTTGCAGGATGCCGGGTACGAGGTGGAGTTGGCCGTCTGGCACTGGGGGCCGGGGACAACGTCATCCAGAACATGGACAAGGCTCTGGCCTCTGGACCGATGGTGGCGCTGTTCTCTGCCGCGTACTTCGAGCCTGAGCGATGGACCACCGAGGAGTGGACGGCCAGGCTCGCGGGTCGAGAGGGGCTGATCCCGGTCCGAATCGAAGACTGTGCCGCACCGTCGATGTTGCGGGCGTTACTCGCGCCGGCACTCTTCGGCCTGGGGGAGGAGAAGGCGCGGGAGGTGCTTCTGGCGGCGGTGGCGGGGCCGGTGGGGGCACCGCGGGTGAGTCCACGGTTTCCGGACCAGGCTGGGGCGGGGCGGTTGCGGAGCGTAGGGGCGACCGGGCCACGGCTGCCAGGCACGTTACCGAGAGTGTGGAACGTGCCCGCGCGCAATGCCGGGTTCGTCGGCCGCAATGACCTTCTGACGGAAGTCCGATCCCGGCTGGCCGGCGGGCGCACCGTGGCGGTGGTGGCACTGGATGGTCGTGGCGGAGTAGGCAAGACGCAACTGGCCGCAGAGTACGCACACCGGTTCTGCGGCGAGTACGAGCTGGTGTGGTGGGTGCGGGCGGAAGATCCAGCACTCATTTCCGAGCAGTTGGCACTACTGGCGGTCGAAACTGGGGCTGCACAGTCCAAAGTTCCGCCCGAGAAAGCTGTGCAAGCGCTCGGGCATGAGCTGCGGTCCCGTGCACGCTGGCTGCTCATCTTCGACAACGCAGAGGACCCTGAGGCCCTGGCGGACTTTGTCCCGTCCGGGCCGGGGCATGTGCTGATCACCTCGCGGAACCCGGACTGGCACGGGATGGCCTCGCCGTTGGACGTCGACGTGCTGGCGCGCCAGGAGTCGATCGACCTGCTGCGCAGTCGCACACCCTGGCTGTCAGAGGCGGAGGCGGGGCGTCTGGCCGAGGCGCTGGATGACCTGCCGCTGGCCCTGGTCCAAGCCGCAGCGGTGTTGACGACGACAACCGTGGACGACTACCTGGTGCTGTTGACGAGCAATGCCAGCGAGGTAACAGATGAAGGCAGGCCGCGTGACTACCGATGGTCGCTGGCCGCGCAGATCCGGCTGAGCATGCAGCGGCTGCGGTCTCTGAACGCGGAGGCGGCCGATGTGATGAACGCCTGTGCACTGCTGGCCCCCGAGCCGTTCGTTCTGCCGGCCGGCGCCGGACTGACATCGGATGAAGACGCCATTTGGCGAGTGGTGGCAGATCGACGCACCAGGACCCGTGTCCTGTCGGCACTGCATCAGCACGGGTTGGCCCGGGTCGCGGGCGGCAGCCTCCACCTGCACCGCCTCACCCTGGCCGTCCTCAAAGACCAGCTCACCCCCGAGGAGCACGTTGCCGCAGCCGAGAACGCAAGTGCCCTCCTCGCCGCGGCCTATCCAGGTAAGGCGCAGGAACCTGCCTCCTGGCCACGCTGGCCCGACCTGTTGCCCCACCTGCTGGCGATCGATCCGACCGACCTCGTCTCCGCCGAAGCACGCTTCGCCGCATGCGAGGCATGCCTCTACCTCCTGGACCGTGGCAGTGCAGCAGCCATCCTGCCCCGCCTCAAGGACCTGTACCACGCATGGAACGCCTTACTGGGCCCTGATCACACGCACACCGAGTGGGCCGCTAACTACTTGGCCATGGCGTTTAGTGCCGTTGGCGATCACGACAGTGCCTATGCCTTGCACCGGGACATGTTCGACAGGCAGCGGCGGGTGTCGGGTGAGGACCACCCCGACACTCTCGCGACTGCATCTAACCTGGCGATCCGGCTGGCGGGTTTGGGTCGGGTGGAGGAAGCGTTCGAGCTGGGCGAGGACACCTTTGCCCGACGAGGGCGGGTTCTGGGTGAGGACCACCCCGACACTCTGCGCACTGGATCCAACGTGGCGAATTGGCTGGGGCAACTGGGTCGGGTGGAGGAGGCGGTGGAGCTGGGCGAGGACGCCTTGGCCCGGCTGCGACGGGTTCTGGGTGAGGATCACCCCGGCACCCTGGCCACGGCGTCGAACCTGGCGATCTGGCGGGGGAGCTAGGTCGGGCGGAGGAGGCGGTGGAACTGGGCGAGGACACCTTGGCCCGGCGGAGGCGGGTTCTGGGTGAGGATCACCCCGACACCCTGCGCACCGCGTCGCACCTGGCGATCTGGCGGGGGGAGCTGCGTCGGGCGGAGGGCGCGGTGGAGCTGGGCGAGGACACCTTGGCCCGGCGGAGGCGGGTTCTGGGTGAGGATCACCCCGACACCCTGGTCACAGCGTCGAACCTGGCTTCCCGGCTGGGGGAGCTGGGTCGGGTGGAGGAGGCGGTGGAGCTGGGCGAGGATGCCTTGGCCCGGTTGCGGCGCGTCTCGGGTGAGGACCACCCCGACACCCTGGCCACGGCGTCGAACCTGGCTATCCGGTTGGCGGACTTGGGTCGGGCGGAGGAGGCGGTGGAGCTGGACCAGGATGCCTTGGCCCGGTTGCGGCGCGTCTCGGGTGAGGACCACCCCGACACCCTGGCCACGGCGTCGAACCTGGCTATCCGGTTGGCGGACTTGGGTCGGGTGGAGGAGGCGGTGGAGCTGGGCGAGGATGCCTTGGCCCGGTTGCGGCGCGTCTCGGGTGAGGACCACCCCACCACTCTGACCACGGCGTCGAACCTGGCGGTCGACTTGGGCGGGGCGGGTCGGGTGGAGGAGGCGGTCGAGCTGGGCGAGGACACCTTGGCCCGGCGGAGGCGGGTATTGGGTGAGGACCACCCCGACACCCTGGCCACGGCGTCGAACCTGGCGATTCGGCTGGGAGGGCTGGGCCGAGTGGAGGAGGCGGGCGAGCTGGGCGAGGACACCTTGGCCCGGCGGAGGCGGGTATTGGGCGAGGACCACCCCGACACCCTGGTTACGGCCCGATGGCTAAGTACTCTTCTACGGCGCAAGTGACTGACACCGACTCCGACGATCGAACGCTCGTCTGTGGCCGCGACATGATTGACGCGCTGATGCAGCGCGGCAGGACGACTCGAAAGTCCGGGATCAGGCGTTTCGTCTGCCTGTAGTGCGCTACGGCGCAACTGCAGATGGTCAGCTACCGAGGGTGCCGCCCGAGCACGGTCGCTCGGCTGGACGCTGAAATCAGCGGGTGTCACCAATCCGTAGGACATTCGCGGGGTGGTCGAGCCTACAGCGGTCAGAGGTGCAGGCCACACGCCGTCTGTCGCGCAGACTGTAAATCCGTCGTCCCGCACGGTTCGGGCCGTATGTGGGCCGTCGAAGGGCGGCCCACAGCGACCAGCAACGACCTCTGACGACCGTTCGATCGCAGGCAGCGCTGCGCCCACGTCGATCGCGTGAGGCCGCTCCGGATTAAGGCCTCTTCCGCCGCAACAAGAAGTCGGAGTGGGAGGAGTACCGCAGCGAGGTCACGGCCTTCGAACTGCGGAAGAACCTGCCGGTGCTGTAAGGGCGGTCGTTTCTGGATCGGCGGGGGATTGCGTCTCCGCCGATCGGTTCCTCGCCGGCTGCCGTTCTCGCGCTGCGCGTTCTGTCAGGGGTTCTAAGGGCCGTCTAAGGCTCGCTCATTAGGAAGGAGGCGTCAGATGAGCGATGCAACCCCTATGCAGGAGGCCAGAGATGGCAGTCGACGCAGCGCCGTCCGGGGAAGTGCCGGCCGGCCGGTTGGCAGGCCGGTGGGTGCCGTGGTTGGTGATCGGCTTGTGGTTGGTGCTGGCGGCGTTCGCGGTGCCGTTGAGCGGGAAGCTGAGTTCGGTCACCACCGACAGCGCCGCGGACACCCTGCCGGCCGGTGCCGAGTCCACCAAGGTCGCGATACTGGAGGACAGCCTTCCCGACGGTGACGACAACACGTTCGTCTTCGTGTACCACCGCGCCGGCGGAATGACCGACGCCGACCGCGCGACGGTCGAGCGGCACTACGACACCCTCGCCGAGCGGTACCCGCCGAAGGAGACGGAGGCGGCCGACGAGGACGACGAGGGCCCGCCGACGAGCCTCTCCACCGACGGCGAGGCGATGACGTTCACCCTCGAGGTGAGCACGGCCCACGGCCCACCGGAGGAGATCGTCGGCCCGTTGCGTGACGCCGCCAAGGACCGCCCCTCCGGCCTGGAACTCGACGTGACCGGCCCCGGCGCGATCGACGGCGACATGGACGCCGTCTTCGACGGCATCGACGAGCAGGTCCTCCTCACCACGATCGCCGTCGTCACCCTCCTGCTGATCCTCACCTACCGCAGCCCGGTGCTGTGGATCATCCCGCTGGTGTCCGTCGGCGCGGCGGCGCTGACCTCGATGGGGACCGTCTACCTGCTCGTCAAGGGCTTCGGCATCGTGGTCGACGACCAGAACTCGGCGCTGCTGACGATCCTGGTGTTCGGCGTCGGCACGGACTACGCGCTGTTGCTCATCGCCCGGTACCGGGAGGCGCTGCACCACCACGAGAACGTCCGGGTCGCGATGGTCCACGCCCTGCGCTCCGCGGCGCCGGCCATCGTCGCGTCCGCGGCCACCGTGGTCGCCGGCCTGCTCTGCCTGCTCGTCGCGGACCTGAACAGCACCAGCGGGCTGGGCCCGATCGGTGCGGCCGGCATCCTGTGCGCGCTGGTGGCCATGCTGACGCTGTTCCCGGCGGTGCTCGTCGTGCTCGGCAGGCGGATCTTCTGGCCGGCCGTCCCGCGGTTCAGCACGGCCGTGGAGGAGAGGCCGGGGCTGTGGGGACGGCTCGGCACCGCCATCAGCCGCCGCCGGTGGCCGGCGGCGCTCGGCTCGCTCGGAGTCCTCGGCGTCCTCGCCCTCGGCCTGGCGGGCAACACCGGCGCCCTGCGGGAGCAGGACCAGTTCCTGTCCGCGCCCGAGTCGGTCACCGGCTTCACCGTGCTCCGCGAGCACTTCCCGGAGCTCGGCGGCCAGCCGATGACGGTCTTCACACGGCCGGCCCACCAGGAGCAGGTGCTCGACGTCGTCGAGGACACGCCCGGTGTCGCCTCGGCCGTCCCGGAGGAGAGCAGCGGGGGCTGGGCCGGCATCTCCGTGTTCCCGGAGGACGCGCCGGACACCGCCGCCGAGTACGACACCATCAAGCGGGTGCGTGCCGCCGTGCACGCCGTGGACGGGGCCGAGGCGATCGTCGGCGGGCCGAGTGCGGAGAACCTCGACACCGAGGTGACCACCGAGCGCGACGAGAAACTGGTGATCCCGCTGGTGCTCGTCGTCGTCCTGATCGTCCTCGGGCTGCTGCTGCGCGCGATCCTCGCCCCGCTGGTCCTGATGGCCACCGTGATCGTCTCGTTCGCCGCGGCCTTCGGCGGCAGCGTGTTCGTCTTCGACACGATCCTCGGGTTCAAGGGCGTCGACTACTCGGTGCCGCTGCTGGCCTTCCTGTTCCTGGTGGCGCTCGGCGTCGACTACAACATCTTCCTGGCCGGCAGGGCCCGGGAGGAGACCCTGCGGCTCGGCACCCGCGAGGGCATGCTCAAGGCCCTCTCGGCCACCGGTGGCGTCATCACCTCGGCCGGCCTGGTCCTGGCGGCCACGTTCGCGGTCCTCGTCACCCTTCCGCTGGTGATGCTGGTCGAGGTCGGGTTCCTGGTGGCCTTCGGCGTGCTGCTCGACGCCCTGCTGGTGCGGTCGGTCCTGGTGCCCGCCCTCACCCTGCTGATCGGCCCGCGGATGTGGTGGCCGAGTCGGCTGTCCCGGCCGGCGGCGGAGCCGCCGGCCGGTCGGCAGCCGGTCGACGGCCGAGCGGAGTCCGTGCTGCAACGGTGAGCTCGACGAGATCCGGGACGGGGACCCAGGCCCGTCCCGGATCTCTCCATGGGCCGGCGGGCCGCCGTCCGTCAGACCACCGTGGTGTCCTCCCCGGCGGTGGGCCGCGCGACCGGGGCGGGCGGGGCCGCGGCCGGAAGGTCGACGCGAAGCAGCGCGCCCCCGCGTGCGGAGCGGGCGACGGTGACCCGGCCGCCATGGGCGTCGACGACCCGCTGCACGATCGACAGCCCCAGACCGGATCCCGGCAACGCCCGTGCGCTGTCGGCACGGTAGAACCGGTCGAACACCCGCGGTACGTCGGCGGCGTCGATGCCGGGCCCGGCGTCGTCGACCTCGAGCACCGCCGACGCGCCCTCGGCACGGAGCCGCACCTGGACCGGCCGGTCCGCGGGGGACCACTTGCCGGCGTTGTCGATGAGGTTGAGCACCGCCCGCTCGAGCGCGGCGGGACGCCCGCTCACCCACACGGAGGTCACGTCGAGCGCCACCTCGATGTCGGGCACGCGGGAGCGCGCCCGGGGCGCGGCTGCCCCCACCACGTCGGCGAGGTCGAGCAGTTCGGTGTTCTCGTCGCTGACGTCACCGCGCGCCAGGTCGGTCAGCTCGGCGACAAGGGTGCCCAACTCGGCCACCTGCGCGCCGAGATCGTCGAGCAGCCGGGTCCGGCTCTCCGCCGGCAGCGCGCTGTCCAGGGTGCCGCGCCGATCGAGCCGGATGAGCAGCTCGACGTTGAGGCGCAGGCTGGTGAGCGGGGTCTTCAGCTCGTGGGCGGCGTCCTCGGCGAGCAGCCGCTGGGCCCGCCGGGAGTCCCGTAGCGCGGCGAGCATCTCGTTGATCGACTGGATCAGCCGCCGGATCTCCCCACCGCCCTCGTCCGGGATGTCGGCGTCGAGATCCCGGGTGTGCGCGACACGTACGGCGGCGGCGGTCAGCCGGTCGATCGGGGTCAGCCCGGTCCGTGCCACGGCCCGCCCGACGACGGCACCGCCGGCCACGCAGAGCAGCCCGATCAGCAGCATGCCGAACCCGAACCGGTTGACCGGGCCGTCGTCGGCGGCGCGGGCCACCTGGACCGCCCCGTCGCCCGCCCGCAGCGTGTGGACGAGGTAGCCGTCCTCGTCGCTGTCGTCCGACTCCATGAGGTCGGCCGACAGGCCCCGCGCCACGCGCGCGGCCCGCTCGCTGACCGGGGGCAGCGGGGGTTGGCCGGCCGGCGTGCGGACCGAGCCGTCGGGCAGGACGACCCGCACCAGCCGGCCGCCTCCGGCATACGGCGGCAGCCGGACCCGCGCCGGACCGGCGCGCTCCGCGTCCGCCGCCAGGACCCGGGAGTCGGCGCGCAGCTGCTCCTCGACGGTGCCCCGCAGCTCCCGGTCCAGCAGTTCGCTGGCCACCTGGAAGGCCAGGAACACGCTGACCGCGATGGCCGTCGCCGAGATCACCGTCAGCCTGGTCCGCAGGGACCGCCGGCGCCACCACCGGATCAACCGGCGCGGTTTCCGGCCGGCGGGCCCGCTCACGGGGGAGTCTCCCGCAACGTGTAGCCCAGGCCGCGCAGCGTGTAGAGCAATCGCGGCTCACCCTCGGCCTCCATCTTGCGACGCAGATAGCTCACGTACACCTGGAGGTTGTTGGCGGTGGCGCTCATGTCGAAGCCCCAGATCGCCTCGAACAGCGCGTCGCGGGTCAGGACCCGGGTCGCGTTGCGCATGAGGACCTGCAGGAGGGAGAACTCGGTCCGGGTCAGGCGCAGCGCCCGCCCGCCCCGCCACGCCTCGAACCGGTCGGGATCGAGCCGGACGTCGGCGAACGACAGGATCTGCGACTCCCCGTCGGCCGGCGCGCGCCGCCGCAGCAGGGCCCGCACCCGGGCCAGCAGCTCCTCTGTGGCGAACGGCTTGGGCAGGTAGTCGTCGGCGCCCGCGTCCAGCCCCGTGACCCGGTCGGAGACCTGGTTGCGGGCGGTCAGCATCAGCACCGGCAGGTCCCGGCCCGCGGCCCGCAGGCGCCGGCAGGTCTCCAGCCCGCCGAGGCGGGGCATCATCACGTCGAGGATCAGCAGATCCATCTTGTCGCCGTCGGCCCCGTCCATCCCGTCGAGCACGGCGAGACCGTTGGCGACGGTGCGGGTGTCGTACCCCTCGACCTGGAGCACCCGCTCCAGCGACTCACGGATGGCCGCCTCATCATCGGCGATCATGATGCGCACGCCGGCCCGCCCCCTTCCGGTCGATGAGTTTGCGGCTCATTGTCGCCGCTCGACCTGAGACCAGGCTGAGAGCTCCGAACAAAAGTGGAGCCCCAAGAGGCACCGTGGGCGGGCCGGCCGTCGGCCCCGGCGTGCTACTCGGACTGCGCCGCCAGTTCCGACAGGACCGCGTGCAGGGGCTGGGTCGCGCGGCGGCGGTACTCCTGAATGGACCAGCCGTTGCCGTCGGGGTCCTTGAAGTACATGAAGGTGGCGCCGTCGTCGGGGGAGTACTGCACCGGCTCGGACACCTCCAGGCCCCGCTCGCGCAGCTCCGCGTACGCCGCCTTGATGTCGGCCACGCAGAGCTGGAGGCCCTGGTACGAGCCCGGTTCCGGCACGGTCTCGCCCTTGGTCAGGTCCCAGATGCTGTCGCCCAGCGCGATCGAACAGCCCGAGCCCGGCGGGGTCAGCTGGACGATGCGCATGCCCGGCATGACCTCCTGGTCGATGTCGACGTGGAAGCCGACCTTGTCGCGGTAGAAGTCACGGGCCCGGTCGATGTCGCTCACGGGCAGCGGGATCACTTCGAGGGTGAAGTCCATCAGTGGTCTCCAGGGTCGACGGTGGCTCGGTCTGCCTGAACGGCTCACCCTTACCGAAGCCGAAATCGGTACGGGGCGCCACCGAAACGCCCACAGTGGGCACATCCACCCGCCGGCCACCGCACACGACGCGTCGGCGCCGACCGCCGGGACTGCGGCTAGGCTCGATCGCGTACGACCTTGATCGGGTACCACCGGGAAGGCGTACACCCCTGATCGGAACGGGAGGGCGAGGATGACGGCGCCGGGACGCAGGAGCAGTACGTTCACTCGGCTGCTGCGGCACGGCTTCACCGACCCGTCGGCCGCCGAACGCCTCCTGGACAGCCCCGACCTCACCCCGCTCAGGAACGACCCGGTCCTTCTGGAGGCCCTGGGCGCCACCGCCGACCCCGACCTCGCGCTGACCGGCCTCGTCCGGCTGACCGAGGCCCAGCCCGGCGACGCCGACCGGCGCGAGCTGCTCGACACGCTGATAGCGGCCAAGCCGCTGCGCGACCGGCTGCTCGGGGTGCTCGGCGCCTCCGCCGCCCTCGCCGAGCACCTCGCCCGCCACCCCGGCGACTGGCAGGTGCTGGTCACCTACGAGCCGCGCGACCTGCACCCCGAGGTCGAGGAGTTCGAACGGGCCCTCGCCGAGGCCACCGACCCCGTCAGCCTGCGCGTCGCCTACCGGCGCTGCCTGCTCTCCATCGCCGCCCGCGACGTGTGCGGCACCACCGACCTCGCCCAGACCGCCGCCGAGCTCGCCGACCTCGCCACCGCGACCCTGCGTGCCGCGCTCGCCCTCGCCGCCGCCGAGGCCCCGCAGGACGCCGAGCAGTGCCGGCTGGCGGTGATCGCCATGGGCAAGTGCGGCGGCCACGAGCTGAACTACGTCTCCGACGTCGACGTCATCTTCGTCGGCGAGAGCGCCGACGGCGCCGACGAGGGCAAGGCCCTGCAGGCCGCCACCCGGCTCGCCTCGCACATGATGCGGATCTGCTCCGAGACCACCGTCGAGGGCTCCATCTGGCCCGTCGACGCCAATCTGCGCCCGGAGGGCCGCAACGGTCCCCTCGTGCGCACCCTCAGCAGCCATGTCGCCTACTACCAGCGCTGGGCCAAGACCTGGGAGTTCCAAGCCCTGCTCAAGGCCCGCCCGGTCGCCGGCGACCTCGAACTGGGCGCCGAGTACGTCGCCGCGCTGCGGCCCCTGGTGTGGAAGGCCGCCGAGCGGGAGAACTTCGTCGCCGACGTGCAGAAGATGCGCCGCCGCGTCGTCGAGAACATCCCCGTCTCCGAGGTCGACCGCCAGCTGAAGCTCGGCCCCGGCGGCCTGCGGGACGTCGAGTTCGCCGTCCAGCTGCTGCAGCTCGTGCACGGCCGCGAGGACGCCGCGCTGCGCAGCGGCACCACCCTGGACGCCCTCCAGGCCCTCGCCGCCGGCGGCTACGTCGGCCGGACCGACGCCGCGCAGCTCGACGCCGCCTACCGCTTCCTGCGCTCCATGGAGCACCGCATCCAGCTGTACCGGCTGCGCCGCACCCACCTGGTCCCCGAGGACGACGCCGACCTGCGCCGCATCGGCCGCTCCCTCGGTCTGCGCGCCGACCCGGTCGCCGAGCTGACCCGCGAGTGGAAACGGCACAGCAGCGTCGTACGGCGGCTGCACGAGAAGCTCTTCTACCGGCCGCTGCTGGACGCCGTCGCCCAGCTCGCCCCCGGCGAGGCCCGGCTCAGCGCGGGCGCCGCCCGGGAACGGCTCATCGCCCTCGGCTACGCCGACCCCGCCTCGGCGCTGCGGCACCTGGAGGCGCTGGCTTCCGGCGTGACCCGCGCGGCGGCGATCCAGCGCACCCTGCTGCCCGTCCTGCTGGGCTGGTTCGCGGACTCGGCCGACCCGGACTCCGGCCTGCTGAACTTCCGCAAGGTCTCCGACGCGCTCGGCAAGACCCCCTGGTACCTGCGGCTGCTGCGTGACGAGGGCGCCGCCGCCGAGAACCTCGCCCGGGTCCTGTCGGCGGGCCGGCTCGCCCCCGACCTGCTGATGCGGGCCCCGGAGGCCGTCGCGCTGCTCGGCGACGGCGACGGCGGCAGCGGTCTGGAGCCCCGCTCGCGGGCCCATCTGGAGCAGGAGGTCCTCGCCGCGGCGCACCGCGCCGACAACGCCGTCCAGGCCGTCACCGCGGCCCGCGGCATGCGGCGCCGCGAGCTGTTCCGTACGGCCGCCGCCGACATCGTGGACTCCTACGGCACCGAGACCAAGCCCGCCGAGGCCGACCAGGGCGCCCTGGTGGACCGGGTCGGCGCCGCGGTCTCCGACCTCACGGCGGCCACGCTGGCCGGCACCCTGCGCGCGGTGGTCCGCGAGGGCTGGGGCGACACCCTGCCCACCCGGTTCGCGATCATCGGCATGGGCCGCTTCGGCGGGCACGAGCTGGGCTACGGCAGCGACGCGGACGTCCTCTTCGTGCACGAGCCGCGCGAGGGCGTCGACGACCAGGAGGCCGCCGCGGCGGCCAACCGCGTCGTGGCCGAGATGCGGCGGCTGCTCCAGATCCCCAGCGCCGACCCGCCGCTGCTGATCGACGCCGATCTGCGCCCGGAGGGCAAGTCCGGGCCGCTGGTGCGCACCCTCAACTCGTACGCCGCCTACTACCGGCGCTGGTCGCTGGGCTGGGAGTCGCAGGCGCTGCTGCGGGCCGAGCCGGTCGCCGGGGACGACGAGCTGGGTGCCCGGTTCATCGAGCTGATCGACCCGCTGCGCTATCCCGCCCGGGGCCTCGAGGAGGACGCCGTACGGGAGATCCGGCGGCTGAAGGCGCGTATGGAGTCCGAGCGCCTGCCGCGCGGCGCCGACCCGAAGCTGCACACCAAGCTCGGGCCCGGCGGGCTGTCGGACGTCGAGTGGACCGTGCAGCTGCTCCAGCTGCGGCACGGGGCCCATGAGCCCGGACTGCGGACCACCCGCACCCGCGAGGCGCTGGCCGCGGCCCGTGCCGCCGAGCTCATCGGCGAGGAGGACGCGGAGATCCTCGACGAGGCCTGGGTGCTGGCGACCCGGGTCCGCAACGCGGTGATGCTGGTCCGCGGACGCGCCGGCGACACCTTCCCCTCGGACCCGCGCGAACTGGGCGCGGTGGGCCGCTACCTGGGGTACGAGCCCGGTCACGTGGGCGACATGCTGGACGACTACCGCCGCACCGCCCGCCGGGCCCGCGGCGTCGTGGACGAGCTGTTCTACGGGGGCTGAGCCTCGGGCGCTGAGCTACGGCCCCGGTGACGTCCGGGCCGGCACCGGCTCGTTCTCCTCCTCGGCGGCCACCGGGACCTGCCGTACGCCGGCACCCGGCGACACCGCTCCGGTGCGTGCCGGGACCACCCGGGGCAGCCGGTAGGGCAGCGCGCCGTACCAGAGGCGGGCCACGCCGTAGCCGAAGGCCAGGCAGATGAGGCCGCCCACCGCGTCGAGCCAGAAGTGGTTGGCCGTCGCGACGATCACCACGAGGGTCGCCGCCGGGTAGAGCAGCCCGAGGACCTTGACCCAGGGGGTGCGCGCCAGGGCGAAGATCGTCAGCCCGCTCCACACCGACCAGCCGATGTGCATGGACGGCATCGCGGCGTACTGGTTCGACATGTTCTTCAGGTCGCCCGAGGCCATCGAGCCCCAGGTGTCGTGGGCGAGGACCGTGTCGATGAACCCCGTGTTCGTCATCAGCCGCGGGGGAGCGAGCGGATACAGGTAGTAACCGACCAGGGCCACACCCGTGGTCGCGAAGAGGACCAGCCGGGTCGCCGCGTAGCGGCCGGAGTGTCTGCGGTACAGCCAGACCAGCACCGCAAGCGTCACCACGAAGTGCAGCGTGGCGTAGTAGTAGTTCATCCCGACGATCAGCCAAGTCGCGCCGTTGACCGCGTGGTTGACGGACTCCTCGACGGCGATGCCCAGACTGTGCTCGAGCCGCCACAGCCAGTCGGCGTTGCGCAGGGCCTCGGCACGCTGCTCCGGGACGGCGTTGCGGATCAGGGAGTAGGTCCAGTAACTCACCGCGATGAGCAGGATCTCGAACCACAGCCGCGGCCGGCGGGGGGTGCGCAGGCGGCGCAGGAGTCCCGGCCCCGCCCTCTCCGCGGCGGAGTGCGGGACGGCTTCTTCAGGGCCTTCGCGTGTCGTCACCGTAGCGTCACCCATAGGCACAGAGTCTGCCAGAAAAGACCTCTCCGACCGATCATCCTCCGGTCGGGTCCGTGACGCACGTTCTGCGGCTTTTCTCCTCCTGGGGGAGTAGGCCGCAGGTCCCGGTACCCCCTAGGGGCGCGCCCGGTCGCCGGGCGCCGACGCCGTCGAACCGCGTACGACCAGCTCCGGCATGAACACGAACTCGCTGTGCGGGGCCGGGGTTCCGCCGATCTCCTCGAGCAGCGTGCGGACGGCGGCCTGGCCCATGGCCGGGACCGGCTTGCGGACCGTGGTGAGCGGCGGGTCGGTGAAGGCGATCAGCGGGGAGTCGTCGAAGCCCACGACCGAGATGTCGGTGGGGACCTCGAGGCCCTGCTGCCGGGCCGCGCGTATCGCGCCCAGCGCCATCATGTCGCTGGCGCAGACGACGGCCGTGCAGTCGCGCGCGATGAGGGCGGTCGCGGCGGCCTGCCCGCCCTCCAGGGTGTAGAGCGAGTGCTGCACCAGGTCGCGCTCCACGACGTCCGGCGGCAGGTTCAGCTGGTCCTGGACGGTCCGGACGAACCCCTCGATCTTCCGCTGCACCGGCACGAACCGCTTCGGGCCGAGGGCCAGTCCGATCCGGGTGTGCCCGAGGGAGGCGAGGTGGGTCACCGCCAGCGCCATCGCCGCCCGGTCGTCGGGGGAGATGAACGGCGCCTGCACCTTGGGGGAGAAGCCGTCGACGAGGACGAAGGGGACGCCCTGCGCACGCAGCCGCTCGTAGCGCTGCATGTCCGCGGTGGTGTCCGCGTGCAGACCGGAGACATAGATGATGCCCGCGACCCCGCGGTCCACGAGCATCTCGGTGAGCTCGTCCTCCGTGGACCCGCCGGGCGTCTGTGTCGCCAGCACGGGCGTATAGCCCTGACGCGTCAGGGCCTGGCCGATGACCTGGGCGAGCGCCGGGAATATCGGGTTCTCCAGCTCGGGTGTGATCAGGCCGACCAGGCCCTCGCTGCGCTGGCGGAGCCGCACCGGACGCTCGTAGCCGAGCACGTCGAGTGCGGCCAGCACGGACTGGCGAGTGGTGGCGGCGACGCCGGGCTTCCCGTTGAGGACGCGGCTGACGGTCGCTTCGCTCACCCCCGCCTGAGCAGCGATGTCGGCAAGCCTCGTGGTCACGGCACTGGACTGTACCTGTCGTATGCCGCCTTGCACACCAATCGGACGCCGAGGGCGACCCGTTGGCCGGCCCGTGCGGGGCTGCTGCGTCATCGCGCTCCCTCGTGGAAGTCATGGCAAGAGCTTGCAGAGTCTTGCACAAGTGGACCGCGTACCGCTCCACCCCTGTAAGGAAGCGTCTCACAGCGGTCGCTGGACGGTCACGCCGGGATAACTTCCGTGTTCCCTTGCACTTTTTTGCTGCAAGGTCTTTCGCAAGGATTGCATCGCTGTTACGTTCACGTCGCCCGGCGGCCGCAAAGGCGCAGTCGGCACGACAGCAGGGGCCGGCAGACGGGGCCGCCCCCGCATCACACGGGCTTTCACCCTCAAGGAGAACTCATGCGGCGTGGCATAGCGGCCACCGCGCTGGTGGCGTCCCTCGCCCTCGCGGCGACGGCCTGCGGCGGGGACGACAGTGGCAGCGACTCGAGCGGTCCGGTGACCATCACCTGGTGGGACACCTCCAACGCCACCAACGAGGCGCCGACGTACCAGGCCTTGGTCAAGGAGTTCGAGGCCGCCAACAAGGACATCAAGGTCAAGTACGTCAACGTCCCCTTCGACCAGGCGCAGAACAAGTTCGACACCGCCGCCGGTTCGAAGGGCGCGCCGGACATCCTGCGGTCCGAGGTCGGCTGGACCCCGGCCTTCGCGAAGAAGAGCTTCTTCCTGCCGCTGGACGGCACCGAGGCCCTCGCCGAGCAGGACAAGTTCAAGTCCAACCTGCTGGAGCAGGCCAAGTACGAGGGCAAGACGTACGGCGTCCCCTTCGTCACGGACACGCTCGCGCTCGTCTACAACAAGGCGCTGTTCGAGAAGGCCGGCATCACCGAGGCCCCCAAGACCTGGGACGACCTCAAGAAGGCCGCCGCCACGATCAAGGGCAAGACCGGCGTCGACGGCTACTGGGGCTCGACCCAGGCCTACTACGCCCAGTCCTTCCTCTACGGCGAGGGCACCGACACCGTCGACGCCGACGCCAAGAAGATCACCGTCAACTCGCCCGAGGCGAAGAAGGCGTACGGCACCTGGCTGAGCCTGTTCGACGGCAAGGGCCTGCACAAGGCCGACACGACCGCCGACGCGTACGCCCACATCCAGGACGCGTTCGTCAACGGCAAGGTCGCCGCGATCGTCCAGGGCCCCTGGGAGATCACGAACTTCTACAAGGGCTCGGCGTTCAAGGACAAGTCGAACCTCGGCATCGCCACCGTCCCGGCCGGCTCGTCCGGCAAGGCGGGCGCCCCGACCGGCGGCCACAACCTCTCGGTCTACGCCGGCTCCGACGAGGCCCACCAGAAGGCCGCGCTGAAGTTCGTCAAGTTCATGACGTCGGCGAAGTCGCAGGAGACCATCGCGCTGAAGAACAGCACGCTGCCCACCCGTGACGACGCCTACACCGAGCAGGTCAAGGCCGACCCGGGCATCGCCGGCTACCAAGGCGTCCTGTCCGCCGCCCAGCCGCGTCCCGCGCTGCCGGAGTACAGCTCCCTGTGGGGTCCGCTCGACACCGAGCTGCCCAAGATCGCGGGTGGCAAGGTGTCCCTGGACAAGGGCCTGAGCACGGCCGAGACGTCCATCGCCAAGCTGGTGCCCGACTTCAGCAAGTGAGCCCCGCGCGGCCGCCGGACCGCCCTGTTGGGGCAGGCGATCCGGCGGCCGCCCGGCCGTCCCACGGGTCCCGACCGCGGACTTCCTGAACTCCCAGAAGGTGTCGAACCATGACAGTCGCCATCGACCGCGCGACCGGCAAGCGCCGCGGTGACCGTGCGCCCCGGCCAGGGCTCGGGCAGCGCCTGAGGAACAGCTACCAGAAGCACTGGTACGCGTACGCGATGATCACCCCGGTGGTCGTCGTGCTCGGCATCCTCGTGCTGTACCCGCTGGCCTACGGTCTGTACCTGACGCTGACCGACGCCAACAGCCTCAACACGGCGCGCACGATCGGCGCCAACGAGATCGAGGCGACGTACAAGTTCATCGGCCTCGACAACTACGCCGACATCCTCTGGGGCGAGACCTCCTACGACCGCTTCTGGTCGCACTTCATCTGGACGATCGTGTGGACGGCCGCCTGTGTGGCCCTGCACTACACGATCGGCCTCGGCCTCGCGCTGCTGCTCAACCAGAAGCTGCGCGGCCGCACCCTCTACCGCCTGATCCTGGTCCTGCCGTGGGCCGTGCCGACCTTCGTCACCGTGTTCGGCTGGCGGTTCATGCTCGCGGACGGCGGCATCATCAACGCCGCGCTGGAGTCCCTGCACCTGCCGACGCCGCTGTGGCTGGAGGACACCTTCTGGCAGCGGTTCGCGGCGATCATGGTCAACACCTGGTGCGGTGTGCCGTTCATGATGGTCTCCCTGCTCGGCGGCCTGCAGTCCATCGACGCCTCCCTCTACGAGGCCGCGGAGATGGACGGCGCCAGCGCCTGGCAGCGCTTCCGCTACGTCACCCTGCCCGGCCTGCGGACCGTCAGCTCCACCGTCGTCCTGCTCGGCATCATCTGGACGTTCAACCAGTTCGCCGTGATCTTCCTGCTCTTCGGCAACACCGCGCCGGACGCGCAGATCCTCGTCACCTGGGCCTACTACCTCGGCTTCGGACAGCAACCGCGCGACTTCGCCCAGTCCGCCGCCTACGGCATCCTGCTGCTGGGCATCCTGATCGTCTTCACCTCGTTCTACCGCCGCTGGCTGAACCGCAACGAGCAGCAGCTCGCGATCTGAGGCAGGAGTTCTTCATGAGTACCACCACAGCCCAGACCTCCGCCGCGGTGACCGAACCGGAGAGCCCGGCCAAGCCGCCCCGGCGCACCCGGCGGCGCGGCGAGACGGGCTTCGCCGGCTCCCTCGCCTCCCACGGCATGCTCACCGTCGCGAGCCTGATCGCCCTGTTCCCCGTCCTGTGGCTGGTGTTCCTGTCACTGGGACCGGACAAGGACGACTATCTGCACCCCGAGCGCATCTGGTCCAAGATGACGTTCGACAACTACGCGTTCGTCCTGCAGCACACGAACTTCTTCGACTGGCTGAAGAGTTCGCTGATCGTGTCGCTGGGCACCACCGTGATCGGCGTCCTGATCGCCGCCACCACCGGCTACGCGGTCTCCCGTATGCGCTTCCCGGGCTACCGGAAGTTCATGTGGGTGCTGCTGGTCACCCAGATGTTCCCGATCGCCGTGCTGATCGTGCCGATGTACCAGATCCTCTCGGACCTGGGCCTCATCGACACCTACCTCGGCCTGATCATCGTCTACTGCTCGACCGCGGTGCCGTACTGCGCCTGGCTGCTCAAGGGCTACTTCGACACCATCCCGTTCGAGATCGACGAGGCCGGGCGCGTCGACGGCCTCACCCCGTTCGGCACCTTCGCGCGGCTGATCCTGCCGCTCGCCAAGCCGGGCCTCGCGGTCGCCGCGTTCTACAGCTTCATCACCGCCTTCGGCGAGGTGGCCTTCGCGACCACCTTCCTGCTCGACGACGAGAAGTACACGCTCGCCGTCGGTCTGCAGAGCTTCGTCAGCGAGCACGACGCCCAGCGCAACCTCATGGCGGCCACGGCGGTGCTCATCGCGATACCGGTCTCCCTCTTCTTCTACCTCGTGCAGAAGAACCTGGTCACCGGCCTCACCGCCGGTGGCACGAAGGGCTGAGCCGGCCCCGAGAACCCGAGGCGGCCGCCGTGTCCATCCGACCCCGCTGTCACTGCGGCCGCCTCGTCGTCCGCCGCCGCGCGCACGACCCAGAACGACTGACTCCTTCTCCGCCCGTGACACCGTCCGGGCGTGAGACCCCCACCGCATCAAGGAAGCCATGAGCCAGTACCCCACCGCCCCGGCCGAGACCGCTGCCGTCGCCACCGTCGCCAAGCGCCGTGACTGGTGGCGCGACGCGGTGATCTACCAGGTCTACCCGCGCAGCTTCGCCGACAGCAACGGCGACGGCATGGGCGACCTGGAAGGCATCCGTTCCCGCCTGCCGTACCTGCGCGACCTCGGCGTCGACGCCGTATGGCTCAGCCCCTTCTACGCCTCCCCGCAGGCCGACGCCGGCTACGACGTCGCCGACTACCGGGCCGTCGATCCCATGTTCGGCAATCTGCTGGACGCCGACGCGCTGATCCGGGACGCCCGTGAGCTGGGCCTGCGGATCATCGTCGACCTGGTCCCCAACCACTCCTCGGACCAGCACGAGTGGTTCAAGCGCGCCCTCGCCGACGGCCCCGGCTCGCCGCTGCGCGACCGCTACCACTTCCGCCCCGGCAAGGGCGCGAACGGCGAACTCCCGCCGAACGACTGGGAGTCCATCTTCGGCGGCCCCGCCTGGACCCGGGTCACCGAGCCCGACGGCACCCCCGGCGAGTGGTACCTGCACCTCTTCGCGCCCGAACAGCCCGACTTCAACTGGGAGCACCCGGCGGTCTCCGACGAGTTCCGCTCGATCCTGCGCTTCTGGCTGGACATGGGCGTCGACGGCTTCCGGATCGACGTCGCCCACGGCATGGTGAAGGCCGAAGGCCTGCCCGACCTTGGAAACCACGATCAGCTCAAACTGCTGGGCAACGATGTCATGCCGTTCTTCGACCAGGACGGCGTCCACGACATCTACCGCCAGTGGCGGCTCATCCTCGACGAGTACTCCGGCGAGCGCATCTTCGTCGCCGAGGCGTGGACCCCGACCGTCGAGCGCACGGCCAACTACGTCCGCCCCGACGAGCTGCACCAGGCGTTCAACTTCCAGTACCTGTCGGCCGCCTGGGACGCGCGAGAGCTGCGCGAGGTCGTCGACCGCACCCTGGAGGCGATGCGCCCGGTCGGCGCCCCCGCCACCTGGGTGCTCTCCAACCACGACGTCACCCGGCACGCCACCCGCTTCGCCAACCCGCCCGGCCTCGGCACCCAGATCCGCACCGCCGGCGACCGCGCCCTGGGCCTGCGCCGCGCCCGCGCGGCCACCCTGCTGATGCTGGCCCTGCCCGGCTCCGCGTACGTCTACCAGGGCGAGGAGCTCGGCCTGCCGGACGTCGTCGACCTGCCGGACGACGTGCGCCAGGACCCGGCGTACTTCCGCGGCGAGGGCCAGGACGGCTTCCGCGACGGCTGCCGGGTGCCGATCCCGTGGACGCGTGCCGGATCGTCGTACGGCTTCGGCGCGGGCGGCAGCTGGCTGCCGCAGCCGGCGGGCTGGGGCGAGCTGAGCGTCGAGGCCCAGACCGGCGACCCGGACTCCACCCTGGAGCTGTACCGGGCCGCGCTGGCCGCCCGCCGCGCCCACCCCGACCTCGGCGCCGGGGACGAGGTGGAGTGGCTGCGGGCGCCCGAGGGCGTCCTCGCCTTCCGGCGTGGGGAGTTCGTCTGCGTGGCGAACACCGGCACCGAGTCGGTGACGATCCCCGCGTACGGGCGGCTGCTGCTCGCCAGCGGTGAGATCACCGAGACGGACGGTGAGGCGAAGCTGCCGGCCGACACCACGGTGTGGTGGTCCACGGCCTCCTGACGGCCTTCCTGCAAGAATTTTCAGGCAAGTTCGTCCGGCCCGCTGCCTTTTCAGGCGGCGGGCCTTTAACATTCCCGTCACCGCAAGGTAGTTGAAAGTTTTCAGCAAGAGCCTTCAACGGTGAAGGAAATCCCCACATGGCACGCAGAACCCTCTCCGTGGCGGCCGCGCTCGCGGCGGCCCTCACCACCTCCTCCCTTGTCATGCACCCGACCGAGGCAGCGGCCTCACCGCCCGGGAGCAAGGACGTCACCGCCGTCCTCTTCGAGTGGAAGTTCGCCTCCGTGGCGAAGGAGTGCACCACCACCCTCGGCCCCGCCGGCTACGGCTACGTGCAGGTCTCCCCACCGGCCGAGCACATACAGGGCTCGCAGTGGTGGACGTCGTACCAGCCGGTGAGCTACAAGATCGCCGGCCGGCTCGGCGACCGCGCCGCCTTCCAGAACATGATCAACACCTGCCACGCGGCCGGTGTGAAGGTCGTCGTCGACACGGTCGTCAACCACATGGCCGCCGGCAACGGCACCGGCACCGGCGGCTCGTCGTACACGAAGTACAACTACCCGGGCCTGTACTCGTCGTACGACTTCGACGACTGCACGGCGCAGATCGGCAACTACCAGGACCGCTGGAACGTCCAGCACTGCGAGCTCGTCGGCCTCGCCGACCTCGACACCGGCGAGGACTACGTCCGCGGCGCCCTGGCGACGTACATGAACGACCTGCTGTCGCTCGGCGTCGACGGCTTCCGCATCGACGCGGCCAAGCACATCGACACCGCCGACCTGGCGAACATCAAGTCGCGTCTGAGCAACCCGAACGCCTACTGGAAGCAGGAGGTCATCCACGGCTCCGGCGAGGCCGTCCAGCCGGGCGAGTACACCCGCAACGGCGACGTCCAGGAGTTCCGCTACGCCTACGACCTCAAGCGGGTCTTCAACAACGAGAACCTCGCCTATCTGAAGAACTACGGCGAGGGCTGGGGCTATCTGAGCAGCTCGTCCGCCGGCGTCTTCGTCGACAACCACGACACCGAGCGCAACGGCTCCACGCTCAGCTACAAGGACAACGCCAACTACACGCTGGCCAACGTCTTCATGCTGGCCTGGCCCTACGGCGCCCCGGACATCAACTCCGGCTACGAGTTCACCGACCACGACGCCGGACCGCCCAACGGCGGCACGGTGAACGCCTGCTGGCAGAACGGCTGGAAGTGCCAGCACAACTGGCCGGAGATCAAGTCCATGGTCGCGTTCCGCAACGCCACCCGCGGCCAGGCCGTCACCAACTGGTGGGACAACGGCGGTGACGCCATCGCGTTCGGCCGGGGCTCCAAGGGCTTCGTGGCCATCAACCACGAGTCGGGCTCCCTCAGTCGTACGTACCAGACGTCCCTGCCCGCCGGCACGTACTGCAACGTGCAGAACAACAGCACCGTGACGGTGAACTCCGCCGGTCAGCTGACCGCCACGCTGGGCGCGAACACGGCTCTGGCCGTATACGCCGGCAAGTCGAGCTGCTGAGCGGACAACTGAAAGTTTTTACCGGTGGTTTCAAGCCTCTTGCTGTAAGCGTTGCGGCGGCGATACGGTCGCGCGGGGTCGGACCCGAAGAGCCGCAATCGCAAGGAGCCCCTCTGTGATACCGAGATGGCCGTCGCCGTGGAGGCGCCGAACCACCCACGCCGGACGGGTCGCTGCGGTCACCGTGACCGCGCTGGCCGCAGCGCTCGTCCAGCCACTCGCCGCGAAGGCGGCGACCCCGCCGGCGCCGCCGTCCGACGCGAAGCTCGCCGCCGAGCCCGCCCGGCACGACGCCACCCGCGAGCAGTTCTACTTCGTCCTGCCGGACCGTTTCGCCAACGGCGACACCGGCAACGACAAGGGCGGCCTGACCGGCTCCCGCCTGTCCACCGGGTACGACCCCACGGACAAGGGCTTCTACCAGGGCGGCGACCTCAAGGGTCTGACCCAGCGCCTGGACTACATCAAGGGCCTGGGCACCACCGCCATCTGGATGGCGCCCATCTTCAAGAACCGTCCCGTGCAGGGCACCGGTAAGGACGCCTCCGCCGGCTACCACGGGTACTGGATCACCGACTTCACCCAGGTCGACCCGCACTTCGGCAGCAACAAGGACCTCGAGACCCTCATCGCCAAGGCGCACGCCAAGGGCATGAAGGTCTTCTTCGACGTCATCACCAACCACACCGCCGACGTCGTGGACTACAAGGAGAAGTCCTACGAGTACCTCTCCCAGGGCGCCTTCCCGTATCTGACGAAGGACGGCCGGCCCTTCGACGACGCCGACCACGCGGACGGCGCCCGGCGCTTCCCCGCCGTGGACGACGACTCCTTCCCCCGCACGCCCGTCACCGGCGCGACGAAGAAGGTCCCCTCCTGGCTCGACGACCCGACGATGTACCACAACCGGGGCGACTCCACCTTCGCCGGGGAGAGCTCCGAACACGGTGACTTCTCCGGCCTGGACGACCTGTGGACCGAGCGTCCCGAGGTCGTCAGCGGCATGGAGAAGATCTACCAGCGCTGGGTCCGCGACTTCGACATCGACGGCTTCCGGATCGACACGGTCAAGCACGTGAACATGGAGTTCTGGACCCAGTGGGCCACCGCCCTGGACTCCTACGCCGCCAAGCAGGGCCGCGACGACTTCTTCATGTTCGGCGAGGTGTACACCTCCGACACGGACATCACCGCGCCCTACGTCACCCAGGGCCGCCTCGACGCCACGCTCGACTTCCCCTTCCAGGAGGCGGCACGCCAGTACGCCTCCCAGGGCGGCAGCGCGCGCAAGCTCGCGTCCGTCTTCGGCGACGACTACAAGTACACGACCGACAAGGCCAACGCCTACGAACAGGTCACCTTCCTCGGCAACCACGACATGGGCCGCATCGGGACCTTCCTGAAGCAGGACAACCCGAAGGCCACCGACGCCGAACTGCTGAAGAAGGACCGGCTCGCCAACGAGCTGATGTTCCTCAGCCGTGGCAACCCGGTCGTCTACTACGGCGACGAGCAGGGCTTCACCGGCGCAGGCGGCGACAAGGACGCCCGCCAGACCCTGTTCGCCTCGAAGACCGCCGACTACCTCGACGACGACCAGATCGGCACCGACCGCACCCACGCCAGTGACGCCTACGACACCAAGGCGCCGCTGTACCGGCAGATCAGCGCCCTCGCCGAGCTGCGCAAGGCCAACCCGGCGCTCGCCGACGGCATCCAGACCGAGCGTCACGCGGCCGACGGCCCCGGCGTCTACGCCTTCTCCCGCACCGACGCCCGCAAGGGCACCGAGTACCTCGTCGCCTTCAACAACGCGGACGACGCCCGCACGGAGACGTTCGCCGTCGGCTCGGCCGACACCACGTACAGCGCCCTGTACGGCACCAAGGACTCCGCCCGCTCCGGCGCCGACAAGAAGGTCACCGTCACCGTCCCGGCGGGCGCGGCGATCGTCCTGAAGGCCACCGGCCGGCCCGCGCAGCCCGCGGCGAAGCCGTCCCTCACGCTGAAGGCCCCCGCCGCGGGCGCCACCGGCACCGTGGAGATCTCCGCCGACGTCGACGGCGGACAGCTCAACCGCGTCGTCTTCGCCGCGCAGACCGGCAACGGCAAGTGGCGCGTCCTCGGCTCCGCCGACCACGCCCCCTACAAGGTCCGCCAGGTCATCGGCGCGGACGTGGCGCCCGGCACCGCCCTGCGCTACAAGGCCGTGGTGATCGACTCCGCCGGCCGTACCGCGAGCGCCACCGCCGGCTCCACCACCGGCACCCCGCCCGCCGAGGAGAAGCCCACCGCCGCCTCCCGTGACTACGCGGTCGTCCACTACAAGCGCGCGGACGGCGACTACACGGACTGGGGCGTGTACGCCTGGGGCGACATCGCCGACGGCGAGGCCACCGAGTGGCCCAAGAGCCACCCCTTCATCGGCCGGGACGCCTACGGCGCCTTCGCCTACGTCAAGCTCAAGCCGGGCGCGTCCAGCGTCGGCTACCTGGTGATCGACAAGGACGGAAACAAGGACGTCTCCGCCGACCGCACGATCGACGTCACAAAGACCGGCGAGATCTGGATCGAGCAGGGCAAGGAGGAGGCCCTGACCGAGCGGCCGGAGTACCCGGCCCAGGACAAGTCCAAGGCCGTCCTGCACTACCACCGTGCCGACGGGGACTACGACGGCTGGGGCCTGCACACCTGGACGGGTGCCGCGAACCCCACCGAGTGGTCGAACCCCCTGAAGCCGGTGCGGACCGACGCCTATGGCGCGGTCTTCGAGGTACCCCTCGCCGAGGGCGCGAGCAGCCTCAGCTACATCATGCACAAGGGCGACGAGAAGGACCTGCCCTCCGACCAGTCGCTGGACCTCAAGACCAACGGCCACGAGGTGTGGCTGCTGAGCGGCCAGGAGAAGTACCTGCTCCCGCAGCCCGCCGGCTCGGCCGCCGCGCTCGACCTGACCACCTCCAAAGCCGTCTGGATCGACCGGAACACCGTCGCCTGGAACGGCTCCGAGGCCGCGGCCTCCACCCAGCTGATCTACTCCCGCACCGGTTCCGTCACCGTCGAGGACGGTGCCCTGACCGGCGACGACCAGCGCTGGCTCCGGCTGGACAAGGCCACGCTGACCGACGCCCAGAAGGCGGAGTTCCCGCACCTGAAGTCGTACACCGCATGGTCCGTCGACCCGCGTGACCGCGACCGGGTCCGCGAGGCGCTGCGCGGCCAGGTCGTCGCCTCCCAGCGCGCCGCCAACGGCGCCGTGCTCGCCGCGACCGGCGTGCAGCTCGCCGGCGTCCTGGACGACCTGTACGACGCCACGCAGGCCGACCTGGGTCCGGTGTTCCACAAGGGCCGTCCGACGCTGTCCGTCTGGGCACCCACCGCCCAGTCGGTGAAGCTGGAGATCGGCGGCTCCACCGTCGCCATGCACCGCGCCGACGGCACCGGCGTCTGGTCCGTCACCGGACCCGCGTCCTGGAAGAACAAGCCCTACCGGTACGTCGTCAAGGTGTGGGCGCCCAGCGTCCGCAAGGTCGTCACCAACAAGGTCACCGACCCCTACTCGGTCGCGCTCACCACCAACTCCCAGCGCAGCCTCCTCGTCGACCTCGACGACCGCTCCCTGGCACCGCGCGGCTGGACCACCTACACCAAGCCCGAGGCGGTGCCGCTGAAGGACGCCCAGATCCAGGAGCTGCACGTCCGGGACTTCTCGGTGGCCGACCCGACCGTCCCCGCGAAGGACCGCGGCACCTACCGCGCGTTCGAGCACAAGCTCAGCGACGGCTCCGGCCACCTGAGGAAGCTCGCCGAGGCCGGCACCTCGTACGTCCATCTGCTGCCGGTCTTCGACATCGCCACCATCCCCGAGCGACGGGAGGACCGGACCAGCCCCGACTGCGACCTGGCCTCGTTCGCGGCCGACTCCGACAAGCAGCAGGAGTGCGTGGCGAAGGCCGCCGCGAAGGACGCCTACAACTGGGGCTACGACCCGTACCACTACACGGTCCCGGAGGGCTCGTACGCCTCGGACCCGGACGGCACCACACGCAACGTCGAGTTCCGCCGGATGGTGAAGGCGCTCAACGAGGACGGCCTGCGCGTCGTCATGGACGTCGTCTACAACCACACGGCGGCGAGCGGCCAGGCGGACACCTCCGTCCTGGACCGGATCGTCCCCGGCTACTACCAGCGGCTCCTGCCCGACGGCTCGGTCGCCAACAGCACCTGCTGCGCCAACACGGCCACCGAGAACGCCATGATGGGCAAGCTCGTCGTCGACTCGATCGTCACCTGGGCCAAGGAGTACAAGGTCGACGGCTTCCGCTTCGACCTCATGGGCCACCACCCGAAGGCCAACATCCTCGCGGTCCGCAAGGCCCTCGACGCCCTCACCCTCAAGAAGGACGGCGTCGACGGCAAGAAGATCATCCTGTACGGCGAGGGCTGGAACTTCGGCGAGGTCGCCGACGACGCCCGGTTCGTCCAGGCCACGCAGAAGAACATGGCCGGCACCGGCATCGCCACCTTCTCCGACCGCGCCCGTGACGCCGTCCGCGGCGGCGGCCCCTTCGACGAGGACCCCGGCGTCCAGGGCTTCGCGTCCGGGCTCTACACCGAGCCCAACACGTCGAAGGCCAACGGCACCGAGGCCGAGCAGAAGGCCCGCCTGCTGCACTACCAGGACCTGATCAAGGTCGGTCTGTCCGGCAACCTCGCCGGGTACCGCTTCACCGACACCAGCGGCAAGGAGGTCGAGGGCTCCGAGGTCGACTACAACGGCGCCCCCGCCGGCTACGCGGACGCCCCCGGCGACGCCCTCGCCTACGCGGACGCGCACGACAACGAGTCGCTGTTCGACGCGCTCGCCTTCAAGCTGCCCGCCACGGTCAGCGCCACCGACCGCGCCCGGATGCAGGTCCTCGCCATGGCCACGGCCACCCTGTCGCAGGGCCCGGCGCTCAGCCAGGCCGGCACCGACCTGCTGCGCTCCAAGTCGCTGGACCGCAACTCCTACGACAGCGGCGACTGGTTCAACGCCATCCACTGGGACTGCGCGGACGGCAACGGCTTCGGCCGGGGCCTGCCGCCCGCGGCCGACAACGCCTCGAAGTGGCCGTACGCCAAGCCGCTGCTGACCACCGTCAAGGCCGGCTGCCCGCAGATCGAGGGCACCTCGGCGGCCTACCGCGACCTGCTGCGGATCCGTTCGACGGAGAGCGCCTTCTCCCTCGGCACCGCCGACCAGGTGCAGGCGAAGCTGTCCTTCCCGCTCTCCGGCAAGGACGAGACGCCCGGCGTGATCACCATGCGTCTCGGTGACCTCGTCGTCGTCTTCAACGCCACCCCCGAGCGGCATCAGCAGAAGGTCGCCTCGCTCGCGGGCACCGGCTACCGGCTGCACCCGGTGCAGGCGAAGGGCGGCGAACCGGTCGTCCGGACCGCGGACTACACGGCGGGCTCCGGCACGTTCGACGTCCCGGCCCGCACGGTCGCGGTGTTCACCCGCACCAGGTGACACCGAGCCAAAACGAAGGGGCGGTCCGGTCACCGGGCCGCCCCTTCGCGCGCCGAGGTTAGGGTGGGGGCCGCCGACCAGGACAGGAGCGCCCATGCCGCAGATCACCGTCGACTACTCGCAGGAACTGGCCGACGACTTCGACCGCCCCGCGTTCGCGCGGGCGCTGCACACCGCCGTCGTCGAGATCGCGGCCGCCAAGCCGCCCGCCTGCAAGACGCAGTTCCGCCGCACCGAGGACACCACGGTCGGCGACGACACCGCCGGGCACGCCGTCGTCCATGTCACCCTGGGCCTGCTCGCGGGCCGCAGCGACGAGACCAAGGCCCGGCTCACCGAGACCGTCCTCGACCTGCTGCGCACCCATGTCAAGTCCTCCGGCGGGCTCGCGCTGCATGCCTCCGCCGAGGTCCGCGACCTCGACCCGTCGTACCGCAAGTACGAGAGCTGACCCTTAGGGCGTGCTTCGCCCTACGACGCCAGCGCGACCAGTCGGCCGACCAGGTCCGTGAACGGGCCGTCGGCCGGCTCGTCCGCCAGCGCGCCGCGCAGCAACGCGCCCATCTCCTCGTCGTGGGCGGCGCTCACCGCGGCCAGCGCCGCGAAGTCGTGCACCAGCTGGACCTCCAGCTCACGGCGCGGGATGCGCCGGCCGTCCAGCCAGATCAGGGCCGTCGACTCGGCGAGCGAGATCCACGAGCGGACCACCAGCTCCAGCCGCGCGGGCGGATCCGTCACGCCCAGATGCGACAGGATCTGGACATACGCGGCCTGCCGCACCGCATCGATGAGCGCGTTCGTCGTCGTCGAGCCGACCGCCGGACCGCCCCGCATCAGCGCCGAGAAACCGGGCCCGTGCTCGTCGACGAAGTCGAAGTAGCGGCGCATCACCCGCAGCAGCCGGGCGCCCAGCGGGCCCTCCCGGGGCTCCACGAACCGGCCCGCCAGATCGTCCGCCGCGCGCTTCAACGCGGCCTCGTACAGGCTGAGTTTGCCGGGGAAGTAGTGGTAGACCAACGGCCGCGAGATGCCGGCCGCCGACGCTATCTCGTCGATGGAGACCTCGTCGGGCGAGCGCTGGCTGAACAGTTCGAGGGCGACGCCGATCAACTGCTGCCGTCGCTCGTCGACTCCCATCCTTCGGCGTACCCCGGTAGTCATACGAACACCTTACCGATCGATTCCGGCCCTGAACGGGCCGGAGCGACCAGGGGTGTTCATCTCAGGGCGCCGACGGGTCCGTGACGCCCCTCACTTGAGGCCGCCGATCCTCCGGCCGTCCTCCAGCGTGCCCTTCAGCTCCGCCCGCGCGCCCTGCCGCGCGGGCAGGGTCAGCAGACTGCCCTCCGACGCACCCCGCACCCCGCCCGACGCCCGGATCGACTCCGTGCCGCGGGCACCGGCCGCCAGCAGGTACCAGCCGCCGGACTGCGCCTTCCACAGCACCCCGGCCAGCACCTGCGGATCCCGCGCCCCGCACGCGGCGACATTCTGCGCCTTCGCGACCACGGCCGCCTGCGCGGTGCCCGGCGTACGGAACTGCGCCAGCACCCGCTCACCGCCGCCCCGCCAGGTCTCCGCACGTGTGCACACCCAGTCCGCGGCACCGCTGCCGTCCGGCAACGGCTGGCGCGCGTACGGCCAGGTGTTCACCGACCGCACACCCGCCGAGCCCAGGGCGCTCAGCCAGCACGCGTTCGGCGCCCAGGCCCGCAGCGCCCGCGCCCCGGTGACGTCCCCCGCCTGCCCGGGCCGCCCGGCGGTCAGCCGCGCGGGGACCAGCTCGGCGAGATCGGTCAGCAGCCGGGTGCCGGTGCCGTCCGTCACCTGCAGCACGTTCCACGAGGTGCAGGAGCCGCCGCCCGGCCGGGCCGCCGGGCTCGCCATCGGCGAGGTGACCCCGGCCGTCACCGTCAGGGTCATCGCCCCGGAGCCCGGCTTCACCAGATCCCGCTCGGCCGCCTTCCGCACCCACGGCGCCAGCAGATAGCGGACGTTGCCGTCGGCCCGGCTCAGCACCAGCGCGCTCGCCTCCGCCCGGGTCGCGCCATCGACCCGCGAGAAGTCCAGCGCGGCGCCCGCCGTGCCGTCCACCGGCTCGGCGTACCGGGCCACGCGCAGACCGTCGTACAGCAGCACCACGCGCACCCCGTCGACGGTGCCCGCGTACAGCAGCTGCGGTGCCCCGGGCGGGCCGCCCGCCGGGGTGCCGGGGGTCGCCGAGACCGTGACCGTCTCACCGGGGCGGGCCCACACCGCGAGGGCGCGGCGCAGCAGGGCGGAGTCGCCGGTGAGGTCGCCGCGCGCCGGCCACACCGAGAAGTCGGTGCGGGCGGACGACTGCCAGGCCCGCGCGGGCACCTTCGTCAGCTGGGCCGGGTCCAGGGCCGCCTCCGCCGACGGGTTGCGCGCGTACGGCGGCGCGGCCGGGCCGTCGGGGGCCCAGCCCTCGCCCGGCAGGCCGAGCAGCGCCCCGCACACCAGCAGGGCGGCGCCCGCGGCGAGCGCGGCCCGCAGATGCTGGCGGCGCCGCATCAGATCGGTGGGCCGGGCCTGCAGCGAGCAGGGGTCGAACTCCGGGGACTCCAGCAGCGCGTACCGCGCCTCCACGCCGTCTGCCTCGTCGAGCGCGTCCTCCGGGTCCTCGACCCCGGCCGCCTCCAGGACGGCCCGTACGTCGCCGTCGGGGAGCTTCTCCAGGCCGCGCAGGACGTAGGCGGCGCGGGCCGGGCCCGACAGCGCCGACAGCTGCTGGTCCAGGGCCAGTTCGTCGGCGCCGCCCGACCGCGGGAACAGCCGCAGGCCCCACACCTGGGGCAGCAGCGGAGGCAGCTGGGAGCGCCGGGGCCAGGCCGCCCGGCGGAGCGGAAGCCCCGCCTCCAGGGCCGTCCGCACCAGCCGCGCCCGCAGGTACGCGTAGCCGGGGTCGCCGTCCCGGCCGCTCGACTGGGCCGGGATCACCGGGGACGGCGCCGAACGTCCGCGGGGGAGCGCCCGCTGGGTGAGGGAGTGCGCGGTCAGGACGCGCCGGTTGCGGCCGAGGCCCGGCGGCAGCACCAGATAGGCGAGGCGGACCAGGCGCGGGTAGTGCTCGACGAGCGCGGCCTCGGCCCGCTCGACGTCCACGACCGGGCCGTCGGAACTGGCTGCGGGGCGCGAGGCGACATCCTGTGACTGCACGTTCAGCAGAACGAGCGAATCGGCGGTTGGTCACCGTGACCGGGGCGCGCGCACGGCCCCGGTCAGGCTTCCTGCGGCTGCGGCTCCGCCAGCGCACGCGCGTAGTTCGCCATCGACCGCTGGTAGCGCGGCAGATGCGGGGCGAGGGCGCCCAGCACCAGCGCGAGCCCCTCGCGGTCCCGGCCGAGGCTCGACAGGCACAGCGCCAGCGTCGCGCGCACGGCGTCGTCCAGCTCGTCGGAGGGGGCGTCCAGCTCCGGCGTCAACAGCGCGACGCCCTCCTCGGCCCGCCCGACGTTCCGCAGCGAGCTGGACATCTGGATCTTCGCCCGGCGTCCCTTGTACCCGCTCAGCCCGCGCGCCAGGGCCTGCCGGTACAGCGGCACCGCGCGGTCCGAGTGCCCCGTGGAGTCCCAGGCGCACGCCTGCTCGAACGGTCCCAGCGGGCTGCCCTCCGGCAGCTCGGCCACCAGTGCGTCGATGAGGGCGCGGAACTCGGCCGCGCGCTCCTCGGGGTGGTCGTCGAAGGTGGCCCATGCCGCGCTGACGCGGTCCTCCCAGTCCTGGTCCATCGGATCACCCTCGCACACCTGTTCCGTGAGAGTCTCCTGTTTTGAGCGCATCGCACCCCGCAGCCGTATGGGAGACAAGGGCCCGGCCGGGGCTCCGTGCGGCATGGACCGGAGGACGAGATGAGACTGACCCGACCGATGCTCGCGCTGACCGGCGCGGTGGCGGTGCTCGCGCTGTCCGCGTGCGGCGCCGGCGGCGACGACGAGGCGAAGGCACCCGAGACGGCCACCGGCAGCCTGGAGCAACTGGCCGCCAAGGCGAAGTGCGACCCGAACATGCAGACCGACGCCGACGAGATCCGGCAGGCCATCTGCACGACCGGCAAGGACAAGTACATCCTCGCCACCTTCGCCACCGACCGCGGCCAGGCCGAGTGGCTGAGCGGCGCCAAGGACTACGGCGGCTACTACCTCGTCGGCCGCAAATGGGTCGCCGTCGGCCAGGAGAAGACGGTGACGGCCCTCCAGGGAAAGCTCGGCGGCACCATGGAGGAGGGCTCCGAGCACATGAATCCCGGAGGCAGCCACAACAAGGACGGTCACCACGGCTGACCCACAGCGGACACGAAAAGGCCGGCGACGGGAATTCCCGCCGCCGGCCTTTTCAATGGTGCGAGCCGGGGACTAGTCGCAGTCCTGGCCGTTGTTGATGCACTCCACCACCTGGTTCATCAGGTTCTCGTCGAAGAAGTTGATGAAGTCGTTGTGGTCGGTGATCGGCTTGTGCAGCTGGTCCGGGAAGGAGTCGACCGCGAACGCGTTCTGCACCTGCCCGTTCTGGATCTGCGGGGCCTGGACGTCGTACACCAGGCGGACCTGGAGCTGGGGGATGGCCTGGAACCCGTTGGCACAGGTGCCGTCCGCCTGCACGAACGCGACGTGCGTGCGGTGGTTGGCGCTGTCGATGTTCTGCCCGTCCCAGCAGCTCTGGAAGTTGGACGTGCGCACCACGCTGCTGCCGTCCGGGCAGATCGGGTACTTGTCCGTCACCTGGCGGTCCTCGAAGCCCGTGCAGCTCCACGCCGTGTTGGCGTTGTTGAGGCCGTTGACGAAGGACTTGGCGTCACCGGTGATGATGCGCAGGGCCTTCGGCATCGCGACGACGTCGCTGGTGCGGTTGCCGACGAACTTCAGCTCGGCCGCAGCCGGCTCGACGATCTTGCCGACGTTGCCGTCCTGACCGCCGCCGGGCTGACCGGCGTCGATGTCCTGCGAACCGTCCTGGATCCGGATGACCGGCCAGAAGTACGACGACTTGTCGCCCTGGTTCTGGCACGTGGTGTCGGCGTTGGCCAGGTCCTGGTCGCTCGCGAACGCGTTGTTGTTCTGGTTGCCCACGTAGTCGTGCTGGTGCTGGGCACCGTTGCTGACACCGGGCGCCACGATCACGTTGTCCGAGTTGCGGTTCTCGTTCTCGTTGGTGCCGCACCGGGTGGTGAAGCTGCCGGTCGAGCCGGAGTCACCGTTCGCGGGCAGACCGTTGGGCAGGTTCCGCGAGTTGGGCTGGACGTCCTCGATGTTGATGAAGTCGTCCGCGACGGGGCCGTTGCCGGCCTGCCCGCCGTTGTCCTGCTGGCCGCCGCCGTTGTCCTGTCCGCCGTCGTTCTGGCCGCCGTCCTGCTGACCGCCGTCGTTCTGGCCGCCGTCCTGCTGGCCACCGTCGTTCTGTCCGCCGCCGTCCTGCTGACCGCCGTCGGTCGGCTCTGCCGGGACGCCCTGGCACTGCGCCCACCGGCTCAGATCGCGGGGGGCCTTGCCGCCGCCCCGGTTGATGGTGATCCGGATCCGGTCGAGCGTGGCGGTCCGCTTGGACTTCAGCGGGCTGAGGATGGCGTTGCTGACGTAGTTGGCGTCACCCGCCTGCGCCTGCCGCGTCTCCGCGAGGCGCGTGTAGGCGGCGGTGATCTGCCGGTCGAGCAGCGCCAGCTCCTTGGCGACGGTCCTGCGGGCGCTTCTCGGCACCTTGGTCAGCCGCTGGCCGACGTCCGGGCAGTTGATCGTCGCGACCCGCGAGGACGTGGACTTGGTCCGGTTCCACCCGGAGTTGCCGTCCTCGTGCGCAGATGCATAGAAGTTGGCCCAGACAAGCCCGCCCCCACCGAGCGCTAGGGCCGCCGATGCGGCAATGGCCTTGTTGGCCAGTGGCGTACGGCGTTTTCTTGTGTTGCGTCCCATGGAACTCCTCTGACTTCCTTTTTCGGGGGCATCGAGGCGCCCGACAGGAGTGAAGCGGCGCCCTCTCATACGGAGGGCGCCCCACGGGTGTTCACCCGTCCCGGAAATCGTTGAGAGATTCATGGGTTCGACGAGGTTTCAACAGCCCCTGGAACACCGCGAGTTGCGGATCCCGTACGACGCGTGAGGAAGACGGTGAGGAACCGGTCAGGTGCCGGACGCGCCGTCCGCCGCGGCCGCGAGGGCCTTCGCCTCCACCTCCGGGTCGACCCCCTTCAGGGAGCGGTCCGGGCGCTGCGGCGCGATCCCGTCGAGGCCCTGGAGCCACCGCCAGGTGTCGGCCACCGTCTCGGCGACCGGTCGGCACCGCAGCCCCGCCGCGACGGCCGGCGACACGTCCGCCGCGTGCAGCGCGTCGTGCAGGTCGCTGCCCGGCGGCACCCACACCGGCAGCTGGGTCCAGGGTTCGATGCCCGCGGCGAGGACGACCTCGGGGTCGACCCAGCGCAGCTCGGCGTCCGGCCCGGCCACCGCCGCGCACGCCTCCAGGAACTCGCCCATGGTGCTGTGCCCCTGCGGGCTCATCAGGTTGTACGGCCCGCTCAGCCCGGCCTCCACCGCGCCGAGGATCCACTCCGCGAGGTCGCGGACGTCGACGTACTGCAGCGGCAGGTCCCGCGGCCCGGGAGCCAGGACCGGGCCGCCGCGCGCCATCCGGTTCAGCCACCACGGCAGCCGGCCGACGTTCTCGTACGGCCCGAGGATCAGCCCCGCCCGCACCAGCAGCGAGCGGTCGGCGCCGAAGCCCTCGACGGCGGCCAGCTCGCCGCCCCGCTTGTCCCGCGCGTAGTCGGTCTGCCCGGCACCCGCCTCGGCGCCCTCGACCAGCGGCGCCTCCTCGGTGTACCCGGCGGGCGGGGCCCACGCGTACACCGAGCAGCTCGACACGTACACATACCGCCCGGCGCGGTCCCTCAGCAGCCGTGCCGCGTCCAGGACCGGGCGCGGCGCCCCCGACCAGGTGTCGACCACGGCGTCCCACGTCTCGTCCCCGGCAAGGGCGTCCAGCCCGCCGGCCGCGGTGCGGTCACCCCGCAGGGACCGCACCCCGGCCGGGGTCGCGTGCCGCCCCCGGTTGAGGACGGTCACCTCCCAGCCACGCCCGAGCGCCGCCTCCACGACCGCGCGTCCCGCGAACTCCGTACCACCCAGCACCAGAAGTCTCATACGGCCGACTCTGCCCGCCGGGGGCACGGGGCGGAACGGCGTTCTGCCGAGGGCAGAGGCCCCGGTGGGCGGTCAGCGCCCGGCCGGCGGGGCGTACTTGTAGCCGACGCGGCGGATCGTGCGGATGGTGTCGCGGTGCTCGGCGCCCAGCTTGCGGCGCAGCCGGGCGATATGGACGTCGACGGTCCGCCCGTCGCCGACATGGCCGTACCCCCACACCGTGGTGACCAGCTGGTCGCGGGTGTGCACCCGGTGCGGATGCGCCACCAGATGGGCCAGTAGCTCGAACTCCAGGTAGGTCAGGTCGAGTTCCCGTCCGTCGACGGCCGCGGTGCGCCGTACCGGGTCGATGGAGACCAGCGGGTCGTCGACGGGCTCGGCGGCCGGCACGAGCGGCGGCTGCCGGTCGGCGGGGACGAGCACCAGATAGCCGACCATCGGCGGCCGGCCCGGCAGGGCGGGCAGGGAGTGCTGTGGGGCGGGCAGCCAGGTGGCGCCCGGCGGCAGGAGGGCCGCGACGTCGATCACCTCGTCCCGGTCGACGGCACGCAGATGCTGCCGGACACCATTCGGCTGGGGGGAGGAGGCGAGCGTGGCGGAGGAGGACAGGGAACGGGTGGTCGCCATGGGAGGTCAGCTCTTTCGCGCGAGAGGTCCGTGGGAAGACGTACGTCGTGTCGCGCTGGCCGAGGGCCGGGGAACGGCTCTACCGGGCCCGCGCGGTCAGCGCGCGGCAACACACCCGGTCGAAGTCGTGGTGCTGACGGGAAGGCCAGAAGGGCTCGAGGTCGTGACGACCCGTCGCGGGGAACTTCTGGAAGCCGACCATGTACCCATTGAAGCAGACACCCGCCCCCGAGGGGATCCTTCGTCCCGGTCCTTGGACTCCACGCGTGGACGACGCGGACGTCCGGGCACGCGAAAGGGGCGCCCACCGGTGAGGGTGGACGCCCCTGAGCACAGCCGGGCGGCGGCGGATCAGACCTGGCCGGCCTTCTCCAGAGCCGAGCAGCAGGTGTCGACCAGCAGACGGGTCACCGTGTACGGGTCGACGTTGGCGTTCGGGCGGCGGTCCTCGATGTAGCCCTTGCCGTCCTTCTCGACCTGCCACGGGATACGGACCGAGGCGCCGCGGTTGGAGACGCCGTAGGAGTACTCGTTCCACGGGGCGGTCTCGTGCAGACCGGTCAGGCGGTCGTCGATGCCGGCGCCGTAGTTCTTGACGTGGTCCAGCGGCTTGGAGCCCTCGCCGAGGGACTCGCAGGCGGTGATGATGGCGTCGTAGCCCTCGCGCATGGCCTTGGTGGAGAAGTTGGTGTGCGCGCCGGCGCCGTTCCAGTCGCCCTTCACCGGCTTCGGGTCGAGGGTCGCCGCGACACCGAAGTCCTCCGCCGTGCGGTACAGCAGCCAACGGGCCACCCACAGCTGGTCGGAGACCTCCAGCGGGGAGAGCGGGCCGACCTGGAACTCCCACTGGCCGGGCATGACCTCGGCGTTGATGCCGGAGATGCCCAGGCCCGCCTTGAGGCAGTTGTCCAGGTGCGCCTCGACGACGTCACGGCCGAAGATCTCGTCGGCGCCGACACCGCAGTAGTAGCCGCCCTGCGGGGCCGGGAAGCCGCCCTTGGGGAAGCCGAGCGGGTAGCCGTCCTTGAAGAACGTGTACTCCTGCTCGATGCCGAAGATGGGCTCCTGTGCGGCGAACTTCTCCGCGACCTCGGTGAGCGCGGCACGGGTGTTGGACTCGTGCGGCGTCATGTCGATGTTCAGGACCTCGCAGAGCACGAGGACGTCGTCGCCGCCGCGGATCGGGTCCGGACAGGTGAAGACCGGCTTCAGCACACGGTCCGAGGCGTGCCCCTCGGCCTGGTTGGTGGAGGACCCGTCGAAGCCCCAGATCGGCAGCTCGGCACCCTTGGCGTCGTCCGCCAGGATCTTCGTCTTGGAACGGAGCTTGGCCGTCGGCTCGGTGCCGTCGATCCAGATGTACTCAGCCTTGAAGGTCACGGGCCACTTCCTTCGGGGTGGGTCAGGGCGCGTACTGCGGGTGCTGCGGCGCTGCGGCACTGGGGCGCCGCTCTCGATGTCCGGGAGCTTGTCAACAGGCGATTTCCCGGCCATTGCCCATGTGTGAACCCCGTGTTACCGGGTGCCCGTGTGGCCCGATTCACGCGGTGAGCCGCCGCGGGAGACGGGCCGGGCGGCGTCCGGCGCCGGGGGAGGGGCGCCGGCCCGCACTCGTATGCGATGCCGCGGGGCCCCGCCGCTCGTGGCCGCGAGCGGCGGGGCCCCTGACACGTACGGCGTGGTGGTCCGGCCGTCACCCCACCTTCTCGATCACGGCACGGCGGATCAGGAACTTGCCGGGCTCACGCACCTGCTCGAAGGCCGCGTTGTTCAGCAGCACACAGCTGCCCGAGACGGAGGTGACCTCCACCGTCGTGGACTTGTTGTTGTCCAGGTTGGTCACCTTCAGCTTGGTGCCCGCCGGGAACTGGTTGCTGGACGCGGCCGGCGCGCCGCCCTCGCCGGACAGCGTCACGGTCGAGCCGTTGCAGACCTGCTGGCCCGCTGCGGCACCGCCAGCGGCGTCGCCGTTCCCCGCGTCTCCGGCGTTCTGCCCGGCGCCCGCGTTCCCGGCCGCCTCGCCCCCGTTGCCGGCCGCGCCGCCCGCCGGAGCGCTCGGCTGTGCCGCCTGGGAGCCCTGAGCCGACTCCCCGACGGCGCACCCGGACGCCTCCTGCTGGACCTTGATCTGCTTGATGACGGCCTCGCGGTTGGCGATACGGGCCTCCGACTGGGCGTCCGGGTTGGCCCGCTGCCCGTCGATGAACCGCTGGTTGTTGCCGAGCGCCGTGGCGAGGCCCTGGCAGACCGTCGAGTCCGCGGCGGACTTGACGGTCGCCGACGGCGCCTGGGAGGCGTTCGAGGTGCTCGCCATGACGAAGGCACCGCCTCCCGCCACCGTCGCCGCACTCACCAGCAGGGCGATCTTCTTCTTCGTGCTGACAGTTCTCCTGCGCGACATCCGCGCCTCCTGGGAGGTTGGGGGAGCGTACGTCGCTATGTACGAGATACCGAACGCCGTTACTCAGCGGTTACCGGAGGATCTGAAGTAACGTGCGTCACACCGCCCGGAGTTGAGCGTCCGGCCGAGGCGTCAGCCCTCGCGGGACAGCGCGTCCCGGACCGCCTCCTCGGACCGCCCGACCACGGCCGTGCCGTCCTGGGCGGTGATGATGGGGCGCTGGATCAGCCGGGGGTGCGCGGCGAGCGCCTTCACCCACCGGTCCCGCGCGTCCGCGTCCCGGGGCCAGTCCCTGAGTCCGAGCTCCCCGGCGTCGGCCTCCTGGGTGCGGGTGATGTCCCAGGGCTCGAGACCGAGCCGGCCGAGGACGTCCCGGATCTCGTCCTCGGTGGGGACGTCCTCCAGATAGCGGCGGACGGTGTAGTCGGCGCCCTCGGCGTCCAGCAGGCTCAGCGCGCCGCGGCACATGGAACAGGCCGGGTTGATCCAGATCTCCATGCCGCACAGGGTATCCGCGACCTCCGCTGTTCGATTTTCCGGCCGGTGTGCGCACATCGCTCACGAAGGGGCTGAGGGAACGACAATTTCCGTACTGACCAGGCGATTTCCTGGACGTCTGGAGCCCCCGATTGTCAGTGGCGGCCAGTAGACTGGAGTCAGTGTTCGAGAGCGTCACCGGGCCCGTCCGGGCGGCGCTCGTCCGCGACAGGAGGATGCCTGTGCCCGCTGCCGCACTGAAGCCGAAGCCCACCCGCAAGCCGACGCGCACCCAGTCCACCGCCCGCCGTCCGGTCCTGCTCGACTCGCCGTACGCACCCGTCGAGAAGCGGGCGCTGCCGCCGGGCCGCCCCCGCGAGTGGTACGTCACGCACAACCGCCGGCTCAAGGCGATGCGCCTCGCGATAGCGCTCCTCGACATGGGCGTCTACCTGCCCGACCAGGCGCGCAACGACCGGATCCGCAGCGCCGCGGAGACGATCGGCGTCCACCCGCCGTCCGAGACCACCTGCCACATGGTCCGGGCCCTGATGAGGTACGCCCGCTAGGCCGTGTCCGCAAAGTCCCGCCTGCCGTTCGACGTCCGGCACTCCCCCAAGCTCTTCGAGCAGGGGGGACCCCCACTCGCCGCACCGGCCGGGCTCCCGCGTACAACCAGTACGCGGGAGCCCGTCCGGCACTCCCCCAGCTCTTCGAGCAGGGGGTACCCCCAGAGCACGCACCGGACGCCGCTCGGCCCGCCCTACGGGCGGACGACGCGACTTTACGGACACGACCCAGGCCCGGGGCGCCGGGTGCTCCCGTCGACGGGGGCACCCGGCCCGTGTCACCCGTTCGCCGTATTCGGCATGCGCACGCCCCCCGCCCCGCCTTCACTGCCAACAGGGGTCACGGCGACCGCGTCCAGCAGCGAGGGCGGCAGCGGGAGGCACGATGGACAGGGACGGCGTACGGCGGCTGACCCACCGGGCCCCGGGACGGTGCGCGCGGTCCCCGGGGGCGCCCACCCGGTCCCGCCTGCCCCGCGAGCCCCGGCACGCGCGCGTGGGCCGCGCATGACCGCCCCCGGCACACCCGCCGGCCGGGCCGAACAGGGCCGGGCCGCCCGGCAGCGCGTCCGCCGCTCCGAGCACGCCCGCTGGACCGCGTCCCTCGACCGGCCCGACCCGGTCGCCGTACTGGAACGCCAGGGGCGCGACCGGCTGGCCGAGCTGCTGCCCATCCGGTACGGGAGGATGGCCGCCTCGCCCTTCGCGTTCCTGCGCGGCGCCGCCGCCGTGATGGCGGCCGACCTCGCCGCCACCCCGCACACCGGCCTGACCGTCCAGCTGTGCGGCGACGCCCACCTGCTCAACTTCGGCCTGTACGCCTCACCCGAACGCTCCCTGCTGTTCGACCTCAACGACTTCGACGAGACGTTCCCGGGCCCCTTCGAATGGGACGTCAAACGCCTCGCCGCCTCGGTCGTGGTCGCCGCCCGCGAGAACGGCCACCCGGATGCCAAGGCCGGGCGCGCCGCCCGGGAGGCCGTCGCCGCGTACCGCACCGCCATGCACCGGCTCGCCCGGCTCGGCGAACTCGACGTCTGGTACATGCGCCTCGACACCGAACAGCTCCTGCCGCTGGTCCGCTCCGCCCGCGACCGGCACCGCGCCGAGGCCACCCTCGGCCGCGCCCGTAGGCGCACCAGCCTGCGCGCCTACGGCAAGCTCACCGAGGTCGTCGACGGGCGCCGGCGCATCATCCACGACCCGCCGCTCCTGGAGCCCGCCGGCGTCGCCGACATGGCCTCCCTGCGCAAGGTCTTCAGCGACTACCGCTCGACGCTCTCCGAGGAACGCCGGCTGCTCCTGGACCGCTACCGGTTCGTCGACGCCGCCCGCAAGGTCGTCGGCGTCGGCAGCGTCGGACTGCGCTGCTTCATCGTGCTGCTCACCGGGCGGGACGCCGACGACCCCCTCTTCCTCCAGATCAAGGAGGCCCGGCAGTCGGCCCTGGAGGAGCATCTGCCGGGCGGCCCGTACACCCATCCGGGACACAGGGTCGTCGCCGGGCAACGGCTGCTGCAGGCCGCGAGCGACATTTTTCTCGGCTGGATGTCGGGGCCGCAGGGGCGCGCCTTCTACTGGCGGCAGCTGCGGGACATGAAGGGCTCCGCCGACGTCGCCGGCATGAGGCCCGGGGACCTGCTGGCCTACGCCCGGCTGTGCGGCACCGCCCTGGCCCGCGCCCACGCCCGCTCCGGCGACCGCATCGCCATCGCTGCCTACCTCGGCGGCTCCGACACCTTCGACCACGCGGTGACCGACTTCGCCTTCGCCTACGCCGACCAGACCGTCACCGACCACACCACGCTGGGCGCGGCGATCGCGGCGGGGGTGATCGCGGCGGCGCCGGGCGTATGACCCCCCGCCGAACGGTCCATCGTTACGCCGGGTGGCCGGGCGGTGCCTCAGGCGTGCGGCCCCGCCGGGACCGGCCAGTCGTCCAGGAGGGCGTCCACGAACGTCCGGCGGTCCTCCGCGTGCGTCTCGAACCACAGGCCCAGCATGTGCTCCGCACCCCGTACGTCGAACCGGGTGAACCGGGCACGGGCGCTCAGCGCATCCCGCACCGCCCCCGTCACCTCCGCCGGAATCACCGCGTCCGTCTCCGGGACCGCGAGCACGGCCCGTCCGGCGTACGTCCGCAGCACGTCCAGCGCGGGCGCCCCGCGCCAGCCGCCCGGCCTGCGGATGATCTCGCCGAACCGCCCGTCCCCCGAGCCGAACGGCATGTCCCACGCCTCGGCGGCATACACCGCGGGCGCGCACAGCCCCACCGCCGCCACCCGCTCCCCGTAGTGCGCGACGACGTCCGCGGCGGTCTGCCCGCTCATGCTGAACCCGACCACGACCAGCGGCGCCTCCGCCGGGACCCGCGCGTCGATCACGGCGACCGTCTGCTCCAGACGCCGGCGCAGACTCAACTCCTTCTGCTCACCGGTGCTTTCGCCGTGCCCCGAGAAGTCGAAGGCCAGGCTGTGACAGCCCCGGGCGGCGATGTCGGCGAGCAGCGGCAGCAGCCGGTCCTTGGTGCCCGGACCCGCGCCGTGCAGCAGGACGACCGCCGGCACCCCGGGCCCGGCGGCGGGACCGCCGTACACCCCGCTGAGCCGTTCACCGTCATGGGCGCATGTGAAGGAGGAGAGCTCGGTCATGCGCCCCATTCATTCACGGCGCACGCGCCCCCGGGAAAAGGAGGTGCACGGCCTGTGACCGGATCCCTACCCTGGACACGCGTAACGGAGCAGACCTCGCCGTTTCCCGCAGGACGGGCGCCCGTCCGGAGACTCGGGGCTACTCTCTACGGCACCGACGGACGGCCGCCCTCCCCAGCGCCCCGCCGGGGACATCCGATCACCGCTCAGATCCACCCACGCCCACGGAGGCCCGTGATGGGCACCATCGTCATGTCCGGGACCGTCGTCCTGGTGATCCTCGGATTCGGAAACCACGTCTACTGGCTGGCCGCCGTCGCCGTGCTCCTCCTCTACGTCCAGTACGGCAGAGGCTCCTCCGCGCCCAGCGGCGGAGCCGGGGGAGGCGCGGCGGGCGGCGGCGCGCCGGCCGACTACCGCAGCTATCGCGAGCGTCGTGACACCCAGGCCAAGTGGGAGCGCCGCTACCGTCGTGAGCGCCCCTTCGAGGCCCGCCGTCAGGCGCGCGAGAAGGCCAACTGAGACGACCCGCGGTGGTGACCGCGGCCGGTCGGGGCGCCCCCGTTCACAGCCCGGGGGCGCCCCAGACCGGGAACCAGCGGCCGAGGTCCTCCTCCATCCGCAGGTCGCCCGCGAGGGCGGCCTTCACCCGCAGCTCCAGCGCGTTGTCCCGCCGCTCCGGCCTGCCGGGCAGCGGGGCGAACGGGTAGAAGGTGCCGCGCTTGTACAGATAGACGAGAGCGAGACGGCGACCCCGGTCGCCGTCTCCCTCCGTCCCCTCGAAGCCCGCCAGTGAGCACAGCAGTTGCGGGCCGAACCCGTCGGCCTCCATCGCGCTGTTCACCGCGTGCAGATCGTTGACCAGGTCGGGCAGCTCGTCGGGGGAGCGGCGCGAGACCAGCCACGAGTAGCCGTAGTCGTCCCGGGTCAGCTCCACCGGGGGTCCCTCCCGCCCGGCGTCCGCGTCCAGCAGTGCCCGCACCTCCCGGTGCGTCTGTGTGAACGCCGCGCCCTCCACCGTCGCGAAGCACACCGCGCCGCTGCCGGTCGGCCGGAAGCCGGTCGCCGCCTCCAGTGTCACGGCCGCCGACGGCAGCCCGAACAGCTGGTCGAGATCGGGTGCCGCCGGCTTGCTGCGGCCCAGCAGGATGTCCAGCAGCCCCATGGTCACGCCCCTCCGGGAGCCGTCGGCTCACCCAGCTCGGCGGAGATCCGCCCCAGCTGTTCGAGCCGCTGCTCCAGGCTCGGGTGGGTGGAGAGGATCCGCGCCAGATTGGGCTCCCGGCCCAGCGCCGGGGTGAAGTAGAAGGCGTTGAACGCCTGGGCCGTCCGCAGGTCCTTCGTCGGGATGCGGGCGAGGTCGCCGGAGACCTTGGTGAGCGCGGAGGCCAGCACCGAGGGCCTGCCGGTGAGCAGGGCCGCGGCCCGGTCGGCGGCCAGCTCCCGGTACCGGGACAGGGCCCGGATCAGCAGAAAGCTGAGCGCGTACACGGCGGCCGACACGCCCATGACGGCGGCGAGGACGACCGCGGTGTTCTGGTCGCGGCGCCCGCCCCCGAAGAGCTGCGAGTAGAAGGCGAACCGCACGACCAGCCCGGCGATCACTCCGAGGAACGAGGCGATGGTGATCACCGCGACGTCCTTGTGCGCGACATGTGCCAGCTCGTGCGCGAGCACGCCCTCCAGCTCGTCCCGCTCCAGCCGGCGCAGCAGCCCCGTGGTCACACAGACCACGGCGTGATCGGCGTTGCGGCCGGTCGCGAAGGCGTTGGGCATCTCCATGTCGGACACCGCGACCACCGGCTTCGGCATGTCGGCCATGGCGCACAGCCGGTCGACGACACCGTGCAGCCCGGGGTACTCCTCGCGCTCCACGGGCCGCCCGCGCATCGCGAACAGCGCGACCCGGTCGGAGAACCAGTACTGGGCGCCCAGCATCGCGGCGACGATCACCACGACCAGCACCCAGGACTTCAGCAGCACGATCAGCGCGGCGATGAACGCCACGTACAGCAACCCGAGCAGAAACAGCGTGACACCCATCCGGGCGGTCAACCGACGGTCACTGCGGAAGCGGCTTCGCATGGTGCACCATCCCGCACTCAGGCACTCGTCCCCCTGCCAGTGTGCACCGCCCGTTCCGGCCCCGCGCAGCCGCTACGGCGCCGTGAACCGGAAGTAGCCGAGCAGCAGGACGACGGCGGCGACGCTGCCGAGGACGACGACCGTGGACACCCAGCCGGAACGGCGGTGCCGCCGGGCCACATGATCGGGCTCGGGCCGGAACGGCACCGGACCGGGCGGATCGTGCTTCCACCGCGCGGCGAGCATCCGGGCCCGCGCCGACGGCTCCTTGTGCTCGGCGGCATCGGCCCACCGGATGTCGAACTCCCGCTCGTGATCGTCCTGCTGCGAATCGGCCATGGCCTCCACCCCCGTGCGATCCCACCCCCCAGAATAGAACACACGCCCGCGCCCCCACCGTCCATCGGGACGGCGGGGGCGCGGGCGTCAGTCGCCGAGCGCAGGCTCGATCACACGTCGAAGTACAGCTCGAACTCGTGCGGGTGCGGGCGGAGCTGGAGCGGGGCGATCTCGTTGGTGCGCTTGAAGTCGATCCACGTCTCGATCAGGTCCGGGGTGAAGACGTCACCCTGGAGCAGGAACTCGTGGTCGGCCTCGAGCGAGTCCAGGACGGCCGGGAGCGAGGTCGGGACCTGGGCCACGTTGGCGTGCTCCTCGGGAGCCAGCTCGTAGAGGTCCTTGTCGATCGGCTCGGCCGGCTCGATCTTGTTCTTGATGCCGTCGAGGCCCGCGAGGAGCAGGGCCGAGAAGGCCAGGTACGGGTTGCCGGAGGAGTCGGGCGCGCGGAACTCGACGCGCTTGGCCTTCGGGTTGGAGCCCGTGATCGGGATGCGCATCGCGGCGGAGCGGTTGCGCTGCGAGTACACCAGGTTGATCGGCGCCTCGAAGCCCGGGACCAGGCGGTGGTACGAGTTCACCGTCGGGTTGGTGAAGGCGAGCAGCGACGGGGCGTGCTTGAGGATGCCGCCGATGTAGTAGCGCGCCATGTCCGACAGGCCCGCGTAGCCGGCCTCGTCGTAGAAGAGCGGGGAGCCGCCCTGCCACAGGGACTGGTGCACGTGCATGCCCGAGCCGTTGTCACCGAAGATCGGCTTCGGCATGAAGGTCGCGGTCTTGCCGTTGCGCCAGGCCACGTTCTTCACGATGTACTTGAAGAGCTGCAGGTCGTCGGCCGCGGCGAGCAGCGTGTTGAACTTGTAGTTGATCTCGGCCTGGCCGGCGGTGCCCACCTCGTGGTGCTGGCGCTCGACCTGCAGGCCGGCCTTGGCCAGCTCCAGGGAGATCTCGGCGCGCAGGTCGGCGAAGTGGTCGACCGGCGGGACCGGGAAGTAGCCGCCCTTGTAGCGGACCTTGTAACCGCGGTTGTCCTCGAGGGCGCCGGTGTTCCAGGCGCCCGCCTCGGAGTCGATGTGGTAGAAGGACTCGTTCTCCGACGTGCGGAAACGCACGCTGTCGAAGACGTAGAACTCCGCCTCGGGGCCGAAGAACGCGGTGTCGGCGATACCCGTCGACGCCAGGTAGGCCTCGGCCTTCTTCGCCACGTTGCGCGGGTCACGGGAGTACTGCTCGCCCGTGATCGGGTCGTGGATGAAGAAGTTGATGTTGAGGGTCTTGTCACGGCGGAAGGGGTCCACCCGCGCGGTCGACAGGTCGGCGCGCAGCGCCATGTCGGACTCGTGGATGGCCTGGAAGCCGCGGATCGACGAACCGTCGAACGCCAGCTCCTCGTCGGGGTCGAACGCCTCGACGGGCAGCGAGAAGTGCTGCATGACGCCCGGCAGGTCGCAGAAGCGGACGTCGATGAACTTGACGTCCTCGTCCGCGATGAACTTCTTGGCCTCGTCGGCGTTCTGGAACATCCAGCTCCTCCTACTCCCGACCGTCCCGCCGGGGTGGTAGATCGTTCGTGCGGCCAGTGCGGGTGGCACACGCTGCACTCGACCCTAGGGATGGGTGATTTCTCGGGCGTGACCCATTTGTTTCGCACACGTTAACCGGACATCCCCCTTCTCACCCCACCTGTCCACATCCCAGAACGGGCCCAGTACCGTGGTGACGTGGACAAGAGGCAAGCAATCGGATCCTGGCTCTCCGGCCCCCGCGCGGCCGCCGAGGAAGCCGGTGTCGACTTCGGATACAGGGGGGAGCAGCTCGGCCTTCCGCAGGACGGCCAGGGCTCCATCGCCCGCCCCGGACGGCGGCTCGGCGCCCTGGCCGTGGACTGGGGGCTGTGCGTCCTGATCGCATACGGCCTTCTCACCGACGGCTATGGCCAGGCCACCAGCAACTGGGCCCTGCTCGTCTTCTTCGTGATGGGCGTGCTCACGGTCGGCACCCTCGGCTCCACCCCCGGCAAGCGCCTCTTCGGCCTGCGCGTGGTCGCCCTCGACAGCGGCACCGTCAACCCGGTGCGGGCCCTGGCGCGCACCGCCCTGCTCTGCCTCGCCCTCCCGGCCCTGATCTGGGACCGCGACGGGCGCGGGCTGCACGACCGGCTGGCGGGCACCGTCGAGGTCCGCCTCTAGCGTCCGGGCTTCAGATGCATCCGCGTACATCCGCGTACGACGAAGGGGCGCCCGGAAACGATCCGGGCGCCCCTTCGTCGTTCAGGGATCAGCGGCGGAAGTTGCCCTTCGGCAGCTTCATGCCCTTGGGCATCGGGCCCTTCGGCAGCGGCATGTTGCTCATCAGGTCGCCCATGGCGCGCAGCCGGTCGTTGGTGGCCGTCACCTGGGGGCCGGTGAGCACGCGGGGCAGCTTGAGCATCGTGGTCCGCAGCTTCTTCAGCTCGACCTGGCCTTCGCCCGTGCCGACCAGCAGGTCGTGCACCGGGACGTCCGCGACGATGCGGTTCATCTTGCGCTTCTCGGCGGCCAGCAGGCTCTTCACCCGGTTCGGGTTGCCCTCGGCGACCAGCACGATGCCGGCCTTGCCGACGGCCCGGTGGACCACGTCCTGGCTGCGGTTCATCGCCACCGCGGGGGTCGTCGTCCACCCCCGTCCGATGTTGTCCAGGACGGCCGCCGCAGCGCCCGGCTGGCCCTCCATCTGGCCGAAGGCCGCCCGCTCGGCCCGGCGCCCGAACACGATCGCCGTCGCGAGGAAGGCGAGCAGCAGGCCCAGGATGCCGAGATAGATGGGGTGCCCGATCAAGAAACCGATCGCGAGGAAGACACCGAAGGTGACGATTCCGACAGCCGCGAGTACAAGACCGATCTTCTTGTCGGCCCTGCGGGTCATCTTGTAGGTCAGAGCGATCTGCTTGAGTCGCCCGGGGTTCGCAGCGTCCGCTGCCGTGTCCTTCCTCGCCATGCCACGAAGTCTACGTGGCCGTGGGAGCGCCTTCGACGGCGCGTGTCCTCAGAGGCGGGGAGCGCGGGTCCGCTCCAGGACGCGCTCCGCCTCGACGCGGTCCTTCGCGCGGCGGCGGTCCTCCAGGACGGAGGTCCAGGCGTTGCGACGGGCCGTGCGCTGGCCGCTGCCCATCAGCAGCGACTCGACGGCACGCAGTGCATCGGTGAACGACGGGATGGCGGTGGCGCGAACGGGCGCGGCCTGCATGGCAGAGGTCCCCCCTCGGGAATGACTGCTCCGGTGAGCGGTGCACAACGTGTGCAACCAGGGTCACTGATTGGTGTTACCAGGGCGTGACCGACCGGTCAAACACCGATGAAGGCCGAATGGGGGGCCGGAACGACCGAACGCGGTCCGGACCTGGTCGCGATCTGCGACGACGTACCGGACCGCGTCTCACGGACGAAGTCGGGGAGCGTTCACCTGTGCGCGGATTCACATGCGCACAGTGACACTCCGTGCCATCGGGCGGCCTGAGCCATCCGACGGCCCGTGCCGTCAGACGGCCTGGGAGGCGACGTACGCGCCGCGCTTCTCCACGGCCATCTGGTAGAGGCGGCCGGCCCGGTACGAGGAGCGCACCAGCGGGCCGGACATCACACCGGAGAAGCCGATCTCCTCGGCCTCCTCCTTCAGCTCCACGAACTCCTGCGGCTTGACCCAGCGCTCCACGGGGTGGTGGCGCACGCTCGGGCGCAGGTACTGCGTGATGGTGATCAGCTCGCAGCCGGCGTCGTGCAGCTGCTTGAGCGCCTCGCTGACCTCCTCGCGGGTCTCGCCCATGCCGAGGATCAGGTTCGACTTCGTGACCAGACCGTAGTCGCGGGCGTCGGTGATGACCTTGAGGGAGCGCTCGTAGCGGAAGCCGGGGCGGATGCGCTTGAAGATGCGCGGTACCGTCTCGACGTTGTGCGCGAAGACCTCGGGGCGGGAGGCGAAGACCTCCTGCAGCAGCTCCGGGACCGCGTTGAAGTCGGGGGCGAGCAGCTCGACCTTGGTGCGGCCGGCCTCGCGGGCGGCGGTCTGCTCGTGGATCTGGCGGACCGTCTCGGCGTACAGCCAGGCGCCGCCGTCGGGGAGGTCGTCACGGGCGACGCCGGTGATGGTGGCGTAGTTCAGGTCCATGGTGACCACGGACTCGCCGACGCGGCGCGGCTCGTCGCGGTCGAGCGCCTCGGGCTTGCCGGTGTCGATCTGGCAGAAGTCGCAGCGCCGGGTGCACTGGTCGCCGCCGATGAGGAAGGTGGCCTCGCGGTCCTCCCAGCACTCGTAGATGTTCGGGCAGCCGGCTTCCTGGCAGACCGTGTGCAGCCCCTCGCTCTTCACGAGGCTCTGCATCTTCGTGTACTCGGGGCCCATTTTCGCCCGGGTCTTGATCCACTCGGGCTTGCGCTCGATGGGGGTCTGGCTGTTGCGGACCTCCAGGCGCAGCATCTTGCGTCCGTCCGGTGAGACTGCGGACACGTCGGCTCCCTGTGCTTCGATTCTTCGGCGTACACCAGGGTACGCCCGTGCTTACTGAGCCCTGCCGTCAGGCCAACCTCGTGACGGCGGGGCCCATTCCCGGTCTCAGACGGCCGCCCTCTCGATCTCCCGCGGCCTGAGGTCGGCGTTCTCCAGTACGTCCCGCAGATGCCGCTCGACGACCGGCAGCACCTCCTCGATGGTGACGTCCCGGCCGAGCTCCGCCGCCAGGGACGCGACCCCGGCGTCCCGGATGCCGCACGGGATGATCTTGTCGAACCACTTGTTGTCCGGGTTCACGTTGAGAGCGAAGCCGTGCATGGTCACGCCCTTCGCCACCCGGATCCCGATGGCCGCGATCTTGCGGTCCTCGCGCCGCTGCCCGGCGTTGGAGGGCGCGTACTCGGGGCCGTTCAGCCGCGGGTCGAACTCCTCGTCCGTGAGGCGGGGGTCGAAGTCCAGGGAGAGCCCGCCGAGGGAGGGGCGCTGCTCGACCGGGTCGCCGAGGACCCAGACGCCGCTGCGGCCCTCGACCCGGGTGGTCTCCAGGCCGAACTCCGCGCAGGTGCGGATCAGGGCCTCCTCCAGCCGCCGTACGTGCGCCACGACGTCGACCGGGCGGGGGAGCTTCTGGATGGGGTAGCCGACCAGCTGGCCGGGACCGTGCCAGGTGATCTTGCCGCCGCGGTCCACGTCGATGACGGGCGTGCCGTCCAGCGGGCGCTCGTTGGCGGCGGTGCGCCGGCCCGCCGTGTAGACCGGGGGGTGTTCGAGCAGCAGGACGGTGTCGTCGATCTCGTCGGCGAACCGGGCCGCGTGCACGCGGCGCTGCTCGTCCCACGCCTCCTGGTACTCGACGGCATCCGCCCCGAACCCCATGCGGACGAACCGCAACTCACTCACGGCAAGCGCCTCCCTAGAAGCACCGGAAAGTCGTAAGGCACGAAGCGTGCCTACGCCACTGTACGACCGGTCCGTTCGAGTGGGCTCCCGAGGCCCACGTCAGCCCGCTGGCGCAATCCTCACACGATCGGATGAATGGGCGGCGTAATGTGCGATCGGCTGTTTACTCTCCGCTACATTCGCGCCGTTCGAGAGGCCAAAAGGGCTGCTCACGGCAATTCCGGGCGTTCGGCGGCCGTAAGGCCACACGACGCCCGAAAGGCAGGAGACCGCACCGCAGATGACGGAACGACCCGCGCAGCGCACTCCCAATCGACAGCTCGCCGCGCTCATCGCAGAAGCGGGATTCTCCAACGCGGGTCTCGCCCGCCGGGTGGACCAGCTCGGACTCGAACACGGGCTTGACCTGAGATACGACAAGACATCGGTCACCCGCTGGCTGCGCGGACAGCAGCCGCGCGGCACCACCCCGGCGCTGATCGCCGAGGTCTTCACCCGGCGCCTCGGCCGCCGGCTCACCGCCCAGGACCTCGGCCTGGACGCCTGCGCGCCCGTGTACGCCGGGCTGGAGTTCGCGGCGACCCCCGAGGAGGCCGTCGACATCGTCAGCGGCCTGTGGCGCAAGGACTCCGGCAGCCATGCCGAGCTGCGCAAGATCGCGTTCACCCCGGCCGGCCTCGTCGTGCCGAGCCGGGACTGGCTGATCGGGCGGGCCGACGAGAAGGTCGCGCGCGGCGAGCCGGTGCCGCGGGTGCCGGTCCCCGGCCGGCCGGTGGTGCCCCGCCAGCGCGGCCAGGCCGAGCGCGGGCCCGGGCAGAAGGTCACCGGCGGCGACATCGCCGCGCTGCGCTCGGTCGGCGACCTGTTCCGCTCCCTGGACGACATGTACGGCGGCGGCCACGCCCGGCAGGCCCTCGTGCGCTATCTGGAGCACGAGTGCGAGCCGATGCTGCGCGGCACCTACGGCGAGCAGACCGGCCGCCGGCTGTTCGCCGCCGCCGCCGACCTCACCCGGCTCGCGGGCTGGACGTCGTTCGACATCGCCGCGCACGGCCTCGCGCAGCGCTACTTCGTGCAGGCGCTGCGGCTCGCCCAGGCGGCCGGGGACCGGGCGTTCGGGGCGTACGTCCTCGCGACCATGAGCCGGCAGGCCGTCTACCTCGGGCACGGCCGCGAGGCCGTCCAGCTGGCGCGCGTCGCCCAGCAGGGCGCGGGGACCGGCGCCCCGCCCGCCGTCCTGGCCCTGCTGCACGCCTGCGAGGCGCGCGGGCACGGCGTGCTCGGCGAGGTGCGCGCCTGCACGGCCTCGCTGGTCCGGGCCGAGCGCGCCCTGGAGGCCGCCCGGCCCGGCGACGACGTGCCGCACTGGGCGCGCTTCTTCGACGAGGCGCAGCTCGCCGACGAGTTCGGGCACTGCCACCGGGACCTCCAGCAGTTCCGCGCGGCCGCCCAGCACGCCGAGCGCTCCCTGCAGCTGCGCGCCCCGGCCTTCGCCCGCAGCCGTCTCTTCTGCCGGCTGGTCCTGGCCAGCGCCCGCCTCGGCCTCGGCGAACTCGACCAGGCGTGCGCGCTGGGCGCGGAGGCCGCCGGCCAGGCCGCCGAGATGCGGTCCGTCCGGGCGATCGAGTACGTCAGGGACTTCGAACGCCGGCTGGAGCCGTACCGCGACGCGGCCCCCGTCCGGGGCTACCGGGACAGGGTCGCCGCGCTGCTGTGACCGGGCGGCCCGGCCGCCCTTGGCGGGTTCGCCCGGCCCGGGTGGCCGGTTCGTGGGGGGTGCGTCCGGTTCGGGGGGCGCCCGAACAGGTTCGTTGGGCTGGGCGGGCGCCCGCGGGGCCGACCCGGCCCAGGTGGCTGTCCTGCCCGAAGGTCTCGACGGAGGCAGGGCGGCGGCTCCGCCGAGCCGGGTGGTCGGTCCGTGCGGGGATCGCGCGGGCCGGACGGCCGCCCGGGCGGGTCGCGGCCCGGCCTGGACGGCCGGGCCGGTCAGGCCGCCGACCAGAACAGGTTCGTTGGGCTGGGCGGGCGCCCGCGGGGCCGACCCGGCCCAGGTGGCTGTCCTGTCCGAAGGTCTCGACGGAGGCAGGGCGGCGGCTCCGCCGAGCCGGGTGGTCGGTCCGTGCGGGGATCGCGCGGGCCGGACGGCCGCCCGGGCGGGTCGCGGCCCGGCCTGGACGGCCGGGCCGGTCAGGCCGCCGACCGCAGGGGTTCCGCGCTGTGCAGGGAGCCCGCCGCGCCCAGGTCCGACAGGATCGCCGTGGTGGCGCGGCGGGCCGAGTGCAGGGCGCCCTGGACCGTGCTGGTGTCCCGGTGGTCGCCGCACACGTACAGGCCCGCGAGCAGGCGCACCGGCCGGCGCAGGTCGTGCGGGGCGGTCATCGCGGGCACGGCCTCGGGCGTGTGGTGCACGGCCAGCGTCTCCCAGCGGGCCGTCGAGGTGCCGTACAGGCGCGCGAGATGCGTGCGTACGGCGGTGTCGACGTCCGGGGGCGGGGTGCCGAGGACCGTCGAGGTGACGAGGGCGCGGCCGGCCGGGGCGCGGCTCGGGTCGACGCGGCTGATCACCGCCGTGTGCGCCACCGGACCGCTCCGGTCGGCGTCGAGCAGCAGCGAGGCGCCGGTGGCCGGTGCCTCGTCCATCGTGTGGTGCAGGACCGTCACCCGGTGGAAGCCGGGCACCCGCAGCCCCGGCAGCAGCTCGGCGGCGGTCCGCGCGTCGGTGGCCAGCAGCACCGCGCGGCACCGGATCTCGCCGTGCTCGGCGGTCGTCACGGCCGTCGTGGCGATCGAGGTGACCCGCACCCCGGTGTGCACGGTGCTCGGCGGCAGCGAGCGCGCCAGCAGCTCGGGCAGGGCCTCGGCGCCGCCCTCGGGCAGACAGAGCCGGCCGCCCGCGAACGCGTGCAGCGCGAGGTCCGCGCACCGGCTGGAGGTGGTCAGCTCGGGGTCGTACAGCAGGGCGGCCAGCAGGGGCCGCAGGAAGCCGTCGATCGTGCGCGCCGGGATGCCCCGCTCGGCGAGGGCCTGTGCGGCCGGGGCCTCGGGGCGGGCGAGCAGCCGTTCGACGGGCGCGGAGGCCAGCCGGGCGAGCGCGGCGCCCAGCCGTGCCTGGTCGACGGCGGTGCCCAGCGGGGCTCCCGCCCGCGCCCGGGGGACCGTCGGCGCCCCGCGCCCGGCGGAACCCCTGGGGGCGCTCGCCAAGGCGCGCACCGCGTGGAGTGCGCCCCTCGCGCGCCGGGCGCTCGTCGGGCCGGTGAGTGCGCCGGCGCGGTGCCGGCGTCCGTCGCTGTGCAGCAGCACCCCCGGGGCGAAGGACCGCAGCGCGAGCGCGTCCAGGGCCGGTGTCCGGCGGAGCTCGGGATACGACGTCGACAGAAGCTGCCCGATCCGGTCCAGCCGGAAGCCGTCGACCTTCTCGGTCGACATGCGGCCACCCGGGTAGGGGGCCGCCTCCAGGACCGCGGTGGTGATTCCTGCGCTGGTCAGCCGGTGCGCCGCGGCGAGCCCGGCGACCCCGGCTCCCACGATGACGACGTCCGCCTGGTTCGCGGGCTCAAGCACGTGCCCCTCCTCGAGGTTGCGCGGCCGGTGGAGACGTCATGCCCCCGACTGGCCCAGGAAATACCCGAGTTCGGCACGAGGTTACGGACGGGATCGGTCAGGGACAGTCGCGCATCGACAGAGCACGGTCGCACGGCGGTCGCACACGGACACCGGGTCCCAGGGCGTGTTTCGAAAGTCCCGTCTGGCGCGCGGCGTCTGGCACGGCACCTCGCCGCGTTGTCGCACCGTCCACGTACGTCCAGTACGCGGACGGTCCTCCGCCTTGCGATGCTCCCCCACTGCCCGAAGGGCGTGGGAGGTGCCCCCGGCACCAGACGCCGCGCGCCCCGCCCTCCGGGCGAACGACGCCACTTTCGAAACACGCCCTAGTTCAACGCGGCCCGGATCGCGCCCTCGATGTCCGGGAACGCGAAGGTGAAGCCCGACTCCAGCAGACGTGCCGGCACCACCCGCTGACTGCCCAGCACATCCCCGGCCATCTCGCCGAGGACGGTCCGCAGGACGGGCGCGGGCACCTGGAACAACGTGGGCCGGTGCAGCACCCGGCCCATGGCCGCCGTGATCTCACGGTTCGTCACCGGCTCGGGCGCCGTCACATTGAACGGCCCCGACAGCTCCTCGGCGTCCAGCAGATACCGGATCGCGGCCACCTCGTCGTGCAGCGACACGAACGACCAGTACTGGCGCCCGTCCCCCAGCCGCCCGCCGAGCCCCGCCTTGAACAGGGGGAACAGCCGCCCCCACGCCCCGCCCTCCCGGGCCACCACCAGGCCGGTGCGCACGAAGACCGTCCGCACCCCGGCCTCCCGCGCGGGCGCCGCCGCGGCCTCCCACTCCACGCACAGCTCCGGCAGAAAACCCTCGCCGGGCGGGCTCGACTCGTCGACGATCTCCTCGCCGGTCTCGCCGTAGTAGCCGATCGCGCTGCCGTTCACGAAGACCCGCGGCCGCTCACCGGGCTTCAGCGCCGCCATCGCCGAGGCAAGCGCCCCCGTGCCCCGGACCCGGCCGCGCCGCAGGCTCTCCTTGTACGCCTCCGTCCAGCGCCGCGCCCCCACATTGGCGCCGGCCAGGTTGACCACGGCGTCGCACCCGGCGAGCACCGCCGCCGCCACCTCACCGCCGTCGGGGTCCCAGCGGACCTCGTCCGCCGCCTGGGGCGCCCGGCGCACCAGCCGGACCACCTCATGGCCGTCCGCGACGAGCGAGCGCACCAGGGCGGCGCCGATGAGGCCGGAGGAGCCGGCGATCACGATTCTCGACTGATCCATGCAAGCCATCCTGCCCGGAACCGGGCCCCATGCCTCCTCGTAGGCTGGCGGTCATGTCCGAGACCCGCCCGCAGCCCGTACTGCGCACCGCCCGGCACGAGGACGACGAGGAACTGGCCCGGCTCGACCGCTCCACCTGGTCGCCGCTGCACGCCGTCGTGCCCCGGCCGCGCCCGCCGTACCCGCCCTTCTTCGACGAGCGCCACGCCCCCGAGGACGTCCTCGTCGCGGAGCTGGAAGGGCGGGCCGTCGGCTACATACGCGTGGTCCCGCCGACCCGGCTCGCCTGCAACGCGCACGTCCGCCAGATCCAGGGGCTGGCGGTCGCGGACGAAGCCCGTGGTCTGGGCGTCGGAAGGGCGCTCGTGCGGGCGGCCGTCGAGGACGCCCGGCGCCGGGGCGCCCGCCGCGTCACCCTGCGCGTCCTCGGTCACAACACCCCCGCCCGCGCGCTCTACGCCTCCGAGGGCTTCGTGGTCGAGGGCGTCCTGCCCGGGGAGTTCCACATCGACGGGAGGTACGCCGACGACGTGCTCATGGGGCGCGCTCTGTGAGGTCCCGCGGCGTCACGAGGTGATCAGGTCCCCGGTGTCCACCGGGGCCGTCGCGGTCGCCGCGCGCCGGGCGTCCGAGGCGACCTCGTCCGCCGTCAGGACGTAACCCGTCTCAGCGTCGGTGGTGGAACGGGCGAAGACCACCCCGAACACCCGGCCCTCGGTGGTCAGCAGCGGCCCGCCCGAGTTGCCGGGCCGGACGGTCGAGCGGATCGAGTAGATCTCTCGGGTGACGGTCTCGTCGTTGTAGATGTTCTGCCCGGTGGCCTGTATACGGCCGGCGACCGTCGCCGCCTGCAGATCCAGCGCGCCGTCCTCCGGATAGCCCGCGACCACCGCCGAGTCGCCGCGCGTGGCGTCGTCGAAGCGCAGCACCGGGGCGCGCAGCTGGGGCACGTACAGCACGGCCACGTCCCGCCGCGGGTCGAACAGCACCACCCGGGCGGCGTACGACGGCCCGACACCGCCCACGCGGACGTCCGGCCGGTCGATGCCGGCCACCACATGGGCGTTGGTCATCACACGCTGCGGGGCGTACACGAACCCGCTGCCCTCGCGGCCCTGGGTGCCCGCGGTCCCCTCGATCTTGACGGTGCTGCGCTTGGCGGCCTCCGTCGCGGCCGGGGTGACGCTGTCACCGGTGGGCTTGGCGACCTCGGCCGTCGACTCGTTCTCGAACGGGTTGAAGACCTGCGGGAAGCCCGCCTCGGTCAGCGCGGAGGTGGCCCGCGAGAACCAGGCCGGGGTGGTGTCCGGCATCGCGTCCTGCACGGTCCCCAGCAGCCGCGAGTCACGGATCGCCGACGTCAGCAGCGTCGAGGAGGACGCGGCCAGCACGCTCGCCGCCACCCAGGCCACGATCAGCACGGCCACCGAGTTGGCCACCGCCCCGCCGATGCCGTCCGCCACCCGCAGCGGCCCGCGGTCCAGCTCCCGGCGCAGCCGCAGGGCCAGCCGCCCCGCCAGCTCGTGCACCAGCACGGCCGGCAGCAGCACCGTCAGCACCGCGGCCACCGTCGCCCGTGTGGTGCCCGGCGAGACCAGGTCCATCACCCACGGCAGCAGCCACACGCCGATCACCGCGCCGCCCACGAAGCCGGCCAGCGAGACACAGCCCGCCACCAGCCCGCGCCGGTAGCCGGACGCCGCGTAGGCCACCATCACGAGCAGCAGCAGGATGTCGAGCAGGTCCACTGAGCCGCCTCTCCCTCACCTCTTGACCGGACCCCTTAGTACGCGCACGGAGCGCTTCTTGATCAGCGCGCGGCGGCGTGTCACGGGGATTCGGCCACGCTGCGTACACCAGGAGGAACGCCCCGGACCCGGATGATGGTTCCACCCGGTGTCACACCACACATCGCGGGCGGACCGGATCCGTCGGACAGTAGGACCATGCGTGCCATCCGACGGGTCACGGCGGAACGGGTACGAGGTGTCCCCGGGGGACGGGGAGCCCTCGTGGCCCTCGGTTTCGTACCGGGAGTGGCCGCCGGGCTCGCGCTCGTGCTGTGCGCCGACGGGGTGGAGAAGAGCGTCGAGCGGGAGAAGCGGCCCGTCGCGGCGCGCCCGGCCTCGTACCAGGCCGCCAGGCCGCCCATCGTGCCCCGGGACGTCTGGCTCGACGAGAAGACCCTGCACACCCAGCCGCCGCCGCGCTACGACGACAAGGTCGTCGCCGTCTTCGTCCACCACACGGACTCGCCCAACGACTACGACTGCGCCGACTCGCCCCGGATCATCGAGCATCTGTACGCCGGGCAGACCGGCGCACGGCACTGGGACGACCTCGGCTACAACTTCGTCGTCGACCGCTGCGGCACGATCTACGAGGGCCGGGCCGGCGGCACCGACCGGCCCGTCACCGGCGCCCACACCCAGGGTTTCAACCACCGCACCGCGGGCGTCGCCGCCCTCGGCACCTTCACGGACGGAGTGCCCGTCCCGCAGGCGATGACCGACGCGATCGCGGCGGTGGCGGCGTGGAAGCTGGGGCTCTCCGGGACCGACCCCCGCACGAAGGTGCGGCTGACCTCCAGCAACAGCCTCAGTCGCTACGCCTCCGGCACCACCGCCACGCTCCCCGCCGTGGCCGGCCACAACGACGGCTACTCGACGAGCTGCCCCGGCGCCGCCCTCAGCGCCCTCCTCCCGGAGATCAGGGCCACGGCGGCCCGCCTCCAGGGCCGGGCACCCTAGGGTCTTTCGTCGGGGTCAGGCCGGATCAGGGAGCGGGGTCCGGTGCCGTGCGTCGCAAGGCGGAGGAGGGCGTCATGGCGACCGACGACAACGCGGCGAGGTGCGGCACCAGGGCCCGCGAGCCCGGCATGATCCAAACGAGAGGCCCTGGGCCACGCTCAGCCCTTGAAGCGTGCCCACAGCCGGGGAAACCGCTCCGCCAGCGCCCGCGAGTCCTCGAAGTCCACAGGTGTGCCGGACGGCTCCGGGGGCGCGGGCGGCAGGCCCAGATCGGGAGCGACGGCACCGGTGAGCTGCTCGTACGCCTCGTCTGCGGCGTACCCCAGCTCCTCCCCGTCGCCGTCGAACTCCTCGTCGAAGTCGTCCAGCAGCTCGGCCAGGGAGTCCGGGTCGTGCACCGCGCCCTCGTACACCTCGCGGCCCTGGCCGATCAGCCAGCAGCGGAAGAAGTCGAAGGCGTCGTCACTGGCCCCGTCGAGCAGGACCCAGGCGGCGCCCCACAGATCCCAGGTGTAGGCCCGGTTGTAGCGGGCCTCGAAGTGGCGGGCGAAGTCGAGCACGGCGTCCGGGTCCAGCTGGACCAGCCGGTCCACGAGCAGGTCGGCCTGCTCCTCGGGATCGCCCTCCGCGGCCTCACGGGTCGCGTCCACCAGCTCCCAGAACTCCGTCTCGTCCATCACGGGTCAAGCATCGGCCCTGGACCGGTGGGGCGCACGTGGAGTGCGACGGATTGTTATGGGGCGCGTGACTCAATCGGCGTACAGGGCCGCCAGGCGTATCGCGTCGGCGGCGAACCGCTCCCGCAGCGACCTCGGGGCCAGCACCTCCACCTCGGGGCCCAGCGCCGCGAGCTGGCCGTGGGCGACCTCCTCGGACTCCACCGGGACGGTCGCCGTCACCCAGCCGTCCCCGTCCGGGGCGCCCGCCGCCTCCAGCGCCTCCCGCGCGACCAGCGTCCCGACGGCGAACCGCAGGGCGCGCACCCCCTCGGGCGACACCCGCAGCACCACCTCCGTCCGCAGGATCGACCGCGCGAACTGCTCGGCCCGCTCCGCCCAGAACCCCGGCAGATCGAACGACTCGTCCCGCTCGAACCGCCCGTCACCGGCCTCGACCGCGAGGAACCGGTCGATCCGGTACACCCGGTGGGCACCGTCCCCGGGGACCCGGGCGCACAGGTACCAGACACCGGCCTTCAGCACGAGCCCGTACGGCTCCAGCTCCCGCTCGACCTCTTCGTCGCCGCGCCGCCGGTAGCGCGCGACGATCCGGCGGTCGTCCCACACGGCGTCCGCGACCGCCGGCAGCAGCTCCGGGGGCGCCGGCTCGGTGAACCAGTTCGGCGCGTCCAGATGGAAGCGCTGGGCCGCCGTACGGGACGCGTCGCGCAGCGACGGCAGCAGAGCGGCCGACACCTTCAGCCGCGCGGCCGACGCGGCGTCCTCCAGGCCCATCTCGCGCAGCGCCCCCGGCACCCCGCTGAGGAACAGCGCCTCGGCCTCCCCGCGCGCGAGCCCGGTCAGCCGCGTGCGGTACCCGCCGACCAGCCGGTACCCGCCGGCCCGGCCCCGCTCGGCGTAGACCGGCACCCCGGCCTCCGACAGCGCCTGCGCGTCCCGGGTGACCGTCCGCTCGGAGACCTCCAGCTCCCGCGCCAGCTCACCGGCGGTCATGGAGGGCCGGGACTGGAGCAACAGCACCATCTTGATCAGACGAGCGGCACGCATACGGCCATCATGCCGGGGCCCACTGACAGCCGACGGTGACAGCGGAGGGGTACGCCGAAGGGGCACGGCGAGTGCCGTGCCCCTTCGCTCACCACCGGCCCGGCTACAGGCCGTACTTCTCGCGGGCTTCCTTCACCGCGGTGGCCTTGACCTCGCCACGCCGGGCGAGCTGGGCCAGGGCCGCGACGACGATCGACTCGGCGTCCACCCCGAAGTGGCGGCGGGCCGCGTCACGGGTGTCGGACAGACCGAAGCCGTCGGCGCCCAGCGAGGACCAGTCCTGCTCGACCCACTGCGCGATCTGGTCCGGGACCTGGCGCATGTAGTCGGAGACCGCGAGCACCGGGCCCTCGGCGCCCTGCAGCGCCTGACGGACGTACGGCACCCGCTCCTCGCCGCGCAGCAGGGCCGCGTCGGCCTCCAGCGCGTCACGGCGCAGCTCCGTCCAGGAGGTCGCGGACCACACGTCGGCGGCCACACCCCACTCCTCGGCGAGCAGCCTCTGCGCCTTCAGCGCCCAGTGGATGGCGGTGCCGGAGCCCAGGAGCTGGATGCGCGGGGCGTTCGCCGCCGGGGACAGACCGGCCGACTCCGCCGTGTTGAAGCGGTACAGGCCCTTGACGATGCCCTGGTCGACGCCGTCCACCGCGGGCTTCGCGGGCTGCGGCAGCGGCTCGTTGTAGACGGTCAGGTAGTAGAAGACGTCCTGGTCCTCGCCCGGGGCGGCCTCGCCGTACATCCGGCGCAGACCGTCCTTGACGATGGCCGCGACCTCGTAGGCGAAGGCCGGGTCGTACGTCAGCGCCGCCGGGTTGGTCGCCGCGATGACGGGGGAGTGGCCGTCGGCGTGCTGCAGGCCCTCACCGGTCAGCGTGGTGCGGCCGGCCGTCGCGCCGACGAGGAAGCCGCGGCCGAGCTGGTCGCCGAGCTGCCACATCTGGTCGGCCGTCCGCTGCCAGCCGAACATCGAGTAGAAGATGTAGAACGGGATCATCGTCTCGCCGTGCGTCGCGTACGACGTCGACGCGGCGATGAAGTCGGCCATCGAACCGGCCTCGGTGATCCCCTCGTTGAGGATCTGCCCGTTCTTCGCCTCCTTGTAGTACATCAGCTGGTCGCGGTCGACCGGCTCGTACGTCTGGCCCTTCGGCGAGTAGATGCCGAGGGACGGGAAGAGGCTCTCCATGCCGAAGGTGCGCGCCTCGTCGGGGACGATCGGCACCCAGCGCCTGCCGGTCTCCTTGTCGCGGACCAGGTCCTTGACCAGGCGGACGAACGCCATGGTGGTGGCGACGTTCTGCGAGCCGGAGCCCTTGTCGAAGGCGGCGAACGCCTTGTCGGCGGGGGCCGGCAGCGGGGCCACCGGGTGGACGCGGCGGGCCGGGGCGGGACCGCCGAGGGCCGCGCGGCGCTCCTGGAGGTAGCGGACCTCGGGGGAGTCGGCGCCGGGGTGGCCGTAGGGCACCACGCCGTCGGCGAAGTCGCTGTCCTTGATGGGCAGTTCGAGCAGGTCGCGCATCGCCTTGAACTCGTCCACCGAGAGCTTCTTCATCTGGTGGTTGGCGTTCTTCGACGCGAAGCCCTCGCCGAGGGTGTGGCCCTTGACCGTCTGGGCCAGGATCACGGTCGGCGCGCCCTTGAACTCGACGGCGGCCTTGTAGGCGGCGTACACCTTGCGGGCCTCGTGGCCACCGCGCGAGAGGTGGAAACACTCGAGGATCTTGTCGTCGCTCAGCAGCTTCGCCATCTCGGCGAGCGCCGGGTCCTTGCCGAAGAAGTCCTCGCGGATGTAGGCGGCGTCGCGCGTCTGGTACGTCTGCACCTGCGCGTCCGGCACCTCGCGCAGCCGGCGGACCAGCGCGCCCGTGGTGTCGAGCTGGAACAGCTCGTCCCAGGCGGTGCCCCACAGCGTCTTGATCACGTTCCAGCCGGCGCCGCGGAACTGGGCCTCCAGCTCCTGCACGATCTTGAAATTGGCGCGGACCGGGCCGTCGAGGCGCTGCAGGTTGCAGTTGATGACGAAGGTCAGGTTGTCCAGGCCCTCGCGGGAGGCCAGGGCGAGTGCCGCCGTCGACTCCGGCTCGTCCATCTCGCCGTCGCCGAGGAAGGCCCATACGTGGGACGCGGAGACGTCCTTGACGCCGCGGGCCGTCAGATAGCGGTTGAAGCGGGCCTGGTAGATCGCCGACAGCGGGCCGAGACCCATGGAGACGGTCGGGAACTCCCACAGCCAGGGCAGCCGGCGCGGGTGCGGGTACGACGGCAGGCCGTTGCCGCCCGCCTCCTGGCGGAAGTTGTCCAGGTGCTGCTCGGTGAGGCGGCCGTCGAGGAAGGCGCGGGCGTAGATGCCCGGCGAGGCGTGGCCCTGGATGTAGAGCTGGTCGCCGCTGCCGTCGCCCTCCTTGCCCTTGAAGAAGTGGTTGAAGCCGGTCTCGTAGAGCCACGCGGCGGAGGCGAAGGTGGCGATGTGACCGCCCACGCCGTACTTGGAGCCGCGGGTCACCATCGCGGCCGCGTTCCAGCGGTTCCACGCGGTGATCTTCCGCTCCATCTCCTCGTCACCGGGCGCGGACGGCTCGGCGGCGGTGGGGATGGTGTTGACGTAGTCCGTCTCGAGGAGCTTGGGCAGCGCGATGCCGGTGCCCTCGGCCCGCTCCAGGGTGCGGCGCATCAGGTACGCCGCACGGTGCGGGCCGGCCGCCTCGGCGACCGCGTCCAGCGAGGCCTGCCACTCGGCGGTCTCCTCCGGGTCACGGTCGGGGAGCTGGTCGAGCGCGCTCGGCTGGATGGCGTTGGGGTCGGTCATGTCGCCGCCTTCCTCAGTCGAAGGGGGTTCCCTCATCGGCAAGGGTTCGGGGTTGCCCTTTGTCTTTGGCAGGACAGGGCGGAAGACCTCGGTGGAGGTCCAGCGGTGACAATAACTCCCTGATCGATGATCGATCAAAGGGTTCCGGGGTAAAACATCGTGATCCGGGGAAAGTAGGCATGCGGTGCCTCGGCATATGGCACGCGGTGCCGTGTTTTCGAAGGGTTTCCGCAGGTGAGCGGGGTGATGCTCGCCTGTCGATCAGGCCCTGGGGGCGCAGCCCAGCACGTGCGCCTTCACCAGTTCCGCGATCCTCGGGTCCCGCCGGCGGAACGCCTGGACGAGCTCCTCGTGCTCCTCCGCGTACGACTGCTGAACGGTTCCGAGCCAGCGGATGGACAGTGCCGTGAAGACCTCGATGCCCAGGCCCTCCCAGGTGTGCAGCAGCACCGAGTTGCCCGCGGCCCGCACCAGCTCGCGGTGGAAGCCCACCGTGTGCCGCACCTGCCCGGTGCCGTCGGCGTCCCGGTCGGCCTCGTACAGGGCGGCCACATGCGGCTCGAGCGCGGAGCAGTCCCCGGCGAGGCGGTCGGCGGCCAGCTCGGCGGCGATGGCCTCGAGGCCGGCGCGGACCGGATAGCTCTCCTCCAGGTCGCCGGCGGTCAGATTGCGCACCCGAACGCCCTTGTTGGGGGCGGACTCGATCAGCCGCAGCGACTCCAGCTCGCGCAGCGCCTCCCGGACCGGGGTCTGGCTCACCTCGAGCTCGGTGGCGATCCGCCGCTCGACGATCCGCTCGCCCGGCTGCCAGCGCCCGCTGATGATCCCCTCGAGGATGTGCTCGCGGATCTGTTCGCGCAGCGAGTGGATGACGGGGGCGGTCATGAGGGCTCCTTAGGGCGCGTTGACGTTTAGACAATACGGCGGTTGCGCTCCGCGGGGAGGACCGACGGCGGTGCTTTGGTGCAGGTGAGACGAGGCGCACACGCGGTGATGGGTGGGGCGCCCACGAGCTCGGTGCCGGGTGCCGCCGGGCGGGTGCGGGTGTGTCGGGGCTGGTCGCGCGGTTCCCCGCGCCCCTGGAGGGGCGGTCGCGCCCGGGTACAGAGCGGCGCCCCGTCCGGAATCGTTCCGGGCGGGGCGCCGTACTGCCGAACAGCGAGGATCAGAGGCCGAGCTCGACCTCGAACTCGCCGGCCTCGAGGATCGCCTTGACCGCCGTCAGGTAGCGGGCGGCGTCGGCGCCGTCCACCAGGCGGTGGTCGTAGGACAGGGTCAGGTACGTCATGTCGCGGACGCCGATGACCGTGCCCTCCTCGGTCTCGATGACCGCCGGGCGCTTGACCGTGGCACCGATGCCGAGGATCGCGACCTGGCCCGGCGGCACGATGATCGTGTCGAAGAGCGCACCGCGCGAACCGGTGTTGGAGATGGTGAAGGTCGCGCCGGACAGCTCGTCGGGCGTGATCTTGTTGCCGCGGACCTTGCCCGCCAGCTCCGCCGTGGCCTTGGCGATGCCCGCGATGTTGAGGTCGCCGGCGTGCTTGATGACCGGGGTCATCAGGCCCTTCTCGGAGTCCACCGCGATACCGACGTTCTCGGTGTCGAAGTAGGTGATCGTGCCCTCGGCCTCGTTGATCTTGGCGTTGATGACCGGGTGGGCCTTCAGCGCCTGGGCCGCCGCCTTCACGAAGAACGGCATCGGGGAGAGCTTGACGCCCTCGCGCGCGGCGAAGGAGTCCTTGGCCTGGGCGCGCAGGCGCATCAGGCGGGTGACGTCGACCTCGACGACCGAGGACAGCTGCGCCTGCTCGTGCAGCGCCTTGACCATGTTGTCGCCGATGACCTTGCGGATGCGCGGCATCTTGACGGTCTGGCCACGGAGGGGGGAGGCCTCCAGCGTGGGCGCCTTCTTGGCGGCCGGGGCCGCGGCGGCGGCCGGAGCCGGGGCTGCGGCGGCGGCCTTGGCGGCCTCGGCGGCGGCGATGACGTCCTGCTTGCGGATACGGCCGCCGACGCCGGTGCCCTTGACGGAGCCCAGGTCGACGCCGTGCTCGGCGGCGAGCTTGCGCACCAGCGGGGTGACGTAGGCGCCCTCGTCGGTCGCCTGGGCGGCCGGAGCGGGGGCGGCCTTCGCCGGAGCCGGAGCCGGAGCCGGAGCCGGAGCCGGAGCAGCCGGAGCGGCCGGCGCGGGAGCCGGGGCGGCCGGCTGGGCCGGAGCCGGGGCAGCGGCGGCGGGCGCGGCCGGAGCGGCGGGGGCCGGGGCGGGCGCGGCGGGCTGAGCCGGAGCCGGAGCCGGGGCGGCCGCGGGGGCCGGGGCCTCCTGCGCCGGGGCGGCCGCCGGAGCGGCGCCCGCGGCACCGATGACGGCGAGCTTGGCGCCGACCTCGGCCGTCTCGTCCTCGCCGACCACGATCTCCAGCAGGGTGCCGGACGCGGGGGCGGGGATCTCGGTGTCGACCTTGTCCGTGGAGACCTCGAGCAGCGGCTCGTCGGCCTCGACGGAGTCGCCGACGGACTTCAGCCAGCGGGTGACGGTGCCCTCGGTGACGGACTCGCCGAGCGCGGGCAGGACCACGTCCGTACCCTCGGCGGAGCCGCCGCCGGACGCGGCCTCGGCGGTCGGAGCGGGCGCCGGGGCGGCCTGCTCGGTGGACGGCGCGGCGGCGGCCGGCTCCGGAGCCGCGGCGGGCTCGGGCTCGGCGGCCGGGGCCGGGGCGTCAGCGGGGGCGCCCGTGCCGTCGTCGATCACGGCCAGCTCGGCGCCGACCTCGACGGTCTCGTCCTCGGCGACCTTGATGGAGGACAGCACGCCGGACGCGGGGGAGGGGATCTCGGTGTCGACCTTGTCGGTGGAGACCTCGAGCAGCGGCTCGTCGGCCTCGACGCGCTCACCCTCGGCCTTCAGCCAGCGGGTGACAGTGCCCTCGGTGACGCTCTCGCCGAGCGCCGGAAGGGTTACGGAAACCGCCATGGTTTCGGTTGCTCCTTACGAATTGCGGAAGTCTGTGGGCGTCGCTGGGACGCGGAGTCGCTTCGTCGGCCGAGGGTCAGTCGTGCGCGTGCAGCGGCTTGCCCGCCAGGGCCAGGTGCGCCTCGCCGAGCGCCTCGTTCTGCGTCGGGTGGGCGTGGATGAGCTGGGCGACCTCGGCCGGCAGCGCCTCCCAGTTGTAGATGAGCTGGGCCTCGCCGACCTGCTCGCCCATCCGGTCGCCGACCATGTGGACGCCGACCACGGCGCCGTCCTTGACCTGGACGAGCTTGATCTCGCCCGCGGTGTTCAGGATCTTGCTCTTGCCGTTGCCCGCGAGGTTGTACTTCAGCGCGACGACCTTGTCCGCGCCGTAGATCTCCTTGGCCTTGGCCTCGGTGATGCCGACGGACGCGACCTCCGGGTGGCAGTAGGTCACACGGGGGACACCGTCGTAGTCGATCGGGACGGTCTTGAGGCCGGCCAGCCGCTCCGCCACCAGGATGCCCTCGGCGAAGCCGACATGTGCGAGCTGGAGGGTCGGGACCAGGTCGCCGACGGCCGAGATGGTCGGCACGTTGGTGCGCATGTACTCGTCGACGAGGACGTAGCCGCGGTCCATCGCGACGCCCTGCTCCTCGTAGCCGAGGCCCTGCGAGACCGGGCCGCGGCCGACGGCCACCAGCAGCACCTCGGCCTCGAACTCCTTGCCGTCGGCGAGGGTGACCTTGACGCCGTCCTGGGTGTACTCGGCCTTCTGGAAGAAGGTGCCCAGGTTGAACTTGATGCCGCGCTTGCGGAAGGCGCGCTCCAGGAGCTTGGAGCTGTTCTCGTCCTCGACCGGGACGAGGTGCTTGAGGCCCTCGATGACGGTGACGTCGGCGCCGAACGACTTCCACGCCGAGGCGAACTCGACGCCGATGACGCCGCCGCCCAGGATGATCGCGGACTTGGGCACGCGGTCCAGGACGAGGGCGTGGTCCGAGGAGATGATCCGGTCGCCGTCGATCTCCAGGCCCGGCAGCGACTTCGGCACGGAGCCGGTCGCCAGCAGGACGTGGCGGCCCTGGACACGCCGGCCGTCGACGTCGACGGAGGTCGGGGAGGACAGCCGGCCCTCACCCTCGATGTACGTCACCTTGCGGGAGGCCACGAGACCCTGGAGGCCCTTGTACAGGCCGGAGATCACGCCGTCCTTGTACTTGTGGACCCCGGCGATGTCGATGCCCTCGAAGGTCGCCTTCACGCCGAACTGCGCGCTCTCGCGGGCCTGGTCGGCGATCTCGCCCGCGTGCAGCAGGGCCTTGGTGGGGATGCATCCCCGGTGCAGGCAGGTGCCGCCGACCTTGTCCTTCTCGATCAGGGCGACGTCCAGGCCCAGCTGCGCTCCGCGCAGGGCCGCGGCGTAACCGCCACTACCACCGCCGAGGATCACTAGGTCGAAAACGGTGCTGGCGTCGTTCGCCACGTCACGTCCTCCATGCATGTGCGCCACGCCGGTCTCCAGTGACCGGTCGGCGGCTGGTGTCCGGCCGCTCGTTCTTTCGGCCCTTGGTGGGGCCCTGTCCTGCCGAGCCCCATCTTCGCACTTGTCCACACCGAACGAGACGCCGGGCTGGTGTGTGAGACGTCCCACTCGTGGCCCTCCGCCGGGCCGGGACCGGACGCCGCCGGGGCCTCGCCCTACCCGCGTGCGAGGCCCCGGCGGCCGGGATCCGGTGTCAGCCCAGGTCGCCGGCGGCCGTCAGCTCGGCCAGCCGCACCAGCGTCCGCACCGCGGAGCCCGTACCGCCCTTGGGGGTGTACCCGAACGGGCCGCTCTCGTTGAACGCCGGGCCCGCGATGTCCACGTGCGCCCAGGTGATGCCCTCGCCCACGAACTCGCGCAGGAAGAGGCCCGCGACCAGACCGCCGCCCATCCGCTCGCCCATGTTGGCGATGTCGGCGGTCGGCGAGTCCATGCCCTTGCGCAGGTGCTCCGGCAGCGGCATCGGCCAGGACGCCTCGCCGACCTCCTCCGCGGCCTCCACGACCGCCGCGCGGAACGCGTCGTCGTTGGCCATCACACCGAAGGTGCGGTTGCCGAGCGCCAGCACCATCGCGCCGGTCAGCGTCGCCACGTCGACGATGGCGTCCGGCTTCTCCTGGGAGGCCGCCCACAGCGCGTCGGCCAGCACCAGCCGGCCCTCGGCGTCGGTGTTGAGCACCTCGACGGTCTTGCCGCTGAACATGCGCAGCACGTCACCGGGACGGGTGGCGGAGCCGGAGGGCATGTTCTCGGCCAGCGCCAGCCAGCCGGTGACGTTGACCTCCAGGCCGAGCCGCGCGGCGGCGACGACGGCGGCGAACACCGCGGCGGCACCGCTCATGTCGCACTTCATCGTCTCGTTGTGGCCGGCCGGCTTCAGCGAGATGCCGCCCGAGTCGTAGGTGATGCCCTTGCCGACGAGCGCGAGGTGCTTGGCGTTGCGCGAGTGCGTGTACGTCAGCTTCACCAGGCGCGGACCGGCGGCGGAACCGGCGCCGACGCCCAGGATGCCGCCGTAGCCGCCCTTGGCGAGCGCCTTCTCGTCGAGCACCTGCACCTTGATGCCGTGCTCCTTGGCGGCCGCCGTGGCGATCGCGGCGAACGACTCGGGGTTGAGGTCGTTCGGAGGGGTGTTGACGAGGTCGCGGGCGCGGTTGAGCTCCTCGGACACGGCGGTGGCGCGCTCGAGGGCGGCCTTGTGCGCCTTGTCGCGGGGCTTGGCGCCGAGCAGCGCGGCCTCGGCGAGCGGCGCCTTGCCGTTCTTGCGCTCCCCGCCGTTCTCCTTGTAGGCGTCGAAGGAGTAGGCGCCCAGCAGGACGCCCTCGGCGATCGCGCCGAGGTCGCCGGCGTCGGCCAGCGGCAGCGCGAACGCGGCCTTCTTGGAACCGGCGAGGGCGCGCGCGGCCACACCGGCCGCCTTGCGCAGGGCCTCGCCGTCGAAGCCGGCGTCAGCGTCCTCGCCGTCGGGCTCGGCGCCCAGGCCGACCGCCACGACGAGCGGGGCCTTGAAGCCGGCGGGGGCGGGGAGCTTCGTCACCTCGCCCTCGGAGCCGGAGGCCCCGAGGGTCTCCAGGACGCCGGCCAGCTTGCCGTCGTACGCCTGGTCCACGGCCTCGGCGCCGGGGGCGACGATCAGGCCCGCGCCCTTGGAGCCGGAGCCCTTGGCGACACCGATCACGAGCGCGTCGACGCGCAGGCCGGGCGCCGCGGCGGTGCTGAGAGTCAGAGCAGTCACGGTGGTGAATTCTCGCTTCCGATGTGAAGTTGCGGTGGCCGAAAAGTGTGGGTCGGCCGGGCCCGAGGGCCGACCCTAGTTCCGACCTGGCGGTGCGGGTGTCAGCGGGGCCTTCCCCGGTACGGCACGAACACTGCGGCTGAGCCTACGCTCGCGTGAGCGTTCGCTCATTCCTGCGGTCGTTCACCCGTCCGTGGCGTCGCGCCGCTTCCCGATCCCCAGGGCCGGTGAGCTGAGTCACACTCGTGTGGTTTCCGGCGAGTGATCCGCTCGCCGTTTCGCATGATTTCCACGGATCCTCCGCAGCTCCTCCACGTGGAGCGCCCGGGGATCCTCTGGGGGGAAGGACAACCATGGCGCAGAGAGCGCACCGTTGGAGAGAAACGGCCGCCGTCTCGGCGGCCGCCGGTCTGCTGGCGCTGGGCGTGGGCGTGCCCGGTGCCTCGGCCGCGGGGGAACCACGCGTCGACCTCAAGGTGCTGGTGGTGGACGACGGCGGCAGCGCGGTCCAGGCCATCACCGCACAGCTGAAGAGCACCGGCATCCCGTACACCACCGTCGACCTGAACGACACGAACCGCCCCGCCGTCACCGCGGCGTTCCTCAGCGACACCGTCGGCGGCACCCCGCGCGCCAAGTACCAGGGTGTCGTACTGCCCCACGAGGCGCCGTTCGGCGCGGGCTCGGCCGAGCAGACCGCGCTGGAGAACTTCGAGCGCACCTTCGGTATCCCGCAGGTCGACGCCTACACCTGGGCCCACCCCGGCGTCGGCCTCGACTACACCACCGAGGGCGGCTGGGCGGGCAGCCTCGACGGACACGAGGCCGCCGTCACCGCCCAGGGCCGGGCCGGCGCCTTCGGCTATCTCGACGGCGCCTTCACCTTCGAGGACAACGACCCGTCGATCTCGGAGAGTTACGGCTACGCCGCCCGGCCCCGGGCCGGTTTCACCAGCTATGTCGACGTCCCGGTGCCGGGGGGCTCCGGGCGGGGCAGCCTGGTCGGCGAGTACGCCGCCGACGGGCGCCGCCAGCTCGTCGTCACCTTCGCCTACAACCAGTACCAGCAGCAGTTCCGTCTGCTGGCGCGCGGCATCGTGGAGTGGCTGACCCAGGGCGTCCACCTCGGCCAGGCCCGCAACTACCTCGCGGTGCACGTCGACGACGTGTTCGCGCCCGACGCCCGCTGGGACACCGAGCGCAACTGCACACCCGGCGACATCGACTGCGTCGGGGGCGGCGGCGAGGAGGCCCCGCCGATCCGGATGACCGAGCAGGACGCGGTCCGGGCCGCCCAGTGGCAGCGCGAGAGCGGCTTCCGCCTCGACATGGTCTACAACGCGGGCTCGGGCGAGGAGTGGAAGGCCGAGCACGGCGGCACCGACGCGCTCGCCGCGCGGCTGCTCGCCGACCGCAACCAGTACCGCTGGATCAACCACACCTACACGCACCCCTTCCTCGGCTGCGTCCAGGACACCTCGACGGTGCCGTGGAGCTGCGCGAAGAACGCCGACGGCTCGATCCGGTACATGAGCCGGTCCGAGATCTCCGCCCAGATCCGGGACAACCACACCTGGGGCGTGACCAAGGGCCTCCCGCTCGACCGCACGGAACTGGTCACCGGCGAGCACTCGGGCCTGAAGAACCTGCCGCAGCAGCCCGCCGACAACCCCAACCTGGCCGGCGCCCTCGCCGACAACGGGGTCAAGTGGATCGCCTCGGACAACTCCCGCGAGTCCGCCCAGCGCCCGGTCGGCTCCGCCCTCACCGTCCCCCGCTACCCGATGAACGTGTACTACAACACGGGCACGGCGGAGGAGATGGCCGACGAGTACAACTGGATCTACACCTCGAAGGCCGACGGCGGCAGCGGCATCTGCGAGTCCAACCCCGCCTCCACCTGCCTCGACGAGCCGCTGGACGTCGCCACCGGCTACGCCGAGCACATCGTGCCGCAGGAGGCCCGCGCGGCGCTCGGGCACGCCATCTCCAACGACCCGCGCCCGCACTACGTCCACCAGTCCAACCTGGCCGAGGACCGGATCCTCTACCCGGTCCTGGACAAGGTGCTCGCCGACCACGGCGCCCTGTTCGCGGACAACACCCCGCTGGAGAACCTCCGCCAGAGCGCCATCGGCACCGAGTTCAAGCGCCGTGACGCCTGGCAGAGCGCCCTCTCCCAGAACCGGGTGACCGCGTACCGGGTCGGCTCCAAGGTCACCGTCAGCGCGCCCTCCGGTGTGCAGATCCCGGTGACCGTGCCGGAGGGCACCCGTAAGCAACTCCTGCTCGGCACCGCCGCGTTCGGCACCCCGTACGCGGGGCTGCGCTCGGCGTGGACGACACCGGAGCTGCTCCAGACGGCGGTGACGCTGAGACTGCCGTAGCGGTCCGCCCGCGGGGACCCGGTGACGGGCGGCGGGTCCCCGCGGGCTCAGCCCAGCGACAGCACGACCAGCGCGGTGGTGGCCGCCGTCTCCGCGAGCCCGCCGAAGACGTCCCCGGTGACCCCGCCGAAGCGCCGGACGCAGTGCCGCAGCAGCAGCTCGGCGCAGCCCAGCGCGGCGAGGACAGCGAGCGCGGCGCGTACGGCACCGTCCGCCCCGAGGAGGGCCCCGGCAGCGGCGGCCACGACGGTCACGGCCAGTACGACGCCGGCGGCGGCCCGCACCGGGACGACCCCCGCGACCGCCGCCCCCAGCCCTTCCGGGCGGGCGGGCGGCACACCTGTCCGAGCGGCGAGGGTGAGCGCGAGCCGGGCCGCGACGGCCGCGACGATGGTGGCCAGGGCGCCCCGGGCGCATGAGTCGTCGTACAGCCGTGCCAGCGCGGCGACCTGCGCGAGCAGGACGAACAGCAGCGTGATCACACCGAACGGCCCGACGTCCGACTGCTTCATGATCCGCAGCGCGTCCTCGGCGGGCTTGGCGCTGCCGAGCCCGTCCGCGGTGTCGGCGAGCCCGTCCAGATGCAGCCCCCGGGTGAGGACGGCCGGGACAGCGGCCGCCGCGACCGCCGCGAGGAGAGGGCCGGCGCCCAGGAACAGCAGCACCAGGGCGACGGCGGCCGCACCGCACCCCAGCACCACCCCGACCAGAGGGGCGCACAGCATCCCGCCGCGCGCCGCGTCCCGGTCCCAGCGCTCCACCCGCACCGGGAGCACGCTCAGCGTGCCGAAGGCGAAGCGGAGGCCGTGCAGGGGCGGCGGGGTCATGGACACGCCCGCAGACTAGCCCGGACGTCCGTCCCGCCGGGCAGGCCACCCCCGTGCCGACCACACTGGGAACATGGGTGACTGGTGGCAGACCAACATCGTCGAACCGGGGAAACTTCCCCTGCTCCTGGCCCTGACCGCGTTCGTGGTGACGTTCCTTGTCACCCGGGTCATCACCCGCCTCATCCGGGCGGGCAAGGGCCCCTTCCGGAACATCAGCACCGGCTCGGTCCACATCCACCACGTCGTCCCGGGGATCATCCTCACGGTGATCGGCGGCTTCTGCGCGGTCGCGGGCGGTCAGCGCGGCTTCGGCTCGGCCCTCGCCGCGGTGATCTTCGGTATGGGCGCGGGCCTGGTCATGGACGAGTTCGCGCTGATCCTGCACCTGGACGACGTGTACTGGAGCGAGGAGGGCCGCAAGAGCGTCGAAGTGGTCGTGCTCACCGTCGCCCTCGTCGGCCTGCTGCTGCTCGGCTTCGCGCCGTTCGGGGTGGACGGCCTCGACGACGACGAGCTGCAGAGCCGGGGGACGGTCCTCGGCACCATCGGCGGGAACTTCCTGATCGCCCTGCTCGCCCTGTTCAAGGGCAAGGCCAAGATGGCCCTCTTCGGGGTGGTGATCCCGTTCGTCGCCCTGTTCGGCGCCATCCGCCTCGCCCGGCCCACGTCCCCCTGGGCGAAACGCTTCTACCGTCGCCGCCCGCGCGCCCGCGCCAAGTCCCTTCTGCGCTCCTACCACCACGACCGGCGCTGGCTCGTCCCCAGCCGCAAGTTTCAGGACTGGCTCGGCGGCGCTCCCGACATCGAGCCCGCCCGCGCCCTGGAACGCCGCTGACGCACCGACGCCACCGCGCACAGCACCGCCGCCGCCACGACGGCCACCACATGCTCCCGCCCGGCGAGGTTGTCCTTCAGCAGGACCTCGACGACCATCGCCGCCGCCACCGCACCCGCCGTCGGATACGCCCCGTGCCGCCAGCCCACGAAGACCGCCAGCCCCACCACGGCGGCCGACGGGCCGGTGTCCACGACCCGGGCGTCCGAGGCGGGCAGCCCCAGCGGATGGTCCGGGCCGAGCGCGACACCCAGGCGCGCGTACAGGGTCCCGGCGAGCGTCGCGGCGTAGGCGACGGCCACCGTCCGCCACCACCCCAGGGACAGCTCGGCGATCCCGAGGACGACCAGGATCTGCGCGAGCGCCCCCCACACCGGCAGGTCGGCCGCGGGCACGAACGGTGGCAACGGGGTGCGCGCGAGTGCCTGCCACAGCGGGTCCTCGGCCCGTACGCCCCCGAGGTCCTGGACGACCGGCTCGCCCCAGGGCTGGTTCTGGACCACCTGAACGAGCGCGGTGAGACCGACGGCGGCGAGCGTCAGGGGCACGCCCCGCCGGCGCCGCCGCGCCCATCCGGCCCGCACGGCCCGGCAGAGCGGGCCCCACTCGGCGCGGGCCGCGCGACCGAGCCTGTCAGCTCCCACGAACCGTGATCCTATGTCCCGGTTCGCCCTGCTTCCTGCTCAGCCGTCTCGGGGCCGCCCTACTCGGCGGCGGCCTCCAGAGGCTCGTCCGTCTTCGCCGGGGTCTCCGGCAGCTCCGCCGCCAGGGCGGCGGCGGCCTGCACCAGGGGCAGCGCCAGCAGCCCGCCGGCGCCCTCGCCGACCCGGACACCGTGGTCGAGCAAGGGCTCCAGAGCCATCCGGTCCAGCGCCTTCGCCTGCCCCGGCTCCCCGCTGACGTGCGCGGCCAGCCACCAGTCCGGCGCCCGGAACGCGACCCGCTGCGCCACCAGCGCGCACGCGGCGACCACCACGCCGTCCAGCAGGACCGGCAGCTTGCGCACCGCGCTCTGCAGCAGGAACCCGGTGATCGCGGCGAGATCCGCCCCGCCGACCGTCGCCAGCAGCTGCAGCTGGTCCCCGAGCACCGGCCGCGCCCGGCGCAGGGCGTCCCGGATCGCGGCGCACTTGCGCATCCACGCCAGGTCGTCGATGGCGACCCCGCCCCGACCGGTGACCACCGAGGCGTCCGTCCCGCACAGCGCGGCGACCAGAACCCCGGCCGCCGTGGTGCCGCCGACGCTCACGTCGCCCAGCACGATCAGATCCGTACCGGAGTCGGCCTCCTCGTCGGCGACCGCCATCCCCGCCCGGAACGCCGCCTCGGCCTCCTCGGCCGTCAGTGCGTCCTCGATGTCGATACGGCCGCTGCCGCGTCGCACCCGGTGCCGTACGACGTCCTCCGGGAGCGAGCCCGGGTCGCAGTCCAGTGCCATGTCGACCACCCGGACCGGGACGCCGAGCCGCCGCGCCAGCACGGACACCGGCCGGGCGCCCTCCAGGATCTCCCGCACCAGCTCCGCGGCGGTGCCCGCCGGTCGCGCCGACACGCCGAGTCCGGCGACCCCGTGGTCCCCGGCGAACAGCACGGCCTTGGGCCGTTCGACCGGCCGCACCGGAACCGCAGCCTGGGCGGCGGCCAGCCATTCGCCGAGCTCGTCGAGGCGGCCCAGCGCGCCGGCCGGCACGGTCTGGCGCTCCCGGCGTGCCTCGGCGTCGCGGCGCACCCCCGCGTCGGGGCGCTCGATCAGATCACTGAAGTCGTCGAGTTGAAGCGAGCTCATTCGCCGAACAGTACCGCCACCGCTCGAACAGAACGGCGCCCTGTCGCCTCCATCGCTTGCGCCGCGCGCCCACCACGACCGGGTGACGTCGTTGCACCCACCATCGGCATCCCATACGTTCCGTTTTGCAGTGGATTGTCGGGGCATGCTCGCACCGTCTCCGCCGTACGCCCTCGCCGTACGCCCCACGCCCGGGAGCCCCTCATGACCGCGACCGCACCCGCCGAACGCCCGGAGACCGCCTGCGCGTTCACGCTCGCCGCGTGCCGGGAGCACACCTACGTCCCCCGCCACCTCGGGCTCACCCGGCGCGGACCGCGCCATCTACGGGCCGCCGCCCGCGCGGCGCTCGGCTTCCCCGAACCGGAGAGCTGGCTCGACGTCGGCACCGGTTACGGCCGCTTCCCCGAGACCGCCAAGGAGGTCTTCCCGTACACCGCGTTCGACGGCCTGGACCCCAGCCACCGGGTCCTCCAGGCACGTGTCGCCGAACGCGTGGAGGAGGCCCACGTCGGGCATCTGACGGACCCCCGGATCACGGACCGGCTCCGCGACCGCTACGACGTCGTCAGCATGTTCCGGCACCTGGAACACGCCCCCGACCCGCTCGCCGAACTCCGCGCCGCCCTGGCCGTACTGCGCCCGGGCGGCCATCTGATCCTGGAACTCCCCAACTCCCGCTGCCTGTTCGCCGCGCTCCTCGGCCCGGCCTGGGTCCCGCACAGCCGCCCCGGCCATCTGCACCTGCTGCCGGCCGACGCGCTCCGCGAGGCACTGGAGTCCCACGGCTGCACGGTGGTGACGACGGACCACCGCGCCGCCCACCTCCCCTACGACCTGGCGGCCACGACGTCCCTGCTCCTGTCCCGCCTGCTCCCGTCCCCCCTGGACCGCCTGGGCGCCCCTTTGGTGGCAGCGGCCTGGACCCTGGACCACCTCCTGGCCCCGCTCCTGCGCCGCACCCCCCGAACGAACGCCTACAGAATCATCGCCCGCAAAGAACCAAGGTGACCTGAAGACGCCGGCGCCGGAGGTGCCTCCAGGGGCGCGGGGAACTGCGCGCCCAGCCCCGACGGCCCGCACTCGCGACACGGCAGAACCCGGCAGTTCAGCCGCGCAGCACCACCGCCTGTCCCGCCACCACCAAGACGACCTCCTCACACTCACCCGCCACCGCCGCGTTCAACCGCCCCAGTTCATCCCGGTACCGTCGCCCGGACGCCGTGGCCGGCACAATCCCGGACCCCACCTCGTTGGACACGGCCACAACGGTCCGCCGCGCCCCCCGCACCGCCTCGACAAGCAAGCGCACGCGCTCCCGCAGGGCCTTCTCCCCACCGTCCGCCCACACCGCGTCGTCCCACGCCCCCACCGCGTCCATCGCGTCCGTCAGCCACAGCGACAGGCAGTCCACCAGCAGCGGCGCCCCCTCCTCCGCCAGCAGCGGCACCAGGTCGCAGGTCTCGGTCGTCCGCCACGACCCCGGCCGCCGCTCCCGGTGCGCGGCGACCCGCTCCGCCCACTCGGTGTCCCCGCCCCGCGTGCCGCCGGTCGCCACGTACAGCACGTCAGGGAACGACTCCAGGCGCCGCTCCGCCTCCACCGACTTCCCGGACCGCGCGCCGCCCAGCACCAGCGTCCGCCGGGGCACGTCCGGCAGCTGCGCCCCGTCGTCGTACGCCCCCACGACCAGCGTCGTCCCGTCCGGCACCGCCCGCGCACCCGCCGCCGCGAGCCGCCGCCGCAGCTCGTCACCCGGCGGGACGTCGTGGTCCAGATGGACGGCGAGGACGTCCGTGTCCGGACCGACGGCCCCCACCGCCCGCAGCTTCGCCAAAGCGTCCGGCCGCCCCACGACATCGGCGGCCACCAGGTCGTACCGCCCCACCGACCCCTCCTCCAGACCGGCCGGCGCGCCCCCCGGCGGCAGATACAGCAGGCGTTTGCCGTCCGGCCCGGTGACCTCGTAGCCGGTGCCCGGCGCGTCCATGGCCACCGCCCGCACCCGATGCCCCGTCAGCAGCGCCAGCTCCCGTCCGTCCGGCACCCGGCCAGGCTGCGGCACGCCCGCCGGCACCTCCACGGCGGGCCCGTTGTGCGGATGGGTCAGCAGCACCTGCCGTACGGACCCCAGCGACCGCCCGGCCCGTGCCGCGGCGAACGCCGCGCCCGGCGTCAGATCGAGCATCAGCGCCCCGTCCACGAGGAGCGCGGTGGCGGCGCGCGCGCCGTCGCCGAGGGCGCGCGCGCACGCCGCGCACGGGCAGTCGGGGCGGGGGAGTCCCGCGGGGGCGCCGGTGCCGAGAAGAGTGAGTTCCACGCCCCGATTTTCGCCTGTCCGCGCAGGTCCCGCGCAGCCGACTAGGCTCAGCGCAGGAGCCGGACCTCGTTCCGGCTCTCCCTTTGCACGTGCTGACACCTTGGAGGCGTAGATGGCGGCATGGACGTGGCGGTTCGAGAAGGCCGACGGGGCGGAGGTCCAGCCCGCGGTGCAGCCCGAGGAGTTCACCACCCAGGGGGACGCCGAGTCCTGGATCGGGGAGCACTGGAAGGAGCTCCAGGAGGGCGGCGCGGACCAGGTCCGCCTGTTCGAGGACGCCACCGAGATCTACGGGCCGATGAGCCTGCACGCCGAAGCCGAGGCGTGACGCGACCGGGGCGGGGGCCGCGCGCCCCCGCCCCCGTCACTGCTCGCCCAGCGTCACGTCCGCCTTCTCCTCGTCCCCGTCGCGCAGGAACGTCACCGATGTCCGTTCCCCCGGCTCGTCGGCGGCCAGCGCCTCCGACAGCGACGCGATGGTGGTGATGTCCGTGTCACCCAGCCGGGTGATGACATCGCCCCGTCTGAGCCCGGCCTTGTCGGCGGCGCCGCCCGACTGCACCTCGACGACGGCCACCCCCACCGGGTCGAGATCCTGGTCCACGACCGTCCGCCCGGTGATGCCGAGCGCCGCCCGTCCCGAGTCGGTGACCCGGCCGTTCTCGATGATCTGATCGGCGATCTTCCGCACCGTCGACGCCGGGATCGCGAACCCGATGCCCGGCGCCGCGCCGCCGCCCGCGTTCGGGTCGACGGCGGCGAGCGTCGGGATGCCGACGACCCGGCTGTCCAGATCGACCAGGGCGCCGCCGCTGTTGCCCGGGTTGATGGCCGCCGACGTCTGCACCATGTTGGCGATCGTCGCGCCCGTACCGCCGTCGTCACCGCCCTCGGTGACGGTCCGTCCGGTCGCCGAGACGATGCCCTGGGTCACGCTGGACGACAGTCCGAGCGGCGACCCCATCGCCAGCACGATCTGCCCGACCCGCACCTTCGAGGAGTCCCCGAACTGGGCCGGACGCAGCCCGTCCGGCGGGTCGTCCAGCCGGACGACGGCGAGGTCCTGCGGCGGATACGACGCCACGAGCCGCGCGGTGAGTTCGCGCTCGCTGCCCGCGGTCGTCACCCGGAACGTCTTCTCGTTCCCGACGACGTGCGCGTTGGTGACGATGTGTCCCTGGTCGTCGTAGACCACCCCGGACCCGAGGTCACGGGCGGCCTGGATCTGCACGACCGACGGCAGGACGTCCCGGATCACCTGGAGATAGCCGTCCTGCAGATCGTCGGCGGCCGCCTTCGCCCGGGGGACGGCGGCCTGGCTCGTCGCGGCGCGCGGGTCACGCGGGGACGACGGCCCGGAGCACCCGGCGAGGAGCAGCGCGGCGCTCAGCAGCAGGGCCGCCGCGACGGCCGGCCGCGGGGCGGGGGGACGGCGAACATCCATGGCCCCGAGTCTCGCCCCGGCCCGCGCAGGCGGCCTGTGGAGCGCACCCGAACGGGCTCAGCCCCGCACTCCGCACAGATGCAGCAGGGCGGCCACACCCCGGTACGGGTCGGTCTTCCCGGCCCGCTCCTCGACGGCGAGGAGGGTGCCGAGGTCGTCGGGGATCTCCGCCCCGTCGGCGGCCGTGTCCGTGCACACCCGCACGCCGTACCAGGTGTGCAGGGGCGCCCCGATCCCGGCGAGCGTCGCCGTCAGATCGGACAGCCGGTCCGCCCGTACGTCCAGGCCGAGGCGGGTGGGGGTCCCCCCGTTCGAGTCTGCTCGAGAATGGGGGAGGTAGGCGCTGGTGTCGAAGGCGGCCAGCGCGGTCTCCCAGTCGCCGGCCAGGCCCGGGCGCAGGGCGAGCGCGTCGCCGTTGCGTACGAGCAGCGACAGCAGACCGCCGGGCGCCAGCATCCGCGCCAGCCCGGCCAGCAGCGGATCGGGCTCGTCGACGTACATGAGCACGCCGTGGCAGAGCACGACGTCGAAGCTGCCCGGCAGGAAGTGCACCCCGGTGTCGCGCCCGTCGCTCTGGACGAGACGCACCCGCTCCCGGATGCCCTCGGGCTCGCGGGCCAGCCGCGCGCGGGCCGCCGCGATCATCGTCGCGTCCCGCTCGACGCCCGTCACCTGGTGACCGGCGCGGGCCAGCCGCAGCGCCTGTGTGCCCTGGCCCATGCCCACGTCGAGGACACGCAGCCGCTTCCCGACCGGGAACCGGCCCGCTATCTGCTCGTCGAGCTGCCGGGTCACCAGCTCCTGCCGTACGACCTCACGCAGACCGCCCACCTTGCTCAGCCAGGCGTCGGCCGCGCCCCCGGAGAAGTCGGCAGCGCTCAGGGCCGCTCTCCGCGCTTGACCTGGGGCTTGGGCAGCCGGAGCCGGCGCATCTGGAGCGAGCGCATCAGCGCGTAGGCGACGGCGCCGCGGCGGCTCTCGTTCGGGAAGCGCTCGGCGAGCCGCTTCTTCAGACGGAACGCGGTGACGAACGAGTCGAGCACGATCAGCACGATCACGATGAGCCACAGCAGCAGCGCGATGTTCTGCAGCGCGGGCACCCGCACCATGCTCAGCACGAGGATGACCACGGCCATCGGGAGGAAGAACTCCGCGATGTTGAAGCGCGAGTCGACGAAGTCACGCGCGAACCGGCGGACCGGGCCCTTGTCACGCGCGGGCAGGTAACGCTCGTCGCCCGAGGCCAGCGCCTGGCGCTGCCGCTCCAGGGCGGCACGGCGCTCCTCGCGCTGGCGCTTGGCGGCGTCCTTGCGCGACATCGACGTGTTGGCCACGCTGCGGCGCTGCGACTGGGCCGCACTGCGCTTGGGCGTGGGGCGGCCCTTGGGGGCCTCGGGATGGCGGGTCTGAGTGGAGTCGGTCACCGGCGCCTTGGCGGCGTCCTGGGCCTTCTCTTCCTTGGCACGGCTACGGAACACAAAACCCAAGGGTACGGGGTGCACGGGGTTGGACCCCAGCCCCGTGGGGAACGATCCGGCAACACCAGTCGTCGTACGGGGACAGAGGGGACGTCGTGGACGGGTCCCTCCGGCGGTCACGGGGGGAGTCCCGCGGCGGCACCGGGCCTGCCGGTCACGGCACACCCGGGGGTCACCTACTCCTCACGCCGGAGCGGAGGCGTACGCAGTCGTCCTTGGGGATGAGCGCATCCGTCCCCGAACAGTGCGGTAATGGATGCAGGGCCCGTACTGTGGGTTCTGTCGCAGGTGCTGGAGCTGGAGTCCGTCAGAAGGGGGCGCGCGAAGCCCATGAGCGGTGTCATGAAGCGTATGGGGATGATCTTCCGCGCGAAGGCGAACAAGGCCCTTGACCGGGCCGAGGACCCGCGCGAGACCCTCGATTACTCGTACCAGAAGCAGCTGGAGCTGCTCCAGAAGGTGCGCCGGGGCGTGGCCGACGTGGCCACCTCCCGCAAGCGCCTGGAGCTCCAGCTGAACCAGCTCCAGTCGCAGTCGTCCAAGCTGGAGGACCAGGGCCGTAAGGCGCTCGCGCTCGGCCGCGAGGACCTGGCCCGCGAGGCGCTGTCCCGGCGCGCCGCCCTCCAGCAGCAGGTGACGGACCTGGAGACCCAGCACGCGACCCTGCAGGGCGAGGAGGAGAAGCTCACCCTCGCGGCCCAGCGGCTCCAGGCCAAGGTGGACGCCTTCCGCACCAAGAAGGAGACCATCAAGGCCACCTACACCGCGGCCCAGGCCCAGACCCGGATCGGCGAGGCGTTCTCCGGCATCTCCGAGGAGATGGGCGACGTCGGCCTGGCGATCCAGCGGGCCGAGGACAAGACGGCCCAGCTCCAGGCCCGCGCCGGCGCCATCGACGAGCTGCTGGCCTCCGGCGCCCTGGACGACCAGTCCGGTATGCACAAGGACGACATCCAGGCCGAGCTGGACCGGCTCTCCGGTGGTACGGATGTAGAGCTGGAGCTGCAGCGCATGAAGGCGGAGCTGGCGGGAGGCTCCTCGGCCGGACAGCAGGCCATCGAGGGCGGCACCGGACAGCAGCAGTCCCAGCAGCAGCCGCAGGACACCCCGCGCTTCGACAAGCAGTAGCGGACGGCCGGGGTCCACGCCGAGGAGGCCGAGATGGGCGACCTGATCGTCCGGATCATGGGTGAGGGGCAGGTGCGTCTCTCCGACAGCCACCTGCCCGAGCTGAACAAGCTGGACGACGAGCTCCTCGCGGAGATGGAGGGCGGCGACGGCCCCGGCTTCCGCCGCACCCTCACCGCCCTGCTCGCCGAGGTCCGCGGGCGGGGCACCCCGCTCCCCGACGACTCCCTGGAGCCGTCGGACCTGATCCTGCCGTCCCCGGACGCCACCCTGGAGGAGGTCCGGGAACTGCTCAGCGACGACGGACTGATCCCCAACTGACCCGTCACCCCTGCCGTAGCGGGGTGGCCGGCCAGCACCCGCGACACCGGGCACACCCATCCGAGGAAGACCGAGTTGGCCCCCGTTACGAGCTCCGCAGGGCAGCGCGTCCGCCGTCACCTCACGGCACACCCCATGGCCCTGGACGCGGCGCTGGCCGTCGCCGTCCTGGTCTGCATGGTGGCGGGCTCGTTCGTGGACCCGCACGGTGAGGACGGCGTCACCTGGGGGCTGCGCACCCCGGATGCCCTCAGCCTGCTGCTGATGGCCCTCGGCGCGGCGGCCCTCGTCCTGCGCCGCCGCGCCCCCATCCCGGTCCTCGCCGCGACCGGCGGCCTCTCCCTCGTGGAGTTCGCCACCGGCGACCCGCGCGCCCCCGTCGCCATGGCCGCGGTCGTCGCGCTCTACACCGTCGCCTCCACCACCGACCGCTCCACGACCTGGCGGATCGGCCTGCTCACCGTCACCGTCCTGACCGGCTCCGCGATGCTCGCCGGGCCGCTGCCCTGGTACTCCCAGGAGAACCTCGCCATCTTCGCCTGGACCGGCATCGGTGCCACCGCGGGAGACGCGGTCCGCAGCCGCCGGGCCGTGGTCACCGCCATCCGCGAACGCGCCGAGCGGGCCGAGCGCACCCGCGAGGAGGAGGCCCGCCGTCGGGTCGCCGAGGAGCGCCTGCGCATCGCCCGCGATCTGCACGACGTCGTCGCCCACCACATCGCCCTGGTCAATGTGCAGGCCGGCGTCGCCGCCCATGTCATGGACAAGCGGCCCGACCAGGCCAAGGAGGCCCTCGCCCACGTACGGGAGGCCAGCCGCTCCGCCCTCGACGAACTGCGCGCCACCGTCGGGCTGCTCCGGCAGTCCGGCGACCCCGAGGCCCCCACCGAACCGGCGCCCGGCCTCGACCGCCTCGACGACCTCGCGGGCACCTTCCGCAACGCCGGACTCCAGGTGGACGTCGCCCGAGCCGACCAGGACACCACGCTCCCCGCCGCCGTCGACCTCGCCGCCTACCGCGTCATCCAGGAGGCCCTGACCAATGTGCAGAAGCACGCCGGGCCCGGCGCCCGGGCCGAGGTCAGCGTCGTCCGCGTCGGCCCGAACGTCGAGGTCACCGTCCTCGACGACGGCTCCGGCCAGGACGACGGCACCGCGGGCGGCGGCCACGGCCTGCTCGGCATGCGCGAACGCGTCTCCGCCCTGCGCGGCACCCTGACCACCGGCCCCCGCTACGGCGGCGGGTTCCGCGTCCACGCGATCCTGCCGGTCGGAGCCGGCGTCCGGGCCACCGAGGACGCCGTGTGACGGGCGGACGGGAACTCGCCGGGACCCTCCGGCAGTTGTCGTGACACCGGAACCACCCCCCAGCGCCCGCCGAGGAAGCCGTATGCCGATCCGTGTCCTGCTCGCCGACGACCAGGCCCTGCTGCGCAGCGCCTTCCGGGTGCTGGTCGACTCCGAACCGGACATGGAGGTCGTCGGCGAGGCCTCCGACGGCGAGGAGGCGGTCCGGCTGGCGAAGCAGGAGCGCGCGGACGTCGTCCTCATGGACATCCGGATGCCCGGCACCGACGGCCTCGCCGCCACCCGCATGATCAGCGCCGACCCGGCCCTCGCCCATGTCCGCGTCGTCATACTGACCACCTTCGAGGTCGACGACTACGTCGTGCAGTCGCTGCGGGCCGGCGCGTCCGGGTTCCTCGGCAAGGGCTCCGAACCCGACGAGCTCCTCGCCGCGATCCGGGTCGCCGCGGGCGGCGAGGCCCTGCTGTCCCCGGCCGCCACCAAGAGCCTGATCGCCCGCTTCCTCGCCCATGGCGACGGCGACGGCCGCGACCCCGCCCGCGGCGAGCGGCTCGACGCCCTGACCGTCCGCGAGCGCGAGGTGCTGGTCCAGGTCGCCGGCGGACTCTCCAACGACGAGATCGCCGAGCGGCTCGAGGTCAGCCCGCTCACCGTGAAGACCCACGTCAACCGCGCCATGTCCAAGCTGGGTGCCCGCGACCGTGCCCAGCTCGTCGTCATCGCCTACGAGTCGGGGCTGGTACGTCCGAGGGTGGAGTGAACTCCAGCCCGTGTACTGCGCCCGGAGTAGACGCCGGGCGAGAAATGGACCTGGGGGCTAGGGAACGGGCTTCCGCGATGGCCCAGGGTGTAGGGGCGGGCGCCCACCTGTGTGCCGCGCCACCGCGGCCCGCCCGCCCGTCCACGCCTTCCGCCCACAGGAGAGAGACCTTCCACCCATGTCCTGGCTGTCCCGATTCAGCCTCGCGCAACGAGCTCTGATCGGCCTGATCTCGATCATCGCGCTGGTCTTCGGCGCGATCGCGATACCCCAGCTCAAGCAGCAGCTGCTGCCCTCCATCGAACTGCCCATGGTGTCCGTGATCGCCCCCTACCAGGGCGCGTCCCCGGACGTGGTCGAGAAGCAGGTCGTCGAGCCGATCGAGGACAGCCTCGAAGCCGTCGACGGCATCACCGGCGTCACCTCCACCGCCGCCGAAGGCAACGCCGTCATCATGGCGTCCTTCGACTACGGCCCCGGCACCCAGCAGCTCGTCGCCGACGTCCAGCAGGCCGTCAACCGGGCCCGCGTCCAGCTGCCCGACTCCGTCGACCCGCAGGTGATCGCCGGCTCCACCGACGACATCCCGACCGTCGTCCTCGCCGTCACCTCCGGCAAGGACCAGCAGGCCCTGGCCGACCAGCTCGACCGGACCCTGGTGCCCGCCCTCAAGGAGATCGACGGCGTCGGCCAGGTCACCGTCGACGGTGTGCGCGACCTCCAGGTCGCCGTCACGCCCGACGACGGCAAGCTCGCCGAGGCCGGGCTCACCCCGGCGGACCTCTCCAAGGCCCTCCAGGCCGGCGGCGCCACCCTGCCCGCCGGCTCCTTCGACGAGGACGGCGCCAACCACACCGTGCAGGTCGGCGGCGGCTTCACCTCGCTCGACCAGATCAAGGACCTGCGGGTCAAGGGCCAGGGCAAGGGCAAGCCCGTACGCCTCGCCGACGCGGCCGCCGTCGCCCAGGAGCAGGCCCCGGCCGACTCCCTCACCCGCACCGACGGCAAGCCCTCGCTGGCCGTCGCCGTGACGATGGACCGTGACGGCAGCGCCGTCGCCATCTCCGACGCCGTCGCGGACAAGCTGCCGAAGCTGCGCGCGGACCTCGGCTCGGACGCCACGCTCACCGTGGTCAGCGACCAGGGCCCGGCGGTGAAGAAGTCCATCGACGGACTGACCACCGAGGGCGCGCTCGGTCTGCTCTTCGCGGTCCTGGTCATCCTGGTCTTCCTCGCGTCGATCCGCTCGACGCTGGTGACCGCGGTGTCCATCCCGCTGTCGGTCGTCCTCGCCCTGATCGTGCTGTGGACGCGGGACCTCTCGCTCAACATGCTGACGCTCGGCGCGCTGACCATCGCGATCGGCCGGGTAGTCGACGACTCGATCGTGGTCCTGGAGAACATCAAGCGGCACCTCGGCTACGGCGAGGAGCGCGAGGACGCCATCCTCAAGGCGGTCCGCGAGGTCGCCGGCGCGGTGACCTCCTCGACGCTCACCACGGTGGCCGTCTTCCTGCCGATCGGCCTGGTCGGCGGCATGGTGGGCGAGCTGTTCGGCTCGTTCAGCCTGACGGTGACGGCGGCCCTGCTGGCGTCGCTGCTGGTGTCCCTCACGGTCGTGCCCGTGCTGTCGTACTGGTTCCTGCGCGCCCCGAAGGGCACGCCCGAGGACGCCGACGAGGCGCGCCGCGCCGCCGAGGAGAAGGAGGCGCGCAGCCGGCTCCAGCGGATCTACGTGCCCGTCCTGCGCTTCGCCACCCGCCGCAGGCTGACCAGTGTGCTGATCGCCGTCGCCGTCCTGTTCGGCACGTTCGGCATGGCGCCGCTGCTGAAGACGAACTTCTTCGACCAGGGCGAGCAGGAGGTCCTCACCGTCAAGCAGGAGCTCGAGCCCGGCACCAGCCTCGCCGCGACCGACGCGCAGGCCAAGAAGGTCGAGAAGCTCCTCGCCGGCACCGACGGCGTCAAGGACTACCAGGTCACCGTCGGCTCGTCCGGCTTCATGGCCGCCTTCGGCGGCGGCACCGACACCAACCAGGCGTCGTACCAGGTGATGCTGGAGGGCTCCGCGTCCTACGACGACGTGCAGAGCCGTATCGAGGCCGGCCTGAAGAAGCTCGACGGCATCGGCACGACCACCATCTCCGCCGGTGACGGCTTCGGCGCCCAGGACCTGAGCGTCGTCGTCAAGGCGGCCGACGGGGAGGTGCTGCGCTCGGCGGCCGAGCAGGTCCGCAAGGCCGTGGCAGGCCTGGACGACGTCACCGACGTCACCAGCGACCTGTCCCAGAGCGTGCCCCGCGTCTCGGTGCGGGCCAACGAGAAGGCGGCCGCGGCCGGCTTCGACGACCAGAGCCTCGGCCTGGCCGTGGCCCAGGCGGTCCGCGGCACCACCGCGGCCCAGGCGACCCTCGACGACACCGAGCGGGACGTCGTCATCAAGTCGGCCGAGCCGGCGACGACCCTGAAGGAGCTGCGGGCGCTGCGCCTCGGCCCGGTGAAGCTCGGGGACATCGCGGAGGTGAAGCTGGTGGACGGACCGGTGTCGATGACCCGGATCGACGGCCGGCGCGCCGCCACCATCACGGCCAAGCCGACCGGTGACAACACCGGCGCGGTCAGCGCCGACCTCCAGTCGAAGATCGACGGGCTGAAGCTCCCGGCGGGCGCGACGGCCGACATCGGCGGTGTCTCCGAGGACCAGGACGAGGCGTTCGCCAACCTGGGCCTGGCGATGCTGGCGGCGATCGCGATCGTCTTCATGCTGCTGGTGGCGACCTTCCGCTCGCTCGCGCAGCCGCTGATCCTGCTCGTCTCCGTGCCGTTCGCGGCGACCGGCGCGATCGGCCTGCTGGTGGCGACCGGCACCCCGATGGGCGTCCCCGCGATGATCGGCATGCTGATGCTGATCGGCATCGTGGTCACCAACGCCATCGTGCTGATCGACCTCATCAACCAGTACCGGGCCCAGGGGTACGGCGTCGTCGAGGCCGTGGTCGAGGGCGGCCGGCACCGGCTGCGCCCGATCCTCATGACGGCGCTGGCGACGATCTTCGCCCTGCTCCCGATGGCGCTCGGCGTCACCGGCGAGGGCGGTTTCATCGCCCAGCCGCTGGCCGTGGTCGTGATCGGCGGTCTGATCACCTCCACCCTGCTCACCCTGCTCCTCGTCCCGACGCTCTACGCGATGCTCGAACTGCGCAAGGAGCGCCGGGCGAAGAAGCGGGCGGCCAAGCGGGCCCGGAAGGCCGGCCTGCCCGAGCAGCCGGCGCCGGACGCCTCCTCCGAGGAGACACAGCCCGCGTCCGTGTGACGCGTGACCGTGTGACCCGCGACGGCCGGGTCCCGAACCTGAACAACCGGTTCGGGACCCGGCCGTCGTCGTTTCACCGTTACGTATGCTGGGGCCTCGAACTGGCTCACGGGGGAAGGGCTCGGGTGTGCCGCTGCGCAAGGACGACCCGAAGTCGGTCGGTGGCTACCGGCTGCTGGACCGGCTCGGCGCGGGCGGCATGGGTGCCGTCTACCGGGGCAGATCGCGGTCCGGCCGCGAGGTCGCCGTGAAGGTGGTGCACGCCCAGTACGCCGAGGACCCCGTCTTCCGGACCCGTTTCCGCCAGGAGATCGCCGCCGTCCGCAAGGTGAGCGGTGTCTTCACCGCCCCCGTCCTGGACGCCGACCCGGACGCCGAACGCCCCTGGATGGCGACCCAGTACGTGCCGGGCCCCTCGCTCGCCGCCCGGGTCCGCGACGAGGGACCGCTGAACCGGACGGAGCTCCGACGGCTGGCGCTCGGCCTGGTCGAGGCGTTGCGGGACATCCACCGCGCCGGGGTCGTCCACCGCGACCTCAAGCCCGCCAACGTGCTCATGGCCGACGACGGCCCCCGGGTCATCGACTTCGGCATCTCGCGCGCGGCCGAGAACCACAACACCCTCACCGAGACCGGCCAGATGATCGGCACCCCGCCGTTCATGTCCCCGGAGCAGCTGACCGACGCCCGCTCGGTGGGCCCGGCCTCCGACGTCTTCTCCCTGGGCGCCCTGATCGTCTTCGCCGCCACCGCGCGCGGCCCGTTCGACGCGGACAGCCCCTATCTGACGGCGTATCGGGTGGTGCACGACGCCCCGGTCCTGGACGGTGTGGCGGAGCCTCTGCGCCCGATCCTGGAACGCTGCCTGGCCAAGGACCCAGGGGAGCGGCCCGAACCGGGCACCCTGGCGGCCGAGTTCATGGCCGCGCTGCCGGAGACGGGCGACGACGACGGCGGCACGGTCCGGCTGCGCGCCGGCGAGCTGGCCCTGGTGCGGACCCGCCCCGCGGGGACCGCCGATGCCGATTCCCTCTCTCATGAGGAGCCGCCCGTCCGCCGAAGGGGCCGCGCCCGCAGGCTGTGGGCCGTGGCCGGGACCGCCGTCGTGCTCGCGCTCGGGCTGACGGCCTACCTCCTCGCCGGCCCAGGGGACGAGGACCGACCGAAGGGCACCGACGTCGCCGCGCCCTCCCGCTGGGCCGCCCTGCCGGCCGGCTGGCGGCCCTGGCAGACGACGACGGAGGCGACGGCCGCGAGCGGGGTGAAGCGGGCTTCCGACGTGGCCGGGGTGGGCCACTTCGACGCCCCGCGGTGCATGGCGGACGGAACGGCCGTGTTCTGCGCGGGCGACGGGACGCTGCCCGTGCGGATCGACGCGCTCACCGGGAAGGCCGTCTGGCGCGCCGACGGAGTGCCGTCCGCCCTGGGCAAGGGCCTGTTCAGCTTCTCGGTGCTCGGGGTCGTGGACGGCACGGTGGTGGTCGAGCAGCTGTACCGCCCCAGCAGGGAGGGAGAGCAGCGGTTCTCGGTCAGCGCCCTGGACGCGCGCACCGGGAAGCGGCTCTGGCACCGCGCGGTGAACGCCGGGCAGGCCCGTCCCCATATGTCCGGCGACCTCGTCGTCGCCCCGGACGACGGCGGCGGCCGGACGCTGGTCGCCCGCTCGGCACGCACCGGCGCCGAACGCTGGACGGCCGCCCTGCCGGAAGGCCAGTACTGCGACTGGGCGCCCACCCGGCCCGGCCTGCCCATGATGTGCGGGCCGGGCGCGGCGGCCGCGAAGAACCGGCTGCTCCTGAGCCTGGACGAGGCCGACGGCACCGCGCACACCGCCAAGGTGCCCTACGAGTCGGTTGCCCTCGGGATGTTCGAGGGACGTGTCCTCCTGCTCGACCGCGCCGACGACCTGCAAAGGGACGCGTATGCGCGGATCCGGCTGGTCGACACGGGCACGGGCCGCGCCACCACGACGCGGCTCGCCCATGAACTCGAAGGAGAGGTGACCCTCGCGGGCGGCGTCCTCTGGTGCGTCTCGACCTCCGGCCGTCTCACCGCCGTGTCGGCCCGGACCGGCGAGCGGCTGTGGACCACCCGGACCAGCATGGAGCGCTCCTGGGGCATCACCCACGACCCGCGCGCCCGCACGGTCTTCCTCTCCACCGCCAGCGGCCGGGTCGCCGCCCTAGACGCCAGGAAGGGCACCCTGCTCTGGGAGACGATGCCGCGTGCCCAGCGGGCGGAGAGCCTGGGCCAGGAGTCGTCACAGGTGCTGCTGAGCGGCGGCGCCCTCGTCGTCACCACGTCCGAGGGCGGTCTGTTCACGCTGGACCCCGCCCACCCCGACCGGGAGCCCGTGTCGGGGTGAGGGCGGGGCGGGCGGCTACGGCAGCGCCAGCATCCGCTCCAGCGCCAGCTTCGCGAACGCCTCGGTCTCCTTGTCGACCTCGATGCGGTTGACCAGGGTGCCCTCGGCCAGCGACTCCAGCGTCCACACCAGGTGGGGCAGGTCGATGCGGTTCATCGTCGAGCAGAAGCAGACCGTCTTGTCGAGGAAGACGATCTCCTTGCCCTCGGGCGCGAAACGGTTCGCCAGCCGGCGGACCAGGTTCAGCTCCGTGCCGATGGCCCACTTGGAGCCGGCCGGGGCGGCCTCCAGCGCCTTGATGATGTACTCGGTCGACCCGACGTAGTCCGCCGCGGCCACGACCTCGTGCTTGCACTCGGGGTGGACCAGGACGTTGACGCCCGGGATGCGCTCGCGCACGTCGTTGACGGAGTCCAGGCTGAAGCGGCCGTGCACCGAGCAGTGCCCGCGCCACAGGATCATCTTCGCCGCGCGCAGCTCGTCGGCGGTCAGCCCGCCGTTCGGCTTGTGCGGGTTGTAGACGACGCAGTCCTCCAGGGACATGCCCATGTCGCGGACCGCGGTGTTGCGCCCGAGGTGCTGGTCGGGCAGGAAGAGCACCTTCTCGCCCTGCTCGAAGGCCCAGTCCAGGGCGCGCTTGGCGTTGGACGAGGTGCAGATCGTGCCGCCGTGCTTGCCCGTGAACGCCTTGATGTCCGCGGACGAGTTCATGTACGAGACGGGTACGACCTGCTCGGCTATGCCGGCCTCGGTCAGCACGTCCCAGCACTCGGCGACCTGCTCGGCCGTCGCCATGTCGGCCATCGAGCAGCCGGCGGCGAGGTCGGGGAGGACGACCTTCTGGTCGTCGGAGGTCAGGATGTCCGCGGACTCCGCCATGAAGTGCACACCGCAGAACACGATGTACTCGGCCTCCGGGCGCGCGGCGGCGTCGCGGGCCAGCTTGAAGGAGTCACCGGTCACATCCGCGAACTGGATGACCTCGTCGCGCTGGTAGTGGTGGCCGAGCACGAAGACCTTGTCACCGAGCTTCTCCTTGGCCGCGCGGGCCCGCTCGACCAGGTCCGGGTCGGACGGCGAGGGAAGGTCACCGGGACACTCGACGCCGCGCTCGCTCCTCGGGTCGGCCTCGCGGCCGAGAAGCAACAGGGCGAGGGGCGTCGGCTGTACGTCGAGCTCCTGGGTCTGGGCGGTGGTCACGACACGCACCCTTTCTGTTCTGCGGCTCGCCGGCGCCGGAAGTCCGGTCCGGCGGGTCAAGCGGGACACCTTCTCCGACTTCTCGTCGGATTGACGCTATCTATCATAACCGGTTCACGTCAGTTTGACGATGCCGGTCGTGTCGATGTGACGGGAATCCCGGAACGACCCGCCCGCGGCCCCTCAACAGGGCGCTGTCCGCGCCGCCGGGCATGTGCGAGCATGAAGAGGGCGAGCAAGAGAAGCGGAAAAGCACGCTCGGCCCGGAATGAATCCGCGGCCTTGCCGGTTGCACTCGTCGGCAAGCAGTCTCCGTACAACCCGGGAGAGATGTAGATGTCCGTATCGGACGAGACCAGCACCGCCACCGACGGCATCATTCTGAGCGACGCCGCCGCGGCCAAGGTCAAGGCCCTGCTGGACCAGGAAGGCCGTGACGACCTGGCTCTGCGTGTCGCCGTTCAGCCGGGTGGCTGCTCGGGCCTGCGCTACCAGCTCTTCTTCGACGAGCGTTCGCTCGACGGCGACGTCGTGAAGGACTTCGGCGGAGTCAAGGTCGTCACCGACCGCATGAGCGCCCCGTACCTGGGTGGCGCCTCCATCGACTTCGTCGACACCATCGAGAAGCAGGGCTTCACGATCGACAACCCCAACGCGACGGGCTCCTGCGCCTGCGGCGACTCGTTCAGCTAGCCGGACCGGCCCGGACCGGCCGATCCGCGTGGAAAGGCGGCGACCCCCTCCGACGGGGCCGCCGCCTTCCTGTGTCCGGGAGTCCCTACCGGGCCCCGGACGTCTGCGGTGTCGCGGGCAGCCGCGCGCCCGGCTTCTCCAGCGGCACGCTCTGCCCGTCCGTGCCCACGACCTTCCGGTCGCCGAGCGGCTCGTCCAGCTGGACGGTCCGGTGGAACACCTTGGCGATGAGGATGCAGACCTTCTCCGGCCGCGTGGTCTCCGTCACCCGGACCGTCACGGTGCCGCCGCTCTCGCTCGCCGTCACGTCGTAGTCGGCGCACACCCCGCCGGTGAACGTCACGGTCAGCTCCCTGCCCTCGGCCGAGTAGCCCTCCACCGTCACGTTGCGGGTGACCGGCGACGCGGACGGGTCGTCCTTCGGGGCGGACGGACGCGGGCTCGGCCCGTCCGTCGCCTCACCGGACGACGAGGCCAGATACTCCGGATCGACCGCCGGATGCGTCACCGTGAAGCTGTCCCGCGCGTCGGGCGCCCGTACCTCGAACAGCCAGGACGGCACCAGGGCCTGCCGGCCGTCCACCGCGTGCGCGGCCAGCCCGAACACCGCCTTCTCGACCGTGACCGTGTCCTTCGACGGGGATTCCGGCGCCGCCTCGCAGGGCACCGCGGTGCCCTCCTTCAGCGGTACGGGGTCGGCGCAGCCCCCGATGCCCGTACGGCCGTCGGCGGCCGGTGTCCTGTTCATGAGCCCGAGCGTCTTCTCCGCGCTCAGCACCGGGTAGGTGTCGCTCTTCTCGGGCGACGCGAGCAGACCGCTGCCGCCGACCACCTCGCCCTGGGCGTTCACGGTGACCCCGGTGGTCCAGCCGTACGTGGGCAGCCCGTCCACCACCGGTTCGGCGTGCACCGTCCGCTGGGCGCCCATGACCTGGCTCGCGTCCAGCTTCGCCTCGTCCTGTCCGGCCGCCTCCAGCACCGGCTCCGCCGCCTTCTTCGCGACGTCCTCGGCGGGCGGGTCCCCGGCGCGGGCCGACGGCGTCTTGGAGCACTCGGCGACACCCCGGCAGTCGTCGGTGCCGGCGGCGAACCGCTGGAACGTCCAGGCGCCCGGCGCCTTCTTGTCCACCTGGAGCGTGGGCCCCGAGCCGTCCTTCACGCCGATGTGCCAGGTCTCGCCGCGGGACACAGGGGTGCCGTCCACGCCGAGCGCCTCGGCCAGCCGCGCCACGTCGTCCGCGCCGACCTGGCCCGCGGCCCGGTACACCGGCGCCGACCCCGGCCCGTCCGGCAGCTCGCCGCCCGCCCGGTACGTCACGCCGTACGGGTTCGGCTCCCCGGGCGCGATGCCGGGCGAACCGCCGCCGTCGGTGGCCCCGTCCAGGTTCAGCGGCGGGGGAGTGGAGCCGCCGGCCCCGGCCGCCGCGGACCCGTCCGACCCACCCGAGGCGTTCGCGGCGAGATAGGCACCGCCCCCACCGAGGAGCAGCACGGCGGCGGCTGCGGCGGCAATGGCGGCGGAAGACCGTCGTCGGCCCCCGGCCCCCTGGCCGTGCCGACCGTCGACGTCCGGCACATCGGCAGGGGCGCCCCCAGCATCCGGCACCCGGGCACCGGCCTCCACGGCTTCCGGCACCTCGGCACCGGCCTCGGCAGCTACGGCCTCCGGCGTCTCGGCCTCGGCATCAGCCTCTACGGCCTCCGGCGCCCGGTCCTCGTCACCAGTGCCGTCGGCGTCCGTCACATCGGCCTCGGCCTCGGCCTCCGCAGCCTGCGTGCCCTCGGCGTCCTCTCCCCGGCTGCCGTCCGAAGCACCGGCACCGGCGTCCTCGGCGTCCGACGCCTGACCCTCACCGGCACCCCCGGCGCCCACGCCCCCCGGAGCCTCCACGTCGGCCGACCCCCCGGCGCCGGGCGCCCCCGCGTCCCTCCGGTCGCCGCCGGAGGCAGCCGCGTCCTCACGGTCACCGCCGGAGGCAACCGGGTCGTCGTTCTCGGGTCGCTCGGTGTTCACCGCATCGCTCCTTTGGCTGCGCACATGTCCCAGAACCCTGACCCGGCCCTGTCAAAACCGGATCCGTCGGGTCGTATCCCGCATCCCCTTTACGGGGGACGCCGATGGGACGCAGCGGGGGAGCGCACGGTTCCCCATGAGGCGCCCGGGTGGGCGCCGGTCGCTCAGTCGCCGTAGTCGGACATCGCGTCCAGCAGCCGTGCCGACCTCGGCGGCACCGACACCCCGTGGATGAGTGCGGGAGAGACCGGGTGGGAAAGGACCCGGTCGGGGACGGCCCAGTGAGGTGCCATCCGCGCGCAGTCGCCGAGCAGCGATGCCAGCCCGGCCTCCTGGTCGGCCGGAGCGGGGGCGCGGACCTCGAATTTCGTCATGGCGGCACCGTAAGCACCCCGGGGCCCGAGAAGAAAGATCTACTATCGGGTAGTTTCGGCCACTTCAGCGAGCCGGTCACGGAAGGTAGCGTGGACTGTCAACCCAACCTCCCCCCAGGAGACTCCCCGCCGTGCGCATCGCAGTCACCGGCTCCATCGCCACCGACCACCTCATGACCTTCCCCGGTCGCTTCGCCGACCAGTTCGTCGCGGACCAGCTGCACACGGTCTCGCTCTCCTTCCTGGTCGACAACCTGGACGTGCGCCGCGGCGGTGTGGGCGCGAACATCGCCTTCGGCATGGGCCAGCTGGGCACGAAGCCGATCCTGGTCGGCGCCGCCGGCTCCGACTTCGACGAGTACCGGGCCTGGCTGGACCGGCACGGCGTCGACACCGGCTCGGTCCGTATCTCCGAGACCCTGCACACCGCCCGCTTCGTCTGCACCACGGACGCCGACCACAACCAGATCGGCTCCTTCTACACGGGCGCGATGAGCGAGGCCCGTCTGATCGAGCTGAAGACCGTCGCGGACCGTGTGGGCGGCCTCGACCTGGTCCTGATCGGCGCCGACGACCCCGAGGGCATGCTCCGCCACACCGAGGAGTGCCGCTCCCGGCAGATCCCGTTCGCCGCCGACTTCTCCCAGCAGATCGCGCGGATGGACGGCGAGGAGATCCGGATACTGCTGGACGGCGCGACCTACCTCTTCTCCAACGAGTACGAGAAGGGCCTCATCGAGTCGAAGACCGGCTGGAGCGACGCCGAGATCCTGTCCCGGGTCGGTCACCGCGTGACCACGCTCGGCTCGCGCGGTGTGCGCATCGAGCGGCAGGGCGAGGACCCGATCGAGGTCGGCTGCCCCGAGGAGGAGCGCAAGGCCGACCCCACCGGCGTCGGCGACGCCTTCCGGGCCGGCTTCCTGTCCGGTCTGGCCTGGGGCGTCTCCCTGGAGCGCGCCGCCCAGATCGGCTGCATGCTGGCGACCCTCGTCATCGAGACCGTCGGCACCCAGGAGTACCAGCTGCGCCGCGCCCACTTCATGGAGCGCTTCGCCAAGGCGTACGGCCATGACGCGAGCGAAGAGGTGCGGGCCCACCTGGCCTGAGCCCGGACCTCTCCGGACCGGCTAGCCGAGCCGGCGGACCAGGTAGGCCGTCCCCTGTTCCGCCGGTTCCTCGCCCACGTACTCCTGGCCCCGCATCTCGCACCACGCCGGGATGTCCAGCCGGGCCGCCTCGTCGTCGGACAGGACCCGCACCAGCCCGCCCACCGGTACCTGCCCGATGACCTTGGCGAGCTCGATGACGGGGATCGGGCACCGCTTGCCCAGTGAGTCCACGACCAGCACGTCGTCCCCTTCCTCCCGGGCCACCGGCCCCGAGGCCGGGGCGTCCAGCTTCTCCCGGACGCCCGCCACCGCCCCCGGCAGCACCTGAAGGAACCGCTCGACCTCCTCGGCGTCCGTGCCCGGCGGCAGCGACACCCGGATGTTCCCCTCGCTCAGCACCCCCATCGCCCTCAGCACATGGCTGGGCGTCAGAGTGCTGCTCGTACAGGACGAACCGGACGACACGGAGAACCCGGCACGGTCCAGCTCGTGCAGCAGTGTCTCCCCGTCGACATAGAGACAGGAGAAGGTGACGATCCCGGGCAGCCGCCGCACCGGATCGCCGACCACCTCCACGTCCGGCACCAGCCGCGGCACCCGCGCCCGGATCCGCTCCGTCAGCTCCCGCAGCCGTACCGCCTCTTGGGCCGCCTCCGCCCGTACGGCCCGCAGCGAGGCGGCGGCCGCGACGATCGCCGGGATGTTCTCGAACCCGGGAGCGCGGCCCGACTCCCGTTCGTCCACCGGACCTTGCGCGGCGAAGCGCACGCCCTTGCGGACCACGAGCAGCCCCACGCCCGACGGCCCGCCCCACTTGTGGGCGCTGCCGGTCAGCACCGACCAGTCGCCCTCCACCCGCCCCCACCCGAGCGACTGCGCCGCGTCCACCAGCAACGGCACCCCGGCCTCCCGGCACACCGCGGCCACCTCCGCCACCGGCTGCTCGGTGCCCACCTCGTGGTTGGCCGACTGCAGACACGCCAGCGCGGTGTCCGGACGCAGCGCCTCCCGGTAGGCGTCCGCCGTCACCGCCCCGGCGCGGTCCACCGCCACCTGACTGACCGAACCCCCCGCCGCTTCGTGCGCGTCAGCCGCATGGAGCACACAGGAGTGTTCGACGGCCGACACGATCAGGTGACGTCCGATCCGCCGCCGTCCGCCCAACACCCCGGCGACACCGGTGTGGACGGCCCGCGTCCCGGACGTCGTGAACGTCAGCTCGTCGGGCCGGCACCCCACCGCCTCGGCGGCCGCCTCCCGGGCGGCGTCCAGCAGCAACCGGGCCCGCCTGCCCTCCCGGTGGAGCCGTGCGGGGTCGGCCCACCCCTCGTCCAGCGAGGCCTGCAGGGCCTGCCGGGCGACGGAGTGGAGAGGAACACTGGAAGCAGCGTCGAAGTAGCCCACACGGCAACGCTAGAGCGTCCGTTCGGCGGCCCGCCTCCCAGGGGCGCGCAGGCCGTGCGACCGGCCCCGGACGGCCCGCCGCCGCCAATCCAGCGAACCCCCCGTTCCACTAGGCACCCCTCCCCGCGAACCCCCGGAGGGCGTCGGCTAGGGTTTGGTCCGCATAAACATCCAAACCCCTGCCCGACGCAGGGCGGCGACCGACCAGCGAGAAGGCCAGGCCGCAGCCGAACCGCGCGGGCGAGACTCTCGGGAAGGCGCTACGTGAGTCCCAACGGCTCCGACCGCTCGCCGCGGCGCCCGATGCGGCGGAAGCTGCTGCAGGCAATGACCGCGGGCCTGGTCCTGGCGACAGCCACCGGTTGCTCGTACAACTGGGAAGACTTCCCCCGCCTTGGTATGCCCACCCCGACCACGGAAGAGGCTCCTCGGATCCTCTCCCTGTGGCAGGGTTCCTGGGCGGCTGCGCTCGCCGTCGGCGTGCTGGTGTGGGGTCTGATCATCTGGAGCGCGATCTTCCACCGGCGCAGCCGGACGAAGGTCGAGGTTCCCCCGCAGACCCGGTACAACATGCCCATCGAGGCGCTGTACACCGTGGTCCCGCTCATCATCGTCTCCGTGCTGTTCTACTTCACGGCACGCGACGAGTCGAAGCTCCTCGAGCTCAAGGACAAGCCCGACGTCACGGTGAACGTGGTCGGCTTCCAGTGGAGCTGGTGCTTCAACATGGTCGCCGACGTCGAGGGCTCCACCGGCGACGCGAAGACGTCCAAGGAACTGGCCGCCATCCCGGACCGGTACAAGGACGACTTCCCGGCGAACGCCGGCGGCGTCTACGACTGCGGCACCCCCGGCACCCGGAACCCGCAGACGGGCAACCCGGGTCCGACCCTGTGGCTGCCGAAGGGCAAGACCGTCCGCTTCGTGCTCACCTCGCGTGACGTCATCCACTCCTTCTGGGTGGTGCCGTTCCTCATGAAGCAGGACGTCATCCCGGGCCACACCAACGCCTTCGAGGTGACCCCCAACCGTGAGGGCACCTTCCTGGGCAAGTGCGCCGAACTGTGCGGCGTCGACCACTCCCGGATGCTCTTCAACGTGAAGGTCGTCTCCCCCGACCTGTACGAGAAGCACCTGAAGGACCTCGCGAAGAAGGGGCAGACCGGTTACGTTCCCGCCGGCATCGCGCAGACGAGCCACGAGAAGAACCGGGAGACGACAAACCTGTGAGCATCGTCAACGAACCCTTGGGTGCCCCCGAGGCGGGCACCTATGAGAACGAACTGCCGGTCCGCCGCCGGCAGCCCGGCAACGTCGTGGTCAAGTGGCTCACCACCACCGACCACAAGACGATCGGCACGCTGTACCTGGTCACGTCGTTCGTGTTCTTCGTGATCGGTGGCGTGATGGCGCTGGTCATGCGCGCCGAGCTCGCTCGACCCGGTCTGCAGATCATGTCGAACGAGCAGTTCAACCAGGCGTTCACGATGCACGGCACGATCATGCTGCTGATGTTCGCGACGCCGCTGTTCGCGGGCTTCGCGAACTGGATCATGCCGCTGCAGATCGGCGCGCCCGACGTGGCGTTCCCGCGGCTGAACATGTTCGCCTACTGGCTGTACCTGTTCGGCTCGCTCATCGCGGTCGGCGGGTTCCTCACCCCCGACGGCGCGGCCGACTTCGGCTGGTTCGCCTACAGCCCGCTCTCGGACGCGGTCCGCTCGCCGGGCATCGGCGCCGACATGTGGATCATGGGTCTGGCCTTCTCCGGCTTCGGCACGATCCTCGGCTCGGTCAACTTCATCACCACGATCATCTGCATGCGCGCGCCGGGCATGACCATGTTCCGCATGCCGATCTTCGTGTGGAACGTGCTGCTGACCGCGGTCCTGGTCCTGCTCGCCTTCCCCGTGCTGGCGGCGGCGCTCTTCGCGCTGGAGGCGGACCGCAAGTTCGGCGCCCACATCTTCGACTCGGCCAACGGCGGAGCGCTGCTGTGGCAGCACCTCTTCTGGTTCTTCGGACACCCGGAGGTGTACATCATCGCGCTGCCGTTCTTCGGCATCATCAGTGAGGTCATCCCGGTCTTCTCCCGCAAGCCGATGTTCGGCTACATGGGCCTGATCGCGGCGACCATCGCCATCGCCGGTCTGTCCGTGACCGTGTGGGCGCACCACATGTACGTCACCGGCGGAGTGCTCCTGCCGTTCTTCTCCTTCATGACGTTCCTCATCGCCGTACCCACCGGCGTGAAGTTCTTCAACTGGATCGGAACGATGTGGAAGGGCTCGTTGTCCTTCGAGACACCGATGCTCTGGGCGGTCGGCTTCCTGATCACCTTCACCTTCGGTGGTCTGACCGGCGTCATCCTGGCCTCGCCTCCGCTGGACTTCCACGTCTCCGACTCGTACTTCGTGGTGGCCCACTTCCACTACGTGGTGTTCGGCACCGTGGTGTTCGCGATGTTCGCCGGCTTCCACTTCTGGTGGCCGAAGATGACCGGCAAGATGCTCGACGAGCGCCTCGGCAAGGTCACCTTCTGGACGCTGTTCATCGGCTTCCACGGCACCTTCCTGGTCCAGCACTGGCTGGGTGCCGAGGGCATGCCCCGTCGTTACGCGGACTACCTCGCGGCCGACGGCTTCACCGCCCTGAACACCTTCTCGACGATCAGCTCGTTCGTCCTCGGCCTGTCGCTCCTGCCGTTCTTCTACAACGTCTGGAAGACGGCCAAGTACGGCAAGCCGGTCGGCGTCGACGACCCGTGGGGCTACGGCCGTTCGCTCGAATGGGCGACGTCCTGCCCGCCGCCGCGGCACAACTTCATCACTCTGCCGCGGATCCGATCCGAATCCCCGGCGTTCGACCTGCATCACCCTGAGATCGCCGCACTCGACCAGCTCGAGAACGCGCCTCACGGTGACAAGGCTCTGGCTGGTGGCAAGGAGGCCGGCAAGTGAAGATCCAGGGCAGGATGTTCATGTGGCTGGGCGTCTTCATCCTCGCCATGGCGATCGTCTATGGCGTGTGGTCGAAGGAGCCGGCCGGTACCACGGCCCTCTTCCTGGCCTTCGGCCTCGCGGTCATGATCGGCTTCTACCTGGGCTTCACGGCCCGGCGGGTCGACGCGGGCGCGCAGGACGACAAGGAGGCGGACGTCGCGGACGACGCCGGCGAGGTGGGCTTCTTCAGCCCGCACAGCTGGCAGCCCCTCTCCCTCGCGATCGGTGGCGCTCTCGCGTTCCTCTCGATCGCGATCGGCTGGTGGCTGATGTACTTCTCGCTGCCGATGATCCTCATCGGCATCTGGGGCTGGGTCTTCGAGTACTACCGCGGTGAGAGCCGCACCCAGTGACCTGAACCCGTTCCACCGGAAGCCCGGACACTCCGTCAGGAGGGTCCGGGCTTCCGGCGTTCCCCGACACGCCGTACGCCTCCGCCGTCACCCGAACGCATGACTCGGCGCGCCGCCACGGACGTCGCTTCCTAGCGTGAGGCCATGAGCAATACACCGCGCACGAGCACCGTCATAGGCTGCGCGCTGCTGCTGATCGCGCTCGGCGCGAGTGCCGCAGGCTGCAGCAGCGACGGCAACCCGCTCTCCGCAGAGCCCTACGACGCCGCGGAGCAGATCGCCTTCAACGGCCCCATAGGGGACGGCCGCAAGGTCGACCCGGACAAGGCCCTGGAGATCACCGCCGAGGACTCCGACGGACGGATCACGGACGTCGTCGCCCAGGACGCCACAGGACGGCATGTGGCGGGCGAACTCTCGGCCGACGGCACCCGGTGGCACAGCACCTCCCCGCTGGCCGCCGACGCCCGCTACACGGTGCGGGTGAGCACGGAGGACGAGGACGGTGCCCCCGGCCGCAAGGTCGCCACCTTCGACACCAGCAGGCCGGCCAGCCAGAAGCCGCTCACGGTCACGTTCGGCCCCCGGGCCGGCAAGTACGGGGTCGGCCAGCCCGTCACCGCCAAACTGAGCGCGCCCGTGCGGACCAAGGAGGAGCGGGCCACCGTCGAACGGGCCCTGCGGGTGGAGTCGATACCCGCCGTCTCCGGTGCCTGGCACTGGGTCGACGACAAGGAACTCCACTACCGGCCCAAGGACTACTGGCCGGCCGGCGCGACCGTCCGCGCGCGCAGCAACCTGGAGGGCATCAGGGTCGGCGACCGGCTGCGGGGCGGCAAGTCCAAGTCCCTCAGCCTCGACATCGGCGACCGGGTCATCGCGGTCACGGACGCCGGGTCCCATGTGATGACCGTCTACCGCAACGGCGAGGTCATCCGCGAGATACCGGTCACCACGGGCAAGCCCGGCTACGACACGCGCAACGGCGTCAAGGTCGTCCTCGCCAAGGAGGGCACCGTCCGGATGACCAGCGCGAGCATAGGCAGCTCGGACTTCTACGACCTGATCGTGCATCACTCGGTGCGCGTCACCAACAGCGGCGAGTACGTCCACGCCGCCCCCTGGTCGACCGGCTCCCAGGGATACGCCAACGTCAGCCACGGCTGCACGGGCATGAGCACCGCCAACGCCGCCTGGTTCTACGAGACCATCAAGGAGGGCGACATCGTCGAGGTGGTGAACTCCGGCGGCGAGATGATGGCGCCCTTCGGCAACGGCTACGGCGACTGGAATCTCAGCTGGCGCAAGTGGCGCGGCGGAAGCGCCCTCGTCGCCGACACGCCGGACGGCCCCAGCCCGGCCGAACGGGCCAGGCTGAGACCGCAGAACGTCTGACCGCGGACGGCGCAGACGGAGCAGAGGCGGAGGCCCCGCCAAAAGCCCTCTAGGCGCTCTGCAGGCGCCTGGTGCGCAGCAGGGAGGCCAGGGCCTGGGCGAACTCCACGGGGTCCACAGGCAGCGTCACAGCGGCCTCGGCGCGGCTCCAGGTGGCCAGCCACGCGTCCTGCGGGCGCCCCATGAGGAGCAGCACGGGCGGGGCCTCGAACACCTCATCCTTGATCTGCTTGCACAGCCCCATGCCGCCCATGGGCACGGCCTCGCCGTCCAGGACGCAGACGTCGATCCCGCCCTTGTCCAGCTCCTTGATGACGGCGGCCGGCGTCGCGCACTCCACGAACTCCACCACCGGCACGTCCGGTGCGGGCCGTCGCCCGGTGGCGAGCCGCACCTGCTCGCGGGTGTTGGAGTCGTCGCTGTAGACCAGCACCGTGGCGGTCGGCTGCATGGGTTCCTCCGTGACGTCGGCGTCGTAAGGACAGGGCCCGTTGGGCCGGATGCTACTCCCTTGAACACCACGTCAACACCGGTATGAACGGGGAAGACACTCCGAACGGCACCCCCCGGAGTGAGGGCGGGATAAGCGACCGACATAATGTCGGTCGTGGCGACAGCAACGACAGTAGAAACCGGGCACGCGCACCCGTCGGTCAACAGGCCGAACCTCACCAGCGTCGGAACCATCATCTGGCTGAGTTCCGAGCTGATGTTCTTCGCGGCCCTCTTCGCGATGTACTTCACCCTGCGATCGGTGACGGGACCCGAGTTCTGGGCAGAGAAGGCCGAGGCCTTGAACTTCCCGTTCTCGGCGACGAACACCACGATCCTGGTGCTCTCCTCACTCACCTGCCAGCTCGGCGTCTTCGCCGCCGAGCGCGGTGACGTGAAGAAGCTCCGGGGCTGGTTCATCGTCACCTTCATCATGGGTGCGATCTTCATCGGCGGTCAGGTGTACGAGTACACCGAGCTGGTCAAGCACGAGGGCCTCTCGCTCTCGTCGGACCCGTACGGCTCGGTCTTCTACCTGACCACCGGCTTCCACGGCCTGCACGTGACGGGCGGTCTCATCGCCTTCCTGCTGGTCCTCGGCCGCACCTACGCGGCCCGGAGGTTCACGCACGAACAGGCGACCGCTGCGATCGTCGTGTCCTACTACTGGCACTTCGTCGATGTCGTCTGGATCGGACTCTTCGCCACGATCTACATGATCAAGTAGCCGGGCCCGATCCCGCGCGCGTTCCACCAACGCACCTACCAGAAGCATCGACGCAGAAGATCCTGACACCGGGGTAATCCGTGAAAAAGCTCTCCGCACGACGACGCCATCCGCTGGCGGCAGTCGTCGTCCTACTCCTCGCGCTGGCGTGCACGGGGGGGCTGTACGCCGTGTTCGCGCCCGCGGACAAGGCGCAGGCCGAGGAATCCGCCCAGTCCCTCACCATCGAGGAGGGCAAGAAGCTCTACACCGTCGGCTGCGCCAGCTGCCACGGAACCGATGGTCAGGGCACCTCCGACGGTCCGAGCCTGGTCGGCGTCGGCGCCGCCGCCGTGGACTTCCAGGTCTCGACGGGCCGCATGCCGGCCGCCACCTCCCAGGCCGCCCAGGTCCCGCGGAAGAAGAACATCTACTCGCAGGCCGAGATCGACCAGCTCGCGGCGTTCGTCGCCTCGCTGGGTGCCGGTCCCTCCGTCCCGACGAAGGACCAGTACGACCCCGAGGGCGCGGACATCGCCAAGGGCGGTGAGCTCTTCCGCAACAACTGCGCCCAGTGCCACAACTTCACCGGCAAGGGCGGCGCCCTGACGAAGGGCAAGTACGCCCCGAGCCTGGAGGGCGTCGAGCCCAAGCACATCTACGAGGCCATGCAGACGGGCCCGCAGAACATGCCGTCCTTCCCCGACACCGTGATGTCGGAGCAGAACAAGAAGGACATCATCGCGTACCTGCACGCGGTCAACAGTGACGAGACGGAGAACCCGGGCGGTCTGGAGCTGGGCGGCCTCGGGCCGGTCAGCGAGGGCCTCTTCGCCTGGATCTTCGGCCTCGGTGCCCTGATCGCGATCGCCACCTGGGTCGCAGCTCGGACCGCAAAGGCCAGGAAGTCATGAGTAGCCAAGACATCCCAGAAGAGAAGCTGCCCGCTGAGCAGGGCGCCCACGTCGCGGTGGCGGACGAGAAGCACCCGTTCGCCGACCCCGGGCTGCCCCCGCACGAGCACCGCATCCAGGACGTCGACGAGCGGGCCGCCAAGCGGTCCGAGCGCACCGTCGCCCTGCTGTTCACGCTCTCCATGCTGGCCACCGTCGGCTTCATCGCCTCCTACGTGGCGATCCCGCACGACAAGTCGGTCTTCGTCTTCCCGATCGGTCACCTCAACGCGCTGAACTTCGCGCTGGGCCTGACCCTCGGCGCGGCGCTGTTCTGCATCGGCGCGGGCGCGGTCCACTGGGCCCGCACCCTGATGTCCGACGTGGAGGTGGCGGACGAGCGGCACCCGATCGCCGCCGAGCCGGACGTCAAGGCCAAGGTCATGGCCGACTTCCGGCAGGGCGCCAAGGAGTCGGCGCTGGGCCGCCGCAAGCTGATCCGCAACACGATGTTCGGCGCGCTGGCCCTGTTCCCGCTCTCCGGCGTCGTCCTGCTGCGCGACCTCGGCCCGCTGCCCGGCACCAAGCTGCGCCACACGCTGTGGTCCAAGGGCAAGCTGCTCGTCAACATGAACACGAACGAGCCGCTGCGTCCCGAGGACGTCGCGGTCGGTTCGCTGACCTTCGCCAAGCCCGAGGGCCTGGAGGAGCACGACCACGAGTTCCAGAACGAGATCGCCAAGGCTGCCCTGATGATCATCCGGCTCCAGCCGGACGACATCAAGGACAAGCAGGAACTCGACTGGTCCTACCAGGGCATCGTCGCGTACTCGAAGATCTGCACCCACGTGGGCTGCCCGATCTCCCTGTACGAGCAGCAGACGCACCACGCGCTCTGCCCCTGCCACCAGTCCACCTTCGACCTCTCCGACGGCGCCAAGGTCATCTTCGGCCCGGCCGGTCACCCCCTGCCGCAGCTGCGCATCGGTGTGAACGACGAGGGCTACCTCGAGGCGCTCGGCGACTTCACGGAGCCCGTCGGTCCTGCATTCTGGGAGCGCGGATGAGCACTTCAGAGACCACCGAGTCCCGCTCTCGCGGGAAGGCGCCGGCCGGCGAGCGAGTCGCCGACTGGGCCGACGGCCGCCTGGGGATCTACTCCCTGGCCAAGGCCAACATGCGCAAGATCTTCCCCGACCACTGGTCGTTCATGCTGGGTGAGGTCTGCCTCTACAGCTTCATCATCATCATCCTCACGGGTGTGTATCTGACGCTGTTCTTCCACCCGTCGATGAACGAGGTGGAGTACCACGGCAGCTACGTCCCGCTGCAGGGCCAGCTGATGTCGGAGGCGTTCAGCTCCACGCTGCACATCTCCTTCGACGTCCGCGGCGGTCTGCTCATCCGGCAGATCCACCACTGGGCGGCGCTGATCTTCCTCGCCGGCATGTTCGTGCACATGATGCGCGTGTTCTTCACGGGCGCGTTCCGCAAGCCGCGTGAGATCAACTGGCTGTTCGGCTTCCTGCTGTTCGTCCTGGGCATGTTCACCGGATTCACCGGCTACTCGCTCCCGGACGACCTGCTCTCCGGCACCGGTGTCCGCTTCACCGAGGGCGCGATCCTGTCCATGCCGATCGTCGGCACGTACATCTCGTTCTTCCTCTTCGGCGGCGAGTTCCCGGGCGTCGACTTCGTGGCCCGGTTCTACTCGATCCACATCCTGCTGCTGCCGGGCATCATGCTCGGCCTGGTCGTCGGCCACCTGATCCTGGTCTTCTACCACAAGCACACGCAGTTCGCGGGTCCCGGAAAGACCAACAAGAACGTCGTCGGCATGCCGCTGCTGCCGGTCTACATGGCCAAGGCCGGAGGCTTCTTCTTCCTGGTCTTCGGTGTCATCGCGGTCATCGCGGCGATCGCGCAGATCAACCCGGTCTGGGCCATCGGCCCCTACCGTCCGGACATGGTCTCCACCGGCGCCCAGCCCGACTGGTACATGGGCTTCGCCGAGGGTCTGGTCCGGTACATGCCGGGCTGGGAGATCAACCTGTGGGGTCACACGCTGGTCCTCGGCGTGTTCATCCCGCTGGTGCTGTTCGGCGTGGTCCTCGCGGCGATCGCGGTCTACCCGTTCATCGAGTCCTGGGTCACCGGCGACAAGCGCGAGCACCACATCCTGGACCGCCCGCGGAACGCCCCGACGCGTACCGCGTTCGGCGTCGCCTGGATCACGGTGTACATGATCGGTCTGGTCGGCGGTGGCAACGACCTGTGGGCCACCCACTTCCACCTGTCGATCAACGCGGTCACCTGGTTCGTCCGGATCAGCTTCTTCGTCGGACCGGTCCTCGCGTTCATCATCACCAAGCGGATCTGCCTCGGCCTGCAGCGCCGGGACAAGGACAAGGTGCTGCACGGCCGCGAGTCGGGCATCATCAAGCGCCTGCCGCACGGTGAGTTCATCGAGATCCACGAGCCGCTCAGCCAGGACGCGACGTACACGCTCACCGCGCACGAGCAGTACAAGCCGGCCGAGATCGGCCCGACGGTCGACGAGAACGGCGTCGAGCGCAAGGTGAAGGCGTCCGAGAAGCTGCGCGCCAAGCTCAGCAAGTCGTACTACGGCCCGGACGGCCAGATCCCCAAGCCGACCGTCGAGGAGTACAAGGAGATCACGAGCGGCCACGGCCACCACTGATCGCTGCACCGCCACACACGGCAGAAGGGTCCCGTCCGGTCTTCGGACGGGGCCCTTCTCCGTGTCCGGCGCCTGGATAGGGTGGACCTCGTTGAGACCGATGTCCCGAAGTGCGGGACACCTGACCCTGGAGCGGCTTATGAGCGCTGTGACCCCCGCTGGAGGCGACACCGCGGCGGGCCGTTCCTGGCCCGAGGTGCTGAGCGCCCTGCTGGCCGGTCGGGACCTGAGCGCCGCCGACACCGCCTGGGCGATGGACCGGTTCATGAGCGGCGAGGCGTCCGACGCGCAGATCGCCGGGTTCATGGTCGCCCTGCGCGCCAAGGGCGAGACGGTCGAGGAGATCAACGGCCTGGTCGAGGCGATGTACGCCCACGCCCAGCCCCTGCACATCCCGGGCCCGGCCGTGGACATCGTCGGCACCGGCGGCGACCGGGCCAAGACGGTCAACATCTCCACCATGTCCGCCGTCGTGATCGCCGGGACCGGCGCCAAGGTCGTCAAGCACGGCAACCGCGCCTCCTCCTCGGCGAGCGGATCCTCCGACGTGCTGGAGAAGCTCGGCATCAACCTGGACCTGTCACCCGAAGGGGTGGCGCGGGTCGTGGACGAGGCCGGGATCACCTTCTGCTTCGCCGCCAAGTTCCACCCCTCGATGCGGTTCGTCGGCGGGGTGCGCCGGGACCTCGGCATCCCGACCTCGTTCAACCTGCTCGGCCCGCTCACCAACCCGGCCCGGGTCAGCGCGTCGGCCATCGGCTGCTTCGACACGCGGATGGCCGGGCTGATGGCCGGCGTCCTCGCCGAGCGCGGCTCGTCCGCCCTGGTGTTCCGGGGCGACGACGGCCTCGACGAGCTGACGACGACGGCCACCTCCCGGGTGTGGGTCGTCCGCGACGGCACGGTCCGCGAGGAGGGCTTCGACCCGCGGGACGTCGGCCTCGAACTGGTGCCGGTGGAGGCCCTGCGCGGCGCCGACGCCTCCTACAACGCGGAGGTCGCCCGGCGGCTGCTGGACGGCGAGACGGGCCCGGTGCGGGACGCCGTCCTGCTCAACTCGGCCGCCGCGCTGGTCGCGTTGGAGCCCGCGGACGCCCCGCTCGCCGAGCAGATCCGGCTCGGCATGGCGAAGGCCGCCGAGTCCATCGACTCGGGCGCGGCCAAGCGGACGCTGGAGCGGTGGGTGGCCGCCAGCAACGCCTGACAGGCACCTCGTCGTCCCGCGATCCGGACATGGGTTGCGGGACGACGATCATCTCGGTACGTTCCCGTACCAGGTCATGAGTGACAGTCATGAGGCCCCGGCCGACTGTCCGGCAACCCTCCGTCCGTGGCGGGGTGCCCCGGGTGAGGACCAGGCCGCAGGCAGCGAGGTCTGCGGCAAGCGCGGATCCCTCACGATTCCAGGGATCCTGGTCGTCGAGGAGTCTTCCGTGAGCAAGCGAATGCGATAGGGCCGCCGAGCCCCGCCTCCGCGCACCCTTCTTCACTTTCCCCTTCCTCTCACGGGAGTTCCGCCATGTCCGTCTCCACCGCTGCCTCCGCCCAGGACGTTTGTGCCCCGCTGCCCGTTCTGGGTGCCGATGTCACCGTTCCGCTCGTCACCGGGGGCGAGGTGGCCTACGCGGCCCTCGACTACGCCGCGAGCGCCCCCGCCCTCCAGCGCGTCTGGGACGACGTGGCCGCCTACGCGCCGTACTACGGCAGCGTCCACCGGGGCGCCGGGTACCTCTCGCAGCTCTCCACCGACCTGTTCGAGAACGCCCGGCGCACGGTCGCCGAGTTCCTCGGCTGCCGCGAGGACGACCAGGTCGTCTTCACGCGCTCCACCACCGACTCGCTCAACCTGCTCGCCGCCGCGCTCCCGGTCGGCTGCGAGGTCTTCGTCTTCGAGACCGAGCACCACGCGTCCCTGCTGCCCTGGCGGGACGCCCGCGTCACCTACCTCGACGCGCCCCGCACGCCCGGTGAGGCGGTACGGACCCTGGAGCACGCCCTGGCCGACCGCGAGCCCCACGGCCCGGCCCTGGTCTGTGTCACCGGCGCCTCCAACGTCACCGGCGAGCTGTGGCCCGTACGGGAGCTGGCGGCGGCCGCGCACGCGCACGGCGCCCGGATCGTGCTCGACGCGGCGCAGCTCGCCCCGCACCACCCGGTGAACGTGCGCGACCTGGACGTCGACTGGGTCGCCTTCTCCGGGCACAAGCTGTACGCCCCGTTCGGCACCGGCGTCCTCGCGGGCCGCGCGGACTGGCTGCGGGCGGCCGGGCCGTACCTCGCGGGCGGCGGCGCCAGCCGGTCGGTGACCCGGCGCGAGGACGGGGGAGTGGACGTCGAGTGGCACGACAGCGCCGCCCGCCACGAGGCCGGCTCCCCGAACGTCATCGGCGCCTACGCCGTCGCCTCCGCCTGCAAGGCGCTCACCGAGGCCGGCTTCGACAGCCTGGTCGCCCGGGAGCGGCAGCTGATCGAGAAGGTGCGCACCGGCCTCGCCGAGGTGCCCGAGGTCCGGGTGCTGTCCCTCTTCGGGGACGACGCCCCGCGCGTGGGCGTCATCTCGTTCGTCGTCGAGGGCTGGAACAGCTCGCACTTCGCCGCCGCCCTGTCCGCCGAGTACGGCATCGGCGTCCGCGACGGGCTGTTCTGCGCCCACCCGCTGGTGCGGACCCTGCTGGGCGGCGACCCGCAGACGCAGGGGGAGTGCGGCGCCCCGGAGGCGGCGCCCGGCGAGAAGTCCCTCAACGCGATCCGGGTCAGCTTCGGCGCCGGGACGCCGGACGAGCACGTCGAGCGGTTCGTGACGGCCGTGAAGGAGCTGGTGACGGACGGCGCCCGATGGAACTACCGGACCGAGAACGGCCGTTGCGTGCCCGACACCTCCGCCTGAGCGGGCCGTGCCCGGCGGCGCGCGGGCGCCGCCGGGACACCCCGGCTCAGCTGTCCAGGCCGATGGCGAACGCGGCCTCCAGGTCGTGCTGCGAGTACGTGCGGAAGGCGACGTGCGTGTCGGTGCCCTCGACGCCGGGGATCTTGCTGATCCGGCCCGGGATGACCTCGGCCAGGTCCTCGTGCCGCTTCACCCGCACCATGGCGATCAGGTCGTAGGTCCCGGTGACCGAGAAGACCTCGCTGACGCTGTCCAGCGACGCGATCTGCTCGGCGATCTCGGGGATCCGGTCCACGCTGGTCTTGATGAGGACGATCGCGGTGATCACGGCTGGTTCTCTCCCTCAGGGGCCGGAGCTCGGGTGGGTTTCACTCTAGTGCGCCGCCCGAAGCACGCCCACGCGTAGCCGAAGCCCAGGCCGAAGCCCACCAGGTGGGCCAGGTACGCCACCCCCGGGCCCGGTCCGGCCTGCCGTGCCGCGACCCACTGGACGGCCACCCAGAAGGGGAGCACCACCCAGGCGGGGAAGCGCAGCGGCAGGAAGAGCAGGAACGGCAGCAGGCTGGTCACCCGGGCCGTGGGGAACAGGAACAGGAACGCGCCGAGGACCGCCGAGATCGCCCCGGACGCGCCGACCAGGGGCTGGACCGAGTCGTCGTTCGCGGCGGCGTAGCCCAGCAGGGCCAGATACCCGCAGCCCAAACAGAACAGCGTGAACCGGGTCCGGCCCATCCGCTCCTCCGTCATCGCGCCGAAGACGTAGAGGAAGAGCATGTTGCCCAGCAGGTGGACCCAGCTGCCGTGCACGAAGAGGGCCGTGAGCGGGGTCAGCGCCGCCCGTGGGGTGCCCGCGAAGAGCTCCGCGGGCACCACGCCCCAGCGATGGAAGTAGGCCCGCTGCGCGGTGACCAGCTCCTCCCCGGAACCGAAGGCCGGATTGAGCCCGGCCGCGGGGCCCGCCAGGAAGAGCGCGGCGCACAGGGCGATCAGCGCGTGCGTCACCGGCGCCGACGGTCTGCGGCCCGCGGAGCCGGTCCGGGCCGGGGAGCGCGCCGGGCGCCTGGTGCGGATCATGAGTACAGAGCATGACGTAACGGGACGCACGCGCGCAGACCGCCTCGCCGCCGTGGACGGACGGGCGGCGGGTACCCGCCAGGCCGTAGGGTTACGAGCCACACGCACCGGCACACCCGGGCGTCGCGGACAATAGAAGGCCTAGAAGGAAAGAGCGCGGTCACGATGACGGTTCCCCTGCCCACCGAGACGACCCGGTGGCGCTGCACCCTCTGCGGCAACCTCACCCGCTTCGACGTGACCCGTTCGTCCAAGGTCGTGGAGTACGTCCACCTCGATCTGGCCGGCGAGCCGAAGGTAGAGGAGCGCGAGGTGCTCAGTGAGACGATCGAGTCGGTGCGCTGCCGCTGGTGCAACGCCGTGGACAAGGTGGAGCTCGTGGACAGGCCGGGCGCCGGCTCCTGACGGGAGCGGCACCGCACACGTATTGGGGTGACGGATGGTGGAGACACAAGGCGGGGAGCCGGACGACGGCACCGCTGAGGTGCTCGACCGTCCGCTGCCCGACGGGGTGCGCCGCAGGGTCGTGCAGATCGTGTCCGACGGGTTCGGCGGGCTGACCGTCGGCGAACTGCCCGCGCAGCTGCGGCAGTACGCCAGATTCGCGCCGAACCGCCGGGCGAAGTTCGCCGGGAACGCGATGGCGGCCGCCCTGGAGACCGATCCGCTGTTCCGTCAGCGCATCGGGGAGAAGCTCAGAGAGGCCCAGCCGGAGCTCACCGGCGCCCTCGACTCCGGTTCGGCGCCGGCGGCCGCGGACCCGCTCGACGTGGCGGCCGCGGCCTATGTGCTGCGGCCCGCGGGCTGGGTCAAGCTGGTCACCGCGGCCGGCGAGGAGGCCCAGCGGGCCGACGCCGAGCGGGCCGGCGAGGAGAGCCGCGCCGAGCTGGAGCGGCTGCGCGAGGAGCTGGCGCAGGCCCGCGAGCACACCCGGCACGAGACCGAGCGGCTGCGCGCCGAGCTGGACGCCTCGCGCAAGGAGGCCGAGTCCCTGCACCGCAAGCTGCGCTCGGCCCTCAGCGACGTCAAGCGCGGCGAGGCGGCCCTGCGCAAGGCCCACGCCGAGATCGAGGCCGTGCGGGCCGAGGGGACCACCCAGGTGTCGGCGGCCGAGAGCGAGACCCGGCGGCTCAAGGCGCGGCTCGCGGAGGCCGAGGCGGCGCTGGAGGCCACGCGCCGGGCGGCCCGCGAGGGGCGCAGCGTGGAGGACATGCGCGTACGGCTGCTCCTGGACACCCTGCTGGACGCCACGCAGGGGCTGCGCCGCGAACTGGCGCTGCCGCCGGTGTCGGTGCGGCCCGCCGAGACCGTGGACGCGGTCGAGCCGGGCCGGATGACCCCGAAGGACATCGCCGCCCGCGCGCTGTCCGAGCACGACCCGGCCGTCCTGGACCAGCTTCTCGCCCTGCCCCAGGCGCACTTGGTGGTCGACGGCTACAACGTCACCAAGACCGGCTATCCGCAGATGCCGCTGGAGAAGCAGCGTCTGCGGCTCCTCGGCCAGCTCTCGCAGCTCGCCGCGCAGACCGGTGCCGAGGTGACCTGTGTCTTCGACGGGGCCGAGCTGGCCGCGCCGGTGCTGCTGGCGCCGCCGCGCGGGGTGCGGGTGCTCTTCTCCAAGCCGGGGGTGACGGCCGACGAGCTGATCCGTCAGCTCGTGCGCGCCGAGCCGCCCGGCCGGCCCGTCATCGTCGCCTCGACCGACCGCGAGGTGGCGGACGGGGTCGCACGCGCCGGAGCGCGCCCCGTGGCATCTGCGGTACTTCTCAAGCGCCTGTCCTGAAGCGCCAACGTACAGGCGCAATGCCCGAATTGGCGCCCCTCGCGCGCAACGCAGCGTCAAGCCTGGGTGACGACCTGTGAGTTGTGTGTAAAGAATGACGGCTGGGGCGAGATTTTTCGGGTGAGGATTTGATCTGATCACAAGAGGGTCACTAGGGTCTGGCCTCGAACCTCCGAGCGGGTGATCACTCAGAAGAAGGAGTTCACCTCCGTGGCGTCCCACCGTCGACCCAAGCAGCCGAGCCGTGCACGTGTGACCGTGCTCACCACCGCGGCAGCCGCCGCCGTGGCCATCAGTTCTCAGGCGGCCAACGCGGCACCCAGCGAGAAGCCGAGCAAGGACGAGGTCAAGGCCAAGGTCGACGCCCTCTACGAGCAGGCCGAGCAGGCCACCGAGAAGTACAACGGCGCCAAGGAGAAGCAGGAGAAGCTCCAGAAGGAGATCTCCACGATCCAGGACAACGTCGCCCGGGGCCAGGACGACCTGAACGAGCTCCGCGACGCCATGGGTCTCGCCGCCGCCGCGCAGTACCGCACCGGCAGCATCGACTCCTCCGTCCAGCTGTTCCTGTCGGCCGACCCGGACGACTACCTGGACAAGGCCTCCACGATGGACCAGCTGAGCGCTCAGCAGGTCGAGTCGCTGAAGAAGATCCAGGAGAAGCAGCGCGAGCTGGCGCAGCAGCGCGCCGAGGCCGCCGACAAGCTCAAGGACCTCTCCTCCACCCGCACCGAGCTGGGCAAGAAGAAGAAGGAGGTCCAGGCCAAGCTGGGCGAGGCGCAGAAGCTGCTCAACAGCCTCAGCGCCGCCGAGAAGGCCGCCCTCGCCGCCGAGGACGCCCGGGCCAGCCGCTCCGCCTCGGACCGCGTCGACCTCGGCAACACCGCCCCCGGCACGGGCCGCGCCATGGCCGCCTTCCAGGCCGCCCAGAGCAAGATCGGCTCGCCCTACGTCTACGGCGCTTCCGGCCCGTCCTCCTTCGACTGCTCGGGCCTGACCTCCTGGGCCTTCGCCCAGGCCGGCGTCGGCATCCCGCGCACCTCGCAGGCGCAGGCCAACTACGGCACGAGGATCTACAGCCAGTCCCAGCTCAAGGTCGGCGACCTGGTCATCTTCTACGGTGACCTGCACCACGTCGGCTTCTACGCCGGCAACGGCCAGATCCTGCACGCCCCGCGCTCCGGCACGGTCGTGCGCTACGAGTCGATCAACAACATGCCGTTCCAGTTCGGCGTCCGGATCTGACCCGGAGCACCACCCAAGATCAACGCCGCGTGCCGCCCGATCGGGCGAATTGCGGTACCGCCGACTGCCCCCGCGCCCCGCCGATGACCTGCGTCAGAGGCGGGGCGTCACGGTGTGTGCCCGCCGCGGCCGTTGGTCGCCGCCCTGCCACGGAGCTACTGTCTGCCGCGTTTCCCCCGACGCCGGGGGAGCAGTCGTTGTCCGCCAGCGGAAGGAGCGCGGCTTCCCGTGGGGTCCCATCGTCGCCTTGAATCACCCGGGTTCGACCGGGGCGCCGGCGCAGCGCTGTGCGTCCTGTCGGCCGCGGCCGCCGCCCTCGGTGCCGTACCGGCGGCCGTCGCCGCGCCGCACGACGACACCCGGGCCGAGGTGGACCGCCTCTACACGGAGGCCGAGAAGGCCACCGAGGCGTACAACCGGGCCGAGGAACGCGCCGAGAAGCTGCGCACCGAGGTCAGAAGCGCCCAGGACCGCATCGCCCGGCAGCAGCAGGACATCAACTCCCAGCGGGACGCGCTCGGTTCGCTGGCCGGCGCCCAGTACCGCTCGGGCGGCATCGACCCGTCCCTCGCCCTGCTGCTCTCCGACGACCCGGCCGACTACCTCGACCGGGCCGCCACCCTCGCCCGGATCAGCGCCCACCACGCGGGCGAGCTCAAGGACCTCCAGGACGCCATGCGGCGCCTCGCCCAGGAACGGGCCGAGGCGGCCGGGAAACTCGCCGAGCTCGACAAGAGCCGCCAGGCCGTCGCCACGCACAAGCGGACCGTCGAGCGGAAGCTCACCCAGGCGCGCCGGCTCCTCAACTCCCTGACCGCCGCCGACCGCGCCGCCTACGAGCGGGCCTCCCGCTCGGGCCGCGACGAACTCCTCGGCCTCGGCGGCGCCCTGCCCGCGTCGGGCCGCGCCGCGGCCGCCGTCGCCGCCGCCCAGTCCGCGCTCGGCAGGCCGTACGTGTGGGGCGCCAACGGACCGTCCGGCTTCGACTGTTCGGGCCTGATCCAGTGGTCGTACGCGCAGGCAGGTGTCGCCCTGCCGCGCACCTCGCAGGGGCAGCGCTACGCCGGGCGGCAGGTCCCGCTCTCCGAGGCCCGGCCCGGCGACATCGTCACCTACCGCTCCGACGCCAGCCATGTCGGGATGTACATGGGCAACGGCCAGGTGATCCACGCGCCCTACCCGGGGGCGCCGGTGCGCTACGACCCGGTGGGCATGATCCCCGGCGCGACCGTCACCAGGGTCTGACCTCCGCGCCCGCGCCACCGTACGATCGGGAAATGGCTGGTCGCAGGCGGGTGCCGGGAACACGGGTCGTGGTCGCGCTCTGTCTGTTGCTCGCCGGGCTCGTCGGCTGCGGCGGGGAGCCCGGCGCCGACGGCACCCGCACCGAGGTGCAGCACCTCCTCGACCGCCGTGCCGAGGCCCTGCTCGGCCACGACCGGACGGCGTCCCCGCGTACGGGGGCGGCCGGCTGGGCGTCGCGGCTGCGTGAGGTGCCCCTCGCCGAGTGGTCCTACCGGGTCACCGGGCTGCGCCGGGACGGCGACCAGGCGGTGGCCGAGGCCGAACTGCGCTATCGCGTCGAGGGCTACGACCGCGCGCCCGTCACCGCGAACCGCACCCTCGGTCTCACCCGGGACACCGACGGCGACTGGTCCGTGCGGACCGAGCGGCCCGCCGAGGGCGCCGCCGAGCAGCTGTGGGACCAGGGCCGGGTCGAGGCCGTCCGCGGCGACCACAGCCTCGTCCTCGGCGTCGGCCGCTCCGAGAACGACCTGCGCGCGTTCGCGGGGCTCGCCGACCGCGCGGTGCCCGCCGTGTCAGGGGCCTGGGACGGCGACTGGTCCGGGCACGTCGTCGTCCTCGTGCCGAAGTCGCTGACCGGCATGGCGGCCCTGCTGGGCTCGCCCGAGTCCTCGTACCGGGGGATCGCCGCCGTCACCACCGGCGAGACCGACGCCCCGGCGAAGGCCCCCGCGGACCGGATCATCGTCAACCCGGACGCGTACGGCGTCCTCGGCGACCTCGGCCGGCAGGTCGTCCTCACCCACGAGACCACCCATGTGGCGACCCGCGCCCACACCACCCGCGCCACCCCGCTGTGGCTCTCCGAGGGCTACGCCGACTGGGTCGGCTACCGGGGCGGCGGCCGCACCCCGGACGAGGCCGCGCCCGAACTGGCCCGCGCGGTGCGCGAGGGACGGGTGCCGGCCGCGCTCCCGGCCGACGCGGACTTCGGCTTCACCGGCGAGTCCGGGCGCCTGGCGCGGGCGTACGAGGGCGGCTGGATGGCCTGCCGGATGATCGCCGGGCAGTGGGGCGAGGCCCGGCTCGCCGCGTTCTACCGGGCCGTCGGCGCGCACGACGGGCGCGAGGGCGCGGTGGCGGACGCCCTGGAGAAGGTGCTCGGCACCTCGACGGAGCGGTTCACCGAGCGGTGGCGGACGTATCTGCGCACCGAGTTCGGCTGATCCCGGCGCTTCAGGAGGGCAGGGACGTCTCGCGGGCGCGTTCCGCGGGCGGCGGCACGGGCAGCGGCTCGGGACGCCCGGTGGTGGAGCGCCACAGCGCGCGGGCCGCCAGCACGGTGGCGGCGACCAGCAGGCCGTTGCGGACGAACAGCAGGGTGACCCCGAGCGCGTCGCTCGCCACCACGTGCGCGAACCACACCGGGAACTCCAGCACCGTCGCCAGACACGCGGCGAGCACCAGGCCGGCCGGCAGCCGCATCGGGCTGCCCCGGAAGCACAGGCAGACGGCGGCCAGGCCGACCAGCCACACCAGATACTGCGGGCTGATCACCCGGCTGGTGGTGGTGAACATCAGCACCGCCACGAACGCCGCGTCCGCGAGCGTGTGCGGCGCGAACCGCCGCGCCCACAGCCGCCACAGCAGCAGCCAGCCGAACGCGAGGGCGCTCAGCGCCAGGGCGCCCGTGCTGACGGCGTCGACGTACGGGCCGAGGAACTCCACCGAGCCGTAGTTGAGCAGCACCTGGCCGTCCCAGCCGTGCTGCCGGGCCACATGGAGGACAAGGCCGCCCAGCGACTCGACCTCGGTGCCCCGGTCCCGCTGGAACGTCAGGAACGCGAACGCGCCGGGCATGGCCACGGCGAACCCGAGCGCGAGGGCGCCCGCGGTCAGGGCCGCCCACAGCCACGCCCCGCGCCGGCGGGCCGCCACCAGCAGCAGTACCGGCCACACCTTGAGCATCGCCCCGAACGCCGTCAGCGCGCCCATCAGCGCCGGGCGCCGGGCACCGGCCAGCAGCGCGGCCACGGCGACGGCGGTCACCATCACGTCGTAGCGCGCGTACACCGTCGGTCCGAGCAGCGGTACGCCCACCACCCACACCCAGGCCCCGCGGACGAGCCGGCCCGGGCGCAGGCCGGCGTACAGCAGGAGCAGCAGGACGACGAGGTCCGCGCAGAAGGCGAGGACGAAGAACGCCGAGGTGTAGTCGAGCCAGAAGACCAGTGCCGGCGAGAGGACGGCGAGAGCGGCGGCGGGCGGGTACTGCCAGGTGACGTCGTCCAGCGGGAAGGTGCCGGCGCGCAGCACCTCGTACCAGTCGTGGTAGATCACCGACACATCGCTGGTGACGTCCGGGCCGGGGAAGACGTACACCTTGAACACGAACAGCAGCAGGGCCGTCCTGGTCAGGCCCCAGACGGCCAGCAGCCACACCAGGGACCGCCGCGTGCCCGTCGTCTCCACCACAACCCCGTCCGTTCGATATCCGGCTCGAATGGACCATGATGTCCTGTCCCGCGGGGCACCGGCCACATACGCGGCCGGGCCCGGGCGCGTATGGACGCTTCGATAAGGTCGGCGGCGATGCACAAGACCCTGATCGTGACCAACGACTTCCCGCCCCGCCCCGGCGGCATCCAGGCGTTCCTGCACAACATGGCGCTGCGGCTCGACCCCGAGCGGCTCGTCGTCTACGCCTCCACCTGGAAGCGCGGGCGGGAGGGCGCCGAGGCCACCGCGGCCTTCGACGCCGAGCAGCCCTTCACGGTCGTACGGGACCGGACGACCATGCTGCTGCCGACGCCGGACGCGACCCGGCGGGCGGTGGACCTGCTGCGGGAGCACGGCTGTACGTCGGTGTGGTTCGGGGCTGCGGCGCCGCTCGGCCTGATGGCGCCGGCGCTGCGCAGGGCGGGCGCCGAGCGCCTTGTGGCCACGACCCACGGCCATGAGGCGGGCTGGGCGCAGCTGCCCGCCGCCCGGGGGCTGCTGGGCCGGATCGGGGAGAGCACCGACACGCTCACCTACCTCGGCGAGTACACCCGCTCGCGGATCGCCCGCGCGCTGTCGCCCGAGGCGGCCGCGCGGATGACGCAGCTGCCGCCGGGGGTCGACGAGAAGACGTTCCACCCCGGCTCGGGCGGCGACGAGGTCCGGGCGCGGCTCGGGCTGACGGACCGGCCTGTCGTGGTGTGTGTGAGCCGGCTGGTCCGGCGCAAGGGGCAGGACACCCTGATCCGCGCGCTGCCCCGCATCCTGGCCGCCGAGCCGGACACCGTGCTGCTGATCGTCGGCGGCGGGCCCTACGAGCAGGATCTGCGCCGGCTGGCCCGGGAGACCGGTGTCGCCGGCTCGGTCCGCTTCACCGGGGCGGTGCCCTGGTCGGAGCTGCCCGCGCACTACGGCGCCGGTGACGTCTTCGCCATGCCGTGCCGCACCCGGCGGGGCGGGCTCGACGTCGAGGGGCTCGGCATCGTCTACCTGGAGGCGTCGGCGACCGGGCTGCCGGTGGTGGCCGGTGACTCCGGCGGCGCGCCGGACGCCGTCCTGGACGGGGAGACCGGCTGGGTCGTGCGCGGCGACTCCCCGCAGGACGCGGCCGACCGCATCGTCACGCTGCTGGGGGACCCCGAGCTGCGGGTCCGGATGGGGGAGCGCGGCCGGGAGTGGGTCGAGGAGAAGTGGCGCTGGGACCTGCTGGCCGAGCGGCTCGAAGCCCTGCTCTGAGCCCGGTCGGCCGCAGGACGCACGAGGGCGCGGGCCCCCGAGGGGGACACCGCGCCCTTGCTCGTCTCCGGTGGAGCGCCTACTTCCGGTAGATCGCCTCGATCTCGTCGGCGAAGTCCTTCGCCACCACGTTGCGCTTCAGCTTCAGCGACGGCGTCAGATGGCCCGACTCCTCGGTGAACTGGGCGGGCAGGACACGGAACTTGCGCACCGACTCCGCCTTCGACACCGCGGCGTTGCCGTCGTCGATCGCCGACTGGATCGCGGCGAGCAGTTCGGGGTCCTCGCGCAGCGACACCGCCGTGGAACCGGCCGGCTTGCCGTGGTCGGCGCACCAGCGCCCGAGGAACTCGTCGTCGATGGTGACCAGGGCGCCCACGAACGGCCGTCCGTCGCCGACGACCATGCACTCCGCGACGAGCGCGTGCGCCCGGATACGGTCCTCGATCACGGCCGGGGCGACGTTCTTGCCGCCGGCGGTGACGATGATCTCCTTCTTGCGGCCGGTGATCCGGAGGTAGCCGTCCTCGTCGAGGGTGCCGATGTCACCGGTGTGGAACCAGCCGTCGGCCAGCGCCTCCTCGGTGGCGCCCGGGTTGTTCCAGTACTCCTTGAACAGGTGCTCGCCGTGCAGCAGCACCTCGCCGTCGTCCGCGATGCGCACCACGGAACCCGGCAGCGGCTGGCCGACCGTGCCGATCTTCTGCCGGTCCCAGGGGTTGAACGCGGTCGCCGCGCACGACTCCGTCAGGCCGTAGCCCTCCAGGACGGTGAAGCCGATGCCGCGGAAGAAGTGCCCGAGCCGCTCGCCCAGCGGGGCGCCGCCGGAGATGGCGTACTCGCCCCGGCCGCCGAGGACCGCGCGCAGCTTGCCGAAGACCAGCTTGTCGAAGACCTTGTGCTTGATCTTCAGACCGACGGACGGACCGGACGGCGTGTCCAGCGCCCGGCTGTACGCGATCGCCGTGTCCGCGGCCTTGTCGAAGATCTTGCCCTTGCCGTCGGCCTGCGCCTTGGCGCGCGCCGAGTTGTAGACCTTCTCGAAGACCCGCGGGACGCCCAGGATCAGCGTCGGGCGGAACGAGGCCAGCTCATCGGTGAGGTTCTTGATGTCCGGGACGGTGCCCAGCTTGATCGGCGCCATCATCGGGGCGATCTGCACCAGACGCCCGAAGACGTGGGCCAGCGGCAGGAAGAGCAGGACCGAACACTCGCCGGTGCGGAACAGGGGCCGCAGCCGCTCCACGATGTTGCCGCACTCGGCGAAGAAGCTGCGGTGGGTCAGCACGCAGCCCTTCGGGCGGCCCGTGGTGCCCGAGGTGTACACGATGGTCGCGGGGTCGTCGGCCTTCGCCAGCGAGCTGCGCTCCTCGACGGTGGCGTCGGCGACGTCCTGCCCGAGCCGGCCCAGCTCCTCGACGCCGCCGGCGTCGATCTGCCAGACGTGCTTCAGGGCGGGCAGCCGGTCGCGCACCGACTCGACGGCGGCGGTGTGGGCGTCCAGCTCCGTGACGACGGCGGTGGCGCCCGAGTCGCCGAGGATCCACTGCACCTGCTCCGGCGAGCTGGTCTCGTACACGGGCACGGTGACCGCGCCCGCGGACCAGATGGCGAAGTCCATCAGGGTCCACTCGTAGCGGGTGCGGGACATCAGGCCGACCCGGTCGCCGGGCTCGACGCCGGCGGCGATCAGGCCCTTGGCGGCCGCGCGCACCTCCGCGAGGAAGGCGGTCGCCGAGACGTCCTGCCAGGCACCGCCGACCTTGCGGGCGATGACGGCCACGTCGGGGTGCTGCGCGGCGTTTCTGCGGACGATGTCGGTGAGATTGCCGTCCGCAGGGACCTCGTACAAAGCCGGAAGGCTGAACTCGCGCAAGACTGCTGCTCCTCATAGGGCGCCGGCGCCACGACGTTGTGTGATGCGACCGATCGGTCCAAGGCTCGGGCAGGTGCTCACGGATTCACATGTTGAAATCCAGAGCACGACTGGACCGACCGGACGTTACCCGCCGGTATGGCGTCTCCGACAGGGGGTCCCGGCGAGATGTTCGCTGCGTCACACGGATTGGTGTTTCTGCGCGCACAGTAGTCGAGCGTTCGGACGACTGGCCAGTAACCATCGGTTCGGCCGCCACTGTTCACGTCCGCCCCACGGCGCCTACCCTTGATCGCCATGGCACCGACACCGACGGGAAACAACGGCACCCGCGTCCACGTGGTGAGCGACGTGCACGGCAACGCCCGTGACCTCGCCCGCGCCGGCGACGGCGCCGACGCCCTCATCTGCCTCGGCGACCTGGTGCTGTTCCTGGACTACGCCGACCACTCGCGCGGCATCTTCCCGGACCTGTTCGGCGTCGAGAACGCCGACCGGATCGTCGAACTGCGCACCGCCCGGCGCTTCGAGGAGGCCCGCGAGCTCGGGACGCGGCTGTGGGCCGGGATCGGCGAGGACCGGGCCGCGGTGATCGAGAAGGCGGTCCGCAAGCAGTACCGCGAGATGTTCTCGGTCCTGCCGACACCGACGTACGCCACCTACGGCAACGTCGACATCCCGCCCCTGTGGCCGGAGTACGCCGGCCCCGGCGTCACCGTCCTCGACGGGCAGCGGGCCGAGATCGGCGGCTGGACCTTCGGATTCGTCGGCGGCGGCCTGCGCACCCCGATGCGCACGCCCTACGAGATCAGCGACGAGGAGTACGCCGCGAAGATCGAGGCCGTCGGCGAGGTCGACGTGCTGTGCACCCACATCCCGCCGGAGGTGCCGGAACTCGTCTACGACACCGTCGCGCGGCGCTTCGAGCGCGGCAGCCGGGCGCTGCTGGCGGCGATCCGCCGCACCCGGCCCCGTTACTCGCTCTTCGGGCACGTCCACCAGCCCCTCGCCCGCCGGATGCGGATCGGCGCCACCGAGTGCGTGAACGTCGGGCACTTCGCGCGGTCCGGGAAGCCCTGGGCACTCGAATGGTGAGCGGAATCAGGCCCCCCGGGCGCTTTCCGGGCGATCGCCCAGGTGGGGGTGGATCCACCCGACCCGGCGCGCGGTAGCCTTCACGCTGCGCACGCGTGCGCACCACGAATTCTCACCGGCCGCTTCTGGAGGAGCCACGGCGATGGCGGAACACACCAGCTCGAGCATCACGATCGAGGCGGCACCGGCCGATGTCATGGGGGTCATCTCCGACTTCGCCCGCTATCCCGACTGGACCGGCGAGGTGAAGGAGGCGGAGGTCCTCGCGACCGACGGCCAGGGCCGCGCCGAGCAGGTCCGCCTCGTCATGGACGCCGGGGCGATCAAGGACGACCAGGTGCTGGCGTACACCTGGACCGGCGAGCACGAGGTCTCCTGGACACTGGTGAAGTCCCAGATGCTCCGCTCCCTGGACGGCTCCTACCTCCTCAAGCCGGCCGGCGCCGGCGCCACCGAGGTCACCTACGTGCTCACCGTGGACGTCAAGATCCCGATGCTCGGGATGATCAAGCGCAAGGCCGAGAAGGTCATCATCGACCGCGCCCTGGCCGGTCTGAAGAAGCGCGTGGAGTCCACCAAGTAGCTCCGCCCCCACCGAGAGCACCGCGCCGGGGCGGGACCGTGCCGTCCGTTACGGTTCACCCCTATGCGCACCATCCTGATCACCGGCCCGGGCGGCAGCGGCCGTACGACCGTCGCGGCGGCCACCGCGCTCGCGGCGGCCGCCGACGGCGCCCGCACGCTCGTGCTGAGTGCCGACCGCACCGACACCCTCGGCGCGGCACTCGGTGTGCGCACCGGGGCGGCCCCCGTCGAGGCCGCGCCCCGGCTCGCCGCCTGGCGCCCCGACGCCGCCACCGGCTTCCGCGACGACCTCGCCGCCTTCCAGGAGCGGGCCACCGGCGCCCTCGACCTCCTCGGCGCCTCCCGGCTCGACCCGGAGGAGGTCACCCCGCTGCCCGGCGCGGAGGAGCTCGCGCTGCTGCGGGCCCTGCGGGACGCCGCGCTCGCGGAGGCACACGACCTCCTCGTCGTCGACCTGCCCGCCACCCCCCCCGCCCTCGCCCTGCTCTCCCTGCCCGAGGAGCTGCGCCGCTATCTGCGCCGCCTGCTCCCGCCGGAACGGCAGGCGGCCCGCGCCCTGCGACCCGTCCTCGGCCGGCTGGCCGGCGTCCCCATGCCCGCGGAGTGGCTGTACGAGACCGCCGCCCGCTGGGACCTCGAGCTCGCCGCCGTCGAGGCCGTCGTCGCCGACCGCGACACCGTCGTACGGCTCGTCGCCGAACCCGGCCCGGGCGGCGCAGACGCGGCGCGCGACGCCGGGCTCGGCCTCGCCCTGCGGGGGCTGCGCCCCGACGTGCTGATCGCCAACCGGGTCCTGCCCGAGGCGGAGGCCGGACCGGGGAGCTGGCTCGCCGGGCCCGTCGCCCACCAGCGCAAGGTGACCGACGAGTGGCGCGGCGCCCACGACGTACGGGACGTCGCCCACCTCGGCCACGACCCCCGCGGCACCGACGACCTCGCCGCCCTCGCGGTCCCCGTCGTCAACGGGACGTCCTCCACCGTCGAGTGGCCCGTCACCGACCGGCTCGCCGACGACGGCGTCCTGGTCTGGCACATCCCCCTGCCCGGCGCCCACCGCGACGAGCTCGACCTGATCCGGCGCGGCGACGAACTCGTCCTCGCGGCCGGGCAGTTCCGGCGGATCGTGCCGCTGCCCTCCGTGCTGCGGCGGTGCACCGTGGACGGGGCCGCACTGCGCGACGGCGAGCTGCGGATCCGGTTCGCGCCGGACCCCGGCCTGTGGCCCCGCGCCCGGTGAAGCGGGTAGCGCCGTTCGGGTAACGTCGTAGGGACGAGCCGTAGTCAGGAGTCCGTCATGAGCGAAGAGCTCCCCCCGTCCGAGGCGGACGGGCACGAGCCCGTGGACGAGGTACGGACGGCCGACGCCGACGCCTGGGCGACGGCGTGCGCCGAGGACCTCGCCGAGGAGAAGGCCCGCCGCCGGGCCCAGAACGGAATGCCGCCCGGCTCGGCCGCCGAGGAGCTGCGCAAGTTCGTCGACGCCGTCGCCGACCGGCTCTCCACCCTGCAGTCCCCGCTGCTCGGCGCGGTCGCCGGACCCGCCGCCCAGCAGGTGGTCAAGCAGGTCGTCGAGCAGGCCAAGGCCGCCGTCGAACCGGTCATCGAGCGCAACCCCGACGTCTTCGACCATCTCGCCGCCGCCGGCGGCGAACTGCTCGCCGCCTACCGCTCGGCCGTCCAGCATCAGGAGCGGCGCTGGACCGCCGGGGACGACGCCGACAAGGCCTCGCGCGACGGCCGCGACCGGGGCGACGACACCGGTCCCGGCGAGCGCATCGACCTCGACTGACCCCGCCCGCCCGGGCCGAGACACCCCCTGGGTCCCCGGCCCCGTCCGCCGGACGGACGACGCGGACTGGAGGGCAGGGGCCTCGGGTACGGTTGGCCGTAGCGGGGCTCGACCGAAACTGAGGGATTCATGGGACTCACCATCGGCGTCGACATCGGCGGCACGAAGATCGCGGCCGGCGTGGTCGACGAGGAAGGCAACATCCTCTCGACCCACAAGGTGCCGACCCCGGGCACGCCCGAGGGCATCGTGGACGCCATCGCCTCCGCGGTGGAGGGCGCGCGCGCCGGACACGAGATCGTCGGCGTGGGCATCGGTGCGGCCGGATACGTCAACCGCCAGCGTTCGGAGGTGTACTTCGCGCCGAACATCGACTGGCGCAACGAGCCGCTGAAGGAGAAGGTCGAGGCCCGGGTCGGCCTCCCCGTCGTCGTGGAGAACGACGCCAACGCGGCCGCCTGGGGCGAGTACAAGTTCGGCGCGGGCAAGGGCCACCGCAACGTCATCTGCATCACGCTGGGCACCGGCCTCGGCGGCGGCATCATCATCGGCAACAAGCTGCGCCGCGGGCACTTCGGCGTGGCGGCCGAGTTCGGCCACATCCGCATGGTGCCGGACGGCCTGCTGTGCGGCTGCGGCTCGCAGGGCTGCTGGGAGCAGTACGCCTCCGGCCGCGCCCTCGTGCGGTACGCCAAGCAGCGCGCCAACGCCACCCCGGAGAACGCCGAGATCCTGCTCGGCCTGGGCGACGGCACCCCCGACGGCATCGAGGGCAAGCACATCTCCATGGCCGCCCGGCAGGGCGACCCGGTCGCCGTCGACTCCTACCGGGAGCTCGCCCGCTGGGCCGGGGCCGGCCTCGCCGACCTGGCCTCGCTGTTCGACCCGTCCGCGTTCATCGTCGGCGGCGGCCTCTCCGACGAGGGCGAACTGGTCCTCGACCCGATCCGCAAGTCCTACAAGCGCTGGCTCGTGGGCGGCAACTGGCGGCCGGTCGCCGACGTCATCGCCGCGCAGCTGGGCAACAAGGCCGGACTCGTGGGTGCCGCGGACCTGGCGAGGGAGCCCGACCCGATCATGTGACGCGGTACGCCCTGTGAGGGCACCGCACGCGCCACCGCTCCGGGGCGCGGGGACCTGCGCGGCCGGCCACACCGACCGGCCGACGCATGACTCCGCGCCCCGAGCCGGGGGCGAGCGTTACATTGATCGGCATGGCGCTGCTCCCCGAGTCCCGCACCGACCCCGACGGTTCAGCCACCCTCCGCGTCCTGAGCTACAACGTCCGCTCGCTGCGCGACGACACCGCGGCCCTCGCCCGTGTGATCCGCGCCTGCGCCCCCGACCTGGTCCTCGTCCAGGAGGCACCGCGGTTCTTCCGCTGGCGCAAGAAGCTCGCCCGGCTGGCCCGCGCCGCCGACCTCGTCATCCTCACCGGCGGTGCCCCCGCGGCGGGTCCGGCGATCCTGTGCGGTCTGCGCGCCACCGTGGAGCGCACCGAGGACGTGCTGCTGCCACTCGTCCCCGGGCACCACCGGCGGGGCTTCGCCACCGCCGTGGTCCGCTTCGGCGGCGCCCGTCTCGGCGTCCTCAGCTGCCATCTCTCCCTGCACTCGGACGAGCGGCTGGAGCAGGCCGGCATGCTGCTGGACCGGCTGTCCGCGCTGGGCGTGGAGCACGCCGTCGCCGGGGGCGACCTCAACGACCGGCCCACCGGCCGCACCTTCCGCAAGCTCGCCGGCAGCCTCCAGGACTGCTGGGCCACCGCTCCCTGGGGCGGCGAGCACACCTCGACCCCGCTCGACCCTCATCAGCGCATCGACGCGATCTTCGCCACCCAGGGCATTCAGGTGCTGGGCTGCGGTGTCCCGCTGGAGCAGCCTGGGGTGACCCAGGCGGATCTGCGGGCGGCCACCGACCATCTGCCGGTGCTCGCCGCCCTCAAGGTGCCCGCCGCCGGCCAGAGCTGATCCCGGCGACGGGCTGTCCGCGTCAGACGACGGCGCCCCGGCCGGGGTCGTCGTCGCCCTCGTCGTCGGTCTTCATCCGCATCACGAGCGTGGCGAAGCCGCCGAGGAAACCGCCGACGCAGAGCGTGGTCAGCCACCAGGTCATGTCCCAGCCGAGCAGTACGGCGAGGAGCAGCAGCACCGGCCCGCCGAGCACCCCGAGCCAGGCGAACTTCGCGGTCGCGTCCGCCTCGGGCAGCGGCGGCGGCTCCGGCGGGACGAAGTGGCCCTCGTCGTCGGCGTCGAAGTCCTCCTCCGACGGCTCGGGCACGCTGTAGTCGCGGGGGCCGACACCGGGCGCGAACTGGACGGAGCCGCCCAGCGGGCGCACCGGCGGGTCCTCGCCGCCGTCGTCCTTCACGGCGGTGTCGCCGGGCTCGGCCCGCTCGGCCTTCGGCTCGGCGTCCGCGGCACTGCCCACCGGGTCGTTGGTGCCCGATTCGAGCAGCGCCAGGTCCTCCACCGACTTGAACGGCTTGGCCCCGGGCGGATCCGTCGGCTCCTCGCCGTACCCGGCGACGATCGCGGCCCAGGCGGCGTCCTCGTCGAACGGCACCTGCTGCTCTTCGGGCTCGCCCTCCTCGCGTCTGTCGCGGTCGGAGCCGGAGTCGTGCTCAGCCACGTGCGGTCGTCCCTTCCTTGCCGGCACCAATCGCGAGCCGGCCGATGAATGCGAGGCTCTCCTCGATGATCCGGTCCGCGTCATGGTCCAACGTCGCGACATGACGGCTCTGTTCCAGCACGATCTCCGTCACGTCCGTCGACGACACCCGGCTCAGGATCCGGGCCGGGTCCGCCGCGGGCACCACGCGGTCCTCCCGGCTGCGCAGAAGCAGCAGGGGCTGGGTGACCTGCGGCAGCTCGCCGTCGACCAGGCGCAGGAAGGTCCGCAGGGAGTGCGCCGCGTGCAGCGGCACCCGGTCGTAGCCGATCTCGACGCCGCCCTCCTTCGCGATGTCGCCGGCGATCCCGGGCACCGTGCGCACCAGGTGCCGGGTGACGGGCAGGGTCCGCGCGAACAGGCCGTGCAGCCGGTTCGCCGGGTTGACGGCGACCACGCCGGACACGTCCGGCCCGTGCTTGGCGGCCAGCCGCAGCGCCAGGGCGCCGCCCATCGACAGCCCCGCGGTGAACACCTGGGAGCAGCGGTCGCGCAGCGCGCGCAGCTCGCGGTCCACCTCGGCGTACCAGTCCTGCCAGCCGGTGAGCCGCAGGTCCTCCCAGCGTGTGCCGTGCCCCGGCAGCAGCGGCACCGAGACCGTGAACCCGCGCTCGGCGAGCCGCACAGCCCAGGGGCGCAGCGACTGCGGGGAGCCGGTGAATCCGTGGCACAGGAGGACCCCGACCTCTGTGCCCTCGTGGCGGTACGGCTCGGCTCCAGGAAGGACCGGCACCTTACGGTCTCCCGTTCGTGAGAGGGACGGCATGGACGTGTACGGCGACATCGGCTCACGCGGCAGCCGCTTGTCGGTACGACCCGGTGAGGTTCACCGTACGCGACCGCACTGACACCGACCAGGGCCGTCGGGTCGGTCCGTCGCACTCCGGGTTAAGGTCTCCTCCACACACACAGGAGGCACAGGGTTGTTGTACGGCGCGATGAAGGTGGCCATCGGGGGACCGTTGAAGGTCGCCTTCCGGCCCTGGGTGGAGGGCCTGGAGAACGTTCCCGCCGAGGGTGCCGCGATCCTGGCCAGCAACCACCTGTCGTTCTCCGACTCGTTCTTCCTGCCCGCGGTCCTGGACCGCAAGGTGACCTTCATCGCGAAGGCCGAGTACTTCACGACCCCCGGGGTCAAGGGCCGGCTGACGGCGGCGTTCTTCAAGGGCGTCGGCCAGCTGCCGGTGGACCGCTCCGGCGCGCGCGGCGCGGGCGAGGCCGCCATCAAGAGCGGCATAGAGGTGCTGGAGCGGGGCGAGCTGTTCGGGATCTACCCGGAGGGCACCCGCTCGCCCGACGGACGGCTCTACCGGGGCAAGCCGGGCGGCCTCGCGCGCGTGGCGCTCGCCACCGGGGCGCCGGTCATCCCCGTCGCCATGATCGACACCGAGAAGATCCAGCCTCCCGGGCAGGTCATGCCCAAGCTGATGCGGCCGGGCATCCGGATCGGCAAGCCCATGGACTTCGGCCGCTACCAGGGCATGGAGCACGACCGTTTCGTGCTGCGGGCGCTGACCGACGAGGTCATGTACGAGATCATGAAGCTCTCCGGCCAGGAGTACGTCGACATGTACGCGACCGCCGCCAAGCGGCAGATCGCGGAGGCCGCCAAGGCCGAGAAGGAACAGGCGAAGAGGACGAGGAAGCCGGACGAGGAGCGTCCCGGGGCCCGGTAGGGCGTCCGGGGCCGGGCCCGTCCGGCACACAGGGGGTGGGGGCGTGGCCAGGCGCGAGCGGGTCATGAGGATGTCGGTGGAGCAGCCGCTGTGGCGTGCGCTCGCCGGGTACCGCGTACTGACCATGGTCTACGCGATCGGCCTGTTCGTCAGCGCGCACGACCAGGTGGCCCGGCCCTGGGTGGCCCTCGGCTACTTCGCCGTCCTGGTCGTCTGGACGCTGGCCACCCTGCCCAGGGTCGCCAACGCCGCGAGCTGCACCCGGCCCTTCCTCGCCGTGGACCTGTCCGTCGCCGTCGTCGGCATCCTGCTCACCCGGATCGCGGAGACGCCCGAGCGGATCGACGCCGGGGCGCCCACCCTGCCGTCGATCTGGACCGCGGGCGCCGTGCTGGCCTTCGCCATCAAGGGCGGCTGGCGCTGGGCGGCGTTCGCCTCCACCCTGGTCGCCGTCGCCAACCTGGCCGAGCGCTCCGGGGTGCCCACCCGCGACACCATCCACATGGTGCTGCTCGTCTGGATCGCCTCCATCGCCATCGGCTACGTCGTCGAGGTCGCCCGGGCCTCCGAGCGCACCCTCGCCCGCGCCCTGGAGATCGAGGCGGCCACCCGTGAACGGGAGCGGCTGGCCCGGGACATCCACGACAGCGTGCTCCAGGTGCTGGCGATGGTGCAGCGGCGCGGCGCGGTCATCGGCGGCGAGGCGGCCGAGCTCGGTCGGATGGCGGGCGAGCAGGAGGTGGCGCTGCGCACCCTGGTCTCCGGCGGCCTCGTCCCCGTGTCCCGGGTGTCGGAGGACGCCGCCGACGGCGCTCTCGTACGGGCCGTGGAGGTGCCGGACGAGGACGGCGACGGCCAGCCGGTGGATCTGCGGGCGCTGCTCGCCCCGTACGCCGGAGCGCGGGTCAGCCTCGCGGAGCCCGGGGCGCCGGTGCGGCTGGCCCCGGACGCCGCGCGGGAGCTGACGGCGGCCGTCGCGGCCGCCCTGGACAATGTGCGCACGCACGCCGGTGAGGGTGCGCGCGCGTGGATCCTCGTCGAGGACGAGCCCGGCGAGGTGGTCGTCACCGTCCGGGACGACGGCCCCGGCATCCCCGAGGGCCGGCTCGCCGAGGCCGAGGGGGAGGGCCGGCTCGGCGTCGCCCTGTCGATCCGGGGACGGCTGCGCGACCTCGGCGGCACCGCCGAGGTGATCTCGGTCCCGGGGCAGGGCACCGAGGTGGAACTGAAGGTACCGAAGGCCGGCAGTGCCTCACGGGGGAAGGCGGGACAGCGATGACGGACGGTACGGCCGCGCGGCGGGAGCCGATCAGGGTGATGGTGGTCGACGACCACCCGATGTGGCGCGACGCGGTCGCCCGCGATCTCGGGGCGTCGGGCTTCGAGGTCGTCGCCACCGCGGGCGACGGCGAGCAGGCGGTGCGCCGCGCCAAGGCCGCCGCCCCCGACGTCCTGGTGCTCGACCTCAATCTGCCCTTGAAGCCCGGCGTCCAGGTCTGCAAGGAGCTCGTCGCGCACAACCCCGCGCTGCGCGTGCTGGTGCTGTCCGCGAGCGGCGAGCACGCCGACGTCCTGGAGGCCGTGAAGTCCGGCGCGACCGGCTATCTGCTGAAGTCGGCGTCGACCGAGGAGCTGCTGGACGCGGTGCGCCGTACCGCCGTCGGCGACCCGGTGTTCACGCCGGGCCTGGCCGGGCTGGTCCTCGGCGAGTACCGCAGGCTGGCCTCGGAGCCGGCGCCGCCCGCGCAGGAGGCCGGCCGGTCCGGCGCCCCGCAGCTCACCGACCGCGAGACCGAGGTGCTGCGGCTGGTCGCGAAGGGCCTGAGCTACAAGCAGATCGCCGAGCGCCTGGTCATCTCGCACCGCACGGTGCAGAACCACGTCCAGAACACCCTCGGCAAGCTCCAGCTGCACAACCGGGTGGAACTGGTGCGGTACGCGATCGAGCGGGGCCTCGACGACGAGTGAACCGGGCGTCGCCGGATTGACGATCCGTCAAGCCAAATCCCCGGCCGTTCACCGGAATTGCCGGTCCGACCCATCGCTGTGTGACCTGGCTCACCATTAGCGTGGCCTCACCAGGCAACCGCGGCGAAGGGACATTTCCATGCGGGTCGGAGTACTGACCGGAGGCGGCGACTGCCCCGGTCTCAACGCCGTCATCCGGGCCGTCGTCCGCAAGGGCGTCCAGGAGTACGGCTACGACTTCGTCGGCTTCCGGGACGGCTGGCGGGGTCCGCTCGAGAACGACGCCATCCGTCTCGACATCCCCGCCGTGCGCGGCATCCTGCCCCGCGGCGGCACCATCCTCGGCTCCTCGCGCACCAACCCCCTGAAGGAACAGGACGGCATCCGGCGCATCAAGGACAACCTCGCCAAGCAGGAGGTCGAGGCGCTCATCGCCATCGGCGGCGAGGACACCCTCGGGGTCGCCGCCCGGCTGTCCGACGAGTACGGCGTGCCCTGCGTGGGCGTGCCGAAGACCATCGACAACGACCTGTCCGCCACCGACTACACCTTCGGCTTCGACACCGCCGTCGGCATCGCGACGGAGGCCATCGACCGGCTGCACACCACCGCCGAGTCGCATATGCGCGTCCTGGTCTGCGAGGTGATGGGCCGTCACGCCGGCTGGATCGCCCTGCACTCCGGGCTGGCGGGCGGCGCCAACGTCATCCTCATCCCCGAGCAGCGCTTCGACGTCGACAAGGTCTGCGCCTGGATCACCTCGCGCTTCAAGGCGTCGTACGCCCCGATCGTGGTGGTCGCCGAGGGCGCCATGCCCCAGGACGGCGACATGGTGCTCAAGGACGAGTCGCTCGACTCCTTCGGGCACGTCCGGCTCTCCGGCGTCGCCGAGTGGCTGGCCAAGGAGATCGAGAAGCGCACCGGCAAGGAGGCCCGCACCACCGTCCTCGGGCACATCCAGCGCGGCGGCACCCCGAGCGCCTTCGACCGCTGGCTCGCCACCCGCTTCGGGCTGCACGCCATCGAGGCGGTCCGCGACGGCGACTTCGGCACGATGGTCGCCCTGCGCGGCACGGACATCGTGCGCGTCCCGATCGCCGAGGCGACCGCGAAGCTGAAGACGGTCGACCCGAAGCTCTACGACGAGGTCGGCGTCTTCTTCGGCTGACGGCTGACGGCTGACGGCTGACGGCTGACGGCTGACGGCTGACGGCTGACGGCTGGACCGGCGATCGCTGACCGCCGCCGGGTCCGGGGCCGCCCGGCGGTGACGGGTTGTGGGCCGTATATTGCGGCCCACAGCCCCTACGGAGCCGGGAGCGGCCTTGGAGATCGTGGCGTTCGGCGTGCAGGCCGACGAGAAACCCCTGATCGAGCAGGCCTTCAGGGACCACCACGAGGTCCGCAGCCTGGACGTCTTCCTCAACGACGACACCGCCCCCATCGCGGTCGGCCACGAGATCGTCTGCACCAGCGTCAACTGCGACCTGGGCGCCTCCGTGCTGCGGGCCCTCGCGGCCGGCGGCACCCGGATGGTCGCCCAGCGCTCCACCGGCTTCAACAACATCGACCTCGACGTCGCCGCGGACCTCGGCCTGACCGTCGCCCGCGTCTCGTACTACTCGCCCTACTCGGTGGCCGAGTTCGCCTGGACCCTCGCCATGGCGGTGAACCGCCGGATCGTGCGCGCCTCCACGCGCACGCGTGACTTCGACTTCCGCCTCGACGGGCTGATGGGCCGTGATCTGCACGGCCGGACCGGGGGCGTCCTCGGCACCGGGAAGATCGGCGAGGCCTTCTCCCGCATCGCCCACGGGTTCGGCATGAAGCTGCTGGGCTGGGACGTCGCCGAGAACCCCGCCTGTATGCAGCTCGGCATGAAGTACGTCCCCAAGGAGCGGCTCCTGGCCGAGTCCGACCTGATCAGCCTGCACATCCCGCTGATGCCCGAGACCAGCAGGCTGATCGACGCGGCCGCCCTGAAGACGATGAAGGACGACGCGATCCTCGTGAACTCCAGCCGGGGCGGACTCATCGACACCGCGGCCCTCGTCGCCGAACTGCGCGAGGGCCGCTTCACCGGGGTCGGCCTCGACGTCTACGAGGCCGAGGCCGGCCTGTTCTTCCTCGACAAGTCGCTCCAGGCCATCGAGGACGACACCCTGGCCCGCCTGGTCACCTTCCCCAACGTCCTGGTCACCTCGCACCAGGCGTACTACACCCGGGACGCCGTCGGCCAGATCGTCGACACCACCGTGCGCAACGTCCTCGACTACACGGCCGGCCGCCGCTCGGAGAACGTGCTCGTGCCCCGCAGCTGAGCCACCAGCTCCCGGACGACGGCGGCGCCGTTCAGCGTCAGCACCGACTCGGGGTGGAACTGCACCCCGGCGAAGCCGGGCCCGCGCAGCGCGTGCACCTCGCCGTTGTCCGCCCGGCCGACCTCGACGCCGTGCGCGGCCAGCTCCTGGAGCGCCTCGTCGTCGCAGCGCGCCACGAAGCTGTTGTAGAAGCCGACCGTCTCCGGCCGTCCGAACAGGTCGATCGTGGTCTGCGCGCCCTGGTACGGCACGTCCTTGCGCACGATGTCCAGGCCCAGCTCGGCCGCGATCAGCTCATGGCCGAGGCAGACCCCGAGCACACCGTGCCGGTGGTGCCGGAGCACCTCGGCGGTCAGGTCCCGCAGCAGCCGCATCTTCGGGTCGGCCAGGTCGGAGGGGTCGCCGGGGCCGGGGCCGAGCACCACCGGGCCCTCGTGGGCGAGCACCGCCTCCCGCAGCCCGGGCTCGTCGTAGCGCCGGACGCTCACCCCGAGGCCGCCCGCGCGCAGCACATGCGCGAGCATCGCGGTGAAGGTGTCCTCGCCGTCCACGACCAGGGCGTCACCGGTCAGCTCGTCGCCCCGCTCCTGCATCCGCAGCCAGAACGGGGCCAGCGACGCCCGGCGCCCGTCCAGCGCGGCCCGTACGCGCGGGTCGTCGGCGAGCCGCACGCGCGCGTGCTCCGCCGCGGGCCGCGACGGCCGTACGCCCAGGGCCGCCAGCACCCCGGCCGCCTTCGCGTGGGTCTCGGCCACCTCGCCGGCCGGGTCCGAGCCGCGCACCAGCGTGGCGCCGACCGGAACCCGCAGCCGCCCGTCGGCGTCGATGTCGGCGGTGCGGATCAGGATGGGGGAGTCCAGGGTCTGCGCCCCGCCGGAGTCCCGTCCGAGCAGGGCCAGCGCGCCCGCGTAGTAGCCGCGCCCGCCGGACTCGTGCCGCTCGATGACCCGGCACGCGTTCTGCACCGGCGAGCCGGTCACGGTCGCCGCGAACATCGTCTCCCGCAGCACCTCCCGCGCGTCCAGCGAGGACTTCCCGCGCAACTGGTACTCGGTGTGCGCGAGATGGGCCATCTCCTTCAGCCGGGGCCCGATCACGACCCCGCCCATGTCGCCGACGGTGCACATCATCTTCAGTTCCTCGTCGACCACCATCGACAGCTCCTCGATCTCCTTGCCGTCGGCGAGGAAGCCGAGCAGATGCTCCGGGGTCGGGCCCTCGGGGGGTAGCGGTAGGTCCCGCTGATCGGGTTCATCACGACCGTGCCGCCCGACATCCGCACGTGCACCTCCGGGCTGGCCCCGACCAGTGTCCGCTCCCCGGTGTGCACGACGAACGTCCAGTACGCGCCCCGCTCGCCCTCCAGCAGCCGCCGGAACAGCGCCAGCGCGTCGGCCCGGGAGAACCCCTCGATCCGGCCCTCGTACGTCCGCCGGATCACGAAGTTGGCGCCCTCGCCGCGCCCGATCTCCTCGTCCAGCACCCGCCCGACGATCTCCGCGTACTCCTCGTCGCCGACGTCGAAGCCGCCGCCCTCGACCCGCACCTCGTGCGCCGGGAGCTGCGCCAGCGCGTCGTCCAGCGGCACGGTGTACGACTGCTCGGGCGTCAGCACCGTCAGCGGGGTGCCGTCGTCGCGGACGTCGAAGCCGCGCTCCCTGATCTGCCGGAAGGGCACGAGGGCGAGGCCCTCGTCGGGGAGGTCGGCGAGCCGCTCCCGGGTGCCGACGCGGCCGAGCAGGACCTCCACGGTGTTCTCGTCGTGGCCCGGCGCGCGACGGCGCAGCAGGGCGAACGGGCGGGGATCGTCGAGCAGGTCGAGCAGGTGCATGGGTCCGGTTCCCTCTCACTGGGAGGAACGGACCCCGAAAACACCGAAGGCCGCCCCTCGGGCGGCCTTCGCGAAGTCTTGGATACGCGCAGTCAGCGGGCCGCCGGATGAGCGGTCCACCACCAGTTCTGGATCGAGTGCGCGAACATGCCACGCACCCTACCGCATGTCCGACTGGTGTACCCCGTGTCTCAATTGCTGGGCATGGGGCGGGACGCCCGACACGACCCCGTAATGTTGAGGTCGTGACCGTGAACGCTAAGACCAGCCCGAGCGCTGGCAACACCTGGCGAAACCTGCCCGCGGCGCAGCAGCCCGAGTACCCCGACCCCGAGGCTCTGCGCGCAGTGATCGCGGACCTCGAGTCGTATCCGCCGCTCGTCTTCGCGGGCGAGTGCGACCAGCTGCGCGCCCGGCTGGCGGCCGTCGCCAAGGGAGAGGCGTTCCTCCTCCAGGGCGGCGACTGCGCCGAGGCGTTCGACGCCGTGTCCGCCGATCACATCCGCAACAAGCTCAAGACCCTCCTCCAGATGGGCGCCGTGCTGACGTACGCCGCCTCGGTGCCGGTCGTGAAGGTCGGCCGGATCGCCGGCCAGTACTCGAAGCCGCGCTCGAAGCCGACCGAGACCCGGGACGGCGTCACCCTGCCGACCTACCGCGGCGACTCCGTCAACGGCTTCGACTTCACCGAGGACGCCCGCGTCCCGGACCCCGAGCGCCTGAAGCGGATGTACAACGCGTCCGCCTCCACGCTCAACCTGGTGCGCGCCTTCACCACTGGCGGCTACGCCGACCTGCGCCAGGTGCACGCCTGGAACCAGGACTTCGTGAAGTCGTCCCCCTCCGGCCAGCGCTACGAGCAGCTCGCCCGCGAGATCGACCAGGCGCTGAACTTCATGCACGCCTGCGGGGCCGACCCGGAGGAGTTCAAGACCGTCGAGTTCTACGCCTCGCACGAGGCCCTGCTGCTCGACTACGAGTCCGCGCTGACCAGGGTCGACTCCCGCACCGGGCACCTGTACGACGTCTCCGGGCACATGGTGTGGATCGGTGAGCGCACCCGGCAGCTGGACGGCGCGCACATCGAGTTCGCCTCGCGGATCCGCAACCCCATCGGCATCAAGCTCGGCCCGACGACGACGGCCGAGGAGGCGCTGCAGTACATCGACCGCCTCGACCCGGAGCGCGAGCCGGGCCGGCTGACCTTCATCGTCCGCATGGGCGCCGACAAGATCCGGGACAAGCTCCCCGAGCTGGTCGAGAAGGTCACCGCCTCCGGTGCCACCGTGGCCTGGGTGACCGACCCGATGCACGGCAACACCTTCGAGGCGGCCTCCGGGCACAAGACCCGCCGCTTCGACGACGTGCTGGACGAGGTCAAGGGCTTCTTCGAGGTCCACAAGTCGCTGGGCACCCACCCGGGCGGCATCCATGTGGAGCTCACCGGCGACGACGTCACCGAGTGCGTGGGCGGCGGCGACGAGATCTTCGTCGACGATCTGCACCAGCGCTACGAGACGGCCTGCGACCCCCGGCTGAACCGCAGCCAGTCGCTGGACCTGGCGTTCCTCGTCGCGGAGATGTACCGCGACCAGTGATCTTCCCGATCATGGGGGGTGGGGCATGGATCACACAGGATCCATGCCCCACCCCACTTTTGTGCTCCTGCCATGACGGGTAAGGTTAGGTTTGCCTCACCGAACAGGGGATGGCACATCGACCCCGTCGGGAGGTGAACCGCGTGTACGTCTGCAGTTGCTTCGGCATCACCGAGCAGCAGGTCAAGAAGCACGCGGAGAACGGCGCCTGCACCCCCCGCCAGGTCGCCTCGGCCTGCAAGGCCGGCACCGACTGCGGATCGTGCGTGCGCCGTATCCAGGCATTGCTGGGCCGGGGCGCCTGCCCCCGCCCCGAGCTCGCCGACCAGGGCCGTCCGGTCGTCTCCGACCTCGAGGACGCCGCCTAGTCCGCCCAGCCCCCGGATCTAGCTGGGCTGCTCGATCTGCTGGGCGATGTAGAGCGCCTCGCCGAGCTTCTCGATGAGCTCCAGCTGGGTGTCCAGGTAGTCGATGTGGTGCTCCTCGTCCGCCAGGATCTCCTCGAAGATGTTCGCGGACGTGATGTCGCCCTTGGTGCGCATCACCTCGATCCCGCGCTTGAGGCGGTCGATCGCCTCCACCTCCACCTGCCGGTCGGCCTGGAACATCTCGGTGACCGTCTGGCCGACCCGGACGTGGAAGAGCCGCTGGTAGTTGGGCAGGCCGTCGAGCATGAGGATGCGCTCGGTGAGCTTGTCCGCGTGCTTCATCTCGTCGATGGACTCTTCCCGCGTGTACTTCGCGAGCTTCGTCCAGCCCTTGTTGTCCTGGATGCGGTAGTGCAGCCAGTACTGGTTGATCGCGGTGAGCTCACCGGTGAGCTGCTCGTTGAGGAATTCGAGGACCTCGGGGTCGCCCTGCATCGCTACGGGCTCCTTCCACGCGGGGGACTGGCAGGATGCGCCGCATGATTCCACCGGGCGCGAAGATCGTCCAGTAAGTCTTCACTTAGTAAGTAAGTGCATCCTTGGTCGGTTTTGGGTGGTGTGGTGGGGGGTGTGGTCAGGTGCACCGTCCCGGGTCTGTCAGGATGGAGGCATGGGTCAGCCGGTGGAGCGCGAAGGTGGGGCAGCAGCACATTCCGAGCTCCCGCCGGGTCAGCGCATCCAGCGCGGCTGGCCGGTCACGCACTACGGTCCGGTGCCCAAGTTCCGCCCCGAGCGCTGGGACTTCCGGGTCTTCGGCGCCACCGCCGACGGCGAGAAGCACAGCTGGACCCACGAGGAGTTCACGGCCCTGCCGTACACCAGCGTCGTCGCCGATCTGCACTGCGTCACGAAGTTCAGCTTGCTCGGCGCCGAGTGGGGCGGCATCCCGGCCCGCACGATCCTCGACATCGCGCCGCCCGCGTCCACCGTCACCCATGTCATGGTGTGGGCGGAGTACGGCTTCAGCTCCAACCTGCGGCTGGACGACTTCGCCCATGAGCGCGCGATCTTCGCCACCCACCGCGACGGCGAGCTGCTGACCGCCGAGCACGGCTTTCCGCTGCGCCTGGTCGTCCCCCATCTGTACGCCTGGAAAGGACCCAAGTGGGTCCGTGGCGTGGAGTACATGACCGCCGACCGCCGGGGCTTCTGGGAGGAGCGCGGCTACCACAACATCGGCGACCCGTGGCGCGAGCAGCGCTACTCCTACCAGGAAGAGCCCGGGGACGGCCCCGAGCTCTGACTCCCGGTTGCGTCGGCCTCAGTGGTACTGGTGCACCACCGCGTGGCCCCGGCCGCGCCCGATCATCCACTTGTTGACCGGGGTGGTGGCGACGAAGGCGACGGCCAGCGCGATCGCCAGCACCCACCAGAACAGCGGGTCGCCGAGCCCGGCGTCCATGGCGCCCGGCCACAGCACGATCACGCCGTTGTCGACCAGCTCCATCACCGCGATGGACAGGGTGTCCGCGGCCAGTGCCACCTTCACGGCGGCCCGCAGGCCGAGGCCCGCCTTGAGGACGCCGCGCAGGGTGAGCGCGTAGCCGAAGAAGAAGGCGAGCGCGATCGCGAGGATCAGGGTCGGCACGGCGCTCCAGCCGAGCGCGGTGCCGATCACCATGCCGAGCACCTCGCCGATGGCGCACCCGGTGAGGCAGTGGAGGGTGGCCCGGACGGCGGTCTCCCAGCCGGTGCCCCCGGTCATTCCCTCGTGGTGGTGGTGAACGTGTGACGCATGTGCTTCGTGTTGCATGACGCCCCCTGACGCGCGATATCCGTCTCTCGCTCCATCAGAACCATATACCCCCTGGGGGTATTCCGGTCTCGGTCAGCGGTCGCGAAGTTTCTTCAGCCGCTCCACATCCGCGGCATGACCCTCCTTGCCGCCCGGGGTCTCGATGATCAGGGGGACGCCCGCGGTGGCCGGGTGCGTCATCAGCGCGCGGAACGGGTCCTCGCCGATGTGCCCCGCGCCGATGTTCTCGTGCCGGTCCTTGTGGGCGCCGACGACGTCCTTGGAGTCGTTGGCGTGGATCAGCTTCAGCCGGCCCTCGCCGACCGTGTCCACCAGCAGGTCCAGGGTCTGGTGCATCCCGGAGGGGCCGGTGAGGTCGTGGCCGGCCGCGTAGATGTGGCAGGTGTCCAGGCAGACGCCCAGCTTCGGATGGGCGTCCAGCGCCTCGAAGTACGGCCCGAAGTCCCAGGTCCGCGAGCACAGCGAGGAGCCCTGCCCGGCGGTGGACTCCAGCAGCAGGAACGGGTCGTCGTCGTGGGTCAGCTCGTCCAGCAGCGGCAGCAGATGCTCGCGGACCTGTTTCAGGGCCACCGATCGGTCCCGGCCGCCGGTCGCGCTGCCCGTGTGCACCACCACGCCGAGCGCCCCGATCTCCCGGCCGCGCCGCAGCGAGTGCCGCAGCGACTCCACGGACCGCTCGACGGTCGCCTCGGTGTGCGAGCCGAAGTTGATCAGATACGGCGCGTGTACGTAGGCCGGTATGGACTCGGCGGCGCAGAGCGCCCGGAACTCCTCGTCCTGGCGCGGATTGCCGGGCGGGGTCGCCCAGCCCCGCGGGTTGGCGACGAAGACCTGGACCGTCTCGGCCTTCAGATCGCGGGCGTAGGCGAGGCCGACGGAGCTGAGGCCGCCGGCCACCGGGACATGGCCGCCGACGGGGTTGCGGGAGGGCCCGGGGAGGGCGGAACCGGACTGCTGACTTCTCACCCGTCCAGGGTGTCATGCGGCGGGAACGGCCCGGTCACCCGGCCGCCCCCGCCCGCCTCACCGGATGGTGATGGTGACCGTCGACCCCTTCGGCGCCTTGTCCCCGCCCTTGGGGGACTGCTTCTTCACCGTGTCCCCGAACAGGCCGAGCAGCCCGCGGTCCTCGTCGACCTCGAAGCCGGCGGCCTCCAGCTGGGCCTTGGCGTCGTCGACGCTGTCGCCGACCACGTCCGGGACCTCGATCATCTCGGGGCCCTTGGAGAGGGTCAGCGTGACGGTGTCGCCCTCGGCCGCCCGGGTGCCCTCGCCGGGCGACTGCCGGGCGACCAGACCCGCGTCGAACTCCGAGTTGACCCGGCCGGGGGCGATCCGCACCTTCAGGCCGGCCTCCTCCAGCTCGGCCCGCGCGTCCTCGGGGCTCTCGCCGGTGACGTCCGGGAGGTCGACCGGGCTGCCCTTGCTGACGGTCAGCGCGACCGCCGAGCCCGAGCGGACCGTGGAGCCCTCACCCGGGGACGTGGAGATGACCGAGCCGCGCGCGATCTCGTCGTCGAACTCCCGTGTCACCATGCCCGGCTCCAGACCGCGCTCCTTCAGCGCGGCCCGCGCCTGGGCCAGTGTGCGGTCCCTGAGGTCCGGCACCTTCACCGTCTTCGGGCCGAGGGAGACGACCAGGTCCACCGAGTCGTTCTGCCTAATGCGGGCGCCCGGCTTCGGGTCGGTGCTCATGACCGTGCCGCGGTCGAAGGTGTCGCTGTACGCCCGCCGCACCTTGCCGACGTCCAGCCCGTCCTGCTCCAGACGGTCCCTGGCCTGCGCCTCGTTCTTCGACAGCAGCGGGGGGACCTCGGTGAACTGCCCGGAGTTGATGTACCAGATCCCCGCGCCGAGGCCGAGGGCCAGCAGCACGGCGGCCACCACGACCATCGGGCCGCGCGGCCGGCGCGAGGCACGCGCGCGGGGCGGCCCGGCCGGCGGGGCCGGGGGCATCTCCAGACGGCTGGTGCGGTGGACGGGCTCGTCCCCGTCGACCGGCAGCGGCCGGGGCACCGTCAGCCCGCGCGGGATCACGCTCGTGCGGTCGTCCGCGTTGTCGTGCCCGTCGGACAGCGCCTGCGGCGGCATCGCGTCCAGCTGCTCGTCGGTGAGCGCCTGGCGCGCCACGCGGGCCTGCGCGAGCAGGGCCACGGCGTCGTACGGGCGGACGCCCGGGGTGCGGGCGGTGGCGGAGGCGACCAGCTCGTCCAGCTCGTAGGCCAGGCCCGGCACCACGGCGGAGGGCGGCGGGACGTCTTCGTGCAGATGCTTGTAGAGCACCACGGCGGGGGAGTCCCCGTCGTGCGGCTTCTCGCCGGTCAGCATCTCGTAGAGGACGACCCCGCACGCGTACACGTCGACACGGGCGTCGGCGGCGCCCGGCTGCTCTATCTGCTCGGGCGCGAGATACGAGACGGTGCCGAGGACGGCGCCGGTGGTGCTGGTCACGGTGTCCACCGAGCGCACCAGGCCGAAGTCGGCGACCTTGACCCGGCCGTCGTCCCCTATCAGGACGTTCTCCGGCTTCATGTCGCGGTGCACGAACCCCGCGCGGTGCGCGGCGCCGAGCGCGGCGAGCACCGGCTCCAGGATGTCGAGCGCGGCCCGCGGCTGGAGCGCCCCGCGCTCGCGCAGGACGTCGCGCAGGGTGCAGCCCGCGATGTACTCCATCGCGAGATAGACGTACGACCCGTCGGTGCCCTGGTCGAAGACCTGCACCACGTTCGGGTGGGCCAGCCGGGCGACGGACTTCGCCTCCCGGATGAACCGCTCGACGAACACCCCGTCCACCGCCAGCGCCGGATGCATCACCTTGAGCGCGAGCACGCGGTCGAGGCGGGTGTCCAGGGCCCGGTAGACCGTGGCCATCCCGCCGACCGCGATTCGCGCGTCCACGCGATACCGGCCGTCGAGCACCTGCCCGACCAGAGGGTCCTGAAGGGTCGTATCCACGCAGGTGAGTGTACGAGCCGACACCGACACCCCGTCCGGTCCCGCCGGGATCGGGGCGGGACTGCGACCGTCCTGTGACGGACGACTCAGCCTTCGGGAGCCGTGACCGAACGTACGTTCAGAACGCGGGCCGTTCCGGGTCCAGCCGCGCCAGGCCGTCCACCGGCGAGGACGCCTCCGCGAAGTGCCGCCTCGGGATGCGGCCCGCCCGGCGCGCCAGCCGGCCCGCCTCCACCGCGTGCCGCATCGCGTCGGCCATCAGCACCGGCTCCTGGGCCCGCGTCACCGCCGAGGCGAGCATCACACCCGCACAGCCCAGCTCCATCGCGAGCGCCGCGTCCGAGGCCGTACCGGCACCCGCGTCCAGGATCACCGGCACGCGCGCGTGCTCCACGATCAGCTGGAAGTTGTGCGGATTGCGGATACCGAGCCCCGAGCCGATGGGCGAGCCCAGCGGCATGATCGCCGCGCACCCGGCGTCCTCCAGCTTCCGCGCCAGCACCGGGTCGTCATTCGTGTACGGCAGCACCGTGAAACCGTCGTCCACCAGCGTCTCCGCCGCGTCCAGCAGCTCGACCGGGTCCGGCAGCAGGGTCCGCTCGTCGGCGATGACCTCCAGCTTCACCAGGTCCGTGCCGAGCGCCTCGCGCGCGAGGCGGGCCGTCAGCACCGCCTCGCCCGCGGTGAAGCATCCCGCGGTGTTCGGCAGCACCCGGATGCCGAGCCGGTCCAGCACCGACAGGACGGAGCCGTGCACCGAGGGGTCCACCCGGCGCATCGCGACGGTCGTCAGCTCCGTCCCGGACGCCACCAGCGCCCGCTCCAGGACGTCCAGGCTGGGCGCCCCGCCCGTGCCCATGATCAGCCGGGAGGTGAGGGACAGGTCCCCGATGACGAGGGGGTCGTCGGCCATGGTTCAGCCTCCTTGCACGGCGGTCAGGACCTCGACGCGGTCCCCCTCGCGCAGCGGCGTCGACGGCCACTGCGCGCGCGGGACGACGGTCTCGTTGAGGGCGGCGGCCACCCCGGAGGGGGCCTGCGTGAGAAGCCGTACGGCGGTGTCGAGCGCCGTACCGGGGTCGACCCGGCGCCGCTCGCCGTTGAGCGAGATGTTCATGCGGGCTGCTCCTCGCGGACGGCGGCGAACCGCAGCGGGGTGAAGTCACGGGCCACGTCCGGCAGTTCACCGGAGGTCAGGACGTGCGCCAGGACGTCCCCGGTGACCGGGGCGAGCAGCACGCCGTTGCGGCCGTGTCCGGTGGCGAGCAGCAGCCCGTCCAGCGCGGTCGGGCCGAGCAGCGGCGCGTTGTCGGGGGAGGCCGGGCGCAGGCCCGCCCGGGTCTCGGTCAGCGGCAGCTCGGTGATGCCGGGCACCAGCTCGTGGGCGTCCCGCAGCAGCTCGTACACGCCGCCGGCGGTCACCGTGGTGTCCCAGCCCAGCTCCTCGCTCGTCGCGCCGACGACCAGCTCGCCGTTCTCACGCGGCACCAGGTACACCTGGCTGCCCCGCACCACCGCCCGCACCGTACGGCTCAGGAACGGCGCGAGGCCCTTCGGCACGGTCAGCCGCAGCACCTGCCCCTTCACGGGCCGCACCGGCGGCCGTACGGCGTCGGGGACGCCCGCGAGCCGGCCGCTCAGGCTGCCCGCCGCGAGGACCACCCGGTCCGCGGCCAGCCGGGTGCCGTCCGTGGTGGTGACCCCGGTGGCCCGGTCCGCGGTGACGTCCAGGCGCTCGGCCCAGGTCCGGTGGAAGGTGACGCCGGCCCGCTCGCACGCGGCCAGCAGCGCCCCGGTGAGCCGCCGCGGGTCGATCTGGTGGTCGCCGTCCACCCGCAGCCCGCCGCGCACCCCGGGCGCCAGCATCGGCTCCAGGCGCCGGCACTCCCGGCCCGTCAGCCACTCCGAGTCCAGCCCCGAACGGCTCTGCAGGGCGTGCAGCTCGCGCAGGTGCGCGCGGTCGTCCGCGTCCAGGGCGACGGCGAGCGTGCCGCACCTGCGGTAGCCGAGGGCGTGCCCGGTGAGGTCGCCGAGCTCGGCCGCGAAGTCCGGATAGCGGCGGGCCGAGTCGAGGCTCAGGCCCAGCAGGGTCTGCTCGCCGTAGTGCAGTTCGGTGACCGCGGCCAGCATCCCGGCCGCCACCCGGGCGGCCCCGCCGCCCGGGTCCGGGTCCACCACGGCGGTGGCGAACCCGCGTTGCGCGGCCCGCCACGCCGTGACCAGTCCGATGATCCCGCCCCCCACGACGAGGACGTCTGAGGTACGCGTACGCGACATGGGCGTCCAGCCCCTCCCTTCGCCGGCATGACCCGGATCAGGTTCGTACGGTCGGAGGCCGCCAGCCTCCCTCTCAGCCCGGTGCGTCCGGGCTCCCGCGAGTGCTCTACGGTGGCCACCCTAGCCCGCAGTCCCCGGTATCGGTAAGGGAGCCTCCCCGCATGGCCCGCTCGCTCGAAGGTCTCGTCCTCGCCCCCGTCGCCGACCAGGCGCCGGGGCAGGTGGGGACGCGCACCCGGTTCACGTACCACGAGCAGGACGGCGTGATCTGGGCCGAGTACAGCGGCGGCGACGTCGTGCGCGGGCACCTCGTCGGCACCCGGGAGGGCGACCGCCTCGACTTCCGGTACGTGCAGCTGAAGCGGGACGGCACGACCTCGTCCGGGCACTGCCTGTCCACGGTGGGCGAACTCCCGGACGGGCGGGTGCGGCTGACGGAGACCTGGGAGTGGGAGTCGCAGCGGGGCAGCGGCACCAGCGTGGTGGAGCAGGTCCTCGCATCCGACTGACGGCCCGTCATGTGGCGGACGTACAACCGTTGCCGGCCGGCGGGGGTCTAGCGATCCAAGGACTGTTCCCCGGTGGGCGCCGTCCGTCCACCCGCGTCCCAGCAGAGGATCTCCCATGCCCAGACCCCCGCACAGCCGCCGCGCCTCGAGTGCCGCTGTCGTCGCCGGCCTGATCGTGCTGGCCGCGGCTCCCGCCGCCTTCGGCGAGGAAGCCGCACCCGACCTGGTCCTCGGCGGAGTCGAGCCGGTCCACGGGCTGCGGCCGGGGAGCACGTTCGACCTGCCGGTCACCGTGGCGAACAAGGGCACCGTGACCGCCCGGACGGCGTGGGTCTCCTACTCCGTCACCCGGGGGCTCGACCTCGTGGACGTCCCCTCCAACTGCCGTGTGCAGCACGTCAGGTCCTACGACGAGATGCCCGAGTACTGGACCGCGACGTGCGCGTACGACCAGCCGGTGGAGCCGGGCGTCGTCCTTACGCCCGAGAAGCCTCTCCGGGTCGAGGCACTGGACCGCGCGTACAACGACAGGCTGCGGCTGCGTGTCGGGTACGGGGACGCCCCGTCGGACGACGAGAACGGAGAGCCGTCGGTGCCGGGGACCGCGCCGGCGGTGAAACTGGTCGAGGGACCGGCCGGTGGCGCGGGTTCCGCGAAGTACGTCCACGTGCCGGTCACCACTGTCAACACGGCCGACTATCGGGTGACGGGTGCCGCGCTGAGCGGGAGGGCCGGTGACACGGTGACGATGAAGGTGAGGTTCGCCAACGCCGGGCCCGCCTGGCTCCTGGAGGAGGGCGAGGTGCCGGGCGTCCACGTCCTGATCAAGCTTCCCGCCGGAACGTCGGTGGTCAAGCGCGACTACTACTGCCACGACAAGGGCGGGACGTACAACTGCCCCGCACACCTCGGTATGAACATGCCCGAGGACGCCCAGATGGAATACACCTTCCAGCTGAGGATCGACAAGCGGATCGCCGGCGCCAAGGGCTCGATCGCGCTGAGCCCCGAACGCCGCTCGTTCGACCCCGACAAGGCCAACGACAAGGCCGACATCACGCTGGACGTGACGGGCGGCGGGTCGGCCGGCTCCACGGGAGGCTCGTCAGGCGGGTCGTCAGGCGGTTCCACGGGCGGCTCGGCCGGCGGGTCGTCGTCGACGGGTGGCGACGGCTCGAACGGCGGCGAACTGGCGGACACCGGCTCCTCGGCGCTGCCGCTCACGGGTGTGGCCGCCGCGGCGGTGGCCACGGGTGCGGGCGCGCTCCTCGCCATGCGACGCGGCCGGGGCCGGAACCCGAGCTGACGACGAGTGTCTATGGTGAGCGGGTGAGCGAGCCAACCACCCAGTCGCAGCGGTCCGTGGTCGTCGCCGGTGCCGGCATGGCCGGTGTGCAGACGGCGGTCGCCCTGCGGGAGAAGGGCTTCACCGGGACGATCACCGTGATCGGCGCCGAGCCCCACCAGCCGTACGACCGCCCGCCCCTGTCCAAGGCGGTGCTGCTCGGCACCGCCGAGGGCTCCGCCTTCGACGTCGACTTCGAGACGCTCGGCGTCGAACTGCGCCTCGGCTGCGAGGTGCTGGGCCTCCGCACCGCCGACCACGTCCTGGACACCGAGGCCGGGCCCGTCCCCTACGAGGTGCTGGTCCTCGCCACGGGCGCCGAGCCCCTGCGGCTGCCGGGCACCGAGGGCGTCCCCGGTGTGCATCTGCTGCGCACCCTGGACGACGCCGAGCGGCTGCGCCCGGTGCTCGCCCGGCAGCACGACGTCGTGGTCGTCGGCGCGGGCTGGATCGGCGCCGAGTTCACCACCGCCGCCCGTGAGGCCGGCTGCGCGGTCACCGTCGTCGAGGCCGCCGAACGGCCGCTCGCGGGCGCCCTGCCCGCCGAGGTGGCCGCCCCGATGGCCGCCTGGTACGCGGACAGCGGTGCGGTGCTGCGCACGGGCACCCGCGTGGAGCGCGTAGAGCCCGGCGAGGTCGTCCTGGCCGACGGCACGCGGGTACCGGCGGGCGCCGTCGTCGTCGGCATCGGGGCCCGGCCCGCCACCGCCTGGCTGACCGGCTCGGACATCGCGCTCGGCGCGCACGGCGAGGTCCTGGCCGACGACCGGCTGCGCACCTCGGTGCCGGACGTGTACGCGGTCGGCGACTGCGCCTCCTTCCCCTCCGGGCGCTACGGCGAGCGGCTGCTCGTCCACCACTGGGACAACGCCCTCCAGGGGCCGCGCACGGTCGCCGCCGACATCCTCGGCGAGACCGCCGCGCCCTACGACCCCGTGCCCTACTTCTGGTCCGAGCAGTTCGGCCGGTTCGTGCAGTACGCCGGACACCACCCGGGCGCCGACACGCTGCTGTGGCGCGGCGACCCGGCGGGCCCGTCCTGGTCGGTCTGCTGGCTGCGCGAGGGGCGGCTGACCGCGCTCCTGGCGGTGGGCCGGCCCCGGGACCTGGCCCAGGGACGGCGGCTGATCGAGGCGGGCACGCCGATGGACGCCACCCTGCTGGCGGACCCCGCGCGGCCCTTGAAGTCGGCGACCGCGTAGCGCGCGGGGGCGACGGCCGTGCCCGTGCGGACCGGCCTGGCTTCCGACTGTCGGTGCCAGATGGCAGGCTTGTTCCCGTGACCGAGATTGACGCAAAGATCGATGCTCTCGTCCCCGCCTGGCTCACCCTTCCCGACATCGCCGAGATGCTCGGCGTCGAGGTGACCCGCGTCCGGCAGCTGGTCAAGGAGGGCCAGCTCATCGCCGTACGCCGGGGTGAGAACCGCGCGCTGCACGTCCCCGCCGCCTTCATCGACGGGGACAAGGTCGTCAAGGGCCTGTCCGGGACCCTGACGCTCCTGCGGGACGACGGCTTCACGGACGAAGAGATGCTGGAGTGGCTCTTCACTCCCGACCCCTCCCTGCCCGGCACGCCGGCGCAGGCCCTGAGCGAGAACCGCGGCACGGAGGTGAAGCGCCGCGCCCAGGCGCTCGCCGTCTGACCCGCACACCGCCCGGCCCACGCGGCCGGCCCCGGGCCGTCGTCGACCGGTGACCCGGGCCCGGCCGCCCGGGTGAACGCCCCCGGGGCGTGGCGTCCGTCCGCCGCGCCCCGCGGGACAGCCCTGCCCGCCCGGCGACCCCGTCGGCGGCTTTGGGTACGGTGCCTGCGGCCGGCATCCGACCGGCACCGCCGACCCCAGGGGGCTCCGTATGTCCGACACCGCCACCGCGGGCAGCGCCCGCGCGCGACTCGCCGACGCCCGGCTCTATCTGTGCACCGACGCCCGCAGGCGCCAGGGCGACCTCGCGGAGTTCCTGGACGCCGTGCTCGCCGGCGGCGTCGACATCGTGCAGCTGCGCGACAAGGGCATGGAGGCCGCCGAGGAACTGGAGCATCTGCGGGTGTTCGCCGACGCGTGCGCCCGGCACGGCAAGCTGCTCGCCGTCAACGACCGGGCCGACGTGGCCCATGCCGCCGGCTCCGACGTCCTGCACCTCGGCCAGGGCGATCTGCCCGTCCCCGCCGCCCGCGCGATCCTCGGCCCCGACGTCCTGATCGGCCGCTCCACGCACAGCGAGGCGGAGGCCACCGCGGCCGCCCGCCAGGACGGCGTCGACTACTTCTGCACCGGGCCGTGCTGGCCCACCCCCACCAAGCCCGGCCGCCACGCCCCCGGTCTCGGCCTGGTCCGGCACACCGCCGCCCTCGGGACCGAGCGCCCCTGGTTCGCCATCGGCGGCATCGACCTCGGCAACCTCGACCAGGTGCTGGAGGCCGGCGCCCGCCGGGTCGTCGTCGTCCGGGCCGTCACGGAGGCGGACGACCCCGGGGCGGCCGCGGCGGAGTTCGCGAAGCGGCTGCGGCAGGACTGAACCGGTCCGTCTCATTTCCGCCGTCTCATTTTCCGTGCCGAGCCGTCTCGGATGATGGGCGTCCGGGGATCTTGGAGGGGTGTCCGGGGCGCTTCTCGGCCCCGATCTGTCCAAGGCGTGGACAGCAGGCCGACAAATCGGGCAAATGTCCGGCGTCCGGTTGGGGGACCGGGTACCCCTGGTTAACCTGCGAGTATGGCCCTCGGCACCGCATCCATCAGGTCGGACCACGCTCGTACCGTGCGCGACATGCTCGCGACCGGCAAGACGACGTATTCCTTCGAGTTCTACGCCCCCAAGACCCCGAAGGGCGAGCGGAACCTGTGGAACGCGCTGCGCAGGGTCGAGGCCGTGCGCCCCGATTTCGTCTCGGTGACCTACGGCGCGGGGGGCTCCACGCGCGCCGGCACCGTCAAGGCGACCGAGGCCATCGCCTCGGACACCACGCTGACGCCGATCGCCCACCTCACCGCCGTCGACCACTCCGTGGCCGACCTGCGCAACATCATCGGGCAGTACGCCGACGCCGGGATCCGCAACATGCTGGCGCTGCGCGGCGACCCGCCCGGTGACCCGCTGGGCGACTGGGTGCCGCACCCCCGGGGCCTGACCTACGCCGCCGAGCTCGTCGAGCTGATCAAGGCGTCCGGTGACTTCTGCGTGGGTGTCGCGGCCTTCCCGGCCATGCATCCGCGCTCCGCCGACCGGGAGACCGACGTACGGCACTTCGTGGACAAGTGCCGGGCCGGCGCGGACTACGCGATCACCCAGATGTTCTTCGAACCGGAGGATTATCTTCGGCTGCGCGACCGGGTTTCCGCCGTCGGCTGCGACACCCCGATCATCCCCGAGATCATGCCCATCGCCAGCGTACGGACCCTGGAGCGGATCCCCTCGCTCACCAACGCCGCGTTCCCGGACGCCCTCAGAGAGCGGATCCTCACAGCGAAGGACGATCCCGCGGCGGTACGCTCCATCGGTATCGAGTTCGCCACCGAGTTCTGTGCGCGGCTTCTGGCCGAGGGAGTGCCCGGACTGCACTTCATCACGCTCAACAACTCCACGGCGACACTGGAAATCCACGAGAACCTGGGCCTGCACCACCCACCGCAGGCCTAGACCGGTCGTCCTGATATACGTCACACTGCGTAGGCGGCCACTGGGAGAGGGGCGTACATGGGCTTGACGGTCCTCTACATCGCGTTCGGCGTCGTCGCGCTGTGGCTGCTCGGCGAGGTGCTGCTGCAGTACAAGGCGCGGCTGCGCTGGCGGCTGGTCGCCTTCGTCGGCTTCCTCGGCGTCGTCCTCGGCGTGCTCATCCCGTCCGTGATCGTCATCGGACTGGGCGCCGCGGCCTTCGCCGTCGGGCAGACCTACGTCACGCTGTCGTTCCGCCGTGGCTTCTCCGCCGGCTGGGCGGTCTCCGCGTCGGCCCTCGGCCCGCTGGCCGGCGCCAAGCGCCGCCGCGACGAGGAGGACCGCCAGGAGCCGACCCTGGAGGTCTCCGACCTGGAGGCCCGCGACGGCTACGCGGACGACGACACCGGCTACGGCCGGGCCGACGCCGGACAGATCGCCGACGACTACGACCGCGACGACGTCTTCACCCCCGCACGCGGGGGCCGGGGCGGCGCCGAGTCGTCCGCCGTCTACGAGCCGCAGCCCCTGCCGGAGGACACCGGCTCCTACGGCGTCTACAGCGACGCCGCCTACGCGGCCGCCGCCCAGCAGCAGGGCTACGCCGACGCGGGCCAGTCCCAGGAGCAGTACGCAGCCGCCGACCAGGGCTACGGGTACGACGGCTACGCCGGGTACGACCAGCAGCAGTACGGGTACGACGCCAACGGCCAGCAGCAGTACGCCGCCTACTCGGACCCGTACATCGGCACCCAGACCTACGGCGGCGGCTCCTACGACGCCTACGGGCAGCAGCAGTACGACCAGCAGCAGGCCTACGGGCAGGACCCGTACGCCACCGGCACCTACCCCGACGGCACGCCGGCCGCCGGCGTCTGGGTCCCGCAGCAGCGCACCGACGAGTACGGCGGCGAGCTCCCGCCGGAGCAGCAGCAGTACTACCAGGGCAACGGGCAGCAGCAGGGCCCTGGTTACGACGAGCAGTACCGTTTCTGACGGGTCCGCGCGCCGGGGCGCACGCCCGTCTCACTGCGAGCCCTGGAAGTCCGGCCCCTCCACGATCAGCCCGGCCGCCAGCGCGCCCGACATGCCCGCGTGCGGAAGCCCGCCGCCGGGGTGCGACCAGCCGCCGACCGTGAACAGCCCCGACAGGGCCGTGCTGTTGGACGCGTGCAGCATCCGTCCACCGGCGGCGGCCAGCGCCGGGGCGGGGACCGCGCCGCCCTCCGCGCCCGTCGCCTCCTCCACGGCGGCCGGGGTCACGACCTCGTGCCACAGCAGGCGCTCCCGCAGCTCCGGCACGGCCCGCTCGGCGACCGCGATCAGGTCGTCCGCGCGCCGGGCCGTCTCCTCGGCGGCACCGCCCCCGGCCGGCACCGTCGCCACCAGCACGGCCGTCTCATGAGCGGTGTCCGGGACCAGCGCCGGGTCACCGGCCCGCAGCACCGTGACCGTGGGACGCGCGGCCATGGCAGGCGCCGGGCCGAACAGGGCGTCCAGCTCGGCGTCGCGGTCCTCGGCGTGCACCACCGTGCGGTGCGCCGTGCCCTCCGGGCGGCCGCCGCGCAGGGCCAGCAGCACCGTCAGCCGGCTCGGCGCCCCGCGCCTGGCCGGGACCTCGCCCTCGGCGCGCACCGCCGTACCGCGCACGAGCCGGTCCAGGACGCCGGGCGCGACCCCGGACACCACGAGATCGGCCTCCACCGCGGTGCCGTCGGCCAGCTCCAGCCCGGCCGCCCGGCCGTCCTTCTCCAGGATCGCGGCGACCTCCGCCCCGAAGCGGAACTCCACCCGGCGGGCCAGGCACCGCTCGTACACGGCCCGCGCCAACTCCCGCAGCCCGCCGCGCACATACCAGGTCCCGAAGGCGTGCTCCATGTACGGCAGCACCGCCGCGTTCGCCGGCACCGCGCGGGGATCGAGGCCGTACGCGAGCGCGTGGCTCTCCAGGAGGGCGACCAGCCGGGGATCGCGCAGCTCCCAGGCGCCGACCTCGGCGAGGGTGCCGGCGCGCCGGGTGCGCAACAGCCGCTTGTGGGGCACCGCAGGGTAGGGCTCGCGCCCGGCCAGCACCGGCCAGTCGGGCCACAGGGGCTCCTCCAGCAGCGGTCTGCGGGTGCGGTCCCAGGTCTCGCGGGCGCGGACCAGGAAGTCGCCCCAGCGGCGGCCGGCCCCGGCGCCCAGAGCCTCGTCCAGGGCGGAGACGACGCCCGCGCGTGAGGCGTTCGGCAGCGCGGCCTCGGAGCCGTCCGCGAAGAGGTGCCGCGCGGACGGGTCGACCTGCACGAGGTCGACGCACTCCTCCAGCGGCTCCTTGCCGGTCTTGACGAACAGATCGCGGTACACGGCGGGCAGCGGGAGCAGCCCGGGACCCGTGTCGAAGGCGAAGCCGTCGCGCTCGAAGCGGCGCACCGCTCCGCCGTACGTCTCCGTCCGCTCGTACACCGCCACCCGGTGGCCCGCGACGGCCAGCCGGGCGGCGGCCGCCAAGGCGCCCATCCCGGCGCCGATCACCGCAATCCGTGCCATGCAGGGGACCTTATCGGCCGCCACCGACAACCGGTCCGCCGGGCCGCGTCCCAGCTCAGGCGGGCCGCTGGGGCACCGGGGTGCGCGCGAGCCGCTTCTCGGCCCGCCGCTCGGCCCGGCGCCGCAGGAACCGCCGGATCCGCGAGACGAGGAAGTACAGCAGCAGCACCCCGGCCAGCAGCAGGGCGCCCGCGACGACGGCGGCCGCGACGGGGTGGAAGATCGCGAGGGTGATGAGCGCGGCGACGCCGAGGTCCTCGGCGAGGCTCACCAGGATGTTGCTGAACGGCTCCGGGGAGCTGTTGACCGCCATCCGCGTCCCGGCCTTGACCAGATGGCTGACCAGCGCCGTGGCCCCGCCGACCGCGCCCGCCGCCAGCTCCGGCACCGAACCGCTCTGACCGGCGAGCAGCGCGGCGACGACCGCGCCGGACACCGGGCGGATCACGGTGTGCGCCGCGTCCCAGGCCGAGTCCACGTACGGGATCTTGTCGGCGACGGCCTCGCAGAGGAAGAGCACGCCGGCCGCGATCAGCACGTCCGGGCGCTGGAGCGCCTCGGGGACGTCGTCGCTCAGGCCGGTCGCGCCGAATATGCCGAGGAGCAGCACCACCGCGTACGCGTTGACGCCGCTCGCCCAGCCGCTCGTGAACACCAGGGGGAGTACGGACACGGGGGTGATCGTAGCCAGTGGGCGACGACGGGTCATGGGGCCGGGCGCGCAGCCCTGAGTACCCGTACCTAGCCGCGGAGATGAGTACGCGCGCGGATGGGCCGCGACCTGCCCGGACGGGAGAGTGGAGGCACGGAGAAGGGGATCGGCTCCGGCACCGGCGACACGGGGCGCCGGAACGGAGCGGCCCCGGATCCGCTCCTTCCGCCGACCCGGCGTCGGCGGGAGCGAGACCGGGGGACCCGGGGGACGGACCGAACGGGGGTCCAGCAGGAAACGGGGGAGTACGGGGGGCACGAGAAGGCGCCGGTCCGAGGACGGCCCGCGGGGGACGCGGCCGTCACGGACCGGCGCTTTCGTGTGTGCCGGAGGGACCTCAGCGGCGCCCGCTCACCCGGCCCTGCAACAGCCGGGACAGCGCCGCGTGGACGTCGTCCAGGGAGCGTTCCGGCTGGAACGACTTCCAGTCCAGCGCGGCCACCAGCACCATGCCGACCAGCGCGGCGGCGGTCAGCGGCACGTCGATCTCGTCGCTGAACTCACCGCCCTCCACACCCTCGCGGAGCACGTCCTCGACGACCGCCACGGCCTGCTGTCTGACCACCATCAGCGTGGACTGCCAGGCCCGGTTGGTCCGCCACAGCTCGGCCACATAGAGCTGGGTGAACGACGGGTAGCGGTCGATGAAGACGAGGCCCGCGCGGATCATCGCGTCGAGCGCGTCCACCTTGCTGCCGCCCTCGCGGGCCGTCGTCTCGGCGGCGTCCCGCAGGGAGGCCGTCAGCAGGCCCACCCCGTGCCGCAGCAACTCCTCGAAGAGGACCGACTTGCTGGCGAAGTTGTAGTAGACGGTGCCCTTCGCCACCCCGGCACGCTCGGCGATCTCGTCCACCGTGGTGGCGGAGAAGCCCTGTTCGGCGATGAGCGTGACGGCCGCCTCGTAGAGCTTCTGCCGGGTGGCCTCACGGCGCGTGCTGCCGCCCGACGCGGCGTTGCTGCTTTCCATGGCCCCGATTGTCCCGCGCCCGCTCACAGACTCAGCTCCGGGTGCAGCCGGTCGAGGGTCCACACCTGCCGGCGGCGGGCCGACAGCGCGGTCAGCGCCAGGCCGCCGGCCGTGAACGCGGCCAGGACCAGGCATCCCGTCCACACCGGTTGCAGCCCGCCGCCCGTGATGAGCCGGCGCAGCGCCTCGACGACGTACGTCATCGGCAGGAACGGGTGCAGCGCGTTGAAGAAGCCCGGGCTGGTCTGCACCGGGTAGGTGCCGCCCGCCGACGTCAGCTGCAGCATCAGCAGCGCCAGGACGAGGATCCGCCCGGCCGCGCCGAAGCGCGCGTTCAGCCACTGCACGATCGCCGCGAAGCACGCCGTCACCAGGAAGAGGAAGCCCACCGTCCCGGCCGCCCGCGCCATCTGCAGCCCGACCGCCCAGTGCAGCACCGCCATCAGCGCCCCGGTCTGCAGCACGCCGATCGCGACCACCGGCAGCCAGCCCGCCAGCGCGATCCGCCACGCAGAGGCGCCCGCCGCGAGCGCGCGCCGGTTCATCGGCGCGATCAGCATGTACGCCACCATCGCGCCCACCCACAGGGACAGCGGGATGAAGTACGGGGCGAAACCGGTGCCGTAGTTGGGCGCCTTGTGCATGTCCCGGGAGACCAGCTGGACCGGGTCGGCCATCACCTCGGTGCGCTGGTCGCGGTCCTTCTTGTCGTAGTCGGGGATCTTCCCGGCGCCCTCGTGCAGCCCGTTCGAGAGCTTGCCGGAGCCGTCGACCAGCTTGTACATGCCGCCGCTCAGGTCGTACGCGCCGGACTTGAGCCGGCCCACACCGGTGTCCAGGTCCACGGCGCCGGACTTCGCCGTGCCGAGACCGGTGTGCAGCCTCTTGGCGCCGGCGGCGACCTTCTCGGCGCCGTCGTTCAGCTTGTCGATACGGCTGACGGCGTCGTCGAGGTCCTCCGAGAGACGGGGCGCGCGCTCGGCGAGGGCGTCGGCCTGCTTCTGGAGCGTGGCGAGGTTCTTGTCGAGCCTCTTCAGATCGCCGTGCTGGTCGGCGATCAGCGTGTTCAGGTCGTCGGCGATCGTCGCCACGTCCGCCGCCGACTGCTTGGCCTTCTTCAGATCCGCGCAGACCGGGTCGGACAGGACGGCGTCCTCGCAGCGCGCCTGATAGACGGTGTCCAGGACGTCGGAGGCGGCGTGGGCGCCCTTGGCCGCTCCCGGGGCGCGTTCGACGAGGTCGTCGAGGTTGTTGCGCAGGGCGCCCGAGGTGTCGGAGACCAGCCGGGCGGTGTCGCCTATGGTCTTCTCGTTGCCCGCGAGGAACGGGCCGACCTTCCGGTCGACGGCGTTCACCTTGTCGGCCAGCGCCCGGGTGCCCGCGGCGACCCGCCGCGAGCCGTTCTCCAGGTCCCGCGCGCCCTTGTCGAGCCTCTTCAGCCCCGACGACAGCTCGCCGCTGCCTTCCTTGGCGTCCTTCAGGCCCTTGGCGAGGTCCTTGGAGCCCTTCTCGGCCTTGCCGATGCCGCCTTCGAGCTTGTCGGCGCCGTTCGCGGCCTTCACGGTCTCGCCGTGGATGTCGGAGAACGACACGAAGATGCGGTCCAGGAAGGACCGCGACGCCTTGGTGGACGCGGCGTCGCGCACCTCGCTGAAGACCGTCCGCGAGATCTGCCCGACGATGTAGTTGTTGGCGTCGTTCGTCCGCACCTGGAGGGCGCCGGTCTCCGGGCTCTCGCCGGCGCTGGAGGCGATCCGCCGGCTGAAGTCGGACGGCATGGACAGTGACAGGTAGTACGTGCCGTCCTCGACGCCCTTCTCGGCCTCGGCGGCGCTCACCTCGCGCCAGTCGAAGACGTCGCTCTCGTGCAGCCCCTCGGTGATGTCGTCGCCGGCCGTCAGCTCCTTCCCGCCGACGGTCGTCCCCGCGTCCTCGTTCACCAGGGCGACGGGGATGCGGTCGAGACGGCCGTACGGGTCCCAGAAGGACCACAGGTACAGCGCGCCGTACAGCAGGGGGAGCACGAGGACGGCGACCAGCGCGGCCCGGGGGAGCTTCCCCCGGCCGAAGCGCCGCAGCTCAAGCGCGGCCAGCCTGGGCGAGCGCATCGGCGGCCTCCTTTCCGTCGGTGCCGTTCTCGTCGGACTCGGAGTCCGACGCGGTCCCGGTGTCGTCGTCCGTCTTGTCGGTGCCCTCGTCGGTGCCGGTGCCGGCGGCCTCCTCGGCCGTCCCTGCCGTGGACACCCGTACCGTGCCGTCCGGGGCCTCGCTGCACACGGCCAGGACCGTGGTCCCGGACGCGGCGATCGACCTCAACAGCTCCCAGATCGCGGCGCGTTCGGCGTCCGAGAGCTTCAGGTCGGTGTCGTCGACGCCGAGCACGCGCGGGCGCGCGATGAGCGCGAGCGCCAGGGACAGCCGCAGCGCCTCCGCGCGCTCCAGATCCCGTACGGCGGTGCGCGCGCCCTTGGGCAGCGACTCCAGGTCCAGACCCGCGACCGTCAGGGCGCTCTCGATCCGCTCCCGCCGTGCCGCACGCCCCTCCTGCCGCGGACGCAGCAGCGCGCGCAGCGAGTCGCCGAACCGTCGCTGCAGCAGGGCGCGTTCGTTCAGGTGCTCGGCGACGGTCAGCGCCGGGTCGAGGTCGGTGACCCCGGGCACATGGGCGAGCGCGCTGACGCGCCGCACCGCCGCCATCCGCCGGGGCAGTTCCGCCCCCGCCACCGTCGCCGTGCCCTCGGTGGGTTTCATCCGCCCGGTGAGGGCCAGCAGAAGGCAGGTACGGCCGCTGCCGGACGGCCCCTCGATCGTGATCAGCGAACCGGGCCCGGCCTCGAAGGAGACCGCGCGGAACGCCCATCCGCGCGGTCCCCGGAGTCCGAGGCCCCGGGTCGTGACGCCGTCGGCTGCCACGGTTCCCCCCATCCCCGCCCCCTCATCTCTTTGAACTGACTGGTCAGTTCAAAAGGTAGCCCGAACTTGCGATCGAGGCAAAATCCCAGGTCGGAACGGATTGTCAGTGCCGTACCCCACGATGGGCACATACGGCAACCCGTATCGGGGCATGCCGTCACACAGACGACAGGAGGTTCGTCATGGCCAGCTCGCACGCAGCCGCCGCCCGCCGGCGCCGCGCCACCGGCCCTGCCCCCTCACTGACCGGCCCCGCGAGCGACGTGCACCCGGTGCTCCGCCGGGCCACGGCGCCGCCCGCCGCCCTCGACCTGCTCGCCCAGGCGCGCGCCGGACTCGACGAGGCGTCCGTCCTCGAGACCCCCAACGAGCGCTATGCCACGGCCCATCTGGCCGCCCTGCGCGTCGCCGCCGCCGTGCTCGCCGCCCGCGGCCGCCCGGAGACCACGCCCAGGCGCCGGGCCAGGATCCGGAGCGCCTGGGAAGTGCTCCCCGAGATAGCGCCCGAACTCGCCGAGTGGAGCGCGCTGTTCGCCGCCGGTGCCCGCCGTCGCGCCCGGGCCGAGGCCGGCATCCGGGGCGCGGCCAACCGCCGGGACGCCGACGACCTCATACGGGACGTGGCGATGTTCCTGCGGCTCGTCGAGCGGATGCTGGTGCTCCAGCCGGTCCTGCCCCAGCCGCGCCAGGACACCGACGCCGGCCCGGCCCCGGGACCCCGCTCCGAGGAGATGCCGGACGCGGGATGAGCCCGCGCGGGCCGCTGTCAGGACACCATCCACGGGCATACGGCGGCCCTGGTCGGCGCGGGAGTCCGGTGGGCGGGACGCCCGGGCCCGCCCGGTACCTGGATGGCCGCCCGGCGCCCGGGAGGCAATAGGGTGGGAGGTGCCTGCAGCCTCCCCGCGCCCCCTACCCGGCCCGGTGAGGCAGACCGTTCGCTCCGCCGTGCAGACGGCGGTCCCGCGCCGAGGAGTCAATCGCCGTGTCGGACCCGATGCGCCCGCCCGTCTCCGCCCAGCACCCCCAGGGGACACCGCGCTCCGGCCCCTCCCGGCCGCCCCGCGCCGGCCTGCGCACCGCCGTGGTCTGGGAGGTCCTCCAGGACGCCCTGGACCGCAGGGTCAAGGCCACGGGACGCCCCGCGCTGGACGTCCTCGACACCGGGGGCGGCAGCGGCAACTTCGCCGTGCCCCTGGCTCGCCTGGGCCACCGGGTCACCGTCGTCGACCCCAGCCCCAACGCGCTCTTCGCCCTGGAGCGGCGCGCCGCCGAGGCCGACGTCGCCGACCGGGTCCAGGGCGTGCAGGGCGACGCCCACGGGCTGTTCGACGTGGCCGAGCGCGGCGCCTACGACATCGTGCTGTGCCACGGCGTCCTGGAGTACGTCGACGACCCCGCCGAGGGCGTCCGCAACGCGGTGGCCGCGCTGCGCCCCGAGGGCGTGCTCAGCCTGCTCGCCGCCGGGCTCGGCGGCGCGGTGCTCGCGCGGGCCCTCGCCGGCCACTTCACGGAGGCCAAGCGGGCCCTGGAGGACCCCGACGGGCGCTGGGGCCAGGGCGACCCGGTGCCGCGGCGCTTCACCGTCGACCAGCTCACCGGGCTGGTCGAGGGCGCGGGCCTGCGGGTCGGTGCCGTGCACGGCGTGCGGGTCTTCGCCGACCTCGTGCCGGGCGTCCTCGTGGACACCGAGCCCGGGGCGCTGGAGGCGCTGCTGAAGCTGGAGGAGGCGGCGGCCGAGCTGCCCGCCTTCCACTCGGTGGCCACCCAGCTCCATGTGCTCGGTGAGACCGGCGAGGCGGCCGGGGCGTGAGCGGCCTGGTGCGTTCACCCCACCGGGGCATGCCTTGATCAGGGACTTGGCCGCACATGGAGTACGCCACAGGCCCCCCGTCCCGGCGCCCGGCGCCGTATGATCGAGGGAGACCGTTCCGGCATGACGGGTCGGCCGCTGGGGAAAGTAGATCTCAGCGAGCCGGGGCGCCATGCCGGGGCCCGGTTGGCCAATTGGCGTAGAGGGGCGGGTTTCACGGGGGCGATTCCCTGCCTATCCTGAAGGGACCCCCCGGGTCGCCCCGGCGACTGCACGATGAGGAGGACTCCGTGCCGCTCTCGGAGCACGAGCAGCGCATGCTCGAGCAGATGGAGCGAGCGCTGTACGCCGAAGATCCCAAGTTCGCGACAGCGCTCGAGGGAAGCGGGCTGCGCACGTACACCCGGCGACGGGTCTACCAGGCGGTCGCGGGCTTCCTCGTAGGTATCGCGCTCCTCATGGCTGGAATGGTCGCCAAGCAGGTGTGGCTCAGTGTGGTGGGCTTCCTTGTGATGCTTGGCTGTGCGGTCCTCGCCGTGACCGGCTGGCGCAAGGCCCCCAAACCGGGCGAGCAGCCCGCGGGCGGCCCGCAGGCCGGCCATCGGCCACGGCAGAGGCGCTCCATGATGGACAGGATCGAGCAGCGCTGGCAGCGCCGCCGCGACGAACAGGGCGGCCACTAGCCGCCGAGCCACTCCCGAACGACATCAGGGGGTGACCACCGAAGGGTGGTCACCCCCTGTCGTATGCCCGGGGCCGTACAGCTGAGGGCCGGTCGTATGGCCAAGGCCGTATGCCGCCGTATACCCAGGGCCATAAGGCCGCCGTATACCCGGGGCCGGGCCGTACGCCCGGGCCCTGCCCGGCGCCGGGCACAACCGCCTGCGCGGTCATCCGGCGCCCGGCTCACATCGGGCGCCGGCCCTCAGCCCCGCTGCCCCGGCGCCCACGGCCGGCGCCGGCTCGGGCGGGCCGCCGCCGCGCGCTGCTTCACCGCCGCCCAGCGGTCCGCGAGAGCCCACACCACCCGCACGGTCGAACGCGGAGCGAGGAGCGCCCGCAGCCGGGTCAGCAGGCTGACCTTGGCGTTCAGGTCGGCGCGGACCCTGCGGGCGTCCTCCGCCAGGCCGGCCACCGGGCGCGGGGCCGGGGCGTACAGGACCTGCTCGACCGCGTCCGCGATGCGGTGCACGGACTCCGCCGCCGGAGGATCGAGCAGGCCCAGGCGTACGATCCGGGCCGCGGTTCTGCGCGGGGTCTGGCTGTCGTCCGGCGGGATGCCGAAGTCCCACGCCGTGTCGGTCAGTTCCTGCCAGACCGCCAGCGTGTGCAGCGCCGCGTCCCCGTCCGAGCGGCCGTGCCCACCGAGCCGTACCGCTCTGGTCCGCAGCCGCCACAGCGCAGGCGCCAGCGGGATCAGCAGGGCCAGCAGCCCGCCGAGCGCCCAGGCCAGCGCCAGATACCACCGGGGGCCGTCGTCGTCCGAGCCCAGCGCCAGGGCCGGGGACTCGCTCGCGCACAGCTCGGGACGCTGACCCGCACAGCTGTCGCTCTCCGACGCCGAGGGGGACGGCGCCTCGCTCGCCGACTGCGAGGGGCGCGCCTCGTCCGGCTGCGCGCTGCTCGACGTGTCCGGCTGGGTGTACGACGGCACCGAGCCACGGGTCGGCGTCGGCTCGAAGCGCGTCCAGCCGACGCCCTCGAAGTACAGCTCGGGCCAGGCGTGCGCGTCCCGCAGCCCCACCGACACCGTGCCGTCGCCCTGCGGGGTGCCCGGCGCGAAGCCCACCGCGACGCGGGCCGGGATGTCCAGCGAGCGGGCCATCGCCGCCATCGCGAAGGAGAAGTGGACGCAGAAGCCCTCCCTGTCCTTCAGGAAGCGGGCGATCGCGCCGGGGCCGCTGCCGACCTTGACGTCGGTGTCGTACTCGAAGCCGCCCGTCAGCGAGAAGTAGTCCTGGAGCTTGACCGCCTGGTCGTAGCGGCTGGTCGCGCCCTCGGTGACCTCGCGCGCGGTGCGGGCGACGACGTCCGGCAGCGAGTCGGGCAGCTGTGTGAACTCACGCCGCAGCGCGGTCGGTGCCTCGGGCGCCTCCGCCAGCTGCTTCGCCGTCGGCCGCACGTCCAGGGAGCGCACGGTGTACGTGACACCGCGCGTGGTCTGACGGCGGTCGCCGACGACGGTCATGCCGAGCGGCTCGTACCGCCAGTCGCCGGGGATCTTCACGGCGCTCGGCGGATACGGCATCGGCAGCCAGTTCTGCGCGTACCAGTCGGCGGCCCGGACGGTCGTCACGACCTCCTTGCGCTTGATGTCCGGACCCAGCCCGAACGGGGTCGGGAACGGATCGGGCACCGCCTCGATGGTCCGCTTCGACGGCTGCCATGTCGTGCCGTCGAAGTCGTCGAGGGACACGATCCGCAGATACATGCTGGAGATGTCGGAGTTGTCGGTCCGCAGCGACAGGACCTGGCGGTCCTCCTCGACGTTCAGGCTGTCGCGCAGCGACACCAGCGGGTTCACCGCGGAGATCGTCCCGCCGCTCCCGCTGCCGGCGCCGATCCCCGTGCCCGCGGGGCCGAGCAGGCCGCCGTTCATGGCGGGCAGGGCGAGCGGCACGACCAGGGCGATACCCAGGGCGAGCACACCGATCCGCCGGCCGGTGCGCACCGGCGCGACCGCACCGCCCGGCGAAGCGCCGGGGTGGCGCGGGGCCCCGCTGAAGACCCGGCCCCACTGCGAGAGCCGGTCGCGGCCCTCGGCGAGGAGCAGCATCAGATAGCCGACGGCGGCGACCACGAACCACAGGCCGTCCGCCGCCCCCTCGGACAACCCCGCGGCCACCGAGTACAGCGCGAGCAGCGGCAGCCCGGCGGGGGCGGCGCTGCGGAACGTCACCGCGACGGCGTCCACCGCGAGCCCTATCACCAGGACACCGCCGACCAGCATCAGCCGGATGCCGGGCGTGAGCGGGGCGGGGGCCGAGTAGTGGTTGACGTCCTCGCCGCCCGCCTGCAGCAGATCGCCGAAGTGCCGGAACGCCTCCGGCCCGGGGATCACCCCGAGCACGGCCTCGCTGCTCGCGAACGCCAGGGTCAGCAGAGCCAGCGCGACGACGGCCTGCGTGGCCACGGTCAGCGGCCGGGCCAGCGGCACCCGCCGGGTCAGCATGCCCACGCCGCTCAGAATCGCCAGCATCAGCGCCGCCTGCATCAGCCAGCTCACCGACATGACCAGCGGCAGCAGGGCGCAGGACGCCATCAGGGTGGCCGCCGCGGCGCACAGCGCCATCCGTGTCCGCCCGCTCATCCCCACGCCTCCCCGCCACCGGCCGCGGTGAGCCCGCTGCGCTCCCGGTCGGCCTGCCGCCACATGTCCTCCAGCGAGGCGCCGCGGGGCACGCCGAGCGCGGTCCAGCCGGCCTCGCGCAGCAGACGCAGCCGCTCCCCGTGCCGGCCGGACAGGGCCCCGGGGACGTCCGTCGCCTCCCGCGTCCAGGTCTCGCTGTCGAGCACGAAGGCGATCGCGCCCCCGCTGCGCTGCCGCATCCGGGCGGCCACCGCCGCCTGTTCCTCGTCCAGGTCGCCGAAGAAGGCGACCAGCAGTCCCTCGTTGCCGCCGCGCAGCACGTCGTAGGCGCGCGACAGGCCCTCGTGGTCGGAGTGGTCGATCACCGCGAGGGTGTCCATCATCAGCCCGGCGGCGTCCGCCGACTCCTGGCTGGCGCCCGCGAATCCGTCGGTGCCCTCGCCCGGCACCGAGGACCCGGTGTCCGTCAGCAGCCGTACGGAGAAGCCCCGCTCCAGCATGTGCACCAGCACGGAGGCCGCACCGGAGACGGCCCACTCGAACGCCGAGTCGGGGCCCGCGCCCTGGAAGGCGTCGCCCCGGGTGTCGAGCAGCACGGTGCAGCGGGAGCGCTGCGGCTGCTCCTCGCGGCGCACCATGAGCTCGCCGTAGCGGGCGGTGGAGCGCCAGTGCACCCGGCGCAGGTCGTCGCCGTAGCGGTAGCCGCGCGGGATCACGTCGTCCTCGCCAGCCAGCGCCAGCGAGCGCTGCCGCCCGTCGCCGTACCCCTTCGCCTCGCCGCCGAAGCGGACCGGCGGCAGCGCCTCCACGCGCGGGACGACGGTGAGGTCGTCGTACGCGGAGAAGGAGCGGGTCAGCTCGCACATGCCGAACGGGTCGCTGAGGCGCAGCTGCAGCGGGCCCAGCGGATAGCGGCCGCGCAGGTCGGAGCGCACCCGGTAGGACACCTCGCGCCGGCCGCCCGCCTCCACCCGGTCCAGCACGAAGCGGGGCCGGGGACCGAGGACGTAGGGCACCCGGTCCTGGAGCATCAGCAGTCCGGTGGGCAGCCGGGAGACGTTGTCGATCCCCAGGTGCACCCGGGCCTCGCTGCCGGCGGGCACACGCGCGGGGGACAGCCGCCGGCTGCCCGCGACCCGGTAGCGGGTGCGGTACAGCACGGTCGCGCAGACCAGCGGCAGCGCGGCGAGCAGCAGCCCGACGCGCAGCAGGTCGCTCTGCCCCAGGACGTACGCGCAGACGGCGGCCGCGACGCCCGCCGCCAGGAAGGAGCGGCCGCGCGTCGTCAGACCGGCCAGTGCCGTACGGATCCCGCTGCGGTCACCGCGGTCCGCGTCGGCCCGGCCAGCCTCGCCGGAGGTCATCCGAGCCTCCGCGGCGGCTGATGGCCGTACGCCCCGGCGCCGCGGCCGAGACCGCCGAAGCCGCTCTGCTGGTGGGGCGCGGCCGGCACCGGGGTGCTCTGCAGGATCTCCTGGACGACCTGCTCGGCGGTGCGGCGGTTGAGCTGGGCCTGCGCGGTGGGCAGCAGACGGTGGGCCAGGACGGCCGGGGCGAGCGCCTGGACGTCGTCCGGCAGCGCGTACTCCCGACCGCTGAGGGCCGCCGACGCCTTCGCCGCGCGCAGCAGATGCAGCGTCGCGCGCGGGGAGGCGCCGAGTCTGAGGTCCGGGTGGATGCGCGTGGCCGCGACCAGCTCCACCGCGTACCGGCGGACCGGCTCGGCCACATGGACCCCGCGCACGGCGTCGATGAGTTTGACGATGTCGTGCGCGTGGGCCACCGGCTGGAGGTCCTCCAGCGGGGACACCCCGCCGTGCACGTCCAGCATCTGCAGCTCGGCCTCCACGCTGGGGTAGCCGACGGAGACCCGGGCCATGAAGCGGTCGCGCTGGGCCTCGGGCAGCGGGTAGGTGCCCTCCATCTCGACCGGGTTCTGCGTGGCCACCACCATGAAGGGGCTGGGCAGCTCGTAGGTGTGCCCGTCGATGGTGACCTGGCGCTCCTCCATGGACTCCAGGAGCGCGGACTGGGTCTTCGGCGAGGCGCGGTTGATCTCGTCGCCGATCACGATCTGCGCGAAGATCGCGCCCGGTTTGAACTCGAAGTCCTTGCGCTGCTGGTCCCAGATGGACACGCCCGTGATGTCGGACGGCAGCAGGTCGGGCGTGAACTGGATCCGCCGCACCGAGCAGTCGATGGATCGTGCCAGCGCCTTGGCCAGCATGGTCTTGCCCACGCCGGGGACATCCTCGATCAGAAGATGCCCCTCGGCGAGCAGTACGGTCAGCGAAAGCCGTACGACCTCGGGCTTGCCCTCGATCACACCCTCCACCGAACTGCGGACACGCTCCGCTGTGGCGGTCAGATCTGTGAGGCTCGCTCGATCGTCATAGGTCGTCACCCGGCCCTCCTCGGCCCGTTCTTACCGGGCCGACACAACGCGGACCGGCCCTCCCCTGGAACACGGGCACCACGCCTGAGGCGTTGCGCGTGCTGCCACACTCGCATTCTTGCTGCCGTTACCGATTCGTGTCACTCGACTGTGGACAACTGCCTGCGTTATGTCGGCCTTGGGGGCTTTTGTATGCCCCGCAGGGCGGGATCGACAGCGAAACGACAGGTGAAGCCGATGCTCACCAGGGGTGCGCGCGATGTCACCACGAGGTGTCGCCGGCCGGGGTCAGGAGGCGTCGACCTCGCGCAGCAGACCCGTCTTCACGTCGAAGACGAAGCCGCGCACATCGTCGTTGTGCAGCAGGAACGGCGAGGTGCGCACCCGCTGCATCGACTGGCGGACGTCCTGGTCGACGTCCCGGAAGGACTCCACCGCCCACGCCGGACGCTGGCCGACCTCCATCTCCAGCTCGTGCCGGAACTCCTCGGTGAGGGACTCCAGGCCGCAGTTGGTGTGGTGGATCAGGACGATGCTGCGGGTGCCGAGCGCCCGCTGGCTGATCGTGAGCGAACGGATCACGTCGTCGGTGACGACACCGCCCGCGTTGCGGATCGTGTGACAGTCACCCAGCTCCAGCCCCAGCGCGGCGTGCAGGTCGAGACGGGCGTCCATGCAGGCCACGATGGCGACGTGCAGGACGGGACGGGCGTCCATGCCCGGGTCGGCGAATTCGGCGGCGTACTGCGCGTTCGCGTCGACGAGGCGGTCGGTGACCGTCCCGCTGCGGTCTATCGCGTCGTCGGAGCCGGCGGGAACCGATGCAGAAGTCGTCATACCCATGACGGTACTGGTCACATCGGCGCCGGTCCTGTCGTGAGAGGGGACAAAGAACGTCATCGAGGCTTGTTGTGAGCTAACCCACAAGGGTGGTGTGAGTGCCCCCATACGGGCGGTTTCGCCGCCCGCCGGGCGTCATCGGAACCCGTCGCGGCGACGCGCAGGCCGGTTGATTGACCGCGCGACACCGTGGACTAAAGTGACGCGAAGCGGGAGGCGAGACTCCCCCTGCTGGACAGCAAACCCCGGAGGCTCCGGCGACTTTCCGGAGACCTCCCCGCGTGCGCGGCGCGTACGTGCGGCTCGGCCTCCTCCCGCTCCCGGTCGGCTGACGCTCCAGGCGCCGGCAGACCTCCCCTTCACGAGCGGCGGGAGACCCGGCGGTGCGTGCGCCGCCGGATCTGAGAGGGCCCAAGAGTGACAGGGCGCGAAGCGCTTCCCCACACGGACGGCGGGCGACGGGAGGACCGGCACGTCCCGGTGATGCTCCAGCGGTGCCTCGACCTGCTGGCCCCCGCCCTGGAGCGGCCCGGAGCCGTCGTCGTCGACTGCACCCTCGGCCTCGGCGGACACAGCGAGGCTCTGCTGAGGCGCTTCCCCGAGGCCCGGCTCGTCGCCCTCGACCGGGACACCGAGGCGCTGCGCCTCTCCGGCGAACGGCTCGCGCCCTACGGCGAGCGCGCCCACCTCGTGCACGCCGTCTACGACGAGCTGCCCGACGTCCTCGCCCGCCTCGGCGTCCCGCGCGTCCAAGGTGTCCTGTTCGACCTCGGCGTCTCCTCCATGCAGCTCGACGAGGCAGACCGCGGCTTCGCCTACGCCCAGGACGCCCCGCTCGACATGCGCATGGACCAGACGACCGGCATCAGCGCCGCCGAGGTCCTCAACACCTACCCGCCCGGTGAGCTCGTCCGCATCCTGCGCGCCTACGGCGAGGAGAAGCAGGCCAAGCGGATCGTGTCCGCCGTCGTGCGCGAGCGCGAGAAGGAGCCGTTCACCAACAGCGCCCGGCTCGTCGAGCTCATCCGGGACGCGCTGCCCCAGGCCGCCAAGCGCACCGGCGGCAATCCGGCCAAGCGCACCTTCCAGGCGCTGCGCATCGAGGTCAACGGCGAGCTGTCCGTCCTGGAGCGGGCGATCCCGGCCGCCGTGGAAGCCCTCGCCGTGGGCGGACGGATCGCGGTGCTGTCGTACCACTCGCTGGAGGACCGGCTGGTCAAGCAGGTCTTCGCGGCCGGCGCGACCACCACCGCCCCGCCCGGGCTGCCCGTCGTGCCCGAGCGCTACCAGCCCCGGCTCAAGCTGCTGACACGCGGTGCCGAACTTCCCACGGAGGAAGAGGTCGCCGAGAACCGCCGTGCCGCACCGGCGCGGCTGCGCGGCGCCGAGCGCATCAGGGAGTCCATCGAATGAGGGCCGAGAGGCAGGGGCGGACGCCCGGTCCCGGAGGGCACGCCGCCTCCGGACCGGAGCACCGGACGGGGGAGGGCGTGTGAGCGGGAAACCCGAACTGAGGGGCCGGGCCGCCCGGCTCGCCCGGCTCCTGCCCGCGGGGGCCGGACGCGCCGCCCGCGCCCCCTTCGTCCTCCTCGTCGTCCTTCTCCTCGGCGGCGGACTCATCGGACTGCTCGTCCTGAACTCCGCCCTCAGCGAGGGCGCGTTCCGGCTGGACGACCTCGAGCGGGAGACGAAGACCCTCACCGACGAGGAGCAGTCCCTCCAGCGCGACATCGACGCCTACTCCGCGCCCGACGCCCTCCAGCGCCGCGCCCGCGAACTCGGCATGGTGCCCGGCGGCGACCCCGCCTTCCTCGGCCCCGACGGCACCGTCAAGGGCGTCCCCAGCCCCGCGGCCGCCGGTCCCGCCGCCGCCCGCGACCCGCTCCTGCTCGCCCCCGAGGCCCTCACCGGCGACCCCGCCACACCCGGCACCTCACCCGCGCCGGACCCGGCCGCCGCCTCGCCGCAGGGCACGCCGAGCGCGTCCCCAGCCCCCTCCGACGCACAGCCCTCCCCGTACCCGACCCCCGGCAGGTGACGGAAGTGTCCGACAGGGAACCGCCGCGCCGCCGTGTGCCCGGACCCGCGAAGCCCGCCCGCTCCGGCGGCGCCCAGCGGCGCCCGGGACCCGGCGCCCGCCCCGCCCGCCGCCCGGCCCGGCCCCGCCCCGGCTCCCAGGGCACCATCCGGCTCGGCAGCCCCCGCCCCCGGCTGCGCATGGTCGGCCTGGCCCTGACCCTCGTCCTCAGCGCCTTCGTGGTGCGCCTGCTCCAGGTGCAGGGCATCGACGCGAGCACCTACGCCGCGAAGGCCGAGAAGAACCGCTACGTCGGCTACACCCTCGCCGCCGAGCGCGGCGGCATCACCGACCGCAACGGCGTTGCCCTCGCGACCAGCGTCGACGCGTACGACATCACGGCCGACCCCACCCTCTTCACCCGCGAGAAGCTCGGCGTCGACGACGGCCCCGAGCAGGCGGCCGCCCTCCTCGCGCCGATCCTCGGCCAGGAGCAGGACGACATCGTCAAGAAGCTCCGGCCGGCGAACAAGAACCTTCGCTACACCCTGCTGGCCAGCCGCCAGACCCCGCAGGTCTGGAAGCAGATCAAGGACCTGAAGACGGCGCTCGCCACCAAGTCCGAGGCCGACAAGGCCACGGTGAACGTCCTCGGCGGGGTCCTCTCGGTCGCCAGCAGCAAGCGCGTGTACCCCAACGGCGACCTCGCCGCCGGGATACTGGGCTGGGTCAACGCCGACGGCAAGGGCGGCGGCGGGGTCGAGCAGCAGCTGAACGAGGAGCTGTCCGGCAAGGACGGCGAGATCCGCTACGCCCAGTCCGGCGGGCGGCAGGTCCCCACCGTCAACGCCACCGAGACCCCGGCCGTGCCCGGCAGCGACGTCGAGCTCACCATCGACCGCGACATCCAGTGGGCCGCGCAGAACGCGATCAGCGAGCAGGTCGCCAAGTCCAAGGCGGACCGCGGGTACGTCATCGTCCAGGACACCCGCACCGGCGAGGTCCTCGCCATGGCCAACGCGCCCGGCTTCGACCCCAACGACCTGTCCGAGGCAAGCGGCGCCAACATGGGCAACGCGGCCCTCCAGGACGCCTACGAGCCCGGCTCCACCGCGAAGGTCATGTCGATGGCCGCCGTCCTGGAGGAGGGCGTGGCCACACCCGGCACGCATGTCGTCGTACCGAACCGGCTGCACCGCGGCGACCGGCTCTTCAAGGACGACATCGACCACGAGACCTGGTACCTCACGCTCAACGGCGTGCTCGCCAAGTCCAGCAACATCGGCACGATCCTCGCCACCGGCCAGCTCGGCAAGACCCAGCCCAAGGCCAACAAGGTCCTCTACGACTATCTGCGCAAGTTCGGCCTCGGCAGCTACACCGGGCTCGGCTTCCCCGGCGAGACCCCGGGCATCCTGGCCGCCCCCGGCAAGTGGTCGACGTCGCAGCAGTACACGATTCCTTTCGGCCAGGGCCTGTCCCTGAACGCCATGCAGGCCGCGTCCATCTACTCCACGATCGCCAACGGCGGTGTCCGCGTCGAACCCACCCTCGTCCGCGGCAGCAAGGGCCCCGACGGGCAGTTCACCGAGGCGCCCAAGCCCAGGAAGACCCGGGTGATCAGTGAGAAGACGGCGAAGACGCTCGCCCGGATGCTGGAGTCCGTCGTGGACGACCGCGAGGGCACCGGCACCAAGGCGCGCATCCCCGGCTACCGCGTCGCGGGCAAGACGGGTACGGCGAACCGAGTGGATCCGGCCACCGGCAAGTACCGCGGCTACACGTCGTCGTTCGCCGGCTTCGCACCCGCGGACAAGCCTCGGATCACCGTCTACTGCGCCATCCAGAACGCCACCCAGGGCAACTACTTCGGCGGCCAGATCTGCGGCCCCATCTACAAGCAGGTCATGGAGTTCGCGCTGAAGACCCTCCAGGTCCCGCCGACCGGGGCCAAGCCCGCCAACCTTCCGGTCGCCTACAAACCCTGACCCCCTGATCAGCACCGAGCAGCCAGGAACCGCACCGTGACAACGATCACCCCCGACCCCGGGAACCACGGCACCCCCCGCCCCTCACTTCGCCCGCAAGGGGGTACTCCCGGTACGCTCACCGCCGTGCCACACGCTGATCAGTCCCAAACCACCCAGAAGGGGCACCCCGTGACGTATCCGGGACCGCCCAGGCCGGTACAGGTCGCCGCCACACCCCTGGCGGAACTCGCCGATCAGCTGGGTGCCGCCACGCCGGCACAGCCGGACGGCGCCGTCGAGGTCACGGGCATCACCCATGACTCGCGGGCCGTCCGCCCCGGCGATCTGTACGCCGCCCTCCCGGGCGCCCGCCTGCACGGCGCCGACTTCGTGACCCAGGCCGCCGGCCTCGGCGCGGTCGCCGTGCTCACCGACCCGACCGGCGCCGAGCGCGCCGCCGCGACCGGCCTGCCGGTCCTGGTGGCCGACGACCCGCGCGGCCGGATGGGCGAACTCGCGGCCACCATCTACGGCCACCCGGGCCGCGACCTGCTCCAGATCGGCATCACCGGCACCTCCGGCAAGACCACCACCGCCTACCTCGTCGAGGGCGGCCTGCGCACGGCCCGCTCCACCGGCCTGATCGGCACGGTCGAGATGCGCATCGGCGACGAGCGGATCAAGTCCGAGCGCACCACCCCCGAGGCCACCGACCTGCAGGCCCTGTTCGCCGTCATGCGCGAGCGCGGCGTCGAGGCGGTCGCCATGGAGGTCTCCAGTCACGCCCTGGTGCTCGGGCGGGTCGACGGCTGTGTCTTCGACATCGCCGTCTTCACCAACCTGAGCCCGGAGCACATGGAGTTCCACTCCGACATGGAGGACTACTTCCAGGCCAAGGCACAGCTGTTCACCCCGGCGCGCAGCCGGCTCGGCGTGGTCAACGTCGACGACGAGTACGGCCGCCGGCTCGTGAAGGAGGCCGGCGTCCCGGTCGTCACCTTCTCCGCCGAGGGCCACCCGGACGCCGACTGGCGGGCCGAGGACGTCCGCATCGGCCCCATGGACGCCCGGTTCACGGTGATCGGCCCCAAGGACGAGCGGATCACCGCCACCTCGCCGCTGGCCGGTCCCTTCAACGTGGCCAACACCCTCGCCGCGATCGTCGCCCTGGCCGCCGCGGGTCTCGACCCGCAGACCGCCGCCGACGGCATCGCCGCCGTACCGGGCGTGCCGGGCCGGCTCGAGCGGGTGGACGCCGGGCAGCCGTACCTCGCGGTCGTGGACTACGCCCACAAGACCGACGCCGTCGAGTCCGTCCTGAAGGCCCTGCGCAAGGTCACCGAGGGCAAGGTGCACGTGGTGCTCGGCTGCGGCGGCGACCGGGACAGGACGAAACGGGAGCCGATGGGCGCTGCCGCGGCGCGGCTCGCCGACACCGCCGTCCTGACCTCCGACAACCCCCGCTCCGAGGACCCCCTCGCGATCCTCGCGGCCATGCTCCGGGGTGCTGCCTCCGTGCCGGCGCACGAGCGCGGCGAGGTGCAGGTCTTCGAGGACCGGGCCGCCGCGATCGCCGCCGCCGTCGCCCGCGCCCAGCCCGGGGACACCGTGCTGATCGCGGGCAAGGGCCACGAGCAGGGCCAGGACATCGCCGGGGTGGTCCGTCCCTTCGACGACCGCCAGGTGCTGCGCGAAGCCATCAAGAAGACCCAGGGATGAACTTGTGATCGCCCTCTCTCTCGCCGAGATCGCAGAAGTCGTCGGCGGGCAGACGTACGACATACCGGATCCGTCGGTCCAGGTCACCGGACCCGTCGTCCGGGACTCCCGTGAGGTGGAGCCCGGCAGCCTCTTCGTCGCCTTCGTCGGCGAGCGCGTGGACGGCCACGACTTCGCGGAAGCGGTCGTCGCGGCCGGCGCCGCCGCCGTCCTCGGCTCACGCCCGGTGGGCGTGCCCGCGATCGTCGTGCCGGACGTGCAGAAGGCCCTCGGCGCCCTCGCCCGCCATGTCGTCCGCCGGCTCGGTGCGACCCTCGTGGCGCTGACCGGCTCCGCCGGCAAGACCAGCACCAAGGACCTCATCGCCCAGGTGCTCCGCCACAAGGCGCCGACCGTGTTCACGCCGGGCTCGCTCAACAACGAGATCGGACTGCCGCTCACCGCCCTCAGCGCCACCGAGGACACCCGCTTCCTGGTCCTGGAGATGGGCGCGCGCGGCATCGGCCACATCCGCTACCTGACCGAACTGACCCCGCCGAAGGTCGGCCTGGTGCTCAACGTCGGCACCGCGCACATCGGCGAGTTCGGCGGCCGCGAGCAGATCGCCCAGGCGAAGGGCGAACTCGTCGAGAGCCTCCCCTCCGCCGAGGAGGGCGGCACCGCGGTCCTCAACGCCGACGACCCCCTCGTACGCGCCATGGCCTCCCGTACGAAGGCGAAGGTGGTCCTTTTCGGAGAGTCCGACGAAGCGGACGTTCGCGCCGAGAACGTGCGACTCACGGACAGCGGACAGCCCTCCTTCGTGCTTCACACACCCTCCGGGTGCAGCGATGTGACCATGCGCCTGTACGGTGAGCACCACGTGTCGAACGCGCTCGCCGCGGCCGCCGTCGCCCATGAGCTGGGCATGTCCGCGGAAGAGATCGCCACCGCGCTCTCCGAGGCGGGCTCCCTCTCCCGCTGGCGGATGGAGGTCACCGAGCGCCCGGACGGCGTGACGGTCGTCAACGACGCCTACAACGCGAACCCCGAGTCCATGCGAGCCGCTCTGCGCGCCCTCGCGGCGATGGGCCAGGGGCGCCGTACGTGGGCGGTGCTCGGCAAGATGGCCGAGCTCGGGGACGAGGCGCTCGCCGAGCACGACGCGGTCGGACGGCTCGCCGTCCGGCTCAATGTCGGCAAGCTCGTCGCGGTCGGGGGCAGGGAAGCGTCCTGGCTGCAACTGGGCGCATATAACGAGGGTTCGTGGGGTGAGGAGTCGGTGCACGTGTCCGACGCACAGGCGGCGGTCGACCTGTTGCGCAGCGAGTTGCGCCCAGGGGACGTCGTGCTCGTGAAGGCGTCCCGTTCGGTCGGTCTGGAGAGTGTCGCCGAGGCGCTGCTCGCGGGCGGTACCGAGGGTGAGGTCGCCGCCCGATGATGAATCAGGTCCTGTTCTCGGGTGTCATCGGTCTGTTCCTGACCCTGGTCGGCACTCCGCTGCTGATCAAGCTGCTGGCCCGCAAGGGCTACGGCCAGTACATCCGTGACGACGGCCCGCGCGAGCACCACAGCAAGCGCGGTACGCCGACGATGGGTGGTATCGCCTTCATCCTGGCGACGATCGCCGCGTACTTCCTGTCGAAGCTGATCACCGGCAAGCCGCCGACGTTCTCCGGCATCCTGGTGATCGGCCTCATGGCCGGCATGGGTCTGGTCGGCTTCCTGGACGACTACATCAAGATCGTCAAGCGGCGTTCGCTGGGTCTGCGGGCCAAGGCGAAGATGGCCGGCCAGCTGCTCGGCGGTATCGCCTTCGCGGTCCTGTCGCTGCAGTTCGCGGACAACCGCGGCAACACCCCGGCGTCCACCAAGCTCTCCTTCGTGCAGGACTTCGGCTGGTCCATCGGCCCGGTGCTGTTCGTCGTCTGGGCGCTGTTCATGATCCTGGCGATGTCCAACGGCGTGAACCTGACCGACGGTCTGGACGGCCTCGCCACCGGCGCCTCCGTGCTGGTCTTCGGCGCCTACACGTTCATCGGCGTCTGGCAGTTCCAGGAGTCCTGCGCCAACGCGCAGACCCTGACGAACCCGGGCGCCTGTTACGAAGTGCGCGATCCACTCGATCTCGCCGTCGTCTCCTCGGCGTTGATGGGCGCCTGCCTCGGCTTCCTGTGGTGGAACACGTCGCCCGCCAAGATCTTCATGGGCGACACCGGTTCGCTGGCCCTCGGCGGCGCGCTCGCCGGTCTCGCCATCTGCTCGCGCACCGAGCTGCTGCTCGCCATCCTCGGCGGCCTGTTCGTGCTCATCACCATGTCGGTGGTCATCCAGGTCGGTTCGTTCCGCCTGACCGGCAAGCGCGTCTTCCGTATGGCGCCACTGCAGCACCACTTCGAACTCAAAGGCTGGTCCGAAGTCCTTGTCGTGGTCCGCTTCTGGATCATCCAGGGCATCTGTGTGATCGTCGGACTGGGTCTCTTCTACGCGGGATGGGCAGCGGACAAGTGACCGACTGGCAGGGGAAGAACGTCACCGTCGCCGGGCTCGGCGTCTCCGGCATCCCGGCGGCCAAGGTGCTGCACGGCCTCGGCGCGAAGGTCACCGTCGTCAACGACGGCGACGACGACCGCGCCCGTGCGCAGGCCGCCGAACTGGAGGCGCTGGGCGTCACCGTGCGGCTCGGCGACGGGGCGACCCTGCCCGACGGCACCGAACTCGTCGTCACCGCGCCCGGCTGGAAGCCGGACAAGCCGCTGTTCGAGGCGGCCCGCGCGGCCGGCGTGGAGATCTGGGGCGACGTCGAACTCGCCTGGCGGCTGCGGGGCCCGGACGCGGCCCCCTGGCTCGCCGTCACCGGCACCAACGGCAAGACGACCACCGTCCAGATGCTCGCCGCCATCCTGCGCGCGGCCGGTCTGCGCACGGCGGCCGTGGGCAACATCGGGGTCTCCCTGCTGGACGCCGTCCTCGGTGACGAGCAGTACGACGTCCTCGCCGTCGAACTCTCCAGCTACCAGCTGCACTGGGCGCCCTCCCTGCGCGCCCACTCCGCCGCCGTGCTGAACCTCGCGCCCGACCACCTCGACTGGCACGGCTCCATGGAGGCGTACGCCGCCGACAAGGGCCGCGTCTACGAGGGCAATCGGGTCGCCTGCGTCTACAACGCCGCCGACAAGGCCACCGAGGACCTGGTGCGCGAGGCCGACGTCGAGGAGGGCTGCCGCGCCATCGGCTTCACCCTCGGCACCCCGGCCCCCTCCCAACTCGGCGTCGTCGAGGGCATCCTCGTCGACCGCGCCTTCGTGGAGGACCGGCACAAGAACGCCCAGGAGCTCGCCGAGGTCTCCGACGTCAACCCGCCGGCCCCGCACAACATCGCCAACGCCCTTGCGGCGGCGGCCCTCGCCCGCGCCTTCGGGGTGCCCCCGCGGGCCGTACGGGACGGGCTGCGGGCCTTCACCCCGGACGCCCACCGCATCGCGCACGTGGCGGACGTGGACGGCGTCGCCTACGTCGACGACTCCAAGGCCACCAACACCCACGCCGCCGAGGCGTCGTTGGCGGCGTACGAGTCCATCGTGTGGATCGCCGGCGGCCTCGCCAAGGGCGCCGAGTTCGAGGAACTGGTCGCCAAGTCCGCGCCGCGGCTGCGTGCGGCCGTGCTCATGGGCGCCGATCGAGCCCTGATCCGTGAAGCCCTGGCGCGACACGCGCCGGAAGTACCCGTCGTCGACCTCGACCGGACCGACACTGGGGCGATGCTCGCGGCAGTCCAGGAGGCGCGGCGGCTCGCACAGCCCGGCGACACGGTGCTCCTCGCTCCGGCGTGTGCCTCGATGGACATGTTCGCCAACTACAACCAGCGCGGTGACGCGTTCGCGGCGGCGGTCCGCGAACTCGGCGCGGGCGCCTGACGGCGGGTCTCGGCCACAGCGGGTGCTTCGGGACCCTTGGAGGACGCGTGACTCGGATGTGGCCGGACAGCACGTACGCCCTAGGCGAGGCGGTGAGCGCCGATGCCCGGTAGCCGTACCGGACGGCCCCCCGTCCAGCGGACCGTGCGGCGCCCCGCCGCCGCGCGCCCGGTGCGCGACAACGCCGTACGGCGGCTCCACCGGCGGCTGCGCCGGGCCTGGGACCGGCCGCTGACCGCCTACTACCTGATCTTCGGCGGCAGCCTCCTGATCACCGTCCTGGGTCTGGTGATGGTCTACTCGGCCTCCCAGATCACCGCGCTGCAGATGTCGCTGCCCGGCTCGTACTTCTTCCGCAAGCAGCTGCTGGCCGCGGTGATCGGCGCCGGGCTGCTCTTCGCGGCCTCCCGGATGCCGGTCAAGCTGCACCGGGCGCTCGCCTACCCGATCCTCGCGGGCGCCGTCTTCCTGATGGCGCTGGTGCAGGTGCCCGGGATAGGAGTCGCGGTCAACGGCAACCAGAACTGGATCGCGCTCGGCGGCTCCTTCCAGATCCAGCCCAGCGAGTTCGGCAAGCTGGCGCTGGTGCTGTGGGGCGCCGACCTGATCGCCCGCAAGCAGGACAAGAAGCTGCTGACCCAGTGGAAGCACATGCTGGTGCCGCTGGTGCCGGTCGCGTTCATGCTGCTCGGGCTGATCATGCTCGGCGGCGACATGGGCACGGCGATCATCCTGTCCGCGATCCTGTTCGGCCTGCTGTGGCTGGCGGGGGCGCCGACCCGGCTGTTCGTGGGCGTGCTGTCCGTCGCCGGCGCGATCGGCCTGCTGCTGATCAGGACCAGCGCGAACCGGATGGCCCGTCTGCAGTGCCTCGGCGCGACCGAGCCGCAGTCCGGGCCCGTCGACTGCTGGCAGGCCGTGCACGGGATCTACGCGCTCGCGTCCGGCGGGATCTTCGGATCCGGACTCGGGGCGAGCGTGGAGAAATGGGGCCAACTACCCGAAGCCCACACCGACTTCATCTTCGCCGTCACCGGTGAGGAACTGGGCCTGGCGGGGACGCTGTCGGTACTGGGTCTGTTCGCGGCTCTAGGCTATGCGGGTATCCGCGTGGCCGGACGCACGGAGGACCCCTTCGTCAGGTATGCCGCGGGAGGTGTGACCACCTGGATCACCGCGCAAGCCGTGATCAACATCGGTGCGGTGCTCGGCCTGCTGCCGATCGCCGGAGTCCCCCTCCCGCTGTTCTCCTACGGAGGATCCGCCCTGCTGCCGACCATGTTCGCCATCGGGCTGCTGATCGCGTTCGCGCGCGACGAGCCCGCTGCGCGGGCAGCGCTTTCCGTACGGCAACCACGCTTTGGTAAAAAGCGTGCGGGAGGCGCCGGGCTTGTTCGGGGGCCTCGGAGATGGAACACGATGCGACGGCGTGCCACGGCGGCGCGCTCGTCCGGAGAGCGGTGAATTTCGGTGCATGTCGTACTCGCCGGTGGGGGGACCGCCGGCCACATCGAGCCCGCGCTCGCCCTCGCGGACGCCCTGCGCAGGCAGGACCCGACCGTGGGGATCACGGCCCTGGGCACGGAACGTGGTCTGGAGACCACGCTCGTACCGCAGCGGGGCTATGAGCTCGCGCTGATCCCCGCCGTGCCCCTGCCACGCAAGCCCACGCCCGAACTGATCACCGTCCCGGGCCGGCTGCGCGGCACGATCAAGGCGACCGAGCAGATCCTGGAGCGCACCAAGGCGGACGCCGTCGTCGGCTTCGGCGGCTATGTCGCCCTGCCCGGTTACCTCGCCGCCAAGCGCCTCGGCGTGCCGATCGTCATCCACGAGGCCAACGCGCGCCCGGGCCTCGCCAACAAGATCGGCTCGCGCTACGCCGCCCAGGTCGCCGTCGCCACCCCGGACAGCAAGCTGCGCAACTCCCGTTACATCGGCATCCCGCTGCGCCACACCATCGCCACCCTCGACCGGGCCGCCCGCCGCCCCGAGGCTCGCGCGATGTTCGGGCTCGACCCCAACCTGCCGACGCTGCTGGTGTCCGGCGGCTCACAGGGCGCCCGCCGCCTCAACGAGGTCGTCCAGCAGGTCGCGCCCTACCTCCAGCAGGCCGGCATCCAGATCCTGCACGCGGTCGGTCCCAAGAACGAACTGCCGCACGTACAGCAGATGCCGGGGATGCCCCCCTACATCCCGGTAAGTTACCTGGACCGGATGGACCTCGCGTACGCCGCGGCCGACATGATGCTCTGCCGCGCGGGCGCGATGACCGTCGCCGAGCTCTCCGCCGTCGGACTCCCGGCCGCCTATGTCCCGCTGCCCATCGGCAACGGCGAACAGCGGCTGAACGCCCAGCCGGTGGTCAAGGCCGGCGGCGGCCTGCTGGTCGACGACGCGGAGCTCACCCCCGAGTGGGTGCAGCAGAACGTGCTGCCCGTGCTCGCCGACCCGCACCGGCTGTACGAGATGTCCCGCGCCGCCGGTGAGTTCGGCCGCCGGGACGCCGACGACCTGCTCGTCGGCATGGTGTACGAGGCGATCGCCTCGCACCGCCGCCAGTGACCGTATGACGGAGGGTAGGGAGCGTGGCCGGATCGACGACCGCCGAGCGCGGTGAACGCCAGCAGGAGTCGTCCGACCCGCCCCTCACCCGGCGGCGGTTGAGGCTGCCCCGGCTTCGTATGATCATCATTCTTTCCATCGTCCTGGTGCTGCTCGGCGCCGGCTCCGTCTGGCTGCTGTACGGCTCCTCGTGGCTGCGCGTCGAGCGGGTGTCGGTGTCCGGGACCCGGGTACTGACACCGGAGCAGGTACGGGACACCGCCGACGTCCCCGTCGGCGCACCGCTCGTCTCCGTCGACACCGAGGCGATCGAGGCGCGTCTGCGGCGCGAACTGCCCCGTATCGACCAGGTCGACGTGGTCCGTGCCTGGCCGCACGGAATCGGTCTGAAAGTGGTGGAGCGTACTCCGGTCCTGACGGTGCGAAGCGGGGAGGAATTCGTCGAAGTGGACAGAAAAGGCGTCCGTTTCGCCACCGCCCCTGAGCCGCCGAAAGGCGTCCCCGCGCTGGAATTGACGGTCTCCCGGTCGAGTTCCGCTTCGGCGAGCCTGCGGCGCTTCGGCGAGGCCCGGCTGGTGCGGGAGGCGGTGCGGGTCGCGGGCGCCCTCCCGGCGTCCGTCGCCCGGGGCACGCAGGTCGTCAAGGTCCGTTCCTACGACGACATCTCGCTCCTCCTGACCGGCGGCACGACCGTCGACTGGGGCAGCGGCGAGAACGGCGCGGCGAAGGCTCGCACACTCCACGCTCTCATGAAAGCCTCCCCGCGTGCGCGGCACTTCGACGTCAGTGTCCCCACGGCCCCGGCGTCATCAGGGAGTTGACGCACATCCGCGCAGGCCAGCACCCTGGTTGGGCAGCGACACGGCTGATCACATAGGGTGAAAAGAAAAACGGGAGGTTCGGCGTGTTCGTTGAACGTGCGCCACTTGTCGACTTAGTGTCCTGTTCAGAAGACTTCAGGGAACAGACACACTGGTAACCCTAAACTTCAGGGTTAGGGTTCGGGTCGGCGCTATGGACCGTCCCATTCGGCATCAGTCACCGGGTTCGCGAAGCGCACCGCTTCCGTCCTCCGGTGACCCGTAACTCGAGGCGAGAGGCCTTCGACGTGGCAGCACCGCAGAACTACCTCGCAGTCATCAAAGTCATCGGTGTCGGCGGCGGTGGTGTCAATGCCATCAACCGGATGATCGAGGTCGGTCTCAAGGGCGTCGAGTTCATCGCCATCAACACCGACGCGCAGGCGCTGTTGATGAGCGACGCCGACGTCAAGCTCGACGTCGGCCGCGAACTCACCCGCGGACTCGGCGCCGGAGCGAACCCGGCCGTCGGCCGCAAGGCCGCCGAGGACCACCGCGAGGAGATCGAGGAGGTCCTCAAGGGGGCCGACATGGTCTTCGTGACGGCCGGTGAAGGCGGCGGCACCGGCACCGGCGGCGCGCCCGTCGTGGCCAACATCGCCCGCTCCCTGGGCGCGCTCACCATCGGCGTGGTCACCCGCCCGTTCACCTTCGAGGGCCGGCGCCGCGCCAACCAGGCCGAGGACGGCATCGCCGAGCTGCGCGAAGAGGTCGACACCCTCATCGTCATCCCGAACGACCGGCTGCTGTCCATCTCGGACCGCCAGGTCTCGGTCCTGGACGCCTTCAAGTCGGCCGACCAGGTCCTGCTCTCCGGTGTCCAGGGCATCACCGACCTCATCACCACCCCCGGCCTCATCAACCTCGACTTCGCCGACGTCAAGTCGGTCATGTCCGAGGCAGGTTCGGCCCTCATGGGCATCGGCTCGGCCCGCGGCGACGACCGCGCGGTGGCCGCGGCCGAGATGGCGATCTCCTCGCCGCTCCTCGAGGCGTCCATCGACGGCGCCCGCGGTGTCCTGCTCTCCATCTCCGGCGGCTCCGACCTCGGCCTGTTCGAGATCAACGAGGCCGCCCAGCTGGTCAGCGAGGCCGCCCACCCCGAGGCCAACATCATCTTCGGCGCGGTCATCGACGACGCCCTCGGCGACGAGGTGCGGGTCACCGTGATCGCGGCCGGCTTCGACGGCGGCCAGCCGCCGGCCCGCCGGGACAACGTCCTCGGCTCGGCCTCGTCCACCCCGGCGCGCCGCGAGGAGCCCGCGCCCGCGGCCCGGCCGCAGCCCGAGAGCCGTCCGTCCTTCGGGTCCCTCGGCAGCGTGACGCCGAAGGAGGAGCCCGAGCCGGCGCCGGAGCCGGTGGCCGACATCCCGGTCGCCCCGCCGGTCCCGCCGTCGCGGACCTACGCCGACAGCGCGGCGGAAGAGCTGGACGTACCGGACTTCCTCAAGTGATCCTTCTGACGTGATAGGACAGCGCGACACCGTGAGCGGCGCGCACTTCGCTTTCACCGACCGGTGGGGCGGGGTGAGCGCCGCTCCGTATGAGGAGCTCAACCTCGGCGGGGCGGTCGGCGACGACCCCCGGGCCGTCGGGGCCAACCGCGAACGCGCGGCCGAGTCGCTCGGGCTCGACCCGGGCGACGTCGTCTGGATGAACCAGGTGCACGGCACCGATGTCGCCGTGGTCGACGGACCGTGGGGCGACGCGCCGGTGCCCGAGGTCGACGCGATCGTCACGACGCGCCGGGGGCTCGCCCTCGCGGTCCTCACCGCCGACTGCGTGCCGGTGCTGCTGGCCGACCCGGTCGCCGGGATCGCCGCCGCGGCCCACGCCGGACGCCCCGGCATGGTCGCCGGGGTCGTCCCGGCGGCGGTGGCGGCGATGACCCGGCTCGGCGCCGACCCCGCCCGGATCGTCGCCCGCACCGGACCCACGGTGTGCGGCCGGTGCTACGAGGTGCCCGAGGAGATGCGCGCCGACGTCGCCGCCGTCGAACCGGCGGCGCACGCCGAGACCAGCTGGGGCACCCCCGCCGTGGATGTCGCCGCCGGAGTGCACGCGCAGCTCGCCCGGCTCGGGGTGCGCGACCGGGAGCGGTCGCCGGTGTGCACACGGGAGTCGCCCGACCACTTCTCGTATCGCCGCGATCGCACCACGGGGCGACTCGCGGGATATGTCTGGCTGGACTGAATGGACATGACGGATCGTAAGGACGAACTCGCCGAGAACCTGGCGAAAGTGGAGCGTCGGATCGCCGCCGCCTGTGCGGCCGCCGGGCGCTCCCGTGACGAGGTGACCCTGATCGTGGTCACCAAGACCTACCCCGCGAGCGATGTGCGGATCCTGTCGGAGCTCGGTGTGCGGCACGTCGCCGAGAACCGCGACCAGGACGCGGCCCCCAAGGCCGCCGACTGCTCGAATCTGCCGCTCACCTGGCACTTCGTCGGACAGTTGCAGACCAATAAGGTCCGGTCCGTGGCTGGTTATGCCGATTTCGTGCAGTCCGTCGACCGGGCCCGCCTGGTGGCGGCCCTGTCGAAGGAGGCCGTACGGCAGGAGCGCGAGCTGGGCTGTCTGATCCAGGTGGCGCTGGACGCGGGTGAGAGCGCGCGCGGCGAGCGCGGCGGAGTGGCGCCGGGCGGCGTCGAGGAGTTGGCGGGTCTCGTCGCGGACGCGCCGGGGCTGCGGCTGGCGGGCCTGATGACCGTCGCGCCGCTCACCGGCGAGTACGCGGGCCGCCAACGGGCGGCGTTCGAGCGGTTGATGGATTTGTCGACTGACCTGCGCCGAGCTCATCCGGCTGCGAACATGGTGTCGGCAGGGATGAGCGCGGACCTCGAGGAGGCCGTGGCGGCCGGTGCGACACATGTGCGCGTCGGCACTGCGGTACTCGGAGTCCGCCCCAGGCTCGGGTAACGTCGCCAAGAAGTCGGACCACAGCAGAAAATATGGTCAATGTCGCCGAAAGGCGGACGTAACGACCGCGTGGATCGAAGGCACTTGGCAGTCGTCAGCCGATCCACCACAGAGCGGAGGACTCAGAGAATGGCCGGCGCGATGCGCAAGATGGCGGTCTACCTCGGCCTCGTGGAGGACGATGGGTACGACGGCCGGGGGTTCGACCCCGACGACGACTTCGAGCCCGAACTGGACCCGGAGCCGGAGCGGGACCACCGACGGCACGAGCCGTCCCACTCATCTCACAGTGCACATCAGTCCCAAAGGGACGAAGAGGTGCGAATCGTGCAGCCGCCCGCGCCCCGCGAACCGGTGGCCCGGTCGGCTTCGCTGTCCGCGGAATCCGGGCGTCCGGCGCGCATCGCGCCCGTGGCGTCCATCACACAAGAACGCGCAAGCCTGGAGAAGAACGCACCGGTGATCATGCCCAAGGTCGTGTCGGAACGAGAGCCGTACCGGATCACCACACTTCACCCGCGGACCTACAACGAGGCCCGTACCATCGGGGAACACTTCCGTGAAGGCACCCCGGTGATCATGAATCTGACTGAGATGGATGACACAGACGCGAAGCGACTTGTCGACTTTGCGGCCGGTTTGGTGTTTGGTCTTCACGGCAGTATCGAGCGGGTGACCCAGAAGGTGTTCCTGTTGTCTCCTGCTAACGTCGATGTCACGGCGGAGGACAAGGCCCGCATCGCAGAGGGCGGGTTCTTCAACCAGAGCTGAGACGCACCACCGGAAGAGCAGCACACCCGACAGGGACAGGGGAGAGGGAAACACCAATCATGAGCGTGGTCCTGCAGGTTCTTTACATCGCGCTGATGGTGTTCCTCATCGTGCTCATCTTCCGGTTGGTCATGGACTACGTCTTCCAGTTCGCCCGCTCATGGCAACCCGGCAAGGCGATGGTGGTCGTTCTGGAGGCCACCTACACTGTCACTGATCCACCGCTGAAGCTTCTGCGGCGGTTCATTCCGCCGCTGCGTCTCGGGGGCGTGGCGCTCGACCTGTCCTTCTTCGTACTGCTGATCATCGTCTACATCCTGATCACGCTCGTGCGGAGCGCGATGTGAACGATGTGACAGATACGGTCTTGCCGACTGCCGACGACTACGTTGAGGTGAAGAGATGCCGTTGACCCCCGAGGACGTGCGGAACAAGCAGTTCACGACCGTCCGCCTCCGAGAAGGCTATGACGAGGACGAGGTCGATGCCTTCCTCGACGAGGTCGAAGCCGAACTGACCCGCCTGCTCCGCGAGAACGAGGATCTGCGCGCCAAGCTGGCCGCGGCGACGCGTGCTGCTGCCCAGAACCAGCAGAACATGCGCAAGCCTCCGGAGGGCCCGGGCGGACCGGGCGGTCCGCAGGACCAGCAGCAGGGCGGTATGCCGCAGCAGGGCATGCGTGGTCCCGGGGGACCCGTTCCCGCCGGGATATCGGGCCCGCCGCAGCAGCAGATGGGTGGCCCCATGGGTGGTCCGCCCCAGCTGCCGAGCGGTGCCCCGCAGCTGCCCGCCGGCCCCGGCGGGCAGGGTGGCCCGCAGGGTCCCGGTCCGATGGGCCAGGGTCCGGGGCCGATGGGCCAGCCCCCCATGCAGCAGATGGGCGGCCCCATGGGCGGTCCTATGGGTGGCCCGATGGGCGGTCCCGGTCAGGGCGGCCCCGGTGGCGACAGCGCGGCCCGCGTTCTGTCGCTCGCCCAGCAGACCGCCGACCAGGCGATCGCGGAGGCCCGTTCCGAGGCCAACAAGATCGTGGGCGAGGCGCGTTCGCGCGCCGAGGGTCTGGAGCGTGACGCCCGTGCCAAGGCCGACGCCCTGGAGCGGGACGCGCAGGAGAAGCACCGCGTCGCGATGGGCTCCCTGGAGTCCGCCCGCGCCACGCTGGAGCGCAAGGTCGAGGACCTGCGCGGCTTCGAGCGCGAGTACCGCACGCGGCTGAAGTCCTACCTCGAGTCCCAGCTGCGTCAGCTGGAGACCCAGGCGGACGACTCGCTGGCCCCGCCGCGCACTCCGGCCACGGCGTCGCTGCCGCCGTCCCCGGCGCCCTCGATGGCTCCGGCCGGCGCGAGCGCCCCGTCGTACGGCGGCAACCAGACGATGGGCGGTGGCCCGTCGCCGGCCGGCCCGTCCTACGGCGGCCAGCAGCAGATGTCGCCGGCCATGACCCAGCCGATGGCCCCGGTCCGGCCGCAGGGCCCGTCCCCGATGGGACAGGCTCCGTCGCCGATGCGCGGTTTCCTCATCGACGAGGACGACAACTGACGGTCGGTAGTACGCCTCAGGCGTCGGCAGCGTTCAGGGCGAGGCCCCGGATTCAGTTCCGGGGCCTCGCCCTTTTGCTACGCGTGTTCACGGTGTATACGGCGTTTGTTCGGTGCTGGGTGTGATGTCCGACGCACACAACGCCGAAGGCCCGGCACCACCAAGATTTTTCCGGTGGGCCGGGCCTTCGCGTCAGGGCCTTGGCGTTCAGGGCCGTCGCGTTCAGGGGCTTCGCGTCGAAGGGCTGAGCGTCACGCCTTCCGGAGGCGGAACGTCAGGGTAAGGCCCTCGTCGGTGAACGGGGCGCCGTAACCGGAGTCGTCCGCCTCGCCCTGGGCGAAGTCCGTCGCCAGGACCTCGTCGGCGATCAGCCCGGCGTGCCGGTCGAGCGCCTCGACCGTCGCCGGGTCCGTCGCCGTCCAGCGCAGGGCGATCCGGTCGGCCACGTCCAGGCCGCTGTTCTTACGGGCCTCCTGGATCAGGCGGATCGCGTCGCGCGCCAGACCGGCGCGGCGCAGCTCCTCGGTGATCTCCAGGTCCAGGGCGACCGTGGCGCCCGAGTCGGAGGCCACCGACCAGCCCTCACGCGGGGTCTCCGTGATGATCACCTCGTCCGGGGCGAGGGCGACCGTCTCGCCGTCGACCTCGACCGACGCCGTGCCCTCGCGCAGGGCCAGGGACAGGGCGGCGGCGTCCGCGTTCGCGACGGCCTTCGCCACATCCTGGACGCGCTTGCCGAACCGCTTGCCCAGGGCGCGGAAGTTGGCCTTGGCGGTGGTGTCCACCAGGCTGCCGCCGACCTCGGACAGCGACGCCAGCGACTCGACGTTCAGCTCCTCGGTGATCTGCGTACGCAGCTCCGGGTGCAGGGCGTCGAAACCGGCGGCGGCGATCAGCGCGCGCGACAGCGGCTGACGGGTCTTGACGCCCGACTCCGCGCGCGTGGCGCGGCCGAGCTCGACCAGGCGGCGGACCAGGACCATCTGCTGGGACAGCTGCGGGTCGATCGCCGGCAGGTCGGCCTCCGGCCAGGACGCCAGATGCACCGACTCCGGCGCGTCCGGCGTCACCGGCACGATCAGGTCCTGCCACACCCGCTCGGTGATGAACGGGGTGAGCGGGGCCATCAGCTTGGTGACGGTCTCCACGACCTCGTGCAGGGTGCGCAGCGCCGCCTTGTCGCCCTGCCAGAAGCGGCGGCGCGAACGGCGGACGTACCAGTTGGACAGGTCGTCGACGAACGCCGAGAGCAGCTTGCCGGCGCGCTGGGTGTCGTAGCCCTCCAGCGCCTGGGTGACCTGGTCGGTGAGCGCGTGCAGCTCGGACAGCAGCCAGCGGTCCAGGACCGGGCGGTCGGCGGGGGCCGGATCGGCCGCGGACGGCGCCCAGTTGGACGTACGGGCGTACAGGGCCTGGAAGGCGACCGTGTTCCAGTACGTCAGGAGCGTCTTGCGGACGACCTCCTGGATCGTGGTGTGGCCGACGCGGCGGGCCGCCCACGGGGAGCCGCCCGCCGCCATGAACCAGCGCACCGCGTCCGCGCCGTGCTGGTCCATCAGCGGGATGGGCTGCAGGATGTTGCCCAGGTGCTTGGACATCTTGCGGCCGTCCTCGGCGAGGATGTGGCCGAGGCAGACGACGTTCTCGTACGACGACTTGTCGAAGACGAGCGTGCCCACCGCCATCAGCGTGTAGAACCAGCCGCGGGTCTGGTCGATGGCCTCGCAGATGAACTGCGCGGGGTAGCGGGCCTCGAACAGCTCCTTGTTCTTGTACGGGTAGCCCCACTGCGCGAACGGCATCGAACCCGAGTCGTACCAGGCGTCGATCACCTCCGGCACGCGCGTGGCGGTCTTCTCACAGGTCGGGCAGGCGAAGGTGACCTCGTCGATGTACGGCCGGTGCGGGTCGAGGCCGGACTGGTCGGTGCCGGTCAGCTCGGACAGCTCCGCGCGGGAGCCGACGACCGTGAGGTGGTCGTCCTCGCAGCGCCAGATCGGCAGCGGGGTGCCCCAGTAACGGTTGCGGGAGAGCGCCCAGTCGATGTTGTTGTTGAGCCAGTCGCCGTAGCGGCCGTGCTTGACCGTGTCCGGGAACCAGTTGGTGCCCTCGTTCTCCTCGAGGAGGCGGTCCTTGACGGCCGTGGTGCGGATGTACCAGGACGGCTGCGCGTAGTAGAGCAGCGCGGTGTGGCAGCGCCAGCAGTGCGGGTAGCTGTGCTCGTACGGGATGTGCTTGAAGAGGAGGCCGCGCTCGTCGAGGTCGGCGGTGAGCTTCTCGTCGGCCTTCTTGAAGAAGACGCCGCCGACGAGCGGGACGTCCTCCTCGAAGGTGCCGTCGGGGCGGACCGGGTTCACGACCGGGAGGCCGTAGGAGCGGCAGACCTTGAGGTCGTCCTCACCGAAGGCGGGGGACTGGTGGACCAGACCGGTGCCGTCCTCGGTGGTGACGTACTCGGCGTTGACCACGTAGTGGGCCTCGGCCGGGAACTCGACCAGCTCGAACGGGCGCTGGTACGTCCAGCGCTCCATCTCGGCGCCCGTGAAGGACTGTCCGGTGGTCTCCCAGCCCTCACCGAGGGACTTCTCGACCAGCGGCTCGGCGACGACCAGCTTCTCCTCGCCGTTCGTCGCGACGACGTAGGTGACGTCGGGATGCGCGGCGACGGCCGTGTTGGAGACGAGGGTCCACGGGGTGGTCGTCCACACCAGGAGGGCGGCCTCGCCGGCCAGCGGGCCGGAGGTCAGCGGGAAGCGGACGTAGACGGAGGGGTCGACGACCGTCTCGTAGCCCTGCGCAAGCTCGTGGTCGGACAGGCCGGTGCCGCAGCGGGGGCACCAGGGGGCGACCCGGTGGTCCTGGACCAGCAGGCCCTTGTTGAAGATCTCCTTCAGCGACCACCAGACGGACTCCACGTACTCGGGGTCCATCGTCCGGTAGGCGTCGTCGAGGTCGACCCAGTAGCCCATGCGGGTCGTCAGCTCGGCGAAGGCGTCGGTGTGGCGGGTCACCGACTCACGGCACTTGGCGTTGAACTCGGCGATGCCGTACGCCTCGATGTCCTGCTTGCCGGAGAAGCCGAGCTCCTTCTCGACCGCCAGCTCCACGGGCAGGCCGTGGCAGTCCCAGCCGGCCTTGCGGGCCACGTGGTAGCCGCGCATGGTGCGGAAGCGGGGGAAGACGTCCTTGAAGACGCGGGCCTCGATGTGGTGGGCGCCCGGCATGCCGTTGGCGGTGGGCGGGCCCTCGTAGAACACCCACTCGGGGCGCCCCTCGGACTGCTCCAGGCTCTTGGCGAAGATCTTCTGCTCGCGCCAGAAGTCGAGCACCGCGTGCTCGAGCGCGGGCAGGTCGACCTGGGCGGGCACCTGGCGGTACGTCGGCTGTGTCATCAGCGAGCTTCCTCCGGCGGACTTGCTGCCTTCCGTCCGGAGGGACGAGAGCCGGCTCTTTCCGTGCGCCGGTGCGGCGCGCTCCCGCGGTACCACCCTCCTTGGCCCTCCGGTGCGGGGTGTGCGCCGGTGAGCCCCCTCATTGGGGTCGCGATACCGGTTCTACTCGCCGCTGCGATGACGCTGCTGCGGCTTTCCTCCGGCGGCTCCGGGGTGATCTTCACGTCGCGCTCGCCCCCGGGCTCACACCGTCCCCGGGTCGCTCTGGGCTGCGTACGCCGCTACTCGTCCCCATCCACGCTTTTCGCTCAGCCCAGTGTACGGCGCCGCGGGGACACCGGCCGACCGGATTTACGGCACCGGAGCCGAGGGCGCGTGGGCGGGCGGACGCGGCGCGCGGTGACTCGAATGGCGCGGCACGCCTGTTCGGATCCCGGGACGTCGTTCCCGGCGGCATACCCGGCGGGGAGCTGGGCACAACGGATGCAAGTCCGGCGCGCTCCCTGCGCGGGGCGGGCGAATCGGGCGGTGTGCCCCGTTGCCGCGGGACTCGAGTCGATTTATCGTCCCAGCACGATTCGCGAGCAAGATCATAAAATGTGAAGGGGCCGCGGCATGGTGGCGAAGAAGACCGCCGTACAGCAGTCGGGGTCGAGCGGCTCGACCCGTGCCGGTGCCTCCGGGGGCGCGGCCGCCTCCGGGCGCGCGGCCAAGGACGTGAACGGCGGGAAGAGCGCCCAGGGGGGCGCGACCGCGAAGAAGGTGGCCGGGGCCGCCGCGAAGAAGGGGGCCACCAGGAGCACGGCGTCCGCGCGCGCGGACACCGGCGCGGGGAAGAAGAAGGCGAGCGTGACGGAAGGGACCGCCAGGGCGAGCGGGACGCGCGGCACCAGGAAGACCACCGCCGGCGGTGCGAAGAAGAAGGCGGTGGACGCGGGACGGGCGGCCGGGGAGCGGACGGCCGGCCGGAGCAGGGCCAAGAAGGCGGGCGCGGCGCAGACCGCGGAGCAGACGGGAGCCACGACAGTGGTTGCGAAGAAGACTCCTGGCACGGCCACGGCGGCCAAGACCGCCGTTCCCAAGGCGCGCATCGCCGCGGCGGACCCCGGCGACCTGGCCGTACGCCCCGGTGAGGACCCCTGGACCCCGGAAGAGGTCGAGGAGGCGCGGGCCGAGCTCCAGGCCGAGGAGACCCGGCTGCGCGAGGAGCTCAGCTCCTCCGAGCGGTCCCTCGCCGGTCTGATGCGGGACTCCGGGGACGGGGCCGGCGACGACCAGGCGGACACCGGCGCCAAGAACATCACGCGCGAGCACGAACTGGCCCTCGCCGCGAACGCGCGCGAGATGCTGATCCAGACCGAGCACGCCCTGGAGCGGCTGGACGCGGGCACCTACGGTCTGTGCGAGAACTGCGGCAACCCGATCGGCAAGGCCAGGATGCAGGCCTTCCCGCGCGCGACGCTGTGCGTGGAGTGCAAGCAGAAGCAGGAGCGCCGGTACTGACCGGCAGGCGGGTGACGCGGGACGTGCCGTACCCTCGTCCTCAGTCAGGTACCTAGGTCGAGGGACTCACGTGGCAGAGGCGGAGCGCATCATCGGTACGCCGGACTCCCCGGAGACGGGGGACGCCGGGCCGGAGCAGTCCGACCGGCGGGCGAAGGACACGGCGGACGCCGAGCGGCCCCGGGGCAGGCGCCGGATCGCCGTGCTGTTCGGCGTCGCCGCGTTCGCGTACGTCCTCGACCTGGTCAGCAAGATGTGGGTGGTCGCCGAGCTCGAGCACCACCCGCCGATCGAGATCATCGGGGACTGGCTGCAGTTCGAGGCGATCCGCAACGCGGGCGCTGCCTTCGGCTTCGGCGAGGCCTTCACCGTGATCTTCACGGTGATCGCGGCCGCCGTGATCGTGGTGATCGCCCGGCTCGCCCGCAAGCTGTACAGCCTGCCCTGGGCGATCGCGCTCGGCCTGCTGCTCGGCGGGGCGCTCGGCAACCTCACCGACCGGATCTTCCGCTCGCCCGGCGTCTTCGAGGGCGCCGTCGTGGACTTCATCGCGCCGAAGCACTTCGCCGTGTTCAACCTCGCGGACTCCGCGATCGTGTGCGGCGGCATCCTGATCGTGCTGCTGTCGTTCCGGGGCCTGGACCCGGACGGGACCGTCCACAAGGACTGACCGCAGGCCGGGTGCGACGGGGTTTTCCACAGGCCCGTGCGGGCCGGCCTGCCCCGTCCGGCATACTCGACGGGTGAGCACGATTCCCGAGATCCGTACCCTGCCCGTGCCGGACGGCCTGGAGGGCGAGCGCGTCGACGCCGCCATCTCCCGCATGTTCGGCTTCTCCCGTACGAAGGCGGCCGAGCTGGCCGCGGCGGGGAAGGTCACGGTCGACGGGTCGGTGGTCGGGAAGTCCGAGCGGGTGCACGGCGGGGCCTGGCTGGAGGTCGAGATGCCGCAGGCCCCCGCTCCCGTGCAGGTCGTCGCCGAGCCCGTCGAGGGCATGGAGATCGTCCATGACGACGACGACATCGTCGTGATCGTCAAGCCCGTCGGCGTCGCCGCCCACCCCTCGCCGGGCTGGAGCGGGCCGACGGTGATCGGCGGGCTGGCCGCCGCCGGCTACCGGATCTCCACCTCGGGCGCCGCCGAGCGCCAGGGCATCGTGCACCGGCTCGACGTGGGCACCTCCGGCCTCATGGTCGTCGCCAAGTCCGAGTACGCGTACACCTCGCTCAAGCGCCAGTTCAAGGAGCGCACGGTCGACAAGCGGTACCACACGCTCGTCCAGGGCCACCCCGACCCGACCAGCGGCACCATCGACGCCCCCATCGGCCGCCATCCGCAGCACGACTACAAGTGGGCGGTCACCGCCGAGGGCAAGGCGTCGGTCACGCACTACGACCTCATCGAGGCGTTCCGCGCGGCCTCGCTGCTCGACGTGAAGCTGGAGACCGGGCGCACCCACCAGATCCGCGTCCACATGGCCGCCCACCGGCACCCCTGCGTCGGCGACCTCACCTACGGCGCCGACCCGACGCTCGCCAAGCGGCTGCGGCTGACCCGCCAGTGGCTGCACGCCGTGCGGCTCGGCTTCGAGCACCCCGGGGACGGGCAGTGGGTGGAGTTCGCCAGCGACTACCCGGCCGACCTCCAGCAGGCCCTCGACCAGGTGCGCGAGGAGACCTACGCATGAGCCCGGCCGTCACGGTCAGGGTCGCCGAGGACCCCGCCGACCGCGAGGCGTGCTTCGCCGTCCGCAAGGAGGTCTTCGTCGCCGAGCAGGGCGTCCCGCCGGAGATCGAGTACGACGCCTACGACGAAGGCGCGGTCCATGTGCTGGCGGTCCGCGAGGACGGGCTGCCGCTCGGGACCGGCCGGCTGCTGTACGGCGAGGCGGCCGCCGCGAAGACCGGCGGGGACCCCGCCGTGGGCGCGCTCGGGCGGCTCGCCGTGACGAAGGAGGCCCGGGGCCTGGGCGTCGGCGCGGCCCTCGTGCGGGCCGTGGAGGACGCGGCCCGCGTGAGGGGCCTCACGGCCGTCGATCTGCACGCGCAGACCCACGCTCTGGGTTTCTACGAGCGTCTGGGGTACCAGGCGTACGGACCCGAGTTCCCCGACGCCGGGATACCCCACCGGGCGATGCGGCGCGACCTGACGCCGTAGGGCGCGAACGCGCTGGTGGGACGCGCTGCGTGGCAGGCTTGAGTCCGTCCGTGGATGCCTACTCGTCGGAGCGCTGACCGTGGATCAGTTGGCCCTGCTGTTCGTGCTGTTGCTCGGGGCCCTGGTGAGCGTCCCGGTCGGGGACCGGATCGGTCTGCCCGCGCCCGTGCTGATGACCCTGTTCGGGATCGTCCTCGCGCTGCTGGAGTTCGTCCCCAACGTGGACGTCCCGCCCGACCTGATCCTGCCGCTGCTGCTGCCACCGCTGCTCTACGCCGCCGTACGCCGCACGTCCTGGCGGCAGTTCGCGGCGAACGTTCGGCCCATCCTGCTGCTGGCCGTCGCCCTGGTCTTCGTCACCACCCTGTGCGTGGCCGCCGTCGCCCACACCATCGTGCCGGGCCTGCCGATCGCCGCGGCCGTGGCGCTGGGTGCCCTCGTCGCACCGCCCGACCCGGTCGCGGCCACCGCCGTGGCGGGCCAGCTCGGGCTGCCCCGCCGCCTGGTGTCGATCCTGGAGGGCGAGGGCCTCTTCAACGACGTCACGGCGATCGTGCTCTACCACGTGGCGATCGCCGCCGCCGTGAGCGGCACCTTCTCCCCGTGGCAGGCCGGACTCGACCTGGTGCTGTCCGCGGTGGTCGCGCTGGCCGTGGGGCTCGCCCTCGGCTGGGGCGCCTACAAGCTCATGGACCTCCTCGGCGACCCCACCCTGCAGATCGGGCTCTCGCTCCTCGTGCCGTACGCCTCGTACGTGATGGCCGAGGAACTGCACGGCTCCGGTGTGCTCGCGGTGCTCGTCACCGCCCTGTTCCTCGCCGAGTACGCCACCGACGCCGACGACGTCATGACCCGGCTCGCCGGGCACACCTTCTGGGACATCGTCGACACACTCGTCACCGGTGTCGCCTTCGGCCTGGTGGGCCTCGAACTGCACAACGCCATCAGCACCGCGTCCGGCCGCTGGGGCGAGATGCTCACCTGGGCCGGCGCGATCGTCGGTGTCGTCGTGCTCGTGCGCCTGCTCTATCTGCTGCCGGCCAGCTGGCTCGCCAAACGGATGCACGCCAGACGGGACGTCGAGGAGGAGATCCCGATGACCTGGCGCGAGACCGTCGTCATGTGGTGGTCGGGAATGCGCGGGGTGGCGTCCGTGGCGCTGGCGCTGGCCATCCCCCTGGAGACCGACGCGGGCTCGCCGTTCCCCGACCGGGACGAGATCATCTTCATCGCGTTCGGCGTGATCATGGCGACCCTCGTGCTCCAGGGGCTGACCCTGCCGTGGCTGGTCAAGCGGCTCGGCGTGGAGGCCGACAGCGAACACGAGAAGGAGTTCGAACGGACTCTGGCGATCCGCGCGGCCAAGGCCGCCAAACGCAGACTGCGGGAGATCGAGGCCGTCGAGGATCTGCCCGACGAGCTGTCCGAGCAGATGCTGCGGCGGGCCCTGGAGATCGGTGTGCGGATCAGCCCCGACCTGGGCGAGGAGGAGCGCCGGGAGGCCCACGATCAGCGGGTCAGACGGCTGAAGCGGGTACGGCGCATCCAGGGCGAGCTGCTGAGCGCCGCCCGGCACGAGGTGCTCGCGGCCCGCAGCGAGCCGGGCGCCGACCCCGAGGTCGTCGACCGGGTGCTGCGCCACCTGGACGTGCGCAGTCTGCGCTGATCCGCCCGCCGGGGCCGGTGACTTCGTACCATCTGATCATGGCTCGCAACGTTGTCATCAGTGGAGGCGGTACGGGGATCGGGCTGGCGACGGCCCGGTTGTTCGCCGCGGACGGCGATCAGGTGCTGCTGCTCGGGCGGCGCGCCGAGGTCCTGGAGGAGGCCGGGGTGCCCGGCGCCCTGACCTTGGCGGCGGATCTGAGCAGGCCGCGCGGGGCGCGGGCGGTGGAGCGCTTCGTCGCCGCCGAGTTCGGCACCGTGGACGTGCTGATCCACAGCGCCGGCGGCTCGGGCGGGCTGGAACCCTGGGTGGAGAGCGACGAACCGCTCGACGTCGTCCTGCACGACTGGACCCTGAACTTCGGCCTCAACACGCTGACCGCCGCCCTGCTCACCGAGGCGCTGAAGGACCGGCTCGCCGACCCCGGCGGGCGGGTGCTGTTCCTCAGCTCCATCGCCGCCTTCCGGGGCTCCGGCAGCGGGGCGTACGCGGCGTCCAAGGCGGCGCTGCACCCGTACGCCCATGATCTCGCCCGTCAGTTGGGGCCGCGCGGGATCACCGTGAACGTCGTCGCGCCCGGGTACGTCGAGGACACCGGGTTCTTCGGCGACGCGATGAGCGAGGAGCGGCGCGCGCGGCTCATCGCCGAGACGTCCAACGGGCGGGCCGGGACGCCCGGCGATGTGGCCGCGACGCTGCACTTTCTGGCCTCGCACGCCGCCGGCCACATCACCTCACAGATCATCCAGGTCAACGGCGGGGCCGAACGCGGGCACTGAACCCGTCAGGGCCGTTCGGTCCGGGCCGAGGGCTGCTGGCCGCGGGGCAGGGTGCGGCGGGCCGTCGGGACGCGGTCGGGGACCGGGAAGCCGGGCGGCAGGACCGCGTCCGCCGCGTTGACGCGGGGCAGCGCGTACGGGTGCCGCTCGGTCAGCCAGCGGATCAACTGCTCGCGGACCGTGACCCGCACCGTCCACAGGTCGTCCGCGTCCTTCGCGGTGACCAGGGCGCGGACCTCCATGGTGGAGGGCGTGGAGTCGGTGACGACCAGGCCGTGGTCGCGGCCGTCCCAGGCCGGGCACTCGCGCACGATGTCGCGGAGCTTCTCGCGCATCGCGTCCAGCGGCGCCGAGTGGTCGACGTGCAGATAGACCGTGCCGGTCATCTGCGCGCCGCCGCGCGACCAGTTCTCGAACGCCTTCGCCGTGAAGTACGACACGGGCATCGTGATCCGGCGCTCGTCCCAGGTCCGCACGGTCAGGAAGGTCAGGGTGATCTCCTCGACCGTGCCCCACTCCTCGTCGACCACGACCGTGTCCCCGATGCGCACCATGTCGCCGAAGGCGATCTGCAGGCCGGCGAACATGTTGCTCAGCGTGGACTGGGCGGCCACACCGGCGACGATGCCGAGGATGCCGGCCGAGGCCAGCAGCGAGGCGCCGGCCGCGCGGAACGCCGGGAACGTCAGCAGCATCGCGGCCACCGCCACCACGCCGACGACCGCGGACACCACGCGCATGATGAGCGTCACCTGGGTGCGGACCCGGCGGACCCGGGCCGCGTCGTGGTGCACCCGGGCGTAGCGGCTGTACGACGTCTCCACGACCGCGGCGGCGATCCGGATCGCCAGCCAGGCCGCGGCGCCGATCAGCACGAGCGTGAGCACCCGGCCCACGGCGACGCGGTGCTCCACCAGCAACTGGGACTCGTCGTAGGACCCTCTGAGCAGGGCCGCGCACAGCACGACCTGCCAGGGCACCCGGGCGCGGCGCAGCAGACCCCACAGCGGGGTCTCGCCGTGCCGTTCGTCGGCCTTGCGCATCACGAGGTCGGTGGCCCACCCGATGAGCAGGGTGAGCAGGACCGAGCCGCCGATCACGAGCAGTGGACGGAGTATCGTCTCCATCCCTCGAACGTAACCAGCCTTCGGGGGGCCTGAACATCATGGCCGGTGAGGCGCTGGTCACGGCCTCGCCGGGGCGGCTGGCACCATGGCCTCATGAACATCATGCTGTTTCACTCGACCTATGGGCTCAGGCCCGCGGTGCGGCAGGCCGCGGACCGGCTGCGTGCCGCCGGACACGAGGTGTGGACGCCCGACCTGTTCGAAGGGCACACCTTCGGGACGGTCGAGGAGGGCATGGAGTTCAACATGTCGATCGGCAAGGACGAGCTGCTGAAGCGGGCCGTCCTGGCCGCGGCCCCCTACTCGGACCGGGGGCTGGTCTACGCCGGGTTCTCGCTCGGCGCCTCGATCGCGCAGACGCTGGCGCTCGGCGACGACAAGGCCCGCGGGCTGCTGCTTCTGCACGGCACCTCGGACATCGCGGCGAACGCCTCCGTGGACGACCTCCCGGTGCAGTTGCACGTGGCCGAGCCGGACCCGTTCGAGACGGACGACTGGCTGAGCGCGTGGTACCTCCAGATGGGCCGCGCGGGCGCCGACGTCGAGGTCCACCGGTACGCGGGCGCCGGGCACCTCTACACGGACCCCGACCTCCCCGACTACGACGAGGAGGCGGCCGAGGCCACCTGGCGGGTGGCACTCGGCTTCCTGGAGAGCCTCTCAAACCTGGGGCCCGGTCACACCGGGTCGTAGGTGCGCTCGACCTTCTGCGTGCCGTTGCGGGTGCGGTAGGAGCGGGTCCACTTCGCGGTCGCGTCGCGCTTGGTGCGGTCGGACAGGACGTAGTAGTCCATCTGCGCGCGCTCGGCCGTGATGTCGAGGATCCCGTAGCCGTGCCGGTCGGTGTCGACCCAGTGGACATGCCGGTTCGCGGCGCGGATGACCGGGGACGCGATCGCGGAGAGTGTGCCCTCGGGGACCTTGACGATGTCGTCCAGGTTGTCCGACGTCACCGAGGTGACGACGAACTCCGTGGCGGCGGAGGCCGACAGCGGATAGGTGCCGGCGTCGACGGGGACGTCGTTCGCCCACGCCATGTGGATGTCGCCGGTGAGGAAGACGGTGTTGCGGATCGCGTTCGACCGCAGATGCGCGAGGAGTTCACGGCGGTCGTCCGTGTAGCCGTCCCACTGGTCGGGGTTGAGGGCGAGCCCCTCCTGCGGCAGGCCCAGCAGCTTGGCGAGCGGCTTGAGCAGATCGGCGGAGAGGGAGCCGATCGCGAACGGCGAGATCATCACGGAGTTGCCCACCAGCCGCCAGGTGGTGTCCGAGGACTTCAGGCCCGCCTTCAGCCAGTCCAGCTGGGCGCGTCCGGTGAGCGTGCGGTCGGGGTCGTCGACCTCGCCGTCGCCGACCGAGACCTGCTGGGAGCGGAAGGAGCGCAGGTCGAGCAGGGACAGGTCGACGAGCTTGCCGAAGCGCAGCCGGCGGTAGGTGGTGCCGGCGATCGCCGGGCGCACCGGCATCCACTCGAAGTACGCCTGCTTGGCGGCGGCCTGACGGGCCGTCCAGGCGCCCTCGGCGCCCTCGGTGTGGTTCTCGGCGCCGCCCGACCAGGTGTCGTTGGCGAACTCGTGGTCGTCCCAGATCGCGATGACCGGCGCCTTGGTGTGCAGGGCCTGGAGGTCGGGGTCCGTCTTGTACGTGGCGTGCCGGATCCGGTAGTCGGCGAGCGTGACGATCTCGTGGGCGGGGGAGTGCGGGCGGACGACCTTGCCGCGGGTGCCGTAGTCCCCGGTGCCGTACTCGTAGATGTAGTCGCCGAGATGGAGCCAGGCGTCGAGGTCGCCGCGGGCGGCGAGATGGCGGTACGCCGAGAAGTAGCCGGCCTCCCAGTTGGCGCAGGAGACCACGCCGAAGCGCAGGTTGGTCACCGCCGCGTCCGCCGCCGGCGCGGTGCGGGTCCGCGCCGCCGGGGAGTCGGTGCCGCCGGCCGAGAAGCGGAACCAGTAGTCGGTGGCCGGTGACAGGCCGCGGATGTCGGCCTTGACGGTGTGGTCGGAGGCCGCGGTCGCGGTGGTCGAGCCCTTGGCGACGACGTTCATGAACGCCTTGTCCAGGGCGACGGTCCAGCTGACCTCGACGTCCGGGCCGATCCCGGAACCGGGGACGGCGTCGGGCGTCGGCGTCACCCGGGTCCACAGCAGGACGCCGTCCGGCAGGGGATCGCCGGAGGCGACACCGTGCAGGAAGGCGGGGGCGGCGTCGACGGCGCGGGCGGGCAGGGCGCCGGCGAGCGGGACGGCCAGAACAGCCGTCGCCGCCGCGGCCTTGACGACCGAACGGCGGCGAGGGCTGAGCGCGTTGTACTGATCGGATGATCTGTATCGACTGGTCACAGCCGAACAGGTTACTGAGCGGTACTCGATCGGGCGGGCGAATCCGCGGAAATTCGCCCGCCCTTCACACGGAGGTCCGGCTTCCTTGCGGTCACCGGCGCTCGAAGGCGGAGATCAGCCCTTCAGCGCCGCGTCCACGGCCTTGGTGTACTCGTCCACCGTCCACGGCGCGTTGGCGTTGGACTTCTCCAGGATCTTGCCGTCCATCACCAGGCTCGGCGTGCCCGTCACACCGTCCTTGTTGGTGTCGAAGGTCTTCGACATGGCCAGCGCCCAGGCGTCGTACGTGCCCTTCTTGACGGCGTTCTGGAACTCGGTGTTGCCCTTCAGATCGGGCACGCTGTCCGCCACCTTGATCAGGTACGCGTCGTCCTTGAACTTGTCCTCGGACTCCAGCGGGTGGAACTTCTCCGAGTACAGGGCGCTCTTGTAGGCGAGGAACGCCTCGGGGCTCACATTCAGCGCGGCGCCCAGGGCGCTCATCGCGTTCTTCGAGCCCTCGCCGTTCGCCCCGATATCGCCCTCCTTCATCTGGTCGCCGTCGAGGAAGGTGCCGCCGACGAACTGCAGCTTGAACTTGCCGGCGTCGATGTCCTTCTCGACGGTCGGGCCGACGGCCTGCTCGAAGGAGGCGCAGACCGGGCAGCGCGGGTCCTCGTACAGCTTCAGGGTCTTCTTGGCGCTGTCCTTGCCGATGACGACGGTCGTGCCGTTCGTCCCGGTCGTGTTCGCCGGCGCGGTGACCTTGGCGTCGGTCAGCGACTCCCAGTAATTGGGCTTGTTCGCCTGGACGACCGCGTAGCCGATGCCGCCGGCCGCCGCCAGGACGCCGACGACCGAGGCCGCGACGACGATCTGGCGCCTGACCTTCGCGCGCTTGGCCTCGCGCTCGCGTTCGGCGCGCAGGCGCTCTCGGGCCGCCGACTTCGCCGCTTGGCTGTTCCGCTTGCTCATTGGTGATCTCCATGCATGGGGACGCGCACACGTCGTGTGCGGGGTACGTACGGGTGGGCCGTATTGCTCAGAAGGCGTTCACACGAACGCGGGGGAGCAGGGCGGTCCACGCCGTCCCAGGGAGTGCACGAGGAGCATCAGGCGCGCGGCGGCCGGGCGGTGCGCCGGGCGGGGCAGGCGCCGGGCCGGCGAGGCCCGCCGGACCGTCACCGCGGCGACCGCCAGCAGCAGCGGCCGGAACGTGGTCGCGCCGACGGCCCGCAGCAGCTGGGCCAGGGCCCGCTCGCCCCGGCGCAGCCAGGCCGCTGCGGCGAGGCCGACACCGACATGGGCGGCGAGCAGGAACCAGGCGGTGGCCGGGTCCGCGTGCGCGAGGAGCCCGCCGAGCCGGTCCGGGTCGGTGCCGGTGACCTGGGCCAGCGGGGTGCCGACCTTGGTGCCGTCGCCGCACAGCACGTCCCAGCCGACGGAGGCCAGCGGGCCCGCGACCGGACCGCCCGCCCTGCCGTAGCAGACGTGCTGCCCGGTGGTGAGGATCGTGTCGGCGGCCAGCTCCAGCGGGATCAGCAGCGCGGCGATCCGCCCGAAGCTCCGCTCCCGCCCGGCCAGCGCGTAGGCCAGGGCGAACACGGCGGCCGCCAGCAGGGCCACCGTGTTCAGCGGCAGGGGCGCACGGGACAGCAGGACGTGCGACGCCGTGCTCAGCGTCACCACGAGTGACGTGAACAGCGCCGCGCGTACCGCTCGCAGCTGGGTCCCGGAGATGTCCATATCGAAAGAAGAGTGTGGCATGAGAGGAGGTAAGGGACCCCTAAAGAGTGCCTGTGAGAGGTCCCCGGGGGCCGGTGGGCGAACCTTCCGTCACAGACCCGGGATCCGTCCGTTGCGGAACAGGTCCACGAAGATCTGGTGGTCGGCACGTGCGCGTGCGCCGTAGTCGTGCGCGAAGGAGACCAGCAGCTCGGCGAAGTTCTCCTCGTCGGCGGCGATCGCCGCGTCGATGGCGCGCTCCGTCGAGAACGGCACCAGCGACTCGCCGGAGGTGTCGTCCGCCGCCGCGTGCATCGCCGCGGTGGCCCGGCCGAGATCGGCGACGACCGCCGCGATCTCCTCCGGGTCGTCGATGTCGCTCCAGTCCAGGTCCACGGCGTACGGCGAGACCTCCGCGACCAGCTGGCCCGAGCCGTCCAGCTCCGTCCAGCCGAGCCACGGGTCGGCGTGCGCCTGGAGCGCGCGCTGGGAGATCACCGTGCGGTGGCCCTCGTGCTGGAAGTACCCGGCGATCGCCGGATCCGTGATGTGGCGGGAGACGGCCGGGGTCTGGGCCTGCTTGATGTAGATCACCACATCGTTCTCCAGGGCGTCGCTGTGGCCCTCCAGCAGGATGTTGTACGACGGCAGGCCCGCCGAGCCGATTCCGATGCCGCGCCGCCCCACGACGTCCTTGACCCGGTAGGAGTCGGGGCGGGCCAGCGAGGCGTCCGGCAGCGTCTCCAGATAGCCGTCGAACGCCGCGAGCACCTTGTACCGCGTGGCGGCGTCCAGCTCGATGGAACCGCCGCCGGGGGCGAAGCGGCGCTCGAAGTCCCGGATCTCCGTCATCGAGTCCAGCAGCCCGAAGCGGGTCAGCGAGCGGGCGACGCGCAGCGCGTCCAGGAGCGGGCCCTGGGCGGTGTCCAGCGTGTACGGCGGCACCTCGTCGCTCTTGGCGCCGGTCGCCAGGGCGTGGATGCGCGCGCGGTAGGCCTCCGCGTAGATCCGCACCAGCTCGCTGATCTGGTCGTCGCCGAGCGCCTTGGCGTAGCCGATCAGGGCGACGGAGGCGGCGAAGCGCTTGAGGTCCCAGGTGAAGGGGCCGACGTAGGCCTCGTCGAAGTCGTTGACGTTGAAGACCAGCCGGCCGTTGCTGTCCATGTACGTGCCGAAGTTCTCCGCGTGCAGGTCGCCGTGGATCCACACGCGCGAGGTGCGCTCGTCCAGGTACGGGCCGCCCCGCTTCTCGCTGTCGAGGTCGTGGTAGAAGAGGCTCGCCGTGCCCCGGTAGAAGGCGAAGGCCGAGGCCGCCATCTTCCGGAACTTCACGCGGAACGCGGCCGGGTCGGCGGCCAGGAGCTCGCCGAAGGCGGTCTCGAAGACGGCGAGGATCTCGTCGCCGCGCTGCTCGTCGTTGAGCTGGGGGACCGACATCGCTGGGTGCCTCCTGGTGCATGCGTACGACAGCGTTTCTGTCGTATCGAACGGGCGGGCCCATCGGAAAGTGCCCGCAAGCCCTCGCAGTGAAGGTACGCGGGGGAGAGCCGTGCGTGTCAGTGCCGAGGCATAGACTTCGACGCTGTCCCCGGAAGTGTCCGCCCGCCTGTCACCGACTGTTTTCCATGGAGGCCACGTCGTGTCGAAGCCGCCGTTCACGCACCTGCACGTCCACACCCAGTACTCGCTGCTGGACGGTGCCGCGCGGCTGAAGGACATGTTCAACGCCTGCAACGAGATGGGCATGACCCATATCGCCATGTCCGACCACGGCAACCTGCACGGGGCGTACGACTTCTTCCACTCCGCGCAGAAGGCCGGGATCACCCCGATCATCGGGATCGAGGCGTATGTCGCCCCCGAGTCCCGGCGCAACAAGCGCAAGATCCAGTGGGGCCAGCCGCACCAGAAGCGCGACGACGTCTCCGGTTCCGGTGGCTACACCCACAAGACGATGTGGGCCGTGAACAGCACGGGGCTGCACAACCTCTTCCGGCTCTCCTCCGACGCCTACGCCGAGGGCTGGCTGCAGAAGTGGCCCCGGATGGACAAGGAGACCATCTCGCAGTGGTCCGAGGGGATCGTGGCCTCCACCGGCTGCCCCTCCGGCGAGGTGCAGACCAGGCTGCGGCTCGGCCAGTTCGACGAGGCCCTGAAGGCCGCCGCCGACTACCAGGACATCTTCGGCAAGGACCGGTACTTCCTGGAGCTGATGGACCACGGCATCGACATCGAGCACCGGGTCCGCGACGGCCTGCTGGAGATCGGCAGGAAGCTCGGCATCCCGCCCCTGGTGACGAACGACTCGCACTACACGTACGCGCACGAGGCGACCGCCCACGACGCCCTGCTGTGCATCCAGACCGGCAAGAACCTCTCCGACCCGGACCGCTTCAAGTTCGACGGCACCGGCTACTACCTGAAGTCCACGGACGAGATGTACGCCATCGACTCCTCGGACGCCTGGCAGGAGGGCTGCGCCAACACCCTGCTGATCGCCGAGATGGTCGACACCACGGGCATGTTCGAGAAGCGCGACCTCATGCCCAAGTTCGACATCCCCGAGGGCTACACCGAGGTCACCTGGTTCAAGGAGGAGGTCCGCCGCGGCATGGAGCGCCGCTTCCCGGGCGGCATCCCCGAGGACCGTCAGAAGCAGGCCGACTACGAGATGGACGTCATCATCTCGATGGGCTTCCCCGGCTACTTCCTCGTCGTGGCCGACTTCATCATGTGGGCCAAGAACAACGGCATCGCGGTCGGCCCCGGCCGAGGCTCCGCGGCCGGTTCGATCGTCGCGTACGCCATGGGCATCACCGACCTCGACCCCATCCCGCACGGCCTGATCTTCGAGCGGTTCCTCAACCCCGAGCGCATCTCCATGCCCGATGTCGACATCGACTTCGACGAGCGCCGGCGCGTCGAGGTGATCCGGTACGTGACGGAGAAGTACGGCGCCGACAAGGTCGCCATGATCGGCACCTACGGCACCATCAAGGCCAAGAACGCGATCAAGGACTCCGCGCGCGTGCTGGGCTACCCGTACGCGATGGGCGACCGCATCACCAAGGCGATGCCCGCCGACGTCCTCGGCAAGGGCATCCCGCTCTCCGGTATCACGGACCCGAGCCACCCCCGGTACTCGGAGGCGGGCGAGGTCCGCGCGATGTACGAGAACGAACCGGACGTGAAGAAGGTCATCGACACCGCGCGCGGCGTGGAGGGCCTGGTCCGGCAGATGGGTGTGCACGCCGCCGGCGTGATCATGTCCAGCGAGACCATCACCGAGCACGTGCCCGTCTGGGTCCGGCACACCGACGGCGTGACCATCACGCAGTGGGACTACCCGAGCTGCGAGTCGCTCGGCCTGCTGAAGATGGACTTCCTCGGCCTGCGCAACCTGACGATCATGGACGACGCCGTCAAGATGGTGAAGTCCAACAAGGGGATCGACATCGATCTCCTCAGCCTCCCGCTGGACGACCCCACGACCTTCGAACTGCTCCAGCGCGGCGACACCCTCGGCGTCTTCCAGTTCGACGGCGGCCCCATGCGCTCGCTGCTGCGTCTGATGAAGCCGGACAACTTCGAAGACATCTCCGCCGTGTCGGCCCTGTACCGCCCGGGCCCCATGGGCATGAACTCCCACACGAACTACGCGCTGCGCAAGAACGGGCAGCAGGAGATCACGCCCATCCACAAGGAGCTCGAGGAGCCCCTGCGGGAGGTCCTGGACGTCACCTACGGCCTGATCGTCTACCAGGAGCAGGTGCAGAAGGCCGCCCAGATCGTCGCCGGCTACTCGCTCGGCGAGGCCGACATCCTCCGCCGGGTGATGGGCAAGAAGAAGCCCGAGGAACTGGCGAAGAACTTCACGATCTTCCAGGCCGGCGCCCGGAAGAACGGCTACAGCGACGAGGCCATCCAGGCGCTGTGGGACGTGCTGGTCCCGTTCGCCGGCTACGCGTTCAACAAGGCGCACTCGGCCGCGTACGGCCTGGTGTCGTACTGGACCGCCTACCTCAAGGCGAACCACCCCGCCGAGTACATGGCAGCGCTGCTCACGTCCGTCAAGGACGACAAGGACAAGTCCGCGGTCTATCTCAACGAGTGCCGGCGCATGGGCATCCGCGTGCTCCCGCCGAACGTCAACGAGTCCGTGCACAACTTCGCCGCCCAGGGCGACGACGTGATCCTCTTCGGCCTGGAGGCCGTCCGCAACGTCGGCACCAACGTCGTCGAGTCGATCATCAAGAGCCGCAAGGCGAAGGGGAAGTACTCCTCCTTCCCCGACTACCTCGACAAGATCGACGCGGCCGCGTGCAACAAGCGGACCACCGAGTCGCTGATCAAGGCGGGCGCGTTCGACAGCCTCGGGCACACCCGCAAGGGCCTCACCGCCCACTTCGAGCCGATGATCGACAACGTGGTGGCGGTCAAGCGCAAGGAGGCCGAGGGCCAGTTCGACCTCTTCGGCGGGATGGGCGAGGAGCAGAGCGACGAGCCCGGCTTCGGACTCGACGTGCAGTTCACCGACGAGGAGTGGGACAAGACCTATCTGCTCGCCCAGGAGCGGGAGATGCTCGGTCTGTACGTCTCCGACCACCCGCTGTTCGGTCTGGAGCACGTGCTGTCCGACAAGGCGGACGCGGGCATCGCCCAGCTCACCGGCGGAGAGCACTCCGACGGCGCGGTCGTCACCATCGGCGGCATCATCTCGGGCCTCCAGCGCAAGATGACCAAGCAGGGCAACGCCTGGGCGATCGCCACGGTCGAGGACCTCGCGGGCTCCATCGAGTGCATGTTCTTCCCGGCGACCTACCAGCTCGTCTCGACCCAACTCGTCGAGGACGCCGTGGTGTTCGTCAAGGGCCGCCTCGACAAGCGCGAGGACGTTCCGCGGCTCGTCGCGATGGAGCTGCAGGTGCCCGACCTCTCCAACGCGGGCGCCAACGCGCCGGTGATCCTCACCATCCCGGCCACGCGGGTCACCCCGCCGATGGTCAGCCGGCTCGGCGAGATCCTCAGCCACCACAGGGGCGAGAGCGAGGTCCGCATCAAGCTCCAGGGGCCGACCAAGACGACGGTGCTGCGCCTCGACCGGCACCGGGTGAAGCCCGATCCGGCGCTGTTCGGCGACTTGAAGGTGCTGCTCGGCCCGTCCTGCCTGGCCGGCTGACCGGCCGCCGCAGGAGTCGTCACGAAAGGGGCGCGTCCCGCACGGGACGCGCCCCTTTCGTCATACCCGGGTCTCAACAACCCTTACGCGGAGATCAGTTGTGACCGAAGCGCTTCTGCCGGCCCTTGCGGGCGATGTCGCCCGGGCTCGCCTGCGCGAGGGCGGGCCCGGCCGGGGGCTCCATCACCGTGGTGGTCTCGTTCTGCCGGGCACCACGCGCGGACTGGGGCTGCTTACGGTCCTGCTTCTTGTTCTTGGCCATGGTGATCTGCCTCCTGTGGGGGATCTAGGGGCCAGGGCCGGGACCAGATTCACATAGCCAGACAAAGAGTGCATGTCGGATAATTACCCTGTGTAGTGGCGGTTGTCGGGACGCCCGCCCCGCCGGGACGCCGTCCCGATCCGCCGAAACGCCACGCCGAAGATCGAGTTCGGCCCGTTAACCCCCGCACGGTCGGGCAGACTCGAAGAAAGCCTGAAGCAAACCTCCCGGGAAGAGGGTGAGTCGTGTGGACCGCTGCATCGTCCTGGTGGACGCCGGGTATCTGCTGGGGGCCGCCGCCAGCCTGCTCGCCGGGGAACCCTCCCGGTCCCGGATCAGCGTCGACCACGCCGCCCTCATCCAGGCGTTGCGCGCCTGCGCCGAGTCGGACACCCAGCAGCCCCTGCTGCGCATCTACTGGTTCGACGGCGCGCCCGACCGGGTCCCGCAGCCCGAGCACCGCCGGCTGCGGGTGATGCCGCGGGTCACCGTCCGGCTGGGCGCCCTGACCCGCAGCGACGGCCGCTGGGCGCAGAAGGGCGTGGACGCCGCGATGCACGCCGAACTCACCGAGCTCGCCCGCAACCGCGCCTGCTCCGACGTCGTCCTCGTCACCGGCGACGGGGATCTGCTGCCGGGCATGATGGCCGCCAAGGAGCACGGGGTCGCCGTCCATCTGTGGGCCGTGCAGGCCGCCGACGGCGACTACAACCAGTCCGAGGACCTGGTGGCCGAGGCGGACGAGCGGCGCGTGCTCGACCGGGCCTGGATCACCCAGGCCGTACGCGCCAAGGAACTGACCGGCGTGTGCGCGCCGCCGCCGGTGCCGCGTCCGGAGATCGCCGCGATCCTCTCCGCGCCCCTGCCCGACTCCGCGCTCGGCGCGACGGGCGAGCGGCGCGCCGAGGAGCCCGAGCACGCGCCCGCCGCCTCGGCCGACACCGGCGCACCGGAGCGCGTCCCGGCACCCAAGGGCGTCCCCACGCCCAAGGACCTCGCCGCCCTTCGCGCACCCGGCGTCCAGACCGCCCAGCCGGCGAGCGCCACCCTGCGCTGGTCCTCGGACAAGGGCTGGGTCGACCGTCCCGGCACCGCGGCCGAGCCGCCCGAGATCGCCTCCATGCCGACCCTCGCGCAGTTGACCACCGCCGAGCAGCGCTGGGCCGACCGCGAGGAGGACATCACGACGGTCGGAGGCGACCCGTACGAGGTCGGACAGGTCTTCGCCCGCCGCTGGATGGGGCGGCTCGGGGAGCAGGGGCATCTGCAGAAGCTGTCCGCGATGTACCCGCGCATCCCGCACCGCATCGACGGCGAGCTGCTGCGCTACGCGGCCCGCTTCGGCCTGCTCGCCCACAAGGACGACCAGATCGACGAGCACGACCGGTACGCGATCAGGGCGGGCTTCTGGCGCGAGATCGACGTGCGCACGGCGGAACACGCGCCGGCGGCCGACTGACGGACGCGGTCCCGCACGGCGTGTCGGACGTGCGGGGCGAGCTGGGGAATCGGCCGTATCCGGCGACCCGGGGACGGATCGGGGCGGCGGACCCCGTAGTCTCGTGCCTTGTGAGTACGCGCGCGGGACAGGCACTTCGGCACGGTGGTGACGTCGTGTGTGCCGTGCGCGGGCTGACCAAGACCTACCCGGCCGTCCGGGGGCGCCGCGGAGCGCCCGGCACGCCCGCGCTGCGGGCCACCGACGACGTGCGGCTCGACATCGCCCAGGGCGAGATCTTCGGGCTGCTCGGACCCAACGGGGCCGGCAAGACCACCGTCGTACGGCAGCTGACCGGGCTGATGCGGCCCGACTCCGGCAGCGTCGAGATCCTCGGGCACGACATCGTGCGCCACCCCGAGCGGGCCGCGCGCATCCTCGCCTACCTCGGCCAGGAGTCGACGGCCCTGGACGAGCTGACCGTCTCCCTCGCCGCCGAGACCACCGGCCGGCTGCGCGGCCTGGACGCCCGCACGGCCCGGGCCGAGCGCGACGACGTCCTCGACGAGCTGGGGCTCACCCCGATCGCCGGACGGCCCCTGCGCAAGCTCTCCGGCGGACAGCGCCGGCTGGCCTGCTTCGCCGCCGCGCTGGTGGGGGAGCGGCCGCTGCTCGTCCTGGACGAGCCGACCACCGGCATGGACCCGGTGGCCCGGCGCGCCGTCTGGTCGGCCGTGGACCGCCGGCGCGCCGAACGCGGCACCACGGTGCTGCTCGTCACCCACAACGTCATCGAGGCCGAGACCGTCCTCGACCGGGTCGCCGTGCTCGACCGGGGCCGGGTCATCGCCTGCGACACGCCGTCCGGGCTCAAGGAGCGCGTGGCCGGCGAGGTCCGTGTCGAGCTGCTCTGGCGGGAGCGGGCGCCGCTGGAGGTGCCCGAGGTCGCCGCGCTCCAGGACCGCGCCGTCGAGTCCGGCCGCCGCTGGACCCTGCGTCTCGCCCCCGAGGAGGCCCGCACGGTCGTCGCCACCGTCACCGGCGGGGCCGCCTTCGCCGCCCTGGACGACTTCACCCTCGCCGCGCCCAGCCTGGAGGACGTCTACCTGGCGCTGGGCGGTGCCGCACAGAAGGGCCTGGTGAAGGCGTGAGCGAGCGGAGTGCCACATCCGTACTGGAGACCGTACGGAGCAGGGCCACCGTTGTGTCGATCCCCTGTGCGAAAGGGAGCAGCGCCACGTGAGTGTCGTACCCGCCGAGGTTCTGCCGGGCGGCGCCCTGGCCGCGGACCGGACGTCCGGTCGGGCCCCGGCCGAGCTGGGGCCGCGCGCACGGCTGTGGCCGTCGCTGTGTGCCGTGTACCGGGCGCAGCTGTCCCGGGCGCGGGTCGCGCGCATCCCGCTGCTGTTCGTCGCGACCTTCCAGTCGGTCGGGATCATGATCCTGATGCGCGGTGTCGTCGACGGCGGGGCCGAGGCGCAGGCCGTGGTGGCCGGGTCGTCGGTGCTGGTCGTCGCCTTCGTCGCGCTGAACCTGCTCGCGCAGTACTTCGGGCAGCTGCGCGCCAGCGGCGGGCTCGACCACTACGCCACGCTGCCGGTGCCGCCCGCGGCCGTGGTGCTCGGCGCGGCCGGCGCGTACGCCTCCTTCACCGTGCCCGGGACCGTCGTGACGGCCGTCTTCGGCTGCCTGCTGTTCGGGCTGCCGATGACGCACCTGTGGATCCTCCTCGCCGTGATCCCGCTGGCCGGAGCCGCGCTCGCCGGGCTCGGCGCCGCCCTCGGGCTGCTCGCGCCGCGCCCCGAGCTGGCCACGCTGCTCGGGCAGCTCGGCATGTCCGCCGCCCTGCTGCTGGGCGTCCTGCCCGCCGACCGGATGCCGGAGGTGGTCCGGTTCGCCCGCGATCTGCTGCCCTCGACGTACGGCGTCGAGGCGTTCGCGCGGACCTTCGGGGAGCGGCCCGGCTGGGGGTTCGTCCTCGGTGACCTGGCCGTGTGCGCGGGCGTCGGCGTCGTCTCGCTGGCCGTCGCCACCTGGGCGTACCGCCGGGCGGCCGTCCGGTGACGCGCCGCACGGGGCGGCCTGGCACGATGGCAGGGTGACCGCTCCGCTGACTCCTCCACCGCCGCCGCGTGACCCGTCCTCCCCCGGGGGATGGCAGCAGCCCGCTGCCGGGTACACGGCCGCCGTGCCGCACGACGCCATATCCGACGCCGCCGGGGGCCCGCCGCCCGGCCCGTACGGCGCGCCGTCGTACGGGCAGGACGGCCCCGGGATGAAGGCCGAGCTGCGCGAGGGCGCCGTCGTCACGGTCGTGGTCGCGCTTCTCGGCGCGCTGCTCGGGGTGCTGTGGTGGCGGCTGGCGCCGAGCGTGCCGCTCGTCGGGGACGTCGTCGACGACGGCTGGGTCGTGTACTTCAAGGACTCCGAGGGCGAGCAGGCCATCGGGGTGGACGGCACCTTCACCCTGCTCGCGCTCGCGTTCGGCCTGGTGAGTGCCGTGGCCGTGTTCCTGTGGCGGCGGCGCGGCGGTGTGCCGCTGGTGGTGGGGCTGGCCCTGGGCGGCTTCCTCGGGTCGCTGCTGGCCTGGCGGATCGGGGTCTGGCTCGGCCCCACGGAGAACGTCATCGCCCACGCCAAGGCGGTGGGCAAGGGCGTCACCTTCTCGGCGCCCCTCAAGCTGGGCGCGAAGGGGGCCTGGCTGGCCTGGCCGCTCGCGGCCCTGATCGTGCACCTCGGCCTGACCGCGCTGTTCGGTCCCCGGGAGCCGGACCCGTACGAGAAGCAGCCCCCGGAGCCGAAGGACCCGTACGGCGCGCCGATGGCCTGAGGCCGCGGTGTGCCCAGGGGGCGCGTCTGCCCCCTGAGCGGTGGACCGTCACCTCACGCCGGGCGGCGTCCGTGGTTCGAACGGCCCTTCCTGATACGCCACTTGCGTTTGCGCGTCCTCTTCGACATGTCCTTGGTACTTAACCGAGGACGGGACTGCCGTCGAGGGCTCGTACACGCCAGGTGGAGGGCTCACGCACGTCCGACGGGAGCGAGGACCGCGCCCGTGAGCGCCGCCAGATCGGCGGGCGCGAGCTCCACCTCCAGGCCCCGGCGGCCCGCCGAGACGCAGATCGTGTCGTGGTCCGACGCCGAGGCGTCCAGGACCGTGCGCAGCCTCTTGCGCTGGCCCAGCGGCGAGATGCCGCCCCGCACATAGCCGGTGGTGCGCTCCGCGAGCGCCGGGTCCGCCATGGCGGCGCGCTTGCCGCCGACCGCCGCCGCCAGCGCCTTGAGGTCCAGCTGGCCCGCCACCGGGACCACCGCCACGGTCAGGGCGCCGTCCACGTCCGCGACCAGCGTCTTGAAGACCCGGTCCGGGGAGACGCCCATCGCCTGCGCGGCCTCCTCGCCGTACGAGGGGTGCGCGGGGTCGTGGTCGTAGGAGTGGACGGTGTAGGCGACACCGGCCGCGGTCAGCGCGACCGTGGCCGGGGTTCCGCCGGACTGCTGCTGCTTCTTCGACTTCTTCGCCATGGTGGCCGTTCCCCAGGGGTGGTGCGTCAGTTGAGGCTGGTCGGTACGCGGGTCAGGTCGGACGCCGGGAGCGAGGGCAGGGTACGGATGATCGAGGTCTCGGCGCGAAGGAGTTTCAGCTCGTCGCGCAGCCGGGACGCGGTGTCCGGGGCCTGGAGGAGCCGCTGCTTGGTCGGCGTGTCCAGCATCATCGCGGCGGCCACCAGGTAGGACACGACCGACGGCTGGTCCGGCAGGTCGGCGGTGGTGGACACGGACCGCTCACGGGCGCCGGCCAGCCGCTTCTGGTACTGCCGGAAGGCCCGCAGCACGCCTTCGGCGAGCGCTCCGGCCTCGTCGCCCGGCTCCTCGGTGAGCTCCTCCAGCTCGGCCGTCAGGAACGGACCCGACGCGTCCACGGAGACGAGCCGCACCCGGGTCGTGCCGGTCGCCAGCACCTCGAAGGTGCCGTCGGCCCGCTCCCGGATCGTCGCCGCGTCCGCGACGCACCCCACGGTGTGGAAGGCCGCCAGCGGGTCGGGGCCGAAGCCCGCGGCGGGGCCGCGCTCGGGAACGGCGGTCGGGTCCGGCATCCCGGGGGCGGCGACGGCCACCTCGTGGCCGTCCCGGATGGCGACCACGGCGAACCGGCGCGGATCCTCCTCGGGGGTCTTGAGGAGTTCGCGCATCATGGCGCGATACCGCTCCTCGAAGACGTTCAGCGGCAGGACGAGCCCCGGGAAAAGCACCGAGTTCAGCGGGAAGAGCGGAAGGCGGACGGTCACGGCGCCAAAGCCTAGTGGTCGCGCCGGCCGGCACGACGGGCGCGCCCACCTGGTGGATGCCCGGCGCGCCCCCCGGCCGGGGCCGCGCGCCGCCGCACCTGGTGCCGCACCTCCAGGAAACGGCCCAGCGGATCCTCCGCGGACCGGCTCCACGGGTAGGACGTGGCGTGCGGCCCGATCAGCCGCAACTGCTCCAGAGCGTCGTCCCAGCGGCCGAGTTCCACGAGGACGCAGGTCAGCTTGTTGCGGACGGCCGCGAGCCACAGGTCGGCCGTCGGGAACCGGGCCGAGAGCGCGACGGCCCGGTCGGCCGCGGCGTGCAGCCGCTCCGGGGGCACTCCGGGGCCGCACCCGTCGTTCAGGTAGGCGAGCGCCGCCCGGGCCGGCAGGGCCTGGACGAGGGAGTCGGCGGGGGCGTCCTGCGCGGCGCGGTCGGCGAAGTCCAGGCACTCGCGGTGCGAGCCGTGCCAGGAGGAGGCCAGATAGCGCAGGGCGGCGACATGGCAGCCGTAGTGCAGCGGGGCGCGGCGCACGGCCGCCTCCCACAGCTCGCCGAAGTAGGTGTGCCCGGCGCGGGAGCCGCGCGCGTGGTCCAGGGCCAGGCGCCAGGGCACCGGGTCGCGGTCGTCGGCCCGGGCGGCGGCGGTGATCAGCGGGCTCACCCCGCGCAGCAGCTCGGCGCGGGCCGGGGAGCGCCAGGCGTGGTCGACGGCGAGCTGGGCGCGCAGCAGCAGGACGTCCGGGTCGTCCGGGGCGGCGGCGTACCAGGTCTGCACCCACTCCGGCCGCGAGCGGGCGAAGGCGGCGAGCCGCAGGACGTACCGGTCGCGGTGGTCCCAGCGCCCGAGGGCGCGGGTGGCGGCGAGCAGGTCGGCGGCGGCGCGGTGGGACCCCTGGCCGGCCGCGACCAGCGCGGGGCCCAGGCGGTCGTCTGGCGCGTCGAGGAGCACCTCGTCGTCGGCGGGGAGTCCGGCGGCGGGGTGCTGCGCTGAGGGGCTGGTCGTCCGTGACGCCCGGCCGAACGGGAGCAGCAGAGCCATGGTGTCGACCATTGAAGGACCGCTGGTCACCGCCGCGCCAGAGGGAACGGCCAAGACGGGGAAAGTTGTACGCCCGCAGGTCAAGAACCGGTAAAGGTCAACTGTTCAACAACTGTCGGACATCCATGAAATCAGCTCACTCGTCACACCATTCCCATCGACATCGGACGTCCCGCCGGCCTCAGCTTCGGCGCAGTGTGCGCGTCGCCCCCGCCGCCACGGTCGTCGCCAGGATCCAGCCCAGCAGGATCATCGCCGCCGACACCCACTGCCACACGCCGCTGAGCTGCCAGAACCCCACCTGCCCCAGGTCGATCACCGGCAGCAGCAGATCCAGCGCGAACAGCGTCGGGTTCCAGGTCGGATGCTCACCGCCCTTGATCGGCGGATGATCGGCGTACCCGAAGGCCACCGAACCCGCCGCCCACAGGATCGCCATCCACACGGCGGCCCGGCCCGGCCGATAGCCGTAGGCGACCATCCAGTCCTGGACGTACCCCCACAGCTTCCCGGCGGGCGGCAGCGTCTCGCGCCGCCGGCGCTGCTTGGCGAGCAGCACCTCGCGCGCGTCCTCGTCCTCCCCGCCGGCCCGCAGCACGGAGGCCAGCAGCTCGTACGGCTCCGGGTTGTACTCGGCGGTCGCGGCCGCCACCCACTCCAGCCGCCGCTCCAGCGGGAACGGCCCGCGCGGCACCAGGTTCTCGTAGCCGAAGCCGCCCATGTGCAGCAGCCCCGGCCCCGGCCAGGCGTCCGCCCGGTCCATCAGGTTCACCACCCGCGCGCCCGACAGCACCACCCGGCCGCGCTCCATCCGCTCCCCGAGGAACCGCAGCTCCGGCGTCTGGATCCGGCGCATCGACAGCTCCTGCTCGTCCGTGAAGACGAACCGGGCCCGCTCCAGGTCGACCGCGTCCCCGAACCGCCCGTCGTCCAGCCGCACCCCGCCCCGGCACTCGAACCGCTGCACCCGGGTCCCGCGCGCCGGGGTGCGCCCGCTCAGCAGCGGACTGCCGACCCCCGCCGGGGTCAGGTACAGGGTCCGCCCGACGGTCAGCTGCGGCGCGTTCAGCGCGAGCCGGGTGTACGGGTTGACCAGCCGCGCCCCCCGCAGGCTCAGCGACACGCCGATGCTCGCGCCGCGCAGACTCAGCTCGCCGTGCGACTCCAGCATCTCGGCCTGGAGGTCCTGGCCGACGCTCATACCGTCCCCGGCGATCGAGCGGCCGCTGCGGTCCCGGTAGACCACCGCCTGGCTGAGCAGCAGATCCGTGCCGATGTGGGCGTCCGTGATCCGCACGCCGTTGTGGAAACGGCAGCGCGGCAGATGCAGATCGCCCTCCGTGTGCACCCGCGCCGCCTCCAGCCGCGGCACCGAGCAGTCCACCAGCCGCAGCGTGGTGAACCGGGCCTCCGGCAGCAGGACCTCCCGCTCGAAGCGGCAGCCGCGCATCTCGACGTACGGCTCGATGGTGCCGCCCGCCAGGTCCAGCGCGCCGCTGACCTGCACGCCCACCAGCTTCAGCGAGGACACCCGGCCCGCCAGCGGGGGCGGCCCGTCCAGCAGCAGCCAGCAGACGATCCGGGCCCGCACGGTCCGCTCCTCGCCCCAGGGATGACCGCCGTGCGGATCGTCGACCACGGTGTCGCCGCTGCTCAGGTCGTACACGCTGCCGTTGCGGAACGCCTGCCACATCCCGGCCTCGGCGGCGGTCAGATCGTCCGGCAGGTCCCCGTCCCGGATGCCGGCCCCCTCGGTCACGTCCTTCTCATCCTCCCCGGCTACTCGCGAGTCAGTGGCCCGTACCACCGTGATGCCCGCTGGGTGACGCCCCGAACGCAAGACGTGAAGAGGATCTTCCGGGTTCCCGGGACGGTCTGTATCAGCCATTGATACGCGTCCCCGGCGTCCGACGCGGGTCTGAGAGAATTGGGTACGTGATCTCCCGAATCGATCTGCGCGGCGACGCCCTCCCCGAGGGCCCCGCCCTGCGCGACCTGCTGCCCCGAGCCGACTTCGACGTCTCGGCCGCCCTCGAGAAGGTGCGTCCGATCTGTGAGGCCGTGCATCATCGGGGCGACGCGGCGCTGATCGACTTCGCCGAGAAGTTCGACGGAGTCCGGCTCGACCAGGTGCGCGTCCCCGCCGAGGCCCTGGAGAAGGCCCTCGCGGAGCTCGACCCGGCCGTGCGCGCGGCCCTGGAGGAGTCCATCCGCCGCGCCCGGCTCGTCCACCGCGAGCAGCGACGCACCGCGCACACCACCCAGGTCGTCCCCGGCGGCTCGGTCACCGAGAAGTGGGTACCGGTCGACCGCGTCGGCCTGTACGCGCCCGGTGGCCGCTCGGTCTACCCGTCGTCCGTGGTCATGAACGTCGTGCCCGCCCAGGAGGCGGGGGTGCCGTCGATCGCGCTGGCCTCACCGGCCCAGGCGGAGTTCGGCGGGCTGCCGCACCCGACGATCCTCGCCGCCTGCGCGCTGCTCGGCGTCGACGAGGTGTACGCCGCCGGCGGCGCCACCGCCGTCGCGATGTTCGCGTACGGCACCGAGTCCTGCCCGCCGGCCACCATGGTCACCGGCCCCGGCAACATCTGGGTCGCCGCGGCCAAGCGCTACTTCACCGGGAAGATCGGCATCGACGCCGAGGCCGGCCCCACCGAGATCGCGGTCCTCGCGGACTCCACGGCCGACCCGGTGCACGTCGCCTCCGACCTGATCAGCCAGGCCGAGCACGACCCGCTGGCCGCCGCCGTCCTCGTCACCGACTCCGTGGAGCTCGCGGACGCCGTGGCCGAGGAGCTGGAGCCGCAGGTCGCCGCCACCAAGCACATCGACGACCGGATCGTGCCCGCCCTCAAGGGCAAGCAGTCCGCGATCGTCCTCGTCGACGGGATCGACGAGGGCCTGCGGGTCGTCGACGCGTACGGCGCCGAGCACCTGGAGATCCAGACGGCCGACGCCGCCGCCGTGGCCGACCGGGTCCGCAACGCGGGCGCGATCTTCATCGGCCCCTGGGCGCCCGTCTCCCTCGGCGACTACGCGGCCGGGTCCAACCACGTCCTGCCCACCGGCGGCTGCGCCTGCCACTCCTCCGGCCTGTCCGTCCAGTCCTTCCTGCGCGGCATCCACATCGTGGACTACACGCGCGACGCGCTCGCCGAGGTCGCGCATCACGTGGTGACGCTCGCGGAGGCGGAGGATCTGCCGGCCCACGGCGCGGCGATCAAGGCACGGTTCGGCTGGAAGGTACCCGAGAGCAAGTGACTGGCATCGACGATCTCCCCGTACGGGACGAGCTGCGCGGCAAGTCCCCCTACGGGGCGCCCCAGCTGGACGTCCCCGTACGGCTCAACACCAACGAGAACCCCTACCCGCTGCCCGAGCCCCTGGTCGAGCGGATCGCCGAGCGCGTCCGCGAGGCCGCCCGCGACCTCAACCGCTACCCCGACCGGGACGCGGTCGAGCTGCGCACCCGGCTGGCCCGGTATCTGACGGACACCTCCGGCCACCCGGTGGGCCTCGCCGACGTGTGGGCGGCCAACGGCTCCAACGAGGTCATCCAGCAGCTGCTGCAGACCTTCGGCGGCCCCGGCCGTACCGCGATCGGCTTCGAGCCGTCGTACTCGATGCACGCGCTCATCGCGCGCGGCACCGGCACCGGCTGGATCTCCGGCCCCCGCGACGACGACTTCACCATCGACCTCGACGCCGCCCGGCGGGCGATCGCCGAGCACCGGCCCGACGTCGTCTTCATCACCACCCCCAACAACCCCACCGGCAACGCGGTCCCGCGCGAGACCGTCCTCGCCCTGTACGAGGCCGCACAGGCGGCCAAGCCGTCGATGGTGATCGTCGACGAGGCGTACGTCGAGTTCAGCCACGGCGACTCGCTGCTGCCGCTGCTCGAAGGACGGCCGCATCTCGTCGTCTCCCGGACGATGTCGAAGGCCTTCGGCGCGGCCGGTCTGCGCCTCGGCTACCTCGCCGCCGACCCCGCCGTGGTCGACGCCGTCCAGCTCGTCCGGCTGCCGTACCACCTGTCGGCCGTCACCCAGGCGACCGCGCTGGCCGCGCTGGAGCACACCGGCACACTGCTGAAGTACGTCGAGAAGCTGAAGGCCGAACGCGACCGGCTGGTCGCCGAACTGCTCGCCATCGGCTACGAGGTGACCGCCTCGGACGCCAACTTCGTGCAGTTCGGGCGGTTCGACGACGCCCACGAGGTCTGGCAGAAGATCCTCGACCGGGGCGTCCTGGTCCGGGACAACGGCGTACCCGGCTGGCTGCGGGTCACCGCCGGCACCCCCGAAGAGAACGACGCGTTCCTCGACGCGGTCCGTGAAGTGAAGAAGGAGCAGAGCGCATGAACCGCGTAGGACGCATAGAGCGGGTGACGAAGGAGACCTCGGTCCTCGTCGAGATCGACCTCGACGGGTCCGGCAAGGTCGACGTGGCGACCGGCGTCGGCTTCTACGACCACATGCTCGACCAGCTCGGCCGCCACGGCCTGTTCGACCTCACCGTCAAGACCGAGGGCGACCTGCACATCGACTCCCACCACACCATCGAGGACACCGCCCTCGCGCTGGGCGCCGCCTTCAAGCAGGCCCTCGGCGACAAGGTGGGCATCTACCGCTTCGGCAACTGCACGGTCCCGCTGGACGAGTCCCTCGCCCAGGTCACCGTCGACCTGTCCGGCCGCCCCTACCTCGTGCACACCGAGCCCGAGAACATGGCGCCGATGATCGGCGAGTACGACACCACGATGACCCGCCACATCCTGGAGTCCTTCGTCGCCCAGGCGCAGATCGCGCTGCACGTGCACGTGCCGTACGGACGCAACGCCCACCACATCGTGGAGTGCCAGTTCAAGGCGCTGGCCCGGGCCCTGCGCTACGCCTCCGAGCGCGACCCGCGCGCGGCCGGCATCCTGCCGTCGACGAAGGGCGCGCTGTAACCCCATGAACGGGCTGTCCACCATCCTGATCGTCGTCGGCCTCTTCCTGGTCGGCGGCATCATCTCGTTCGCCAAGCAGCAGATGCCCAAGAGCCTCATCGTGCTGCTCTCCGTCAGCGCCGCGCTGTGCCTCGTCGCCGGCGTCCTGAGGCTGGAGGTGTGAAATTGACCGCCAAGAACGTCGTGGTCTTCGACTACGGCTTCGGCAACGTGCGCTCCGCCGAGCGGGCCCTCGCCCGCGCCGGGGCGAACGTCGAGATCACCCGTGACTTCGACAAGGCCATGAACGCCGACGGACTGCTCGTGCCCGGCGTCGGCGCCTTCGCCGCCTGTATGCAGGGGCTCACCGACGCCCGCGGCGACTGGATCATCGACCGGCGGCTGTCCGGCGGACGTCCCGTCATGGGCATCTGCGTCGGTATGCAGATCCTGTTCGCGCGCGGCATCGAGCACGGCGTCGAGGCCGAGGGCCTCGGCGAGTGGCCGGGCTCCGTCGAGCCGCTGCAGGCCGACATCGTGCCCCACATGGGCTGGAACACCGTCGAGCCGGCCCCCGGCAGCGAGCTCTTCGCCGGCCTGGACGCCGACGCCCGGTTCTACTTCGTGCACTCCTACGCCGTGCACCATTGGAGCCTGCAGACCGAGAACCCGCTGATGACCGCCCCCAAGGTCACCTGGTCGACGCACGGTGAGCCCTTCGTGGCCGCCGTGGAGAACGGCGCCCTGTGGGCCACCCAGTTCCACCCCGAGAAGTCCGGCGACGCCGGAGCCCAGCTGCTCACCAACTGGATCGGAAGCCTGTAGAGACATGGCCAAGCTCGAACTCCTCCCCGCCGTCGACGTCCGTGACGGCCAGGCCGTCCGCCTCGTGCACGGCGAGTCCGGCACCGAGACCTCCTACGGCTCCCCGCTGGAGGCCGCCCTCGCCTGGCAGCGCTCCGGCGCCGAGTGGCTGCACCTGGTCGACCTGGACGCCGCCTTCGGCACCGGCGACAACCGCGAGCTGATCGCCGAGGTCGCGAAGGCCATGGACATCAAGGTGGAGCTGTCCGGCGGCATCCGTGACGACGACACCCTCGCCGCCGCGCTCGCCACCGGCTGCACCCGCGTCAACCTCGGCACGGCCGCCCTGGAGAGCCCCGAGTGGGTCGCCAAGGTCATCGCCGAGCACGGCGACAAGATCGCCGTCGGCCTCGACGTCCGCGGCACCACCCTGCGCGGCCGCGGCTGGACCCGCGACGGCGGCGACCTCTACGAGACGCTGGAGCGCCTCGACAAGGAGGGCTGCGCCCGCTACGTCGTCACCGACATCGCCAAGGACGGCACCCTCCAGGGCCCCAACCTGGAGCTGCTGAAGAACGTCTGCGCGGCCACCGACCGCCCGGTCGTCGCCTCCGGCGGCGTGTCCTCCCTGGACGACCTGCGGGCCATCGCCGAACTCGTCCCGCTCGGCGTCGAGGGCTCCATCGTCGGCAAGGCCCTGTACGCGAAGGCGTTCACCCTGGAAGAGGCCCTGGAGGCCGTGTCGTCATGACGTCCGAGCCCGTGCGGCGCGTGCAGAGCGGCAGCCCCTGGGAGGAGCCCTTCGGGTTCGCACGCGCCGTCGCGGCCGGCGACCGCGTCCTCGTGGGCGGCACCACCGCCTTCCGGGGACCGACCCTGTACGGGGAGGGCGACCCGTACGAACAGGCCAAGGTGGCCTTCACCGGCGCGCTGGAGGCGGTCGCCGCCTTCGGCCTCGGCCCCGAGTCGGTCGTCCGCACCCGGATGTACCTGAGCCACACGCGGGACATCGACGAGGTGGGCCGCGCCCACAAGGAGATCTTCGACGCGGTGCGCCCCGTCTCGACCCTGCTGGTCGTGGAGGGTTTCGTCGACCCGCGCATCCTGGTCGAAGTAGAGCTAGAGGCATACAGAGGAGCCGTGGATCAATGACCCTGGCGGTCCGAGTCATCCCCTGCCTGGACGTGGACAACGGCCGGGTCGTCAAGGGAGTCAACTTCCAGAACCTGCGCGACGCGGGCGACCCCGTCGAGATGGCCAAGGTGTACGACGCCGAGGGCGCCGACGAGCTGACGTTCCTGGACATCACCGCGTCCTCCGGCAACCGGGAGACCACCTACGACGTCGTGCGCCGCACCGCCGAGCAGGTGTTCATCCCGCTGACCGTCGGCGGGGGCGTGCGCACCGCCGAGGACGTCGACAAGCTGCTGCGCGCCGGCGCCGACAAGGTCGGCGTCAACACGGCCGCCATCGCCCGCCCGGACCTCATCCGGGAGATCGCCGAGCGGTTCGGCCGGCAGGTGCTCGTCCTCTCCGTCGACGCGCGCCGCACCCCCGAGGGCACCTTCGAGGTCACCACCCACGGCGGCCGCAAGGGCACCGGCATCGACGCCGTCGAGTGGGCGCACCAGGCCGCCGAGCTGGGTGCCGGCGAGATACTGCTGAACTCGATGGACGCCGACGGCACCAAGGACGGCTACGACCTGGAGATGATCCGCGCCGTGCGCAAGCACGTCACGATCCCCGTGATCGCCTCCGGCGGCGCCGGCAAGCTCGCCGACTTCACCCCGGCCGTCGAGGCGGGCGCCGACGCGGTGCTCGCGGCGTCGGTCTTCCACTTCGGCGACCTCAGGATCGGCCAGGTCAAGGACGCGCTGCGGGAGGCCGGACACCCGGTCCGCTGACCGGCGCCCTCAGGCGTCAGATCCCGAGCTGCTTCGTCTCGTGCAGCTTGGCGATCGCGTCCTTGTCGCCGTCCAGCTCGACCTTCGCCGCGCTCTGCCGGCCGTAGGAGAACAGCAGCAGCTCCGAGGGCTCGCCGGTCACCGTCACGACCGGCGTGCCCCGGTGGGCGACGACCGTCTGGCCGTCGGGGCGGCGCAGCACCAGGCCCGTGGGCGCGCCGCGGCCCATCAGACGGGCGGCCCGCTCCAGCCGGGACCACAGTGCGTCCTGGAACACCCGGTCCAGCTCACGCGGCGTCCAGTCGGGCTGCGCCCGGCGCACGTCCTCCGTGTGGACGTAGAACTCGATGGTGTTCGACGCCTCGTCGATCTGCTTGAGCTGGAAGGGCGAGAAACGCGGCGGGCCGGTACGGATGAGCTGGATCAGCTCCTCGTACGGCTTGGCCGCGAACTCCTCCATCGCCTTGTCCAGGCGCGGCCCGAGTTGCTTGATCAGCATGGCGGCGGCCGCGTCGGGCCGGCGCTCGCGCACCACCACGTGCGCCGCGAGATCACGGGTGCGCCAGCCCTCGCAGAGCGTCGGGGCCTCGGGGCCCTCGGCCTCCAAGAGGTCGGCGAGGAGGAGTCGTTCACGCTGTGCGAAGGTCGACATGGTGTCAGCCTACGACCGCGTACCGGGTCCGCCCAGTGGACGCCCGCCCGGAGCAGCCCGCCGCGCGCGGCACAATGGCAGGCATGACCACCAGCACGCCCCGCCCGTCCAGTGGGCTGGACCCCGAGATCGCCGCACGCCTCAAGCGCAGCGCGGACGGGCTCCTGCCGGCCATCGCCCAGCAGTACGACACCCGTGAGGTGCTGATGCTCGGCTGGATGGACGACGAGGCGCTGCATCGCACGCTCACCACCGGCCGCTGCACCTACTGGTCGCGCAGCCGGCAGGAGTACTGGGTCAAGGGCGACACCTCCGGCCACGTCCAGTGGGTGAAGTCGGTCGCCCTGGACTGCGACGCCGACACGCTCCTCGTCCAGGTCGACCAGGTCGGCGCCGCCTGCCACACCGGCGCCCGGACCTGCTTCGACGCGGACGTCCTCCTCGGCGACGCCGCCACCGCGGATCAGTAGGGTCGGCGGCCATGGACCTCGAGACCTTCCGCAAGCTGGCCACCGACCGGCGCGTCATCCCGGTCACCCGCAAGCTCCTCGCCGACGGCGACACCCCGGTCGCCCTCTACCGCAAGCTGGCCGCCGAGCGCCCCGGCACCTTCCTGCTGGAGTCCGCGGAGAACGGCCGCTCCTGGTCCCGGTACTCCTTCGTGGGCGTGCGCTCCGCCGCGACGCTCACCGAGCGCGACGGCCGGACCCACTGGCTCGGCACCCCGCCGGTCGGCGTCCCCGCCGACGGCGACCCGCTCGCCGCGCTGCGCGCCACCATCGAGGCCCTGCACACCCCGCACCAGGACGGCCTGCCGCCCTTCACCGGCGGCATGGTCGGCTACCTCGGCTACGACATCGTGCGCCGCCTGGAGAAGATCGGCCCCGGCGAGCGCGACGACCTGGGGCTGCCCGAGCTGACCATGCTCCTCACCAGCGACCTCGCCGTCATGGACCACTGGGAGGGTTCGGTCCTGCTGATCGCCAACGCGATCAACCACAACGACCTCGACTCCGGCGTCGACGAGGCCTACGCCGACGCCGTCGCCCGCCTCGACGCCATGCAGGCCGACCTCACCCGCCCGGTCGCCCAGCCGCCCGCCGTCCTGCCGCCCTCCGAGCTGCCCGAGTACACCGCGCTGTGGGGCGGCGAGGACTTCCAGGCCGCCGTCGAGGACATCAAGGAGCGCATCCGGGCCGGCGAGGCCTTCCAGGTCGTCCCCTCGCAGCGCTTCGAGACGCCGTGCACCGCGAGCGCGCTGGACGTCTACCGGGTGCTCCGGGCGACCAACCCGTCGCCGTACATGTACCTGTTCCGGTTCGACGGGTTCGACGTCGTCGGCTCCTCGCCGGAGGCGCTCGTCAAGGTCGAGGACGGGCGGGCCATGGTCCACCCGATCGCCGGCACCCGCTGGCGGGGGGCCACCCCGCAGGAGGACCAGGCGCTCGCCGACGACCTGCTCGCCGACCCCAAGGAGCGCGCCGAGCACCTGATGCTCGTCGACCTCGGGCGCAACGACCTCGGACGGGTCTGCGAGCCCGGCTCCGTCGAGGTCGTCGACTTCATGTCGATCGAGCGCTACTCCCACGTCATGCACATCGTCTCGACGGTCACCGGAAAGGTCGCCGAGGGCCGCACCGCCTTCGACGTCCTCACCGCCTGCTTCCCGGCCGGCACCCTCTCCGGCGCGCCCAAGCCCCGCGCGATGCAGATCATCGACGAACTCGAACCGTCGCGGCGTGGCCTGTACGGCGGCTGCGTCGGCTACCTCGACTTCGCCGGCGACTCCGACACCGCCATCGCCATCCGTACGGCCCTGCTGCGCGACGGCACGGCCTATGTGCAGGCGGGCGCCGGCATCGTCGCCGACTCCGACCCGGTCGCCGAGGACACCGAGTGCCGCAACAAGGCGGCAGCCGTCCTGCGCGCCGTCCACACCGCGAACCGGCTGGCCTAGGCCGTGTCCGCAAAGTCCCGCCTGCCGTTCGACGCCCGGCACGCCCTCTCGCCGCACCGGCCGGCCACCCGCGTACAACCAGTACGCGGGAGCCCGTCCGGCGCTCCCCCCAGCTCTTCGAGCAGGGGGTACCCCCAGAGCACGCACCGGACGCCGCTCGGCCCGCCCTACGGGCGGACGACGCGACTTTACGGACACGACCTAGGACCTTTCGTATGGATCAGCCCGCGACGCCGGGATGATCCGAACGAAAGGCCCTGAGCGCTCCGGGCGGCCACGTGGTGTCAGTCACCCGAACCCCGGGTCACCGTTCGGGCGGGGTTCGGGTGATAGTGGAGTACGTGACTGCTGTTCCTCACCCCCGTTCCGAAGCCCCGGGCTCCGCCCGCGCGGGCCGTCTGAGTCTCGCCCTCGCCCTGCTGAGCGGGGCGGCCGGCGCGGCCGTGGCCCTGCTCGCCACCCGGCAGCGCTGGTCGGAGGGCACCGCCGCGGTAGCCGGCGGCTCGTTCCCGCTCACCGCCAAGGGCAGCGACGTCACCGGCGTCCCCGCGGCCCTCGCGATAGTCGGGCTCGCCGCGCTGGTCGCCGTCTTCGCCGTCCGCCGGGCCGGCCGCGTCCTGGTCGCCGCGCTGCTCGCGCTGTCCGGCGCCGGCACCGTCGCCGCCGCCCTGCTCGGCGCCTCCGACAGCTCCGCGCTGGACGAGCAGGCCGCCCGCGTCTCCGGTGACACCGCCGCCACCGTCCAGTCCCTCACCCACACCGCCTGGCCGTACGCCGCCGCCGTCGGGGGCGCCCTGATCCTGCTCGCCGGGCTCCTGGCCCTGCGCTACGGCCGGATCTGGCCCGGCATGTCCGGCCGCTACGAGCGCAACGGCGCACCGCGCCCGCGCCGCGCGGCCCGCCCCGCCGACCCCGACCGCCCGGAGGAGATCTGGAAGGCGCTCGACCGGGGCGAGGACCCGACCGGAGCCTGACGTCCGCCCGGCCGCGACCCCCGATGACCGCACGCGCGCGCGTGCGGGACAATGACCGGGAGCGACCGGCTCACCCCACGTACGACACGTACACAGCAACGAGGAGCAAGCAATGGCGGGCAGCAGCCACGGTCACACTTTGGCCGCCTGGACCGGTGTCACGATCGCCTTCATCGGGTTCTGCGTGGCGGGCGCCTTCATGGTGATGGCCCAGCCGGCGGGTTTCTGGGCCGGTATGGGCGTCGTGATCCTCGGCGGCATCGTCGGCTGGGTCATGAGCGCCATGGGGCTGGGCCAGCCCAAGGACGCCCACGAGCCGCACCTCACCACCGAGGAGCGCCAGGCGGCCGGCGCCAAGGGCTGACCACCGCGCGACGCACCGAGGGGCGACCCGGCACCGACGGACGTGCCCGGGGGCGCCCCTCACGCCTGTGCGGGGCACAATGCTCGACGTGGACACCGACAGCCTCGGGACGCCGGCGCCCGGCGCGGCCGCCCTCGCCCGCCGCCTCGCCGTCCCGGCCGGCCTGCTCGCGGCCGTCGCCGGGGCCTTCGTGTACGTCGGCGCGGTCGACCCCAACGAACCGGGCCACTACCCGGCCTGCCCCCTGCTGGAGTACACCGGGATCTTCTGCCCGGGCTGCGGCGGACTGCGCAGCGCGCACGCCGTCGTGCACGGCGACCTCGCCGCCGCGCTCCAGGCCAACGTCCTCGCCGTGGCGGGATACGCGCTCTTCGCCGTGCTGTGGACCGTCTGGGTGGTCCGCGCGACACGCGGGCGCCCGCTGCGGATCGACCTCGGCCCGGCGCACCTGTGGACGGCCGGCGCTCTGACGCTGGTCTTCACCGTTGTCCGGAACTCGCCGTTCGGTGGCTGGCTGCACCCTTGATCAACCGTGGGACGTCCAGGTACTGGGACCGACGTCAACCGGATGCGAGGGCTCGGCCCGCCTGCGGCTACCATCGCAGTGACCATCGGTTTTGAACCGCTTTCTCAGCCAACCGTCTGGAAGGGGGCCGCTCGCGTGAGTGTGCTCGACGAGATCATCGACGGAGTCCGTGCCGACCTCGCGGAGCGGCAGGCGCGCGTCAGCCTCGACGAGCTCAAGGAGCGCGCGGCGAAGGCCCCCGCGGCCAAGGACGGTGTCGCCGCGCTCCGCGGCGACGGAGTCAAGGTCATCTGCGAGGTCAAGCGCTCCAGCCCGTCCAAGGGCGCGCTGGCCGCCATCGCCGACCCGGCCGGACTCGCCGCGGACTACGAGGCGGGCGGCGCCGCCGTCATCTCCGTCCTCACCGAGCAGCGCCGCTTCGGCGGCTCGCTGGCCGACCTGGAGGCCGTCCGCGCCCGCGTGGACATCCCGGTCCTGCGCAAGGACTTCATCGTCACGTCGTACCAGCTGTGGGAGGCCCGCGCGTACGGCGCCGACCTCGCCCTGCTGATCGTCGCGGCCCTCGACCAGGCCGCCCTGGAGTCCCTCATCGAGCGCGCCGAGTCCATCGGGCTCACCCCGCTCGTCGAGGTCCACGACGAGGACGAGGTCGACCGCGCGGTCGACGCCGGCGCCAAGATCATCGGCGTCAACGCCCGCAACCTCAAGACCCTCGAGGTCGACCGGGGCACCTTCGAGCGCGTCGCGCCCGAGATCCCGGACAGCCTCGTCAAGATCGCCGAGTCCGGCGTCCGCGGCCCGCACGACCTCATCGCGTACGCCAACGCCGGCGCCGACGCGGTCCTGGTCGGCGAGTCCCTCGTCACCGGCAAGGACCCGAAGACCGCGGTCTCCGACCTGGTGGCTGCGGGCGAGCACCCGGCGCTGCGGCACGGCCGCGGCTGAGCACCGATAGAATCGGCGCGATGACGCTCACGACGACCACCACGGACCGGTACGCCCGCCTCGCGCGGGGCTGCCGCCCCCGTGGCTGCCGAGCCCCGGCCCGCCGGGTCCACGGCCGTCGCGTGCGCTACGTCATCGGAGACGAACCCGGGCAGGTCAACGGCCGCCGATGGCAGCGCCCCTCTTAGGCCGTGTCCGCAAAGTCGCGCCTGCCGGCCGACGCGACTTCACGGACACGACCTAGGGGCGCGGGGCCCTTGTCGATGTGCGGCCACCGCCGCGCGGGCGCGACCAGCCACGACGCTGCCGCAGCCGACCGACAGCCTCCCGCCCCACGGCGCTCAGTGTTTTTTCGGCACACTCACCGTGAGGTTTCCGCATGCCCAGCGACTTCTTCATCCCCGACCCGGAGGGTCAGGTCCCCACGCCCGAAGGTTACTTCGGAGCCTTCGGCGGCAAGTTCATCCCGGAGGCCCTCGTCGCCGCCGTGGACGAGGTGGCCGTCGAGTACGACAAGGCCAAGCACGACCCCGAGTTCGCCCGTGAGCTCGACGACCTGCTGGTCAACTACACCGGCCGGCCCAGCTCCCTCACCGAGGTGCCCCGGTTCGCCGCAGAGGCCGGGGGCGCCCGGATCTTCCTCAAGCGCGAGGACCTGAACCACACCGGCTCCCACAAGATCAACAACGTGCTCGGCCAGGCCCTGCTCACCAGGCGCATGGGCAAGACCCGGGTGATCGCCGAGACCGGCGCGGGCCAGCACGGTGTCGCGACCGCGACGGCCTGCGCGCTGTTCGGCCTCGACTGCACGATCTACATGGGCGAGATCGACACCCAGCGCCAGGCCCTCAACGTGGCCCGGATGCGCATGCTCGGCGCCGAGGTCATCGCCGTGAAGTCCGGCAGCCGCACCCTCAAGGACGCCATCAACGAGGCGTTCCGCGACTGGGTCGCCAACGTCGACCACACCCACTACCTGTTCGGCACGGTCGCCGGTCCGCACCCGTTCCCCGCCATGGTCCGCGACTTCCACCGGGTCATCGGCGTCGAGGCCCGCCGCCAGATCCTGGAGCGCGCCGGACGCCTGCCCGACGCGGCCATCGCCTGCGTCGGCGGCGGCTCCAACGCCATCGGCCTCTTCCACGCCTTCATCCCGGACGCCGACGTCCGTCTCATCGGCTGCGAACCCGCCGGGCACGGCGTCGAGACCGGCGAGCACGCGGCCACCCTCACCGCGGGCGAGCCCGGCATCCTGCACGGCTCCCGCTCCTACGTCCTCCAGGACGACGAGGGCCAGATCACCGAGCCGTACTCCATCTCCGCCGGACTGGACTACCCGGGCATCGGGCCCGAGCACTCCTACCTCAAGGACAGCGGACGTGGCGAGTACCGCGCGATCACCGACGACGCGGCCATGCAGGCCCTGCGCCTGCTGTCGCGCACCGAGGGCATCATCCCGGCGATCGAGAGCGCCCACGCGCTCGCCGGCGCCCTGGAGGTCGGCCGGGAACTCGGCCCGGACGGGCTGATCGTCGTCAACCTCTCCGGCCGCGGCGACAAGGACATGGACACCGCCGCCCGCTACTTCGGGCTGTACGACACCGACGCCGAGGTCGCCGCCGACGAGGCCGACGTCGCGGAGATCGAGGGGGACGCCAAGTGAGCGGGAACATCCAACTGCTGTCGGACACCCTCGCCGCCGCCAAGGCCGAGGACCGGTCCGCGCTGATCGCCTATCTGCCGGCCGGCTTCCCCACCGTGGACGGCGGCATCGCGGCGATCAAGGCCGTCCTGGAGGGCGGCGCCGACGTCGTGGAGGTCGGTCTGCCGCACAGCGATCCGGTGCTCGACGGCCCGGTCATCCAGACCGCCGACGACATCGCCCTGCGCGGCGGGGTCAAGATCGCCGACGTGCTGCGCACGGTCCGGGAGGCCCACGCGGCCACCGGCAAGCCGATCCTCGTCATGACGTACTGGAACCCCATCGACCGCTACGGCGTCGAGCGGTTCACCGCCGAGCTGGCCGAGGCGGGCGGCGCCGGCTGCATCCTGCCCGACCTGCCCGTGCAGGAGTCCGCGCTGTGGCGGGAGCACGCCGACAAGCACGGTCTGGCGACCGTGTTCGTCGTGGCGCCCAGCAGCAAGGACGAGCGGCTCGCCCAGATCACCGCGGTGGGCAGCGGCTTCGTCTACGCCGCCTCGCTGATGGGGGTCACCGGCACCCGTGCGTCCGTCGGCGCGCAGGCGCACGACCTGGTCGAGCGCACCCGGGCGACCGGGACCGGCCTGCCCGTCTGCGTCGGCCTCGGTGTCTCCGACGCCGAGCAGGCCGCCGAGGTCGCCGGGTTCGCGGACGGCGTGATCGTCGGATCGGCCTTCGTCAAGCGGATGCTGGACGCGCCGGACGACGCGGCCGGTGTCGAGGCCGTCCGGGAACTCGCGGGCGAGCTGGCGAAGGGCGTGCGCCGGCGGACGTGACCGGCTCCCGCGCCGGGCGCGGGACATCGTCGGAAGAAGGGCCTTCCGTACGAGTCGCTCGAACGGGTGGACCTGGGACCGGGGAGGCGCGGTGCGCCTCCCCGGTTCGTTTCTGCGGTTGTGAGCGAAAAGAATCGAGACGCGAAGCGGACCGCCCGGGAGCGGCTGGCGGTCGAGCGGGAGAAGCAGAAGGCGGCCGACCGGCGGCGGCGCACACTGATCGTGGGCGCGAGCGTCGTCTGCGTACTGGGCCTCGCCGCCGTGATCGGGGTCGTCGCCGCCAACGCCGGCAAGGACAGCGGCAATGACGCCGGGCCGGTCGTCGGCCCCTCCGGAGCCCAGGGCAAGGACGGGCTGGCCATCCCGGTCGGCGAGGCGAGCGCCCCCTCGACGCTCACGGTCTGGGAGGACTTCCGCTGCCCGGCCTGCAAGTCCTTCGAGGACGCCTACCGCTCGACGATCCACGGGCTGACCGACTCCGGCAAGCTCAAGGTCGAGTACCACCTGGCGACGATCATCGACGGCAACATGGGCGGCACCGGCTCCCGCAACGCGGCGAACGCCGCGGCCTGCGCCCAGGACGCCGGGAAGTTCGTCGAGTACCACGACGTGCTGTACCGCAACCAGCCGCCGGAGATCGACGACGCCTTCGGTGAGAACAGCAAGCTGCTGGAGCTCGCCCGCAAGGTGGAGGGCCTGGACACGCCGGCCTTCCGCACGTGCGTCGAGGACGGCACGCACAACGGCTGGGTGGAGAAGTCCAACGACGCCTTCAAGTCGGGCGGCTTCAGCGGCACCCCCACCGTCCTGCTGAACGGCAAGAACATCTACCAGGACCAGACGATGACGCCCGCCAAGCTCAAGCAGATGGTGGAGGCGAACGCGAAGGGCTGAGCGCCCGTACGGGCACGGCCTGTTATGGACCCGTAGCCGGGCTGCCCGACATCGGTGCCGCCCGGCAGGGTAGCGTCGACCTTGCCATGGAACTTGCCTACATTCCCAGCCCGTCGCGCGGGGTGATCCACCTCGGTCCCATTCCGCTGCGCGGCTACGCCTTCTGCATCATCATCGGTGTCTTCGTAGCCGTCTGGCTCGGCAACAGGCGCTGGGTCGCCCGGGGCGGGCGGGCCGGCACGGTCGCGGACATCGCCGTCTGGGCCGTCCCGTTCGGCCTGATCGGCGGACGCCTCTACCACGTGATCACGGACTACGAGCTGTACTTCAGCGAGGGCCGTGACTGGGTGGACGCCCTCAAGATCTGGGAGGGCGGCCTCGGCATCTGGGGTGCCATCGCGCTGGGCGCGGTCGGCGCGTGGATCGGCTGCCGCCGCCGCGGCATCCCGCTGCCCGCGTACGCCGACGCCGTCGCCCCCGGCATCGCCCTGGCGCAGGCCCTCGGCCGCTGGGGCAACTGGTTCAACCAGGAGCTGTACGGCCGCCGCACCGACGTGCCGTGGGCGCTGGAGATCACGTCCTCCACGGACGGGCGGGTCCCGGGCCTCTACCACCCGACGTTCCTGTACGAGTCGCTGTGGTGCATCGGCGTCGCCCTGCTGGTGATCTGGGCCGACCGCCGCTTCCAGATGGGCCACGGCCGGGCGTTCGCGCTGTACGTCGCCGCGTACTGCGCCGGCCGGTTCTGGGTCGAGTACATGCGCGTCGACGACGCCCACCACATCCTCGGCCTGCGGCTGAACAACTGGACCGCGCTCCTGGTCTTCCTGCTCGCCGTGACCTACATCGTGGTGTCGGCGAAGAAGCGGCCCGGGCGTGAGGCCGTCGTCGAGCCCGGTGCGGCCGACGACGACTCAGGCGCTGCGTCCGCTGACAAGAAGACGGAGAGCGACGCCGCGACCGAGGACGAGAAGACGTCCGAGGCGGACGACGAGGCCAAGCCGGAGTCCGAGGCCACGTCCGAGTCCGAGGACGCCAAGGAACCGCGCGACGAGGCCGAGTCGGCTCGCAAGGGCTGACCCCCGACGGTCATCTCACGAAGGGCGCCCGGTCGACCGGGCGCCCTTCGTGTGTCTCAGCCGCGACGCGCCAGGGACAGCGTCCGGCGCGCGGCGGCCACCATCGCCGCGTCCACGAACCGCCCGTCCGGCAGCGCCAGCGCCCCCTGGTCCCTCGCCGCCGCCTTCACGATCGTCTCCGCCTGCTCCACCTCCCGCTCCGAGGGCAGATAGGCCCGCTCGATCACGGGCAGCTGCCGGGGGTGGATCGCCGCGCGGCCGAGGAAGCCCAGCGCGCGGCCGTGCGCGCAGGTCGCCGCCAGGCCCTCCAGGTCGCGGATGTCCGGGTGGATGGACTGGGCCGGCGGGGGCAGCCCGGCGGCCCGTGCGGCGACCACGACCCGGGAACGGCACCAGTCGAGCCCTGCGTCGCCCCGTACGCCCAGGTCGGCGCGCAGGTCCGCCTCGCCGAGGGAGATACCGCGCAGGGCCGGGTGCGCGGACGCGATCGCGTGCGCCCGTTCGATGCCGAGGGCCGATTCCAGGAGCGCGTGCAGCCGGGTCGTGCCCGGCGCCGAGGGCGGTGTGGTCTCGGCGAGATGGATGACCTGGTCGGCCGACGTCACCTTCGGCAGCCGCAGCGCGGCCAGACCGGGCAGGGCGGCCAGCGCCGCGAGATCCCGCTGCGCCGGCGGGGTGCCCAGCGCGTTCACCCGGACATGGACGGGCACGGGGTGCTCCGGCGCGGACAGCAGCTCGGCCGTGGCCGCCCGCGCGTAGTCCTTGCGGTCCGGGGCCACCGCGTCCTCCAGGTCGACGATGACGACGTCGGCGCCGGACGCGAGTGCCCCGGCCACCACCCGGGGCCGGTCCCCGGGGGCGTACAGCCAGGTCAGCGGGTACGGGGTGGTCTCCGCCGGGACGGTCACAGCGCGCCCTCCTCCCGCAGGGCCGCGAGGTCGGCGGGGGACAGCCCGAGACCGGTGAGGACCTCGTCGGTGTCCGCGCCGTGCGGCCGGCCCGCCCAGCGGATCGTGCCGGGCGTGGCGGAGAGCCGGAACAGGACGTTCTGCATCCGCAGCGGGCCCAGCTCGGGATCGTCCACGGTGGTGACCGTGTCGAGCGCCGCGTACTGCGGGTCCGTCATCACGTCCCGGATGTCCTGGACCGGGGCCACCGCCGCCTCCGCCTTCTCGAAGGCGGCCAGGACGTCGGCGCGGGTGTGCCGGGCGATCCAGTCGCCGACCGCCCGGTCCAGCACGTCGGCGTGGCGCGCCCGGTCCACGCCCGTCGCGAACCACGGCTCGTCGATCAGGTCGGGGCGCCCCACGAGCCGCATCACGCGCTCGGCGATCGACTGGGCGGACGTGGAGACGGCGACCCAGGTGCCGTCGGCCGTGCGGTAGGTGTTGCGCGGGGCGTTGTTGGCGGAGCGGTTGCCGGTGCGCTCCTGGACGTAGCCGAGCTGGTCGTACCAGGTCGGCTGGGGTCCGAGGGCCATCAGCATCGGCTCGATGAGCGCCATGTCGACGACCTGGCCCTCGCCGGTGCGCTCACGGGCCGCGAGGGCCGTCATCACGGCGTACGCGGTGGCGAGGCCCGCGATCGAGTCGGCCAGGCCGAACGGCGGGAGCGTCGGGGGCGCGTCGGGCTCCCCGGTGAGCGCGGCGAAGCCGCTCATCGCCTCGGCGAGGGTGCCGAAGCCGGGGCGGTGGGAGGAGGGGCCGAACTGCCCGAAGCCGGTGACCCGGGTCAGGACCAGACGGGGGTTGGCGGCCGACAGCTCCGGCCAGCCCAGGTCCCACTTCTCCAGGGTGCCGGGGCGGAAGTTCTCGATGATCACGTCCGCGGTGGCGGCCAGCCGCAGCAGGGTGGCGCGGCCGCCGGGCCGGGACAGGTTCAGGGTGATCGCGCGCTTGTTGCGGCCGAGGACCTTCCACCACAGCCCCACCCCGTCCTTGGCGGGGCCGTGCCCACGGGACGGGTCCGGCTTCTCGGGGTGCTCGACCTTGATCACCTCCGCGCCGAAGTCGCCGAGCATCGTCGCGGCCAGCGGGCCGGCGAACAGGGTGGCCAGGTCGATCACGCGCAGGCCGGCCAGGGGCGCCGGGGCCGCCGCGCTCATGACGCGTACCGTTCGTCGATCTCGGGCCGGTACGGCATCGACACCGTGGCGCCCTCCCGCTGCACGGACAGCGCGGCCGCGCAGGACGCCCAGGCCAGCGCGTCGGGCATCGGGCGGCCCTCGCCCAGTGCCACCGCGAGGGCGCCGACGAAGGTGTCGCCGGCGCCGGTGGAGTCGACGGCGGTGACCTTCAGGGCAGGGACCGTGAGCGGTTCGGCGCCCCGGGCGGCGTACAGGCTGCCGGACGCGCCCAGGGTGACGACGACCTCGGGGACCAGGCCCAGCAGGACGCCGGCCGCCTCGCGGGGGTCGGTGCGGCCGGTCAGGGTGGCGGCCTCGTGCTCGTTGGGGACGATCAGGTCGATGGCGCCGAGGAGCTCGTCGGGGAGCGGCCGGGCGGGGGAGGGGGTGAGGACCGTACGGACGCCGTGGCGGCGGGCGGCGCGGGCGCCCGCGAGCACGGCGGGCAGCGGGATCTCCAGCTGGAGCAGCAGGGTGTCGGCGTCGGCGATCACGCCCTCGTCACCCGGGCTGAGGTGGTCGAGGGTGGCGTTGGCGCCGGGGATGACGACGATCGCGTTGCCGCCCTCGTCGTCGACGACGATGTGCGCGGTGCCGGAGGGGCCCTCGACGGTGCGCAGGTCGTCGGTGTCGACCCCGGAGTGCTCGAGCGCGGAGCGCAGCTGGGCGCCGTAGGTGTCGTTGCCGACGGCGCCGATCATCAGCACGTCGCCGCCCGCGCGGGCCGCGGCGGTCGCCTGGTTGGCGCCCTTGCCGCCGGGGATCGTGCGGAACTCCCGGCCGGTGACGGTCTCGCCGCGCTGCGGGGCCTTCTCTACATAGGTGACGAGGTCCATGTTCGTGCTGCCGAGCACGACGATGTCGGTCATGGGCGGACGGCCTCCAAGGGGGTGAGGTCCGGGGCGGGGGCTTGGGCGAGGTCGTGTGTGAGCCGGGCGAGCGTGTCGAAGCCGGTGCCGTCGAGGCCGCCGACGGAGGTGGCGAGACGGTTCTTCAGCGGGGCGGTCCAATGGTCGGGCAGGGCGGCGGGGGAGCCGGCGAGAAGGCCTGCGACGCTGCCCGCCGTCGCGCCGTTGGAGTCGGTGTCCCAGCCGCCGGACACGGCACGGCAGATGGAGCCGGTGAAGTCGCCGTCGGCGTGGGTGAGGGCGGCGGCGATCAGGGCCGTGTTGGGGACGGCGTGGACCCAGTGGTGGTCCTCCCCGTGGACGGCGTGCAGTCGGTCGACGACCGTGTCGAAGTCCTCGTGGGCGCGCGCCAGCGTCATCGCGTGGTCGACGGCCCGGGCGAGGCGGGACTCGGACGGGATCACCGCGAGCCCGGCGCGCAGGCAGTCGTGGACGTCCTGCGGCCCGGTCGCGTGGGCCGCGCGGGCGATGACCGCCGCCGCGAACATCGCCGCGTAGACGCCGTTGGCGGTGTGCGTGAGGGTGGCGTCCCGGTGGGCCTGTTCGGCCGCGGCACCCGGATCGCCGGGGTGGGTCCAGCCGTGGACGTCGGCCCGGATGAGGGCACCGATCCACTCGCGGAACGGGTTGCGGTGGCGGGCCGTGTGCGGGGGTTCGACCCCGAGGAGGAGGTTGCGCAGCGCGACGCGTTCGGCGGTGAACGTACGGCCCGCGGGGAGTTCGTCCAGCCAGAGGCGGGCCACGTCCGCGGTGGTGAAGGCCCGGCCGTACCGCTGGAGCAGCAGCAGGTTGAGCAGCGGGTAGTTGAGGTCGTCGTCCTCGGGCATGCCGTCGATGTTCTCGGCCAGCGAGGTCGTGGCGGAGCGGCGGTTCCAGGGATGGGCGGCGAGCAGCTCGGGCGGGACGCCCCGGGCCGTGAAGTAGCCGCGCAGGGGCCAGTTGCCGGTCGGCCGGGCGAGCGCGCGGATGGCGTCGAGCGGCAGCTTCTCGACCGGCTTGCCCAGCAGACAGCCGACGGCCCGGCCCAGCCAGGCGGCCTCGAGCCGGGCCGGAGAGGTCCGCGCGGGGGAGGCCGGGGGCGCGGGCCAGTCGGGGCGGAGAGCCTTGATGGCGGCGAGGTCGGTGGGCTCCCGGTCCGCCGTCCGGCTCGGCAGGTCGGCCAGTTCGTCCAGCAGGTCCTCGGCCAGCGTGCGCAGATAGCGGGACGCCGGTTGTGGCGAGGCGCCCGCCCGCGCGGGAGCCGTACGGCCTCCGGCCGCCGCCCAGCGGGCCGCGATCCGTGCCGGCTCCCTGCCGTCCAGGGCGGCCTGGCGCAGCTCGTGGCCGATCAGATCCTCGGGCTGCACCCAGGTCACGCGGAGCACGGCCGGCCCTCCAGCGTCTCGAACGCCGCCTCGTGGGCGCGGCGGCGGGCCACGTCCCGGGTGTGCACCTCACGGGCCACCTCGGTCAGGACGCGGGGCGGCTCCCACAGGTCCAGCCGGCTGGCCTCCGCGACCGTCTTCGCCCAGTCCTCCGGGACCGGGGAGCCGAGGGCGCCGGCCACCGCGCCCGCCATCGTCGCGATCGAGTCGCAGTCACGGCCGTAGTTCACCGAGCCCAGCACCGCCCGGCGGAAGTCGCCGCCCCCGATCAGCACCATGGCCAGGGCGATGGGCAGTTCCTCGATCGCGTGCAGCCGGGAGGGCCGGCGGGCGCCCAGGGAGGGCCGGCGGTAGTCGGGGCCGACGGTGTCGTAGGGGGCGACCGCCTCGCGCAGCGGGACCAGCGCGGACTCGAAGTCGCCGTGAGCCGTGGCGGTCTCGCAGCACTTCTCGATGGCCTCGCGGGTGCCGTCCCGGGCCAGGGACAGACAGGCGCCGACGACAGAGTCGGGGGTCGCGCCGGGGGAGCAGGCCGCCGCCACGGCCGCCGCGAACACACCGGCCGCCTCACGTCCGTACGACGACTGGTGGGCGCCCGCGACGTCCAGCGCCTCGGCGTACGCGGCGCGCGGGTCGGCGGCGTTGACCAGGCCGACGGGGGCCATGTACATCGCGGCACCGCAGTTCACGATGTTGCCGACGCCGGCCTCCCGGGGGTCGACGTGGCCGTAGTGGAGGCGGGCCACGAGCCACTTCTCCGCCAGGAAGATCCGGTGCAGGGGGAGCGCCTCGGCCTCCAGCTCCGGGATCCAGCGGGGGTTCGCCATCAGGTCCGGGACCAGGTGGTCGGCGATCGCGTACGCGTCGAGGTGGTCGCGGACGGCCGCGTAGACGCGGATCAGCGCGTGCGTCATCAACGTGTCGTCGGTGACGTGCCCGTCGCCCTTGTGGTACGGCGCGATGGGGCGGGCCGTACGCCAGTCCTCGCCGTTCCAGGGGCCGACGACGCCGTGGACGCGGCCGCCGTGGCGCTCCAGGATCTGATCCGGGGAGTAGCCCTCCACCGGGCCGCCGAGGGCGTCGCCGACGGCCGCGCCGACCAGGGCGCCGGTGATCCGTTCGTCGAGACGCGGACCACTGTTTTCATCTGCTTTGGGCGTCATGCCGGAATCATCCTCCTGGTCGGTCCGGTTGTGCGGCTTCCAGGAGGTCGGCGAGTTCCACCAGGTCGGTGCCGGTGAGCCGGGGGAGCGCGCAGCCGGAGAGGGTGCGGCAGGCGTCGCGCCAGGCCGCCGCGACGCACGCGGCGCCGCCGAGCGCGCCGGTGAGCGCGCCGGTCAGGGCCGGTGCCGAGTCCGCCACCCGGGACAGGCAGGCGGCGGCGGGGACCGCCTCGGCGATACGGCCGTCCGCGGCGACGGCGAGCGCGAGGGCGACCGGCACGGTCTCGGCGGCGGCGACGCCGTAGCTGTAGACGTGGTCGACGATCTGGTGCTCCAGGAGGGGGACCAGGGCGAAGGCGCCGTCCGCGGCGCGGGCGAGGTCCACGGCGTGGTGGGCGTTGCGTCCGATCTCCGTGCCCTCGGGGAGTTCGGTGAGCGCCGCCGTGACGCAGGTGCCGGTGGGCGCGCCGGTGAGGGCCAGGGAGACGGCCGCGGCCATCGCCCGGGCGCCGAGGACGCCGTCGCCGTCCTGGGTGTAACGGGCGTCGAACTCGGCCAGGCCGGCGGCGCGTTCGGGGTCGCCGGGGTGGGCGACGGCCAGGACGCAGGCGCGTACGCAGGCCGCGTCGTCGAAGAAGTGCGGGTTGTCGTGGCCGGTGGCGGGTGGGCGGAGGCCGGTGGCGAGGTTGCCGAGGCCGGCGCGGACGGAGATGCGGGCGCGCAGCGGTAGGACCGCCGACTCGACCTCGGGGGCGCGGTCGGCTGCGGCGGCGATCTCGCCGGCGAGGGCGTTCCAGGTGAGGTCGATGGCTGCCCTGACGCGGCGGTCGCGGCTGAGGTCGCCCAGGGCGGTGTCGTCGCCGGCCCGCAGCAGGGCCTCCGCGGTGAACGCCGCCCACTCGGCGTCGTCGGAGGGGCCCAGACGGAGGGGTTCGGGGGGCTGGTTGAGGGCGATCGGTACGGGGAGGGTGGTCGTGGCGTTCTGCTCGGCGAACGTCTCCAGTTCGCGGGTCAGGCGCCGCGTCCAGTCCGGCATACGCGCGGCCCGGTGCCGGGCGGCGGGCCAGCCGGCGGCGTCGCCTGCGGCCAGGCCCAGGAGGAGTCCTTGGATGCGGTGCGCCGCGCCGGGCTGGGGTGCAGCGGCCTCGGCTTCGCCTTCGGCCAGGAGTTTCCCACCCGCACGGGGGTGCTGCGCGGGCTCGCGGGTGGGGACGGCCTCGGCTTCGCCTTCGGCCAGGAGTCTGCCACCCGCACCACCCGTGCAGCTTTCGTCGTCGGGTGCGGGTGGCCCCGGTGGGGCGAACTCGTCGTCGGCGTCCTCCGGTTCGGGGGGTGGGAGGAGGAGCGTCGGGCCTGTGGTGGGTGGGGACGCTTCGTCGGGGGTGGGGTCGGACCACGGGGTTGGGGGGGTCATCCGAGGGGCTCCTTTGTCGGGGTGAGGGCTCCGGTGATCCATTTGCGGTCGTCGCCGGGGACCAGGAGTTCCGCCACCTCCAGGACGTGGTGGCCCGCCATCGACGGCAGGCAGCTGCCGCGGGCCGGGGCGATCGCGGCCGCCCAGTCCGGGGGGATCGCCTGCTCGCCCTGCGTCGCGCCGGCCAGTGCGCCCGCCACCGCGGCAGTCGTGTCCGCGTCGCGACCCATGTTCACCGCCGTCAGGACCGCCTGGACGAAGTCGCCGTCGGCCGCCGCGTACGCGCCGAAGGCCAGGGCGACCGCCTCGGGGGCCAGGTCGGTCCAGGGGTAGCCGCCGATGACCACCGCGGAGCGCACCGCGCGTTCCCCCTCGTGGGCGACCGCGGCTGCCCGGCGCAGGGAGCGGGCCGTCCAGGAGTCGTCCGGGACCACGGCCAGCGCCGAGGCCACCACCACCGGGGTCGGGGCGCCCGTCATCGCCGCGGCCACCCCGGCCGCCACGGCCTGGCCGCCGTAGATGCCCTCGCCGTCGTGGCTCACCGAGCCGTCGATGGCGACCAGCCGGGCGGCCTCGGCGGGGCGGCCCGCGGCGAACACGCCGAAGGGCGCCGCCCGCATGGCCAGCCCGTCGCTCCAGGCGTGCCGGTGCTGTGCGGAGATGGGCGCCGCGAGACCCCGGCGGAGGTTCTCCAGCGTGCCCCGCTCGCTGAACCCGGCGCCCCGGAACGGCCCCTCCGCCCGGTCCGCGATCCACTCGTGCCAGGCGGCCTCGACATGGGCCGGCGTGAGCGCCGAGCCGTGGCGGGCGAGCAGCAGCCCGGAGAAGATCGCGTACTCGGTGTCGTCGGTACCGCACGGCCGTTCGCTGACGAAACCGGTGATGCGGCCCCACCGGGCGCGGATCTCCGAGGGCTTCATGTTCTCGGCGGGGGCGCCCAGCGCGTCGCCCACCGCCAGGCCCAGCAGGGCGCCGCGCGCCCGCTCGCGGAGTTCGCCGGCGTCACCGGGCGCCGGGACCGAGGGGATGCAGGCGATCGATGCCATACGCGGCCTCTCCTCCGGGGGCTCCGCCCAGGGCGCGGAGCCCTTTGCGGATGTGTCCCACCGTCGGCGGTTGACCTGAGCCTCGACGGCCCCACTGTCACCCGGTCGACGTGGCGTCCGAGGCCCCGGCGGCGTGGCGGGTTTTAGGGCAAAACCGCAGGTTAGCCCAGCCTTTCCTTGCTGGCGGGCGGGAATGGGGCGGCGTAGATTGGGTGTTGTCAAAGAGTAGAACACGTCTAAAGCAAGCCTTGCCTGACTTCGCGTTCTGCCGCCTCATCTGGCTTTTCCGAAGCTTTTCCGGCCACCTGACTTCCGGGGGGAACCTCATGGCGATCATCGAGACCGAGGCCGCGCTGCACGAGGCGCACCGTGACAACCACACGCACCGCGACGTGAACGGCGGCTGGCTGCGCCCCGCGGTCTTCGGCGCGATGGACGGCCTCGTCTCCAACCTCGCCCTCATGACCGGTGTCGCCGGCGGTGCCGTCAGCCACCAGACCATCGTGCTCAGCGGCCTCGCGGGCCTCGCGGCCGGCGCCTTCTCCATGGCCGCCGGCGAGTACACCTCGGTCGCCTCGCAACGCGAGCTCGTCGAGGCCGAACTGGCCGTCGAGCGGCGGGAGCTGCGCAAGCACCCCGAGGACGAGGAGGCCGAGCTGGCGGCCCTCTACGAGGCCCGGGGCGTGGACGCCGACCTCGCGCGGGCCGTCGCGGCACAGCTCTCCCGCGACCCCGAGCTGGCCCTGGAGATACACGCCAGGGAGGAGCTCGGCATCGACCCCGGCGACCTGCCCTCGCCCCTGGTCGCCGCGGTGTCGTCGTTCGGGTCCTTCGCCCTCGGCGCCCTGCTGCCCGTCCTGCCGTACCTGCTCGGCGCCACCGCGCTGTGGCCGGCCGTCCTGCTCGCGCTGCTCGGCCTCTTCCTGTGCGGTGCGGTCGTGGCCAAGGTGACGGCGCGCAGCTGGTGGTTCAGCGGTCTGCGGCAGCTCGCCCTGGGTGGCGCGGCGGCCGGTGTGACGTACGCCCTGGGCAGCTTCTTCGAAACGGCCGTAGGATAGCGCGGCTGGAACTTATACGTCGGACCGCATAAGTTTCCGTTACTCGCTGGTTTCGGATGCATGACCACCGGGCATGAGCCGTAAGCACTGTGGGCAATGAAGCCTGCAGCGCACACGCGGGGTGGGCGACGACGCCCCTTCCGCCTCCTCGAGGACCGACGGGCATGGACCTGTCCCGCTCGGTCCCCCCCCATACTTCGAGCCACGTGCGCGGGACCCCTGCCGCAGGCCGTGGTGTCCGCATGGTGGAACGGAGTATCCCGGTTCCCGAGAGTCGTTCCATCATGTAACCTGCACGAAATTTTGCGATCACGCAAAGGGCCAACGTCGTCCCTTGCACCTGCCCCCCGGCTTCCGACCCGGGGGATTCCCAGACAAATGACGACGACGGGAGAGCCGATGCGTACGCCGCGCCAGCCGTCCCAGCACTCCACGAATGGCCAGAACTGGTCGTTCATGGATGCTCGCCCTGCTGCGCAGGGTATGTACGACCCCCGCGACGAGCACGACGCCTGCGGCGTCGGCTTCGTGGCCACCCTCACCGGAGAGGCGAGCCACACGCTGGTCGAGCAGGCGCTGACCGTTCTGCGCAATCTCGAGCACCGCGGCGCCACCGGCTCCGAGCCCGACTCGGGTGACGGCGCGGGCATCCTCTCCCAGGTGCCGGACGCCTTCCTGCGCGAGGTCACCGCATTCGAGCTGCCCGAGGCCGGCGCCTACGCCGTCGGCATCGCCTTCCTGCCGGAGGAGGGGACCGAGGACACCGTCGCGCGCATCGAGACGATCGCCGCCGAGGAGGGCCTCGACGTCCTCGGCTGGCGCGAGGTCCCGGTCGCCCCCGGACTGCTCGGCGCCACCGCCCGCTCGACGATGCCGGCCTTCCGCCAGATCTTCGTCGCCGACGGCACCTCCACGGACATCGCCCTGGACCGCAAGGCGTTCGTGCTGCGCAAGCGCGCCGAGCGCGAGGCCGGGACGTACTTCCCGTCGCTGTCGTCCCGCACGATCGTCTACAAGGGCATGCTGACCACCGGCCAGCTGGAGCCCTTCTTCCCGGACCTGTCCGACCGCCGTTTCGCCTCCGCGATCGCGCTCGTCCACTCGCGCTTCTCCACGAACACCTTCCCGTCGTGGCCGCTCGCGCACCCCTACCGCTTCGTCGCGCACAACGGTGAGATCAACACCGTCAAGGGCAACCGCAACTGGATGCGCGCCCGCGAGTCGCAGCTCGTCTCCGACCTGTTCGGCGACAAGGGCCTGGAGCGCGTCTTCCCGGTCTGCACCCCGGACGCCTCCGACTCCGCCTCCTTCGACGAGGTGCTGGAGCTCCTCCACCTCGGCGGCCGCTCCCTGCCGCACTCGGTGCTGATGATGATCCCGGAGGCGTGGGAGAACCACGACTCCATGGACCCGGCCCGCCGCGCCTTCTACCAGTTCCACTCCACGATGATGGAGCCCTGGGACGGCCCGGCCTGCGTCACCTTCACCGACGGCACCCAGGTCGGCGCGGTCCTCGACCGCAACGGTCTGCGCCCCGGCCGCTACTGGGTCACGGACGACGGCCTCGTCGTCCTCGGCTCCGAGGTCGGCGTCCTCGACATCGACCCCGCCAAGGTCGTCCGCAAGGGCCGCCTCCAGCCGGGCCGCATGTTCCTCGTCGACACCGCCGAGCACCGCATCATCGAGGACGACGAGATCAAGGCGTCCCTCGCCGGCGAGCAGCCGTACGCGGAGTGGCTGGAGGCCGGCGAGATCGAGCTGTCGGACCTGCCCGAGCGCGAGCACATCGTGCACACCCACGCCTCGGTCACCCGCCGCCAGCAGACCTTCGGCTACACCGAGGAAGAGCTGCGCATCATCCTCGCGCCGATGGCCAAGGCCGGCGCCGAGCCGATCGGCTCGATGGGCACCGACTCGCCGATCGCCGCGCTGAGCGACCGCCCCCGGCTGCTCTTCGACTACTTCACCCAGCTGTTCGCGCAGGTCACCAACCCGCCGCTGGACGCCATCCGCGAGGAGCTCGTCACCTCGCTGCGCTCCTCGCTGGGCCCCCAGGGCAACCTGCTCGAGCCGACCGCCGCCTCCTGTCGCTCGGTCACCCTGCCCTTCCCGGTGATCGACAACGACGAGCTGGCCAAGCTCATCCACATCAACGCCGACGGCGACATGCCCGGCTTCAAGGCCGCGACGCTCTCCGGCCTGTACCGGGTCTCCGGCGGCGGCGACGCCCTCGCCGCGCGCATCGAGGAGATCTGCGCCGAGGCCGACGCCGCCATCGAGAACGGCGCCCGGCTGATCGTCCTGTCGGACCGCCACTCCGACGCCGAGCACGCGCCGATCCCGTCGCTGCTGCTCACCGCCGCCGTCCACCACCACCTCATCCGCACCAAGCAGCGCACCCACGTGGGCCTGCTGGTCGAGGCCGGCGACGTCCGCGAGGTCCACCACGTCGCCCTGCTCATCGGCTACGGCGCCGCCGCGGTCAACCCGTACCTGGCGATGGAGTCCGTCGAGGACCTGGTCCGCGCCGGCACCTTCCTGCCCGGCATGGAGGCCGAGCAGGCCATCCGCAACCTGATCTACGCTCTCGGCAAGGGCGTCCTCAAGGTCATGTCGAAGATGGGCATCTCCACCGTCGCCTCCTACCGGGGCGCCCAGGTCTTCGAGGCCGTCGGTCTCGAAGACGCCTTCGTGGAGAAGTACTTCAACGGCACGGCCACCAAGATCGGCGGCGTCGGCCTCGACGTCATCGCCCAGGAGGTCGCCGCCCGGCACGCCAAGGCCTACCCGGCCTCCGGCATCGCCCCGGCGCACCGCGCGCTGGACATAGGCGGCGAGTACCAGTGGCGCCGCGAGGGCGAGCCGCATCTGTTCGACCCGGAGACGGTCTTCCGCCTCCAGCACTCCACGCGCACCGGCCGCTACGACATCTTCAAGAAGTACACCGAGCGCGTGAACGAGCAGTCCGAGCGGCTGATGACGCTGCGCGGCCTGTTCGGCTTCAAGTCGGACCGCCCCTCGATCCCCGTCGAGGAGGTCGAGCCGGTCTCCGAGATCGTCAAGCGCTTCTCCACCGGCGCCATGTCGTACGGCTCCATCTCCAAGGAGGCGCACGAGACCCTCGCCATCGCCATGAACCAGCTGGGCGGCAAGTCCAACACCGGTGAGGGCGGCGAGGACCCGGACCGTCTGTACGACCCGGCCCGCCGGTCCTCCATCAAGCAGGTCGCCTCCGGCCGCTTCGGTGTGACCAGCGAGTACCTCGTCAACGCAGACGACATCCAGATCAAGATGGCCCAGGGCGCCAAGCCCGGCGAGGGCGGCCAGCTGCCCGGCCACAAGGTGTACCCGTGGGTGGCGAAGACCCGGCACTCCACGCCGGGCGTGGGGCTCATCTCCCCGCCGCCGCACCACGACATCTACTCGATCGAGGACCTGGCCCAGCTGATCCACGACCTGAAGAACGCCAACCCGCAGGCCCGCATCCACGTGAAGCTGGTCTCCGAGGTCGGCGTCGGCACGGTCGCGGCCGGTGTGTCCAAGGCCCACGCGGACGTCGTGCTGATCTCCGGTCACGACGGCGGCACCGGTGCCTCCCCGCTGACCTCGCTGAAGCACGCGGGCGGCCCCTGGGAGCTCGGCCTCGCCGAGACCCAGCAGACGCTGCTGCTCAACGGCCTGCGCGACCGCATCGTCGTGCAGACCGACGGCCAGCTGAAGACCGGCCGTGACGTCGTCATCGCCGCGCTGCTGGGCGCCGAGGAGTTCGGTTTCGCGACCGCGCCGCTCGTCGTCTCCGGCTGCGTCATGATGCGCGTCTGCCACCTGGACACCTGCCCGGTCGGCATCGCCACCCAGAACCCGGTGCTGCGCGACCGGTTCTCCGGCAAGGCCGAGTACATCGTCAACTTCTTCCGGTACATCGCCGAAGAGGTCCGCGAGCTCCTCGCCGAGCTGGGCTTCCGCTCCATCGAGGAGGCCGTCGGTCACGCCGAGGCGCTCGACGTGACCCGCGCGGTCGACCACTGGAAGGCGCAGGGCCTGAACCTGGAGCCGCTCTTCCACGTGCCCGACCTGCCGGCCGGCGCGGTCCGCCACCAGCTGGTCCAGCAGGACCACGGCCTGGAGAAGGCGCTCGACAACGAGCTGATCAAGCTCGCCGCCGACGCTCTCGCCGCCGACTCGGTGACCGACGCCCAGCCGGTGCGCGCCCAGGTGAAGGTCCGCAACATCAACCGCACGGTCGGCACCATGCTCGGCCACGAGGTGACGAAGAAGTTCGGTGGCGCGGGCCTGCCCGACGACACCATCGACATCACCTTCACCGGCTCCGCGGGCCAGTCCTTCGGCGCCTTCCTCCCGCGCGGTGTCACGCTGCGGCTGGAGGGCGACGCCAACGACTACGTCGGCAAGGGCCTCTCCGGCGGCCGGATCGTCGTCCGCCCGGACCGGGCCGCCGACCACCTGGCCGAGTACTCGACGATCGCGGGCAACACCATCGCCTACGGCGCGACCGGTGGCGAGCTGTTCCTGCGCGGTCGTACCGGCGAGCGGTTCTGCGTCCGCAACTCCGGCGCGACGGTCGTCTCCGAGGGCGTGGGCGACCACGGCTGCGAGTACATGACCGGCGGTCACGCGGTGGTCCTCGGTGAGACGGGCCGCAACTTCGCGGCCGGTATGTCCGGTGGCATCGCCTACGTCATCGACCTCGACCGGGACAACGTCAACGCCGGCAACGTCGATGCCGTCGAGGCGCTCGACGAGAGCGACAAGCAGTGGCTGCACGACGTCGTGCGCCGCCACCAGGAGGAGACCGCGTCCACGGTCGCCGAGAAGCTCCTCGCCGAGTGGGACACCGCGGTGGACCGCTTCAGCAAGATCATCCCCAGCACGTACAAGGCAGTGCTCGCCGCCAAGGACGCCGCCGAGCGAGCCGGTCTCTCCGAGACCGAGATCACCGAGAAGATGATGGAGGCGGCGACCAATGGCTGATCCCAAGGGCTTTCTCAACCACGGGCGCGAGGTCGCCAAGTCCCGCCCCGTCGACGTCCGGCTGAAGGACTGGAACGAGGTCTACGTCCCCGGCTCGCTGCTGCCGATCATCAGCAAGCAGGCCAGCCGGTGCATGGACTGCGGCATCCCGTTCTGTCACAACGGCTGTCCGCTCGGGAACCTCATCCCGGAGTGGAACGACTACGCCTACCGCGAGGACTGGGCGGCCGCCCAGGAGCGGCTGCACGCGACCAACAACTTCCCGGAGTTCACCGGTCGCCTCTGCCCCGCGCCCTGCGAGTCGGCGTGCGTGCTCGGCATCAACCAGCCGCCGGTCACCATCAAGAACGTCGAGGTCTCCATCATCGACAAGGCGTGGGAGGCCGGGGACGTCGCCCCGCAGATCCCGGAGCGCCTGTCCGGCAAGACCGTCGCCGTCATCGGCTCGGGCCCGGCGGGCCTCGCCGCCGCCCAGCAGCTGACCCGCGCCGGCCACACGGTCGCCGTCTACGAGCGCGCGGACCGCGTCGGAGGCCTCCTCCGGTACGGCATCCCCGAGTTCAAGATGGAGAAGCGGCACATCAACCGCCGTATCGAGCAGATGCGCGCGGAGGGCACCCGCTTCCGCACCGGTGTCGAGATCGGCCGCGACCTCAAGGCGACCGACCTGAAGAAGCGGTACGACGCCGTCGTCATCGCCGCCGGCTCCACCACCGCCCGTGACCTGCCCGTCCCCGGCCGGGAGCTGAAGGGCGTCTACCAGGCGATGGAGTACCTGCCGCTGGCGAACAAGGTCCAGGAGGGCGACTACGTCACCTCCCCGATCTCCGCCGAGGGCAAGCACGTCGTCGTCATCGGCGGCGGCGACACCGGCGCCGACTGCGTGGGCACCGCCCACCGCCAGGGCGCGGCCTCGGTCACGCAGCTGGAGATCATGCCCCGCCCGAACGACGACCGGAACAACGTCACCCAGCCGTGGCCGACGTTCCCGATGCTCTACAAGGTCACGTCCGCGCACGAGGAGGGCGGCGAGCGGGTCTACTCCGTCTCCACCACCCACTTCGAGGGCGACGAGGACGGCAACGTCCAGTGGCTGCACCTCACCGAGGTCGAGTTCGTCGACGGCAGGCTGACCCAGAAGCCGGGCACGGAGCGCAAGATCCCCGCCCAGCTGGTCACCCTCGCCATGGGCTTCACCGGCACCGACCGGGAGAACGGCCTGGTCGAGCAGTTCGGCCTGGAGCTCGACGAGCGCGGCAACATCGCCCGCGACGCCGACTTCCAGACCAACGTGCCGGGCGTGTTCGTCGCCGGTGACGCGGGCCGCGGCCAGTCGCTCATCGTGTGGGCGATCGCGGAGGGCCGATCGGCCGCCCGCGGCTGCGACCGTTTCCTGACCGGCGCCAGCGAGCTGCCGGCCCCGATCCGCCCGACGGACCGCGCCCTGGCGGTCTGATCCCGGCGGATCATCCGAGAACGTCCCGTACAACGGCGTACGGGCGGGAAATCCGGGGGCTTCCCCCGGACCCCCCGAGACGGCGTCTGCCTCGTCCCCGACCGGACGAACGGGCAGGCGCCGTCGGCATGCCCGTGGCTTTACGGCAGCCGGTACGTCTCGCCGTAGACCTTCCACTGCAGTGGGGGCTTCAGGGCGAGGTTTCCGTCGTAGAGGAACTGGCGCTGGGCCGTGTCGATGCGGCTGGTGTCGATGCCGGGGCGCTTGTCCTTCATGGCGGCGCGGCGGATGTCCAGGAAGATGTCCAGGTACGCCTTCTCCGAGCCGCCCTGGGCGGGGGTGTCCGCCTCGCGCTGGGCGCGTTCGCGCAGCACGTAGAAGCCGTCGTCGTCGATACCGGGGCCGTGGAAGACCATCGCGTCGAAGTAGATGAACTGGCCGAGCGTGCCCAGGCCGTCGAGCTTGGCCAGGCGTACCGCCGGTTCGAAGTAGGCGCGGTCCCGTTCGGCGAGCTGCGCCTGCTGGAACTCGGGTTTGCGGGCCTCCGCCTTCCACGCCTCGGTGAAGCCGGGGTCCAGGCCCTCGTGCGAGTCGGTGCCGTTGACCTCGCGCAGCGCCGGCAGGTACGTCGCGAGCCCGTTGTCCGGGTGGTCGGCGGTGTAGCGCTCGACCAGGGTGAGCAGGTCGTCGGTGCCGGTGCAGAAGCCGATGATGCCCGCCGTGTAGCCCTGGCCGTCGCCGATGTCCTCGATGTAGCCGAAGGTGCCGCGCCAGTTCAGGGTGGAGTTCTCGGCGCTCGACACCAGTTGCTGGGCCAGTGTCCTCATGGCCGGCGCGGCGAGGCCCGGCGGCCGGGACGCGATCAGCTCGTCGTCCGCCGAACGCTCGTCCTCCGCCCGGGACTTGGCCTCCTGCCGCGCGTCGTCCCGGCTGTTCGTGACGGCCGGCCCGGCCGGGCCCTCGGCGGAGTCGGTCGGCATGAGGAAGTACGCCGCCGCGGTGAGCGCCAGCGGCGCCGCCGCGAAGATCAGGATGCCGGAGCGCTTCACTGGGGTATCCCTCCACCGGTCAGTTCGGAGACCTTGGCGAACGCGGCCATGGCCAGCAGTGCGAGGACGCCCGCGCACGCGGCCGCCTGGATCAGGGCCTGCCGCGGCCCGCGCGGGGCGTAGGCGAAGGCGGCGGTCACCGCCGCACCCGTCAGCAGGCCGCCCAGATGCCCCTGCCAGGACGTCAGACCCGCCGACAGCACCAGCCACAGCATCAGGAACACCATGAACCGGTTGACGGCCCGCATGTCCGCGCCGATCCTGCGGGCCAGGACGTAGTAGGCGGCGCCCAGCCCGAAGATCGCGCCGGACGCGCCCAGCGACTCCACGTTCACGTCGGTGAGCATCAGCTCGAACACCGAGCCGCCCAGCGTCGCCAGCAGATACAGCGCGACGAACCGCAGCCGGCCCAGCATGGGCTCCACGGCCCGGCCGAGCTGCCACAGCGCGACCATGTTCAGCACGATGTGCAGCAGCCCGAAGGTGCCCTCGGTCGGCGGCATGTGGAGGAAGCCGCTGGTGAGCAACCGCTCCCACTCCCCGGCGACCAGACCGGACGGCTCGAAGCCGGACGGGTACCCGGGCCGGTAGATGTAGAAGCCGCCGTCCGGTCCGATCAGCCGGGCGGAGAGCATCGCGAACCGGTCGACCAGCTCGGGGCGGGCCAGCTCGGCCAGATACGCGAGCACGTTCAGGCCGATGAGGACCGACGTCACCAGCGGGGTCGTCGTGACCCGCCCGCCGACGAGCGTGCGGGCCTGCCGGACCGAGCGTGCCCCCTCCTTCACGCACTCCACGCACTGGTGCCCGACGGCCGCCTCCCGCATACAGGACGGGCAGATGTAGCGCTCGCAGCGCGTGCAGCGCACATGCGACTCCACCTTGGGGTGGCGGTAGCACGTGGTGACGGCTGCGTCGGTGGACTCGGGCTCCACTGCCGGCTCCCTGGAGGATCGAATGAACGGTGAGCCGGTGGGGACGGCGGCGAACAAAATATCGAACCCCGGTGCCGAAATCGAATGCCGGTACAGAACGGAAGGGAAGAGCGGGACAGGTGTGCCGTAGGGTCGGCCGCCGGGGTGCCGTACGAGGGGGCCCGGGATGCCGTACGAGGGGGATGGGGAATGGCCGCGATCAGTCTGAGCAAGGTGGAGGAGACCGCGCCCGCGCTGGCCGGCGTGTACCGCAGCGCCGGGGTGTCGCTGCGCAAGCACGGGCTGGACGAGGCACGGGCCGCCGTCTACCTGGTGGTCGACTACTCCGGCTCGATGAAGCCGTACTACAAGGACGGCAGTGTGCAGGCGCTCGCCGACCGGGTGCTCGGGCTGTCGGCGCATCTGGACGACGACGGCAGGGTCCCGGTCGTCTTCTTCTCCACGGACGTCGACGCCGTCACCGACATCGCGCTGGACGGGCACGAGGGCCGGATCGAGCGGATCGTGTCCGGACTCGGGCACATGGGCAAGACCAGCTACCACCTGGCCATGGACGCCGTCATCGACCACTACCTGGACAGCGGCTCGAAGGACCCCGCCCTCGTGGTGTTCCAGACCGACGGCGGGCCCATCAACCGGCTCGCCGCCGAGCGGTATCTGTGCAAGGCGGCGCGGCTGCCGCTGTTCTGGCAGTTCATCGGGTTCGGCGACCGGGGCAGCAAGCAGTTCGACTTCCTGCGCCGGCTCGACGAGCTGCCGGTGCCGGACAAGCGGGTCGTCGACAACGCCGGCTTCTTCCACGCCGGCTCCGACCCGTCCGCGATGCCGGACACCGAGCTCTACGACCGCCTCGTCGCGGAGTTCCCGCAGTGGCTGGCGGCCGCGCGGACGCGGGGCATCGTGCCGTCGGCCTGAGCACGGCCGGCGCTCACCGGCGGCCCGCGCCGCGCAGCACCTCGGTCCGGCAGCTGTCCGGGTCGCCCCAGGCGGCGCGCAGCACCCGGGCCTTGGTCAGCCACAGCGACAGGTCGTACTCGGCGGTGTAGCCGATCGCGCCGTGCGCCTGGAGGGCGGCGCGGGCGGTGGCGTACGCGGCCTCACCGGCGGCGACCTTGGCGGCGGCGACGTCCGCCGGGTCCAGGGTGAGGGCGGCCCCGAAGAGCAGGGGCCGGGCGAACTCCAGCCCTGTCTTGGCGTCGGCCAGCCGGTGCTTCACGGCCTGGAACGAGCCGACCGGGACGCCGAACTGGGTGCGCTGCCGGACGTAGGTGACCGTCCGGTCCAGCAGGGCCTCCCCGACGCCGAGGGCCTGCGCGGCGGTGCACAGCCGGGCGTACACGAGGGCCCGCGCCGGGGGCGGACCGGTCAGGAGCAGCTCCCCTCCGGGGTCGAGCGGGGTGAGACGGCGGGCCGGGTCCAGGGAGGGGCGCACCGGGCCGTGCCCGGGGGCGAGGCGCAGCCCCTCGCCGGTGACCGTGAGCCGGACGTCGGCCGTGTCCCCGTCCAGCGCGTACGGCGCCGTCCACGCCACCGTCGCCAGGGCCTCGCCCGACAGCAGCGCCGGCACCAGCCGCCCGGCGGGACCGGGCTCGGGCAGCCCCGCCAGCAGTACGGCCGCCGTGGCCGTCTCCACGAGGGGGCCCGGTACGGCGTGCCGACCCAACTCCACGAAGGCGGCGGCGAGTTCCACGGGGAGGGGGCCCAGCCCGCCGCGGGACCCGGGGACCGCCAGCGCGAACACGCCCGCCTCGGCGATCCGGGACCACAGCGCACGGCCCGCCGCGTGCACGCCCCGGCTCCAGGCGCGGACGACCGCCGGGGTGTCCGCCGCCGTCAGCATCTTGTCCAGCGAGCCGGTGAAGGCCCGCTGCTCGGCGTCGAGAAGGAATCTCATCGGCGGCGCTCCTTCGGCAGAACGGGCAGGGACCTCATCGGCGGCGCTCCTCCCGCAGGGAACTCATCGCAGGCACCCTCTCGGCAGCCCGTGCGGGAGTTTCATCCTCGGCGTCCCTTCGGCAGACCCAGCAGCCGTTCCGCGACGATGTCCCGCTGGATCTCGTTCGTGCCCGCGTACAGCGGTCCGGCCAGCGCGAAGACGTACCGCTCCGCCCACTCGGTGTCCGCCGCCTCGCCCTCCGGGCCGAGCAGATCCAGGGCCGTCTCCTGCAGCGCGATGTCGTACTCCGACCAGAACACCTTGTTCATGCTGGACTCCGGGCCGAGCGACCCGCCCTCCGCCAGCCGGGACGCAGCCGCCCACGCGAACAACTGGTAGGCGCGGGCCCCGATCAGCGCGTCGGCGACCCGGGCCCGCGCGCTCTCCGGCTCGCCCCGTGCCCGCCACAGCCGGTGGAGCCGGTCCGCGCCCGCGAGGAAGCGGCCGGGGGAGCGCAGCATCAGCCCGCGTTCGTTGCCCGCCGCCGCCATCGCGATCCGCCAGCCGTCGCCGGGCTCCCCGATCACGTCGGCGTCCGGCACGAACACCTCGTCCAGGAACAGCTCGGCGAAGGCCGGTCTGCCGTCGAGCCGGGCGATCGCACGGACCGTGACACCCGGGGCCCGCAGGCCGAACATCAGGTAGATCAGGCCCAGATGGGGCCGCTCCGCGTCCGGGTCGCAGCGGAACAGCCCGAACGCGCGGTCAGCGAACGCCGCCCGCGACGACCACGTCTTCTGCCCCGACAGCAGCCAGCCGCCGGACACCCGCACGGCCCGCGACCGCAGGGAGGCCAGGTCCGAACCGGCCTCCGGCTCCGACCACGCCTGCGCCCAGACCACCTCCCCGGTGGCCATGGGCGGCAGCACCCGCGCGCGCTGCTCCTCGGTGCCGTGCGCGAGGAGCGTCGGGGCGAGCAGACTGACGCCGTTCTGTCCGACGCGGCCCGGCGCCCCCGCCGCGTAGTACTCCTCCTCGAACAGCAGCCATCGCACCAGGCCGGCGTCCCGGCCGCCGTACCGGGCCGGCCAGTCGACGACCGACCAGCGATCGGCGGCCAGTTCGGCCTCCCAGGCGCGGTGCGCGGCGAAGCCCTCCTCGGTCTCCAGCGAGGGCGGCGGTTCGGCCGGCACATGTGCGCGCAGCCAGGCGCGGGCCTCGGCGCGGAACGCCTCGTCGGCGGCGGAGTGCATGAGGTCCACGGCCGGTCCCCCTCCGGACGGCTTCCCTAACAAGTGTTTGGTAGGTTAGCGTGCTGCCATGACACCCGTCGAGGCACCGGCGTACGTTCCCGGGCACGGACTGCTCCGCGGGCGCACGGCCGTCGTCACCGCGGCGGCGGGCGCCGGCATCGGCGGCGCGACCGCCCGCCGGCTCCTCGAGGAGGGCGCCCGGGTCCTGATCAGCGACCCGCACACCCGGCGGCTCAAGGACCACCAGGCCGAGCTGGCGGCGGAGTTCGGGGACGCGGTGACGTCCACGGCGTGCGACGTCACCGACGAGACCCGGGTGCGCGACCTGTTCGACACCGCGGAGCGCGAGCACGGCCGGCTGGACATCGTCGTCAACAACGCCGGGCTCGGCGGCACCGCACCCCTGGTCGACATGACCGACGAGCAGTGGACGCGCGTCCTCGACGTCACCCTCGGCGGCACCTTCCGCTGCACCCGGGCCGCCCTGCGCCGGATGCGCGCGACCGGCGGCGGTGTCATCGTCAACAACGCCTCCGTCGTCGGCTGGCGCGCCCAGGCCGGGCAGGCCCACTACGCCGCCGCCAAGGCCGGGGTGATGGCGCTGACCCGGTGCGCCGCGGTCGAGGCCGCCGCCTACGGGGTGCGGGTCAACGCGGTGGCGCCCAGCCTCGCCCTGCACCCGCACCTCGCCCGGGTGACGACGCCCGAACTGCTGGAGGAGCTGACCGCGCGCGAGGCGTTCGGGCGGGCCGCCGAACCCTGGGAGGTGGCCAACGTGATCGTCTTCCTCGCGTCGGACTACTCCTCGTACATGACCGGGGAGACCGTCTCCGTCAGCAGCCGGCACCCCTAGATCGACCCAGGACAATGGACCGGTGCCGACCAAGAAGAAGGAACCCCAGGTGACCGCCGCGGCCGCCCGACGCCGTGAACTCCTCGACACCGCCGCCGAGGTGTTCGCCGAACAGGGCTACAACGCCACGACCGTCCGCACCATCGCCGACCACGCCGGCATGCTCGCGGGCAGCCTCTACTACCACTTCGACTCCAAGGAGTCGATGCTCGAGGAGATCCTGCGGACCTTCCTCGACGAGCTGTGGGCCGGCTACGACGCCGTCCTGGAGTCCGGGCTGGGCCCGCGCGAGACGCTGGAGGCGCTCGTCACCGAGTCGTTCCGGGAGATCGACCGGCACCGGGCCGCCGTCGCGATCTACCAGAAGGAGAACAGGCAGCTCGCCGCGCAGGAGCGGTTCGCCTTCCTCGCCGACTCGCAGCGCCGGTTCGAGAAGGCGTGGCTGTCGACGCTCGAGCGCGGCGTCGCCGCCGACGTGTTCCGGCCCGACCTCGACGTCCGGCTGACCTACCGGTTCGTCCGCGACACCGTGTGGGTCGCCGCGTCCTGGTACCGGCCCGGCGGACAGCACAGCCCCGAGGAGATCGCCCGGCAGTACCTGTCGATGGTGCTGGACGGGATCGCCGTACGCCGATAACCCCTAGGTGGCAGGGAGTCGCCATGGCCGAGGCCTACATCGTCGAAGCGGTCCGTACGCCCGTCGGGCGGCGCGGAGGAGGACTCGGCGCGGTCCACCCCGCCGACCTGGGCGCCCACGTCCTGAAAGCCCTGATCGCACGTGTCGACGTCGACCCGGCCGCCGTCGAGGACGTCGTCTTCGGCTGTCTGGACGCCGTCGGTCCGCAGGCCGGCGACATCGCGCGGACCTGCTGGCTGGCGGCCGGACTGCCCGAGGAGGTGCCGGGCGTCACCGTGGACCGGCAGTGCGGCTCCTCGCAGCAGGCCGTGCACTTCGCCGCGCAGGCCGTGCTGTCCGGCACCCAGGACCTGGTGGTCGCGGGCGGCGTGCAGAACATGTCGATGATCCCCATCGCCTTCGCCACCCGGCAGGCCGCCGAGCCGCTGGGCCTGACCGAGGGCCCCTTCGCGGGCAGCGAGGGCTGGCGCGCCCGGTACGGGACGAAGCCCGTCAACCAGTTCGTCGGGGCGGAGACGATCGCCGCGAAGTGGCGCATCGGGCGGCGCGAACAGGAGGAGTTCGCGCTGCGCTCGCACCGGCGGGCGCTGCGGGCCGTCGACGAGGGCCGCTTCGAGCGGGAGATCGTGCCGTACGGGCCGGTCGCCGTGGACGAGGGGCCCCGCCGGGACACCTCGCTGGAGAAGATGGCCGCGCTGCGGCCGGTCCTCGACGGGGGCACGATCACCGCCGCCTGCTCCTCGCAGGTGTCCGACGGCGCGGCGGCGATGCTGCTGGCCTCCGAACGGGCGGTGCGCGAGCACGGCCTCATACCCAGGGCGCGGGTGCACCATCTGTCGGTGCGCGGGGAGGACCCCATCCGGATGCTCACCGCGCCGATCCCCGCCACCGCCCACGCGCTGAAGAAGACAGGGCTGCCGATCGACGCCATCGACCTCGTGGAGATCAACGAGGCGTTCGCCCCGGTCGTCCTGGCCTGGCTGAAGGAGACCGGCGCCGACCCCGACCGCGTCAACGTCAACGGCGGCGCCATCGCGCTCGGGCATCCGCTGGGCGCCACCGGCGTACGGCTCATGACGACCCTCCTGCACGAACTGGAGCGTACGGGCGGCCGGTTCGGGCTGCAGACCATGTGCGAGGGCGGAGGACAGGCCAACGTCACCGTCATCGAACGGGTCTGACGGCACCTCAGTACCCGCTCACCCCTGCCCGCGCCTCCTCCGCCTCCCGCATGATCCGGTCCACGAGGTCCGCGCACGACGGCAGGTCGCCGATCACCCCGGCGACCTGCCCGGCGGCCATCACCCCCAGATCCGTACGGCCGTCCACCATGGCCGCCCGCAGCAGCATCGGGGTGTTCGCGGCCAGCAGCACCTGGCTCCACGTCAGATCCTTGCCGTGCCGCAGCGCCCGGCCCTCCTGGAGCATCCGGCGCCAGCCGGTGCCCGACAGCGCCCGGTAACCGGCCGCCGCCCGGACCGCCCGCGCCAGCGCCCGCACCCGGCCGGAGCGCTCCAGCGCGTCGACCAGGTCCGTGCGCAGCATCCGGTGCGGCAGACCGTCCACGGCCCGGGTGACCGTGACATCGGCGACCGTGGCCGCCAGATAGCGGGCCTTCACCGCGTCCGGCACCGTCGAGTCCGACGTCAGCAGGAACCGCGTCCCCATCGCCACCCCGGCCGCCCCGTAGGCCAGCGCCGCCACCAGTCCGCGCCCGTCGAAGAAACCGCCCGCCGCCACGACCGGTATCCGCACCGCGTCGACCACCTGTGGCAGCAGCACCGTCGTCGCCACCGCGCCGGTGTGCCCGCCGCCCTCCGCGCCCTGCACGATCACAGCGTCCGCGCCCCACCCGGCGACCTTCTCGGCGTGCCGCGGCGCCCCCACCGTGGGCACGACGAGCACCCCCGCCTCCTTGAACCGGGCGATCAGCTCCGGGGAGGGCGCGAGGGCGAACGAGGCGACCCGCACCCCCTCCGCGATCAGGACATCGGCCCGGTCCCCGGCGTCCGGGGCGTCGGCCCGCAGATTCACCCCGAACGGCGCGTCCGTACGAAACCTGACCTCGCGTACCGCCTCGCGCAGCCGGTCCACCGTCATCGTCGCCGACGCCAGGATGCCCAGCGCCCCCGCGTTCGCCGTGGCCGCCACCAGACGCGGGCCCGCCACCCAGCCCATCCCCGTCTGCACGACCGGGTGCCGCACTCCGGTCAGCCGGGTCAGCGCCGTCTCCATCACCCGGCGACCTCCCGCGCCCGGGCGTTCCCCGGGTCGAGGACCTCGCGGATCAGCCGCAGTTCGGCCGGGGTGGGTGCCCGCGTCACCGCCACCTCGTCCGCCACGGCCGGCTCGAACGAGGTGGCCTCCCGCACCTGTTCCACGGTGACGCCGGGGTGCACCGCGACGAGCCGCATCGTGCGGTCGGGTGTGCCGAAGTCGAAGACACCGAGGTCGGACACCACCCGCCGCAGACAGTGGTAGCGGGCGCCGGCCGCACGGTCGTTGCCCACCCCGCACACCAAGTCGACCCGCTCCACGAAGACCCGCCGCGAATGCCGCGGCACCCAGTAACTCGTCGGGTTGTTCAGGGTGTTGACCGGCGCTCCCCGCACGCCGAGCAACTGGCGACTCGGCCGCTCCCAGGGGCCGACGCACGAGATGTTCTGGTTGCCGTGCCGGTCGAGCTGGCTCGCGCCCATCATCACGTGCCGGCGGCCGCCGGTGACCAGCGTGAGGTGCTGCCGGTACGGCAGCCAGCCCTCGACCGTGCCGTCGGGCGTGACCAGCAGGGCCTCCCCGTCGGTCAGCAGCAGATCCGGTGCGAAGGTCAGCCGGGCCAGCCGGGCGCCGACGGACGGGATCACCCCCATGGGACTGGCCAGCACCTCCCCGTCGCCCCGCCACTCCTCCGCGCAGGCGATCACGCAGTGCTCGGCACGGGTCACCTCCGTCATGGCCGCCTCCCCACGGCCGCCCGGTACGCCTGTTCGTCGCCGCCGAGATAGCGGGCCGCGAACTCCGGCCACGGTGTGGTCGCGTATGTCCGCTGGAACTCCTCGTCCCGGCCGTAGTCGGGGGCGCAGGACGTGAAGTGCGCGCCGCCCGGCGCCTCGATGACCCCCGTGACCCGGTGCCGTTTGACCAGCAGCGACTGCGGGGGCCCGCCCTTGGCCAACTCGGCGGTGTCGACGATCCGTTCGCAGGACACGTACGCCGTGTCCGCCGCCTCGCAGAACAGGTCGTCGAAGTACGGGTCGGGGCCCAGATACTGCCCGTTGCCCCGCCGGTCGGCGCGGTTGACGTGCACCAGGGCCGCGTCGAGCCGCAGCGCGGGCATGGCCACGAACGTCTCCCCGTCGTCGTACGGCGATGTCACCGTCCGCAGGCCCGGGTTGATCCGCATGACGTCGGAGCCGAGGCCGGCCCGCACCGGCAGGAACGGCAGCCGGTTCGCCGCCGCCCGCAGCCCCCACAGGAACATCGCCTCGTCGACCTCCGTCAGATCGAGCTCCCCGCGTTCGCGCGCCGCGCGGAAGTGCGGTTCGAGGGGGATGGAGTCCAGCGTCGCGAACGGGGCGACGAGCCTGCGGATCCGGCCGGCCGCCGCCAGCATCCCGACGTCCGGGCCGCCGTACGACACGACCGTCAGGCCTGTCACCCCGGACCGCAGCAGCGCCCTGACCAGCGCCATCGGCTTGCGGCGCGAACCCCAGCCGCCGATCCCGACCGTCATGCCGTCCCGCAGCCGGGAGACGGCCTCGTCGGCGGTCATCGTCTTGTCCGGCATCTACGCCCCCTCCGTCCCGCGCGTCCCGAAGCCGGCCCGCACCCGCTCGGCGACCCCGCTGAGCCCCGCCTCGAAGGTGAAGCCCTGCTCGAAGCGGTAGCTGCGGCGCACGTCGACCGGGTCGATGCCGTTGAGCGCGGCCTTGGCCAGGCGCAGCAGCCGCCCGTCCTTCGCGGCGATCTCCCGCGCCAGCTCCAGGGCGGCCGACGGCAGTTCGGCGCGCGGCACGACCCGCCACACCGAGCCGTGCGCGAGCAGCTCGGCCGCGGTGGCCGTGCGCGCCGTGTAGTACAGGGCGCGCAGCAGATGCTGCGGGACCAGCCGGGCCAGATGGGTCGCCGCGCCCAGCGCGCCCCGGTCCAGCTCGGGCAGCCCGAACACGGCGTCCTCGCTCGCCACGATCGCGTCCGCGTTGCCCACCAGTCCGATGCCGCCGCCCAGGCAGAAGCCGTGCACCGCCGCCACGACCGGCACCGGGCACTCGTACACCGCGGCGAACGCCTCCGCGCAGGCGTGGTTGACGTCGATCAGCGTGTCGTGGCCGCCGCGCTGGAGCTCCTTGATGTCGACCCCGGCGTTGAACCCGCGTCCCTCGGCGGTGAGGACGACACAGCGGACGTCCCGGTCGCGGCCCGCGCTGCGCACGGCGTCGGCCAGCGCCGACCAGCCGTCCACCGGCAGGGCGTTCACCGGCGGGAAGTCCACCGTGACGACGGCGATTCCCTCGGGATCCGTCCCGTCTTTCAGGGACGAGGTGGAGACACCCATGGCCGCATCAGCTACCTTTCCACCAAACGTTTGTTAGGTGGAGGGTAGCGGGGCATGGGGCTGGACGGGAAGGTCGTGGTCGTCACCGGCGGCACCCGCGGGGTCGGCGCCGGCATCGCGCGGGCCTTCGCCGAGGCCGGCGCCCAGGTGCTGACCTGCGCCCGCAGGCCGCCAGAAATGCCGCTGCCCGGCACCGAGTTCACGCCCCTGGACCTGCGGGACACGAGCGCTGTGCAGGACTTCTTCGGAGCGCTCCCGCGTCTGGACGTCCTCGTCAACAACGCGGGCGGCACCCCCTACCGGCGGCTGACCGACGCCGGCGCCGAGCGCCACGCGCGCGTCATCGAGCTGAACCTCCTCGCCCCGCTGACCGCGTCCCTGGCCGCCCACGAGCATCTGGAGCGCACGCGGGGCTCCGTCGTGATGATCGGCAGCGTCAGCGGCGGCCGGCCCTCGCCCGGCTCGGCGGCGTACGGGGCCGCCAAGGCCGGACTGGAGAGCCTCGCCCGGTCCATGGCGGTCGAGTGGGCGCCGCGGGTGCGCGTCAACACGCTGGTCGTCGGCATGGTCCGCACCGAGCGGTCGGGTGACCACTACGGAGACGAGCGCGGTGTCGCCCGGGTCGCCCGCACCGTCCCGCTGGGCCGCCTCGCCGAACCGGCCGACGTCGGAGCGGCCGCCGTCTTCCTCGCCTCCGCCGCCGCCGCCTACATCAGCGGTGCGAGCCTGCTCGTGCACGGTGGCGGCGAGCGGCCCGCGTTCCTGGACGCCGTCACCGATACCGAGGAGGCATGACATGAGCGGGATCTGCACGGAACGGGTCGTCGTCGTCACCGGCGCGGGCCGGGGCCTGGGCCGCGCCCACGCGCTGGCGTTCGCCGCCGAGGGCGCCCGCGTCATCGTCAACGACCTCGGCGTCGGCCCCGACGGCACCCGCGGCGACGACGGCCCGGCGCGGCGCGTCGCCGACGAGATCCGCGCGGCGGGCGGCGACGCCGTCCCCCACACCGGCGACGTGGCCACCGCCGACGGCGCGGCGTCCCTGGTCACCACGGCCCTGCGGACGTACGGGCGGCTCGACACGCTCGTCAACAACGCCGGGTTCCTGCGCGACCGCATGCTGGTCAACCTCGGCGAGGACGACTGGGACGCCGTGGTCCGCGTCCACCTCAGGGGCCACTTCCTGCCGCTGCGGCACGCCGCCGCGCACTGGCGGGCGGAGACCAAGGCGGGCCGGGCCCCGGCCGCCCGGATCGTCAACACGAGCAGTGGCGCCGGGCTGCTGGGCTCCGTCGGGCAGGGCGCCTACAGCGCCGCCAAGGCCGGGATCGTGGCCCTCACCCTCGTCGCCGCCGCCGAGCTGGCCCGCTACGGCGTCCAGGTCAACGCGATCGCCCCGGCGGCCCGCACCCGGATGACCGAGGCCGTCTTCGCCGAGGCGATGGCGGCCCCCGGCACCGGCTTCGACGCCATGGCCCCGGAGAACGTCTCCCCGCTGGTCGTCTGGCTGGGCTCGGCGGCGAGCACCGGGGTCACCGGCCGCGTCTTCGAGGCGGAGGGCGGCCGGATCACCGTCATGGAGGGCTGGGCGCCGGGTCCCACCGCCGACAAGGGAGCCCGCTGGACACCCGAGGAGGCGGGGGAGACGGCACGGAAGCTGTTGGAGGAGGCCCATCCTCCGCGTCCCGTGTACGGGACGTGACCGGGAACGGCGGCCGCTGTCAGGTGTCGCACTCCAGCACCGTCCGGCACAGCCCGCACCGCGCGCGGACCCGCCCCCGCACCGGCACCCGGATCCGCTGCTGACACGTCGGACAGGGGAACGACACCCCGAGCGGACCCCGCTCCTCCGGCGTGAACGCGTACGCCACACCCGGCCGCGCCCCACCCTCCCGATGGTCCCGCGCCTGCCGCCGGTCATGGGCGTACCGCCGACGGCCCGCCCACCCGGCGGCGGTCAGCGGCGGCTGCCGCGCGTCCTCCCGCGCCCGCGCCAGACCCCTGCCGTACGCCGTGTACGCCTGCGGGCTGGTGAACCAGACCGAGGGGTCCTCGTCGAACAGCAGGGACCGCTTGGCCAGGACGTATCCGAACTCCTCCGGGGTCAGATAGCCCAGCTTCTGAGAGGAGGCGGCATCCTCCCGGTAGGCGTCCAGCAGCAGCCAGCCCGCGCCCAGATACGTGGTCACCGTGTCCGTCAGGATCTCGTTGTCCCGGGTGCCGGGGAACGCCAGGTCCAGCCGGTGCAGATACACATGGGCCACCTCGTGCGCCAGCGCCGCCCCGATGTCCCGCCGATGTGTACGGAAGCGGTCGTTCAACTCGACGAAGTACTCGGGGCCCGCCGTCAGTTCGACGTTCGCCGCATGGCTCATCTCCCGGAACCCGACGACCAGGCGCGCGTCCGGCAGCCGGAAGTGCCGCACCAGCTCGCGCGCCACCCGCTGCGCCCCCAGATGCAGATCGTCCATGTCGCCGAACGCCACGTCGGCGGGGGCCACGCTGGCCGCGAAGGTCCGGACCGTCTCGTACGACAGACGCCGGTAGAGCGCGGTGATCGACGCCCGCACCGTCTGAAGATGCGGAAAGCCGTGCTCGACCGGACCGCCGTTCGCCACGCCGCACCCCCTGGACGTCTCGAACCCGATTCCACTCTACGGGGGAGTGAGGGGGATTTCCCCGCCGAGGTTCCACACCCCCGGCGTGAGATCCGTCCTTGCCACACCACCCGGTCGATCTTCATACTGCGGGCCGCTCAACACGCCATGAAAGGACGTATGTTGACCCAGAGCCCGCCGAAGAGAACCGGCATATCCCTGGCCACCCGAGCCGCGGCGGTGGGCGCCGTCGCGCTCGCGGTCGCCTCCCTGCAACCCCTCTCCGCGCACGCCGACACCCGCGTCGTCGGTGGAACGACCGCCGCACAGAACGAGTTCCCGTTCATGGTCCACCTCTCCATGGGCTGCGGCGGGGCGCTCTACAAGAAGGACGTGGTCCTCACCGCCGCCCACTGCATGAACGGGTCCGGCCCCGACACGAGCATCACCGTCACCGCCGGCGTCAACGACCTGACCTCCTCCTCCGCGATCAAGGTCAGGTCGACCAAGGTCAAGGTCGCGACCGGCTACGACGGCACCGGCAAGGACTGGGCGCTGATCAAGCTGGCCCGGCCGATCGACAAGCCGACGCTGAAGATCGCCACCACCGACCGCTACAACCGCGGCATGTTCACGATCGCCGGATGGGGTGACATGAAGGAGGGGGCCAACACGGGCACGACCAAGCTCCGCAAGGCCACCGTCCCCTTCGTCGCCGACCGCGTCTGCAAGCGCCACTACGGCAACCGGCTGGTGTCGAAGGAGGAACTGTGCGCCGGCTGGCAGTCCGGCGGCATCGACACCTGCCAGGGCGACTCCGGCGGCCCCATGTTCCGCAAGGACGACGGGGGCAAGTGGATCCAGACCGGCATCGTCAGCTGGGGCGACGGCTGCGCCCGCACCGGCGTGCCCGGCGTCTACACCGAGGTCAGCCACTTCGCCAAGGACATCGCCCGCGCGGCGAACGCCCTTTAGAGCTCCGGACCTCGCACCGGCCGCAGGAGCGGATCGCGTCCCGCGCCCTCCAGCTCCAGCAGCCACACGTCGTTGACGCCCTCCCGCAGGACCGGCCCGGGCACGTACAGCGAACGCTGGGGGCCCGCGGACCAGTAGCGGCCCAGGCAGAAGCCGTCGACCCAGACGAAGCCGCGGGTCCACCCCGGCAGCTCCAGCCGGGCGTCACCGGCGCCCCGCACCACGACGGTGCCCCGGTACAGCCCCGGGGCACCGTCCCCGGGCACCCCGTCCGACGCCACCGCCCGCACCGCCCCGGCCGCGTCCAGCGCCTCCAGCCGCAGGCCCCGCGCGCGGACGCCGTGCAGACACTGCCGCTCGTGCAGGACGCCGCCGGTGATCCCCTTGGCCTCGCCCAGCCGGGGCCCGTAGTTCACCCGGCCCAGCGACTCCACCCACAGCTCCACAGGCGCGGGCCCGGCGACCGGCTCCGCGAGGACCGCGTCCTCCCCGGTCAGCGTCCCCGCCCGCACCCCGTCGACGTACACCACGGCCATGTCCCGCAGCCCGCGCACCGACAGCGGGTACGGCCGCCGCGGCCCCGGCACGTCCAACGCGTACCGCACCAGGCCCCGCTCGACGCCCAGGTCCTCGAACGTGGGCGGCACCGGCTCCATCACCTCCGGTCCGCCCAGCGCCTCCAGCACCCCGACCAGGGACGCCCAGCCCGCCCACTCCGTCCCCGCATCGGCCCTCAACACCGCCGGCATGGGCGGCGGTTCGGGCAGCGGGCCGTCCGCACACCCGGCGAGTACCTCGCGGAACGCCCAGAACTTCGGGGTCGGAGCGCCCCGTTCGTCGATCGGGGCGTCGTAGTCGTACGACGTGACGTCCGGCTCCAGCGGCCCGTCGTGCAGCGCGCCGCCCCGGTTGGCGCCACGCCCCCGGTCCGCTTCCGCGCCCAGCAGGGCCGCGCCGTCCCCGGCGGCTGGAGCGACCAGGTCCCCGACCCCGCCGATCCGCCCGTGATCGGGCGAACGGACCCTCCGGCCGCCCCGTAGGCTGGGCGCCCATGACCAGCAACACGTCCCCCGACGCCGTCGACCCCGCCGTCCGCGAGGAACTCGCCCGGCTGCGCGACAGCATCGACAACATCGACGCGGCCGTCGTCCACATGCTCGCCGAACGGTTCAAGTGCACCCAGCAGGTCGGCCACCTCAAGGCCCGCCACCAGCTGCCGCCCGCCGACCCGGCCCGCGAGGCCCGCCAGATCGCCCGGCTGCGCACCCTCGCCGAGAACGCCAAACTCGACCCCGCGTTCGCCGAGAAGTTCCTGAACTTCATCATCGCCGAGGTCATCCGGCACCACGAGAGCATCGCCGTCGACACGACCGACGGCACCGCACCCGCCGCGGACGCGTCCGGCCCGGGGGAGTGACCGCGGGGCGGCGCCACCCCCGATCCGGCACCGGCTCCGCCCCCTCAGCCCCACACCCTCCCAGGTGAACCGGACATCACGCCCTTACCGGGCCTCCTCTGTGCCTGACCGGCGGCATCAGGCAGCATGTCGTTCATGTCCGTACTGACGCGCGACGAAGCGCAGACCCGTGCCCAGCTCCTCGACGTCCACCGGTACTCGATCGCACTCGATCTGACCACCGGGGACGACACCTTCGACTCGCACACCGTCATCGCGTTCACCGCGCGCGCCGACGCGGACACCTTCGTCGAGCTCAAGCCGGCCCACCTGCGCTCCGTCACCCTCGACGGCATCCCCCTCGACCCGGAGACCCTGGACGGCAACCGCCTCCCCCTCAAGGGCCTCACCGCCGGCGAGCACGAACTGCGCGTCGACGCCGCCATGCGCTACTCCCGCACCGGCGAGGGCATGCACCGCTTCACCGACCCCAGCGACGGCGAGACCTACGTCTACACCCAGATGTTCCTCGACGACGTCCAGCGCGTCTTCGCCGCCTTCGACCAGCCCGACCTCAAGGCCGTCTTCGACCTGGACGTCACCGCCCCCGACGGCTGGACCGTCCTCGCCAACGGCGTCACCGAACACCTCGGCGACGGCCGCTGGCGCGCCGCGACCACCCCGCTGATCTCCACCTACCTCGTCGCCGCCGCCGCCGGACCCTGGCACTCCGCGCGCACCGAGCACCGCGGCCTGCCCTTCGGCATCCACTGCCGGCGCTCCCTCGCCCCCTACCTGGACGCCGACACCGACGAACTCTTCGAGATCACCCGGCAGTGCTTCGACCGCTTCCACGAGAAGTTCGAGGAGCCCTACCCCTTCGACTCCTACGACCAGGCGTTCGTCCCCGAGTTCAACGCCGGCGCCATGGAGAACCCCGGCCTCGTCACCTTCCGCGACGAGTTCGTCTACCGCTCCGCCGTCACCGACACCGAACGCCAGACCCGCGCCATGGTCATCGCCCACGAGATGGCCCACATGTGGTTCGGCGACCTCGTCACCCTGCGCTGGTGGGACGACATCTGGCTCAACGAGTCCTTCGCCGAGTACATGGGCTACCAGATCTGCGGCGAGGCCACCCGCTTCAGCGACACCTGGACCGACTTCGGCGTCGCCCGCAAGGCCTGGGGCTACGACGCCGACCAGCGGCCCACCACCCACCCCGTGGCCCCCGAGAACGTCGACGACACCGCCTCCGCCCTGCTCAACTTCGACGGCATCTCCTACGCCAAGGGCGCCTCCGCGCTCCGCCAGCTCGTCACCTGGCTCGGCGAGAAGGACTTCCTCGCCGGCATCAACACCCACTTCGCCCGGCACAAGTTCGGCAACGCCACCCTCGCCGACTTCATCGACTCCCTCGCCTCCGCCACCGAACGCGACGTCCACGCCTGGGCGGACGCGTGGCTGCGCACGACCGGCGTCGACACCCTCAGCGCCTCCGTCGACGCCGTCCCCGGCGAGTGGACCCTCGCCCTGGACCGCGCCGGCAGCCGCCCTCACCGCGTGACCGTCGGCGTGTACGACCGGGACCTCAGCGACGGACGCACCCTCACCCTGCGCGAGCGGTACGAGACCGACGTGCCCGTCACCGAACCGGCGCCGCGCCCCGGCACCCGCCCGGCCCTGGTCGTCCCCAACGACCTCGACCTGACCTACGCCAAGATCCGTCTCGACGACACCTCCCTGGAGACCGTCCTCCGCGGCCTGTCCGGCATCCCCGACGCGCTCACCCGCGCCGTCGTCTGGAACAGCCTGCGGGACATGGTCCGCGACGGCGAACTGGCCCCCTCCGACTACCTGGCCACCGCCGGCGCCCACCTGCCCGAGGAGACCGACCTCGCACTGGTGCAAGGCGTCCTCGCGTTCGCCGCCGGGCACATCGCCGACCGGTATCTGCGGCCCGAGGAACGGCCCGCCGCCCTCACCACCCTCACCTCGCTGTGCCGGGACATCATCCGCCGTACCGAGGACGGCGACCACCCTGGCCTCCGGCTCATCGCGGTACGGCACTTCATCTCCGCCGCCGCCCACCCCGACACCATCGCCGCCTGGCTCGCCGAAGGCACCGTCCCCGGCGGACCCGAGCTCGACCCCGACCTGCGCTGGCGCGTCCTCGCCCGGCTCGCCGTGCTCGGCGCCGTCGACGAGGACGCCATCGCCGCCGAACTCGACCGCGACCCCAGCGCCACCGGCCAGGAAGGCGCCGCCCGCTGCCGGGCCGCCCTGCCCGGCGAGGACTCCAAGGCCTGCGCCTGGGACGCCATGTTCGGCTCCGACGACCTGTCCAACTACCTGTTCACCGCCACCGCGCAGGGCTTCTGGCAGCCCGAACAGGCCGACCTGGTACGGCCGTTCGTGGCCCGCTGGTTCCAGGACGCGCCCGCCGTCGCCGCCCGCCGCGGCCCCGCCATCGCCGACGCCGCCGGCCGCCACGCCTTCCCGGCGCACGCCGTCGACACCGAGACCCTGAGCCTCGGCGAGGCATGCCTGAAGGACGCCGACCCCGCCCCGGCCCTGCGCCGCAGGCTCGCCGACCACCTCGACGACCTCGCCCGCGCCCTGCGCGTCCGCGAAGCACAAGGCGACTAGGACGCCGAGAGCGGGGGCGCCGGTTCCGCCGGCGCCCCCTACTCCGCCGTACGGGCGACAGCGGGTAGGACACGCGCTCGACGTACGTAAATACCCCCTTTCGGGTTCCGGTCAGGGGGCTTTCCGGGTGGATCCGGGCAACCGGGTCCAAGCTGGAGGCCCTTCTCGTCCAGTGCGCCCGGAGGACCCGATGAGCACGCCCTGGCCGCTCGCGTCAGGCCCCGAAGGCCCCCACGCCCTGCGGCCGTTGCTCGACACCGTGCTCACCGCCCTCGACGCGGGCGCCCGAGCCCGAGGCGGACCGCTGCCCGCAGGCGGCCCCCGGGCCGTCACCGCCCGCGTACGCGCCGCCCTCCCCGACGCACTGCCCGAGCGCGGCGACCCCGACGCCCTCCGCGACCTCGTGCACACCCTCGCCGAAGGCTCCGCCGACCCCGCCGACCCGCTGTGCGCCGCCCACCTGCACTGCCCGCCGCTCGCCGTGGCCGTCGCCGCCGACCTCGCCGCGAGCGCCCTCAACCCGTCCCTGGACTCCTGGGACCAGGCCCCCGCCGCGTCCGCACTCGAAACCCTGGTCACCCGCGCCCTCGCCCACGAGATCCACCCCCCGCCCGCCGGCCCCGACGCCCTCATGACCACCGGCGGCACCGAGTCCAACCAGCTCGCCGTCCTCCTCGCCCGCGAGACCCGGGGTCCCGGCGTCCGCCTCCTGCACGGCGCCAACGCCCACCACTCCCTGCCCCGCGCCGCCTGGCTGCTCGGACTCAGCGACCCCGTCACCGTCCCCGCACCCGCCGGAGTCCTCGACCCCGCCGCCCTCGACGAGGCCCTCACCCACCTCCCCGGCCCCCACCTCGTCGCCGCCACCGCCGGCACCACCGACGCCGGACTCATCGACCCGCTCCCCGAGATCGCCGCCCTGTGCGCCGCCCACGGCGCCCGCCTCCACATCGACGCCGCCTACGGCGGAGGCCTCCTCTTCAGCGCCCGGCACCGCCACCGGCTCACCGGCCTCGACGCCGCCCACACCGTCACCCTCGACCTGCACAAACTCGGCTGGCAGCCCGTCGCCGCCGGACTCCTCGCCGCCCGCGACCCCGCCGACCTCCAGGCGCTCCACCACCGCGCCGACTACCTCAACGCCGACGACGACACCGACGCCGGCCTGCCCGACCTGCTCGGCCGCTCCCTGCGCACCAGCCGCCGCCCCGACGTCCTCAAGATCGCCGTCACCCTCGCCACCCTCGGCCGCGACGGACTCGGCCGGCTCGTCGACCAGGTCTGCGACCGCGCCGCCGAGTTCGCCGACCTCGTCGCCCGCCACCCCGGCTTCGACCTCTACGACCGGCCCACCATCAGCACGGTCCTGTTCCGGCCCGCGCACGCCACGGACACCGCCGTCGCCGCCGTACGCCGGCACCTCCTCACCGACGGCCGCGCCGTCCTCGGCCGCGCCCACGCCGACGGGCGTCTGTGGCTCAAGACCACCCTGCTCAACCCGCAGGCCCGCCCCGACGCCCTGGCCGCCCTCCTGAAACTGGTGGAAGGAAACACCGCCGGATGACCCCGCAGTCCCACCCCCGGCACCCCGCACCCGACACCCCCCGCGACCTCGTCGGCATCGGCATCGGCCCCTTCAACCTCTCCCTCGCCGCCCTCGCCCACCCCCTCGCCGAGGTCGACGCCGTCTTCTACGAACAGCGCCCCGCCTTCTCCTGGCACCCCGGCCTCCTCCTCGACGGCGCCCGCATCCAGGTCCCCTTCCTCGCCGACCTCGTCACCCTCGTCGACCCCGCCAGCCCCTGGACGTTCCTCAACCACCTGCGCAGCCGCGACCGGCTCTTCCCCTTCTACTTCGCCGAGCGCTTCCACATCCAGCGCGCCGAATACGACGCCTACTGCCGCTGGGTCGCCGAGAACCTCCCCGGACTGCACTTCGGCCACCACGTCGACGCCGTCCGCTTCAACCCCGAACGCGACGTCTTCGAGGTCGACCACATCCGCCGCGACCCCGGCACCGGCATCGAGGAACTCGGCCGCACCCACGCCCGCAACATCGTCGTCGGCATCGGCACCGAACCCGACGTCCCCGACACCCTCAGACCCCTCGTCGACGCACCCGGCGTCCCCGTCGTCCACGCCGCCGACTACCTCACCCACCGCGACACCCTGCTCGCCGCCGGCCACATCACCGTCGTCGGCTCCGGACAGTCCGGCGCCGAGATCTTCCTCGACCTGCTCCGCCACAGGCCCGCCGGACACGAACGGCTCCACTGGCTCGGCCGCACCGAGTCCTTCGCCCCCATGGAGTACTCCAAGCTCGGCCTGGAGCACTTCACCCCCGACTACACCCGCTACTTCCAGGCCCTCGCCGAACCCGTCCGCGACAAGCTCGTCGCCTCCCAATGGCAGCTCCACAAAGGCATCGACGCCGACACCCTCGCCGCCATCCACGACGAGCTCTACCGCCGCACCCTCGACGGCGGCTGGCCCGACACCGTCCTCACCCCCGGCGTCGCCGTCCGCACCGCCGGACGCCTCGCCACCACCAAGATCGAACTCCATCTGGAGCACCCCGACCAGAACGCCCGCACCCGCCTCACCACCGACGCCGTCGTCCTCGCCACCGGCTACCGCGAACGCCCCCTCAACCGCCTCCTCGCCGGACTCGACCCCTACCTGCGCCGCGACACCAAGGAACGCCCCCGCGTCGACGACACCTACCGGCTCGTCATGGACCCCACCGTCAGCGGCTCCGGCTGCCACGTCTACGTCCAGAACGCCGAACGCCACACCCACGGCGTCGGCACCCCCGACCTCGGCCTCGCCGCCTGGCGCAGCGCCACCATCCTCAACGCCGTCACCGGCAAGGAGACCTACCCGCTGCCCGACCGGACCGCCTTCACCACCTTCGGCCTGGAACAGCCGGAGCCCCGGCTCCCCGAAGCGCGCCGCCCGAAGGCACTGACACCGCTCACCGAGGGAATCCGGGGCTCCTGACCCAGGCCGCCGCCGTCAGAACACCGGAGTGCCCTCACGGGTCAGCTTCCAGTCCACCGACGCGAAGTCCTTCGGGTCCAGCACACCCTTCGCGGTCACCCACTCCGCGATCCGGGTCCGGATCTCCGTCGACTCCGACCACAGCTCCTGGGCCGACGCCACATGCGGGAACGCCCCGCCACCGTTGGCCCGGTAGTTGTTCACCGCGAAAACGAACTTCTGCGCGTCGTCCAGCGCGGCACCCTGGTACGACAGATTCCTGATCCGCTGCCCGGCCGGCTGCGCGATGTCGATGTCGTACGACAGCCCCGACACATAGTCGTAGTTGTAGTCCGGCCGGTTGTTCGCGTTCGTCAGCTTCGCCACGTCCACCGGAGCACCCGGCGCCGTCTGCACGAAGTACTCCGCCGAATACTCCAGGTACGCCCGCACCTGAGCGCCCGTCATCAGCTTCGCGACCAGCGTGTTGTCGTACACGTACAGGCTCGACAGATCCCGGATCGTCACCTCGCCGGCCGGGATCTCCGACGTCCGCGAGAACGGCGACGCCTGCGAGATCACCGGCAGCGCGGCATGCTCCGTGCCCGCCAGCGCCGCCTTCACCACGTCCTCCTGGACCTTGGTGATCAGATCGATGATCGGGGCGTCCATGTACCGGGCGTCCACCGTCGTCAGCGTCTCCGTCGCCGTCCCGACGACCTGGTTGACGTACTCCACGACCAGGTCGTGGTCCTCCTTCAGCAGCCGCGTGATCCGCGGGTCGTCCGGCACCGACTTCGAGTCCCGCACCGACGCCCGGACCGACTCGACCGTCCAGCAGCCCCGCTCGAAGACCAGCTCGACGTCGAACAGCGACAGCCGCTGCGCGAAGCACAGCGGCTCCGACAGCACGACCGTCCGGCCGGTCTTCTCGTTCGTGACCTTCAGCTCCGCGATCTCCGTGTGCGCGTGCCCCACCAGGATCGCGTCGATCCCCGGCACCTTCTGCGCCACCAGCGCCGCCGAGTTCTCCACATACGGCAGCTGGTCACCGTACGACGACGTGCCCGACGTACCCGAGTGCGCCGACACCACGACCACGTCCGCGCCCATCGACCGCAGCTTCGGCACCCACTTCGCGGCCTGCTCCTCCAGACCCGGGAACACCAGCCTGCCCTCGACGTACGCCTTGTCCCAGATCGCGATGCCCGGGTTCGTCAGCCCCAGCACCGCCACCTTCACCGGCGGCGCGCCCTTCACATGGAACGTCTTGATGAAGTACGGCGGGAACGCCGGCTTCAGCGTCTTCGCGTCCAGCGCGTTCGCGCCCAGCAGCGGGAAGTCGCACTGCGACTCGAACTTGCGCAGCGTCTCGATGCCGTAGTTGAACTCGTGGTTGCCGAGCGCCACCGCGTCGTACCCGATCGCGTTCATCGCCGCCGCCATCGGGTGGACCGGGCCGCCCTTCGCGGTGATCGGGTCGACCTTCGCGTAGTAGTACGTCAGCGGGGTGCCCTGGATCGTGTCGCCCGCGTCGATGAGGAGCGTGTTGCCGCGCCCCTTCTCCTTGCGGACCTGGTTCACCAGCGTCGAGACCCGCGACAGGCCCTTCGCGTTGCCCGCGGCGTCCGTGTACTCCGCGTCCTTGAAGTAGTCCCAGTTGAAGACGTTCCCGTGCAGGTCCGTCGTGCCCATCACGGTCAGCGCGTACCGCTTCATCCTCGGCCCCTTCGCCGGCTGCGCGGCATGCGCCGCCGGGGCACCCGTCGCACCGGCCACCGCCACCCCCGCTCCGGTCACGGCTGACTTCTTCAGGAACTTCCGGCGGTCCAACGGCATGAGTGCATCTCCCGAGGGGAAGGGCCAACAACGCGCGTAGATTCTGACCTGGGCATGGCAGCGCGCAACAGCCCCCGCAGGTTTCGAATTGATGACCTGACGGCCCCGTAACCCGGCAAGCAGTGACACAGTGGGACGTATGGCCACCGCTTCAGAGGACCCCCACCCCGACGCACCCCACATCGCCGTCCGCGGCGAGGCCCACCTCGACGTCGACCCCGAGATCGCCCGCATCGGCGTCACCGTCACCTCCCGCGGCAAGGACCGGCGCACCGCCCTCGACGACCTCACCCGCCGCAACACCGCCGTCCTCGACCTCCTCAAGAGCTACGGCGACGCCGTCGAACGCCTGGAGACCGGCACCTTCTCCCTCAGCCCCCAACTCAAGGACAAAGGCCGCGGCGAACGCGTCCACGCCTACCACGGACACGTCCACCTCACCGCCGACCTCACCGACTTCAACGCCCTCGGCGAACTCACCACCCGCCTCGCCGACTTGGACCTCACCCACGTCGACGGCCCCCGGTGGACGCTGCGCCCCGACTCACCCGCCCACCGCCGGGCACGGCAGCAGGCCGTACACGAAGCCGTCCAACGCGCCCGCGAATACGCCGAAGCCCTCGGAGCAGACCTCGCCGCCCTCCTGGAACTCGCCGACCTCGACACCGACACCCCCACGGCGCCCGTCGCCCGGACCCGCTCCCTCACCTACGGCGCCCCCGACGACACGCCCGCACCCCTCGACCTCGAACCGCAACGCCAGCACGTCGTCGCCCGGGTGAACGCCCGCTTCACCATGACCCCACCCCGGCTGTGACTCCCCGTCCACGCGTGGAATCCCCCGATGGGGTGCCCCGGAATTGCTCATCGGAGCACCCCGCCGCACAATTCAACTCTTGTCAAAAACCCTTCAAGCAAAGGTCGTTGGGTCGTCACCGATGACCAATTCTCTACCCACCGGTAAGTCATAGAGTCGAACCATGCGCCGAGCCAAGATCGTCTGCACCCTGGGCCCCGCCACCGACGGCTACGACCGCACAAAGGCACTGGTCGACGCCGGAATGGACATCGCCCGGTTCAACCTCAGCCACGGCACCCACGCCGAGCACGAGGAGCGCTACCAGCAGGTCCGCAAGGCCTCCGACGAGACCGGCCGCAGCGTCGGCGTCCTCGCCGACCTTCAAGGCCCGAAGATCCGCCTCGGCCGCTTCACCGAAGGACCCGTACTCCTCGAACGCGGCGACACCTTCACCCTCACCGTCGAACCCGACGCCGAAGGCGACCGCCACCAGTGCGGCACCACCTACCCCGGCCTCGCCGACGACGTCACCCCCGGCGAACGCGTCCTCGTCGACGACGGCAAGGTCTGCCTCCAAGTCACCGGCATCGACGGCCCCCGCATCCACACCACCGTCGTCGAAGGCGGCATCGTCTCCGACCACAAGGGACTCAACCTCCCCGGCGTCGCCGTCTCCGTCCCCGCCCTCTCCGACAAGGACCAGGCCGACCTGCGCTGGGCCCTGCGCACCGGCTTCGACATCGTCGCCCTGTCCTTCGTCCGCTCCGGCCGCGACATCGACGACGTCCACCGCATCATGGACGAGGAGGGCCGCCGCCTCCCCGTCATCGCCAAGATCGAGAAACCCCAGGCCGTCGACACCCTCGACGACATCGTCGCCGCCTTCGACGGCATCATGGTCGCCCGCGGCGACCTCGGCGTCGAGATGCCCCTCGAACAGGTGCCGATCGTCCAGAAACGCGCGATCACACTGGCCCGGCGCAACGCCAAGCCCGTCATCGTCGCCACCCAGATGCTCGACTCCATGATCGACCACTCCCGCCCCACCCGGGCCGAGGCGTCCGACGTGGCCAACGCCGTCATCGACGGCACCGACGCCGTGATGCTCTCCGGCGAGACCAGCGTCGGCAAATACCCCGTCGAGACCGTCCGCACCATGGCGAAGATCGTCGAAGCGGCCGAGGAGGACGTCCTCGCCCACGGGCTGCCCCCGCTGACCGAACACAACAAACCCCGCACCCAGGGCGGCGCCGTCGCCCGCGCCGCCGCCGAGATCGGCGACTTCCTCGGCGCCCGCTTCCTCGTCGCCTTCACCCAGTCCGGCGACACCGCCCGCCGGCTCTCCCGCTACCGCTCCCCGATCCCCCTCCTCGCCTTCACCCCCGAACCGGCCACGCGGTCGCAGCTCAACCTGACGTGGGGCGTGGAGACCTTCCTCGGGCCGCACGCGGACTCCACGGACGCGATGGTCGACCAGGTGGACGAACTGCTGCTGCGGTACGGCCGCTGCAAGAAGGGCGACACGGTGGTCATCACCGCAGGCTCGCCGCCCGGGGTGTCGGGCTCGACCAACCTGGTCCGCGTCCACCACATCGGCGAGGACGACACCCCGCACTGACGGGTCAGTACTTGGGGCCTACGTGAGCGTCCATGAGGGCTACGGATGGCTTTCGGGCGATGGAGACGATGAACGGGTCGCTGCCGCGGGCGAGCGTGGTCCACCGCACGCCGAGCTTGTCGAGCGTGTCGGTGAAGAGCCTGCGGATGTCGTCCGACTTGTTGGCCAGGAGATAGCGCGGATACTCGTACCGCTTGCGCTCACCTGCGACCAGCCGGGTGGTCCAGTTGGTGATGCGGCAGCCGTCGGAGTGGATGAGGCCGCGGATGAATTCCCAAGGGTGAGCGTCGACGATCTCCTGCTGCCAGGGTTCGAGGACGATGGCTCGCTCGTGCTTCTTGCCAGGGCCGTGCTGCGGGAACAGGCAGGGGAGGTGCTTCGAGTAGACCTTCACATTCCGGCAGCCGGTCCTGCGGACCCGGCAGACGGCGTTGTCGGGGAACACGGCACGCATGGCCCTCTCGCAGTCGTCCATCAGGCCAGGCCAGGACTCGGCGCAGGCGATCATGAGGTTCGGGACGCGATGCGCGGAGTAGTGGCTGATGTGCCCGTCGCCGAGGTAGAGACCGAGCAGGTACCCGTAGGCTGGCCGATCGAGATGCCGACCGTCGCACCGGGGGCACTTCGGATCGTGCCGGCCGGGACACTCGCCGCGGCGCGCACGGTCGAGGTGTTTCCAGTAGCTGATCGTGCCGGGTGCGATCGCGAGGGCACGCGCCACGTCCGCGTTGCTCATACCGGCGTGCAGAAGAGTGAGGGCCTTGTCTCGTACGTCAGTGCCGTGACCGTTCATGCGAGCACTCTGTGTCACGGAAAGTGACGACACGCAGCAAAAAGCGGATGTTCACGAGAACGGGAACATCCGCTTTTCCACGGTGCCGGGTATGGGATTCGAACCCACACGTCCTTGCGGACAGAGGTGTTTGAGACCTCCGCGTCAACCAGTTGCGCCAACCCGGCGAGTATGGCTGCGCGAAAGCATACCGGGTCACCGCACTTCCCCGCCTCTAGGTAGGCTGCTTAAGCAGCAGCACCTGCCCGGCCCGCAACAAGGAGCCCCCGTGACCGCCCCCGAGTCGCCCCAGCCCGTGGACGCGCCCGACGACGACAAGTCGCACGTGCCTCCGCTGACGACCCGTGTCGTCATCGCCGAGGACGAGGCCCTGATCCGGCTCGACCTCAAAGAGATGCTCGAGGAGGAGGGGTACACCGTCGTCGGTGAGGCCGGTGACGGTGAGCAGGCCGTCGAGCTGGCGCGCGAGCACCGCCCCGACCTCGTCATCCTCGACGTGAAGATGCCGAAGCTCGACGGCATCTCGGCGGCCGAGAAGATCGCCGAGGAGAGCATCGCCCCGGTGCTGATGCTGACGGCGTTCTCGCAGCGCGACCTCGTGGAGCGGGCCCGGGACGCCGGGGCCATGGCCTACCTGGTGAAGCCGTTCAGCAAGAGCGACGTCGTGCCGGCGATCGAGATGGCCGTCTCGCGGTTCACGGAGCTGAAGGAGCTGGAGAAGGAGGTCGCGGACCTCAGCCAGCGCCTGGAGACCCGCAAGCTGGTGGACCGGGCGAAGTCCGTCCTGCAGACGCAGTACGGGCTGACCGAGCCGGCCGCGTTCCGCTGGATCCAGAAGACGTCGATGGACCGCCGGATGTCGATGCAGCAGGTCGCCGAGGCCGTGATCCAGGACGCCGAGGAGAAGAAGGCCGCCAAGGGCTGACCCGCCCCCTGAGCGCATGACTGAGGCCCGTGCCCCTGACCGGGGGGCACGGGCCTCAGCTCTTGAGGGCGTCAGTCCTCGCCGAGGTACGCCTTGCGCACCGACTCGTCGTGCAGGAGGTCCTGCCCGGATCCGGAGAGGACGATCTTGCCGACCTCCATGACGTGACCGTGATCGGCCAGGGAGAGGGCGGCCTGGGCGTTCTGCTCGATGAGCAGGATGGTGGTGCCCGCGGCCTTGAGCTCCTGGATGGTCGCCATGATCTTCTGCATCATGATCGGCGAGAGTCCCATGCTGGGTTCGTCGAGCATGAGCAGCTTCGGCCGGGACATCAGCGCCCGCCCCATGGCGAGCATCTGCTGCTCGCCGCCGGAGAGGGTGCCCGCGGCCTGCTTGCGGCGTTCCCCGAGGATGGGGAAGAGGTCGTAGGCGCGCTGGATGTCCTTCTCGATGCCGTCCTTGTCGTTGCGCAGGAAGGCGCCGAGGCGCAGGTTGTCCTCGATCGTCATGCGCGGGAAGATGTGCCGCCCCTCGGGGGAGTGGGCGAGTCCCAGGGAGACGACCTTGTGTGCGGGGACTTTCTTCAGCGACTTGCCGTCGAACTTGATGTCGCCGGACAGGGGCTGGAGTAGGCCGGACAGGGTGCGCAGGGTGGTGGTCTTGCCGGCGCCGTTGGTGCCGATGAGGGTGACGACCTCGCCTGCTTCGACCTTGAACGAGATGCCCTTGACGGCCTCGATCTTGCCGTAGGCGACTCGGAGGTCCTCGACCTCGAGCAGTGCGGTCACTTCTCGTCCCCTTCCGTGGTGCTGTGCGCGTCGCTCTCCGCGGCCTCGACCTCGGCGGCTTCGGCGGCACCGGGGGCGCCTTCGAAGGGTTCGCCGAGGTAGGCGGCGATGACGCGCTCGTCGGCCTGGACGACCTCGGCGGGGCCTTCGACGATCTTCTCGCCCTGGACGAGCACGGCGACCCGGTCGCAGAGGTTCATGATGAACCGGATGTCGTGCTCGATGACGAGGACGGCGATGCCCTGGTCCCGGATGGCGAAGATGAGTTCTTCGGCCGCGCGGGTCTCCTGGGGGTTCATGCCGGCGGTGGGTTCGTCGAGGAGGAGCAGGCCGGGTTCGCTCGCGAGGGCCCGGGCGATCTCCAGCTTGCGCTGTTCGCCGTAGGGCAGGTTGCGGGCGAGGTGGTCGGCCTTGGCGGCGAGGCCGGTGAACTCGAGGAGTTCCATGGCCCGTTCGCGGGAGGCCTCTTCGGCCTTCCTGAAGCCGGGCAGGCGCAGCAGGGCGGACCAGAGGCCTTCCTTGGTGCGGGTGTGCCGGCCGACGAGCACGTTCTCCAGAACGGTCATGTTGGCGAAGAGCCGGATGTTCTGGAAGGTGCGGGCGATGCCGGCCTGGGTGACCAGGTGCGGCTTGGGCGGCAGGACGGTGCCCTTGTAGGCGACCTTGCCCTCGGTCGGCACGTACAGGCCGGTGAGGCAGTTGAAGAAGGTCGTCTTGCCGGCGCCGTTGGGGCCGATGAGGCCGACGATCTCGCCGGTGTTGACGGTGAGGTCGACGTCGCGGACGGCGGTGAGGCCGCCGAAGCGCATGGTGACGCCGCTGGCGTCGAGCACCTTCGTGGTGGTGGGTGTGGTCGTGGTGGTGGTCATGGCGGTCACGCCCCTGCCTTGGCGACGCCGGTCGCGCCTTCGGGCAATGGCTTGTCCTCCGGTACGTCGAGCTGTCCGGTCTCGTGGAATTCGAGCTGCTTCCTGCGGTCGGCGACCAGGCCCTCGGGGCGGAAGCGCATCAGGAGCATCAGGGCGATACCGAAGAGGAGCAGCTGGTACTCGGCCATGAACTGGAGCTTGGCCGGGATCAGGTAGAGCAGTGCGGCGCCGATGAGGGGGCCGCTGATGGTGCCCATGCCACCGAGGATGACGGCGGCGAGCAGGAATGCGGAGTTCGGCGGAACCGGGCCGGCGAACTCGTACTGCTCGGGGGTGACGCTGTAGGAGACGTGGGCCTGGACGGTGCCGGCGAGGCCGGCGAGGCAGGCGCCGAGCGCGAAGGCGAGGAGCTTGAGGCGGAAGCCGTTGATGCCCATGGCGGTGGCGGCGGTCTCGTCCTCGCGGATGGCGACCCAGGCGCGGCCGATGCGGGATTCCGCGGAGCGGCGGAAGACCAGCACGACGACGGCCGTGAACAGCAGCATCAGCAGGTAGTAGTTGGCGGATCGGGTGAGCTCGTGGCCGAGGACGTCGTGCGGGACTCCGAGGTTGAAGCCGAAGATCGCCAGGTCGGGGATCTGCGGGATGCCGTTGGAGCCGTTGGTGACGTCGGGTCCGCTGTTGCCGTTCAGGTTGTTCATGGTGATGCGGAAGATCTCACCGAAGCCGAGCGTCACGATGGCGAGGTAGTCGCCGCGCAGGCGCAGGGTCGGTGCGCCGATGACGACGCCGAAGATCAGCGAGGCGAGCGCGCCGGTGAGCACCGCCGCCCAGAACGGGAACTTGACGCCGATGGTGGAGGCGGGGGAGCCGGACACCAGGGCGGCGGCGTAGGCGCCGACGCCGAGGAAGGCGACGTAGCCGAGGTCGAGGAGGCCGGCGAGGCCGACGACGACGTTGAGGCCCAGGGCGACCGTGGCGAAGATCAGGATGTTCGCGCCGATGAGGGCGAACTGGTCGTTGCTCTGGGTGAAGGGGAAGCAGATCGCCGCCGCGAAGGCCGCTCCGAGGGTGACGTTGCGGTGTTTGGCGGTGAGTGCGGAGAGCCGCTTCAGCAGTCCGGCGCGGGTGACGGCGGTGAAGCCGAAGGCCGCGAGGACGAGGAAGCCGATGAACAGCTCGGAGTACTCGGTGCTGATGCCGTACGCGAAGACGTACAGGCCGACGCCGAAGCCGGCGGCGATGATCAGGATCTCGAGCCAGGAGGGGAGGTCCTTGGCGCGGCCGGGCTCGGGGGCGGTGAGCGCGTGGCGGACGCGGCCCCACAGGTGGGGGTCGGGGTCGCCGGCGTCGTAGGGCTGGTCGACGGGGAGGCCGAGGGCGCCCACGACGGCGACGAGGGCGCCGATGCCGGAGACCCAGGCGCCGGGTTCCAGGTTGACGAGGCCGCCGAGTTCCTGCGCGATGGCGCCCATGGCGTAGCCGGTGACGCCGAGCACGCCGAGGGCGGCGAGGAGGACGGGGCTGTTCTTGCCGCCGGGGGTGAGCCAGCGCAGTCCGCGGATGCCGTAGCCGGCGAGTGCGAACAGGAGGGTCAGCAGGGAGCCGACGAGGGTGAGGATCTGGAGGCCGCCGGGGTAGCCGGTGACGGTCAGGTTGCCCGGGAACTCGTCAGTCCAGGTCCAGGCGAGGAAGGTGCCGATGAGGGCGAGGGCGGAGCCGGCGACCGTGAGTCCGCGGGCCGCGGCGTGCGGCAGCGGGATGATCGGGGTGGCTTCGGGGGTGGACACCTTGGTGGTGTCGTCGGTGGTCTTGTCCATGGGGATGTCGGTGGTCATGGGTATCACGCCCTATCCGCGACGCGTTCGCCGAGCAGGCCCTGTGGCCTGAACAGGAGGACGAGGATGAGAAGCGCGAACGCCCACACGTCCTTCCAGGCGCCGCCGCCGAAGAGGTCCATGCCGGGGATGTCACCGATGTAGCCGGTGGCGAGGGACTCGGCGACGCCGAGCACGATGCCGCCGAGCATGGCGCCGTAGATGTTGCCGATGCCGCCGAGGACGGCCGCGGTGAAGGCCTTGAGGCCCATCAGGAAGCCCATTTGGAAGCCGACCTGGCCGTTCTTGAGGCCGTAGGCGACGGCCGCGACGGCGGCGAAGGCGGCACCGATGGCGAAGGCCATGACGATGATGCGGTCGGTGTTGATGCCCATGAGCTTGGCGGTGTCGGGGTCCTGGGCGGTGGCCTGCATGCCGCGGCCGGAGCGCGTCTTGTTGACGAACAGGCCGAGGGCGATCATGCAGAGCGGGGCGGCTATGAGGACGAAGAGGTCGCCGCGCTGGATGTTGGCGCCGAGGATGTCGACGGGGTCGCCCTGGAAGCGGGGGAAGGGGACGTCCTTCTTGGCGTCGGGGAACCACATCCATACGGCCTGCTGGAGGACGATGGAGAGGCCGATCGCGGTGATGAGGGGCGCCAGGCGGGGTGCGCCGCGCAGGGGGCGGTAGGCGAACCGTTCCGCCGCGGTGCCGACGGCGACCGAGACGAGAACGCCACCGATGATCATGAGGGGGACCGCCGCCCCGAGGCCGAAGCCGTCGGGGAGGACCATCCAGACGGTGAGGGCCCCGAAGCCCCCGACCATGAAGATCTCGCCGTGGGCGAAGTTGATGAGCTGGACGATGCCGTAGACCATCGTGTAGCCGATCGCGATGAGTCCGTACATCGCGCCGAGGATGAGTCCATTGGCCAGCTGTTGCGGCAGTTCGTTCACCGCAGGGCCTCCGTGGAGTGGTTCGGATATGGCGCCGCGCGGGGAGCGCTGGTGGGCGCTTCCCGCGCGGCCTGGATCAATGTGTGAGTTGGATGGGTTCTCTGACTCGTCCTTCGTCAGCCGAGCTTGGGCTCGCCGCTGAACTCGGGCGCCCAGGCGTTGTCCTTGATCTTGTAGGCGGTCATGGTGTGGTTCGTGGTGTCACCGAACTCGTCGAAGGAGATGGTGCCGGTGACGCCGTCGAACTTGACCTTGGCCATGCCGTCCAGGACCGCCTTGCGGCCGTCGGACGGGACCTTGCCGTCGTTGCCCTCGACGGCCAGCTTGACCGCCTCGATGATGGCCCAGGTGGCGTCGTAGGTCAGGCCGCCGTAGGCCTCGTAGTCGTCCTCGTAGCCCGCCGCCTTGTAGTCCGCGATGAAGGTCTTGGCGGAGGGGAGCTGCTCGACGGGCCGGCCGACGGAGGTCGCGAGGTCGCCCTCGGCCTTCTTGTTCAGCTTCGGGAACTCGCCGGAGTAGATGCCGTCGCCGCCCATGAGCGGGATGTTCTGGCCGCTGTCCTTGAGCTGCTGGCTCAGCGGGCCGGCGGCCGGGTACTCGCCGCCGTAGTACAGGGCCTGGGCGCCGGTCTTCTTGATCTTGGCGACCACGGCGTTGAAGTCACGGTCGTCGGGGTTGATGTGGTCGGTGCCCACGATCTTGCCGCCGAACTTCGTGAAGTTCGCCTTGAAGGACGCGGCGAGGCCGGCGCCGTAGGTCTTCTGGTCGTCGATCAGGTAGACCTTCTTGAGCTTCGCCTTGTTGAACAGGTAGTCCGCGGCGAAGGCGCCCTGGATCTCGTCCGTGGTGGCGGTGCGGAAGAACGTCTTGAACTGGCGGACGCGGTCGCCGGTCTTCCAGCCGTCGCCCTGGGTCAGCTCGGTGCCGGTGTTGGCCGGGGAGACCTGGGTGAGGCCGGCGTCATTGAGCGGCTTCTGCATCTGCTGCGAGACGCTGGAGTTCAGCGGGCCGACGACGCCGAGGACGTCCTTGTTGCTGATGAACTTCTGGGCGTTCTGCTGGCCGACGGAGGGCTGGGCCTGGTCGTCCAGGGCCTCGATCTTGAACTCGACGCCCTTGACGAACTCCTTCTTGTTGGCCGTCTTGGCGGCCAGGTCCGCGGAGTTCTTCATGCCGAGGCCGAGCGCGGACAGGTCGCCGGACAGCGGGGCGTCGAGGCCGATCACAACTGTGGTCTTGTCGCCGTTGCTGCTGCCGCCGTCGTCGTCACGCGACCCACAAGCCGTGAGTGTCAGCGATCCCGCCGCGAGCGCGGCGGTAATGGCGATGATCGAACGTTGACGCACGAATCAGGTCCTTTCCCTGGCACGGCGGTTCCCCATGGAACGCGCCGAGTCGAGCGCTGGGGACGAAGTGACTTCGAATCCGATGGCTCGGTGACTGGCCGTGACTCTAAGCGCGGGTGGGGAACATGGAGGAGGCTCTGACCAAGGCTGTGACGCTCTTGTTATGACACGCGGTATCCCTGAGCGGTACTGCGTGGGGGGAAGAGCGGATTTCCGGCCGATTCGCCCTGTCCACATAGTGAGAATCCGCAGCGTTCGCGCGTAGCTTCTTCACTAGCGTTCACGTGTTTAGGTGCTGACCGTATTCGGTGCCGAAGGCAACCGGGGGCCTTGCGGGGGTGTGCGGGAAAGCGGCGCGCGGCGGGCGTGCGGGCGGCTTTCATTGCAGCCGTATTACGCAGAGTTACATGCGTGAAAGATGTCCGGCGTGCCGCACGATATTCGTGTAAGGGGCACGGAAAGTGGAATTGCGGATTTCGTTCGTCAGCCCCAGGGGCCTCCCGTGGGTTCGCCGTTCCGGTACCGCTTCTCGCAGGCCGTGCGCGCCCGGCGGTCGATGAGCCGGCCGGCCGCCTCGTCGCCGGCGCGCTCACGCTCGGCGCGGGCCGCGTCGACCACCGTCCGCAGGATCTCGTACTGCCCGTCGGACAGCCCCATCGACTGGTAGTCGCCGTAGGTGTCGCCGGTCAGGGCCCGGCGCGACCAGTACGCGATGATCCCCGTGCACAGCCGGGCCGGTGAAGTCGTCGCAGCGGACGGGGAGTTGCCGGCCGCCGTCGGGTGCGCCGGGGAGGGCCGCGCGCCCGGCTCCCCGCAGCCGCCCGCCGAGCAGGCGGCCAGCAGGGCCAGCCCGAGCGCGGCCCCCTTCCGGCGCACCCCTGCCTTGGTCATGCCCCGACCGTATGCCGCCGCGCGGCAGGGATCAACGGCGGGGTGGGGAAAGGGAGTTGACCCGCGCTCAGTCCGCCGCGCGGACCCGCTCCGCGTCGCCCGGGTTCACATCGCGCAGCATGCAGGTCAGCCGCGCCGTGCACACCCGCCGCCCCTGCTCGTCACTGATCACGATCTCGTACGTCGCCGTCGAGCGGCCCCGGTGCACCGGTGTGGCCACACCGGTGACCAGGCCCGAGCGGGCGCCCCGGTGGTGGGTGCAGTTGAGGTCCACACCCACCGCGATCTTCGAGGTGCCGCCGTGCAGCATGGAGCCCACCGAGCCGAGCGTCTCCGCGAGCACCGCGGACGCGCCGCCGTGCAGCAGCCCGTACGGCTGGGTGTTCCCCTCCACCGGCATCGTCCCCACGACCCGCTCGGCGGACGCCTCCACGATCTGGACGCCCATACGCGTGCCGAGATGCCCGGCCGAGAACAGGGCCTGAAGATCGACGCCGAGCGCGGCGTACTCGTCGATGACCTCCTGCGGGAACTTCACGTGCTGCTGCTCGCCCATGGGCCCGGCTCCGTTCGTCGTGATCACTCGGTGGCGTGACGCACCGCCTGAGCAAACGCTCAGTCGGTCGCCGATTGTTCCAGACGTACGATCACGGACTTGCTGGCCGGGGTGTTGCTGGTGTCCGCGGTGGCGTCCAGCGGCACCAGAACGTTGGTCTCCGGGTAGTACGCCGCCGCGCAGCCCCGCGCCGTCGGGTACGCCACCACCCGGAACCCGGGCGCGCGCCGCTCCACGCCGTCCCTCCACTCGCTCACCAGATCCACGTACGCGCCGTCGGCGACCCCGAGCCGCCGGGCGTCCTCCGGGTTGACCAGCACCACCCGGCGGCCGTTGCGGATGCCCCGGTAGCGGTCGTCCAGGCCGTAGATCGTGGTGTTGTACTGGTCGTGCGACCGCAGCGTCTGCAGCAGCAGCCGCCCCTCGGGGACCTCCGGGTACTCCACCGGCGCCGCCGTGAAGTTGGCCTTGCCGGTCGCCGTCGGGAAGCGGCGCTCGTCGCGCGGGGCGTGCGGCAGCGTGAAACCGCCGGGACGCTCCACGCGCGCGTTGAAGTCCTCGAAGCCCGGCACGACCCGCGCGATCCGGTCCCGGATCGTCGCGTAGTCCTTCTCGAACTCCTCCCACGGCGTCCGGCTCTTCTCGCCCAGCACCCGGCGGGCCAGCCGGCACACGATCGCCGGCTCCGACAGCAGATGCGCACTCGCCGGCTCCAGCCGCCCCCGGGAGGCGTGCACCATGCCCATGGAGTCCTCGACGGTGACGAACTGCTCGCCGCCGCCCTGCAGATCGCGCTCGGTACGGCCCAGCGTCGGCAGGATCAGCGCCCGCGCGCCCGTCACTGCGTGGCTGCGGTTCAGCTTCGTCGACACGTGCACCGTCAGCCGGGCCCGGCGCACGGCCGCGTCGGTGACGGCCGTGTCCGGTGTGGCCGCCACGAAGTTGCCGCCCATCGCGAAGAACACCTTCGCCTCGCCGTCGCGCAGCGCCCGGATGGCCCGTACGACGTCCAGGCCGTGCTCACGCGGCGGCGCGAACCCGAACTCCCGCTCCAGGGCGTCCAGGAAGGCGGGCGCGGGCCGCTCGAAGATGCCCATCGTGCGGTCGCCCTGCACATTGGAGTGACCACGCACCGGGCACACGCCCGAACCGGGCCGGCCGATGTCGCCGCGCAGCAGAAGGAAGTTGACGATCTCCCGGATCGTCGGCACCGAGTGCTTGTGCTGGGTCAGGCCCATCGCCCAGCACACCACCGTGCGCCGCGACGCGAGCACCATCTCCAGCGCCTTGTCGACGTCCTCGCGCGCGAGGCCCGTCGCCGTCAGCGTCTCGTCCCAGCCGGCGGCGCGGGCGGCCTCGGCGAACTCCTCGAAGCCGTGCGTGTGATCGCGGACGAAGTCCTCGTCGACGGCGCCCTCGGTCTCCAGGATCAGCTTGTTCAGCAGCCGGAACAGCGCCTGGTCGCCGCCGATGCGGATCTGCAGGAACAGATCGGTCAGCGCGGCGCCCTTGAGCATGCCCTGCGGGGTCTGCGGGTTCTTGAACCGCTCCAGACCCGCCTCGGGCAGCGGGTTGACGGTGATGATCCGCGCGCCGTTCGCCTTCGCCTTCTCCAGCGCCGACAGCATCCGCGGATGGTTCGTCCCCGGGTTCTGCCCCGCGACGATGATCAGCTCGGCCTGGTACAGGTCCTCCAGCAGGACGCTGCCCTTGCCGACGCCGAGCGTCTCCGACAGCGCCGACCCGGACGACTCGTGGCACATGTTCGAGCAGTCCGGCAGATTGTTCGTGCCCAGCTCACGGGCGAAGAGCTGATAGAGGAAGGCCGCCTCGTTGCTGGTGCGGCCCGACGTGTAGAAGACGGCCTCGTCGGGCGAGCCCAGCGCGGCGATCTCCTCGGCGACGATGTCGAAGGCCCGCTCCCAGCTCACCGGCTCGTAGTGGGTGCCGCCCTCCGGCAGATACATGGGGTGCGTGAGCCGCCCCTGCTGCCCGAGCCAGTGGCCGCTGCGCGTCGCCAGATCGGCCACCGGGTGCGCGGCGAAGAACTCCGGGGTGACCCGGCGCAGCGTGGCCTCCTCGGCGACCGCCTTCGCGCCGTTCTCGCAGAACTCCGCCGTGTGCCGGTGCTCGGGCTCCGGCCAGGCGCACCCCGGGCAGTCGAAGCCGTCCTTCTGGTTGACCCGCAGCAACGTGAGCGCGGTGCGCTTCACCCCCATCTGACGCTGGGCGACCCGCAGGGTGTGGCCGATGGCGGGCAGGCCCGCCGCCGCGTGCTTCGGCTCGTCGACCCGGGGCGCGTCCTGGACCGGATCACCCGTGGGCGGCTTGCTGGCCATCGCGCACTCTCCTTCGTGTACACGTGTGACGTACGTCTCCGATCCTCGCATGTGCAACGGTGCCTGCGGGGAGCGGGTGTTCGGGCCCGGCGCCCGGCCGGGACGGTCCGCCGGCGCCCCGGCGGCACCCGGCTGTCAGTGGGGCGTGGCAGGATCGGGGGCGTGGCAGATTCAGCATCGAAGCAGACCGACAGCACCCCCGGCGGCGGCCGGCCCCGCCTGATGCTCATGGACGGGCACTCACTGGCCTACCGCGCCTTCTTCGCGCTGCCCGCGGAGAACTTCACGACGGCGACGGGCCAGCCGACGAACGCGATCTACGGCTTCGCGTCGATGCTGGCCAACACGCTGCGTGACGAGGCGCCCACCCACTTCGCCGTGGCGTTCGACGTGTCCCGCAAGACCTGGCGCTCCGAGGAGTTCACCGAGTACAAGGCGAACCGCTCCAAGACCCCGGACGAGTTCAAGGGCCAGGTCGAGCTGATCGGCGAGCTGCTCGACGCGATGCACGTGTCCCGGTTCGCCGTCGAGGGCTTCGAGGCCGACGACGTGATCGCCACTCTCGCCACCCAGGCCGAGGCCGCCGGTTTCGAGGTGCTGATCGTCACCGGCGACCGTGACTCGTTCCAGCTGGTCAGCGAGCACACCACCGTGCTCTACCCGACCAAGGGCGTCTCCGAGCTGACCCGGTTCACCCCGGAGAAGGTCCTCGAGAAGTACGGCCTCACCCCCGCCCAGTACCCGGACTTCGCTGCCCTGCGCGGCGACCCGTCGGACAACCTGCCCGGCATCCCCGGCGTCGGCGAGAAGACCGCCGCGAAGTGGATCAACCAGTTCGGGTCCTTCGCCGAGCTGGTCGAGCGCGTCGACGAGGTCAAGGGCAAGGCCGGGCAGAACCTCCGCGACCACCTGGAGGCCGTCAAGCTCAACCGCCGCCTCACCGAGCTGGAGCGCCAGGTCGAGCTGCCCAAGACCGTCGCCGACCTCGCGCGCGAGCCGTACGACCGCAAGGCCGTCGCGATGATCCTGGACACCCTGGAGATCCGGAACCCGTCGCTGCGCGAGCGGCTCTTCGGCGTCGACCCGGGTGCCGAGGAGGCCGAGACCACCCCCGTCTCCACCGAGGGCGTCGCCCTGGACGGCACTGTCCTCGGCACCGGCGAGCTGGCCGGCTGGCTGACCGAGCACGCGGGCGGGCCGCTCGGCGTGGCCACCGTCGACACCTGGGCGCTGGGCACCGGCTCGGTCGCCGAGATCGCCCTGGCCGCCGACAGCGGCGCCGCCGCCTGGTTCGACCCCTCCCAGCTGGACGAGGCCGACGAGCAGGCGTTCGCCGGCTGGCTCGCGGACCCCGCCCGGCCCAAGGTCTTCCACAACGCCAAGAGCGCCATGCGGGTCTTCGCCGAGCACGGCTGGACCATCGAGGGCGTCCACATGGACACCGCGCTCGCCGCCTACCTGGTCAAGCCGGGCCGCCGCTCCTTCGACCTGGACGCCCTGTCCCTGGAGTATCTGCACCGCGAGCTGGCGCCCGCCGCCACGGCCGACGGCCAGCTCGCCTTCGGGGCGGACGAGGGCGCCGAGGCCGAGGCGCTCATGATCCAGGCCCGGACCGTCCTCGACCTCGGCGAGGCCTTCGAGGGCCGGCTGCGGGAGGTCGGCGCCGCCGAGCTGCTGCGCGACATGGAGCTGCCGACGTCCGCGCTGCTCGCCCGCATGGAGCGGCACGGCATCGCGGCCGACCGGGCCCACCTGGAGGCCATGGAGCAGATGTTCGCGGGCGCCGTGCAGCAGGCCGTGAAGGAGGCGCACGCGGCGGCCGGGCACGAGTTCAACCTGGGCTCGCCCAAACAGCTCCAGGAGGTCCTCTTCGGCGAGCTCGCCCTGCCCAAGACGAAGAAGACGAAGACCGGCTACACCACCGACGCCGACGCCCTGGCCTGGCTCGCCGGCCAGACGGACAACGAACTGCCGGTGATCATGCTCCGCCACCGCGAGCAGGCGAAGCTGCGGGTCACCGTCGAGGGCCTGATCAAGACGATCGCGGCGGACGGCCGGATCCACACCACGTTCAACCAGACCGTCGCCGCCACCGGCCGCCTCTCCTCCACGGACCCCAACCTGCAGAACATCCCGGTCCGCACCGACGAGGGCCGCGCGATCCGCCGGGGCTTCGTCGTCGGCGAGGGCTTCGAGTCCCTGATGACGGCGGACTACAGCCAGATCGAGCTCCGGGTGATGGCCCACCTCTCCGAGGACGAGGGCCTGATCGAGGCGTTCACCTCCGGTGAGGACCTGCACACCACGGCCGCCTCCCAGGTCTTCGCCGTGGAGCCGGCCGCCGTGGACGCCGAGATGCGCCGCAAGATCAAGGCGATGTCCTACGGCCTCGCCTACGGGCTGTCGGCCTTCGGCCTCTCCCAGCAGCTGAACATCGAGGCGGCCGAGGCCCGCACCCTGATGGACGCCTACTTCGAGCGGTTCGGCGGCGTCCGCGACTATCTGCGCCGGGCGGTCGACGAGGCCCGCGCGACGGGCTACACGGCGACCCTCTTCGGCCGCCGCCGCTATCTGCCCGACCTCAACAGCGACAACCGCCAGCGCCGCGAGGCGGCCGAGCGCATGGCGCTGAACGCGCCCATCCAGGGCACGGCGGCCGACATCGTCAAGATCGCCATGCTCAACGTGGACCGCGCCCTGCGCGAGTCGGGCCTCGCCTCCCGGATGCTCCTCCAGGTCCACGACGAAATCGTCCTGGAGATCGCCCCCGGCGAACGCGAGGCGGCGGAGGAACTGGTCCGCCGCGAAATGTCGAACGCCGTCCACCTGAGGGTCCCCCTGGGCGTCTCGGTGGGCGCAGGCCCCGACTGGGAATCAGCGGCCCACTAGCCGGCTGGCAAACGCCGGGCCGGCCCACCACCGGCCCGGCGTGCCAACGGCACGCCCAAAGTGGCGCGGGGAACTGCGCGACCCCCCACGGTCCGCACACAACACACGGCCGGGCCCACCCCGCGGAACAGACATCACCCGGCACACGAAGAGGCGCCCCGACGGGAGTCACCCACGTGGCCCCCGCCAAACCGCCCCCGACATCCACCGCCGGTAAGGATGCCGACATGGGTATACACACGCTCAACCGCCGGACGGCAAGCGGCGGCGCCCCGACCCCAGCCGACTGGCCCCTGCCCCCCACCCCACCCCGGCGCCCCGCCCTCGCCCCCACCGCGAGCACCGCCCGCATCCCCACCGAACTCATCGGCACGGTACGGCGCACCATGACAGCGGTCCGCCGGCGCCTGACCCGCCGGCTGCGCGACTGGACGGAACTCGCCCGCTCCTACGTGGCCCTGGCGCTGACCCTGTTCCCGGCAGCCCCCGGCACGGCCGACGTCACCGCACCCCCGGCCGGCTCCGCTCCCGCACGGCGCCACCCGTCCCCGTACTGCCAGGGACCGGGACCGGACGCCACAGCCTGACGGCGGCGCCGTACAGAACAAGTCCCACGGCGAGCCCGGCGCCCGCGCCGAAGCACAGCGTCGGGATCAGCTCCCAGTACTTCGCGGTGGCGCCCCAGTAGTCCCACCACCGCGACGCCCGCTGGAACGCCGCCACCCCCGCACACGCGCCGAGCACCGCCAGGGCCGCCCACCGGTCCCGCACGGACAGCACCGGCACGCCCGGCGTGGGAATCCCCGCACCCACGCCCCGAGTCCGCCGCAACGCCACCGCCACGAACACCCCGATGACGACCGCAGCGACCGCCGACCCCCCGTACTGGAGGTACCAGTACAGCGGCGACCGCGCGACCTCCTCGCCCAGCACCGGGAACAACCGCATCCCCCAGCGGTCGAGATGCGTGAAGGCGTCCCACACGACATGGGTGAGCCCGCCCAGGACGGCGGACACGTACCAGCGCGCGGCCAGCGCCGGTGTCACGCGCGCCCGGGGCGCCCCGCACCGCAGCAGCGCGGCCGGCCGCGCCTGGAGCCGGGCCGGCAGCAGCGCCACCAGCGGCTCGCGCAGCAGCAACCACACCCCCACCAGCGCCCAGGCGATGACGACGTCGACGGTGAGGACGCCGGGAAAGGAGTGCGTGACGTCGCCGAACTCCATGGCCCCGGACAGGACACTCGCCGCGTAGTAGGTCATGTCGGGAGCGAAGGAACCGGCCACCATCACCGCCGGCACGAGTCCGGCCCGGCCGGTTCCCGAGGTGCGCAGGGCGGGCAGGACGGCGGCCGCGTGGCTGAGCGTGAACGGCAACAGGGCTCCTCGGATGCGGTCTTGACGGGACCGGTCCGGCCCCCCTCGTCGGCGACCCCAGTATGCGTGACGGCCCGATGGTGAACGGCCTGTGGTCAACCGGGAAATATCGGGCAGCAACGGGTGTGCGCGTAAGGGAAGTTGTCGTAGGGTCGCCTGGGTCACCGTGCCGAGACCCGCGAACGAACAGATGAACGACGACGCGATCCTCGCCGCGAGGGCAACTGTCGTGGCGAGTCGATCGTCACTACAGGGGCGGGCCCGGCACGGCGGGTCCGGCAGACCGGCACGGACGTCAGGGCGTCCACGGGAGGGGTCCACCAGATGGCGGCGGAATTCGGCAGGCTCCGCAAGGGGGCGGTGAACACCACGGTCGCCGCGGTCGTGGTGGCGGCACTGGCCGCGTCCCAGGCACCGGGAGTGACGACCGACGGCGCCGGCAGAAAGGTGACCACCGGCACCCAGCCGTCCCCGGACACCCCCGCCGCCGACAGCGCGACCGGCAACTCGCCGTACTACACGGACCTCCCGCCGCTCAACAGCCCCAACCCGGCCCCGTCGGCGGGCACCACGGTCACTCCGGCGGCCGGTGAGGCGGGCATACCGGCCACGGTCCTCGACGCCTACAAGAAGGCGGAGGCCGCGCTGCGGGAGTCCAAGCCGCACTGCAACCTGCCCTGGCAACTCCTCGCCGCCATCGGCAAGGTCGAGTCGGGCCAGGCCCGCGGCGGCCGGGTCGACGCCAACGGCACCACCCTGTCCAAGATCCTCGGCCCGCAGCTCAACGGCGCCGGCTTCGCGAACATCAGTGACACCGACGACGGCGCCTACGACGGCGACGCCCGGTACGACCGTGCCGTCGGCCCCATGCAGTTCATCCCGTCCACCTGGAAGTGGGCGGGCCGCGACGGCAACGGCGACGGCCGCAAGGATCCCAACAACGTCTACGACGCGGCCCTCGCCGCCGGCCACTACCTGTGCCGCTTCGACTGGAACCTCGCCGAGCAGGCCGACCTCGACCGCGCGATCCTGAGCTACAACAACTCCCGGGACTACCTCAACCTCGTCATGCGGTGGCTGGACTACTACCGCAAGGGCACCCACGAGATCCCGGACGGCACGGGCACCCTGCCGTCGGGCCGCAGCGACGACGGCGCGGGCGCCAACCCCACGCCGTCGCCCACGCCGTCGACCCCCTCGTCCCCTTCGCCCCCGTCCGCGCCCACGACGCCGTCCAAGCCCGGCGGTTCCGAGCCGGGCGACGGCGGCTCCGGCGGTCCCAAGCCGACCCCGCCGCCCAGCACGACGCCTCCCACCCCCACCGACACGGTGGACCACCTGGAGGACGCCGGCACCGCCAAGCTCACCGCCATGGCGGGGGACACCTTCGCCGAGAAGATCAGCGCCCGTGCCGAGACGGACTCCGGCAAGGCCGTCGCCCGGGTCCGCGTCCGCTTCACCATCACCGGCGACACCGACGCCGTCTTCAGCACCGGCGAGAAGGTCGCCGCCGTCCTCACCGACGGATCCGGCAAGGCGGTGGCTCCGGCGCTCCGGGCGGGCGAGGACACCGGCGAGTTCACCGTCCGGGCCACCGTCGTCGGCCGTTCGGTGGCCGGCCTCGACTACACGGCGACCGTCACCGAGCGCGCCGCCGACACCCTGGCCCGTACCGGCGACACCGCGCTGACCTGTGTGCCCGGTGGCGGGTTCGCCGAGCGGGTCGAGGTGAAGGCCACCTACAAGGGCGCCGTCGCCGACAAGGTCGCCGCCACCGCCACCCTGATCAAGGCGGCGGACGACCCGGACGAGAACGACAAGGGCCCCTACTTCAAGGACGCCGACGGCAAGCCGGTGCGCACCCTGACCGGTCTGAAGACCGACGCCGACGGCCTGCTGGAGCTGCCGAAGCTGTACGCCGACGACACCACCGGCACCTTCCTGCTCCGTATCGCCACGGCCGGCGGCGCGACCCTGACGGTCGAGCTGAAGGTCGCCGCCGCCGAGACGCCGCCGGCGGAGGAGCCCACGGAGAGCGCCTCGCCGTCCGCGTAGCCGGTACTGCACACCTAGGGAAGGGGCGTCCGGCTGCCGGGCGCCCCTTCCCTATGTGCGCGACGTGTTCTCATCTCGGCCGCCCGTTGCTACGGTGCCGGATCTGACGATGCATCAGCTCCGGGTCCCCGGGAGGCACGTATGCGCGCCCTGATCGCCGCCGCGGCCGGACTCGCCGCCGCCGTCGCCCTGGTCCTCGCGCTCACCGCCGTCGGCACCCCCTCCGGCGGCACCTCCCCGAAACCGCTGCTGACCACCGTGCCCGCCCATCCGTGACCCGGCCCGGAAGGGAGGCCGCCATGCGCCGCACGGCCGGCCTGATCCTGCTCGCCCTCGCCGTCCTCTGCGCGGCGCTGTCCCCGCTGCTGCGCTGGTACGCCTTCCCGCGCCTGGCCAAGATCCCCGCGAACCAGTACCAGGACATGGTCCTGGAGGCGAAGGACGCCACCCTCCTCGACTACGGCACCATGCGGGCCCGCAAGGTCGACAGGGTCACCATCGTGCAGACCCTCAAGGGCGACGTGGCGGCCTCCGAACGGATCGAGCGGACCACGGACCGGGACGTCGTGGTCTGGGACGGCCTGTCCTACGTCGTCGGCCCCGACGGAGAGATGGTCTCCCGCATTCCCGAGCGCTACATCTTCGACGCCCACACCCAGGAACCCGTCCACGCCCCCGGCGAGTCGGTCGACGGCGACCCCGTGCGCCGCGACGGCATCGAGTTCAAGTGGCCCTTCCTCACCGAGAAACGGGACTACGCCTACTTCGACGCGCAGGCCCGTGTCACCGCCCCCATCCACTACCAGGGCACCCAGGACTTCCGGGGCGTCGAGGTCTACTACTTCGAGCAGGTCATCCCCTGGACCAAGGTGCCGTTCCCCAAGACCCTGCCCGTCGAGGGCGTCACCGCGAAGTCACTGGCCGGCACGGGCACGACCCGCTGGTACACCACCGTCCGCAAGTTCTGGGTGGAACCCCTCACCGGCGCCCCCGTCTACGGCGAGGAGATCCACAAGGAGGAGCTGCGCGGCGGCACACTCCTCGGCGGCCGGGACAAGGTCACCGCGTTCGCCGGGCACGTCAAGATGCGCGAGGACTACATCGAGCACACCGTCGACCTGGTCAAGACCAACCGCACCCTCGTCCTGCTGCTGACGTCCCACCTCCCCTGGGGCCTGCTCGTCCTCGGCGGGCTGCTGCTCGCCCTGGCCCTCTGGCTGGAGGCGCGCGGCCGCCGCCCGGGCGACCCGGAACCGGCCGAGGACGGCGAACCGGAACCCGTCACCGCCTGAGCCGCGCGTTGGTGTGCCGGGTCGGCTCGGCGGACGCCGGGTCCTCCGGCCACGGATGCTTCGGATAACGGCCGCGCAGCTCCGCCCGCACACCCCGGTAGCCGTCCCGCCAGAACGAGGCGAGATCGGCGGTCACGGCGGCCGGACGCCCGGCGGGGGAGAGCAGATGCACCAGCAGCGGCACCCCGGCCACCGCCGGCGAGGCGTCCAGCCCGAACATCTCCTGCAGCTTCACGGCCAGCACGGGCCGCTCCGGATCGCCGTAGTCCACCCGGATCCGCGAGCCGCTGGGCACGGTCACACGTTCCGGGGCCAGTTCGTCCAGGCGCCCCGCCTCGCCCGTGGCCCACGGCAGCAGCCGCGCCAGGGCCTGCCCGGCGTCGATCCGCCCGAGGTCCGCCCGCCGCCGGGCCCGGCCCAGCTCGGGCTCCAGCCACTCGTCCACGCGCGCGTGCAGCGCCTCGTCCGACACGTCCGGCCATGGATCGCCCCGGTGCAGCCGCAGGAACGCCAGCCGCTGCCGCAGCACCACGGCGTCCGGGGACCAGCGCAGCAGCCCGAACCCCTCTCGCCGCAGCCCGTCGAGCAGAGCGGCCCGTACGAGGGCCGGGTCGGCGCCGGGCAGGGGGCGCTCCGCCAGCTCGATCGCGCCGAGCCGCTCGACCCGCCGGGCCACCACATCGCCGTCCGCCCAGTGCACCTCCTCACCCTCCCGGTGCAGGGAGGCCGCCGCCGAGCGGGCCGTCGCCTCGTCGATGACGGCCGCGAGGCGCACACGCGCGTGCCCGCGCCCCACCGGCCGGTCGGCGACCGCCACCGCGATCCAGGGGGCGCCCCGCAGCGGACTGCCCTCGGCGAGCTCCGCGCGCGTGCCGGACGCCATCAGATACGACCCGCCGTCCGCCTTCGCCACCCGCTCGGGGAACGCCAGCGCGGCGACGTGCCCCACCGTGCGGTCGTCGGGGGCGCCCTGGCCGCCGCGGGTGCCGGCGCCCGCCCGCAGCCGCCGCACCTCCGCCCGCCAGCGCCCGGCATAGCCGTCGCCGCCCCGCCGGGCAGCCCGCAGCGCCGCCCCCAGATCGTCGCCGTACTCGCGCGGCGGCTCCTCGCTGAGCAGCGCCACCACCTCGGCGGCCGCGTCCGGGCCGTCCAGCAGGGCCCGGCCCAGCCTGGGGTGCAGACCGAGCCGGGCCAGGGCCGTGCCCCGCTCGGTCGCCCGCCCGTCGCCGTCCACCGCCCCCACGGCCGTCAGCACGCTCCGTGCCGCCGCCATCGCCCCGGCCGGCGGCGCATCCAGCAGAGCCAGCCCGGCCGCGTCCGGATCGCCCCAGCAGGCCGCCTGCAACGCGAACGCCGTCAGATCGGCCACCTTGATCTCCGGCGCCGGGAAACGGGGCAGCCGCGCGTCCTCCGCCTCGGCCCAGCACCGGTACACCGCCCCCGGCGCCTCACGCCCGGCCCGGCCCGCCCGCTGCCGTCCGGCGGCCTGCGAGGCCCGTACCGTCGTCAGCGCGCTCAGCCCGCGCGCGTGATCCACGCGGGGCTCACGCGCCAGCCCGGAATCGACGACGACCCGCACCCCGGGGACCGTCAACGAGGACTCCGCCACGGACGTCGCCAGCACCACCCTGCGCCGCTCCCCGACGGACAGCACCGCGTCCTGCACGGCCGCCGGCGCCCGCCCGTGCACCTGGAGGACCTCCGCGTCCCCGAGATCCCCGAGCTGCCCGGCGACCCGCGCGATCTCCCCGACCCCCGGCAGAAAACACAGCACGTCACCCGGCCGCTCCGCCAGCGCCCGCCGCACCACCGAGGCCACATGCGCGAGCAGAACCGGATCGACCCGCGTCCCGTGCGGCGGCCGCACCGGACGCGACGGCGGCACCCACACCGTCTCCACCGGATGTGCGGCGCCCTCGGCCACGACGACCGGCGCGCCGCCCAGCAGCCCGGCCCAGCCCTCCGCGTCCGTCGTCGCCGACGCGGCCACCAGCCGCAGCTCCGGCCGCAGCGTCTCCCGGACGTCCCACAGGAACGCCGCCGCCGTGTCCGCGTCCAGATGCCGCTCATGGCACTCGTCGAGCACCACCACGTCCACGCCCGCCAGCTCCGGGTCGCGCTGGAGCCGCTGCAGCAGCACCCCGGTCGTCACGACCTCCACCCTGCTCCGGGGGCCCACGACCCGCTCGCCGCGCACGGTGTGACCGACGCTCTCCCCGGGCCGCTCGCCCAGCAGCCACGCCATCCGCCGGGCCGCCGCCCGCGCGGCGATCCGGCGCGGCTCGGCGACCACGACCCGCCGTACGGGCCCCTCACCGAGCAGGCCCGCGAGCGCCAGCGGCACCAGCGTCGTCTTGCCGGTACCCGGCGGGGCGACCAGCACGGCGGTGCCGGGCCCCTCCAGGGCGTCGGTCAGCGCGGGCAGGGCGCCGCGCACCGGCAGCGCGTCCAGGGCGTCGTAACGGATCACGCCCCCAGTGTCGTACGCCCCGCCGGGCGCGAGTGCGTCAGTCCCGCTCGCACACGAAGATCGCCGTGCCCGGGATCAGATGCCCGCGCAGCGGCGACCAGCCGCCCCACTCCGCGGTGTTCCAGGCCGGCCACTCCGGCTCCACCAGATCCACCAGCCGGAACCCGGCCGCCACGACGTCCCGCACCCGGTCGCCGATCGTGCGGTGGTGCTCCACATACACGGCGTGGCCCTCGTCGTCCTGCTCCACATAAGGGGTGCGGTCGAAGTACGACGCGGAGACCGACAGCCCCTCCGGGCCGGGCTCGTCCGGGAACGCCCAGCGGATCGGATGGGTCACCGAGAACACGAACCGGCCGCCGGGCCGCAGCACCCGGCGCAGCTCCCGCAGCACCAGCACCGGGTCGGCGACGAAGGGCAGCGCCCCGTACGCCGAGCACGCCAGGTCGAACGAGCCGTCGGCGAAGGGCAGCGCCCCCGCGTCGGCGCACACCAGCGGGAACGCGCCCCCGATCCGCAGGGCGTGCTGGAGCTGCCGGTGGGAGATGTCCAGGGCGACCGGGCGGGCGCCCTGCGCGGCCAGCCAGCGCGAGCACTGCGCCGCACCGGCCCCGATCTCCAGGACGTCCTTGTTCTTCAGCGTCTCGGGCGGGCCGAGCAGCTCGGCCTCCACCTCGTCCAGTCCCTCGGGCCCCCATACGAAGCGGTCGTCCCCGAGGAAGGTGCCGTGCTCGATCTGGTACTCGTCCGCGTTGCGGTCCCACCAGCCCCGGTTGGCACGGGAGCTCTCCGCGGTGCCGGCTTCGCGCCGGGTCGCCTCCGGTTCCGCTTCGGGTTCCGGGGAGGAGGCGGACGGGATCTCGGGCGATGCGGGCTCTTGGATGATCGGCTCCCTCGTCGTACTCTTCCGTCACCTGAACGGCGCGGCCCCTCCAGGCGGTGTCACGCGAGGGGTGTCCCTAGGCGCGCGTGGCCTGTGGAGACAGGTTCTGTGCCGGGTATGCGGCGATCCGCCCCGGGTGTGCGGCTTCGCGCATTGACCCTGCCCGGCTGCCCCCGTATGCTACAAGTTGCGCTGCGGGCCTGCGCACCTCAGACGTAGCAGGCTGCGCTCGCATCTGTTGTATGTCCCCTCGGTTGTCGAGGCGCCATAAGGGTTCTCCCGTTTGGCGCTTCCTTGGCTGTCCGGCTTCTTCAGAGCGATACGGGCTCCCGGCGTAGCAGTACCTACGACTCAATGTCCGTACCGGAGCCCTTTCCCACATGACGAGCAGCACCGAGACCACCGCCACCACCCCGCAGGTTGCGGTCAACGACATCGGTAACGAGGAAGCCTTCCTCGCCGCGATCGACGAGACGATCAAGTACTTCAACGACGGCGACATCGTCGACGGCGTCATCGTGAAGGTCGACCGGGGCGAGGGCCTGCTCGACATCGGTTACAAGACCGAAGGTGTCATCCCGAGCCGTGAGCTCTCGATCAAGCACGACGTCGACCCCAACGAGGTCGTCGCCGTCGGTGACGAGATCGAAGCCCTCGTTCTCCAGAAGGAGGACAAGGAAGGCCGCCTGATCCTCTCGAAGAAGCGCGCCCAGTACGAGCGCGCCTGGGGCACCATCGAGAAGATCAAGGAAGAGGACGGCATCGTCACCGGTACCGTCATCGAGGTCGTCAAGGGTGGTCTCATCCTCGACATCGGCCTCCGCGGCTTCCTCCCGGCCTCCCTCGTGGAGATGCGCCGTGTCCGCGACCTCCAGCCCTACGTGGGCAAGGAGCTCGAGGCGAAGATCATCGAGCTGGACAAGAACCGCAACAACGTGGTCCTGTCCCGCCGTGCCTGGCTGGAGCAGACCCAGTCCGAGGTGCGCCAGACGTTCCTCACCACCCTCCAGAAGGGTCAGGTCCGTTCCGGCGTCGTCTCCTCGATCGTCAACTTCGGTGCCTTCGTGGACCTGGGTGGCGTCGACGGTCTGGTCCACGTCTCCGAGCTGTCCTGGAAGCACATCGACCACCCGTCCGAGGTCGTCGAGGTCGGTCAGGAAGTCACCGTCGAGGTCCTCGACGTCGACATGGACCGCGAGCGTGTCTCCCTGTCGCTGAAGGCGACCCAGGAAGACCCGTGGCAGCAGTTCGCCCGCACCCACCAGATCGGCCAGGTCGTGCCCGGCAAGGTCACGAAGCTGGTTCCGTTCGGTGCGTTCGTCCGCGTGGACGAGGGCATCGAGGGTCTGGTCCACATCTCCGAGCTGGCCGAGCGCCACGTGGAGATCCCGGAGCAGGTCGTCCAGGTCAACGACGAGATCTTCGTCAAGGTCATCGACATCGACCTCGAGCGCCGTCGCATCAGCCTCTCGCTGAAGCAGGCCAACGAGTCCTTCGGTGCCGACCCGGCCTCGGTCGAGTTCGACCCGACCCTGTACGGCATGGCCGCGTCGTACGACGACCAGGGCAACTACATCTACCCCGAGGGCTTCGACCCCGAGACCAACGACTGGCTCGAGGGTTACGAGAAGCAGCGCGAGGAGTGGGAGCGCCAGTACGCCGAGGCGCAGCAGCGCTTCGAGCAGCACCAGGCGCAGGTCATCAAGTCCCGCGAGGCGGACGAGAAGGCCGCTGCCGAGGGTGGCGAGGCCGCTGCTCCGGCCGCGTCCGGTGGCGGTTCGTACTCCTCCGAGGGTGCCGACAACAGCGGCGCGCTCGCCTCGGACGAGGCGCTCGCCGCTCTGCGCGAGAAGCTGGCGGGCGGCCAGAGCTGACGCTCTCCGTCCGACAGAGCCCAAGACCGAGGGGCCGTACCTTTCGAGGTACGGCCCTTCGGCCGTTCCCGGCCCGCTGTCGCCGGTCACGCGGGCTGCCGGTCACGCCTCCTGCCGGCCGCCGGCCGGGAAACGATCAAGAACTCCTCCGTCCGGGGAATGCCGCCGCCCGTAGGGGCGTTGTCACATACGGACACGAGGAGGAGCGGTCACTGTGCTTGATCCGCAGGATTTGTACACGTGGGAGCCGAAGGGCCTGGCCGTCGTCGACATGGCGCTCGCCCAGGAGTCGGCCGGCCTTGTCATGCTCTACCACTTCGACGGCTACATCGACGCGGGGGAGACCGGCGACCAGATCGTCGAGCGGCTCCTGGACTCGCTGCCCCACCAGGTCGTCGCCCGCTTCGACCACGACCGGCTCGTCGACTACCGCGCCCGCCGCCCGCTGCTGACCTTCCGGCGCGACCGCTGGTCCGGGTACGAGGTGCCCGCCATCGAGGTCCGGCTCGTCCAGGACGCCACCGGTGCCCCGTTCCTGCTGCTGTCCGGCCCCGAGCCGGACGTGGAGTGGGAGCGCTTCGCCGCCGCCGTGAAGCAGATCGTCGAACGGCTCGGCGTGCGTCTGTCGGTGAACTTCCACGGCATCCCCATGGGCGTCCCGCACACCCGTCCCGTCGGCCTCACCCCGCACGGCAACCGCACCGACCTGGTCCCCGGCCACACCAGCCCCTTCGACGAGGCCCAGGTCCCCGGCAGCGCCGAGTCGCTGGTCGAGTACCGGCTGATGGAGGCCGGACACGACGTGCTCGGGGTCGCCGCGCACGTCCCCCACTACATCGCCCGCTCGCCGTACCCGGACGCCGCGCTCACCGTCCTGGAGGCAGTCACCGCGGCCACCGGACTGGTCCTGCCCGGTGTGGCGCACGGGCTGCGCACCGAGGCCCACCGCACGCAGAACGAGATCGACCGGCAGATCCGCGAGGGCGACGACGAGCTCACGAACCTCGTCGAGGGCCTCGAGCACCAGTACGACGCGGTCGCGGGCGCCGAGACCCGGGGCAACATGCTCGCCGAACCGGTGGACATCCCCTCCGCCGACGAGATCGGCCGCGAGTTCGAACGCTTCCTGGCCGAGCGGGAGGGCGACGGCTGACGGGCCGCGGCGGCGTCTAGGCTGGCGGCCATGTTGAAGGTGGGTCTGACCGGCGGTATCGGTGCCGGCAAGAGCGAGGTGTCCCGGCTGCTCGTGGAGCACGGGGCCGTCCTGATCGACGCGGACCGTATCGCCCGCGAGGTCGTCGCGCCCGGCACCCCGGGCCTGGCCGCCGTCGTCGAGGCGTTCGGGGAGGACGTCCTCGCCGCCGACGGCAGCCTGGACCGGCCCCGGCTGGGCTCCATCGTCTTCACCGACCCGGAGCGGCTGGCCGTGCTGAACTCGATCGTGCACCCGCTCGTCGGGGCGCGTTCGCGTGAACTGGAGGAGGCCGCCGCCGAGGACGCCGTCGTCGTGCACGACGTGCCCCTCCTCACCGAGAACGGCCTCGCCCCGCTGTACGACCTCGTCGTCGTCGTGGACGCCGACCCCGGCACCCAGCTGGACCGGCTGGTGCGGCTGCGCGGCATGACCGAGGCGGACGCCCGCGCCCGGATGGCCGCCCAGGCGACCCGGGAACAGCGCCGCTCGATCGCGGACATCGTCATCGACAACGACGTACCGCTGGACGAGCTGCGGCGGCGCGTGAAGGACGTCTGGGAGGACCTGGTGCGCCGGGCGAGGGCCTGAGCCTCGGGAGCGCCGTACGTCGACCGGCGGTGCCGGAATAGCGGCCCGGCGTCCGGGCGTTGAACCCTCCCAGCGAGGGAAGGACTCTGCCGTGCCCCAGACCAGCGGTTCCACCGGACGTACTCCGGAGACCCATGTCATCGACTTCCGCGCCGCCGAGCAGCTGCTCGACGCGCGCGATCCGCGCGGCGCGGTCAAGCTGCTCGACGGTGTCATCGCCGCGCACCCGGAGAACACCGCGGCCCGGCTGCTGCGCGCGCGGGCCTTCTTCGCCGCGGCACAGCTGCGCCCCGCCGAGCTGGAGTTCACCATCGTCCTGGAGCGCGAGCCGGACAACGCGTTCGCGCATTTCGCGCTCGCCCGCACCTATGAGCGGCAGGGCCGCCGCGACCAGGCCACCCGGCACTTCCGGCTGGCGGCGGCGCTCGACCCGAACCCGGAGTACGTGAAGGCGGCCCGGTTCGAGGACTGAGGCCCCTGGGACTTTGCGGACACGACCTAGGGCTCCTCGTGGCGTGGGGGCGGTGGGCCGTGCGGGTCCCGTGGGGCGGTGCTGTGCGGCCGGGCGGGCGGCCGGCCCTCCTCGTACGCCTCGTACGGCGGCACGTCCGGGCCGGGCTGGTAGTGCGGGCCCTGCCGGATGTGCCGGACGACCATGATCATGTCGATCGTGATCACCAGCCAGAGCACACCGCAGGCCACGGCCCAGCCGGGACGCCCGGCGACCGCGAACGCGACCGTGCCGAAGGCCGACCAGGCCACCCCCCACACGCACAGCCAGAAGCGGATCCGCAGCGGGCTGCGCGCCGTCCTCGGCTCACTCCCGGTACGCATGGGAACCACCTCTCCTCCAGCATGCCTCGGACTCCGGGTACCCCGTGTCGGATCGTCCGCCGGCGGCCGATGACTTTCGCGGCCACCCCGGGTCTGTCACTCCGACCGCATCACAGATCACGGATCACGGATCGCAGACCGGTATCGCAGACCGTGGATCGCAGACCCAGGAGAGAGCATGTCCGAGACCACCGCCTCCCGTACCGCCCCCGCCCGCGCCGTGATCCCGCAGGGGCGCACGGCCCGGACCGCGCTGCGCGGTCTGCAGATCCTGCTCGCCCTCTTCTACGCGGGCGCGAGCGCGCTGCCGAAGCTGATCGCGCACCCGTCTGGGGCGGAGACCTTCGAGCGGCTCGGCTGGGGCAGCACGGGGATGTACACGATCGGTGTGCTCGAACTGGCCGGTGCCATAGCGCTGTTGATCCCCGTGCTCCAGTCGGTCGCGGCGATCGCGCTGAGCGCGCTCATGGTGGGGGCGTTCATCGTCTCGGTCACCGCGCTGGGCGGGGAGAACGCGGCGACCCCGCTCATCCTGATCGTCCCGCTGGCCCTGATCGCCTGGGCCAGGCGCGGCTCCCTCACCGATCTGCGGCGACTGGTGGCCCGGGACGCCTGAGCGCCCCGGACGTCAGCCGCGCCCCGGACATCACCGTCCGCGCGGCTGTGCCGGGCCGCTGCCGCCGCCCATCAGGCCGCGCAGCCGCTCCAGCTCCCGCCGGTCCCGCTTGGTCGGCCGGCCCGCGCCACGGTCACGGACACCGGCCGGGGCGACGGCCTCGCGCGGCGGCGGAGGCGGCGAGTTGTCGACGAGGCACTGGGCGGCGACCGGGGCACCGACCCGCTTGCGGATGAGCCGTTTCACGACGACGACCCGCTCCCGGTGCTCCTGCCGCAGCCGGACCTCGTCGCCGACGCGGAGCAGGTGCGACGGCTTCACGTTCTGGCCGTTCACGCGCACATGCCCGCCCTTGCAGGCGGCGGCGCCCGCGGAGCGGGTCTTCACCAGGCGTACGGCCCAGATCCAGCTGTCGACCCGGACGGGCTCGCCGTTCTGCGGCACGGCCGCCTCGGCGGCGGCCACGGCGGCGACGATCTTCGGGTCGACGGTCTGGGACTCGGCGGTCTGGGACTCGGCGGTGGCCGGGCCTGCCGGCTCCCGTGCGGCGTCCGGTCCGGCCGTCGTGCCGGTCTTCTCCACGGTGTCCTCGGTCTCCTGGGTCTCCACGGTGTCCTCGGAAGGCATGTCTCGACCTTAGTCTGCGGCCCGGGCCGGCGGCGGTGTCCGGCCACCCGGCGGCCGTACGGTGGAGGGGTGGATGCGCTCGCTGATCTCGACCGGCGGATCACCGGCTGCCGGGCCTGCCCGAGGCTGGTCGACTGGCGCGAGGAGGTGGCCCGCACCAAACGCGCCGCCTTCGCCGACCAGACCTACTGGGGCCGCCCGGTGCCCGGCTTCGGCCCGCCCGACGCCCGGCTGCTCATCGTCGGGCTCGCCCCGGCCGCGCACGGCGGCAACCGCACCGGCCGGATGTTCACCGGCGACCGTTCCGGGGACGTGCTGTACCAGGCCCTGTACGACGTGGGACTGGCCTCGCAGCCGACCTCGGTCGCCGCCGACGACGGCCTGGAGCTGTACGGCGTCCGCGTCACCGCCCCCGTGCACTGCGCGCCGCCCGCCAACCGGCCCACCCCCGGCGAACGGGAGACCTGCCGGGCCTGGCTCGTACGGGAACTGGGGCTGCTGAAGCCCACGATGCGCGCCCTCGTCGTCCTCGGCGCCTTCGGCTGGCAGGCCACGCTGCCCGCGCTGCGCGACGCCGGCTGGACCGTGCCCCGGCCCCGGCCCGCCTTCGCGCACGGCGCCCGGGTCGCCCTCGACGGCCTGGACGTCTTCGGCTGCTTCCACGTCAGCCAGCGCAACACCTTCACCGGCCGGCTCACCCCCGCCATGCTGCGCGACGTGCTGCGCACGGCGGCCGGGGCGGCGGGGCTCGGCACCTGAGACGCCCACCGCGTCAGGCGGGCTGCCCGGGGCGCCACACGTACCGCACGTCCGGCTCCCGCTCCTCGTTGCCGCTGCCGTCCGTGGACTCGGCGGCGACGAAGCCGTGCCGGGCGTAGAAGCGGTGGGCGGGCCCGTTGACCTGGAACGTCCACAGGCTCAGCCCCTCGGGGCGGCGGCGCTTGGCGAGGCCGACGAACCGGTCGCCCACGCCACGGCCGCGCCACTCGGGGTCCAGATACAGCTGGGCGAGCTCGTCACCGTCGAGGACCATCAGCCCGACGACCCGTCCGGCGTGGTCGGCGACCCATGTCTCCTGCGACGGCAGCACCACCTCGCCGAAGTACGCGCGCACCTCGTCGTCGGAGTGCGGCCGGACCACGGACGGCAGGGCCGCGGTGAACGACCGCAGCCACACGTCGGCGACGGCCCGGGCGTCGGCCGCCACGGCCCGGCGCAGGGCGACGGCGTTCAGGACCGCACCTCCGGTCCCGCGTCCGGAACGGCGGCCGTGGCCGTGATCTCCACCAACTGCCCGGAGTAGCCGAGGCAGGCCACCCCGAGCAGCGTCGACGAGTGCGGGCCCGTGCTCAGCCCGGACGCCTCGACGACCTCCCACACGGCGGAGAGCACCGCCGTGTCACCGCTCACGACGTACACCTCGGTCGACAGCACATGCGCCAGATCGCTGGCCACGGCCCGCAGTTGCTCCTCCAGATCGGCCACCACCTGCTCGGCCTGCCGTACCGGATCACCCTCGCCGACCAGCTTGCCCTCCGCGTCCAGCGGCACGGACCCGGCGAGAAACGCGATCCGCGTGCCCGCCTCCACGACGGACGCATGCGAGTACGTGGGGGGCGGGAAGAGGGCCGGTGAGGTGACGCGGCGGATCATGAAGGCTGCTCCTGGGATGCTGAGAGGTCCTGAGCGGTGAAGGTGCCCAACCAGCCGATCATGCGGGGCCGTGGAGCCACGCGCATCCGAATTTCCGCCGGTCCGCTGCCGCGTGATTTCCCATGGCGGCGCGGCGGACGGCTCCGTACGCTTCCGGCATGGCCACCGCCTCCGACGACACCGTCTTCCTCGACACCCTCGCCGGCCGGCTCGCCGCCCTCCCCACCGTCCGGGCCGTCGCGCTCGGCGGCTCCCGGGCGCAGGGCACCCACCGGCCGGACAGCGACTGGGACCTGGCCGTCTACTACCGCGGCCCCTTCGACCCGGACGACCTGCGCGCGGCCGGCTGGGAGGGCGAGGTGTCCGAGGTCGGCGGCTGGGGCGGGGGCGTCTTCAACGGCGGCGCGTGGCTGACCGTCGAGGGACGCCGGGTCGACGTGCACTACCGCGATCTCGACGTCGTGGAACGGGAGATGGCGGAGGCCGAACAGGGACGGTTCCGGGTGGAGCCGCTGCTGTTCCACCTCGCGGGCATCCCCAGCTACCTGGTCGTCGCCGAGCTGGCGATCAACCGGGTGCTGCGCGGCGAACTGCCGAGCCCCGACGGCTATCCGGCCAGGCTGCGTCGCACGGCGAGCGAACGCTGGCACGACACCGCCCACGCCACCCTCGCCTACGCCCGCGCCCACCACGCCCCGGCCGGCCGCCTCACGGAGGTGGCGGGTGCCATCGCCACGGCGGCCGTACAGACGGGGCACGCCGTGCTCGCCGGGCGAGGAGAGTGGGTGACCAACGAGAAACGACTGCTGGAACGGGCGGGACTGCGCTCGGTGGACGCCGTCCTCGCTGGGCTGGAGCCGAGCCCGGACGCCCTGCTGCGGGCGGTGACGGAGGCGGAGACGCTGTTCGCGGCCGTCTGATCCCGCGGATCGGGCACGGGCGGCCCCGGCACCGTCGCCTTTCGCTACGCCGAGCGCGGTGACCGGCACGGGCAGTCTTCGGCGTCGTCGCCTTTCTGGAGCGCCGCGTGCCGGCGCGGTGACCGGCACCCGCCGGGCCTGGCACGGTCACCTTCTCGAGGCGCCGGGTGCCGGGCAAGCCGCCTGGCACGCACTGGCTGCGGCGTCGTCGCCTCGCCGGAAAACCCCGCGGGGCACGGCAACCGGAACGTGCCGTGCCTGGCACGGTCACCTTCCCGGGACGTCCCGCGCCGGGCACGGCGGCCGGCACCCGCTGTCCCCGGCGTCGTCGCCTTCCCGGAACACCGGGCGCGGGGCAGCCACCGGCACGCGCGTTCCCCGGCAGCGCCGCCTTCCCGGACCCGCGCGCCGGGCACGGCAACCGGCACAAACCGTCCCGGGCGTCGTCGCCCTACGGAGCGCCGCGCGCCGGGCACGGCAACCGGCGCCGGCCGTGTCCGGCGTCGTTACCCTCCCCGGAACGGCGCCCGTGACGACCCGCACCCGCCTTCCCCGCCACCGTCACCTCCCGGAAACACCGTCGTCCCGTGCGGCACACGTCGTGGCAGTACCGTGGAAGGCACAGTCCGCCGCCCGGCCGCCGTCGCCCGAAGGCGTTTCGCCCTCGTCCGACAGGAGCCCTGTGTCCCGCCGCGCGCGTCCGCTTCCGCCCTGGCTCGCCCACGCTCTGCGCGCCCAGCGGGGACCGGTGCCGTGGGGCGCGGTCGTCCGGGGGGCGCTGTCCGCCGGGCCCCTGCTGCTGGCCGCCGTCCTGGCAGGCCGGGCCACCCTCGGGGTCGTCGCCGCCATCGCCGCCATGCTCGCCGGGATCAACGACCGTCCTGGCAGCCGCCGCTCGTCCGTGCACCGGATCGGTGTGCCCGCGCTGGCGGGAGCGGCCGGTGTGCTCGCCGGCACCTACGCCGGCGACCACCTGGGGGCCGTACCGCTCACCCTCGTCCTCACCCTGCTCGGGCTCGTCGCCGGCGGGGTGTGCGCCGTCGGGCCCGTCGCCTCCGCCGCCGGCACCCAGGTGCTCGTCGCCACGGCCGTCGGCGCCGGGATGCCGCTGCCCGAGAGCGCGGGCCAGCGGGCCCTGGCCTTCCTCGCCGGCGCGGCCTGGCTGCTCGCGCTCAGGCTGGCGCTGCCCACCCCGGGTTCCCTCGCCGGTGACTTCCGGTTCGACGGGGAACGGGCCGCCGTCGCCGGGGTGTACGACGCGATCGCCGGACTCCTCGACGCCGTCGGCACCGACCACGCCCTCGCCCGCCGGGCCGCCCTCACCGCCGCCCTCGACCAGGCGCAGGACGCCCTGACCGGGCCCCGGCTGCGCCGGTACGCCTCGTCGTCCGCCGAGCGGCGGCTGCACGCCCAGTACGCGGCCGCCCTGCCGCTCGCCGAGGCGGCCACCGCGCTCGCCTGGGCCGGGGAGGCCGTACCCGCCCGGGCCGGCGAGGGGCCCCGGCGCCTCGCCACCGCCGTGCGCGGCAGCACCCACACCGGGCCGCTGCCCGCGCCCTCCCGGTCGGCGCCCGCCCTGCGCGCCCTCGACGACGCCCTGCTGCACGCCGCCGAGGCCTTCGACCGGGGCCGGGAGAACCGGAACCTGCACGCCCGGCGCCGTACCGTCCGCGACCGCGTCCGCGCCGGGCTCGGGGCGGGCGGACGGGAGTACGGGCTGCGTGTCGCCCTGTGCTTCGGGGCCGCCGCCGGCATCGCCCAGGCGCTCCACCACGCCCACTGGTACGGGCAGCACACCCACTGGTACTGGCTGCCCGCCACCGCCGTCTTCCTCGTCAAGCCCGACCTCGGGCCGCTGGTCTCCCGGGTGCTGTGCCGGGCGGCCGGAACGGTCCTCGGCGCCCTGGTCTTCGCCGGTTTCGCGGCCGTACTGCCCCGGCCCGAGGGGCTTGTCGCGCTCGTCGCGGTCAGCGGCGCCCTGATCCCGGTGGCCACCCGGCACTTCGCCGCCCAGACCGCCGTCGTCACGGTCCTCGTGCTCGCCCTGGTCATGGTGGGCGGCGAACCGCAGGCGTCCGTAGGGCGGATCGGGGAGACCCTGCTGGCCTGCGCGATCGTGCTCGTCGCCGGGCATCTGCCGATGCCCGGACAGCGCGGCGGGGGAGTACGGTCCCGGCTCACCGCCGCCGCGGACGCCGCCACCGCCTACCTCACCCATGTGCTGGGCGAAGCCGGCACGGAAACGGACGGGGACCCCGACGCGCCGCGCGCCGTGCGCTGGACGCTGCGCCGTGAGGCCTACCGGACGCTCGCCGAGGCCCGGGGCGCCGTCGCGCTCACCGCCGCCGAACTGCCCGCGCTCGCCCGGCACGCCCAGGGCGCGGACCACGTCGTCACCACCCTCGAACAACTCGTCGACGCCACCACCGCGTGCGCCGTGCACCTCGACGACACCGGACGGCTCACCCCGCAGCACACCGCCCGGCTCACCGAACTCCTCGACACCCTCGCCGGGGAACGTCACCGCACCGGGCTGCGCGTCCCGGAGGCCGCCGCAGTGCCCGCCCTCGCCGGCTGACACCCCGCAACCGCCCCCGCGGAGGCACCCCGGCGCCGTACCGTGACGGCATGACGCCTCCTCCCGCCGATCTCGTCATCACCCGGTGCACGGTGCTCACGCACGACGATCAGGAGACGATCGGGTTCGCCGAGGACGCCTCGATCCTCGTCCGGGACGGGGTCGTCGAAGCGGTCGTCAGCGGGGCCGAGGCCGGCGGGGTGCCCGCCCGCGAACGCATCGACGCCCACGGGCAGATCGCCCTGCCCGGGCTGATCAACTGCCACACCCACGCCCCCATGGCCGCCCTGCGCGGAGTCGCGGAGGACCTGCCGACCGACGCCTGGTTCAACGACGTCGTCTGGCCCGTCGAGTCCAACCTCACCGCCCGCGACGTCGAGTTGGGGGCCCGGCTCGCCTGCGCCGAGATGATCCGCGCCGGAGTCACCTGCTTCGCCGACCACTACTTCGCCATGGACGCCGTCGCCGCCGTCGTCGAGGAGTGCGGGATCAGGGCCCACCTCGGCGAGGCGTACTTCTCCTCGCAGGGCCCGGCCGGCCGGGAGAGATCGCTGGAGTTCGCCCTGGAGCACCGCGGGCGCGCGGGCGGCCGGATCACCACCACCCTCGCCCCGCACGCCCCCTACACCGTGGACGACACCGACCTCGCCGCAACCGCCCGCCTCGCCCACGAGCACGGCCTGCCCGTCCATCTGCACGCCGCCGAGAACCGCGACCAGACCACCACCAGCCTGGAACGCCACGGCGTCACACCCATCGAGGTGCTGCGCCGCACCGGACTCCTCGACACCGACGTCCTCATCGCGCACGGCACGGGCATCCTCGACGAGGACCTGCCCGCGCTCCGCGACGCCGGCGGCCGTGTCGCCGTCGCCACCGCGCCCCGCGGCTACCTCAAGTTCGGCTGGCCCACCACCACACCGGTGCGGGCGCTGCGCGAGATCGGCGTCCCGGTCGGCCTCGCCACCGACGGCGCCGCCTCCAACAACTCCCTCGACGTCTGGGAGTCGATGGCCCTCACCGCCCTCGTCCAGAAGTCCACGACCGGCGACCCACGCTGGCTGACCGCCCGTCAGGCCCTGCACCACGCCACCCTGCAGAGCGCGCGGGCCGTCGGACTCGGCGACACCATCGGCAGCATCGCGCCCGGGCGCCGCGCCGACATCGTGCTCGTCGACCTCAGCGGCCCCCACACCCAGCCCGTGCACGACCTGGCCGCCACCCTCGTGCACAGCGCCCGGTCCTCCGACGTGCGCACCACGATCGTCGACGGCCGGATCCTGATGCGCGACCGGGAACTCCTCACCCTCGACGTGCCGTCCGTGGTACGGGAGTTGGGGGAGCGGCTGCCCGCACTCCTGGACCGCGGCCACGGCCGGCGCATCCAGGAGTACGACACGTAAGGGGAAGTCCGCCGAGAAATTTCACGGTACGGCGATGAGTTCCGGCGACGGCCCCGGTCACCCCTGTGGACGGACCGTTGTACAGAAGGGGCGCCGATGTCGCTTCCGGAGATCGTTTCGCGCGAGCAGTGGCGCGCGGCACGCGAGGAACTGCTGGTCAAGGAGAAGGCGGCGACCCGCGCGCGGGACGCGCTGAACGCCGAGCGGCGCGCCCTGCCCATGGTCGAGGTCATCGAGGAGTACGTGTTCGAGGGCGGCGACGGCAAGGCCACGCTGCTGGACCTGTTCGAGGGCCGGCACCAACTCGTCGTGTATCACTTCATGTTCGCGCCCGAGTGGGAGGCGGGCTGCCGCACCTGCTCGGCGTTCCTGGACCAGATCGGCCAACTCGCGCATCTGCACGCGCGCGACACGACGTTCGCCGCCGTCTCCCGGGCGCCGTTCACCCGGATCCTGCCGTTCAAGGCCCGGATGGGCTGGAGCGTCCCCTGGTACTCCGCCTGCGGCCCCGACTTCAACCTCGACTTCGAGGTGACCCTGGAACGCGACGGCGAACTGGTGGAGCGGCCCGGCCTGAGCTGCTTCCTGCGGGACCGGGACCGGGTCTTCCACACCTACTCGACGTACGGGCGCGGCCTCGACGGGCTCGGCTCGACCACCGGGTTCCTGGACCTGACCGCGCTGGGCCGGCAGGAGAAGTGGGAGGAGCCCCAGGGGCGCGCGTCCGCCTTCGGTAGTCCTGCGGGCGCCGGGCCCGTCCGCTATCACGACGAGTACGAGGGCTGACACGGACCGTCGTCCCCCGTGATGCCCTGTGCCCATCCGTTCACGGACAGCGGTGAACGGGTGTCAAGTACGTCTCAGTACCGTCACCGGCCGAGGCGATCGGCACCCCTCAGGCGTTAACTCCTACAAGTACGACGCCACGGGAGGTGCAGGATGGTGAACGGGCGAACGGTGCTCGAACGCTTTCCGGCGGGCGGGCCGCGCGGATCGTGGCCGGCCGAGGAGTTCGCGCATGCGCGACGCATGGAGGGTCTCGCGGCCGAGGTCGTGATGGACCTGGCCACGGACGCCTTCCTGGTGATCGTCCGCGGTGACGCCACGGCGGACGTCACCGCCTGAGGAACTCAGTGATGACCGGGCGGGTCAGCCCGGCCTCGGTGCGGGCACCCGGGCCGTGAACTGCTCCGCCTGGAGCGAGTACAGCTCCGCGTACAGGCCACCGGTGGCCAGCAGTTCCTCCGGGGTGCCGGACTCCACGAGCCGGCCCTGGTCGAGGACGTGCACCAGATCGGCGTGCCGGACCGACGCCAGCCGGTGGGTGATCAGCACGACCGTCTGACCGGCCGAGGCCAGGGCGCGGATCTTCTCGAAGACCTCCAGCTCCGCCCGGGCGTCCAGGGCCGCCGTCGGCTCGTCCACGATCAGGATGCGTCCGCGCCGGTACGCGGCCCGCGCGATGCCCAGCCGCTGCCACTGGCCGCCGGACAGCTCGTGCCCGCCGTTGAACTGCCGGGCCAGCAGGGTGTCCAGGCCGCGCGGCAGGTCCGCCACCACGTCCTGAGCGCCGGCCTGGGCGATCGAGGTGTCCAGCCGCTCCTCGGTCAGCGGCACGGACGACCGGCCGACGGCCACGTTGACGCGTGCGGTGAACGGCCAGCGCTTGAAGTCCTGGGCCACCATCGCGATGCGTTCGGCGAGCTGGTGCCGGTCGGCGCCGGCCGCGTCGACGTCGTCCCACAGGATGCGGCCCCGGTCCGGGGTGTAGAGGCCGGCGAGCAGCTTGACCAGGGTCGTCTTGCCCGAGCCGTTCTCGCCGACGAGCGCGACGATCCGGCCGAGCGGCAGGGTCAGCGTGACGTCGTCCAGGGCCGGGCGGGACGACTCACCCGGGTAGGAGAAGCTGACATGCTCGAAGCGCACCTCCCGCGGGTCCTCGGGCAGCGGCGCCCCGCCCACCGGGATCGCCCGCTCGGCGGCCTCCTCGTACAGCCGCTGCAGATCGCCGACGAAGAGGGCCTCCTCGTGCAGCGCGTTGACCTCCAGGACGAGGGTGTCCAGGCTCGACGAGCCGGTCCGGATCGCGATGACCGCCGTACCCGCCACTGACAGCGCCATCGCCCCGGCGAGCAGCAGCCCGCCGAGCGTCGCGTACGTCGCGACGGTCGCGAGCCCCGTCCAGGCCGCCGCGATCAGCCCGGTGCGGGCCGCGAGCCGGGCCAGCCGCGCCTGCTCGGCCTCGGCGGTCTCCGACATCGCCCGGTAGTGCCGCAGCAGGAACGGCCCCACGCCGTGCACACGGATCTCCGGCGCGGCGGCCGGCTCGGTCAGCAGCCCGCTGATCAGATGCCCGGCGCGGGCGTGCTGCACCCAGGTGTGGAACGACTCGTAGCGGCGCCGGGCGTTGGTCAGCGCACTCCAGGCGCTCGGCAGCGTCATCGTGGCGAGGAGCGGCAGCAGCGCCGGGTGGAGCACGGTGAGCACACCGGCGGCGGCGATCAGCGAGATGGCCGCGTTCACCACCCGGGTGCTGTACGCGATCATGCGGCGGGCGGACGACGCCCCGTACTGCGCGGTGTCCAGCAGCTTGTGGAACGCGTGGTCCTCGATCGCGGCCAGCTCCACGGCCGCCGCCCGCTCCAGATACCGCTCGGTCGCGACCCGCTCCACCTTGGGCTCCAGCCGCCCGGTGGCGTACGTGGAGGCGGCGCGCAGCAGTGTCGAGACGACCATGACGGCGGCCATCGTGAGGAGCGCGGGAGCGGCGTCCCGCAGCCGCTCGTCGATGGCGCCGCCGCCGATCAGCCGGCCCAGCACGCTGTTCACGGCCAGCAGGGCGACGGCCTGGGCGAGACCCCGCGCGATCTCCGCGACGAGCACGGTCCGCGCGGCGCGCCGGTCGGCCTGCCAGGCCAGCCGGAAGCTGGTGGCCAGCAGCGACGGCAGCCGCCGCACCATGGCGCGCAGGCTCAGCTCCAGGAAGGCGTCCCGGTGCTGGTTCCATCCCATGTCGTACCGGAGCGGCCCGCCGAACAGCAGCCGCTCCGACTCCGACACCCCGGTGTCCTCGCCGTCCTGCTTCTTCCCCACTTCACGCCCTCCCCGCTCATCCCCCCCGGACCGCCGCGGCGGAGGGCCACTATGACGGGGCGGGCACGCCGGGCGGGAGGGCGCGGGGCGGGCGGGCGGATGCGCGCGGGCGTACGGCCGGCGGTGGAGGGGCCTCGCGCGGGTTCAGGCGCTGAGCTGCCGGGACCAGCTCGGGGTGGTGCCGATCACCCGGCACAGCGCCAGATACAGCGGGATCGGCGGCGTGTACGGCACCGTGCCGTCCGGGAGGTGGATCAGACGGGGCGTGTCGGGGACGATCGCGCCGGTCGAGTAGCGGACGGACTCCGGCCACTCCAGGGCGTAGTCCGAGTCCGAGGGGACGATCCACCACCAGTGCGACTCGTCGGCGTACACGCATCCGACGCGCGGCAGCCGGGGCAGGACCAGCGGGCCGATACGGGCGGGGACGGCCACCGCGTCGCAGCCGAGGGGTGCCGTCATGCCCTCCGGGAGGGGCAGCCGGCGCGGAGCGGCGGTCGTGCGCATGCCGCGGCGGAAGCGGACCAGCGAGTCCAGGCTCAGCGTCTGGCCGCCGCCGGACAGACCGATCACAGCCATGCGGCCCCCGTCCCTGTGCCGTCGTGCCCTGTGCTGGGGTGTTCTGGGAAGGTGTCGCCCGTCCCGTCGTGGCGGCCGTGCGCCTCGTCCTCGTCGCCGGAGCCGTCGGCCGGGCCGGGCTTGGGGCGGGAGCCCCAGCCGAGGTCGTTCCGCGGTTCCCGGGCGTCCACCGGGGCGCCGGCGTCCGCCGTAGTGCGCGGCAGCTCGGCCCACACGATCAGACCGGACCCGTGCTCGTGGGCCCCCCACGCATGGCACAGCGCGTCTATGAGGAGCAGCCCCCTGCCGTGCTCCTCCGCCTGACGCGCGGGCGACGAGTGGGGCTCACCGGCCGCGCACCCCTCGTCGCGCACGGCTATGCGGACGAGATCGGCACCGTCGTGCAGCTCGCACACGATGTGCTCGCTGGCGGTGTGCACGATCGCGTTGGTGACCAGTTCCGACACGACCAGGGCCGCCGTCTCACAGGTGTCCTCGCACACCGACCACCGGCTCAGCCGCGCCGTGGTCAGCCGTCTGGCCTGGGCGGCCGAACCCGGGTGCGCGGCCAGCTCGAACCGGAACCGGCGCTCACCGGCACGGCGCTGCGGGCCGACTCCCCTCCCCGCGGCGGAATCGGCTCGGGCGGGGGGTGGCCCGTCGGCACCGAGGCCGTGGGGGACCACAGTGGCGTCTGTTCCTAAGGGCGGGGACGGAATCACGCTTGCCACTATCGCCCCGCCGTGAACACTTGGCAAGTGTCACTCTGAAAATTGCAGAGTGCCGTATGACTCTCTGGAACGGCGTGGCACACTGCTCGCAACAGCTTGTCGAACGGCGCCAGTTGGGATCAGCGGAGATCCATCAGGTCTTCGAACAGATCTTCGAATGGCGCCGTCGGCCTGTCGGCGACCAGTCGAAGATGAGCCGGCCCTCACCGGGCCGAACCCGTGCCTGGAGGTGGACGTGAGCGAGCCGCGGTCCGCGCCGACAGTGGGCCAGGTCGTACTCGGCCGGCGCCTGCTCGACCTGCGCGAGAGCGCCGGCCTCAAGCGGGAGGACGCCGCCCGCATCCTGCGGGTCGCACCCGCCACGGTCCGCCGCATGGAGATGGCCGAGGTCTCGCTCAAGATCCCGTACCTCCAGCTGCTGCTGAAGGCGTACGGCGTCTCCGACGCGGAGGCCGACGCCTTCGTCCACCTCGCCGAGGAGGCCAACAAGCCCGGCTGGTGGCAGCGGTTCCACGACATCCTGCCCGGCTGGTTCTCCCTGTACGTCAGCCTGGAGGGCGCGGCCGCGCTCATCCGGTCGTACGAACCGCACTTCGTCCCCGGACTGCTCCAGACCGAGGACTACGCGCGCGGCGTGCTGCGCTCGGGCGCCATCGGCCAGACCAGCCCCGACGACATCGAACGCCATGTCGACCTGCGGATGCGCCGCCAGCGTCTCCTCACCCGCGAGGACGCGCCCCGCATCTGGGTCGTCATGGATGAGACCGTGCTGCACCGCCAGGTCGGCGGTCCGGAGGTGATGCGCGCCCAGATCGACAAACTGCTCGACGCCACGAAGCTGCCCCACGTGACCCTGCAGATCGCCCCGTTCGCCAACGGGGTGCATCCCGGCACGTTCGGCCCCTTCGTGCTCTTCCGATTCGCCGTGCCGGAACTCCCGGACATGGTCTACAGCGAGTACCTGACCGGCGCCGTCTACCTCGACGCGCGCAATGAGGTGGCCACCCATCTCGAGGTCATGGACCGCATGGCGGCACAGGCCGCTACGGCACATCGCACGAAGGAGATCCTGCGGGATCTCCGCAAGGAGCTGTGAATGGATCGCATCAAGCCGCGCATACCCGTCTACAACGGCATGCCCGCGCGGGACTTGGGCAGTGAGGGCTGGCACAAACCGTGGAGCGGGGGAAACGGCGGCAACTGCCTGGAGGCGATGAAACTCTCCGACGGGCGCATCGCCGTCCGGCAGTCCACCGACCCGGACGGACCGGCCCTGATCTACACGACGGACGAGATGACGGCGTTCATCGAGGGCGCCAAGGCGGGGAAGGCGGACTTCCTGCTCTCCTGACCCTCCCGCACGACCGTTGCTCATCTGCTGTGTTCCTGCGATTCCCCTAATTTGGTGTTGAGTTGAAGACTTCCTGCCGACGGACCTTACGGAGTACGCCATGACCGGGCCGCACCCCGCCGAGATCGACACGAGCAAGCCCCACCCCGCGCGGATGTACGACTGGTACCTCGGCGGGAAGGACAACTACCCCGTCGACGAGGCCATGGGCCGCCAGATGCTCGCCCTCGACCCGCGGGTGCCGGTCATGGCACGCGTCAACCGCGCGTTCATGCACCGGTCCATCACCTGGCTCGCGCAGCGGGGCGTACGACAGTTCCTCGACGTCGGCACGGGCATACCGACCGAGCCGAACCTCCACCAGGTCGCCCAGCGGGTCGCGCCCGACGCACGCGTCGTCTACTGCGACAACGACCCCATCGTGCTGGCCCACGCCGAGGCCCTGCTGCGCGGCACCGACGAGGGTGCCACGCGGTACCTCCAGGCCGACGTGCGCGATCCGGAGGCCGTCCTCGAGGGCGCCCGCAAGGTCCTCGACCTCGACCGCCCGGTCGCCCTCTCGCTCATCGCGCTGCTGCACTTCGTCCCCGACGAGGACGGCGCGCACGAGCTGGTCGGCAAGCTGCTGTCCGAACTCCCCTCGGGCAGCTACCTGGTGATGACCCACGCGACCGCCGACTTCACCCCCGAGGAGTCGGAGGCGGCCACCGCCAAACTCCGCGCGGCGGGCGTCACGCTGGCACTGCGCTCACACGCGGAGTTCAGCCGGTTCTTCGACGGCCTGGAACTCGTCGAACCGGGGGTACAGGTCCCGCACCTGTGGCACCCCGAACTGGGCGATCCCGTCCCCGGACAGGAGGACGGGATCATTCCGGGGTATGGCGCGGTGGGGCGCAAGCCTTAGGACTCTGCGCTTCAGAAGTACGACATGATGCGCCGGGGCGCGTCCACCAGCCGGCTCACCACCACGACCGGCAGCGGGGGCTGCTCGGCCTTGGCGGGGCTGAGGTTCAGCCCGTAGTAGATCTGCTCGAGGGACGGCGGTCCGACGGCGAGGTTGCGCCGGACCGCGTCCGTCGCCGAGTCCTGCCCGGAGTTCACGAGGTAGGCGGCCACCATCGCGCCCGTACGGCCGACACCGGCGCCGCAGTGCACGAACACGGGGCCCGGCGCCGAGGAGACGATGTCCATGAAGCGCTGCACCTGCTTCGGCGACGGCGTCTGCCCGTCCCGGATCGGCAGCCGTACGGCGGACAGCCCGGCCTTGTCCGGTTCGGACAGCTCGGCCGCGCTCATGTGCTCGGCGCGCAGGTCGACCACCGTGGTGACGCCCATGGCCGCCAGGGCCCGGTAACCGGCGGGGGAGGGTGCGGAACCGCGCCACAGGCGGCCGTCGCCGTCCACCGGCTGGAAGTGGTTCACGCCCTGTACGGCCCGGGTTCCGGCCGGTGCCGGAGTCTCCGCGCGGGCCCAGAAGGACAGACCCAGAATGCTCCCGGCGCCCACGGCCCACAGCACGAGGTAACCGATGAGGGTGAGGGTGACGGCCCGCAGCAGGCGTCGCGACAGTGGGCGAGGACGCAGGGCAGGGTTGGGCAGGGTGGCGGAGAGGACAGCCATGAGCGACCCGGGGAACTAGGGGACGAGGGCGCTTAGGCAGAGTACCCAAGGATCCGAGATCAATGGGTGAAACGTACGATTATTGTGCAATAGGTCGCATTTGACATGTCCGGTGAGTGGCGGCCCAGGGCTTCCTCGAGGGCTGCAATCGGCGCGCCGGGGCGTGAGACGGGCGCCGCCGGGGCGTGAGATGGGGTCATCGGGGCGTGAAATGGGGTCATCGGGAGTCGTCGCCCGACTCCACGTCGCTCACGGCGACCACCGTGAAGTGGGCGCGCTCCAGCGTCGCGTCCTCCAGACAGCCGCGCAGCCGCATCATGTCGTGATCGGTGAGCGCCGGGCGCACCACCCCGGCGTACATGCCGTTGCCGAGATCACCGAGCGGCGCGTGCCGCAGCGGAGCGGACGTCGAGTGCCGGCAGCTCTCCCAGATCTGCCGCGCGGCCAGCGCCTGCCCGGCCGGAGAGGCGTGGCTGCCCCGCGTGTCGAGGCGCACGACCACCGAGGTCGCCTCGTGCTCGTTGCCCTCCTCCGGCCTGGTCTGGGTCAGATCGGCCAGCCCCACGACCAGCGCGGCGATCAGGGCACCCCCGAAAAGCGTGACGGCGGTGACGTGCGCGGTACGGCCCCGCCCGGCGCCGATCGCCGGCAGGTCGTCCAGATCGCCGGGGGCCGCCGGATCCGGCGCGGCCAGCACCGACAACCGGCCGGCCAGCCGGCGCTCCACCGGCCTCGCCGTCACCGCCGCGAACCTCTGCACCACCCACGCCAGCCCGGACAGCACCACCCCGGCGACCATCAGCACCGGCACGAAGACATACGTCCGGTCCGCCGGATCCTCCAGCCAGCGGAAACGCCTCTCCTGCCGGGCGGCGACCGGTTCACGCAGCCGGCCCAGCACATCCTCCGTGCGGCGCCCGTCTGGCTCGTACGGGCGCCGGGCGCCGTCGTCCAGCCGCTGCTCGATACGGTTCAGCCGCCCCAACGTCACCAGCCCGAACAGCATCACCTCCACCACCAGCAGCAACACTCCGCAGATCAACGCCCGTTGCCACTGCCAGCGGTACAGATAGACGATCAGATAGGTGCCCGCACCGGCGGCGGCCAGCGCTCCGAAGACATAGGCGATCTTCTTCATGACGCGCCCCCCGGTCGTAGGTCTCCTCCCGCTCGTGCCTTCCGTCCGGCTCGTATGTGCTGTCCGGCCCGTACGCCCTCTCCGCCTCGTACGTCCTCTCCTTCTCGTACGTCCCTTCCGGCTCGTACGTCCTGTGCGGCTCGTACGTCCGGTGTGGCTTGTACGTCCTCTCCCTGTCGTAGGGCCTCTCCCTGGCCTATGGGTTCTCCCAGCCGTACGTCTCCCGCCGTCCCGTCGACGACGATCCGCGAACCCGGCGGGAACCGGCGCACCGCGTCCGTGACGCCGACGACCGTGGGGATCCCGAACTCCCGTGCCAGGACCGCCAGATGGGACAGCGCGCTGCCGGTCTGGGCGACCAGGCCCGTGAGGCCGGGCAGCAGCGGGGCCAGCGCCGGGTCGAGGGTGCGCACGACCAGCACGGCGTCAGAGGGCCGGGGGGCCGTCCCCGCCCAGACGGTCCCGAGCGCACGGCCCGCCGAGACGCCCCGCGCCCCGCCGTCGCCACCGGAGCCGCGTTCGACGACGACCTGGCCGTCACCGGTCAGCCGGAAGGCGTCCGGCAGCGCGGGAGTGGCGGGCGGCGGCACCCGTGCGGGAAGGTCGGCGGGCAGCGCGCCGCCCTCCAGGACGGCGGTCAGCTCCGGCCACCGCAGCAGCGCCACCCGGTCCGGCCCGATCCCCAGCCGCTCCGCGACCTCCCGCACCAGCCGCACCTGCAACTCCTGCACCCACCGCACCCGCAGCCGCAGGGCTTCGCGGGGCGGCAGGGAGGCGGGGCCGGCGGACGGCGTACCGGCCGCAGTCTCCATAGCCGCAGGAGGCTGCGGCTGCCGCGATCGCGCCGGGAGGAGTGTCGGCTCCGGCAGCGCCCGGGGCTCTCGCAGACTGGGAGCTGTGAGTGCCAGGACCACCGGGTCCGTGGCGATCACGCGGCTGTCCGGGACGCCGCGCGCACGGGCCCGGTCCAGGGCGGCGAGCGCGACACCGGCCGCCGTCCGGCCGCCCGGCGGCTCCCGCAGCAGAGCGCCGGCGAGGGCCTCCTGCGCGTGCAACGACACCAGCACCCGGCGCGACCAGCGCAGCTCCGCCGCCAACTCGGTTCCGGCGAGGGTGGACGGCGGCGGTATCTCCGCGAGGTGGCTGTCGACGTCGGCGACGACATCACGGGCCAGACCGGGCAGGGCGGCCGTCAGGCGCCCCATGCGCCAGGCGGCCGTCAGCCTGCGCGCCCCGGGCGCCGGATTCAGCAGCGCCAGCCAGCGGTGCCGGGGCGGCACCGTCCCCAGCAACCGCAGATCCGCCGCCGCACGCCCCCCGACCGTCGTGACCACAGGCATCGACCGCAGCACCCGGCGCGGCGCCGTACCCCCGATGTCCAGCGCGGCCGCCAGCCCCCGGGCCATCGGCGCCACCCACAGATCCTCCTCCAACGGCGTGAGCTGATCCGGCAGCGTCTCGGCCACCGGCCCCGGCCCCAGCAACCGGGCCCCGCGCGCCGGACGGGCCGCCATCGCCGTGATCGGCCGGCTCTGGAACAGCCACAGACGCCCGTCCGCGTCGAAACCGAACTCGATGTCCTGCGGAGCACCGAAGACCCGCTCCGCCCGACGCGCGAGCCGCGCCAGCCGGAACAGCTCCCCACGCGTCAGCAACGCCCCGTCCCCGGCGGAACCCGGCCGGTGGCTCGGCTCGCCCGAGGAATCGGCCAGCAGGTCCTCCGACGCCCAGGACCGCGGCGCCGCAGGCTCCTCCGGAGGGTCCTCGGCGGCCAGGACGCGGATCAGACGCCCCCGGCGGCTCAGCCAGTGATCGGTGCTCGCCCGGGTCCCGCCGACCAGGCTGTCCGGCCCGCCCGGCACCGCGCTGACCAGCATGCGATCAGCACGCCCCGCCACCGGATCGGCACCGAACAGCACCCCGCCGACCCGTGCGCCGAGCATCGGCTGCACCAGGACCGCCATCGGTGCCGTGGACCCGTCGGACAGACGGGCGGAGTCCTGGACCGTACGGACGGCCGCGCGAAAGCTCGCCCAGCCCCGCACATCGAGCACCGAGGCGAACCGGCCCGCCAGCGACGACTCCTCCGTGTCCTCCTGCGGCGAGGAGGACCGCACGACAAGCGGCCGGGCGCCGCCGTCCGAGAGCTCGTCCCAGGCACGACGCAGCGCGACCTCGTCCTCTCTCGCACCATGAGGGATCACGAACCCCGGCAGCACCGGCAGACCCGCGGCCGCCGCGCGGGCGAGATTCGCCGCCTTCGAGCCGGTCAGGGCGAGCGCGCTGCCGGCGCGGCTCAACGGCACCACTGCCGGGCCGCAAGGCCCCGCGCCACCGGGTGACGTAGCGCCCCGGTGCCCTTCCCTGCCGCGCGCACCTTCTCCGTGACGTGCATCGAGCGTCGTCATGAACACCCTCCAGGGCCGACCGCCAACAGGGGGGACGCGCTGGGGTGGCCCTGCGCCTGACGGCGGCACGAAGGATGGGGGCGGGTCACGACCGGCACGCGTCCGATCGCGTCGGTGACGGCCGCCTCCTTTACCGATGATCCCACTCCAGAGCGCATCCATGCAGCCCTTAAGCGACTTTTCGGACAGTTCGGGGGAGGAGGTGTGAGGAGCGGGCCGATCGTGTCCTGCGATGCCAGGTAGTGGCGTTCGCGAGGCGTGGTCACCCGTGTACGGCTCGCTTGCGACCGGCGCTCACGGCCTCGAAGGCAGCACCTGGGGGGTGGGGCCGTGGCTCACACCGTCATCGGACGGTCGTACGGCGATATCGGCGCCGGCAGCCGCGAACTACCGGTCAGATACGCGTCCACGGCCGCCGCCACCGCCCGCCCCTCGGCGATCGCCCACACGATGAGCGACTGCCCCCGGGCGGCGTCACCGGCGGCGAACACCCCGGGCACGTTCGTCGCGAACCCGGCGTCCCGCGTGATCGTCCCGCGCGGCTCCATCTCCAGCCCGAGCTGGTCGACCAGCCCGTCCGCGCGGTCCGGACCCGAGAAACCCAGCGCGAGCAGCACCAGATCGGCGGGCAGGGTCCGCTCGGTGCCCGGCACCGGCCGGCGCAGCGCGTCCACCTCGACCAGGTGCAGCCGACGCACATGACCGTCCTCGTCACCGGAGAAGCGGAGCGTCGACGCCGCGAACAACCGCGCGTCGGCGTCCGCCGCCGGAGCCGACCCGAGATCCCGCGCCTCCTCGTGCGCGGCCGACAACCGGTACACCTTCGGATACGTCGGCCACGGCTCGGCATCGTCGTCCCGCTCCGTGCCCGGCTGGGCGTAGATGTCCAACTGCGTCACCGACGCGGCACCCTCCCGCAACGCCGTACCGAGACAGTCGGCCCCCGTGTCACCACCGCCGACGATGACCACGTGCTTCCCGGCCGCGGACATCGGGGACACCTCCAGATCCCCCTCACACACCCGGTTCGCCAGCGGCAGATACGCCATCGCCTGCTCGATCCCCCGCAACTCCCGCCCCGACACCGGCAGTTCCCGCCACGCCGTGGCCCCAGTAGCGAGCACCACGGCGTCATAACGCGACCGCAGCTCGGCGGCACCGATGTCCCGCCCCACCGCCGTCGACGTCCGGAACCTGGTCCCCTCGACCCGCATCTGCTCGATCCGCCGGTCCAGATGATGCTTCTCCATCTTGAACTCGGGGATGCCGTACCGCATCAGCCCCCCGATCCGGTCGTCCTTCTCGTACACCGCGACCGTGTGGCCCGCGCGCGTCAGCTGCTGCGCCGCCGCGAGCCCGGTGGGCCCCGACCCGACCACGGCGACCGTCCGCCCCGACAGCCGGTCCGGGGGGCTCGGCGGCGCCAACCCCTCCTGCCAGGCCCGGTCCGCGATCGCGCACTCGACGTTCTTGATGGTGACGGCGGGCTGGTTGATCGCCAGCACACATCCGGCCTCGCAGGGCGCCGGGCACAGCCGTCCCGTGAACTCGGGAAAGTTGTTCGTCGCGTGCAACCGGTCCGCCGCGGCCCGCCAGTCCTCACGCGAGACCAGGTCGTTCCACTCGGGAATCAGATTGCCCAGCGGGCAGGCGTCGTGACAGAACGGGATGCCGCAGTCCATACAACGGTCCGCCTGCTTACTGATGATCGGCAGCAACGCCCCCGGGACATACACCTCGTCCCAGTCCCGCACCCGTTCCTCGACCGGCCGACGCGGCCACTCCTGGCGGGGGGTGTTCAGGAAACCCTTGGGATCGGCCATGGCCGTCTTCCTCGCGTGCGCGCGTCACATCCGCAGGTCACAGGTCCGCAGGCCACACATCCGTGAGCCCTGCGTCATCGGGCGGCATCCTTCCGGCCACGATACGTCCCGCCCGCCACCCGCGCAGGATGGCCGACAGCGCCTTCCCAGCGGGCCTTCGCACAGCGCCTTCGCACAGCGCCGTCGCACAGTGCACTCCCGGGCCGTCGGCGCATCCCGGCGATCCGGCGGATCAGCTGTGGATCAGCATCAGCTGTGGATCAGCAGCAGCCGTGGATCAGCTGAGGGCGAGGGAGTAGGACACCATCGCGGCCGCCGACGCCACCGTGCGGACATGGTTCCACGCCGACCACTCCCGCACATACGCCGGCCAGTACGCGCTCGCCTCCTGCGTACCCGGCTCCAGCTTCGCCAGCGCCTCGTTCCGGGGCACGTTCGCCATCATCGTCACCCCGAACGAACCGAACAGATACAACGCGCTGCCCAGCAACAACTCCACGGTCACCCGGTCCGGCCACAGCACGAACGTCACCACGGCGATCACCGCGCACAGCACCGCCGACCCCAGGAACAGCAACAGGAACGCCGGCATCAGTGCGGCCCTGTTGATCGCCCTCATAGCGGCCACGCCCTGCGCCGGAGGCAGCGAGGCGAGCCCGGGCATCACGAAGGTCGAGAAGGCACAGAAGACGCCCGCGACCAGGCCGGTCCCGACCACACCGATCACGACGAGTACGAAGTACGGCCCGTCCATCATGTCCAACGTCAACTCCCGTTTCCCACCGCGATCCTGCCCGGCCTCTCCGGTCACCACCAGGAAAACCCTGTGCGAATACGGTGCCCATGGCCGAGCGACCCGATCACATACGTGAGCGTCCATGGGGGGGGAGGGGGCCGCCCCCTCCCCCAACCCCCGTTCCCCCTCCGCCCCCTCCCTCCCGCCCCGCCACACCCGCAGCGCCCCCTCCACCGCCGCCCCGATCCTGCGGCGAGCCTCATGCCGCGGCACCCCACTCATCAGCAGCTCGTCGTACGGCGTGTCCAGGTGCCGTACCGACGCCGCCACCGCCGACGTGACGGCGCCCTCGGACAGCGCGCGCCCCGCCGCACTGCGCCCCACCCGCCCGCTGCCCCGCACCGAGGCATGCCCGGCGATGTCCCGCGCCCGCTCCGGAGGGCACCCCGGGAACAACCGGCGTATCTCCGCCGCGAACGCCTCCGCGAACCGCGCGTCCTCCCGCTCCCGCCGTCGCGCGTCCCGTGCCCGGCGCCGCCGCCGGGCCTCCGCGTCGGCCAGGCAGCGCTGCTCCGCCCGGGCGAGCCCCGCCTCCTCCACCAGCACGCCCTGCCGCTCGTACCGGCCCTTGCGCCGGTTGAACCGCACGACCACCGCGGACAGTCCGCTCTCCTCCCGCGACCGTGGTCAACGCGGTGTCGCCGCGCGGCAGGAACACCAGGTGCCCGAGGTCGGCACAGTCGAGGCACCGAGGTGTCCCGTCCTCCAGTACGAGCATCCGCAGCGGCCCCGTCCGGCACTCCGCGCAGTGCCTCCGCTTGAGGGGCTGCACGACGAGGGGACCAGCGCGTGACGAGGATGTGGCCGAGCGTGACATGCTCAGGTGATCCCCCCTCCTCCCCGGCGCGGAACGCCCCCGCCCACCTCCGACGTTGCCTTTCCGTGCCTGTGCCTGTGCCCGTGCCCGTGCCCGAGTCCAGGCCGGCGCCAGGGGCGCCGGGACTCGCTCCCGCCCCCTGCCGCATCATGGGCCGTGTGCGACTCGAAGCGATCACCTGGGAGCGGCTCGCCGACTCTCTGGCCGAGCGGCTCCTCGACCTGAGGCGGGCCGACGGCGGCGCCTGGCCGCGTGTGGCCCTCGACGGTGCCCCGGCGGCCCGCCCGGGCGAGCTGGCCGAACGGGTCGCCGAGGCACTGCGGGTACGAGGCCGTCCCGCCCTCACCGTCGGCGCGGAGGGCTTCCTGCGGCCCGCCTCGGTCCGCCTGGAGTATGGGCACGAGGACGTGGACGCCTACTACGACGGCTGGCTCGACACCGGCGCCCTGTGGCGCGAGGTCTTCGGCCCCCTCGAACCCGGCGGTGACGGCCGTGTCCTGCCCGACCTGTGGGACCCGGTCACGGACCGTGCGACCCGCAGTGACTACACCCGACTCCCGCCCGGCGGTGTGCTGTTGCTCCACGGCCCCCTCCTGCTGCGGCACTGGTTCCCCTTCGATCTGACCGTCCACGTCCTCCTCTCGCCCGGCGCGCTGCGCCGCCGCACCCCCGAGGCCGATCACTGGACCCTGCCGGCCTTCGAGCGCTACGACCGCGAGACCGACCCGGCCGCCACGGCCGACGTCCTGATCCGCGCCGACGACCCCCGCCACCCCGCCTGGACCGGCTGACCCGAGCGCCGGCTCGGGCGACCGGGCGCACCCGCCCACACCACGGCTGCCCCGCCCCGAGATCCCGGCCCCCGGCGCCGGTCAGCCCTCGGGCGCCACCCCAGCCCCCGACCCCAACGCTCTCCAGGTGCGTGGGCCCCAGCCCCCGGCGACAATTGACTGCGCCGGGACTAGCGGTGCGTCCCGCGCCGCGCCGGCCGTCCGGCAACGGGAGGTAATCCATGACCACTGCCGGAGACATCATGCACCGCGGCGCCCAGTGGATCCCGGCCCACGAGACCCTGGACCGGGCCGCCCAGCTGATGCGCGACCTGGGCGTCGGAGCCCTGCCCATCAGCGACCAGAACGAACGGCTCTGCGGAATCCTCACCGACCGCGACATCGTCGTCGGCTGCGTGGCCATGGGGCACGACCCGAGCAAGGTCACCGCAGGCGAGATGGCCCAGGGGACCCCCCGCTGGATCGAGGCGGACGCCGACATCAGCGATGTTCTCCGCGAGATGACGGATCACCAGATCCGCCGGCTCCCGGTCATCGAGGACAAGCGCCTCGTCGGCATGATCAGCGAGGCCGACCTCGCCCGGAACCTGCCGGAGAGCGACGTCGGTCACTGGGCCGAGAGCGTCTACTCCCGGAGCGGCGAGACGATGACGCACTGACCACCGGCCGACGGGGTCACCTCCTGGACGCCCCTGCCCGGCAGACCGAGCCGGACGGGGGCGTGTCGGTGCCCGTCCGCCCTATGCCCGGACGCTGCATCCCCGTCCTCCCTCACAACCAGCCGTTGCGACGGAACCCGCGGTACAGGACCACACACGCCACGGATATGACGGCCAGGACGAGCGGGTAGCCGAACGTCCACCGCAGCTCCGGCATGTGCTCGAAGTTCATCCCGTACACCCCGCACACCATGGTCGGCACGGCGACGATCGCGGCCCACGCCGTGATCTTCCGCATGTCCTCGTTCTGGGCGACGGTGACCTGGGCCAGGTGCGCCTGGAGGATCGAGTTCAGCAGTTCGTCGAAGGAGAACAGCTGCTCCTTGGCCCGCAGCAGATGGTCGGAGACGTCACGGAAGTACGCCTGTATCTCCGGGGCCACGACCCGGATCGGCACGGTGGCCAGTTCCTCCAGAGGGCGGCTGAGCGGCACCACGGCCCGCTTCAGTTCCAGGAGTTCACGCTTGAGCTGGTATATCCGGCCCGGGTCGGCCCGTGCGCCGTCCTCCGCGAAGACGTCCGTCTCGACCTTGTCGATGTCCTCCTGCACGGAGTCGATGACGCTCAGATAGTCGTCCACGACATGGTCCGCGATCGCGTGGAGCACCGCGGCCGGCCCCTGGGTGAGCTGCTCGGCGTTCGCCTCCAGCTCCTCGCGCAACGGGCCGAGCGAGCCGTGCCGTCCGTGCCGCACCGTGATCACGAAATCATGGCCGACGAACAGCATGATCTCACCCGTGTCCACGACCTCGCTGGTCGCCGTGAGCTCCTCGTGCTCGACGTAGCAGACCGTCTTGAACACGGCGAACAGCGTGTCGTCGTATCGCTCCAGCTTGGGCCGCTGATGTGCCTCGACCGCGTCCTCGACGGCCAGCGGATGCAGGGCGAACAGCTCCGCGATCCCCGTGAACTCCTCGGCCGTGGGCTCGTGCAGCCCGAGCCAGACGAATCCGCCGCCGCGCTTGCGTACCCGCTTCAGGGCGTCGGCCACGTCGTCGCTCTCCGGGACCCGCCTGCCGTCCTGGTACGTCACGCAGTTCACGACGGAGGAGCCCAGCGGGGATCTGGCCGGGTGACTCAGATCGACGCGCGGACGCCGACGAGTCAGCCGTGCCACCTTGCGCAGACCGCCGACCTTCGAAAGGCCGGTGACCTTGCGCAGATTCCCTGCCATGGACATCTGCAACTCCCTGCGTCGGCTTGCCTGCGCGGGTTTATGAACGGCCGGCTGCGGCACAAGCTGCGCCGTGCACCGCGTCATGGCCCGTCAGTCTGCCAGGTGGGAGTGAGACGCGGGAAAGCCTGTGGGAGCAGCACATTCCGCTTGGTTCCCGCCTGTGGACGAAGCGCCGCCCCCTCCGTTCCCGGAGTCCCGCCCCCTCCGTTCCCGGAGTCCCGCCCCCTCCGTTCCCGGAGTTCCGCACCCCGTTCCCCAGGCGCCTCGCACCCCCGTTCCCCACGGGTCCCGCACCCCCGTCCCCCAAGAGTGGGGAAGCCGAAATTCGGGGCGGCAGGGCCGAGCGTCACCCTCTTCGGACAAGGGCGGCAACTGGGATGATCGGGGCATGACGCGAACCGACGGATACCTCCTCGACAACCGGCAGGCCGAGGCAGCCGAGCGCTTCGACGCCTTCGCCGCACTCTTCGACCCCACGACGTTCCGGCACCTCGAACGACTCGGCGTCGGCGCCGGCTGGCGCTGCTGGGAGGTGGGCGCCGGAGGCACCTCGGTGGTGTCCTGGCTGGCCAAGAAGGTCGGCCCCACCGGGCGCGTCGTCGCCACCGACATCGACACCTCCCGGCTCGCACCCGCCGCCCGCCCGCCGGTCGAGGTGCTCGTGCACGACGTCGCAGCCGACGAACCCCCGGAGGAGGGCTTCGACCTGGTGCACGCCCGGCTCGTCCTCGTCCATGTGCCGGACCGGGAACGGGCGTTGCAGTCCATGATCGACTCGTTGCGCCCCGGTGGTCGCCTCCTGATCGAGGACGCCGATCCGGCGATGCAGCCCCTGCTCTGCCCCGAGGACCACGGCCCGGAGCAGCAGCTCGCGAACCGGCTGCGCAACGGCTTCCGCACCCTGCTCGCCGAGCGCGGCGCCGACCTCTCCTACGGCCGCCGGCTGCCGCGTCTGCTGCGCGAGGCCGGACTGCTGCGGGTGGAGGCCGACGCGTACTTCCCCCTCGCCTCGCCCGCCTGCGCCGCCCTGGAGTCCGCCACCGTCCGGCAGATCCGGGACCGGCTGGTCACCGAGGGCATCGCCACCGACGAGGACATCGACCGCCACCTCGCCAATGTGGCCGCCGGTGGCATGGATCTGGCCACCGCCCCGATGATCTCGGCATGGGGACGCAAGGCGCCGGAGGAGACCGGCGCCTGACCGCCGCCCGCGGACCTCACCCCGCCGACGGCGGTCTGCCGCCCACCTGTTGTACGGCCACGGCACCGGCCCGGCATCCCTGCCGCGCCGCCTCCTCGGGGCCGGCGCCCGTGATCAGTGCGGCGAGGAAGGCGCCCGTGAAGGCGTCCCCCGCACCGGTCGTGTCCCGCGCCTCCGCCGGTTCCGCCGGAACACACGCGCACACGGCGCCGTCCCGCGCCACCAGCGCCCCGTCCGCGCCCTGCTTGGCGACCACCAGCGGCACCCGGCGGCTCAGTTCGGCCGCCGCCCGCGCCGCGTCCGCCGTCCCCGTGAGCAGCCGGGCCTCGTCCCGGCTGGGCAGCAGGATGTCCACCCCCGCCACCGCCTCCAGGAACCGGTCGGCGCCCAGCTGCACCAGGAAACCGGCCGACGCCGGGTCCAGGCTCACCGGTACGCCTCGCGCGCGTGCCGACCGCAGAGCCGCCGCCACCAGCGCCCGGCTCGTATCCGAGAACAGCAGATACCCCGACAGATGCAGGTGACCCACCCCGTCGAGCAGGCCCTCCGACCAGTCCTCGGGTCCCAGTCTCAGGGACGCGCCGCTGTCCGTGAGGAACGTCCGCTCGGCGGCGGCACCGCCGTCGACCAGGCAGATCACCGTCCCGGTCGGCGCCTTCGGGTCGACGACGAGCAGCGGCCGTACCCCGCCGGCCGTCAGCTCCCGCTCGTGCCAGGCCGAGGCGTCCACTCCGACCCGGCCCAGCAGCCGTACGTCGGCACAGCCCCGGTACGCCGCCCAGCAGGCCACGTTGGCGCCCGCGCCGCCCGGTACCGTCCGGATGGCCGCCGCCGTGTCCGTGCCGGAGGCGAGCGGCCCGTGATGGCGGGCGATCACGTCCGTCACCACGTCCCCGACGACCAGCAGGGCGCCAGGGGAGGACCCCGGGACGCTCACACCCCGGTCCAGGCCGCCGCGATCCGGCCCGCCAGCCGTACGTTGCCGCGCACCGCCGCCAGATTGGCGCTCAGGGAGGCGCCGTCGGTGTGCCGTACCAGGTAGTCCAGCAGGAACGGGGTGACGGCCTGGCCGGTCACCCCGCGCTCCTCGCACGCGTGCAGCGCGTCGGCGAGCACACGCGCGTGCAGCTCCGGAGCGAGCTGCTCCTCCTCCGGCACCGGGTTGGCGACGATCAGCGCCGACGCGGGCCCGTCGAGGCTGTCCTGCGCGCGCATCACCTCGGCCACCTCCCGGGGCGAGCGCAGGGTCCAGTCCACGGGGTGCCCCGAGTCGGACAGATAGAAGCCGGGAAAGCGGTCGGTTCCGTAGCCGGCCACCGCGATCCCCAGGGTCTCCAGTCGCTGCAGCGTGGCGGGGACGTCCAGGATCGACTTCACGCCCGCGCACACCACCGTGACGCGGGTCCGCGCCAGCAGCCCCAGGTCGGCCGACTCGTCCTGCGTGACCGTCCACTCCCGGTGCACCCCGCCCAGGCCGCCCGTCGCGAACACCCGGACCCCGGCGAGGGCCGCCAGCTGGGCGGTCGCCGACACCGTCGTCGCCCCGCTCGCCCCGGCCGCCACCGCGAGCGGCAAATCCCGGTGCCCCAGCTTCCGGATCCCGTCCTCGTTGGCGATCCGCTCCAACTGCTGCTTGTCCAGGCCGACGTGCGGCCGTCCGTCCAGCACGGCGATCGTCGCGGGGACCGCGCCCTCCCGCCGTACGACGTCCTCCAGTTCCAGCGCCACATGGAGGTTGCGCGGACGGGGCAGCCCGTGCGCGATGATCGTGGATTCCAGGGCCACCACCGGGCGACGCGCGTCGACCGCGTCCCGTACTTCCTCCGACACCACCAGCACCACGCGACTGCCTCCTGTCTGTCGGTACTCCCTCATCCCTGGCGGGCCACACGCCCCGTCAAACCCTTGCGGCCTGTGGAAGAGGACACCAGCCTGGAGCGCATGAAGGACAACACCGCACGTCTCGACCACGTAGTCCTCTGGGTCAGCGACCCGGAGGCGGCGGCCGGCTTCTACGAGAAGGCCGTCGGCATGGAGCCCGTACGGCTCGCCGAGTTCACCGCGGGATCGGTCCCGTTCCCCTCCGTCCGTCTCAACGAGGAGACGATCATCGACCTCATGCCGCTCGCCATGGCCGAGCGGATGAAGATGCTGCCCGGCGCCACCGAGAGCGCCGGCCACCCCGTCAACCACGTCTGCCTCGCCCTGCCCGGCGAGGACTTCGACGCCCTGCGGACCCGCCTCGAAGAAGGCGGCACACCGGTGTCGGACGTCTCGGAGAACTCCTTCGGCGCCCGCGGGAACGCCACCCGGAGTTTCTACTTCCGCGACCCCGACGGCAACGTCTTCGAGGCCCGCCACTACGACTGAGGCCCGCCACTACGACTGAGGCCCGCCACTACGACTGACCCCGGCTGACCACGACCGACCGGCGGGACCGGCGGACCTCGAAAGGGGGGCCACACGCGCGTGGCCCCCTTCCTCACGGGTCAGGCGTCAGACCGGCTGTACGCCGTCCAGCGCCCCGTGCGGGTTGAGCACGTACTTCCGGCTGGCGCCCTGGTCGAACTCGGCGTACCCGGTCGGCGCGTCCTCCAGGCCGATCACGGTGGCGTTGACCGCCTTCGCGATGTGGACCCGCTCGTGCAGGATCGCCATCATCAGGCCCCGGTGGTACTTCATGACGGGGCACTGCCCGGTCGTGAGGGTGTGGCTCTTCGCCCAGCCCAGACCGAGGCGCACCTTCAGCGTGCCGGTCTGCGCGTCCTGGTCGACACCGCCCGGGTCGTCCGTGACGTACAGGCCGGGAATGCCGAGCGCACCACCCGCGCGCGTGATGCCCATCAGGGAGTTGAGGACCGTGGCGGGCGCCTCCCCGGCGTCCTTGCCGTGGCCCCGGGCCTCGAAGCCGACCGCGTCGACCGCGGCGTCCACCTCGGGCTCCCCGAGGATCTGCGCGAGCTGGTCCTCGACGGTGCCCTGTGAGACGTCGACCGTCTCGCACCCGAAGCTGCGCGCCTGCGCGAGGCGTTCGGCGTTCAGGTCGCCGACGATGACGACGGCGGCGCCCAGCAGCTGCGCCGCGGCGGCGGCCGCGAGCCCCACCGGGCCCGCCCCGGCGATGTACACCGTCGACCCGACACCGGCACCCGAACTGACCACACCGTGGAAGCCGGTCGGGAAGATGTCCGACAGCATGGTCAGGTCGAGCAGCTTCTCGAGCGCCTGCTCCCGGTCGGGGAACTTCAGCGCATTGAAGTCCGCGTACGGGACCATCACGTACTCGGCCTGCCCCCCGACCCAGCCGCCCATGTCGACATAGCCGTACGCGGCACCCGGCCGGGCCGGGTTGACGTTCAGACAGATGCCGGTCTTGCGCTCCTTGCAGTTGCGGCAGCGCCCACAGGCGATGTTGAACGGTACGGAGACGATGTCGCCCACGTCGAGGAACTCGACGTCGGGGCCCCGTTCGACGATCTCCCCGGTGATCTCGTGTCCGAGGACCAGCCCCTCCGGCGCGGTCGTCCGCCCGCGCACCATGTGCTGGTCGCTTCCGCAGATGTTGGTCGCGAGGACCTTGAGGATCACCCCGTGCCGGCAGACACGGCCGACGTTGGCAGGGTGGACTCCTGGACCGTCCTTGAGCTCGAGCGTCGGATAGTCGATGGTCCTGACCTCGACCGCGCCCGGCTTCAGATACGCCACTGCCCTGTTTCCGCTCATGCGTGATCTCCGTCCCTTCGGCTCCCGTCTCTTCCGGAAGCCAGTCGGATACCAGCGGCTGCGCGCACATCCGAGTCTGCTACCGCTCGCGCCGTCCGGCCAGCCGTCACGCGGTCACGGGCCGCCGAACGTCCATGACGGCCTGGAACAGCCCCTGTTCGGCCGGGGGGGCGCCGGATCAGTCGCCCGCGGCGGCCTTGCTCCGCCCGCCCCGCGTGAACAGGGCCAGCGCCGCCAGCGGCAGCAGCAGGCAGGCGGCGAAGAAGTTCAGCCACGCGTAGCTCGCCGTGGCGACGACCAGGCCCGCGGCCGCGCCGCCGATGCCCGCCGAAGCGTTCATGACGAGGTCCGACAGGCCCTGAGCGGCCGCCCGCGCGGCCTGCGGCACGGAGTCCGTGAGCAGCGCCGAACCCGAGACCAGACCGGCCGACCAGCCCAGGCCCAGCACGAACAGGCCGGCCGCCGTCTGCCCGTGCCGGCCGCCCGCCGTACCGGTGAGGAGCACCGCGCACGCCAGCAGCCCCACGGCCAGCCCTATCCCGGACAGCCGGCCCAGCCGGTCCGACAGCCGGCCCATCAGTGGGGCGAAGGCGTACATGCCCGCGATGTGGCCGCTGATGACCAGGCCGATCAGCTCGATGCCGGCGCCGTGATGCTCCAGGTCGACCGGGGTCATCGACATGACCGACACCATCGCGGTGTGCGCCACGGCGACCGCCACGATCGCCAGCCGGGCCCGCGGCGAGGCGGCCACAGCCGCCATGCCGGCGCGCAGCGAGCGCCCGGCGGGCGTCTGCTCCTCGGCCGGTGCGAGGGCTCGCGCCGTCAGCAGTGGGTCCGGCCGCAGCAGTACGGCCACCACGACCGCGGACAGCAGGAAGATCCCCGCCGCCCACAGGAACGGACCCGCCGCCTCGGGTATCCCGAGGCCGGTGACGCTGCGCCCGGCGGGTGCCGCGATGTTCGGGCCGATCACCGCGCCGATGGTGGTCGCCCATACGACCAGGGAGATGGCGCGGGCCCGCTGCTCGGGCTCGGCCAGGTCTGCGGCCGCGAAGCGGGCCTGGAGGTTCGCCGAGGAGGCGGCGCCGAACAGCGCCAGGCCGAACAGCAGCAGCGGGAAACTTCCGGCCCGGGCCGCGAGCACGCTGACCCCGGCGCCCAGGGCGCCGATCAGATACGCCAGGACGAGCCCGGGACGACGCCCGCGCGCGGTCATCAGCGCGGCCAGCGGCATCGACAGCACCGCCGTCCCCGCGACGGTCGCGGTGGGCGCGAGCCCCGACAGCGACTCGGTGCCGCTGACCTCCTTGGCGAGGACCGCGGCGAGCGCGATGCCGGTGGCCACGCCGAGGCCGCCGAGGATCTGCGTCGCCATCAGCACGGCCGACGTCCGCCGCCGCAGGGCCGCGAGGTCCTGGGGCGTCACCGGCACGGCCGCCCGCTCCACGCTCGTCATGACAGCTGCCCGGAGCCGGCGCGCGTCCAGCCGGACGGCGCAAGGCGACACACCGGACCGGCCGCGTACGGGCGGGTGAAAAATGTCGTCGTCACGGGCGCAGTCTCCCCCTCCGATGCGCCGGCCCAACCGATTACCTCCGGCCGGACCGCCTCACACGACTCACCTCCGGCCGGACCGCGGCGCACGGCTCACCTCCGGCGGGACCGCCTCCAGCGCCTACCTCCGGCAGGACCGTGGCCCCGACTCACCTCCGGCAGGACCGCCGCTCACGACGCCGATCGGTCACCGTGAGCCGGTCAGAACAGCGGCTCCGGCAGGACTCCCTCCAGCGCCAGCAGCTTCCGCTTGGTCTCCAGACCGCCCCCGAAGCCCCCGATGCCGCCGTCGCTCTCCACGACCCGGTGGCACGGCACGACGACCGGCAGCGGGTTGGCGCCCATCGCCATGCCCACCGCCTGGGCCGCGCCCGGCTGCCCGACCCGTCCCGCCAGATCGCCGTACCCGACGACCGCCCCGAACGGCACCGAGGACGCCAGCTCGCGCAGCACCTGACGGTTGAAACCCGAGATCAGGGACCAGTCCAGCGGCAGCTCGAAGTCCCGGCGCCTCCCCGCGAAGTACTCCTCCAGCTGACGTATCGGCTCGGCGAGCAGCGCGGACCCTGGATCCTCGACCGGCTCGGCGCCCAGCCGCGACGCGAGCCGCTCCAGCGTCTTCCCGCACACCTGCGGCGTGGCGTGGAACACGACGCTGACCAGGCCGTCCGGTGTGGCGGCCAGCATCAGCGGACCGATGGCGGTGCCGACGACGGCCCACACCACCCGCTGCTCGTCCTGCCCATGGCTGTCCATGTGCTTCACCGTACGGGCCGCCACTGACAACGCCCCCGGAGCGCAGCTCAGGCAGCCGGGAAGGCGTCCCGCACCACGTCCGGACTGTTGGTGATGATCCCGTCGACCCCGTACCCGGCGACCTGCCGGGCCGTGTCCGCGTCGTTCACCGTCCAGGTGAACACCTCCAGCGGCCCCCCGTGCGGGCCGTCGAACGCGTGGACGGAGGAGACATAGCCGGGGGAAACCGTGGTGTACGACGGGTTGATCTGGTCGGCGAAGGCGGCATACCGGGAGAGGTCCGCCACGGACGGCGTCCCCAGGAAGCCGGTCTTCACCGTCGGCAGCAGGTCGTGGACGGCCCGGACACTGTCGGCGCTGAAGCTCTGCACGATCAGCCGGCCCGCCAGGTGCGAGGCGTCGAGCCAGCCCTCGTCGCCGAGGACCTTCAGGGTCTGCTGCTCGATGCCCGGGTACAGGGCGGGGTTCTTGATCTCCAGCAGCAGCTTCTGGCGGTGCGACTCCGTCCGGTCCAGGAACTGCTGGAGCGTCGGTACGCGCGCGCCGGCGAACTCCGGCCCGAACCAGCTGCCCGCGTCCAGCCGGGCGATCTCCGCCGCGGTGAAGTCCTTCACCTTCCAGGGGGAGCGGCCGGGGAAGACCTCCTCGGCGTCCGTCGTGCGCTTCAGGTTGTCGTCGTGGATCACGACCAGCTCGCCGTCCTTGGTGCGCTGGACGTCGTTCTCGACCCACTCGACACCCAGCTCGGCGGCCTTGTCGACGGCGGCCAGGGTGTTCTCGGGCGCATAGGAGGAGGCCCCGCGGTGGGCGATGACCGTCGGCCGCTCGGCCCGGACGCCGGCTCCGGCGGCGGGAGCGGGAAGCAGCAGGGCGGCGGTTCCCAGCAGTGCGGCCGTCGTGGCGGCAACAGCGCGCGCGTGCATACGTACTCCTCGTGTCGAAGATCACGGTCAGCTCAACTCTGACAGCACAGGGTCAACGACGAAGGAGTACGGGACGGCCACAGAACAGCCGGAGTTGCCCCGCCCGCTCACTCGTGCCGCACAACTGGGGCAAGGCCGTGTTTCTTTGCAGGAGAATCGTTCGACCCTTGCGGTGGGGGTTACTCTCTGCCTCAACCCTGGCCCGCTCGGGCGGTCCCGGGAGGGGGCGCACGTTCGAACATTCCGGGATGTAAACAGGCGGAAGGGCAGCCGCGTATGCAGGGGACGGTCGACGGTTTCAGCTACGGGATCGTCACACCGCTGGTGGCCTACCTCATGGCCTGCCTCGGTGGTGCGCTCGGACTGCGGTGCACCACCAGATCGATGCTCGTCGCGCGCTCCTGGCGCCCCGCCTGGCTCGCCCTCGGCTCGGCGGCCATCGGGTCCGGCATCTGGACCATGCACTTCATCGCCATGATGGGGTTCACGGTCGACGGGACCCCGATCCACTACGACAAGCCGATGACGTTCGCCAGCCTCGCCCTCGCCATCGTCATGGTCGGCATCGGCATCTTCATCGTCGGCAGCCGCGGCGCGCGCGGGACGGCCCTGTTCACCGGCGGCACCATCACCGGCCTGGGCATCGCCTCCATGCACTACCTCGGCATGGCGGGTCTGCGCCTCGACGGCAGGCTGGAGTACAACACGCTGACCGTCGCCGCCTCCGTCGTCATAGCGATGCTCGCGGCCACCGCGGCGCTCTGGGCGGCCGGGCAGGTCAGGGGAGTGCTCTGGAGCGTCGGCGCCAGCCTCGTCATGGGCCTCGCCGCCAGCGGCATGCACTACACCGGGATGGCCGCGCTCCGCGTCCATGTGCACGGCACCGGCGCCGGCGGGCCCGGCGACTCACCGGCCTCCCTGCTCGCGCCGATGCTGGTCGGCCCGCTCGCCTTCCTGCTCCTCGCCGGAGCCGTCATGATCTTCGGCCCGAAGACGGTCCTGGGCCGGCCCGAGGAGGCCCCCGCCGAGGAGAAGCCCGGCGTACCCGCCCGGGCCGTCGTCCCGCGCCAGATCCGGCGCCCCGCGCAGACGGCCCGCCGCACCGTCCAGCGAGCCCCCCGGACCCCGCAGAACCACTGATCAGGCCACGTTGTCAGTGGGGGGTCGTACGGTTGATTCCATGCGGCCCGTTTCCAGCATCGAACGCACGGTGGCGCCTTTCGAGGTCGTCAGTCCCTACCAGCCCAACGGCGACCAGCCCGCGGCCATCGCCGACCTCGCCCGGCGCATCGAGGCCGGGGAGAAGGACGTCGTCCTGCTCGGCGCGACCGGCACCGGCAAGTCCGCGACCACCGCGTGGATGATCGAGAAGCTCCAGCGTCCCACCCTGGTGATGGCGCCGAACAAGACGCTGGCCGCCCAGCTGGCGAACGAGTTCCGCGAACTCCTGCCGAACAACGCCGTCGAGTACTTCGTCTCGTACTACGACTACTACCAGCCCGAGGCGTACGTCCCGCAGTCGGACACCTACATCGAGAAGGACTCCTCGATCAACGAGGAGGTCGAGCGCCTGCGCCACTCCGCGACCAACTCGCTGCTCACCCGCCGCGACGTCGTCGTGGTCGCCTCGGTGTCCTGCATCTACGGCCTCGGTACACCGCAGGAGTACGTGGACCGCATGGTCCCGCTCCGGGTCGGCGAGGAGATCGACCGGGACCAGCTGCTGCGCCGCTTCGTCGACATCCAGTACACGCGCAACGACCTCGCGTTCACCCGGGGCACCTTCCGGGTCCGCGGCGACACCATCGAGATCTTCCCGGTCTACGAGGAGCTCGCCGTGCGCATCGAGATGTTCGGCGACGAGATCGAGGCCCTGTCCACGCTGCACCCGCTCACCGGCGAGATCATCAGCGACGACGAGCAGCTGTACGTCTTCCCGGCCTCCCACTACGTCGCCGGCCCCGAGCGCATGGAGCGGGCCGTCAACGACATCGAGAAGGAGCTCGGCGAGCGCCTCGCCGAGCTGGAGAAGCAGGGGAAGCTGCTGGAGGCCCAGCGCCTGCGCATGCGCACCACGTACGACCTGGAGATGCTCCGCCAGATCGGCACGTGCTCCGGCGTGGAGAACTACTCGATGCACTTCGACGGCCGTGAGCCCGGCTCCCCGCCGAACACGCTGCTGGACTACTTCCCGGACGACTTCCTGCTCGTCATCGACGAGTCGCATGTCACCGTGCCGCAGATCGGAGCCATGTACGAGGGCGACGCCTCCCGCAAGCGCACCCTCGTCGACCACGGCTTCCGTCTGCCCTCGGCCCTCGACAACCGCCCGCTGAAGTGGGAGGAGTTCCAGGAGCGCGTCGGGCAGACCGTGTACCTGTCGGCGACCCCCGGCACCTACGAGCTCTCCCGCTCCGACGGCCAAGTCGAGCAGATCATCCGCCCGACCGGCCTCGTCGACCCGCAGGTCGTCGTCAAGCCCACCGAGGGCCAGATCGACGACCTGGTCCACGAGATCCGCGGCCGCGTCGAGAAGGACGAGCGCGTCCTGGTCACGACCCTCACCAAGAAGATGGCCGAGGACCTCACGGACTACTTCCTGGAGCTCGGCATCCAGGTGCGCTATCTGCACAGCGACGTCGACACCCTGCGCCGTGTCGAGCTGCTGCGCGAGCTGCGCGCGGGCGAGTTCGACGTGCTCGTCGGCATCAACCTCCTGCGTGAGGGCCTCGACCTGCCCGAGGTGTCCCTGGTGGCCATCCTCGACGCGGACAAGGAGGGCTTCCTGCGTTCGGGTACGTCCCTCATCCAGACCATCGGCCGCGCGGCGCGCAACGTCTCCGGCGAGGTCCATATGTACGCGGACAAGATCACGCCGGCGATGGAGAAGGCCATCGACGAGACCAACCGGCGCCGCGAGAAGCAGATCGCGTACAACGAGGAGCGCGGCATCGACCCCCAGCCGCTGCGCAAGAAGATCAACGACATCGTCGCGCAGATTGCCCGCGAGGACGTCGACACCGAGCAGCTGCTCGGCAGCGGCTACCGGGCCAAGAAGGACGGCCGGGGCACCAAGGCGCCGGTGCCGTCGCTCGGCAGCAAGGCCGCCCAGGCCGCGAAGCCGGCCAAGGGCAAGGCGAAGGCCAAGGAGACGGTGCCGACCGACCAGCCGGCGGCCGAGCTCGCCCAGCAGATCGAGGAACTGACGGAGCGTATGCGCGCGGCCGCCGCGGACCTGCAGTTCGAGATCGCCGCCCGACTGCGCGACGAGGTCTCCGAGATGAAGAAGGAACTGCGTCAGATGAAGGAGGCCGGACTCGCCTGACCGGCCCACGCCCTCGGCCTGTGACCAGGCCCGCGCGTACGCGCAGTGTTGCAAGACCGACACAAAGTGGGGACCGGGGTACGTCGCTGTCAGTGCCCCTGCGTAGGGTTCTCGTCATCCGCGGAGCCCGCGGGCAACAGGGGACTGTTCGAGAGGGGAATCAGCACGTGACCGTCAACATGACCAAGGGTCAGGCCATCAGTCTGCAGAAGAACGACGGGGGCAGCCTGACCGCGGTGCGCATGGGTCTCGGCTGGCAGGCGGCTCCCCGGCGCGGCCTGTTCGGCTCGCGTACGCGGGAGATCGACCTCGACGCCTCCGCGGTCCTCTTCGCGGACAAGCAGCCGGTCGACGTCGTCTTCTTCCGTCACCTGGTGAGCGACGACGGCTCGGTCCGTCACACCGGTGACAACCTCGTCGGCGGTGTCGGCCAGGGCGGCGACGACGAGGCCATCCTCGTCGACCTCGCGCGTATCCCGGTCCACATCGACCAGATCGTCTTCACCGTGAACTCCTTCACGGGACAGACCTTCCAGGAGGTGCAGAACGCCTTCTGCCGTCTCGTCGACGAGACCAACGGCCAGGAGCTGGCCCGCTACACGCTCGCGGGCGGCGGCGCCTACACGGCCCAGATCATGGCGAAGGTGCACCGCACGGGCCCGGGCTGGACGATGACCGCGCTCGGCACCCCGGCCAACGGCCGCACCTTCCAGGACCTGATGCCGGCGATCCTGCCGCACCTGTAGGTCCGCGCGGCGAGCGGCACCCGACACGACAGACGACACAGGGGGACGAAGGCATGACGGCCGAGCTGGTGCGGGGGCAGAACCACCCGCTCTCCCAGTCCCGTCTGGAGATCAGGGTCTCGGCCGGCACGCCGATGGTGGCGGCCGCCACGCTCGGCGACGAGCAGGGCAGGATCCACGGCGTGGAGTGGGTGGCGCATCCCGGCACCCCCACCCTGCCCGGCCTCGAGGTCTCCCGGCAGGCGGCCGCCGACCACCGTCTCGCGGTCGACCTGGACGCCATGCCGGAGGCCGTGCACCGGATCAGTGTGCTGCTCGCCCTGCCGACCGGCGTCGGCGGCCCGACCCGCTTCGGCGCCGTCCCCGCCCCGTTCGTCGCCGTCACGGGCCTCGACGGCACCGAGCTCGTCAGCTACACCGTGGCCGGCCTGGACTCCGAATCCGCCGTCGTCGCCCTGGAGCTCTACCGCCGCCAGGACGCCTGGAAGGTCCGGGCCATCGGCCAGGGCTACGCGGGCGGCCTCGCCGACCTCTTCACCGACCAGGGCCTCGCCCAGGCCGGTCAACTCGCCGGCGGCATCCACGAAGCCGTCGCCCAGGGAGTCGCCCGCTCGGTTCCGGCGCCCCCCTCCCGCCCGGACGGCGACCGCTCCCGGCAGCCCGCCGCCCCCGCCCTCGGCCCGGACCAGAGCGGCCCCGCGAGCGCGCCCAACTCCGTGCCGCAACAGCCGACGTCGCCGTACGGCACACAGCCGCCGGGCGCGTCCGGTCAGCCCGCGCCGCAGCCCCCGTACCAGGGCGGAAGCGGCGCCGGTGACGGCGCCCAGCAGTCCGCGCCCACCTCCGGCGGCGGCATCGACTACAGCCACCCGCGCCGGCAGACCTCCGCCCCGCCGCCTCCGCCGCCCACCGCGCCCCCGGCCGAGCCCGGCAGGCCGCCGCAGCCCGTCGCCGGCGATGCCACCGGCTGGTCCATGGAGGAGCGGCTCTACAACCAGGTCTGGGGCATGTTCGAGGACCTGGCCCGCACCACCGCGGCCTACCGCAGCGCGGTCGACTTCGCCGAGTCGCGCATGGAGAAGGAACTCGACCAGGTCCTGTCGGACCCGCGCAGCAGGATCGGCGGGCAGGGCGACGCGGCCCGCGAGGCCGCGCAGGCCCGGCACACCGAGCTGGTCAACCAGGCCCGTGCGGCCCTCGACCGCGACATGGCCCAGCTCACCGCCGAGTCCGAGGTCGTCGAGCCCGCGCTGCCGCCCGCGTTCGCCCGCTGGGACAACCCGGCCTGGCACGCCTATCGCGTCCCGATGGAGATCCCCATGGCCGTCCGCCTGGGCGACCTCCATCTGCCCGAGAGCGCCGACCTGCGCATCCCCATGCTGATCAGGCTCCCGCTGGAGCGCGGCCTGTGGATCGACAGCGGCCGCGCCGCCTCGCTCGACGGCTCCTTCACCGACGCCCACGACCTGCGTCGCCTCGCGATGGACACGGCCGTGGCGCACGCGGCACGCCTCCTGGCCGTCTATCCGGCCGGCGAGTTCACCGTGCATGTGATCGACCCCGCCGGTTCGGGTGCGCAGGCCCTCGCTCCGCTCGTGCAGACGGGCGTGCTCGCGGGTCCGCCCGCGGCGGGCGCGGCCGGTGTCGCGGACGTCCTGGCCCGCCTGACCGAGCGCGTCGACCTGGTGCAGATGGCGCTGCGCGGCGGAGCGCCCGACGCCCTCCCGCCCGGCTTCGACACCTCTCAGCAACTGCTGATCGTCAACGACTTCCCGCACGGCTTCGACGACCGGGCCGTGACCCAGCTGCGCTATCTCGCGGACGAGGGCCCGGCGGTCGGTGTCCACCTGATGATGGTCGCCGACCGTGAGGACGCCGCGGGTTACGGCCCGCTGCTCGACCCTCTGTGGCGGGCGCTGCTGCGGCTGACCCCGGTGCCGGACGACCACCTGGCCGACCCGTGGGTCGGGCACGCCTGGACCCACGTGCCCCCGCTGGTACCGCCCGGCAGCCAGGTGCTCCAGCAGGTGCTCACCCAGGTTGCCACCGCCCGCGCCAAGCATTGGTAAAAGGTCCCTGACCTGCCCACTTGGCATTTCTTTTGCCAAGCGCTTTACCTTTCCTTGGTGATTGGTTACTGTTGATCCCACGGAGGGGAGTACTCCCTGTCTGCTGCGGCGTACCCGTCAATACGGATCAGGCCAGATCCCGGGGCGTCGGCCCATCGTGGGTGGAAGAGACCTCCGGCGCGCGACGACGCTGACATCTGCCGTTACGACTGCCGGAGGCGCAGTGGAAGTTTCAACGACCCTGTGGGTCCTGACCATCGTGGGCCTCGCCGCCCTCATCGCCGTCGACTTCTTCATCGGCCGCAAGCCGCATGACGTGTCGATCAAGGAAGCCGGAATCTGGACCGTCGTCTGGATCGCACTGGCCGGCCTGTTCGGCCTCGGCCTGCTGATCTTCGGCGGGGGGCAGGCGGGCGGCGAGTTCTTCGCCGGCTTCATCACCGAGAAATCGCTGAGCGTCGACAACCTCTTCGTCTTCGTCCTGATCATGGCGAAGTTCGCGGTGCCGTCGCAGTACCAGCAGCGCGTCCTGCTGGTCGGCGTCCTCATAGCCCTGGTGCTGCGGGCCATCTTCATCGCCGCGGGCGCCGCCATCCTCGCCAGCTTCTCGTGGGTGTTCTACCTCTTCGGCGCCTTCCTCATCTGGACGGCCTGGAAGCTCATCCAGGAGGCCCGATCCGGCCAGGAGGACGAGGAGTTCGAGGAGAACAAGCTGCTCAAGGCCGCCGAGCGCAGGTTCGGTGTCGCCGACCGCTACCACGGCACCAAGCTGTGGATCCGGGAGAACGGCAAGCGGGTCATGACCCCGATGCTGGTCGTGATGCTCGCGATCGGCACGACGGACGTGCTCTTCGCCCTGGACTCCATCCCGGCGATCTTCGGCCTGACGCAGGACCCGTACATCGTCTTCACCGCGAACGCCTTCGCGCTGATGGGTCTGCGGCAGCTGTACTTCCTCATCGGCGGCCTGCTGCGCAAGCTGGTCCACCTGAGCTACGGCCTGTCGATCATCCTCGGCTTCATCGGCGTGAAGCTGGTGCTGCACGCCCTGCACGAGTCGGGGGTCCACGTCCCCGAGATCAGCATCCCGGTCTCGCTCGGCGTGATCTGCTCCGTCCTGATCGTCACCACCCTCACCAGCCTCAGGGCCTCGAAGAAGCAGGCGGAGGCCGAGGCGGTGCGCCAGGACAGCGAGGGCACTCCCAAGGACAGCGTCGACGTCTGAGCGCCCACCGCGGCAGCACGTCGAGGACGACAGCGGGAGTGGTGTCCGGCTCACCGCCGGGCACCACTCCCCGTGCATGGCCGACCGCCCGCCGGGCGGTCGGCTCCGACCAGGACCGCGACCTACAGGAGATGACCGATCCCGCACCACGACACCCGACACACGAGCCCCCCGGCCGACGAGGGTGCCGCGGCACCGCCCGAGCACTCCGCAGACGATGCGAACCCGAAGAGCCTTTGCGACGATCGCTCCATGATCGATCGGCTGAGACCGCTCGCTGCCCGGTGGACGACCGCCGTGCCGGTCCTCGCGGCCGTGCTGCTGGTCCTCACCTGGGGCCGGGACCTGCCCGGCGCGGTCGTCGCGGTGGTCACGCTGGTCCTCGCCGGAGCCGTCCTCGCCGCCGTCCACCACGCCGAGGTGGTCGCCCACCGGGTGGGTGAACCCTTCGGCTCCCTCGTCCTCGCCGTCGCCGTCACGATCATCGAGGTCGCCCTCATCGTGACCCTGATGCTCGACGGCGGCGACAAGAGCGCCACCCTGGCCCGGGACACCGTCTTCGCGGCCGTGATGATCACCTGCAACGGCATCGTCGGCCTGTGCCTCCTGGTCGCCTCCCTGCGGCACCGTACGGCGGTCTTCAACCCCGAGGGCACCGGCGCCGCCCTGGCGACCGTCGCCACACTCGCCACCCTCAGCCTGGTGCTGCCCACCTTCACCACGAGCAAGCCCGGGGCCGAGTTCTCCACGGTGCAGCTGTCGTTCGCCGCGGTCTCCTCGCTGATCCTCTACGGCCTGTTCGTGACGACCCAGACCGTGCGGCACCGCGACTACTTCCTGCCGGTCAGCCGCAAGGGCGAGGTCATCACCTCCGACGCGCACGCCGACGCGCCCTCGAAGCGCGCCGCGCTCATGAGCCTCGGCCTGCTCGGCCTCGCCCTGGTCGGTGTGGTCGGCCTGGCCAAGGGAGTGTCACCCACCATCGAGTCCGGCGTGCAGGCGGCCGGACTGCACCACGCCGTCGTCGGTGTGATCATCGCCCTGCTGGTGCTGCTCCCCGAGACGATCGCCGCCCTGCGCGCCGCCCGCCGGGACCGCGTACAGACCAGCCTGAACCTGGCGCTCGGCTCGGCGATGGCCAGCATCGGCCTCACCATCCCCGCGGTGGCGCTGGCCTCCCTCTGGCTGTCCGGCCCGCTCGTCCTGGGACTCGGCCCCACCCATATGGTGCTGCTGGCCCTGACGGTGGTGGTGAGTTCGCTGACGGTCGTCCCCGGGCGGGCGACACCGCTCCAGGGCGGTGTCCACCTCGTGCTGTTCGCTGCGTATCTGGAGCTCGCGATCAACCCGTGAGCCCGCGCCGGCGGCACGGCATCACGGGGTCCGGTCATCCGGTGGCGGGCTCGGCCGCCGGCGTCACCGCCGCCACCGGGCGGGTCTCCGGGAGCAGCAAGAAGCAGCCCAGGCTGAGCAGCGCGATCCCCGTCAGATACACGCCCACACCCCAGGGCACCCTCCCGCCCTGCCCGGCGAGCGCGGTCGCCACGATCGGGGTGAGCGCGCCGCCGAGGACCCCGCCGAGGTTGTAGCCGACCGCCGCACCCGTGCAGCGCACCCGGGGCTCGTACAGCTCCGGCAGATACGCGGCGATCACCGCGAACATGGTGATGAACGCGATCAGCGCGCCGGTCAGGCCCAGGAACATCGGCAGGGGCCGGCCCGTCGCGAGCAGCGCGACCATCGGCAGCATCCACAGCGCGGCCGCGGCGCATCCCGTCAGGCACAGCGGCCGCCGCCCGTACCGGTCGCCGAGCAGCGCCATCACCGGGGTGAGCGCGCCCTTGACCACCACCGCGCCCATCACACACGTCAGCATGACGGTACGGCTCACCCCGAGCCGTTCCGTGCCGTAGGCGAGCGACCAGGTCGAGACCGCGTAGAAGATCGCGTACCCGACCGACAGCGCCCCGGCCGTCAACAGCAGAAGCCGCCAGTGGTCGCGCACCACCTCGACGAGCGGCACCCGCGCGTGGTCGTCGATCTCCAGGAACCGCGGACTCTCCGCGAGCGACGACCGCAGCCACAGCCCCGCCACCGCGAGCACCCCGGCGGCCCAGAACGGCACCCGCCAGCCCCACGCCGCGAACTGCTCCTCGGACAGCCCGGCCGACAGGCCCAGCACCACGCCGTTGGCCAGCAGGAAGCCCAGCGCCGGACCGACCTGCGGGAAACTCGACCACAGCGCCCGCCGATGGGCCGGCGCGTGCTCCACGGTCAGCAGGACGGCCCCGCCCCACTCGCCGCCGAGCCCCAGCCCCTGCAGAAAGCGCAGCACGAGCAGAAGCAGGGGCGCGGCCACGCCGATCGACCCGTACGTCGGGACACAGCCGACCGCGACCGTGGAGGCGCCGGTCAGCAGCAGCGAGGCGACGAGGACCGGCCGCCGGCCGCGCCGGTCCCCGATGTGCCCGAACAGCACCGACCCCAGCGGCCGCGCCACGAAGCCCACGCCGAACGTGGCGAAGGCGGCCAGCGTCCCCGCCACCGGCGAGAACGTGGGAAAGAACAACGGCCCCAGCACCAGGGCCGCCGCGGTGCCGTAGACGAAGAAGTCGTAGAACTCGATGGCCGTCCCGGCGAGCGACGCGCCCGCGAGCCGCAGCATGGAAGGCGCCCTTACGGTGCGTACATCGCGCATGCCCGGTCAACTACCCAGCGTGATCGCTGGTTACGGGGGCGTGCGGGCGCGTGGGGGTCGGTCAGTACGTGACCGTGATGCGCCGGGCGGGACCGTCGACGCGCACCGCGCCGCCGTACGGGATCACCAGCTGCGGATCGGTGTGGCCGAAGTCGACGTCGAAGACGATCATCGTGTCGGGGGCGTACGCCTTCATCGCGCGCTCGACGGCCGCGCGCTGCTCGGCGGCGTACTCGGCGGCCTCCTCCGGGGAGGTGGGGCGCTCGAAGGACCATGTCTTCGCCCGGCCCATGAGCAGCGCGGAGAACCGCTGGAGCAGCCCGCGCTCGCCCATGTTCCGCAGGGTGCGGAAGACCTCCTCGCCGCTGGGCATCTCCTCGCTCGTCTCCAGCAGCAGGACGCCGCCGTCGTACTCGGTGAGGTCGTGGGCGATCTCGCGGTCCGCCATCAGCAGCCAGCCGAGGATCTCCAGACAGCCGCCCCAGGTGCGGCCCTCCACGACGCGGTCGGCGTTGACCCAGCTCCAGGGATCGGCGGGCCGCAGCTCCGCCTCCGAGTCGAAGGTCGCGGGATCGGCCCAGTCGCGGTTGATGTCGTTCCAGCGTTCGGCGGGGCTCAGGGTGTACTCGCCGGAGGTGAAGAGCGCGGCCCGCAGGGAGTCGGCGGTCTGTGGGTTCATGGCGCCGGGGCGGCCGAGCTCGACCATCACGCTGCCCCCGTGGTACGCGACGATGCCGGTGTTGCGCAGGAACATCAGCAGGTTCGTGTTGTCGCTCATCCCGAAGAACGGCTTCGGGTTCGCCCGGATCAACTCCCGGTCCAGATACGGCAGCACGGTGATCTGGTCGTCGCCGCCGATGGACGCGATGACCGCTTTGATGTCCGGATCGACGAAGGCGGCGTGGATGTCGTCCGCCCGCTGCTGAGGCGTCGACCCCATCGTTCGGGTCGCCGGATACTCGACCGGTTCGAGCCCGAAGTCCTCACGCAGCCGCTTCAGGCCCAGCTCGAACGGCTGAGGGAAGAGCCCGGGCAGCCCGGCGCCGGGCGAGATGACGGCGACACGGTCACCGGGGGAGGGCTTGGGCGGATAGGAGATCATGGTCATGCCCAGAGAGTAGGCGGCCGGGAGAGCCGACCGCACCGTGATAAACCGGGGTCCGAGCAGCGGTGGTTCCCGCACCGCGCGACCCCGAACGGACCGGAGGAACCGTGCCCCGCACCCTCGCCGACGCCCCCGTCATGATCTTGAACGGCCCCAACCTGAACCTGCTCGGGCAGCGGCAGCCGGAGATCTACGGCTCCGAGACCCTCGCGGACGTGGAGGCACTGTGTGCCAGGACGGCGGCCGCCCACGGCGGCACCGTCGACTTCCGCCAGTCCAACCACGAGGGCGAGTTGGTCGACTGGATCCACGAGGCACGGCTCGGCCACTGCGGCATCGTGATCAACCCGGGCGCCTACTCGCACACCTCCGTGGCGATCCTGGACGCCCTCAACACCTGCGACGGGCTGCCCGTGCTGGAGGTCCACATCTCCAACATCCACCGGCGCGAGTCGTTCCGGCACCACTCCTACGTCTCCCTGCGGGCCGACGGGGTCATCGCGGGGTGCGGTGTGCAGGGCTACGCGTTCGGGGTGGAGCGGGTCGCGGCGCTGGCCGGGTCGGGCCGCGCGGACACCTGACCGGGCGGCTCGCCGGGGCCGCCGGCCGAGGGCGGGGATGGGAAGACCGGCGGCCCGTACCGCTCAGGAGCCGTCATCCTGCGCGGGGCACCACCAGTGCACCGCGCGCCGTCGCACGCCGGGAGCGCACGCGTGGCCCCACCGCGTGCGCGGCGTTCACACGGGGCGCGTACGCCGGGCTCTATGGCGCGCCCCGTACAGGAACGGCCTCACCAGCCGCGGGCGCGCCACTCCGGCAGATGCGGGCGCTCGGCGCCCAGCGTGGTGTCGTCGCCGTGCCCGGGGTAGACCCAGGTCTCGTCGGGCAGCACGTCGAAGATCTTGGTCTCGACGTCGTGGATCAGGCGGGCGAACGCCTCGGGATCCTTACGGGTGTTGCCCACACCGCCCGGGAAGAGGCAGTCTCCGGTGAACACATGCGGATGCCCGTGCGGGTCGTCGTAGACGAGGGCGATCGAACCCGGTGTGTGCCCGACCAGATGGCGCGCGGTGAGCTCCACGCGCCCCACCCGGATGACGTCGCCGTCGTCCATGAGCACGTCGGTCGGGACCGGGATGCCGTCGGCGTCCTCGCGTCCGGCGTAGGTGCGCGCGCCGGTGGCCTCCACGACGGCGGCGAGGGCCTGCCAGTGGTCGCCGTGCTGGTGGGTGGTGACGACGGACGCGATGCCGTCGTCACCGATCGTGCCCAGCAGGGTGTCCGCGTCGTTGGCGGCGTCGATCAGCAGTTGCTCGTCCGTGGCCCGGCAGCGCAGCAGATAGGCGTTGTTGTCCATCGGGCCGACCGCGATCTTGGTGATCATCAGGTCCTTGAGCTCGTGCACGTCGGCGGGGCCACCGACCGTCACCTGTCCGCTGTACGTCATGGCGGCAGCCTATAGCGCGACGCTGACAAGCGGCCGTCCCGGACGCCGGGACAGCCCTTAGAGCGGCGGCAGCGACGGCAGGGTGCCGCCCTCGACGGTCAGCGCGGAGCCAGTACGGCGGCCGGCGAGCCAGCCGAGCAGGTCGGGTCCGATGCCCCGGACGGTGATCGCCGGCTCGTCCGCGTCCCGGCCCGTGCGCCACACGCGCGTGCCGTCCGTCAGCCGGACCGGCTCGACGTCCGGGTTGCCGGCGAAGCGCTCCGCGAGGAAGTCCGTCTCGCGCTCCACGAACTCGGCGGGCAGGTCCTCGAGCTCGTACCCGATGCCCAGGTCGACGTGGTGCAGCTCCACCTCGATCCAGCGCCGGAAAGGGATGCGGGCGGCGGCGTCCGTCACACCGTTGCGCAGCTCCACCGTGCGCGACCAGTCGGCGGGCACGGCCGCGGCCTGCTGGAAGCGGTCGGCGCTCTGCCGGACGTCGGTGACCTGGATGTCCAGGGGGCGGGAGGCATCCCGCTCGATGTCGGCGTCGCGGGCCGCGGCGGAGGCGTACATGGGACGGCCCTCGAGAACGTTCACCAAAGCGTCCACGTTACGGGCGAGGTGCGCGAGGACATGACCGCGGCTCCAGCCGGGAAGCCGTGACGGCTCGGTCACAGAGGCGTTGTCCAGCTTGCCGACTGCGGTGAGCAGCCGTTCGGTCGCCTCGCGTACGGACTCCAGGTCACGAGCGTGATCAATCATGGGCCTGACATTAGCTCCACCACACCTTTGGGTGAAGGTGGTGAACAACGCCCTTAAATCGAATGCGCGTGCTATAGGCTCGATCACGGCGTCGGGCATGCTGGATGGCCCGGGATTGTTGTCCCTCACGGAATCCGACCGGCGTTGTCAGTGGCTCCCCCTAGTCTGGAAATGACGGGGGCCTCGCCCCTGTCACTTCTCTCAAGAAAGGTGCGGACCGGCGTGGCCGACCGTCTCATCGTCCGTGGCGCGCGCGAGCACAACCTGAAGAATGTCTCGCTCGACCTGCCGCGCGACTCGCTCATCGTCTTCACGGGCCTGTCGGGGTCGGGCAAGTCCTCGCTGGCCTTCGACACCATCTTCGCCGAGGGGCAGCGACGCTACGTCGAGTCGCTGTCGTCCTACGCCCGGCAGTTCCTCGGGCAGATGGACAAGCCGGACGTCGACTTCATCGAGGGTCTGTCCCCGGCGGTCTCCATCGACCAGAAGTCGACCTCGCGCAACCCGCGCTCCACGGTCGGCACCATCACCGAGGTCTACGACTACCTGCGTCTGCTCTTCGCGCGCATCGGCAAGCCGCACTGTCCCGAGTGCGGCCGCCCCATCACGCGCCAGTCGCCGCAGGCCATCGTCGACCGGGTCCTGGAGCTGCCGGAGGGCAGCCGCTTCCAGGTCCTGTCGCCGCTCGTCCGCGAGCGCAAGGGCGAGTTCGTCGACCTCTTCTCCGACCTGCAGACCAAGGGCTACTCACGCGCACGCGTGGACGGCGAGACGATCCAGCTGTCCAGCCCGCCCACGCTGAAGAAGCAGGAGAAGCACACCATCGAGGTGGTCGTCGACCGCCTCACGGTGAAGGACTCCGCCAAGCGCCGCCTCACCGACTCCGTCGAGACCGCCCTCGGCCTGTCCGGCGGCATGGTCGTGCTCGACTTCGTCGACCTTCCCGAGGACGACCCCGAGCGCGAGCGCATGTTCTCGGAGCACCTGTACTGCCCGTACGACGACCTCTCCTTCGAGGAGCTGGAGCCCCGCTCCTTCTCCTTCAACTCGCCGTTCGGCGCCTGCCCCGAGTGCACGGGCATCGGCACGCGCATGGAGGTCGACCCCGAGCTGATCGTCCCCGACGAGGACAAGTCCCTCGACGAGGGCGCCATCCACCCCTGGTCGCACGGGCACACCAAGGACTACTTCGGCCGGCTGATCGGCGCCCTCGCGGACGCCCTCGGCTTCCGGACGGACATCCCGTTCGCCGGTCTGCCGCAGCGCGCCAAGAAGGCCCTGCTGTACGGCCACAAGACGCAGATCGAGGTGCGGTACCGCAACCGGTACGGCCGCGAGCGCGTCTACACGACGCCGTTCGAAGGCGCCGTCCCCTTCGTGAAGCGCCGGCACAGCGAGGCGGAGAGCGACGCGAGCCGTGAGCGCTTCGAGGGGTATATGCGCGAGGTGCCGTGCCCCTCGTGCCAGGGCACCCGGCTGAAGCCGATCGTCCTCGCCGTCACGGTCATGGGGAAGTCCATCGCCGAGGTCTCCGCCATGTCCATCAGCGACTGCGCGGACTTCCTCGGTGAGCTGAAGCTGAGCGCCCGCGACAAGAAGATCGCCGAGCGCGTGCTGAAGGAGGTCAACGAGCGGCTGCGGTTCCTGGTCGACGTCGGCCTGGACTACCTCTCGCTCAACCGCGCGGCCGGCACCCTGTCCGGCGGCGAGGCCCAGCGCATCCGGCTCGCCACCCAGATCGGTTCCGGACTCGTCGGCGTCCTCTACGTCCTCGACGAGCCGTCCATCGGTCTGCACCAGCGGGACAACCACCGGCTGATCGAGACCCTGGTCCGCCTGCGCGACATGGGCAACACCCTCATCGTCGTCGAGCACGACGAGGACACCATCAAGGTCGCCGACTGGATCGTCGACATCGGCCCCGGCGCCGGTGAGCACGGCGGGAAGGTCGTCCACAGCGGCTCCCTGAAGGAGCTGCTCGCCAACGACGAGTCGCAGACCGGCCAGTACCTGGCGGGCAAGAAGGCCATCCCGCTGCCCGACATCCGGCGCCCGCTGGACCCGTCCCGGCAGCTCACGGTCCACGGTGCCCGGGAGAACAACCTCCAGGACATCGACGTCTCCTTCCCGCTCGGCGTCTTCACCGCGGTGACCGGCGTCTCCGGCTCGGGCAAGTCGACCCTGGTCAACGACATCCTGTACACGCACCTGGCCCGCGAGCTGAACGGCGCCCGCAGCGTCCCCGGGCGGCACACGCGCGTGGACGGCGACGACCTGGTCGACAAGGTCGTGCACGTCGACCAGTCGCCCATCGGCCGTACGCCGCGGTCGAACCCGGCGACGTACACCGGCGTCTTCGACCACATCCGCAAGCTGTTCGCCGAGACCACCGAGGCGAAGGTCCGCGGCTATCTGCCCGGCCGCTTCTCCTTCAACGTCAAGGGCGGTCGCTGCGAGAACTGCGCGGGCGACGGCACGATCAAGATCGAGATGAACTTCCTCCCGGACGTCTACGTCCCGTGCGAGGTCTGCCACGGCGCCCGGTACAACCGGGAGACCCTGGAGGTCCACTACAAGGGCAAGTCCATCGCCGAGGTCCTGAACATGCCGATCGAGGAGGCCATGGACTTCTTCGAGGCCGTCCCGGCGATCAACCGGCACCTCAAGACGCTCAACGACGTCGGCCTCGGCTACGTCCGGCTCGGCCAGGCGGCGACCACGCTGTCCGGCGGTGAGGCGCAGCGCGTGAAGCTCGCCAGCGAGCTCCAGAAGCGCTCCACCGGCCGCACGGTCTACGTCCTCGACGAGCCGACCACCGGTCTGCACTTCGAGGACATCAGCAAGCTGCTGAAGGTCCTGTCGGGCCTGGTCGACAAGGGCAACACGGTCATCGTCATCGAGCACAACCTGGACGTGATCAAGACGGCCGACTGGCTCGTCGACATGGGCCCCGAGGGCGGCGCCGGAGGCGGTCTCGTCGTCGCCGAGGGCACGCCCGAGGAGGTCGCCGCGGTCCCCGCCAGCCACACCGGCAAGTTCCTGCGCGAGATCCTCGACGCCGACCGGATCAGCGACGCGGCCTCGGTGAAGGCCCCGCGCAAGACGGCCCGGAAGACCGTCGCGGCCGACTCGGCGACGCGCAGGACGGCGACGGCCCGTACTGCCGACAAGGCCACCGGCACCGCGAAGAAGACGGCGGCGAAGAAGGCGTCGTCCGCGAGCACCGCGAAGAAGACGACGCGGGCACGCAAGTCGTCCTGAGCAGTGGGTCCGCCCCATCGCGGACGGACCAAATCATTCCGGAACGGGCGGCGCCCCGCGGGAACTTCCCGCGGGGCGCCGCCCGTTCCCTCATCAGCGGCCTCATCCGGCGGCCCGCACCGCACTTTGACTCCTCAACAGCGCACGAGACACCGAGGGGACGAGCCCCGGTCGTCTAGCCGGGAAAGTCCGCCAGTTCGGAGGCGTACGGCGGTTCCGCGCCTGCCCGGGAACAGGTGATCGCGGCAGCCCGCGCCGCGAACCCCAGCAGCCGCGTCCAACCCTCCGCGCCCAGTCCCACGAGCGCGTCGGCGGACAGCGCGTCCTGAGCGGCCAGCCCGTGCAGCAGGGCCGCGTTCACGGTGTCGCCCGCACCGATCGTGTCCACCACCTCGACGGCCTCACCCGGCACCGAGTGCACCGCCCCGTCCCGCGTGTAGGCGGTCAGCCCGTCCCCGCCCCGGGTGATCACGACGGCCGCCGGTCCCGCGGCCAGCCATTCACGCGGTGTCCCGCCCAGCCACGCCGCGTCCTCCTCGGACAGCTTGAGCAGCGACACCGAGGGCAGCCAGCTCTCGAACCGGGCCCGGTAGCCGTCCGCGTCCGGTATCAGCCCCGCCCGGATGTTCGGGTCCAACGCGGTGAACACGCCTTGCGCGGCAGCCTGCCGCATCAGCTGCTCATACGCGGTCGCCCCCGGCTCCAGGACGAGCGAACAGGTCCCGAAGGACACCGCGCGGGTCCGCTGCGGCAGCTCCGGGGGTGCCGAGAAGAGCCGGTCGGCGGTGCCGTCGACATAGAAGGAGTAGGCGGCCGACCCCTTGGCGTCGACAGTGGCGACGGCCAGCGTGGTCGGCTCCGGGCCGCGCTGCACGGCCGACACATCCACCCCGGCCTCACGGAGCCCGTCCAGCAGGGCCTCTCCGAAGGCGTCGAGGGACGTCCGGGAACAGAAGGCGGTGGGGGAGCCGAGCCGGCCCAGGGCGACGGCGGTGTTGTACGGGCCCCCGCCGAGCGCCGGCCGCAGCGGGGCGAGAGCGCCCGTGCCCTGCGGCACCAGATCGATCAGGGCCTCGCCGGCGACGACGATCACGAGGGGGTTCCTTTCACGGACGTCAGGGGCTGTTCGGCACATCCGCACGAAGTGCGGTGCACGAAGGTGCAGGGCAGACGCAGGACCCGGGCGGGCCCGTCCGGCGCCGCGAGGCGGTCAAGAAGGACCCGGACGGCCTCGGCGCCCATGTCCCTGCTGGGCTGGGCGATCGCGGTGAGCCGGGGAGAGAACAGATCGGCCCAGGCGAAGTCGTCGAAGCAGCACAGGGCGATGTCCTCGGGCACCGACAAGCCGTGCTCGCGCAGGGCGCGCAGGGCGCCGATGGTCATGGCGTTGTTGGCGGTGACCAGCGCGGTGGGCGGCGAGGCGAGAGCCAGCAGAGCGGCGGTGGCCTGTCCGGCGCCCGGGGACTCGGAGTCGCCGTGCACGACCAGGCTCTCGTCGTACACGAGCCCGGCGGCGGCCAGGCCGTCCCGGTACCCGGCGAGCCGCTCGTCGGTGGTGCTCAGCCCGGGCAGTCCGGCGATCATGCCGATCCGGCGGTGACCGAGCCCGGCGAGATGGGTGACGAGCCGGGCCACGGGGCCGGCGCTCTCGGCACAGACCTGGTCGCAGACGAGCGTGCCGTCCGCCGGAAGATCGACCACCCGGTCCAGCAGGACGGTCGGCACCTTGTGACGGCCCAGGTAGGCGAGGAGCTCGCCCGGGTCGGGCGACGGCGCCACGATCATGCCGTCGACCCGGCGCTCGTGCAGCAGCTGCACGACCTTGCGCTCATGGCGCGGATCGTCGTGCGGGTCGGCGATGAGCAGGCTGTACCCGTGCTCCAGGGCCGCGGCCTCGATGCCCTGGAGGATTTCCGTGAAGTAGGGATTGCTGATCGCCGACACCGCGAGCCCGATGGAGCGGGTGCGGGAGGTCACCAGGGAGCGCGCGAGGGTGTTCGGCGTGTAGCCGAGCTCGTCCACCGCGTCCAGCACCGCCTGGCGGGTGTGGGACAGCACGGGCCGGGTGCCGTTCAGGACGTGGGAGACGGTCGCCACGGACACACCCGCGCTGCGCGCGACATCGGCCATGGTCGCCATGGCGGCTCCTCCCGCTCGTGACCGGTGCGATCTCAGCACGGGCAGGGCACATCGTGGCCGCCCTGGCTGCTTCCATCCGGGAAGGTACCGCACGGAACCGGACGACGTAAACGCTTGCGCAAGCGTTTACGTCACTCGGCGGCCGGGCCTTCCCGTAGCTCCTCCCGATCCTGACGACCGAGCAGGCGGCGCAGGGTGCTCACTCCCAGGCCCACCCGATGCCCACGATCCCCGTCCGTACCCGCTGCTCGACGAGGTGGACGGACCGGTGCTGGGCGCTCAGGACCAGCCGCTGCCGGCCACCGCGGGGCGCCGCGGCCGAGTGCTGGGAGAAGCGGTGACAGTGCAGGGGGACGGCGTTCTCGGCGAAGCGGACCTGGAGGGCGTACTGCCCGCCCGCGAGCGGGAAGCCCCGCGCGTACTCGTGGGAGACGTCGGCCGTGCCGTCCTCCACGCCGTACCGGAAGAGGTGCGTCTCACCCGCCCGGAGCCGGGTGCCGAAGAGCAGTTCGGCGACGAGGACGCCGGTCTCCTGGTGCCGGCGGACGCGCCCGGTGCGGCAGTTCTCCAGGGCGTGCACACTCATGCGCTCCGGCAGACAGCCCGGGTCGCCGTGGTGGACGGCCACGAAGCGGTCCACGCCGTCCGTGTGGGCCCGCACGATGTGGTGGGACTCGCACTCCGCCAGCTCCCGGCGCTCCCCGATCCGGACCCGTTCGTGGTGGGCCAACGTGTGCAGACCGCCGTCGCGGGGGCTGTTCAGCTCGGACAGCAGTTGTTCCAGGACGCCCGACGCCTCCACCAGGGCCCGGTAGGAGCGGGCCGCCGGGCGCTGGTGGGCGGCCTGCCCGTCAGCCTCGGCGAGCAGCCGGATCAGGGACTCCTCGGGCAGCTGGAGTATCTCCTCCAGGGCCCGCACCGCGCGCAGGGACTCCGGGCGCTGCGGCCGGCGGGCCCCCTGCTGCCAGTAGCTCAGGCTGGTCACGCCGACCTTCACCCCGCGCCGCGAGAGGTGGTGCTGGACACGCTGCAGGGGCAGACCCCGTGCCGCGATCGCGGCACGCAGGGCGACGTGGAAGGGGCCGCCTCGCAGGGCCGTGTCCAGCTCCGCGGTGCTGACGGCGGCGATGTCCGCGTGCTGAGGGGCGTGCGGCATGCAGGGGCCTTTCTGCTGTGGTGTCACAACGGCTGGTCGGACCGTTCACGCGGCTCGGGGCCACCCGGTCGGCGAGGGTGGGGCGGGGGTCTTCACATCCGTAAGCCGTCGTTCAGGGCCCCGAGTTCCCCCGCATTGAAGCGTGTCGGCCAGGCCCCGACAACACTTGTGCCGCAACGGCTGCGCCGTCCTGGCCGAGTCCCTGCGCATCGGCTTCCGGACACCCCGTGCCACGGCGCGCCGCCCATGACGGCGACCGGCGCCATCGCGCCCGAAGGCCCAGGCCCCGAGTCCCCAGCTCCGTCGGCCGGTCGGCTGCTCCTCACGGAGGGTGACGGAACGTGGGCATCCGAACGCCATCCCGTCCGGAGCAGGCCCGCCCCGGACGGTTGTCCACAGGCCGCTGACCACGGCGACCGGGGCTGTCAGGTTGTCCACAGGCTCGCCGGACTGTCACTGCGCGCCAGTAGGGTGTGAGACATGGCCGACCCCTCCAGCTACCGCCCCAAGCCGGGACAGATCCCGGACTCGCCCGGGGTGTACAGGTTCCGTGACGAGCACCGCCGGGTGATCTACGTCGGAAAGGCGAAAAGCCTGCGCCAGCGCCTGGCGAACTACTTCCAGGACCTGGCGGGCCTGCACCCGCGCACCCGGTCGATGGTCACCACCGCCGCCTCCGTGGAGTGGACCGTCGTCTCCACCGAGGTCGAGGCACTGCAGCTGGAGTACTCCTGGATCAAGGAGTACGACCCCCGGTTCAACGTCAAGTACCGCGACGACAAGAGCTACCCGTATCTCGCGGTGACGATGAACGAGGAGTATCCGCGTGTGCAGGTGATGCGCGGTCACAAGAAGAAGGGCGTCAGGTACTTCGGGCCGTACGCGCACGCCTGGGCGATCCGGGACACCGTCGACCTCCTCCTGCGGGTGTTCCCCGTCCGCACCTGCTCGGCCGGCGTGTTCAAGAACGCCCGCCGCACCGGCCGGCCCTGCCTCCTCGGCTATATCGGCAAGTGCTCCGCCCCCTGCGTGGACCGCGTCTCCGCCGAGGAGCACCGGGAACTGGCCGAGGAGTTCTGCGACTTCATGACCGGCCGCACCGGCACCTATCTGCGCCGCCTGGAGCGGCAGATGGGGGAGGCCGCCGAGGCGATGGAGTACGAGCGTGCCGCGCGGCTTCGGGACGACATCGGGGCCCTGAAGAAGGCCATGGAGAAGAACGCCGTCGTGCTCGCCGACGCGACGGACGCCGACCTGATCGCCGTCGCCGAGGACGAGCTGGAGGCGGCCGTCCAGATCTTCCACGTGCGCGGCGGACGGGTGCGCGGTCAGCGCGGCTGGGTCACCGACAAGGTGGAGGAGATCACCACCGGCGCCCTCGTGGAGCATGCCCTGCAGCAGCTCTACGGCGAGGAGACCGGGGACGCCGTGCCCAAGGAGGTGCTCGTCCCGGCCCTGCCCGACCCGCTGGAGCCGGTGCAGGAGTGGCTGTCGGGGCGGCGCGGCGCCCAGGTCTCGCTGCGTGTGCCGCAGCGCGGCGACAAGCGCGCCCTCATGGAGACCGTCGAGCGCAACGCGCAGCAGGCCCTCATCCTGCACAAGACCAAGCGCGCCTCCGATCTGACCACCCGTTCCCGCGCGCTGGAGGAGATCGCCGACGCCCTGGAGCTGGACAGCGCCCCGCTCCGGATCGAGTGCTACGACATCTCGCATCTCCAGGGCGACGACGTGGTGGCCTCCATGGTCGTCTTCGAGGACGGACTGGCCCGCAAGAGCGAGTACCGCAGGTTCCAGATCAAGGGTTTCGAGGGGCAGGACGACGTCCGCTCCATGCACGAGGTGATCACCCGCCGGTTCAAGCGCTACCTCGCCGAGAAGGAGCGCACGGGGGAGTGGGCCGACGGCGAGAGCCCGGACGGTACCGCCGGCGCGAGCGACGATTCGGGTCCCCTCACGGACGTCTCCTCCGCCCCGCTGTCCGACGGTCTCAAGGACGAGGACGGCCGTCCCAAGCGCTTCGCCTACCCGCCGCAGCTCGTCGTGGTCGACGGCGGGCAGCCGCAGGTCGCGGCGGCCCAGCGGGCCCTGGACGAACTGGGCATCGACGACATCGCCGTCTGCGGCCTCGCCAAGCGGCTGGAGGAGGTCTGGGTCCCCGGCGAGGACGACCCGGTCGTCCTGCCGCGCACCAGCGAGGGCCTGTATCTGCTCCAGCGCATCCGGGACGAGGCCCACCGGTTCGCGATCACCTACCAGCGCACCAAGCGGTCCAAGCGCTTCCGGTCGAGCCCGCTGGACGACGTCCCCGGTCTGGGCGACACCCGCAAGCAGGCACTGATCAAGCACTTCGGGTCGGTGAAGCGGCTGCGGGCCGCGACCATCGACCAGATCTGCGAGGTGCCGGGCATAGGCCGCAAGACGGCCGAGACCATCGCCGTGGCCCTCGCGCAGGCGGCCCCGGCCGCGCCCGCCGTGAACACCGCGACAGGAGAGATCATGGAGGACGAGGCACCCGACCCCACGGCGGGGGCCTCGGGGGAGCCCGTGTCCGCGGGCGCCCCGGACGAACGACGGGGGCAGGAGACATGAACGAGCACGACGCAGGGGCCACGACCGACCGAGATCCGCGGTCCCGGGACACGCAGGGCGATCCCGGAGAAGTTCAGCAGGACGCACACCAGACAGACGGAGCACAGGTGAGTACGGGCAGCGAGAAGGCCGGGGTCCCCGAGGCGGCCATCCCCGAGCTGGTGATCATCTCCGGTATGTCCGGGGCAGGGCGCTCCACGGCCGCGAAGTGTCTGGAGGACCTCGGCTGGTTCGTCGTGGACAACCTGCCTCCCGCCCTGATCCCCACCATGGTGGAGCTCGGCGCGCGCTCGCAGGGCAACGTGGCGCGGATCGCGGTCGTCGTCGACGTCCGCGGCCGGCGCTTCTTCGACAACCTCCGCGAGTCCCTCTCCGACCTCGACGCGCGGGGTGTGACCCGGCGGATCGTCTTCCTGGAGTCCTCGGACGACGCCCTGGTGCGCCGCTTCGAGTCCGTGCGCCGTCCGCACCCCCTGCAGGGCGACGGCCGGATCGTCGACGGGATCGCCGCCGAGCGGGAGCTGCTGCGCGAGCTGCGCGGCGACGCCGACCTGGTGATCGACACCTCCAGCCTGAACGTGCACGAGCTGCGGGCGAAGATGGACGCCCAGTTCGCCGGCGAGGAGGAGCCCGAGCTGCGGGCCACCGTCATGTCCTTCGGCTTCAAGTACGGCCTGCCCGTGGACGCCGACCTGGTCGTGGACATGCGGTTCCTGCCGAACCCGCACTGGGTCCCGGAGCTGCGCCCCTTCACCGGCCTCAACGAGGAGGTGGCGGCCTACGTCTTCAACCAGCCCGGCGCCAAGGAGTTCCTCGACCGGTACGCCGAGATGCTCCAGCTGGTTGCTGCGGGCTACCGTCGTGAGGGCAAGCGTTATGTGACGATCGCCGTCGGCTGTACGGGCGGGAAGCACCGCTCGGTGGCCATGTCGGAGAAGCTCGCCGCGCGCCTCGCGGCCGAGGGTGTGGAGACGGTGGTCGTGCACCGGGACATGGGACGGGAATGACCGGACGTACTCCGCGGCTGAGCAGGCTGCGCCGGGCGGTGCCGGAGGGGCGCGCCAGCCGCGCCGGCCGTACCACCGAGACCCGGGGCGGCAAGCCGCGCCGTCGCGGCGCCCAGCCCAAGGTCGTCGCCCTCGGCGGCGGCATGGGCCTGTCGGCGTCGCTCGCCGCGCTGCGCCGGATCACCGGCGACCTCACCGCCGTCGTCACCGTCGCCGACGACGGCGGCTCCAGCGGGCGTCTGCGCGACGAGCTGGGCGTGCTGCCGCCCGGCGACCTGCGCAAGGCGCTGGCCGCGCTGTGCGGCGACGACGACTGGGGCCAGACCTGGTCCCGGGTCATCCAGCACCGCTTCCACTCCCAGGGCGACCTGCACGACCACGCCGTCGGCAATCTGCTGATCGTCGCCCTGTGGGAGCAGCTCGGCGACCACGTCCAGGCCCTGGACCTGGTCGGCAAGCTGCTCGGCGCGCACGGCCGGGTGCTGCCCATGTCGGCCGTGCCGCTGGAGCTCCAGGCCCTGGTCAAGGGGCACGACCCGGAGCGGCCCGACGAGGTCGACACGGTCCGGGGTCAGGCCACCGTCGCGCTGACCCGGGGCGAGGTGCAGTCGGTGCACCTGGTTCCGCACGACCCGCCGGCCGTCCCCGAGGCCGTCGCCGCGGTGCGGGACGCGGACTGGGTGGTGCTGGGCCCCGGCTCCTGGTTCTCCTCCGTCATCCCCCACCTGCTGGTGCCGGAACTGCTGGACGCCCGCACCGAGACGAAGGCGCGCCGGGTACTCTCCCTGAACCTCGCCCCGCAGCCGGGAGAAACCGAAGGCTTCTCCCCGCAGCGTCATTTGGAGGTTTTGGGACGACACGCCCCTAAACTCGCCCTGGACGTGGTGCTGGCCGACGAGGCCGCCGTGCCCGACCGCGAAGTGCTCACGGAGGCCGCGAAGCGGCTCGGTGCCGCGGTCGAGCTGGCCCCGGTGGCCCGGACGGACGGGACGCCCCGGCACGACCCGGAGCTCCTCGCCGCCGCGTACGACCGTATTTTTCGGATGCATGGAAGGATCGGCCCATGGCGATGACGGCAGCGGTGAAGGATGAGATCTCCCGGCTCCCCGTCACCCGGACCTGCTGCAGGAAGGCGGAGGTCTCCGCCATTCTGCGGTTCGCCGGCGGCCTCCACCTGGTCAGCGGACGCATCGTGATCGAGGCGGAGCTCGACACGGCGATGGCGGCCCGCAGACTCAAGCGGGACATCCTGGAGATCTTCGGGCACAGCTCCGAGCTGATCGTCATGGCGCCCGGCGGGCTGCGGCGCGGTTCGCGTTACGTCGTTCGGGTGGTCGCGGGCGGTGACCAGCTGGCCCGGCAGACCGGCCTGGTCGACGGGCGCGGGCGACCGATCCGCGGGCTGCCGCCGCAGGTGGTCTCGGGGGCCACGTGCGACGCCGAGGCCGCCTGGCGCGGAGCCTTCCTGGCGCACGGCTCGCTGACCGAGCCCGGCCGTTCCTCCTCCCTGGAGGTGACCTGCCCCGGGCCCGAGGCCGCGCTTGCCCTGGTCGGCGCCGCCCGCCGGCTGTCCATCGCGGCCAAGGCCCGCGAGGTACGCGGCGTGGACCGCGTGGTCGTCCGGGACGGCGACGCGATCGGCGCCCTGCTGACCAGGCTCGGCGCCCATGAGTCGGTGCTGGCCTGGGAGGAGCGCCGGATGCGCCGCGAAGTGCGGGCCACGGCCAACCGCCTCGCCAACTTCGACGACGCCAACCTGCGCCGCTCCGCCCGGGCGGCCGTCGCCGCCGGAGCCCGGGTGCAGCGCGCGCTGGAGATCCTCGGCGAGGAGGTCCCCGAGCACCTCGCCGCGGCCGGCCGGCTGCGCATGGAGCACAAGCAGGCGTCCCTGGAGGAGCTGGGCGCGCTCGCCGACCCGCCGCTGACCAAGGACGCGGTCGCCGGCCGTATCCGCCGGCTGCTGGCCATGGCCGACAAGCGGGCCCAGGACCTCGGCATCCCCGGCACCGAGGCCAATCTCAGCGACGAACTCGCCGACAACCTCGTGGGATGACGGTCTGAGCTGACCCGATGTCAGAAGATAGGTGCCGATGCCCACTTGGGACATCGGCACCGTCATTTGTCGCTCTTTGCGGCACTCTTGACTAGGACATGATGTGGCATGAGCCTGGCAGTCATTCGCCGCTGTGGCGAAACACTGCTAGGGGGGTACATGAGACCCAGAGCGAGATCGATCCTCGCTGTCGGCGCTCTCCTCTTCGGGGGAGCGAGTATCGCACCCGTCGCCCAGGCACAACCGGGGAATTCGCCCGACCCGAGCGAAGTCAAGGTCTTCCGGGCCGAGGTCACCAAACAGCAGGTACCCCTGCTGCTGGCGGCCGGCCAGGACGGCCACGAACTCAGTGAGCAGGCGCCCGAGAAGGGCAAGGCCACCGTCGAGGTCTATCTGACCGACGAACAGGCCGGGAAGCTGCGCAAGCAGGGCGTCGACCTCACCGAGCACCAGGTCACCGCCCGCTCCGAGGCCCGTACCGAGAAGGCCGCCGACGGCGTGTTCCGCCCGTACGGCGGGAGCGGCGGGCTCAAGGAGGAGATCGTCCGGACCGGGCAGGAGAACCCCGGTCTCACCAAGGTCGTCTCCATCGGCAAGACCGTCCGCGGCCAGGACATCCTGGCCCTGAAGCTGACCAAGCACGCCGCCAAGTCCAAGGACGGCTCCAAGCCGGCCGTCCTGTACATGTCCAACCAGCACGCCCGCGAGTGGATCACGCCGGAGATGACCCGGCGGCTGATGCACTACTACCTGGACAACTACAAGAAGGACAAGCGCGTCCGGAAGATCGTCGACTCGACCGAGCTGTGGTTCGTCCTCTCGGCCAACCCCGACGGCTACGACCACACCTTCAAGGACTCCTCCACCCGGCTGTGGCGCAAGAACCTGCGGGACGTCAACGGCGACGGCGCCATCAGCACCGGCGACGGCGTCGACCTGAACCGCAACTTCGCCTACAAGTGGGGCTACGACGACGAGGGTTCGTCGCCCAACCCCACCAGTGAGACCTACCGCGGCGCGTCCCCCGGCTCCGAGCCCGAGACCAAGGCTCTCGACGCCCTGCAGAAGCGCGTCGGCTTCACCTTCGGCATCAACTACCACTCCGCCGCCGAGCTCCTCCTGTACGGGGTCGGCTGGCAGGTGGCCACCAACACGCCCGACGACGTGATGTACAAGGCGCTCGCCGGCACACCCGACAACTCCGCGATCCCCGGCTACCACCCGCAGGTGTCCTCGGAGCTGTACACGACCAACGGCGAGGCGGACGGCCACGCCGCGAACGTCAATGGGCTGGCGATGTTCACCCCCGAGATGTCGACCTGCCAGACCGCGTCGAACATCGACCCGAACGACCAGTGGAACGCGTCGGACTGCCGGTCGGTGTTCAACTTCCCCGACGACGAGAAGCTGATCCAGGACGAGTTCGCGAAGAACGTGCCGTTCGCGCTCAGTGTCGCCGAGAGCGCCGACCGTCCCGACCAGCCCGCCTCCTCGCTCGGGCTGAAGGCCGCCGACTTCACCCCGGCACCCTTCACCACGTCGTACGCGCGCGGCGCCGACCAGGAGGTCTCCGTCGTCGTCCGCAAGGCGCTGCGCGACAAGGAGCTGAAGTACCGCGTCAACGGCGGTCGTACCTGGGATGTGGCGCTGCGGCCCTGGAGGGGCGGCGAGACGTTCGGCGGCGAGGACAACCTCTACTTCGACGAGTACCGTGCCAAGGTCCTCGACGGCGACCAGGGCGACAAGGTCGAGGTGTGGTTCACCGGCGAGACCCGCAAGGGCAAGAAGGTCTCCAGCCCCCGCTTCACCTATACGATCGCCGCCCGCCCGCGCGCGGACGTGCTCGTGGTCGCCGAGGAGGCCGCGGGAGCCCCGCAGGCGCAGAAGTACGTGGACGCGCTGAAGGCCGCCGGCCACCGGGCCGTCGTATGGGACGTCGCCGCCCAGGGCGCGCCCGACGCCCTCGGTGTGCTCGGCCACTTCGACACCGTCGTCCACTACACGGGTGCCGGCGTCCCCGGCAACGCCACCCAGCTCCAGCTGCGCGCCTACCTCAACGAGGGCGGCAAGCTGCTGGAGGCCGGTGAGCAGGCCGGCGGCAACGTCGACCTCGGCGACGGCACCCTGTCGAACGACTTCAGCCAGTACTACCTGGGCGCCTACACCCGGACGTCCGTGCCCGGGGCCACCGGCTTCACCGGTTCCGGCGGGCTCGGCGGCTTCTCCGGCGCGCTCGCCGGCGCACCCGGCAACCCGCTCGACCGCGCCGGGAACTACAGCGTCACCTCGGACCAGCTGCCCGTCGCTTCGTACCCGCAGTTCAAGAGCGCCGGAGCGGGCCAGTTCGCCGGCACGGTCAACCCGTACGGGCCGTTCGCGGGCGACTGGATGGCGGCCGCCGTGCACTCCGACGACGCCTGGAAGCGGCTGACCAGGACCGTCGATCTCACCGGGGTCACCGCGGCCCAGCAGCCCACCCTGCGCACCCAGCTGCTGTGGGACGTCGAGCCGGGATACGACAACGTCCTGATCGAGGCCCACACCACCGGTGCCGACGACTGGACGACGCTCCCGGAGAAGAACGGCGCGTCCAGCTCCACCGTGCCAGAGGAGTGCGAGGCCGGCTTCTACATGAACGAGCACCCGTGGCTCGCGCACTACCTCACGCAGTCCCCGCAGGGCTGCTCGGCGACCGGCAGCAGCGGCAGCTGGAACGCCCTGACCGGCGCCTCCGCGGGCTGGAGGCAGGTCGAGTTCGACCTGAGCGCGTACGCGGGCAAGTCCGTCGAGGTCTCGCTCAGCTATGTCTCCGACCCGGGCTTCGGCGGCCGCGGCGTCCTCGCCGACCAGGCCTCGCTCGTCGTCGGCGGCACGGCGGTGGAGACGGAGGGCTTCGAGACGTCCCTCGGCGCCTGGAGCGTGACCGGACCGCCCCCGGGCAGCCCGGCCGTCCTCAAGGACTGGGCGCGCACCGGAACGCTGTTCCAGACCTTCGGGGCGGTCACCACGCGCGACACGGTCCTCCTCGGCTTCGGCCTGGAGCACCTGCCGTCGGCAGCCGATCGAACGGCGCTCATCAGAAAGGCATTTTCCTCACTTGAGAGGTGACTCGCCGAGGTGGCGCACGCCCGGCGGAGCATGACCGGATCGGCCGATCCGGGCTCCTGGGCGGGGCGGTCCGTACCCTACTGACGGGTACGGGCCGCCGTGCCGTGTATGAGGCATCTGGATGTCACCACGGCGGCTTCTGGGAGGTAGGGTCGGAGGCGGTCGGGGACATCCCAAACAGAGCTCGCCGGCACCGCATGGCCGGCGTACCAACGAGGAGATCGGTTCGTGACGATCCGCGTAGGCATCAACGGCTTCGGTCGTATCGGTCGCAACTACTTCCGCGCGCTGCTGGAGCAGGGTGCAGACATCGAGATCGTGGCTGTCAACGACCTGGGTGACACCGCGACCACCGCTCACCTGCTGAAGTACGACACCATCCTGGGTCGTCTGAAGCAGGAGGTCAGCCACACCGCCGACACCATCACGGTCGACGGCCACACCATCAAGGTCCTTTCCGAGCGCAACCCCGCGGACATCCCGTGGGGCGAGCTGGGCGTCGACATCGTCATCGAGTCGACCGGCATCTTCACGAAGAAGGACGACGCCGCCAAGCACATCGCGGGCGGCGCCAAGAAGGTCCTCATCTCGGCTCCGGCCAAGGACGAGGACATCACCATCGTGATGGGCGTCAACCAGGACAAGTACGACCCGGCGAACCACCACGTCATCTCCAACGCCTCCTGCACCACCAACTGTGTGGCGCCGATGGCGAAGGTCCTCGACGAGAACTTCGGCATCGTCCGCGGTCTGATGACCACGGTCCACGCGTACACCAACGACCAGCGCATCCTGGACTTCCCGCACAAGGACCTGCGCCGCGCCCGCGCCGCCGCGGAGAACATCATCCCGACCACCACGGGTGCCGCCAAGGCCACCGCGCTGGTCCTGCCGCAGCTCAAGGGCAAGCTCGACGGCATCGCGATGCGCGTCCCCGTCCCGACCGGCTCGGTCACCGACCTGGTCCTGGAGCTCGGCCGCGAGGTCACCAAGGAAGAGGTCAACGCCGTCTTCCAGAAGGCCGCCGAGGGTGAGCTGAAGGGCATCCTCGAGTACACCGAGGACCCGATCGTCTCCTCGGACATCGTCAACGCCCCGGCGTCCTGCACCTTCGACTCCTCCCTGACCATGGTCCAGGAGGGCAAGAACGTGAAGGTCATCGGCTGGTATGACAACGAGTGGGGCTACTCCAACCGCCTCGTCGACCTGACGGTCTTCGTCGGCGACCAGCTCTGATATCCAGAGCAGGCACCTCGATGTGAGGTCAGGGCTCGGGCGGCGCAGGGACGCGCCGCCCGAGCCCTGACTCACGTACAGAACAGACCTGTTGGATCACGAGCGCTTCCGAGCGATCACGAGCTCTTCCCAGGAGTCCCCTACATGAAGACGATCGACGAACTTCTCTCCGAAGGCGTCGCCGGCAAGCGGGTGTTCGTCCGCGCCGACCTCAACGTGCCGCTGGACGGCACCACCATCACCGACGACGGCCGCATCCGCGCCGTGCTGCCCACCGTCAAGGCCCTCGCCGAGGCGGGCGCCCGCGTGGTCGTCGCCTCCCACCTGGGCCGCCCCAAGGGCGCCCCGGACCCCGCCTTCTCGCTCGCCCCGGCGGCCGCGCGCCTCGGTGAACTCCTCGGCACCGACGTGTCCTTCGCGACCGACACGGTCGGCGACTCCGCCCAGGGAGTCGTCGCGGGCCTCGCCGACGGACAGGTCGCCGTCGTGGAGAACCTGCGCTTCAACGCCGGTGAGACCAGCAAGGACGACGCCGAGCGCGCCGCCTTCGCCGACCGGCTCGCCGCGCTCGCCGACGTCTACGTCGGCGACGGCTTCGGCGCGGTGCACCGCAAGCACGCCTCGGTGTACGACCTGCCGGCCCGGCTGCCGCACTACGCCGGCCACCTCATCGCCACCGAGGTCGGCGTCCTCAAGAAGCTCACCGACGACGTCCAGCGGCCGTACGTCGTCGCGCTCGGCGGCGCCAAGGTCTCCGACAAGCTCGCCGTCATCGACCAGCTGCTCGGCAAGGCCGACCGGCTGCTCATCGGCGGCGGCATGGCGTACACCTTCCTCAAGGCCAAGGGGTACGAGGTCGGCATCTCCCTCCTCCAGGAGGACCAGATCCCGGTCGTCACCGAGTACCTGGAGCGCGCCGAGAAGAGCGGCGTGGAGATCGTGCTGCCGGTCGACGTCCTGGTCGCGTCCGAGTTCCCGGACCTGAGGACCAAGGCCCCGGCCCACCCCACGACCGTCGCCGCGGACGCCATCCCCGCCGACCAGGAGGGCCTGGACATCGGTCCGGAGACCCGCAAGCTGTACGCCTCGAAGCTCGCCGACGCCGCCACCGTCTTCTGGAACGGCCCGATGGGCGTCTTCGAGCACCCCGACTACGCCGAGGGCACCAAGGCGGTCGCCCAGGCGCTCGTCGACTCCAAGGGCTTCACCGTGGTGGGCGGCGGCGACTCCGCCGCGGCCGTCCGTACCCTGGGCTTCGACGAGACGGCATTCGGCCACATCTCGACCGGAGGCGGCGCCTCCCTCGAATACCTCGAGGGCAAGACGCTCCCCGGCCTCGCCGCACTGGAGGACTGACTCTTTATGAGCACGCGCACGCCGCTGATGGCGGGCAACTGGAAGATGAACCTCAACCACCTCGAGGCCATCGCGCACGTCCAGAAGCTCGCCTTCGCCCTGGCCGACAAGGACTACGAGGCCGTCGAGGTCGCGGTCCTGCCGCCCTTCACGGACCTGCGCTCGGTGCAGACCCTGGTCGACGGCGACAAGCTGAAGATCAAGTACGGCGCCCAGGACCTCTCCGCGCACGACTCCGGCGCCTACACCGGCGAGATCTCCGGGTCGATGCTGGCCAAGCTGAAGTGCACGTACGTGGCGGTCGGCCACTCCGAGCGCCGCCAGTACCACGCCGAGACCGACGAGCTCGTCAACGCCAAGGTCAAGGCCGCCTACAAGCACGGTCTGACCCCGATCCTGTGCGTCGGCGAGGAGCTGGACGTCCGTGAGGCGGGCAACCACGTCTCGCACACGCTCGCCCAGGTCGAGGGCGGTCTGAAGGACCTCCCCGCCGAGCAGGCCGAGACCGTCGTGATCGCCTACGAGCCCGTCTGGGCCATCGGCACCGGCAAGGTCTGCGGCGCCGAGGACGCGCAGGAGGTCTGCGCCGCCATCCGCGGCAAGATCGCCGAGCTGTACACGCAGGACGTGGCCGACAAGGTCCGCATCCAGTACGGCGGCTCCGTGAAGTCGGGCAATGTCGCCGAGATCATGGCGCAGGCCGACATCGACGGCGCCCTGGTGGGCGGTGCCTCGCTGGACGCGGACGAGTTCGTCAAGATCGTGCGTTTCCGTGACCAGTGAGTAGGCCATAGCGGCGATCCGTCGTACCCTTGCGGGGGCATGGTAGGCCTCGATGCGTGGCTCGCTCCGCGCGGCTGCCGTGCCCCCGTCGTTCATCCGAGTCCGAGAGAGTTGGTCCAGCCGTGGTTTTGGGGTTCTCGATCGCCCTGATCGTCTTCAGCGGGTTGCTGATGCTGCTGGTGCTGATGCACAAGGGGAAGGGCGGCGGCCTCTCCGACATGTTCGGTGGCGGCATGCAGTCGTCCGTCGGCGGCTCCTCCGTCGCCGAGCGCAACCTGGACCGGATCACCGTGGTGGTCGGTTTGCTGTGGTTCGCGTGCATTGTCGTGCTCGGCATGCTGATCAAGGTGAACAACTGACCGGCACGCACCCGTTTTCACGTAAGGCCCCATGTTCGGTACGCGCAGCTCAGCGCGGCCTATCATGGGGCTTGCGTCTAGGTGTGGGGGGCTTGTAACTCCAATCACTGGACGCGCGTTGGGCCTTACGTAGACTGAGGCGCTCGCAGCGAAGCGAAACGCCGACTCGCTTTGCGGCACCATCACGCAGGGAGTTACGACCGTGGCAAGTGGCAACGCGATCCGAGGAAGCCGGGTCGGGGCGGGGCCGATGGGCGAGGCCGAGCGCGGCGAGTCCGCACCGCGTCTGCGCATCTCCTTCTGGTGCTCCAACGGGCACGAGACGCAGCCCAGCTTCGCAAGCGACGCGCAGGTTCCCGAGACCTGGGACTGCCCCCGCTGTGGCTTCCCCGCCGGACAGGACCGGGACAACCCGCCGGACCCGCCGCGCACCGAACCGTACAAGACGCACCTCGCGTACGTACGGGAGCGGCGCAGCGACGCGGACGGCGAGGCGATCCTCGCCGAGGCGCTCGCCAAACTGCGCGGCGAGATCTAGGGCCTTTCGTTTGGATCATCCCGGCGTCGCGGGGGCCGGCACGCGCATCTGCGGCGTTGTCGTCGGTTGCCGACTCCCCCACGCTCGGCTTCGCTCGCGCGGGAGGGGCCCCTATCGCGTCGACGCCCTCCTGCGCCTTGCAGTTGCACGCACCAGACCCCGCTCGGGCACGTCACCATGTCCCGTCGGCCCCAGCCGGGCTGATCCAAACGAAGGGCCCTAGACATCGACGACCGGCCGGGTGCCCCAGGGCACCCGGCCGGAGCCGTGTCACCCCCCGCCCCGTCCGCGCTCCGCGGCCGTTGTCAGTGGTGCCCTCTACGGTGGTTCTCGTCGGCGCCCACGCGTCGACGCACCGGGAGGGGGACCTGTGTCGACGACGGGGGAGACGGGCGTGCGCGCGCCCGCCTGGCGTGGCGGATTCGGCCGGCTGTGGGGCGCCGCCGTGCTCTCCGCCTTCGGCGACTCCCTGCGTACGGCCGCCCTGCCGCTCCTCGCCGTCACACTGACCGACCGGCCCCTGCTGATCGCCGCGGTCACCGCCTGCGGCTATCTGCCGTGGATCGTCTTCGGCCTGCTCGGCGGCGCCGTCGCCGACCGGGTCGACCAGCGGCGCGCGATGTGGACGGTGGACGCCTTACGGGGCGCCCTGGTCGCCGTCTTCGCGGTCGCCGTGGCGCTCGGACACGCGTCGATCGGCCTGCTCATCGCCCTCGCCTTCACCCTGACCACGCTCCAGACCCTGTTCGACAACGCCGCCACCGCCCTGCTCCCCGCCCTGGTGGACCCGGACGCGCTGGGCGCTGCGAACGCCCGGCTGATGACCGGGCAGCGCATCGCCGGCGGACTGCTCGGGGCGCCCGCCGTGCCGCTGCTGCTCATGGCCGGCGCCGCCGCCCCCTTCCTCGCCGACGCGGCGACCTTCCTGGTGGCCGCCGCCCTCGTCGCCTCCCTGCGCACCCCGCCGCCCGGCAAGGCGCCCCGGCCCGCCGGCAGCACCCTGCGCCGGGAGATCGCCGACGGGCTGCGCACCCTGTGGCGCGACCGGGTCCTGCGCGGCCTGTGCGCCGCGACCGCCCTGTGCAACATCGGCATGGGCGCCCTCGTCGCCACCCTGGTCGTCCTGGTCACCGGCTGGCTCGACGCGGGCACCACCGGTTACGCCGTCGCCTCCACCGCGTACGCCGCCGGGAGCCTGGCGGGCGGGGTCGGGCACGGGCCGGTCACCGCCCGGCTCGGGCTGACCCGGGCCGTGCTGCTCGCCGGGCTCGTGCAGATCGGCGCTCTGGTCGTCATGGGTGCCGTGCGCAGCCAGACGGCGCTGGCCGCGGCCCTCGCCGTCTTCGGCTTCATGGGCATGGTGTGGAACGTCAACACCACGACCCTGATGCAGCGGCGGACCCCCGCCGACCGGCTGGGCCGGGTCGCCTCCGCCTTCCGCACCCTGGCCGTCGCCGGCGCCCCGGTCGGCGCTCTGCTCGGCGGGGCCGTCGCCACCGCCTGGGGCCCCAACACCCCCGCGCTGCTCACCGCCGCCTTCTTCGTCCTGGCCGTCCTCGCGCTGATACCCGGGCGCGGGCGGGACGTATCTGTTGATGCGCCGGACGGCGACGTCACGACGGCTCACGTCCCGCGCTGATCAATTAGGTTGGAACAGCTGGGACAGGCACGAAAGAAGGCTGAAGTCGGACATGAACGCAGACGGCCGTACCAGGCTCAACCAGACCCCCGAGTGGACCGCGCTCGCCGAGCACCGTGAGGAGCTCGACGGTGTGGGACTGCGGGAGCTGTTCGCCGCTGACCCGGGCCGTGGCACGGGGTACACCCTGCAGGTCGGCGACCTGCACATCGACTACTCCAAGCACCTCGTCACCGACGAGACGCTGCGGCTGCTGCGCGAGCTGGCCGCCGCGACCGACGTGTTCGGGCTGCGGGACGCCATGTTCCGCGGCGAGAAGATCAACACCACCGAGGACCGCGCCGTGCTGCACACCGCCCTGCGCGCCCCGCGCGACGCGGTGATCGAGGTCGACGGGGAGAACGTCGTCCCCGCGGTGCACGCCGTCCTCGACAAGATGGCCGACTTCGCCGAACGGGTCCGCTCCGGGGCCTGGACCGGCCACACCGGCAAGCGCATCCGCAACGTCGTCAACATCGGTATCGGCGGCTCCGACCTGGGCCCGGCGATGGCGTACGAGGCGCTGCGCGCCTTCACCGACCGGGACCTCACCGTGCGGTTCGTCTCCAACGTCGACGGCGCCGACCTGCACGAGGCCACCCGCGACCTGGACGCGGCCGAGACGCTGTTCATCATCGCGTCCAAGACCTTCACCACCATCGAGACCATCACCAACGCCACGTCCGCCCGTGAGTGGCTGCTCGCCGAGCTGAAGGCCGGCCCGGAAGCGGTCGCCCGGCACTTCGTCGCCCTGTCGACGAACGCCGGGAAGGTCGCCGACTTCGGCATCGACACCGCCAACATGTTCGAGTTCTGGGACTGGGTCGGCGGACGCTACTCGTACGACTCGGCGATCGGGCTCTCGCTGATGATCGCCATCGGCCCGGACCGCTTCCGGGAGATGCTCGACGGCTTCCGGCTCGTCGACGAGCACTTCCGCACCGCGCCCGCCGAGTCCAACGCCCCGCTCCTGCTCGGTCTGCTGGGCATCTGGTACGGCAACTTCCACGACGCCCAGTCCCACGCGGTCCTGCCGTACAGCCACTATCTGTCCAAGTTCACCGCCTATCTCCAGCAGTTGGACATGGAGTCCAACGGCAAGTCCGTCGGGCGGGACGGACGCGAGGTCGACTGGCAGACGGGGCCGGTGGTGTGGGGGACGCCCGGCACCAACGGGCAGCACGCCTACTACCAGTTGATCCACCAGGGCACCAAGCTGATCCCGGCGGACTTCATCGGCTTCGCCGAGCCTGTCGTTGAGTTGAGCGACCGTCTCAAGGCGCAGCACGACCTGCTGATGGCGAACTTCTTCGCCCAGACGCAGGCGCTGGCGTTCGGCAAGACACCGGACGAGGTGCGGGCCGAGGGTGTGCCCGAGGAACTGGTGCCGCACAAGACGTTCAAGGGCGACCACCCGACGACGACGATCCTCGCGCGCGAGCTGACGCCGTCCGTGCTCGGCCAGCTGATCGCGCTGTACGAGCACAAGGTGTTCGTGCAGGGCGCCGTGTGGAACATCGACTCCTTCGACCAGTGGGGCGTCGAGCTCGGCAAGGTCCTCGCCAAGCGCGTCGAGCCCGCGCTGACCGAGGGCGCCGAGGTGCCGGGTCTCGACGCGTCGACGAAGGCGCTCGTCGCCCGCTACCGGGAGCTGCGCGGCCGGGCGTGACGGCGGATGCGGGAGTGGGGCGGCGGCGCTCGGCCGTCCGTCGGCCCCTCCCGCCCACGACGGCTCGGCGGGCCGACGGCGCCCGAAGGCCCGTCAGGCCGCCGCGCTCAGCGTGTCCGCGAGGCGGCGGCGGGCCGCCCGGGACGCCGGGAGCGCGGCCAGCGCGGTCGCTCCCGCCACCGCAGCCGCGCCGAGCAGCAGCAGAAGCCAGGCCGACGGCCCCGCGGCGATGCCGGAGCCGATCCCGCTGGACGCCCCCTGCGCGTCGATGAGCCAGTGCGCGAGCGGCACGCCGACCACCGTGGCGAGGATCGCGGCGACGAGCGCGGTGCAGCCGGTCGACACGACGGTGATCGCCGTGATCTGCCGTGGCGACAGACCGATGGCCTTCAGGGCCAGCAGATCGCGCTCGCCCTCGCGAACCGTCCCGCCGATCGCCGTCAGCAGTTCGATCAGCCCGATGAGGGCCAGGACGACGATCAGCCCGACGATCACCCCGCGCAGCGGAGAGAGCCCGTCGGCCGGGTTGGGCACGGCGTGCACGTCGAGGTGGCCCCTCCCGGCGGCCGTCAGCCGGTCGGTGACCGCCTCCGGGTCGGCGCCGGGACGCAGCCGCAGCTCGTAGAGCGTGGGGCCGAGCCCGGGGTCGTTCTCGCGGAGGGTGTCGAGGGAGGTGGAGATGACGCGGCCCGCGTTCTCCGGTTCGATGCTGCGGCCCACGATGTGCAGGACCTGCGGCTGGTCGCCCACGGTGATCCGGACCCAGTCGCCGACCCGTGCGTCCAGCAGGGCCAGCAGACCCTGGCCGGCCACCGCCTCGTCGCGGCCCGTCGCGGCACGGCCCTCGGCCAGGGAGTACGGGTAGGGGTCCTGCCGGGTGCCGAGCCCGCGCAGCGCGATCGTCGCCGTCTGCCCCGGGACCAGCGCCGCCACCTCGACCCCCGGATAGGCGGCCGCGACCTGCGGGTCGTCCTCGAGGACGGTCCGGGCGGCCCGGTCGGTCAGGCCGGAGTCGGCGTGCACGGTGAGCGAGGTGGGCAGGCCGACCTGCTCAGGCCGGCCGTCGAAGCGGTCGATGGTCGTCCAGGCGCTCATCGCGACCACGATCAGCAGCAGCGGCAGCGCCAGCCGCGCGACCGTGGCCGGCGACCGCAGCCGTCTGCTGAACGCCCGGTGCCAGCCCAGCACCAGCGCCGGCGGCAGCCGTAGCCCCAGCGCGCTCCGGGCCGCACCGGACAGACGTCCGCTGGGGGAGGCCGCCCGCCGCGGCACCGGTACCGGAGGCACCCGCCCCGCCCGCCACGCGGCCAGCCCCGTGGTCGCGCCGATGAACAGCACCACCGCCACCGGCACCACGAGCAGCGCCACCGTGTGCCCGGGCAGCCCGTGCCACACCCCGACGGCGTCCCCGAGCCGGCCCGGTATCCGGCTGCCCAGGCCCTGGACCACGGCCGCGGCGGCCAGCGCGCCCAGGAGCGCGTACGCGAGATGCTGGATCAGGAAGACCCGGACGACCTGGCCCGGGGTGAACCCGATCGCCTTCAGCACCGAGATGTCCCGCAGATGCCCGCGGATCCGGGTGCCGATCGCCCCGTGCACGGCCAGCCCCGCCGCCACCAGGGCGCCCAGCCCGAACAGCCCCAGCACCTGCCCGAGCAGCCGGTTGTCGCCCTGGGCCTCGGCCCGGGCCTGCTTCCAGGTGGAGACCTCGCTGACCGCGCCGGAACCCAGCACCGTCACGGCGCGCTGGACGGCGTAGTCGGTGTCCTCGGGATCGGTCAGACGCAGCGCGACCACCCGCCCCCTCGGCTCGCCCACCGCGGACGGCTGCGCCCACACCAGTCCGGGCTGCTCACCGGGCCGGTAGCGCTTCTCCGCGCTGTCCGCCACACCGAGCACGGTGACCGTGCGGTCCGTGCCGGGCAGGGTGAGGGTGTCGCCGGGCGCGGCGAGCAGGGCCCGGGCCAGGCGGCTCTCCAGGACCACACCGTCGGGGTCGGCCGGGTCGAGCCAGTGCCCGGAGGTCAGCAGGGGTCGGCCGACGGACGGCTCCTCGGGGGTGCCGCGCAGTTCGACGGCGGCGCGGGTGCCGCGCGAGGCCAGGGTGGCGGAGGCGGTGGGGTAGGGGCCGGTGACGGACTCGACGCCGTCGAGGCCGGTCAGCTTCCCGGTGTCGGCGGAGGGCGCGGTGTGCAGCCACACATGCGCGCCGCGCGCCTGGGTGAAGACCCGCTGCCAGGGGTTGGTGGCGTATCCGAAGAGGGCGGTGGCCAGCAGCAGCGAGACCACGATCCCGGCCGTGGCGAGCACCAGGAACAGCGCCTCGCCGCGGTGCGTGCGCAGATCGGAGTGCGCCCAGCGCAGGGTGGCTCGCATGGCCTCAGCCCCTCGGCCCGGACACGGGGCGGCGGTCGTACTCCGGCATGTCAGTCCCTGAGCTCCAGCACACCGGACGCACCGGTCCGGCGGGGCGGGGCGCCGCCGTCGAGCGTCGCGTCGTCGGCTATCCGGCCGTCGAAGAAGCTGATCACGCGGTCCGCGGCGCTCGCGAGCCGGGCGTCGTGGGTGACCAGCACGATGGTCTGCCCGCGCTGGTGGAAGCGGGTCAGCAGCCGCATCACCTCACGGGTGCCCTTGCTGTCCAGGCTGCCCGCGGGTTCGTCGGCCAGCAGCAGCGGCGGACGGTTGACCAGGGCCCGGGCGAGCGCCACCCGCTGCTGCTCACCGCCGGACAGCTCGCCCGGCATGCTGCGCTCCTTGCCCACGAGACCCAGCTCCGCCAGCAGCTCCACCCGCTCGGCGCGGGCCCGCTTCGGCGGGACGCCGGCCAGCAGGGCGGGCAGCTCGACGTTGTCGGCGACGGACAGGTCGGAGACCAGGTTGAAGAACTGGAACACGATGCCGATGCGCTTCCTGCGCTCGACCGCCCAGCGGGCCTCGCGCCAGCCGTCCGCGCACTCGCCGTCGAGCCAGATGCTGCCGCTGTCCGGGCGCTGCAGACCGCCGAGCAGATGCAGCAGGGTCGACTTGCCGGCACCGGACGGGCCGGTGACGGCGACGAACTCGCCGCGCCGGACGGAGAGGTCGACACCCCGCACGGCATGGGCCGGGGCGCCCTCGCCGTGATGCGTCTTGACCAGGCCCTCGGCGCGCAGCACAGGAGTGGGGTCGTCGCTCACTCCAGCTCCTCCAGCTCCTCCAGCTCCTCCTGGCACCGTTCCAGCCAGTCGAGGTCGGCCTGCAGGTGCAGCATCGCGCCCTCGATGAGCAGATGCGCGATGCGGTTGTCCCGGTTCTCGGCGGCGGCCAGCTTCGACAGATGACGCATGGTGTTCAGGTACTGGCGCCGCTGTCGGTTGATGAGGGCGATCTGGTCGGTGAGGCCGGTCTGCGGGGCCAGGGCCAGTTTCATGAAGAACTCGTCCCGCACCCGAGGTTCGTCCTCGGTCTCCTCGAACCAGGCGCGCAGCGCCTCACGCCCGGCGTCGGTGAGGTGGTAGACCTTCTTGTTGGGCCGGCCCGACTGCTCGACGTCCTCGCCCTCTATGAGTCCCGACTTCTCGAGACGGCCGAGGGTGACGTAGATCTGGCCGACGTTCGGCTGAGGGTACGCGGAGCCCAGCATCAGCTCAAGGTCCTGCTTCAGCTCGTATCCGTGCGCCGGGCCGCGCGCCAGCAGGGCCAGGAGGGGCAGCCGCACTCGTGCTCTCCTCCCGATCCCGAGCCAATGTGCCGCGAACCCTAGTATCGCGCATACCTAACGGGTATACATGGCCTCTGTCCCCGGGCGACGACGCCCGGTGCCAGGTGTACAGGGAGGAACCTATGCGGTGGATCCACGCCGCCGGTAGGGGCCTTCTCGTCCTCGTCGTGATCCTGACCGGCTACATCGCCTCCGGAGCCCACGCCGACGAGGGTCCCGGGGCCGGCCGCGGGCCGATGACCCTGGCCACCGCGGGCGACCTCACCGGGTACCTCGGCTCCGTCCTGGAGGGCTGGAACCGTACGCATCCCGACGAGCGGGTCACCCTCGTCGAGCTGCCCGACTCCGCCGACGAGACCCACGCGCAGATGACCACCGACCTGCGTGACGGCGACCGCAGCCGCTTCGACATCCTCAACATCGACGTCAGCTGGACCTCGGAGTTCGCCGCCCAGGGCTGGATACGCCCCCTGGAGCGCGACCGCTTCCCGCTGGACACCTTCCTGAAGCCGGTCGTCGGCACGGCCACCTACGACGGACGGCTGTACGCGGTCCCGTACGTCACCAACGCCGGCCTGCTGCTGTACCGCAAGGACGTTCTCGCCGACGAGGGCGTCGACCCGCCGCGCACCTGGGCCGAGCTGGAGCGGGCGGCGCGGACCATCGCGCCCAAGCACGGACTCGACGGGTACGCGGGCCAGTTCCTCCCCTACGAGGGCCTCACCGTCAACGCCGCCGAGGCCGTGTACTCGGCGGGCGGCTCCATCCTCGGCGACGAGGGCGAGCGCGTCACCGTCAACTCCGAGGCGGCCCGCGACGGCATCGACTTCCTCGCCCGCGGGGTGCGCGAGGGCTGGATCCCCAGGAAGGCGCTCACCTACAAGGAGGAGGAGTCCAAGCAGGCCTTCCAGGACGGGCGCCTGCTGTTTCTCCGCAACTGGCCGTACGCCTACGCCGTCGCGTCGGCCGAGGGCTCACCGGTCGCCGGGAAGATCGGCGCCGTACCACTGCCCGGGCCCGACGGACCCGGCACGAGCGTGCTGGGCGGCTCCAACCTCGCCGTCAGCACCCATGCCCGGCACCCGGACTCGGCGGCCCGGCTGCTCGCCTATCTGACCAGCGAGCACGTCCAGCGCCAGGTGCTCACACGCGGCGCCCTGCCGCCCGTACGGGCCGACCTGTACGAGGACCCGGAGCTGGTCCGGAGGTTCCCGTATCTGCCGACGCTGCGCGAGAGCGTGCGGACGGCCGCCCCGCGCCCCAAGAGCCCGCGCTACGGCCAGGTGAGCCTCGTCGTGCAGGCGGTCGTGCGGGACGCCATGGCCGGGCGCGACACGCCCGAGGCCGCGGTGCGCCGGCTGGCGCGCGAGCTCGACGCCATCGCGCGCTGAGCTGTTTCGGTACCCCTCACCTACATACATGTTAGGTAACGGCGACATCTCATCCTCCTGAATCCCGTACGGGTATGCCCGGATTTGCCGTGCCAACTGTTCGGTAGCTTGCGCCATTTCATTGACACCCCTCTGAAACAGATACCTAACATGCATGCATGCTGAGTAAGTACCACTGGTGGCGCGACGCGGTGATCTACCAGGTCTACGTCCGCAGCTTCCTCGACAGCACCGGCGACGGTGTGGGCGACCTCGCCGGGGTCCGCGCGGGGCTGCCGTATCTCAAGAAGCTCGGGGTCGACGGGATCTGGCTGAGCCCCTTCTACCCCTCGCCGCAGCACGACCACGGCTACGACGTCGCCGACTACTGCGACGTCGACCCGCTCTTCGGGGACCTCGCCGAATTCGACCTGCTGGTCACGGCGGCCCGCCGGCTCGGCGTCAAGGTGCTGCTCGACATCGTCCCCAACCACTGCTCCAGCGAGCACCGGTGGTTCCAGGAGGCGCTGGAGGCCGGACCCGGCAGCGCGGCCCGCGCCCGCTTCCACTTCGCCGACGGCCGCGGCGCCGACGGCAGCGAGCCGCCCAACAACTGGCACGCCATGTTCGGCGGTCCCGCGTGGAGCCGGGTCACCGAGGCGGACGGGCGGCCCGGCCAGTGGTACCTGCACATGTTCACCCCCGAGCAGCCCGACTGGAACTGGCGCAACCCCCAGGTCGGCGCCGAGTTCGACCGGGTCCTGCGGTTCTGGCTCGACCGGGGCGTCGACGGCTTCCGCATCGACGTCGCCGCCGGCCTCTTCAAGCACCCGGAACTGCCCGACTCCGACGACCCGGAGGCGGACGCCCGCACCCGCGACTCGGTCAACCCGCTCGCCTGGAACCAGCCCGAGGTGCACGCGGTGTGGCGCTCCTGGCGCTCCATATGCGAGGAGTACACCGCCCGGGACGGCCGCGACCGGCTCCTCGTCGGCGAGGTGTCCGTGCCCACCGCCCGCGAACACGCCCTGTACGTCCGCTCCGACGAACTCCACCAGGCGTTCTTCTTCGACCTGCTCGGCGCCCCCTGGGACGCCGACGCCTTCCGCAAGGTCATCTCCGAGGCCATGCAGGACATCGCCGGCACCGGCTCCACGGTCACCTGGGTGCTCAACAACCACGACCAGGTCCGCACCGTCACCCGGTACGGCGAACCCGCCACCGAGGGCAGCGGCGTCGGCGCCGCCCGTGCCCGCGCCGCCGCGCTGCTGATGCTGGCGCTGCCCGGTGCCGCGTACATCTACCAGGGCGAGGAGCTTGGCCTGCCCGAGGTCGTCGACCTGCCCGACGACGTCCTGACCGACCCGATCTTCCGGCGCACCGGAAGCCGCGCCCGGATCCGTGACGGCTGCCGGGTGCCGCTGCCCTGGTCGGGACAGGCGTCACCGTTCGGCTTCACCTCCGGTGAGGAGAGCGCCAAGCCCTGGCTGCCCCAGCCCGAGTACTTCGCCGAGTACGCCACCGACCGGGCGCTGGCCGACACCCGCTCCTTCTGGCACCTGTACCGCGACGGTCTGCAACTGCGTTCCGCGCTGCCCCAGTTGGGCGAGGGGACGCTGCGCTGGCTGGACAGCCCGCCCGGTGTCCTGGCCTTCGCCCGCGGCGACGGCCTGGTCTGCGCCGTCAACTTCGGCACGGCCGCCACCTCCGCGCCGGTCTCCGGCACCCCGCTGCTGTCGAGCGGGCCCTGCCCGTCCGGGGTGCTGCCCGGCTCCACCGCCGCCTGGTGGATCAGCGACGGGACCGAGTCACCCGCCGCCCCCTGACCCCCCGCACCTCCCGAAACTCCGGAACCTCCGGCCGTTCTTCCCATTCCCCGAAGGGACATCGATGATGATGCGACGCCGTACCACCCTGCTCACCGGCTGTACCGCCCTCGTCCTGGCGCTCGGCGCGACCGCCTGTGGCGGCGACCCCGTCTCGGCCGGCGGCGGCGACAAGGCACTCGACGGACAGACGGTCACCGTGGCCGGAGTCTGGACCGGCACCGAGCAGAAGAACTTCCAGAAGGTGCTGGACGCCTTCAGCGAGAAGACCGGCGCCAAGACGACGTTCGTCTCCACCGGCGACAACGTCTCCACCGTCGTCGGCAGCAAGATCGAGGGCGGCAACGCCCCCGACGTCGTGATGGTCCCGCAGGTCGGCGTCCTGAAGCAGTTCGCGCAGAAGGGCTGGCTGAAGCCGCTGTCGGCCACCGCCCAGAAGTCCGTGGACGCCAACTTCGCGCCCGTCTGGAAGAACTACGGCAGCGTCGACGACACCCTGTACGGCCTCTACTTCAAGGCCGCCCACAAGTCGACGGTCTGGTACAGCCCCGACGCCCTCGCCCAGGCCGGCGTCGAGCCGCCGACCTCGTACGACGACCTGCTGAAGGCCGGTCGGACCGTCTCCGACTCCGGGCTCGCCGCGTTCTCCGTCGCGGGGCAGGACGGCTGGACGCTGACCGACTGGTTCGAGAACGTCTACCTCTCCCAGGCCGGCCCCGAGAAGTACGACGCCCTCGCCACGCACCAGCTGAAGTGGACCGACGCCTCGGTCGTGAAGGCGCTGACCACGCTCGGCGAGCTGTTCAAGGACAAGCAGCTGATCGCGGGCGGCCAGAAGGGCGCCCTGAACACCGACTTCCCTGGCTCCGTGGAGAAGGTGTTCGGCCCGAAGCCCGAGGCCGGCATGGTCTACGAGGGCGACTTCGTCGCGGGCGTCGCCAAGGACCAGTTCGGCCGGAAGATCGGCGAGGACGCGAACTTCTTCCCGTTCCCGGCGGTCGGCGGCGGCAAGCCGCCCGTCGTCAGCGGCGGTGACGCGGCCGTCGTCCTGAAGGACGGCAAGAGCCAGAAGGCCGGCATGGCCCTTCTGGAGTACCTGGCCACCCCCGAGGCCGCCGCCGTGTGGGCCGAGGCCGGCGGCTTCCTGTCCCCGAACAAGAACGTCGATCTCGCCTCCTACGGCGACGACGTCACCCGTGAGACCGCCAAGTCGCTGGTCGCCGCCGGTGACTCGGTCCGCTTCGACATGTCCGACCAGGCCCCGGCGGCCTTCGGCGGCACCAAGGGCGCCGGCGAGTGGAAGCTTCTGCAGGACTTCCTGCGCGACCCGTCCGACCCGAAGGGCACCGCCGCCAAGCTGGAGGCCGCGGCGGCCAAGGCCTACGAGGGCCAGGGCTGATCCGTCATGACCGCGACCCTCGTCAACGAGGCGGGGCCCCGGCCGCCCGCCGCGAGCCCCGGCGCGACCCGCGCCCGGCGCTCGCGGCGGCGCGCCCGCGTCATCGCCGTACTCTTCGTCCTGCCCGCGCTGCTCCTGCTGGGCGCCCTGGTCGTCTACCCGGTGCTGTTCTCCGTCGGCCGGAGCTTCTTCGACGCCTCCGGCACCCGCTTCGTCGGCGGCGACAACTACAGCGAGATGTTCCGGGACCCGGCCACCCTCAAGGCCATCCGCAACACCACCATCTGGGTCGTGGTGGCCCCGGCCCTGCTCACCGGCTTCGGCCTCATCCTGGCCGTGCTGGTGGAGAAGGTCCGCTGGGCGACCGCGTTCAAGCTCCTGCTGTTCATGCCGATGGCCGTGTCCTTCCTCGCCGCCGGCATCATCTTCCGGCTCGCCTACGACGAGGACCCGGACAAGGGCGTCCTCAACGCCGCCGCGGTCTCCGTGCACGACATGTTCCAGGACACGTCGGCCTACCCGACGGCCCGCGCCCGCGACGGGCAGGGCCTGACGAAGGCGGCCGACGGCTCCTACCGCACGACCGACACCGTCGCGCCCGGGAAGAGCGTCCCGCTGGGCCTGGTCGGCGTCCTGCCCGCCGACCTGCCGGACGGCGCCGGACCGGCGTACGAGGCCGCGCGCCGCACGGCCGGCGCCGGTGAGCTGACGGGGGTCGTCTACCTGGACTTCACCCCCGGCGGGGGCGGGGAACAGGGCGTCGTCGACCGGCGCGAGAGCGGACTGCCCGGGATGAAGGTCGAGGCCGTGCGCGCGGGGGAGACCGTCGCCACCACGACCACGGCGTCCGACGGATCCTTCCGCTTCGAGGACCTCGACGACGGCTCGTACACCGTGCGGCTGCCGGCGTCGAACTTCGCCGCCCCCTACGAGGGCATCTCCTGGCTCGGCCCCACGCTCGTCACCCCGGCGATCATCGGGGCGTACCTGTGGATCTGGACCGGGTTCGCGATGGTCCTGATCGGCGCGGGCCTGTCCGCGCTGCCGAGGGACTCGCTGGAGGCGGCCCGGATGGACGGCGCCAACGAGTGGCAGATCTTCCGCCGGATCACCGTGCCGCTGCTCGCCCCGGTCCTCACCGTCGTCTTCATCACCCTCGTCATCAACGTGATGAAGGTCTTCGACCTCGTCTACATCATCGCGCCCGGCCCGGTGCAGGAGGACGCGACCGTGCTCGCGACGCAGATGTGGCTGGTGTCGTTCGGCGGTGGCAACAACCAGGGCCTCGGCAGCGCCCTCGGCGTGCTGCTCCTGCTGCTGGTCATCCCCGCCATGGTCTTCAACGTCCGCCGCTTCAAGAGGAGTCAGCGATGAACGCGGTCAGGCGCGGCCTGGGCAACTCGCTCGTACAGGCCTTCCTCGTGGTGATCGGCCTGGTCTGGCTGACCCCGCTCGCCGGGCTGTTCCTGTCGTCCATGCGGTCCGCCGAGGACACCGCGACCGGCGGCTGGTGGACGGTCTTCACCAGCCCCGGCCAGTTGTCCTTCGACAACTACTCGGCCCTGCTCGCCAACTCCGGTATCACCCAGGCCTTCTGGAACACGGTCCTGATCTCGGTGCCGACGACCGTGCTGGTGGTGGTGCTCGCCGCCCTGGCCGGGTACGCCTTCGCCTGGCTGGACTTCCCGGGCCGCGAGGCGATCTTCCTGCTCGTCGTGGCGCTGCTCGTGGTCCCGGTGCAGATCGGCCTGCTCCCGGTCGCCAAACTCTTCGGTCAGCTCGGTCTGTTCGGCACGATCCCGGGCGTCGTCCTGTTCCACGTCGCCTACGGTCTGCCGTTCGCGGTGTTCCTGTTGCGGAACTACTTCGCCGAGATGCCCAAGGAGATGCTGGAGGCCGCCCGCATGGACGGCGGCAGCGAGTGGCGGATCTTCACCCGTCTGGTGCTGCCGGTCGGCCGCCCGGCGATCGCCTCGCTGGCCATCTTCCAGTTCCTGTGGGTCTGGAACGACATGCTGGTGGCCCTGCTCTTCGCCGACAGCTCCTCCCAGCCGCTCACCGTGGAACTCCAGTCCCAGATCCGCCAGTTCGGCAGCAACATCGACGTCCTGGCCCCGGGCGCGTTCCTGTCCCTGGTGGTCCCGGTGGTGGTCTTCTTCGCCTTCCAGCGGCACTTCGTGCAGGGGGTGATGGCGGGCTCGGTGAAGTAGCCGGTCCCCCATACGAGTTCGGGCCCCGCTTCCCAGGAAGCGGGGCCCGAACTCGTCCACGAAGACCGGTCAGGGAATCGCCGGCGGATACAGCGACCGCGGCAGCTGCGAGGCCGCTGCCGCGTCCAGGAGCCACAGGGTGCGGGAGCGGCCCCGCGCGCCCGCCGCCGGGGCCTGGATCTCGCCCGCGCCCGAGAGGGCGATCGCCGCCGCCTCGGCCTTGTCCTCGCCGGCCGCCAGGAGCCACACCTCGCGCGCCGCGCGGATCGCGGGGAGCGTGAGGGTGATTCGGGTCGGCGGGGGCTTGGGGGCGCCGTGGACGCCGACGACCGTACGCTCCGTCTCCCGTACCGCGGGCAGTTCCGGGAACAGGGAGGCGACGTGCGTGTCGGGGCCCACGCCCAGCATCAGGACGTCGAACGTGGGCACCGAGCCGTGGTTCTCCGGGCCAGCGGCCCGCGCCAGCTCCTCCGCGTAGGCGGCGGCAGCCGCCTCCACGTCCGAGCCGAACGGGCCGTCCGAGGCGGGCATGGCGTGCACCCGCTTCGGGTCCAGGGGCACCGAGTCCAGCAGGACCTCACGGGCCTGCGTGACATTGCGCTCCGGGTCGCCCTCGGGCAGGAACCGCTCGTCGCCCCACCACAGGTCGAGGCGGCCCCAGTCGACGGCGTCCCGGGCGGGCGCCGCCGCCAGCGCGGCCAGCAGGCCGTTGCCGTTGCGGCCGCCGGTGAGGACCACGGACGCCGAACCCCGGGAGGCCTGGGCGTCCACGATCTTCGTGATCAGGCGGGCAGCCGCGGCCTGCGCCATCAGTTCCTTGTCGCGGTGCACGACCAGCTGCGGGGTGTTCACTTGGCTGCCGCCTTCTTCACCGGTTCCCCCGCCGTCGCTTCCTTCGCTTCTGCGGCGTCTTCGACAGGAGTCTCGGCCGCTTCTCCTTTGGCCGGCTCGTCCTGCGCCGCCTTCCCCGTCTCCGTGGGCCGGGCCGGCGCGGACGCGTGGAGCCGGTCCACGCCGAAGCGCAGTGCCGACGCGTAGGTGTCGTCCGGGTCCAGCCGGCGCAGCTCCTCCGCGATCAGCTCGGCGGTCTCCCGCCGCTTCAGCGCCACCGCGCGGTCCGGCTGCCCCTGGATGGAGAGCGTCGCCAGCGAGCCGTCCGCCCGGTCGAGCACGATCGGGCCGCAGTCGGTGTCCAGCCGTACCGCCGTCAGACCGGGGCCCGACGACAGGGACCGCTGCACGGGGACGTCCAGCCGGTCCGCGAGCCACATCGCCAGCAGCTCACAGCTCGGGTTGAACTCCTCGCCCTCCACCTCGACGGCCTTCACCTCGCAGACCACCTGGTCCAGGGCCGCCGCCAGCATCGAGCGCCACGGCGTGATCCGGGTCCAGGACAGGTCGGTGTCGCCCGGCGTGTACGTCCCTGCGCGCGCCGACAGCTCCCGCACCGGCTGCTCCGCGGCGTAGGTGTCGGTGACCCGGCGCTGGGCGAGCGCGCCCAGCGGGTCGTTCGCCGGGTCGATGGGCGCGTTCACCGGCCACCAGACGACCACGGGGGCGTCCGGCAGGAGCAGGGGCAGGACGACGGACTGGGCGTGCTCGGACACCTCGCCGTAGAGGCGAAGCACCACCGTCTCGCCGGTGCCCGCGTCGGCGCCGACCCGCACCTCGGCGTCCAACCGGGACTGCGTGCGGTCCCGGGGCGAGCGCGAGACACGCTTGATCACCAGCAGGGTGCGCGAGGGGTGCTCGCGCGAGGCGTCGCCGGCGGCCTTCAGGGCGTCGTAGGCGTTCTCCTCGTCCGTGACGATGACCAGCGTCAGCACCATGCCGACGGCCGGCGTGCCGATGGCCCGCCGCGCCTTCACCAGCGCCTTGTTGATCTTGCTGGCCGTGGTGTCCGTGAGGTCTATCTTCATGGCCGGCGCCAGCTCCGTCCCTCTCGTGCGAGCATTTCGTCCGCCTCGACGGGACCCCAGGTGCCCGCCGGGTACTGGGCGGGCCTGCCGTGCCGGTCCCAGTACTCCTCGATCGGGTCGAGGATCTTCCAGGACAGCTCGACCTCCTCCGTGCGCGGGAAGAGGTTCGAGTCGCCGAGCAGGACGTCGAGGATCAGCCGCTCGTACGCCTCGGGCGAGGACTCCGTGAAGGACTCGCCGTACGCGAAGTCCATCGACACGTCCCGGATCTCCATGGAGGTGCCGGGCACCTTGGAGCCGAAGCGGACGGTGACGCCCTCGTCGGGCTGGACGCGGATGACGATCGCGTTCTGGCCCAGCTCCTCGGTGGCCGTGGAGTCGAACGGGGAGTGCGGGGCCCGCTGGAAGACGACCGCGATCTCCGTGACGCGCCGGCCGAGCCGCTTGCCGGTGCGCAGATAGAAGGGGACGCCCGCCCAGCGGCGGTTGTCGACCGACAGCTTGACCGCGGCGTACGTGTCGGTCTTGGACTGGGGGTCGATGCCCTCCTCCTGGAGGTACCCGACCGCCTTCTCGCCGCCCTGCCAGCCCTCGGCGTACTGCGCGAACACCGTGTCGCGGCCCAGGTCCTTCGGCAGCCGGACGGCGCCGAGCACCTTGGTCTTCTCGGCGGCGAGCGCGTCCGCGTCGAAGGATGCGGGCTCCTCCATGGCGGTGAGCGCCATCAGCTGCAGGAGGTGGTTCTGGATGACGTCGCGGGCGGCGCCGATGCCGTCGTAGTAGCCGGCCCGGCCGCCGATGCCGATGTCCTCGGCCATGGTGATCTGTACGTGGTCCACGAAGGACCGGTTCCAGATCGGCTCGAACATCGTGTTGGCGAAGCGGAGCGCCAGGATGTTCTGGACGGTCTCCTTGCCCAGGTAGTGGTCGATGCGGAAGACCTGGTCCGGGGCGAAGACCTCGTGGACGACCTTGTTCAGCTCCTCGGCGGAGGCCAGGTCGTGTCCGAACGGCTTCTCGATGACCGCGCGGCGCCAGGAGCCGCCCGTCTGGTCGGCGAGCCCGTGCTTCTTCAGCTGCTGGATGACCACCGGGAAGGAGCGCGGCGGCACCGACAGGTAGAAGGCGAAGTTGCCGCCCGTGCCCTGGGCCTTGTCCAGCTCCTCGATGGTGGCGCGCAGCCGCTCGAAGGCGTCGTCGTCGTCGAAGGTGCCCTGGACGAAGCGCATGCCCTGGATGAGCTGCTGCCAGACCTCCTCGCGGAAGGGGGTGCGGGCATGGGCCTTGACCGCGTCGTGGACCTCCTGGGCGAAGTCCTCGTTCGCCCACTCGCGGCGGGCGAAGCCGACGAGCGAGAAGCCCGGCGGCAGCAGTCCCCGGTTCGCGAGGTCGTACACAGCGGGCATCAGCTTTTTACGTGACAAATCGCCCGTAACGCCGAAGATCACCAGGCCCGACGGCCCCGCGATACGCGGGAGCCGTCGGTCGGCGGCGTCACGAAGCGGGTTCGCTTCGGTGACGTTGAAGGGTGGCAAGGGATCAGCCCTCCGAGGGGGCGAGGCGCTCCAGCTCCGCCTCGGTCGACTTGAGCAGGTCGTTCCAGGACGCCTCGAACTTCTCGACGCCCTCGTCCTCCAGCAGCTGCACGACCTCGTCGTACGAGATCCCGAGCCGCTCGATGGCGTCGAGGTCGGTGCGGGCCTGCTCGTACGTGCCGGACACGGTGTCGCCGGTGATCTCGCCCTTCTCCTCCACCGCGTGCAGGGTGGCCTCGGGCATGGTGTTGACGGTGTTCGGCGCCACCAGTTCGTCGACGTACATGGTCGGCTTGTAGGCCTTGTCCTTCACGCCGGTCGACGCCCACAACGGACGCTGCTTGCGGGCGCCCGCCTTCTCCAGCGCGTTCCAGCGGTCGGAGGAGAAGACCTCCTCGTACGCCTGGTAGGCGAGCCGGGCGTTGGCGATGGCGGCCTTGCCGCGCAGGGCCTTGGCCTCGTCGGTGCCGAGCGCGTCGAGGCGCTTGTCGATCTCGGAGTCCACCCGGGACACGAAGAACGAAGCCACCGAACGGATCTGCGACAGGTCCAGGCCCTTGGCCTTCGCCTTCTCCAGACCGGTGAGGTAGGCGTCCATGACCTCGCGGTAGCGCTCCAGCGAGAAGATCAGCGTGACGTTGACGCTGATGCCGCGGCCGATGACCTCGCTGATCGCCGGGATGCCGGCCAGGGTGGCCGGGATCTTGATGAGCGTGTTCGGCCGGTCGACCAGCCAGGCCAGCTGCTTGGCCTCCGCGACGGTCGCGTGCTCGTTGTGCGCGAGCCGCGGGTCGACCTCGATGGAGACCCGGCCGTCCTGGCCGTCGGTGGCGTCGAAGACCGGGCGCAGGATGTCCGCGGCGTCCCGGACGTCCGCGGTGGTGATCATGCGGATGGCCTCTTCGACCGTGACCTTGCGGGCCGCGAGGTCGGAGAGCTGCTGGTCGTAGCCGTGCCCCTCGCTGATGGCCTTCTGGAAGATCGTCGGGTTGGTGGTGACGCCGACGACATGCTGCTGGTCGATCAGCTCCGCCAGGTTGCCGGACGTGATGCGCTGGCGTGACAGGTCGTCCAGCCAGATCGCGACGCCTTCCTCGGAGAGGCGCTTCAGTGCGTCTGTCATGGAAAATCAAACTCCTACGTTGCGTATGTGAGCGTCAGCGCCGGGCCGCTGCGAGGGATTCCCGCGCGACGGCCGCCACGTTCTCGGCGGTGAAGCCGTACTCCTGGAAAAGGACCTTGCCGTCGGCGGAGGCGCCGAAGTGCTCCAGCGACACGATGCGGCCCGCGTCGCCGACGTACTTGTGCCAGGTCAGGCCGATCCCCGCCTCGACGGCGACACGCGCCCTCACGGACGGCGGCAGGACGCTGTCCCGGTACCCCTGGTCCTGCTCCTCGAACCACTCCACGGACGGCATGGACACGACGCGCGTCGGCACCCCGTCGGCCTGGAGCCGCTCGCGCGCCTCGACCGCCACGTGCACCTCGGAACCGGTGGCGATCAGGATGACCTCAGGGTCGCCGCCTTCAGCCTCGAACATCACGTAGCCGCCGCGGACCGTGTCCTCGTTGGCCTCGTACGTCGGCACACCCTGCCGGGTGAGCGCCAGACCGTGCGGGGCGCCCTTGCCGTACTCCTTGGTCCAGCGCCGCAGGATCTCGCGCCAGGCGATCGCGGTCTCGTTGGCGTCCGCCGGGCGGACGATGTTCAGGCCGGGGATGGCGCGCAGCGACGCCAGGTGCTCGACCGGCTGGTGCGTCGGGCCGTCCTCGCCCAGACCGATGGAGTCGTGCGTCCACACGTACGTCACCGGCAGGTGCATGAGGGCCGACAGCCGCACCGCGTTGCGCATGTAGTCGGAGAACACCAGGAAGGTGCCGCCGTAGATCCGGGTGTTGCCGTGCAGCGCGATGCCGTTCATCTCCGCGGCCATGGAGTGCTCGCGGATGCCGAAGTGGATCGTGCGGCCGTACGGGCCGGCCTCCGGCAGCGGGTTGCCCTCGGGCAGGAACGACGACGTCTTGTCGATCGTCGTGTTGTTCGAGCCCGCCAGGTCGGCCGAGCCGCCCCACAGCTCCGGGATGACCGCGCCGAGCGCCTGCAGCACCTTGCCGGACGCCGCGCGCGTCGCCACGCCCTTGCCGGGCTCGAAGACCGGGACCTTCTCCTCCCAGCCGGTGGGCAGCGCGCCCTTGGCGATGCGGTCGTACTCGGCGGCGCGCTCGGGGTTGTTGTCCCGCCACTGCTGGAAGGACTTCTCCCACACGGCACGGGCCGCCTGCCCGCGCTCCAGGGCACCGCGGGTGTGCGCGAGGACCTCGTCGGAGACCTCGAAGGTCTTCTCCGGGTCGAAGCCGAGGACCCGCTTGGTGGCCGCGACCTCGTCGTCGCCGAGCGCCGAGCCGTGCGCGGCCTCGGTGTTCTGCGCGTTGGGGGCCGGCCAGGCGATGATCGAGCGCATCGCGATGAAGGACGGGCGGTCGGTGACCTTCTTGGCCTCCTCGATCGCGTCGTAGATCGCGTTCGGGTCCAGGTCGCCGTCGGGCTTGGGGGCCACGCGCTGCACATGCCAGCCGTACGCCTCGTACCGCTTGACCGTGTCCTCGGAGACGGCCGTCTCGGTGTCGCCCTCGATCGAGATGTGGTTGTCGTCCCACAGCAGGATCAGGTTGCCCAGCTTCTGGTGCCCGGCCATCGAGGACGCCTCGGCGGAGATGCCCTCCTGCAGACAGCCGTCACCGGCGATGCAGTAGATGAAGTGGTCGAACGGGGAGGTGCCCGCGGCGGCCTCCGGGTCGAACAGGCCGCGCTCGTAGCGGGCGGCCATGGCCATGCCGACGGCGTTGGCGACCCCCTGGCCCAGCGGGCCGGTCGTCGTCTCCACACCCGTGGTGTGACCGTACTCCGGGTGGCCGGGGGTCTTCGAGCCCCACGTCCGGAACGCCTTGAGGTCGTCCAGCTCCAGGCCGAAACCGGCCAGGTAGAGCTGGGTGTAGAGAGTCAGGGACGAGTGGCCGGCGGACAGCACGAAGCGGTCCCGCCCGACCCAGTCGGCGTCCGAAGGGTCGTGCCGCATCACCTTCTGGAAGAGGGTGTAGGCGGCGGGCGCCAGGCTCATCGCCGTACCAGGATGGCCGTTACCGACCTTCTGTACGGCATCTGCGGCCAGGACGCGGGCGGTGTCCACCGCCCGCTGGTCCAGCTCGGTCCACTCGAGGTCTGTGGTGGTCGGCTTGGTGCTCACCCTGGGTCAGGGCTCCTCTCCACATGTCGGTTGCCGGCGTCACGGGCACGCGCCCACCGGCTGCCGGCGTACTCGGCGTCGGCCGGCCGTTGTCGAGCCTACCCCCGGAAGTACGTGCGTTTTTTCGACTCATCCCAGACTGCCGGGACTCTTCGGGATGTGCCTGTCGGCCGCGTCGTTCCGGGGCTCGGCACATGAATACGCACCCCGTCATCCGAGCGCTCAATCGAGCCACCGCGCGCCCTTCGGACCACGCCCCCAACACGACCCGACCCCCGCGACGGTCCGGGTATGGGCAACGTCTACAGTGGCGTGGTACGCGCGAGCCTTTACCGGGACTTCACACGGTCGGGCTTGCTGGGATGTCTCTGTCAGGGGTGTGCGTGACGGCCGTTGAATCCCGTCCAGCGGGGATTGTCGGGACGAGCCAGAGCCCGAGCCGACGGCCGATCGGGGCCCGGGTCGCGGCGTTCGTGGCGCTGACCAAGCCGCGGATCATCGAGCTGCTGCTCATCACCACCGTTCCGGTGATGTTCCTGGCCGAGCGGGGCGTTCCCGACCTCGGACTGGTGCTCCTCACCTGTGTGGGCGGTTACCTCAGCGCGGGCGGCGCAAACGCGCTCAACATGTACATCGACCGCGACATCGACGCCCTGATGGACCGCACCTCCCAGCGTCCCCTGGTCACCGGGATGGTCAGTCCGCGCGAGTGCCTGGCCTTCGGCATCACCCTCGCGGTCGTGTCGACGCTGCTCTTCGGCCTCACCGTCAACTGGCTGTCGGCGTGGCTGTCACTCGGAGCGCTCCTCTTCTACGTCGTCGTCTACACGATGCTGCTCAAGCGCCGTACCTCGCAGAACATCGTGTGGGGCGGCATCGCGGGCTGTATGCCGGTGCTGATCGGCTGGTCCGCCGTCACGAACTCCCTCTCCTGGGCGCCGCTGATCCTCTTCATGGTGATCTTCTTCTGGACGCCGCCGCACTACTGGCCGCTGTCCATGAAGGTGAAGGAGGACTACGCGCGCGTGGGCGTGCCCATGCTCCCCGTCATGGCCTCCAACAAGGTCGTCGCCAAGCAGATCGTCCTCTACAGCTGGGTGATGGTCGCGGTCTCGCTGCTGCTGACGCCGCTCGGCTACACGGGCTGGTTCTACACCGCGGTCGCGCTCGGCGCGGGCGGCTGGTGGCTGTGGGAGGCGCACGCGCTGCAGAACCGCGCGAAGGCCGAGGTGACCGGCGCGAAGCTCAAGGAGATGCGCCTGTTCCACTGGTCGATCACCTATGTCTCGCTGCTCTTCGTGGCCGTCGCGGTCGACCCCTTCCTGCGCTGACACGGCGGTACCAATGCCGCTGACACGCTGAGGCGCGGGTCACGCACCCCTCCCGTCGCCAAGCGATCTACTGATCGGTAGCATCCTGGCCATGGCAGACGACACGCAGCAGGCCGACGACCGCAAGGTGACCCGCCTCGCCCACCGGATCAACGCCTTCGCCAAGTCCCACGGCGGTGCCGAGGCCCAGATCGCGTACATCGGCGAGCGCGGCGCCCGTATCGTCCTCGTGGGCGAGGACGGCGGCTGGGGCGACCTGGTGGCCCCCACGTTCGAGACCGCCGAGAAGGCCGTCGAGAAGGCCGGGATCACCCGTCACGAGACCTTCGACGGCGAGCTCGCGGCGAAGGTGCGGACGGGCCCGTACGAGTGGAAGCGGATGGCCGGTATCCAGATCGGCGGCTGAGAGCCCGCCCGTCTCTCCCCAACACCTCGGCACGGGTTCACCCGTTAGGACGTGTAGAGCACGCCACGTCCAAGCCACGGGGAGCCCGGATGATCGACACGCCGTCCCTCGTGGACCAGTACTGCCACGGCGTACTGAGAGCGGAACTGGGCCTCGGCACCTTCGAGGCCCAGCTCGCCCGCACCGAGGGACCGCCGGCCCCCGGCACCACGCTCTTCGACACCCAGACCGGATTCGCCGTGCGGCGCTGGTGCCCCCCGCTGCTCGGTCTGGAGCCGCACTGCCCGCCCGCCCGCTATCTGGCCCGGCGCCGCGAACTCGGCGTGTGGGAGGCCGGCCGCCGGCTGCTGCGGGGCAGCGGCATCACCACCTATCTGGTCGACACCGGCCTGCCCGGCGACCTCACCGGCCCCCCGGAGATGGCCTCCGCCGCCTCCGCCGAGGCCCATGAGATCGTCCGCCTCGAACTCCTCGCCGAACAGGTCGCCGACACCTCCGGCACCGTCGAGTCCTTCCTCGCCAACCTCGCCGAGTCGGTGCACGCCGCCGCCGCGCACGCCGTCGCCTTCACCTCGGTCGCCGGTGTGCGCCACGGCCTCGCGCTGGCCCCCGAGCCGCCGGGGCCGGGGGAGGTGCGGGGCGCGGCCGGGCGCTGGCTCGCCGACCGAGGCGTCGGCGGCGAGCTGACCGACCCGGTGCTGCTACGGCATCTGCTGTGGATCGCGGTGGCGTCCGGGCGGCCCCTCCAGCTGCACGCCGGACTGGGCCAGCCGGGCCTGCGCATCGACCGCACCGACCCGGTCCTGCTCACCGACTTCGTCCGCGCCACCGCCGGCCTCGGCACCGACCTGGTCCTGCTGCACGGCTACCCGTACCACCGGCACGCCGCCCATCTCGCCGGTGTCTTCCCGCACGTCTACGCCGACTCCGGCGCCGCCCTGGTGCGCACCGGCGCCCGCGCGGCCACGATCCTCGCCGAGATCCTGGAGCTCGCCCCGTTCGGCAAGATCCTCTTCTCCAGCGGCGCCCAGGGCCTGCCCGAGCTGCATGTCGTCGGGGCACAGCTGTTCCGCGAGTCCCTCGCCAGGGTGCTCGGCGCCTGGGTCGCGGAAGGCGCGTGGTCCCCGGCGGACGCGCAGCGCGTGGCGGAGATGGTGTCGTCGGGGAACGCCCGGCGGGTCTACGGCCTCCAGTGAGCGGGCTGTACGGCCCCCACACCCCGGACCAGACTGACGGGATGCCGACCCCGACCGATGCCCTGCTCGACCGCTTTCTGACCGCCCTCGGACCGCTGGAACCCGTCGCCGTCTGGGCGCACGGCTCGCTGGCCGGCGGCGACTACCAGGAGGGCCGCAGCGATCTGGACCTGATCGCCGTCCTGCCCGGCCCGCTCGCCCCGCGCACCCTCTGGCGCCTCGCGACCCTGCACGCCCGGCTGCGGACCGCGCCGCTCGCCCCGCTGCTGCACTGCTCCTACCTCACGCCGGACACCCTGGACGACCCGGCGAGGCGCCATCCGACCTGGGCGCACGAGGAGCTGTTCCGGCGGCCGGTCACCCCGGTGACCCGGCGGGAGCTGCATGTCTTCGGGCGCGTGCTGCGAGGCGAGGCGCCCGCCGCCCTGCTGCCGCCGGTGCCGGACCACGAGCTCGCCGCGTTCGTCGTCGCCGACCAGCGGGACTTCTGGCGGCCCGCCCTGGCCGACGCCCGGCGGTGGACCCGGGAGGTCTGGGTCGACCTGGGCCTGATCACGTTCGCGCGGGCGAGCGTCACCGCGCGCGAGGGACGTCTGATCTCCAAACGGGAGGCGCTGGAGCTGCTGCCCGGGCTGGGGGCGCCCGCCGAGGTCGTCGCGGACGTCCACGGCCGGCGCTACGGCACGGCCGCGCCGGCGTCCGACGTGTGGGCGGCGCGCAGGGCCGCGCTGACGCGGGCCTACCTGGGGCCGGCGATCGACGCGCTGGTGGCGTCGTACGGCTGAGCGGGCAGGTCGGGGACGGACGTCTCCGGCCGCTCGCGCAGCGCCAGCAGCACCCGCAGCACCGCGATCCACACCAGGGCCGAGCCCAGCATGTGCAGGCCGACCAGCACCTCGGGCAGGTCCGTGAAGTACTGGACGTAGCCGATGACGCCCTGCGCGAGGAGGACCAGGAACAGGTCGCGGGTGCGGTCCAGCGGGCCCTTCGGGGCGTCGACGGCCTTGAGGACGAACCAGAGCGCGAAGGTCAGCGTCACCACGATCCAGGCCAGCACGGCGTGCAGCTTGGTCACGGTCTCCCAGTCGACCGGCATCCGCGCGACCTCGCTGGAGTCGCCCGCGTGCGGCCCCGCACCGGTCACCACGGTGCCCGCCACGATCAGCAGCACCGACGCGGCCACCAGGAACCACACGAGCTGCTGGATGGCCTTACCGACCAGCGGACGCGGGGTCGCGTCCCCCTCACGGGTGCGCTGCCACATCACCGCGGCGACCGCGATGAGCGCCGACGACGCCACGAAGTGGGCCGCGACGGTGTACGGGTTCAGGCCGACGAGCACGACGATGCCGCCGAGCACGGCGTTGCTCATCACGATCCAGAACTGGGCCCAGCCCAGCCGGGTCAGGCCCCGCCGGTACGGCTTCGTCGAGCGGGCGGCGATGATCGCCCAGCCGACCGCCGCGCACAGCACGTACGTCAGCATGCGGTTGCCGAACTCGATCGCGCCGTGCAGGCCCATCTCGCGGGTGTTGGTGAGCGAGTCGGCCGTGCACTTCGGCCAGGTCGGGCAGCCGAGCCCGGAGCCGGTGAGCCGGACGGCCCCGCCGGTGACCACGATGATCACCGACATCACGAGCGCGGCGAGCGCCGCGCGCCGGACGGTCCTCGGATCCGGGGTCCAGCGGGCGGCGATGAAGGCGAGCGGGTTGCGCACGGCGGCCTGGGCGTCGGCGCGGGTCAGGTTCTGCACGCGCACCATCGTAGGCCGCCGCTTGTGCACGCTTTCACGAGGGGGGCGCCCGGCGCGGGCCGCGCGCTACTCCCAGCGGAAGAACCGGCCGGCCGCCGCCAGGCCCACGACCGCCCATACGGCCAGGATCCCCGCGTCGCCCCAGGGCATCGCGGAGCCGTGCTGGAGCACGTCCCGCAGCCCGTCGGAGAGCGCGGAGACGGGCAGCAGGGCGAGGACGTCCTGGGCCGCGTCGGGGAACTTGTCCAGCGGCACGATCACCCCGCCGCCGACCAGCAGCAGCAGGAAGACCAGGTTGGCCGCGGCCAGCGTGGCCTCCGCCTTGAGCGTCCCCGCCATCAGCAGTCCGAGCCCGGAGAACGCGGCCGTCCCGAGGACCAGCAGCAGGAGCACGGCCGCCGGGTTGCCGTGCGGCGACCAGCCGAGCGCGAAGGCGATCAGCGTCAGCAGGACGATCTGCAGCACCTCGGTGACCAGCACCGACAGCGTTTTGGCGGTCATCAGGCCCCAGCGCGGCAGCGGTGAGGACGCCAGCCGCTTCAGGACGCCGTACCGGCGCTCGAAGCCCGTGGCGATGGCCTGCCCGGTGAACGCCGTCGACATGACGGCGAGCGCCAGGATGCCGGGGGCGAGGAAGTCGACGGCCTTCCCCTCACCCGTGTCCACGATGTCGACGGAGCTGAAGAGGACCAGCAGCAGGGTGGGGATCACCACGGTGAGCAGCAGTTGCTCGCCGTTGCGCAGGAGCATCTTCGTCTCCAGCGCCGCCTGGGCCGCGATCATGCGGGGGAGCGGGGCCGCGCCCGGCTTCGGGGCGTACGTCCCGGTGCTCGTGGTGGTCATGAGCGCAGCTCCTTGCCGGTCAGCTCCAGGAAGACGTCCTCCAGGGTGTGCCGCTCCACCGAGATCCGGTCCGGCATCACGCCGTGCTGCGCGCACCAGGACGTCACCGTGGCGAGCAGTTGTGGGTCGACCTTGCCGCCGACCCGGTAGGAGCCGGGCGTCAGCTCGGCGGCCGTGCAGTCGGCGGGCAGCGCCTTGAGCAGGGAGCCCACGTCGAGGCCGGGGCGGCCGGTGAAGCGCAGGGTGTTCTCGGCGCCGCCGCGGCACAGCTCCTCGGGGGAGCCCTGGGCGATGACCCGGCCCGCGTCGATGATGGCGACGTCGTCCGAGAGCTGTTCGGCCTCGTCCATGTAGTGCGTGGTGAGGATCACCGAGACGCCGTCGGCGCGCAGGTCCCGGACCAGGTCCCAGGTGGCGCGGCGGGCCTGCGGGTCGAGTCCGGCGGTGGGCTCGTCGAGGAAGACCAGCTCGGGTCGCCCGACGACGGCCATGGCGAGCGCGAGGCGCTGCTGCTGGCCGCCGGACAGCCGGCGGTAGGAGGTCCGGCCGCAGCTCCCGAGCCCCAGCCGCTCGATCAGCGCGTCCACGTCCAGCGGGTGGGCGTGCAGCTTGGCGACATGGCGCAGCATCTCGTCCGCGCGGGCGCCCGAGTAGACGCCGCCGGACTGGAGCATCACGCCGATCCGGGGCCTCAGCGCGGCGGACTCCCGCACCGGGTCGAGGCCGAGGACGCGCACCGTGCCGGAGTCCGGTCTGCGGTAGCCCTCGCAGGTCTCGACCGTCGTCGTCTTGCCCGCGCCGTTCGGGCCGAGCACGGCTGTGACGCCCGCCCGGGCCACCAGGTCGAGACCGTCCACCGCGGTTTTCCCGCCGTACCGCTTCACCAGGGCGTGGACCTGGACCACGGGCTCGTTTCGCATGGCTCAAGAGTCTAGGGAGAGCGCGGGTCCCCCGAACGGCCGGGTGCGCATCTCCCCGTCCGGCGGCCTCACAGCTCCACGGCGCGGGGGCGGTGCGTCTCCAGCCACGGCACCGCGTAGGCCACGGCGTCGGCCAGCGGGAACAGGCGCGCGTCGGCCCCGCCGACCCTTCCGCGCAGGACCGGGCGGTCCCGTTCGAAGTCGTGCCCCAGCTCGTCGAAGCGCTCCGAGGTGATCGACACCTCGGTGACCACCTCCCACCCCTCGGGCCCCGGCCGTCCCACCCGCACCAGCGGGGAGGGGATCCGGTACTCGGCCAGGTGGAAGGCGGTGCAGGTGTCGTAACCGGCGCCGAGCAGCAGCACGCGCGCGTGCAGCGCCTCCAGCCGGGCCAGCGGGCTGCGCTCGCCGAGCCGGCAGTCGGTCGCGTGTCCGTCGGTGATCTCCCGCGCGCGGGAGCCGAGGGCGGCGAACGAGGTCTGCGGGTGGGCGCTGCGGGTGGCGCCGGGCCAGGTCCGCACGGTCTCCGGGACGACGCCCACGCCGCGTGAGGGCGTGATCCGGGGGTCGTAGACGGGCATGGTCGCCCGGACGGTCTCCCACCACTCCTCGGGCACCGGCGGGTTCTGCCAGACGGCCGGGTCGGAGAGGTCGCCGGTCTGGGTCGGGACCACCACGGTGCCGTCCGGGCCGAGGGCGTCCAGCAGGCCTTGAACAACCGTCACGGGGCCTCCGCAGACCCATCCGAGGGCGCGCAGCGAGGAGTGCAGGAGGAGGGTGTCACCCTCCCGGACGCCGAGCTCGCGCAGCTGGGCCGCGAGGGTGCCGCGGGTGACAAGAGGGCCGGTCGGAGGGGGTGTCGCCATGGTCCCGGAGTGTCCCCGACCAGGTCGCCGGATGCCACCGGTTTGATCGATCAAAGATCGTTTCCGCAGGTCACATTAGGTTTACCTAAGTGACGTAGGGCACCGTCATCGCGGACGGGGGCCGCTTGCCTGGGTTCGAGGAATTACGCAACAATGGCGTTGTGAAAAACGTCGGCGAGGCTCGGGAGACCCCCACGGGGTCCCCTCAGGAGGAACTCGCGACCGGTGAGCGCTCGACGCGCAACCGGGTCGCGCGATCCATCCTGGACCACGGGCCGTCGACCGTCGCCGAGCTGGCCGGCCGGCTGGGTCTCACCCAGGCCGCCGTGCGCAGGCATCTCGACGCGCTGGTCGCCGACGACGTCGTGGCGGCCCGGGAACAGCGGGTCTACGGCACGCGCACGCGCGGACGCCCCGCCAAGGTCTTCGCGCTCACCGACTGCGGCCGCGACGCCTTCGACCAGTCCTACGACAAGCTCGCGGTGGACGCCCTGAAGTGGATCGCCGAGCGCGAGGGCGGAAGCGAGGCGGTCGCCGCCTTCGCCCGCGCCCGCATCGAGGCCCAGGCGCGCGCCTACCGTGAGGCCGTCGAGGCGGCCGCACCCGACGAGCGCACCGAGGCCCTCGCCAAGGCCCTCAGCGCCGACGGGTACGCTGCGGCGGCGCGCAGTGCGCCTCACCCGCAGCAGGGCGAGCAGCTCTGCCAGCACCACTGCCCGGTCGCCCATGTCGCGGAGCAGTTCCCGCAGCTGTGCGAGGCGGAGACGGAGATCTTCGCCGAGCTGCTCGGGACGCACGTCCAGCGACTGGCGACCATCGCGCACGGCGACGGCGTCTGCACGACGTTCATCCCCAGGATTTCCCACACCACTCACCACGCATCTGCAAGCACGGCCGGGAGGAACCCCGCATGACTCTCCCCACGGAGACTGCCCACCCTGAGCTCGAGGGCCTGGGCACGTACGAATACGGCTGGGCCGACTCCGACGAGGCCGGTGCCGCAGCGAAGCGCGGCCTGAACGAGGACGTCGTCCGCGACATCTCCGGCAAGAAGTCGGAGCCGGAGTGGATGACGAAGCTGCGCCTCAAGGGTCTGAAGCTCTTCGAGAAGAAGCCCATGCCGAACTGGGGCTCGGACCTGTCGGGCATCGACTTCGACAACATCAAGTACTTCGTGCGCTCCACGGAGAAGCAGGCGGCGTCCTGGGAGGAGCTCCCCGAGGACATCAAGAACACCTACGACAAGCTGGGCATCCCGGAGGCCGAGAAGCAGCGCCTCGTCGCCGGTGTCGCCGCCCAGTACGAGTCGGAGGTCGTCTACCACCAGATCCGCGAGGACCTGGAGGAGCAGGGCGTCATCTTCCTCGACACCGACACCGCCCTGAAGGAGCACCCGGAGCTCTTCAAGGAGTACTTCGGCACCGTCATCCCGGCCGGTGACAACAAGTTCGCCGCGCTGAACACCGCCGTGTGGTCGGGCGGCTCCTTCATCTACGTGCCGAAGGGCGTGCACGTCGAGATCCCGCTCCAGGCCTACTTCCGGATCAACACCGAGAACATGGGCCAGTTCGAGCGGACCCTGATCATCGTCGACGAGGGTGCCTACGTGCACTACGTCGAGGGCTGCACCGCCCCGATCTACAAGTCGGACTCGCTGCACTCCGCGGTCGTCGAGATCATCGTCAAGAAGAACGCGCGCTGCCGCTACACGACCATCCAGAACTGGTCGAACAACGTCTACAACCTGGTCACCAAGCGCGCCGTCGCCTACGAGGGCGCCACCATGGAGTGGATCGACGGCAACATCGGCTCCAAGGTGACGATGAAGTACCCGGCCGTCTACCTGATGGGCGAGCACGCCAAGGGCGAGACCCTGTCCATCGCCTTCGCGGGCGCGGGCCAGCACCAGGACGCCGGCGCCAAGATGGTCCACATGGCCCCGAACACGTCCTCCAACATCGTCTCCAAGTCGGTGGCGCGCGGCGGCGGCCGCACCTCCTACCGCGGTCTGATCGAGATCGGCGAGGGCGCCCCGGGTGCGAAGTCCAACGTGCTCTGTGACGCTCTGCTCGTCGACACGATCTCGCGGTCGGACACCTACCCGTACGTCGACGTCCGCGAGGACGACGTCTCCATGGGCCACGAGGCGACCGTCTCCAAGGTCTCCGAGGACCAGCTCTTCTACCTGATGAGCCGCGGTCTGAGCGAGGACGAGGCGATGGCGATGATCGTGCGCGGCTTCGTCGAGCCGATCGCCAAGGAGCTGCCGATGGAGTACGCCCTGGAGCTCAACCGGCTGATCGAGCTGCAGATGGAAGGCGCGGTCGGCTAGCACCCGCCCTCCGCTCCGGCAGCAGGCGGCCCGCCCCCGCGGCGGGCCGAAGATCGTAAACGTAGGAAGAGAGCAGACCGACAGCCATGGCTGAGGCCCAGAACATCCCGGTGGGCAGCACCACCGCCGGCTCGATCGCGGTGGCCGCGGAGTCGACCGTCGTCTCGCGCATGAGCGCGCCCCCGTCCTTCGACGTGGCGGACTTCCCCGTCCCGCACGGCCGCGAGGAGGAGTGGCGGTTCACCCCGCTGGAGCGCCTGCGCGGCCTGCACGACGGCACCGCCGTCGCGACCGGCGAAGGCGTCAAGGTCACCGTGACGGCGCCCGACGGCGTCGTCGTCGAGACCGTCGGCCGTGACGACGCCCGCCTCGGGAAGGCCGGCACCCCCGTGGACCGCGTCGCCGCCCAGGCGTACTCCGCCTTCGAGCAGGCCGGCGTGGTCACCGTCCCCAAGGAGACGGTGCTCACCGAGCCCATCCGCATCGCCGTGCACGGCGAGGGCGGGGTCCGCTACGGCCACCAGCTCATCGAACTGGGCGCGTTCGCCGAGGCCGTCGTCGTCATCGACCACACCGGTGACGCCGTGCTCGCCGCCAACGTCGACTTCGTCCTCGGTGACGGCGCCAAGCTGACCGTCGTCTCCGTCCAGGACTGGGACGACAAGGCCGTGCACGTCGCCCAGCACAACGCCCTCGTGGGCCGCGACGCCTCCTTCAAGTCGGTCGTCGTCACCTTCGGCGGCGACGTCGTCCGGCTGAACCCGCGCGTCGAGTACGCCGGCCCCGGCGGCGAGGCCGAGCTGTTCGGCCTGTACTTCACCGACGCCGGGCAGCACCAGGAGCACCGCCTCCTGGTCACCCACAACACCCCGCACTGCAAGTCCAACGTCGTCTACAAGGGCGCGCTGCAGGGCGAGGACGCGCACGCCGTCTGGATCGGCGACGTCCTCATCGAGGCCAAGGCCGAGGGCACCGACACCTACGAGATGAACCGCAACCTGGTTCTGACCGACGGCGCCCGTGTCGACTCCGTGCCGAACCTGGAGATCGAGACCGGTGAGATCGTCGGCGCCGGCCACGCCTCCGCGACCGGCCGCTTCGACGACGAGCAGCTGTTCTACCTGATGGCCCGCGGTATCCCGGAGCACGAGGCCCGCCGCCTCGTCGTCCGCGGCTTCTTCGCCGAGCTCGTCCAGCAGATCGGCGTCGACGACATCGAGGAGCGCCTGCTCGCCAAGATCGAGACGGAGCTGGAGGCGTCGGTCGGATGACTGACACACCGGCGTTCGTACGCGTCTGCGCGCTGAGCGAGCTGGAGGAGGACACCCCCAAGCGGGTGGAACTCGACGGCACGCCGGTCTCGGTCGTCCGTACCGAGGGAGAGGTGTTCGCCATCCACGACATCTGCTCCCACGCGAACGTCTCGCTCTCCGAGGGCGAGGTGGAGGACTGCCAGATCGAGTGCTGGCTGCACGGCTCCGCGTTCGACCTCCGCACCGGCAAGCCGTCCGGCCTTCCCGCGACGCGCCCTGTCCCCGTATACCCCGTAAAGATCGAAGGGGACGACGTGCTCGTCTCCCTCACCCAGGAGTCCTGAGGCACCCATGGCTACGCTTGAAATCCGAGACCTGCACGTCACCGTCGAGGTCGAGAACGGCACGAAGGAAATCCTCAAGGGTGTCGACCTCACCGTGAAGCAGGGCGAGACGCACGCCATCATGGGCCCCAACGGCTCGGGCAAGTCGACGCTCGCCTACTCCCTCGCGGGTCACCCGAAGTACACCATCACGTCCGGCTCCGTCACCCTCGACGGCGAGGACGTCCTGGAGATGTCCGTCGACGAGCGGGCCCGCGCCGGCCTGTTCCTCGCCATGCAGTACCCGGTCGAGGTCCCCGGCGTCTCCGTCTCCAACTTCCTGCGCACCTCCGCCACGGCGGTGCGCGGCGAGGCCCCCAAGCTGCGCACCTGGGTGAAGGAGGTCAAGGAGGCCATGGAGCGCCTCAACATGGACCCCGCCTTCGCCGAGCGCAACGTCAACGAGGGCTTCTCCGGTGGTGAGAAGAAGCGCCACGAGATCCTTCAGCTCGAGCTGCTCAAGCCGAAGGTCGCCATCCTCGACGAGACCGACTCCGGCCTGGACGTCGACGCACTGCGCGTCGTCTCCGAGGGCGTCAACCGCGTCCGTGAGACCGGTGAGGTCGGCACCCTCCTCATCACCCACTACACGCGCATCCTGCGCTACATCAAGCCCGACCACGTGCACGTGTTCGCGAACGGCCGTATCGCCGAGTCCGGCGGCGCCGAGCTCGCGGACCAGCTGGAGGCCGAGGGCTACGACAAGTACGTGAAGGGTGGCGCATCCGCGTGACACAGCTGCCGGGCCTCCTCGACACCGAGGCGCTGCGCAAGGACTTCCCGATCCTGGACCGCGTCCTGCACGACGGCAGGAAGCTCGTGTACCTGGACAACGCGGCGACCTCGCAGACGCCGCGCCAGGTCCTCGACGTGCTCTCCGAGTACTACGAGCAGCACAACGCCAACGTCCACCGTGGAGTGCACGTCCTCGCCGAGGAGGCCACGGCACTGTACGAGGGCGCGCGGGACAAGGTCGCGGAGTTCATCAACGCGCCCTCGCGCGACGAGGTGATCTTCACCAAGAACGCCTCCGAATCGCTCAACCTCGTGGCGAACATGCTGGGCTGGGCCGACGAGCCCTACCGCGTGGACGCCGACACCGAGATCGTCATCACGGAGATGGAGCACCACTCCAACATCGTGCCGTGGCAGCTGCTCGCGCAGCGCACGGGCGCGAAGCTGAAGTGGTTCGGCCTCACCGACGACGGCCGTCTCGACCTGTCGAACATCGACCAGGTGATCACGGAGAAGACGAAGATCGTCTCCTTCGTGCTGGTGTCGAACATCCTCGGCACCCACAACCCGGTCGAGGCCATCGTGCGCCGCGCGCAGGAGGTCGGTGCCCTGGTCTGCATCGACGCCTCGCAGGCCGCGCCGCACATGCCGCTGGACGTGCAGTCCCTCCAGGCCGACTTCGTGGCCTTCACCGGCCACAAGATGTGCGGCCCGACCGGCATCGGCGTCCTGTGGGGCCGCCAGGAGCTGCTGGAGGACCTGCCCCCGTTCCTCGGCGGCGGCGAGATGATCGAGACCGTGTCGATGCACTCGTCGACGTACGCCCCCGCCCCGCACAAGTTCGAGGCCGGCACCCCGCCGATCTCGCAGGCCATCGGTCTGGGCGCGGCGATCGACTACCTCGACTCGATCGGCATGGACAAGATCCTCGCCCATGAGCAGGCCCTCACCGAGTACGCGGTGAAGCGCCTGCTGGAGGTCCCCGACCTGCGGATCATCGGCCCCACCACGGCCGAGGACCGCGGCGCCGCGATCTCCTTCACGCTGGGCGACATCCACCCGCACGACGTGGGCCAGGTCCTCGACGAGCAGGGCATCGCGGTCCGGGTCGGACACCACTGCGCCCGCCCCGTCTGCCTGCGCTACGGAATTCCTGCGACCACGCGAGCGTCGTTCTATCTGTACTCCACGCCGGCCGAGATCGACGCTCTGGTGGACGGCCTGGAGCACGTACGGAACTTCTTCGGCTGACGGGACGGGACGAGCGATCGCATGAAGCTGGACTCGATGTACCAGGAAGTCATCCTGGACCACTACAAGAACCCGCACGGGCGTGGTCTGAGGGATGGCGACGCCGAGGTGCACCATGTGAACCCGACGTGCGGCGACGAGATCACCCTGCGTGTGAAGTACGACGGCACGACGATCCAGGACGTCTCGTACGAGGGCCAGGGCTGCTCGATCAGCCAGGCGAGCGCGTCCGTACTGAACGAGCTCCTCGTCGGCAAGGACCTCTCCGACGCGCGGACGATCCAGGAGACCTTCCTGGAGCTGATGCAGTCCAAGGGGAAGATCGAACCCGACGACGCCATGGAGGAGGTCCTGGAGGACGCGGTCGCGTTCGCCGGGGTCTCCAAGTACCCGGCCCGGGTCAAGTGCGCCCTCCTCAGCTGGATGGCGTGGAAGGACGCGACGGCCCAGGCGCTGGGCGGAGCCGACGCCGAAAGGAAGACGGCATGAGTGACACCGTGGAGATGAAGCCGGCCTCGGAGGAGGAGCTTCGCGAGGCCCTGATGGACGTCGTCGACCCCGAGCTGGGCATCGACGTCGTCAACCTCGGCCTGATCTACGGCATCCACGTCGACGAGGCGAACATCGCGACCGTCGACATGACCCTGACCTCGGCGGCCTGCCCGCTGACGGATGTCATCGAGGACCAGGCCAAGTCCGCCACGGACGGCCTCGTCAGCGAGCTGCGCATCAACTGGGTGTGGATGCCGCCGTGGGGGCCGGACAAGATCACGGACGATGGGCGTGAGCAGCTGCGTGCGCTTGGGTTCAACGTCTGAGGTTCTGGCTTTGACCTGCCTGTGGCCCCTGGCTTTCGAGCCGGGGGCCACAGGTGTGTCCGGGGGCTCATGGGGCGGGTGCGTCGACCAGCCGGAACGCCGAGTCCGCCAGGAACAGTCCCTCCCGCTGGTAGGGGTCCAGCCGCAGCCGGAAGTCCCGGTGGCGCAGGAACCGGCCGGGATGGTTCACGGACTCCAGCATGACCGCGCCGGAGTACGGCGAGCGGCGCGGGCAGAAGGTGGCGTCCTGACGGAACAGGGCGGAGCCGTCGTCGCGGTCCGCGCGCAGCAGGAAGTCACGGTGGCGGAGATAGCGGCCGTCGGCGGTGGCGAAGGAGTGGCAGGAGGCGTCGCCCAGCCCCGCGACCAGCCGGAAGGCGATGTCGCCGCGCTGCCCGGAGCCGACGGGGTCGAGCCGCACCGATCCGCCGCTCACACGCCACTGCCGGTCGGGGTAGTTGACGGCGCGGACGGAGCGCCAGACGCCCTGGGCAGGCGGCCGGGAGGTGGTCTCCTCCGAGGCCGAAGGGGACGCCGTGGGCGACTTGGTGGACTCCTCCGGTGTGGGCGTCGGCGTCTTCTCCTGCCCCGCCGCCATGCCGCTGTCCCCTTCGGGAGGGGTCTGCGAGGGCGTGGCGAACGAGATCAGACCGGGCAGGCTCACGTCGACGGGCGAGGGAGTGGCCGCCGCCGGCGCCCCGTCGCTGTCCTTACCCGACACGGTCAGCGCCGTGGCACACGCGACGACCGTCGCCACGGCCAGCCCACCGGCCAGCCACAGGCGGCGCGTCCCCGGCGCCCGGGACGTGTCCGGCGCCCATCCGTCCTCCCAGACCGGCCGGTCCTGGGGTGACCTGGATGTGTGGTCGGGCATGGGTGTTCCTCCAGCGGCGTCCAACGGCGACGGCGGCGGCTGTGCGGATCAGGTAGGTGAACGCTGGAACACTAGTGGATACGGCGGCTCAAGTCCCTTGAATGGCATGCAAGTTGCGTATACCGGCGGCCGAAAGGTGATCGACGGCCCGGTACCGGCCCGTCCCCCGTCCTCCGCACGGCAAGATGGCGGGAGATCATCCGCCGTGACGACAGGAGTGCCCCGCCCATGTTCCAGCGCGTCCCCCGTGCCCTGCGACGGCTGACGGCGGCCGTGGTCCTGTGCGGCACGCTCGGGGCGGCCGTGACCGGCTGCACCGGTTCCGGCGGCTCCGGCGGCTCCGGCGATGAGTCGGACGGTGCCGTGCCCCGGGCGGTGCGGGCACCCGAGCCCGGACTCGCCTTCGACTACCAGATCGGCGGTCCCTACCGGCCCCCGGCCGGGGTGCGCGCGGTGTCCCGCGACCGTACGTCGGAACCGGCGGAGGGCGTCTACAACATCTGCTACGTCAACGCCTTCCAGGCCCAGCCGGAGACCGACGACTGGTGGCACGAGCACCACCCGGACCTGGTGCTGCGCGACGCCGACGGCGACCCGGTCGTCGACCGTGACTGGGACGAGCTCGTCCTGGACATCTCCACGTCGGGCAAGCGCGGGCGGCTCGCGCGGATCGTGGGCGAGTGGATCGACGGCTGCGCGAAGGCCGGCTTCGACGCCGTGGAGGCGGACAACCTCGACTCGCACGAGCGCTCCGAGGGGCTGCTGACCGCCGCCGACAACGTGGCCTTCGGCAAGCTGATCGCCGCCCGGGCGCACGCCGCCGGGCTCGCGATCGGCCAGAAGAACGCCGCCGAACTGGCCGACCGGGGCCGCCGGATCGGCTTCGACTTCGCGGTGGCGGAGGAGTGCGGGCAGTACGACGAGTGCGATGTGTACGCGGACGCCTACGACGGCCGGGTCTTCGACATCGAGTACCGGAAGGACGGCTTCGACGCGGCTTGCGAGGACTGGGGCGACCGGGTGTCCGTGGTGCTGCGGGACCTGGACGTGGTGGCGCGGGGGGAGTCGGGCTACCGGCGCCGTACCTGCTGAGCCGCTGTACCGGTGCCGGCTGATGTGTACGCTCGTACACATGGGATACCTGCTGCTCGCCGGAGCCATCGCGGCCGAGGTGGCCGCCACCACCGCCATGAAGTACAGCGAAGGCTTCAGCAGGCTGCTGCCCTCCGTGCTGACCGCCCTCGGCTACCTGATCTCCTTCACGCTGCTCGCGCAGACCCTGAAGACCGTCTCCGTCGGGACGGCCTACGCGATCTGGGCCGGCGTCGGCACGGCCACCATCGCCACCATCGGCGTGCTGTTCCTGGGGGAGGGGATGACCGCCGTCAAGGCCGCCGGTATCGCGCTGATCATCGTCGGCGTCGTCGTGCTCAACCTGGGCGGTGCGCACTGATGGCCCGGCGCTACGACCCCGAACGGCGTCAGCGGATCATCGACGCGGCGATCCGGGTGGTCGGCGCGCACGGCATCGGCGGGCTGAGTCATCGCACGGTGGCGGCGGAGGCGGATGTGCCGCTCGGCTCCACGACGTACCACTTCAAGACCCTCGACGATCTCCTCGTGGCCGCGTTGCGCCAGGCCAACGAGGGGTTCGCCAAGGTGATCGCCTCGCGCGGCGGTCTGGAGGACCCGGGGACCGACCTGGCCGCCGAGCTCGCCGGCTGGATGGGCGAGTGGCTGGCGGGCGACCGCACCGGCGTGGAGCTGGAGTACGAGCTGTACCTCGCCGCGCTGCGCCGGCCCGCCCTGCGCCCGGTCGCCGCCGAGTGGGCCGGTGCCCTGGCCGCCCTGCTGGCCCGCCACACGGACCCGGTCACGGCACGGGCGCTGGTGGCGCTGATGGACGGGATCTGCCTGCAGGTACTGCTCACGGAGGTGCCGTACGACGAGGAGTACGCGCGCGAGGTACTGGGCCGGGTGCTGCGCTGAACGAGGGCGGCGGGGCCGCGGGGGAGTCGGTGCGAGGCCCGTCCGGAGCCGCCGTCCGGCCGCACGTCCGGCCCGTACGCTGAGACGCCGCGGAGGCCGGTTGGCCCGCGTGGCCCCGCGCCGGTTAGGTTTCCCTCATGACCGACACGACTGCTCCTCGCACCACCGGCGCCGTGGCCGCCGGCCTCGCCACGATCGCCGCCGACGGCACCGTTCTGGACACCTGGTTCCCCGCGCCCGAACTCGTCGCCGAGCCCGGCCCCTCCGGCAGCGAGCGGCTGTCCGCCGAGAAGGCCGTGGAACTGCTCGGTGAGGGCGCCGCCAAGGCGATCGGCCCGGACGCCCGGCGCGGTGTCGAGGTCGTCGCGGTCCGCACGGTCATCGCCTCGCTCGACGAGAAGCCCATCGACGCGCACGACGTCTACCTGCGCCTGCACCTGCTCTCCCACCGCCTGGTCAAGCCGCACGGCCTGAGCCTGGACGGACAGTTCGGCTTCCTCGCCAACGTGGCGTGGACGTCCCTCGGCCCGGTCGCCGTGGACGACGTCGAGAAGGTCCGCCTGAACGCCCGCGCCGAGGGCCTGCACCTCCAGGTGACCTCGATCGACAAGTTCCCGCGGATGACGGACTACGTGGCCCCCAAGGGCGTGCGCATCGCCGACGCCGACCGGGTCCGGCTGGGCGCACACCTCGCCGAGGGCACGACGGTCATGCACGAGGGCTTCGTCAACTTCAACGCCGGCACGCTCGGCACGTCGATGGTCGAGGGCCGTATCTCCGCGGGCGTCGTCGTGGGCGACGGCTCGGACATCGGCGGCGGCGCCTCCACGATGGGCACCCTGTCCGGCGGCGGCAACGTCATCATCTCCATCGGCGAGCGCTGCCTGATCGGCGCCGAGGCGGGCGTGGGCATCGCGCTGGGCGACGAGTGCGTGGTCGAGGCCGGCCTGTACGTCACGGCGGGCACCCGCGTGACGATGCCCGACGGCCAGATCGTCAAGGCCCGCGAACTCTCCGGCGCCTCCAACATCCTCTTCCGCCGCAACTCGGTCACGGGCACGGTCGAGGCCCGCCCGAACAACGCGGTGTGGGGCGGCCTGAACGAGGTCCTGCACAGCCACAACTGACCACGGGCGGCCGTGCCTTTCGGCCGCCGAATCGATCAACACCCTGCCCTGCGGCCGAGTTGACGGCACCCGTCGACGTCGGTCATCGCTGAGCGCCCTTCCACGGCCCCAAGCCGAGCCCGGGAGGGCGCTCACGGGCTCGGTCCACCGGCCCCCGGTTCCGGTGACGGTCGGCGGCGGGTGAGCGGCACGGGCGAAACCGGCCGGATTCGAACCGGCGTCCTCGCGGTTTTGGAGACCGCGCGCGACGACCACTGCGCTACGGCCTCGCCCTACAGGGAGCCTACGGCCAGGCCGGCCGCTACGGGGCATGAAGGGGTCCGGCGGCAAACGAAGCATGGAACGGCGCGGCGAGGGTGGGCCTCCGGTGGGCGCGGGGGGCCCGCCGGGGGCAGAACACCCTGCAGTTCCTCATCGAGGCGGTGCTGCTCGGGCTGTTCGGCGGACCGGCCGGCGCCGCGCCGGGCGTCGTGGCGGTGTTGGGGTACGCGGCCGTGCAGGAGTGGCCCGCCATCGTGCCGCCGGCGTGGATCGTGGCCGGCCCTGCGGTGTCCGTGCTGGCCGGGACCGTGGCCGGTCTGTACCCCGCGCTGCGGGCGGGCCGGATGTCACCCACCGGGGCGCTCCGCTCGGCCTGAGACCCCTCTCATCGCCCCTCTGACGTGCACGAACGAGGTACTTCGCGTGACCTTCGGCCGGGGCAGGCAGATGAACGGGTGGACACAGGGTCCGATCAGACGCCGAACCGATGAGATGAGGGCCGAGGTTTGAGGACGGCACGGAGGAGGACGGGGCGCGGGCTGCCGCGGCTCGGAGCGGGACTGCTGGCCGCGGGCGCCGTGTGCGGGCTGGCCGCGGGGAACGCCCACGCCGACGAGAGCAACCACGGGGCGCACAACGGGCCCCGGATCGGGCTGGTCAACACCGGGCAGGTCGACGACCCCATGGAGGATGTGCTGGAGCACTTCCTGCTCGTGGGCGACGGCTACACCTGGAGCTGAGCCGGGCTGATGGAGGGGGAGGGCTTCGGCCCTCCCCTTTTTTTCGCCGGGTGGCATAGCGGCGGGGGTCCGCGCGCGTCACAGGGAGCAGGAGGGGCGGACGTCCGGTCCGTCCGGGGGGAAGAGAAGGTGACGATGGATGCCGAAGCTGAGGACGGCTTCCGGGAGTTCGTGGCGAGCAGATCGTCCGCGCTGCTGAGGACCGCGGTGCTGCTGAGCGGCGGCGACCGGCACGCCGCCGAGGACCTCCTGCAGAACGCCCTGATCAAGGCCGCCGGCCGCTGGCAGCGCATCGACGAACCCGAGGCGTACGTACGGCAGATCCTGTACCGGCAGCAGATCAGCCGCTGGCGGCTGAAGTGGCGCCGGCGCGAACTCACCGTCGCCGAGCCCCCGGAGCACGGGAGCGGCCCGGACGACACCTCGGCAGCCGCCGAACTGCGGCTGCTGATGCGCGGCGCGCTCGCCCGGCTCACCCCGCGCCAGCGCACCGTCCTGGTGCTGCGCTACTTCGAGGACCTGCCCGAGGCCGACGTGGCCCGCATCCTCGGCTGCTCGGTCGGCACGGTACGGTCCACCACCCACCGCTCGCTCGCCCGGCTGCGCGCCCTCGCCCCCGAGCTCCGCGCCCTCGGCCCCGAGGCGCCCGGCACGCCCGGCGCCCGGCCGGCGCCGTCCCGCGACTTCTCCCCGATGGAGGTGCGTTAAGTGAACGTCGAGGACCTGGTACGCCACTCCCTGCGCGAGCAGGCCGGCGAACAGCCGCCCGTCGACGCGGGCTTCGCCGACCGGGTGCTCACGGCCCGCCGGCGCCGCCGCACCCGCCGGATCGCCTCCGTCGCGGCGGCCACCGCGGCCGTGGTCGGCATCGCGGTCGCCGTGCCCCTGCTCGGCGGCGGCGAGCCGGACACCCGCCCCGCCGTCGGCCTGCGGCAGGACGGCGTCCAGGCCCACCCGGACCAGTCGCCGCCGCGCCAGGCGATCGGCGCCGGCGAGACGGTGCTCGCCGCCCACTACACCACCGAGCTGCGCACCGAGTCCGCGAAGCGGGGCAGCATGGAGCGCACCTACTGGCTGCTCGACAAAGAGACCGGCACGTACAGGAAGGACACCCGCTGGTCGTACGTCGCCGTCGCGCCCGGACTGAAGACGGCCGCCGTGCTGGAGCGGGGGCTGCCCGCCCACCGGATCGGCCTGCTCGACCTGGCGTCGGGCCGCGTCGAACGCTGGATCCCGGTCCAGCACGGCGTCGGCGGCCTCGCGTTCAGCCACGACGGGAGCAGGCTCGTGGCGACGACGTACAAAGAGAACCCCGACCTGCGGACCAAGGAGAAGGTGAACGGTCCCGACGGGCCGGTGTGGGAGTGGACCTCCGCGTACGGCCGGTCGAGCCGGTCCGGCTTCTACGTCCTCGACATCGGGCGGGAGACGGGCTCCTACGGCTGGAGCGCCGTCCCGCCCGGGAACGACATCAACGCCCGTCAGGACTTCGCGTTCAGCCGGTCCGGCGACCTGGTGTACGGGCAGTACATCGGCGACCGTGACGGACTCCAGCGGTTCTACTCCTTCGACGGCGAGAAGGCCGCCGCCCCGGCCGGGGAGAAGCATCTGCGCTCGGACGTCCCCGCGCGGCTGTCCCCGGACGGCCGGCTCGCCGCCCTCGGGCTCTCCAGGGAGCTCGACGGCTCCCCGGGCCGGAGCTACTCCTCGATCCTCGACCCCCGCACCGGCAAGGAGATCGCCAAGGTGCGCGGCGCCCAACTCCTCGCCTGGGCCGACGACAAGCGGCTCATCGCCTGGGAGCGGGTGACCGGGCTGGACGAGCCGTACCGGCCCCGGCTGGTCCTGGTCACCCTGGGCAGCGACAAGGTCGTCCCCCTCAGCGGCGTCCGTGAACCCGACAAGGACGTGCAACAGCAGGGCTGGGAACCGGTGTTCGCCCGCCGGTGAGCTACCGGGTCAGCTCCTCGTACGCCGCCAGCAGTCCGTCGGTCGCCTCCCGGCCGGCGGACCGCAGCGGTGCGCGGACCGGGCCGCCGGGCAGGCCGAGGGCGCCGAGCAGGGCCTTGGCGGTGACGGCTCCGGGCAGTCCGGCGCTCATCATCAGCTCGATGAGCGGGATGGCGCGTTGCTGGAGGCGGGCGGACACGGGGGTGTCGCCCGCCTCGAACGCGTCCAGCACCGACCGCAGATGACGCGGGATCACATTGGCGACCGTACTGACATAGCCGGTGCCGCCCACGGCACGGAGGGCGAGGATGTGCTCGTCGCAACCGGCGTAGTACGCCAGTCCCGTGCGGCCGATGACCTTCTGGGCGCCCAGGAAGTCGTACGAGCAGTCCTTCACCGCCACGATCCTCGGGTGCCCGGCGAGCCGCAGCATCGTCTCCGGTTCGATGCGGGTGCCGGTGCGGCCGGGGATGTCGTAGAGGACGAGCGGCAGTCCCGCCGCGTCGGCGACCTCGCGGAAGTGCGCCTCCACGGCGTCCTGCGGGGGCCGGCTGTAGTAGGGGGCGACCACCAGCAGACCGTCGGCGCCCGCCTTCTCGGCGGACAGGGCCAGTTCGACCGTGTGGCGGGTGTCGGCGGTGCCGACACCCGCGACGATCGAGGCACGGTCGCCCACGGCCTGCCGTACCGCCCGGATGAGGTCCGCCTTCTCGGCGTCGGAGGTCGTCGGCGACTCGCCGGTCGTCCCTGACAGCACCAGCCCCTCGCACCCCTCGTCCACCAGCCGCCCCGCGAGACGCTGGGCGCCGTCGAGGTCGAGCGCGCGCTCCGCCGTGAACGGGGTGACCATCGCGCACAGGGCGCGGCCGAAGGGCGCGGCGGCGAGGGTGTCGGCAGTCGTCATGGAAGTAGTGTCGGCAGGCGCGATCGTGTAGCTCCACTTAATTTGTCTACGAGATATTGGTAAGCAGTGCTGATGGGTCGTCGAAGGGCCTGTCCAACTGGCCAGTCGTCGGCCGCACTTGACCTCGATCAAACTTGAGGTCGAAAGGTGGTGTCCGCGGGTGACCGCCCGCGTACACGACCACCCGGAGGCCGTCATGACCCGCCGTACCGAGAACCAGCCCGACCCCGCCCGTCCCGACCTCGGCGCCGCCCTCTTCAGCACCTGGCGGGTGGGGACACCGCTGCGGCAGAAGGAGGCCGTCGAGGCGATCGCCGGGGCGTGGGAGCGGCGGCCCTGGCCCGCCGGGGGACTGCTCGGGTACCACGTCTACACCGGGCACGACGCCTCCACCCTGCTGCACTACTCGCAGTGGCGGAGCCCGCAGGACTACGACGCCTTCGTCAAGGCGCACCGTCAGGAGCGGGTCGACGAGATCGACACCGCCGTCCCCGGGATCGAGCGCCTCGGGCTCGGGCACTTCCGGCACTACCGCAGCCTGGTCCGGCCGGGCGACACCCGGGTGCCCGGCTGTGTCGTGATCGTCGACATCGAGTTCGAGGGGCCCGACCCGGACCGTCGGCGGGCCTGGGTGGACGCCGTCGCCGAGGCACTGGAGGCCGAGCCGCGCCCGCACCCCGGGGGCGTCTCCGCCCACTTCCACCTCTCCATCGACGGCACCCGGGTCCTCAACTACGCCGAGTGGGAGACCGCCCAGGCCCATGTCGACGCGCTGGCCGCGCCCGGCGACGGGATCGGCTCGGCGACCGGGCTGTGGCGGCGTGTGCAGACCTGGCCGGGGCTCAAGGGCAGCACCGTCAGCCGGTACGACCATGCGCTCGGCCTCATCCCCGGCTGAGCCTGCCGGGGGCCGTCTCACCGAAAAATCGGGTCGCCTGGACAAAAAAAATTTTCGGTGAGACGGTGGACGCATGCTGGACGTCACCGTGATCGAGGACCCCGAGGCCGCAGCCGTCTGTCTGGACCCCATCCGGGCCAGGCTGCTCGCCGAGCTGGCGGCCGGGCCCGCCTCGGCCGCCATGCTGGCCGGAAAGGTCGACCTGCCCCGCCAGAAGGTGAACTACCACCTGAAGGCCCTGGAGCGGCACGGCCTGGTCGAGCTGGCCGGGGAGCGCCGCAAGGGCAACGTCACCGAGCGGCTGATGCGCGCGACCGCCGCGTCGTACGTGATCTCCCCGCTCGCGCTGGCGTCCGTACAGCCCGACCCGGACCGCTTCCGCGACCAGCTCTCCGCCCGCTGGCTGCTGGCGCTCGGCGCCCGGCTCGTCCGGGACGTCGGCTCGCTCATCACCGGGGCCGCCAAGGCCCGCAAGCGGCGGGCCACCTACGCGCTGGACGGCGAGGTCCGCTTCGCCTCGGCGGCCGACCGGGCGGCTTTCGTCGAGGAACTGACCGCCGGAGTGAGCGCGCTGATCCGGAAGTACGACGCGCCCGGCGCCGAGAGCGGCCGCGACCACCGGATCGTCGTGGCCCTGCATCCCACGCTCAAGCCCACCGGGGCCGACGGGCCCGCGCCCGTGTCCGGCCCGGAACCGACCCCGTAGCACCCAGGAGAACGTCATGCCGAAGGAATTCGAGATCGCCCGCGAGTTCGAGGTCGACGCCACGCCCGAGGAGGTGTGGGAGGCCGTGACCGCCGGCACCGGCGGCTGGCTCTGGCCGATGGAGCCGCCCGAGCCCCGTACGGGCGGCAAGGGGCCGTTCGGCTCCGAGGTGACCGTCTGGGACCCGCCGCACCGCTACACCAACCGCGTCGAGGACGTCGAGGGGATCTCCGAGCAGACCCTCAACCAGCTCGACTACACCGTCGAGCCGCGCGACGACGGCCGCCGCGCCTGGGTGCGCTATGTGCACAGCGGGATCTTCGTCGACGACTGGGACAACCAGTACGACGGCGCGAGCCGCCACACCGACTTCTATCTGCACACCCTGCGCCAGTACCTCACGGTCTTCCGGGGCCGGCCGGTCACCGCCTTCGCCGCGTTCGACGGGCCCGAGGCGGCCAAGGCGCCGGACGCCCTCGTCATCGTGGGCCACGCCCTGGGCCTCGCCGACGACACGGCCGGGGGCGCGCGGGTGCGGGTCACCGGTCCCGGCGGGCAGGTGACCGACGCCGTCGTCGACTACCGCGACCCGTACTTCCTGGGGCTGCGCACGGACGACGCGCTGCTGCGCTTCTTCGGCCGCAACCACTGGGGCCATGTCGTCGGCATGTCCGTGCACGACTTCGCGCCGGGCGCCGACGCCGCCGCGGACGAGGAGACGTGGAAGGGCTGGCTGAACGGCGTGTTCAGCCAGCCCTGATCACGACGGGAGACTACGGACGGAACCGCAGTACCTGCGGGTCGTGGTCGCTGATCTGGTCGTTGAACTCGGCGTTGATGTGCACGCTGTCGTACTCGAAGTCGCAGCCGCGCCGGATCGAGGGGCTGACCAGGATCTGGTCCAGCGTCTGGGCGTTGCCCTGGTAGACGTACGAGTAGCGCTCGCTCCTCGGCAGCGACTTGATCGCCGACCAGAGCACGCCGTCGTCCTCGAGGATCTTGGCGGTGCCGGAGAACTCGAAGTCGTTGATGTCGCCGAGGGCGATCACGTCCGCGTTCTTCTGCGTCTTCAGGACGTCCTCGACGAAGCCGTGGACCGCCGCGGCCTGCGCATGGCGCTGGACCTCGGAGCTCCGGGACGGCGGCTGGTACTGCGAGGTCAGACCTTGGTCGCCGCCCTTGGAGTTGAGGTGGTTGGCGATCACGAAGACGGTCTTGCCCCGGAAGACGAACTCGCCGGCCAGCGGCTTGCGGCTGTTCGCGAAGGCCGCGTTCGCCGGGTCGATCCGGCCGGGGGAGACCGTCAGGGCGGCCTTGCCGCGCACCTTCGTGACACCGGCGGGCGTGGTCGCGTCGCCGCCCGCGCGGTCGGTGAAGGAGACCCGCTCCGGGTTGAACAGGAACGCCTGGCGGATGTTGCCGCCCGGCTCGCCGCCGTCGGCGCCGTCCACCGGGTCGATCGAGCGCCAGTCGTAGCGGGGGCCGCCCGCGGCGACGATCGCGTCCGCCAGCTTCGCCAGCGTCTGACCGGCGGAGACCGTCCCGTCGTTCGTCGCGCCGTTGTCGTCCTGGATCTCCTCCAGCGACACGATGTCGGGCGAGCGCAGGTTGTTCACGATCGCGGAGGCGTGCGCGGCGAACGTGGCGTCGGACGGGTCGAGGTTCTCCACGTTGTACGTGGCGACCGCGAGCTCCGTGCGGGCCTGCCGGCGCGTGGTCTCCTTGGCCAGACCGGCACTCTTCAGCGTGCCGATCTCGTTGGCGACCAGGGTGTAGCCGCCGTACTGGTTGTAGTCCAGGGGGCCGGACGTCGTGCCCGTGAGGACGTCGCCGACGTTCGCGGCGGGGAAGTCGGCGGGCTTGCCCAGGGACTGGATCTGCAGCCGGCCCGTGTTCTGCGCGTCGTAGGAGCCGTAGACCGTGACGCCGCGGCGGGAGGCGTTCTCCCTCGGCTTCACCGTCACCCACAGTTCGGTGTACGGGTCGGTGGCGCCGACCACGCGGGTGTCGGCGACCTGGACGTTCTCGCCCTCCAGGGACTCGTAGAAGTCCAGGGCGTACTCGGCGGGCCGCAGGGTGAGGCCGTTGATGGAACCGCCCGCGGCGCTGTCGCCGGCCGGGCTGTAGGCGGCCGGCACCGACTTCGCGTCGACGACCCGGGCGGCCGGGACCGCGTTGCCGCTGGAGACGACGGTCACGGTGGGGCGGGTGATCTCGGTGACCGACTGGTTGCCGGAGGAGGCGCCGCCGGGCACGAACTCGGTGACCGTGCCCGCCACCAGGACCGAGTCGCCGACGGCGACCTTCGGGGTGGAGCTGGTGAAGACGAACACGCCCTCACTGGTGGCCGGGTCGGCGTCGGGATTCGGGTCCTGCATCCAGAAGCCTCTGGAGGAGCCGTAGCCGCGCACACCGGTGACGATTCCGGCCACATCGGTGACCTGCCGGCCGGCGTACGGGGATATGCGCGTGGAGCCCTGGATGTCGTGGATGGCGGCGGTGTCCGCGTGGGCGGGAGCGGTGAGGGCGACGGTGGACGCCGCGGAACAGACGGCGGCGACGGTGAGCGCGGCGAGACGCGCGGACTTCTTGCTCGGCAAGGGATCCCTCCGGGGACATGCGTGGGCGCCGGGACGAGGGTGGTGCGGGCAACGCTGGAGGCGCGACCGGCGGTGCGACGACGCGCGTAGAAATCCAGTGAACAGATGTCCGCCAAATTTCTACGCGCGTAATCTCGTTGGTGGTCATGTCACTTGTCAAGGTTTCGGCCATGTACGCCGCCCTGCGGGGAGATGAACCGGGCGGCATGGGTGGATATCCGTCTAGGCTGAGCGGCTGAACCCCGACGGGTACGGCCGCGCAAGTCCTAGGAGAACCAGCCGATGTCAGACAGCTCCCCCCTGCCGCCGGTACGGCTGCACCCCGAAGCGGAGCTGGCGCGGGACGCGCTGTCCACGCCGTTGCTCTCCCGTGCCGCCCGGCTGGCCCGCTGGGCCGGCCCGGACACCCGGGTCGACGCGGGCGGCGGCCTCGTCGACGAGCAACTGCCCGCCGCCGCCGAGGTGCTCGGGCTCACCGGCGACGACGCCGCCGCGCACACGAGCGAGGCCTGGCGGGTGGCCGTCGACACCGGACTGGTCGAGGTCGTCGACGAGGAGGCCGGCACGGTCACCGCGGGCGCCGATCTGGACCTGCTGACCCGGGGCGCCCCGCAGGACGTCCTCGCGGTGTGGCTCGCCGCACTGGAGACGGCGCTCGCCGACGCCGGCGTGCCCGACCTCGACGACCTGGTCGACGCCATGGAGGCCGGGGGAGAGGTCGACCTGTCCTCCCTCGACTGGGACCCGGAAGGCGAGGCGGAGTTCCTCGACGGTGTCCTCGGCAACCTGTACCTGCTCACCGTCAGCGAGGACGGCCCCCAGGGCGGCCCGGTGCCGCTGCCGGCCCTCGCCGCGTCCGTGATCGTGCCCAGCGACATGAGCGAACCCACCAACGACGTGCTGGAGCAGGTGTCCGACGCCATGATGCGGCTGGACGACCAGTTCCGGGCCCTGGAGCCGGCAGGTCTCGTCGCGTACCAGCCGGTCGACGAGGCGCTGCTCGCGGACGCCGACGGCGCCGAGGAGCCCGCGGCCGGCGTCGACGACACCGACGTCTCGCGCTACGGCATGGTCCGGCTCACCCCGCTCGGGCTGTACGGGCTGCGGGCCCGCTTCCTGGAGGCCGGCTTCGACGCGCCCGCCGTCGGCGACCTCGCGGACAAGGGTGCCGAGACGCTCCTCGACGGCACCGCCGGCTATCCGCAGAGCGCCGCGCAGGCCGAGACCGAGCAGTGGCTGGCCCGCCGTGACCCGCTCCCCGCCGCCCGGGAGCTGCTGTCCGCCGCCAAGGGCCTGGACGAGGGGGCGCCGCTGCGCCGGCTGCGCTGCCAGCAGGCGCTGTCGCTGGTCGGCGCCGAGGCGGAGCCCGCGCTGCGGGAGGTCCTCGACGACGCCGAACTGGGCGGGCTGGCCCGGGTCTGGCTGTCCGAGGCGGGCTTCGCCGACGTCCCGCCGCCCACCCAGGAGCTGGTGTTCTGGCTGACCATCGACACCCTCGCGGCCCAGCTGGCGGCCGAGGGGAACTCCGAGGAACTGCGGGCGCTGGTGGAGGGCCTGGCCGCCCAGCACAGCGGCTTCTTCGACAAGGTGTGGCGGGTCGGGCACCCGGCCACGGCGGACGTCCTGGAGGCGATGGGCCGGCTTCACCCGGACAAGAAGGTGGCCAAGGAGGCCCGTAAGGCGGCTTTCAAGGCACGCTCGCAGCACGGGAGTTGATCACTCTCCTTTGGGAGATGATGGCGCCGCGATTAATTCGCTCGCCCTCTCCCGCGGCCACTCCTTACAGTGATGAACGTCCAGGTGCGAAGGCAGGACCTACTTCCACTGATAATGGGGCGGTCGCGGGTTCGAGTCCCGCCGCCGGCACAACGCGCCGGTGTAGCTCAGGGGTCAGAGCACCTACGTCGGTTCCGCCGACTTCGATCTCTGGACACCACAACTTCACGCACCTCCCGGTGCGCCGGCCGCGGTTACTTCTCTTCCAAAGAATCCCGACCGCGGCCAACTCGATCTCGGGAGGCGCAGCTCATGGTGGGTGCCCGGTGCGCAGGCGGCGGATACTTCGGGGAACTGGTGGGGGACATCCCCCGTGCGGGTTCGAATCCCGTCATCGGCTCAGGGCCGGTGTGGCGGAACGGAAGACGCGCCAGTTGACAAGGACCGCAGCCGAATTCGTCCTCGGGCACCCTCCTTCTGCCGCGCCTTCCTCCGTGAAGGCAGCAGCAAAAGAGGGGGAATTCCATCATGGCGCGATTCAACACGCGGGCCGCCAAGGCGCAGCCCACCTCGCGGGTGACGTCGACCGGCCGTGTCCTGCGCACCTATGAGGGCGGCCGGGGAAGCGAGCGTGACGCGCGTTCCGAACTGTTCCTGCTCGCCGTCGCCAACTTCGTCTCCCAGAAGACCTTCTACGAGAGCGGCGCCGACCGCGACGACCGGTTCGCCGCGCTCGTGCGCGAACTCGCCGTCAGCGACCCGGAGTGGACGGCCGGCCTGCTCGGCTGGCTGCGCACCGAGGGCAACCTCCGTACGGCCGCCCTCGTGGGCGCCGCCGAGTATGTGAAGGCGCGCCTGGACGCGGGCGCCTGCGACGGCCCCGCCAACCGGCGGGTCGTCGACTCGGTGCTGCGCCGCCCCGACGAGCCCGGCGAGCTGCTCGCCTACTGGACCGCGACCTACGGCCGCAATGTGCCCAAGCCCGTCAAGCGCGGCATCGCCGACGCCGTGCGCCGTCTCTACAGCGGCAAGTCGCTGCTGAAGTACGACACCGCGTCCAAGGGCTACCGCTTCGGCGACATCCTCAACCTGACGCACGCGGCGCCCGACCCGGCTAAGCCGTGGCAGGGCGAGCTGTTCCGGTACGCGCTCGACCGCCGGCACCACCCGGAGACGGCCGTGCCGCCCGCGGCGGACGCCGTGCTCACCGCGCACCGCGAGCTGATGGCGGTGCCGGTCGGACAGCGGCGCGCGCTCGTCACGTCCGAGGGCGGCGCCGAGCGGCTGGCGGCGGCCGGGATGACCTGGGAGGCGCTCGCGGGCTGGCTCCAGGGCCCCATGGACAAGGCGGCCTGGGAGGCCGTCATCCCGTCCATGGGTGTGATGGCGCTCGTGCGGAACCTGCGCAACTTCGACGAGGCCGGCGTCAGCGACGAGATGGCGGCCCGGGTCGCCGCCCGGATCAGCGACCCGGCGGAGGTCGCGCGGTCGCGGCAGTTCCCCTTCCGGTACCTCGCCGCGTACCGGCACGCGCCCTCGCTGCGCTGGGCGTACCCGCTGGAGCAGGCGCTCGGCCACTCGCTGGCCCATGTGCCCGCCCTGCCGGGCCGGACGCTGATCCTCGTCGACCGCTCGGGTTCGATGTTCTGGTCGCGGCTGTCGGACCGCTCCGAGCTGAACCGCGCCGACGCGGCGGCGATCTTCGGCACCGCGCTGGCGCTGCGCGCCCGCAAGGCCGACCTGGTGGAGTTCGGCTCCACCAGCGCCGCCGTGCCGTTCCGCGCGGGTGAGTCGGTGCTGAAGATCCTCGGCCGCTTCGGCGACCTCGGCGGCACCGACACCACCGGCGCCGTCCGCGCGCACTACCGCAGGCACGACCGGGTGCTGATCGTCACCGACGAGCAGTACGCCCCCAGCCACCACGGCGACCCGACCGAGCAGGTCCCCGCCGACGTGCCGGTCTACACCTGGAACCTCGCCGGCTACCGCGCGGGCCACGGCCCGTCGGGCACCGGGAACCGGCACACGTTCGGCGGACTGTCGGACGCCGCGTTCCGGATGGTGCCGCTGCTGGAGAGCGCCCGGGACGCGGACTGGCCCTGGGCGGCCTGAGGGGGACTGATACGGCCCGCACTCCTCAGGGCTGTCCCGTCATTCCCGGCGGACGACCCGACAACGCGGCTACGGCACCTCGCCGCGTTGTCGGGTCGTCCGCATACATCCGGTATGCGGACGGCCCGCCGCCTTGCGATGCACCGCATCCGACGCCGCGCGCCGATCCACCGGGAATGACGGGACGGCCCTTAGCTGGTCAGGATCTCAAGGACGGGAGCGAGCTCCGGGTCGAAGGGCGGAGGCGGTCCGACCGGCTGGGGGGATAGCAGGTCCGTGATGTGCGTGGTCATGTGTTCTCCTTGTGGTGGTCGACTGGGTGCCTGCCTGCCCCAGCTCACGGGGCAGCGGCTCGTGTCATGTGACCAATGCGGCCCGCCATCTGGTGGGGCGACCTGAGCGCTCGACACGTGAACTGGTGACGCGCAGCGTCGGGGGACGCGCGGCACGATCGCGACGACCAGGCCGGCGCCGGAAGCGCGACGACGGCGTCGTCGACGCGCTTCTCGGTGTCGCGGCAGCGTCTGAGAGTTCTCCGTGTGAAGGAGGGGGTTCCGCCGTCGGACCGAGCAGTTCGCGAGTGGCTACTCGGAGCCGGTGCTTGGCTCAGACGGTTCGGACAGTGCCGCCGTCAATGACGTACTCCGCGCCCACAATGGATGAGGCTCGGTCCGAGACAAGGAAGCCGACCAGGTCCGCAACCTCTTCCGTCGATGCGAACCTTCCGAGCGGAACCCCTCCGAGGGAAGCCATCAAGCTCTGCTTCGCCTCCTCGCGGGTCAGTCCGTTGCCCTCGGCGAGCTGGTCGATGAAGCCCTCATACGCTCCGGTCTGAATCCCCCCGGGGCTGACAGCGTTTACTCGCACTCCTCGTGGCGCCAGTTCGTTCGCAAGACCCTTGCTGTATGTACGCAGCGCACCCTTCGCTGACGCGTACGGCAACGTCGCGTCGTGCAACGGCATCTGACGCTGGATCGACGTGACGTGGACAACTACGCCTGATCCGGCCTCCACCATTGCCGGCAGAAGCGCTCGATCCAGTCGGACGGCTCCCAAGAAGTTCAGGTCGAGTTCCGCCAGCCAGTGCTCCTCAGTCGCTGCCGCGTACCCGCCAGGCGGGGTTGACGACCCTCCGACAACGTGCACCAGGATGTCCAGCGCACCTCCCTCGGAGATCTTGGACGCCACAACCTCCACACCGCCCACCGTGGAAGTGTCCGCCTCGATGAATCGGTCGGGGCGCTCGTAGCCGCCGGGCATGGTGCGTGCCGTGGTCCACACGTCGGCACCCATCTCTCGCAGTCTCTCTACGACGGCCTTGCCCGAGCCCTTCGAACCGCCCGTGACCAGCGCCCGGCGACCGTCGAGACGATCGCGATCTGAACTAGACATTTTTCTCTCCACTGAAGATCGAGGTGGTGCGGGTTCGGTCAGGCCGGGTGGTTGGCGATGACGAGTTCGGCGATGAGGTCGTCCCGTAGCGCGAACCGGTAATCGAGCTCGGCGACGCCACCCGGGAAGGTGCCTTCGAGCCGCACGGTCACCACCCAGTGGGTGCCATCGACGCGGTGAACGCCGATTTGCTCGGTCGTGTATTCGAATTCGGACCCGGCGTCCCGCAGGAACGCGTAGGTCTTCTCTCGGCCGCGGAAGGTCTCGTCCTGATCGACGATCACCGCATCCTCGGCGAGGAACGACGAGGCGGTGTCGGCGTCGCGGACGATGTGGGCTGCGAAGAACCTGCGCACGGTGGTCGGGAGCAGGTCGGAGGGGAGATCGGTGTGCTGTGTCATGAGCCCACCGTGTGACCTCACGGCGGGGGAGGGTCAAGCCGTGGACTCTCCCCCAGGGGGAGCGTTCAGAATGACGGGATGCTGACCATCGGCGAATTCTCGCGGCTGACCCACCTGAGCGTACGAACCTTGCGCCGGTATCACGAGGCGGCCCTGCTGGAACCCGCCGTGGTGGACGAGACCACCGGTTACCGCTACTACGGCGTCGACCAGATCCCGACCGCCCAGGTCATCCACCGGCTCCGCGAGCTCGACGTCCCCCTGAACGACGTGCAGCAGATCCTGCGGACCCCCGACCCCGGTGTCCGGGCGGCCCTGGTCACGGACCACCTGCAACGCCTCGAGGACACGCTCGACCGCACCCGCGCCGCGGTCGTGTCGCTGCGCCGCCTCCTGCGGCCCGACCCCGCGCCGATCGACGTCGAGCTGCGAGCGGAGCCCGCCCGGACGGTCGCGGCGGTGGAGGCCGTGGTCGGGCATCAAGACATGGCGACCTGGTACGCAGGCGCGATGGCCGAATTGGAGGCGGCAGTCGGCGCCGCCGTGACCGGACCGCCGGGCGGCTGCTACGACAACGCCCTTTTCGAGCAGGAGCGCGGTCACGCGGTCGTCTACCTGCCGACCGCTGCGCCACCTCGCACCGGACGCGTGCACCCCACGACTCTGCCGGCCGCGGAACTGGCCGTGACCACCCACGTCGGCGAGCACGACGGCATCGAGGTCACGTACGGCGAACTCGGGACCTGGGTCGTGGAGAACGCGATGTCGGTGGCCGGGCCGGTACGGGAGCGCTACGTTGTCGGCCCCCGCGACACCAGCGATCCCGCCGCATGGCGCACCGAGATCGGCTGGCCGGTCTTTCGTGTCACCTGAAGCGGTCGGTGCGGTGCGGAGCCCTGGAACAACGGAGCGGACAGCCCTTGGGGGTGCGGGCCGCACCTTTGCCCGGGTCGCGCTCCTCCGGGCACGCCCTCTTGTCCACTCGGGTAGCTGACATCTAACATTTCAGTTCATGGAGGCCATGCGACCCGTCGGCCGGACCCTGCTGCGGGACCGGGCGTACGAGGCGATCCGGGACGCCATCGTGGCCGGGGAGATCGAGCCCGGAGCGGTGGTGCGCGACGCAGACCTGGCCGAGCGGCTCGGGCTGTCCCGGGCGCCGGTGCGCGAGGCCTTCTCGCGGCTCGTGGACGAGGGGCTGCTGGAGAGCAAACCGCAGAGCTACACCCGGGTCACGCCCCTCGTGGCCGCCGACGTCCGGGACGCGGCCGCCGTGGTCGGCGCGATGCACGAACTGGTCACCAGGGTCGCCGTGCCCCGGCTGACCGGCGCGGACGTGGACGCCATGCGCGCCGCCAACACGCGGTTCGCCGCCGCCGTCGCGGACGGCGAGGTGGACCTCGCCCTGCGGGCCGACGACGCCCTGCACGACGTCCTGGTCCGGATGAGCGGCAACCGTGCGGCGGCGGCCACCGTCGCCCGTTACACCCCGCTCATCCGGCGCCTGGAGCGGCAGCGGTTCGGGGAGGGCGGCACCTGCCGCTCGGCCGGGCTGCACGACCGGCTGATCGAGGCGTGCGCCGCCGGGGACGTGGACGCCGCCGTCCGCGTGACCGCGGAGATCTGGCGCACCCTCGCCGACCTGGCCGACGACCTGGCCGACCCGGAGACACCGGGCGGACCGGGCTCCGGCTGACACCGAGGACGATCCACCCCCTTCCCTGGAGGCGCCCCATGTCCCCGTCCCTCTCCTCCTACGCGCGCCACCCCCTCCTCTTCGGACCGTCCCCCGTGCACCCGCTGGAGCGGCTGACCGCCCACCTCGGCGGCGCCTCGCTGTGGGCCAAGCGCGAGGACTGCAACTCCGGGATCGCCTACGGCGGCAACAAGACCCGCAAGCTGGAGTACCTGGTCGCCGACGCGCTCGCCCAGGGCTGCGACACCCTCGTCTCCATCGGCGGGGTGCAGTCCAACCACACCCGGCAGGTCGCGGCCGTCGCCGCCCGCGCGGGCCTCAAGTGCGTGCTGGTGCAGGAGAGCTGGGTGGACTGGCCCGACGCCGTCTACGACAAGGTCGGCAACATCCTGCTGAGCCGGCTCGCCGGAGCCGATGTCCGGCTGGTGCGCGCCGGGTTCGGCATCGGCTTCAAGGAGAGCTGGGAGCAGGCCCTGCGGGAGGTGGAGGAGTCCGGCGGCAAGCCGTACGCCATCCCGGCCGGCGCATCCGACCATCCGCTCGGCGGACTCGGCTTCGCCGGATGGGCGTACGAAGTCGCCGAGCAGGAACGGGAGTCGGGGGTCTTCTTCGACACGGTCGTCGTCTGCTCGGTGACCGGCTCCACGCAGGCCGGGATGGTCGCCGGGTTCGCGGCGCTGGAGGAGGCGGGGGGACGTCCGCGCCGGGTCATCGGCGTCGACGCCTCCGCGAAGCCGGCCGAGACCCGGGCGCAGATCGCCCGGATCGCGGACCGCACCGGGCGGCTCATCGGCGTGGAACGGGAGCTGACCGAGGCGGACGTCGAACTCGACGAGCGCTACCACGCGGGCACCTACGGCATACCGGACGACACCACCCTGGACGCCATGCGGCTGGCCGCACGCACCGAGGGCATGGTCACCGACCCCGTCTATGAGGGGAAGTCGATGGCGGGCATGATCGACCTCGTCCGGCGCGGGGAGATCGGACCGGACTCCACGGTGCTGTACGCCCACCTGGGCGGGCAGCCGGCGTTGAACGCGTACAGCGCGTTGTTCTGAGCCGGGGCTCGGTGGACGGGGCCAGGCCGACGGTGGGGGGCGCTCTCCGGACGAGGGAGCGCCCCCCACCGTCGTACCTCCCGCTACAGCGCCTGGGCTGCGGGCTTCACCATGCCGCGGACCGTGCGGGACTTCACGAAGTCGCCGACGGCCGTCATCTCCCACTCGCCGGAGAACTGGCGGATGAGCTTCGCCATGATCACGCCGGTCTGCGGCTCGGCCGCGGTGAGGTCGAAGCGGACCAGCTCCTCGCCGGTCATGGCGTCCATCAGCCGGCAGTACGCCTTGGCGACCTCGGTGAACTTCTGGCCGGAGAACGAGTTGACCGTGAAGACCAGGCCGGTGACGTCCATGGGGAGGCGCCCCAGGTCGACGGTGATGACCTCGTCGTCCCCGGCGCCCTCACCCGTGAGGTTGTCGCCGGAGTGGCGGATCGCGCCGTTCACGATCTGCAGCTTGCCGAAGTAGCAGCTGTCGATGTGGTTGCGCTGCGGGCCGTAGGCGATGACGGAGGCGTCGAGGTCGATGTCCTTGCCGCGGTATGCCGGCTCCCAGCCGAGGCCCATCTTGACCTGCGACAGGAGGGGCTGGCCGCCCTTCATCAGGGAGACGGTCTGGTTCTTCTGGAGGCTGACGCGGCCCTTGTCGAGGTTGATCTTCCCGGCGCCGGGCGCGGGCGGGGCGGGCGGGGCGGGCGGTGCCGAAGGGGCCGGGGGAGCGGCCGGGGTGACGGGGGCGGCCGCCACGGGCGGGGCCGGCGGGGTGGTGGGCTGGGGCGGGGCGACGGGGGTGGCGGCCGGGGCCGGTTCCTCGACGGTGACGCCGAAGTCGGTGGCGATGCCCGCCAGGCCGTTCGCGTAGCCCTGGCCGACCGCGCGGGCCTTCCACTGGCCGTTGCGCAGGTAGATCTCCATGATCACCAGCGCGGTCTCGTCGCCGAGCTGCGGGGGAGTGAAGGTGGCGAGGACGGCCTGGTCGTCGGCGCCGCGGAGGGTGGCCGTGGGCTCGATGCCCCGGAAGGTCTGGCCGGCCGCGTCCGGGCTCGCCGTGACGACGATCTTCTCGATGCCCGGGGGTACGGCGGTGGTGTCGACCGTGATCGAGTCGGGGGAGGTGCCGCCGCCCGAGCGGTAGGTCACGCCTGGGCCGGACGGCTGGTTGTAGAAGATGAAGTCGTCGTCGGAGCGCACCTTGCCGTCGGCGGTGAGCAGCAGGCCCGATACGTCTAGCCGCACCGGGGCGGTGACGTCCACCGTCACGCGTGCGGTGGGGAGAGGGATGTTCGAGCCGGGGGTCATAGCTGTCATGCCGGGTGAACGAGCGAGGCCGTTTTACCGTTCCCTTACCCGGGGCTGAACGGTGGGTGCCGGGCATTTTCTCTCGCCCCCGCCGCCCCTACCCGTCCCGTCCCTCGGGGGCTGCCGCCCCCGGACCCCCGCTTCGGCCCTGAACGGGCCTCGTCCTCAATCGCCGGACGGGCTGGGTGGGAGCGAGGTGCGTCCTCGAGCGACGGACGTGCTGGGTGAGGGCCGAGGTGCGTCCTCGGGCGAGGGACGGGGTGGGGTCAGCCGCGGTTGCGGGGGTGGGCGCGGGCGGTGCGTTCGTTGCCGCGGCGGTAGTTGCCGGTCCAGCGGGCCATGACGAGTTGCGGGTCGGTCGTGACCTCGGCGAGGAAGCGGGCGGCCCGGTCGCCCCGCAGGACGGTGGCGCGGCGGCCGTGGTGGGTGATGTCGACGGTTCCGTCGGGATGGGCCTCGTACGCGAAGCCGCTCGGTTTGGGCATGCGGTGGATGGTACGGGCGCGGGGGTGCCGACGCCCAAAGGTTTTCCCGGGGGCTGCCGCCACGCCGGAGGGGTTGTGATCAGCCCGTCCGGCGTTTGAGGACGAGGCCCTTTCAGGGCCGAGAGCGGGGGTCCGGGGGCGGCAGCCCCGGGGATGGGACGGGTAGGGGCGGCGGGGGCGAGGGAAGCTCTACGGCACGACCACTATCTTGCGGCCCACTCCCGCCGCGAACTGGTCCAGGGCCTGGGGGTACTGATCCAGCGGGAGGCGGTCGCTGATGAAGACGTCCGGGTCCAGGACACCGTTCGCGAAGAGCTCCGCCGCGCGTTCATAGCTGTGCAGGACGGCCATCGACCCCGTGATGGTGATCTCCTGGTTGTAGATCCGGTACGGATCGATCTCCACGCGCGTCGCGTAGTCGGCGACGCCGAACTGCAGGAACGTTCCCGCCTTCGCCACCCGGCCGAGCCCGTCCTGGATCGCCCCCGCGTTGCCCGTCGCGTCGATCACCAGCTCCCACCCCTGCGGGCGGTCCAGCTCGTCGGCGCCGGCGGCGGACGCCGAGACGCCGAGGGCGCGGGCCGTCTCCAGCCGGGCCGGGTTGACGTCCACGACGTCCACGCTCGCCGCCCCCGTCCGCTTCGCCAGTTCCAGCATCATCAGGCCCATCGTGCCGGAGCCGTAGATGAGGACGTGCGCGCCGAGGCGGGACCGGAGCACGTCGTAGCCGCGCACCGCGCAGGACAGCGGCTCGATGAGGGCCGCGTCCTGGGTGCGGACGTGCTCGGGGAGCTTCACGCAGTTCGCCACCGGGGCGACGGCGTACTGCGCGGCCCCGCCCGCCGTGGTGACGCCGATCGCCGCCCACCGCTCGCACAGGTTGTTGTGCCCCGTACGGCAGTAGCGGCACTCGTGGCAGTACAGGGAGGGGTCGACGGCCACCCGGTCGCCCACGGACAGCTCCGTGACACCGGTGCCGACCCCGACGACCTCGCCCGCGAACTCGTGCCCGGGCACGATCGGCAGCTCGGGCGCGAACTCGCCCTGGAGGATGTGCAGATCGGTGCCGCACAGGCCGCACGCGGCGACCTCGACGACGACCTCGCGCGGGCCGGGCGTCGGGTCGGGGACCTCGGCGACGACGGCCTTGCCCACGGACTCGATGACGGCGGCCTTCATTTCACGGCTCCCAACGACAGGCCCTGGACCAGCTTGTCCTGGGCGGCGAACCCCGCGGCGAGCACCGGCAGGGAGATGACGAGCGACGCGGCGCACACCTTGGCCAGGAACAGGCCCTGGCTGGTGATGAAGCCGGTCAGGAAGACGGGTGCGGTCTCGGCGACCACGCCGGTGAGCACCCGGGCGAAGAGCAGCTCGTTCCAGCTGAAGATGAAGCAGATCAGAGCGGTCGCGGCGATGCCCGGCAGGGCGATCGGGGCCACCACGCGGGTGAGCACCGTCGGCAGCCGAGCCCCGTCCACCCGGGCCGCCTCGATCACGGCGACGGGGATCTCGGCGAGGAAGGACTGCATCATCCACACCGCGATCGGCAGGTTCATCGAGGTGTAGAGGATGACCAGCAGCCAGATGTTGTCGAGCATGCCGGTGTTCTTCGCGAACAGGTACAGCGGCAGCAGGCCCGCCACGGCCGGCAGCATCTTCGTCGACAGGAAGAAGAACAGGACGTCCGTCCACTTCCGCACCCGGCGGATCGACAGCGCGTAGGCCGCCGGGAGGGCGAGGACCAGGACGAACAGCGTGGAGACGAGTGACGCCACCGCCGAGTTGATCAGGGCCGGCCAGGGGCTAGCGCCGCCGCCCGCGCCGAAGAACTCGCGGTAGCCGTCCAGGGTCAGGGACGCGGCGAAGGACGGCGGGTTGGTCGCCGCGTCCTGCTCGGAGTGGAAGGACGTCAGCGCCATCCAGGCGATGGGCAGGAAGAACGCGATCCCGAGCAGCCAGGCCACCAGGCCGAGGCCCGTTCCCTTGCGGCGGCTGCGAAGTCGTACGGCCACGGCGCTCATGCGCGTGACACCTCCTCGCGGAACAGGGACGACACCACGCGCAGCGCGAAGGTCGCGATGATGATCGAGCCGATGACCACCAGGACGCCGGCCGCCGAGGCGAGGCCGTTCTCATGGGCCTGGTAGAAGCTCTGGTAGACGGTGTAGGGGAGGTTGGCTGTGCCGAGGCCCCCGGACGTGAGCGTGAAGACGGCGTCGAAGTTCTGGACGATGTAGATCGAGCCCAGCAGGGCGCCGAGTTCGAGATAGCGGCGCAGGTGGGGAAGGGTGAGATGGCGGAAGATCTGCCAGTCGCTCGCGCCGTCGACGCGGGCCGCCTCGATCTGCTCGTGGTCGCGGCTCTGCAGGCCGGCCAGCAGGATCAGCATCATGAACGGCGTCCACTGCCAGACGAGCGAGGCCTCCACCGCGAGCAGGGGGGTGTTGGAGATCCAGTCCGGCTGTGGGCCGCCCACATAGTGCAACAGCCCATTGAAAAGGCCGTATTCAGGGTTGTAGAGCACATGCTTCCAGAGCAGTGCGGCGGCGACCGGTACGACGAGGAACGGCGCGATCAGCAGGGTGCGGACCACTCCGCGGCCCTTGAAGCGGCGGTCGAGCAGCAGGGCGAGCAGCAGTCCGAGGACCAGGCTGGCCAGCACCACCGCGACCGTCAGCAGCACGGTCGTCCACACCGAGTGGCGCAGGTCGGCGTCGGTGAGGACCTCCTGGTAGTTGCCCAGCCCGGCGAACTTCCGGGCGTCCGGGTACAGGGAGTTCCAGTCGAAGAAGGAGATGACCAGCGTCGCCACGAACGGCAGCTGGGTCACCACGATCATGAAGATCAGCGCGGGCAGCAGGGGTGCCCTGGTCGCCCAGTTGCGCAGTCGGGCGGAGGGCGGACGGGTGGTGCGTACGGACGGTGTGGCCACGGGGGCCGTGGTGGTCGCTGTCATCGCCCCTCGTACTCCTCGGAGATCTTCTCGGCGAGCTGCTGGGACTTCCTCAGGGCCGAGTCGACGGACTGGCGTCCGGCGATGGCCGCGCTGATCTCCTGGGAGACCTTGGTGCCGAGGTCGGTGAACTCGGGGATGCCGACGAACTGGATGCCGGGCGCGGGCCGCGGCTGCACACCCGGGTCCTTCGGGCGGGCGCCCTCGATGGACTCCTTCGTCATCTCCTGGAAGGCCGCCGCCTCCGCGCGGTAGTCCGGGTCGGCGTAGGTGGAGGCGCGCTTGCCGGCCGGGATGTTGGACCAGCCGAACTCGTCGCCGACGAGCTGCTCGTACCGCTTGCCCGACGCCCAGGAGACGAACTTCCAGGCCTTGTCGGGGTTGCGGGAGGCGTCCTGGATGCCCCACGCCCAGGTGTAGAGCCAGCCGGAGGACTCGGTCTTCTCGACGGGCGCCGGGGCGTAGCCGACCTTGCCCTTCACCGGGGACTTGGCCGCCTCCAGGGAACCGGCCGCCGAGGTGGCGTCGTACCACATGGCGACCTTGCCCTGGGTCATGTTGTTCAGGCACTCGGCGAAGCCGGACTGGGCCGCGCCGGACTCGCCGTGCTCCCGCACCAGGTCGACATAGAACTTCGTCGCCTTCTTCCACTCGGGGGAGTCGAGGCGCGCCTTCCAGTCCTTGTCGAACCAGGTGCCGCCGAAGGTGTTCACGACCGTCGTCAGCGGGGCCATCACCTCGCCCCAGCCCGGGAGTCCGCGCAGGCAGATGCCCTTCATGCCCGGTTCGGCGCCGTCCGTCTTCGCCGCGAACTCGGCCACCTGCTGCCAGGTGGGGTGCGCCGGCATGGTCAGGCCGGCCTTCTCGAAGACGTCCTTGCGGTACATCAGGAAGGACGACTCGCCGTAGAAGGGCTGGCCGTAGAGCTTGCCGTCGTCACCGGTGAGGGATTCGCGCATCGGCTTGAGGACGTCCTGCTCGTCGTAGCCGGGGTCCTCGGCGACGTAGGAGTCCATCTCCTTCAGCCAGCCGTTGCGGGCGTAGATCGGTATCTCGTAGTTGGAGAGCGTGGCGACGTCGTACTGGCCGGCCTGGTTGGCGAAGTCCTGGCTGATCTTGTCGCGGACGTCGTTCTCGGGGAGGACGGTGAAGTTGACCTTGATGCCGGTCTCCTGCGTGAAGCGCGGCGCGAGCTTCTGGAGCTCGGTCATCTGGGGGTTGTTGACCATCAGGACGTTGATGGCGTCACCCCCGGAGCCGGCCCCGCCCGCTCCGGTCCAGCAGCCGGAGAGCAGCGGGGCGAGCAGCGTCCCTGCGGCGGCCGCGGCGAGCGTGGCTCGCGGTGGCCGTCGTCGGCTCTGGGTTCGCATGGATCGCTCCTGGACGTGAGGGACTTATGGGGAGACAAGGGGCGGCCGACGGTGTGGCGGTGCCCCGTGGGGAGGGGGGTGGTGCGTCAGACGCGGACGACCTGCGGCCCCATGAGCGCGTAGCGGTGGGCCTCGGCGGACGGGAGCAGGGTGCTCGTGACGATCGTCTCCAGCGCGCCGATCTCGGCGAACCGGCAGAAGCTGACCGCCCCGAACTTGGTGTGCACGCCCGCGAACACGGTGCGGCGCGCCGCGCGGATGGCCTGGGCCTTGACCTCGCTGACCGCCGGGTCGGGCGTGGTGAGGCCGTGTTCGCGGGAGATGCCGTTGGCGCCGATGTACGCCAGGTCGATGACGAAGCCGGCCAGCATCTTGGTGGTCCAGTGGTCGACCGTGGCGAGGGTGCCGGACCGGACCCGCCCACCGAGCAGGAGCACGGAGGCGTGCTCGGACCCGGCGAGGGCGCCCGCGACCGGCAGGGACGCGGTGACCACGGTCAGCGGCCGGTCGGTGGGCAGGGCCTCGGCGATGAGCTGCGGGGTGAAGCCCTCGTCGACGAAGACCGTCTCGGCGTCCCCGAGCAGCTCGGCCGCGGCGGCCGCGATCCGGCGCTTCTCGGGGACGTGGCTGGTGGCGCGGAAGGCGAGCGTCGTCTCGAAGCCGGCGCTCTCCACCGGGTAGGCGCCGCCGTGGGTGCGGCGCAGCAGCCCGTGGTCCTCCAGGACCCGCAGGTCCCGGCGTACGGTCTCCTTCGCCACGCCCAGCTCGGCGGCGAGCGCGGTGACGTCCACGGAGCCGTCGCGCCGTGCGGCCCGCACGATCTCGCGCTGCCGGTCCTCGGCCGTTCTCGTGCTCATGCCCGACCCTTGCCTTTCGCCGCCGATGCCTGGCTGGTTCGCCTCCGGACCCGTCCGTCCGGTGCCCGTTCGGGCCCGGTGGTGTCCCTGGGGGAAAGTTCTACAGCGGGTGTCCGGCGCTGACCAGCTCTGTTGCGCGCCCGATGCTGCCCGTATGTGCCCGTTCACGGTGCGGTGTGTCCGTCTCGGACCTGCGGGGTTGTGTGCGGCGGCGTGGTTTCGGGCGCGGCCGGTGCCCGAACGCGGCGGCGGGCGGGCCCGTTCGGTGCCCGCCCGCCGTGTTCCGGCCGCTGTGTTCCGGTCAGTACGGCCAGATCGGCGGGTCGCTGACGAAGTGGCCACCCAGGTAGGCGTGCGCGATGTCTGCCGGGTCGAGCTCGCCCTGCTCGGCGATCAGCTTCGCGGCGTACGGCTCGGAGTCGTCCCGCGGGTCGTAGCCGAGGGCGCGGGCGCTGGTGAGGTCCCACCACAGGCGGGTGTTGGCGGAGGAGCCGTGGACGACGGTGTGCCCGACGTCCGGCGCGGTCAGCGCCGCGTGGAAGAGCCGGGCGCCGTCGGCGGGGCTCATCCACACCGAGAGCATCCGGACGCTGGTGGGCTCGGGGAAACAGGAGCCGATGCGCACCGACACCGTCTCCAGGCCGTGCTTGTCCCAGTAGAGCTGGGCCAGGTCCTCGCCGAAGCACTTGGAAAGGCCGTAGAAGGTGTCCGGGCGGCGCGGGGTGCCGACGGGGATCAGCGGGTCGTCGCCCTGGGGGCGGGGTGTGAAGCCGACGGCGTGGTTGGACGAGGCGAAGACGATCCGTCCGACGCCCTCCTCGCGGGCGGCCTCGTAGAGGTGGTAGGTGCCCTCGATGTTGGCGCGCAGGATCTTCTCGAACGGGGCTTCCAGGGAGATGCCAGCGAGATGGATGATCGCGTCGACGCCGCGCACGGCCTCGCGCAGCGCCTCCCGGTCGGCGAGGTCGGCGACGATCGCGTCCGGCGCGTCCTCGATGGGGCGCATGTCGAGCAGCCGCAGGTCGTAGCCGTACGCCGGGAGCAGGCCCCGCATCAGGGTGCCGAGGCCGCCGGCGGCGCCGGTGAGCAGAACGGTGCGGGGTGCGGGCATCCTCGGGCTCCTGGGGTCGGCGCTGCACGGTCGGGCTCGGTCGGAATAACGGTGCGCATGCTTGGACCGTATTCACATGCATGGACACTGCCGGACACGCTAAGGAGCCGTCGCCGATCGCGTCAAGTCTCCCCCGAAGTGCGCCGATTCGCCGCCGCTCCGCACGAATGCGCGCTTGACCGGCCTCGATGGCGCTCCTTAGGCTGACATCGTTCAAGAATATAGACGTGGATCAGAAACGTGAGCGCCTGTTCTAGGGAGAGCCCGTGACGCCAGCCCCTCTCGCCGCACGCCTGAGCATTCCCGGCGGGCCGCTGTTCTTCCCCGTCACCGCCTTCGGCCCCGACGGATCGGTCGACCTCGACACGTACCGCACGCACGTCCGCCGCGGTGTCGAGGACGGGGCGGCGGCCGTCTTCGCCTGCTGCGGGACCGGCGAGTTCCACGCCCTCACCCCCGAGGAGTTCCAGGCCTGCGTACGGGCCGCCGTCGAGGCCGCCGAGGGCAGGGTGCCGGTCGTCGCCGGGGCCGGCTACGGCACCGCGCTCGCCGTGCGGTACGCGGCGCTCGCCGAGGAGGCGGGCGCCGACGGGCTGCTCGCGATGCCGCCGTACCTCGTCGTCGCCGGACAGGAGGGGCTGCTCCGGCACTACCGCGGGCTCGCCGCCTCGACCGCGCTCCCCGTCGTCGTCTACCAGCGCGACAACGCCGTGTTCACCCCGGACACCGTCGTCGAACTGGCCCGCACGGACGGGATCATCGGCCTCAAGGACGGCCTCGGCGACCTCGACCTCATGCAGCGGACCGTCAGCGCCGTCCGCACCGAGGCGCCCGGCGGCTTCCTGTACTTCAACGGCCTGCCGACCGCCGAGCAGACCCAGCTCGCCTACCGCGCCCTCGGCGTCACCCTCTACTCCTCCGCCGTCTTCTGCTTCGCCCCCGAGATCGCCCTCGCCTTCTACCGGGCCCTGCACAACGGCGACGAGGACACCGCCGGGCGCCTCCTCGACGGTTTCTACCGCCCGTTCGTCGAACTGCGGGCGCAGGGCCCCGGATACGCCGTCGCCCTCGTCAAGGCCGGCGTGCGGCTGCGCGGCCTCGACGTGGGAGAGGTCCGGCCCCCGCTGCACGAACCGGCCGAGGACCACCTCAAACAGCTCGCCCAGCTCATCGAGCGCGGCCACACCCTCCTCGACGCGGACCCGGAGGGGACCCGGTGAGGGCGTCGGCGTTCGTCTACCCCTGGGACGTCAACGGGGATCCGGAGGCACCCGGCCGCATCGCCGGCCTCGGCGTACACCAGGCCACCCTCGCCTCGGCCTACCACTCCACCCGCACCCTCACCCCGCGCCACCCCCGCCACCGCATCGTCACCGCCGACCACGCGGCCGTGCTCTACCCGATGGACGACGGCCGCTGGGAGGGCCGCGTACCGCGCCCGTACCCGGCGGGCGACTGGGCGCCCGGCGACGCCTTCGGCGAGGCAGCCGCCGCGCTCACGGACGCCGGTCTGGAGGTGCACACCTGGGTGGTGCTCGCGCACAACTCCCGTATGGGCGCCGAGCATCCGGCCACCTCGGTCGTCAACGCCTACGGCGACCGCTACCCGTGGGCCCCGTGCGTCGCCCAGCCCGCCACGCGCGCGTACGTCGTCGACCTCGCCGCCGAGGCCGCCGTACGGCCCGGGGTGCGCGGCACCGAGCTGGAATCCCTCGGCTGGTACGGGCTCCAGCATCTGCACGCCCACGACAAGACCGCCGGGATCGCGCTCGGGGACGCCGGGCAGTACCTGATGTCGCTCTGCTTCTGCCCGGACTGCGCGCGGGGCTACGGGGAGCGGGGCGTGGACGCCGACGCGCTCGCCGCCGCCGTACGCGCCGCCCTCGAACCGCTGTGGCGCGGCACGGCCGCCGACGAGGGCTGGGCCGGAGTGGAGAAGCTGCTCGGCGAGGAGTACGCGGCGGCCACGCGCGCGTGGCGCGACGACACCGCCCGCACCCTCCAGGAGGACACGGTCGCGGCGGTCCGCCGGGCCGCGCCCGCCGGATTCCAGGTGCTGCTCCACGCCGACCCGGTCACCTACCACTGCGGCGCCAACGCGGGCGTCGACCCCGCGCACATCCTCTCCGTCGCGGACGGCGTGGTCGTGCCCTGCGCGGGCGGTCCGCAACTGCTCGCCCCCTTCGCGGAACGGGGCGGCGAGAGCGCGGTCCTCGCCGCCAACCTCCAGGTGGTCTCCGGGATGGGCGGCAGCCCCGGCACGCTCGCCGCGGACGCGGCCCGCGCACGGGACCGGGGCGCCACCGAACTGCGGCTCTATCACGCCGGGTTGGCGTCGGACGACGACCTGTCGGCGGTGCGGGAGGGGCTCGCCGCGCTCTGACGCGGAAGTGCCGCGCTCGCCGCCCACACCACGCCCAGGACGGCGAGCAGCACCGCCACGTCCACCGCCTCGACCAGGGCGGCCCCCACCGCCAGCCCGACCGCGTTCGGCGCGAGGACCAGCGCGTGGGCGGTGGCGGCGGTACGGCCGAGCAGCGCGTCCGGCGTCTCGCGCTGCACGGCCGTGAACGCGGCGACCAGCACACACGGCAGCCCCGCGCCGATCGCCGCCGAGCACCCCAGCGCGACCGCGTCCGACGGCACCGCCCGCAGCCCCGCCGCGACGGCGGTCACCGCGATGCCGTACCCGGCCAGCCGGTGAGCGCCGAGACGGCGCAGCGCCGGGCCCGCCAGCAGCCCGGCCACCACCGAACCGCCGCCCTGGACGGCGTAGAGCACCCCGGCATAGGCGGGCGCGTGCCCCAGCGCGTCGATCACGGCGTACAGCGCCGCCCCGTTGACCCCGGCGCACAGCATGGTGGCGCCCCCGGCCAGGACGAGCGGGCGCAGCCGGGGGTGCCTCCACAGATGCCGGGCGCCCTCCGCGATCCGCACCCGCTCCCCTCGGGCCGGTGGCGGCTCGGGCACCCGCAGGCAGGCGTACAGTGCGGCCGCGAGGACGAAGGAGGCGGCGTCGAGCAGGACGACGGCGTCCGCGCCGTACGCCCCGTAGAGGACGGCGCCCGCCGGGGGAGCGACGAGCTTCAGGCCCTCGGAGACGGTCATGCGCAGCCCGTTGAACTCCCCGAGCAGGGACGCCGGGACGGCACCGGCGACGAGCGCGGACTCGGCGGCGTCCTGCACGACACCCACGGCGCCGTAGACGAACAGGACCGCGAACACGACCCGGACGCGCCCCGGCGAGTCGACGGCCGTGAGGACGGGCAGGAGCGCCGCCGGGAGCAGATGGAGACCGATCAGCAGCGGCCCGCGGCGGACGGTGTCGGCCAGGGTGCCGAGGACCGGGCCGGCGGCGGTGGGCGCCCACAGGGCGAGCAGACACAGGGCGGCCAGCCCGTCGGAGCCGGTGAGGTCCTTCACCCACACTCCGGCCACCAGCCACAGCGCGGAGGTGCCGAAGCCGGAGACCAGGACGGCGGCGAGACACAGGCGGGCGTCGCGACGACGCAGGACGCGGGGGAGCGTCAGGGAGACGGTGTGCTTCATGCCCGCCCACGGTGCGGCTGAGGCGGGGGTGCCGGCATCGGGCGGAAGCCCTGTTCCGCGTCGTCAGTCCCCGGCGGTCTCTGAGGACGGTTTCGCGTGGAGGACCTCGCGGGCCTGCTCGGCGGCGCGGGCCAGGTTCTCGGCCACGTACTGCAGGAAGTGGCTGACGTTCTCCAGCCGGACGGCCGCCGGGGTGCCGGGCCCGAGCACGTCCACGCCCTCGCGGGCGAGCTCCACCTGCTCCTCCAGCGACCGGACGCTGGCGATCATCGACTGGTACCAGAGGTCCTCGTCGATGACGTACCGCTCGCGCCGGCGCTCGTCACGCTGTCTGCGGACCAGAGACTGGCTCTCCAGGAACGCGATCGACTTCGAGACGGTGGCCGGGCTGATCCTCAGCCGCTTCGCGAGGTCGGCCGCCGTCATGCTGCCGGTGTCGCTGGTGAGGAGGCAGACCATCACCCGGGACATCGTCTTGGCCAGGCCCGAGCCCATCATCACGGTGGTGAACCGCTCCTCGTACTCGGCGACGGCGTCCGCGTCGCGTCCGTACGGCAGCGGGCCGGACGCCGGGTCGGGAGCCGAGGCCGTACGGCGCCGGTGGGCCCGGCGCTCGGCCGCGCGGTGGGCGAGGTCCGCGCGGTACTCGGTGGGGCCGCCGTTGCGCATGACCTCGCGGGTGACCGTCGACGTGGGCCGGTCGAGGCTCCTCGCGATCTCCGCGTAGGCCAGGCCGTCCGCGAGCCCCGTCGCGATCCGCTGGCGTTCCTGCTGGGTGAGCCTGCCTCCCGGCATCGGGTTCTCCTTCTCCGTGCGCGTAGGGGGCCAGCGTAGCGTTCGGGTCCATCTCGTTGCAACGGACGCGAGAGAGGTCGTTGCATTGTCCTCAGATCCATTGCAACGAAATAGTGGCAATGAGCTGTGGTTATGGGTTTCCGATGCAACAAGTATGTTGCCCACTCCATGAACGCAACGTAGCGTTTCGGGTGTCGGAAACAGCCGGTACACCACCTGGGAGACACCATGCACACCTTCGACGCCCCCGCCCCGATCGCCCTCGTCCTCGACGTCCCCGCGGGCCGTCTCCAGCTCATCGCCGGCGAGCGGCGCGACGCCGTCGTCGAGGTGCGTCCCGCGGACGCGTCCCGCGGCCGTGACGTCGAGGCCGCCGAGCGGATCGACGTCACCTGCGCCGACGGCGTCCTCCGCGTCACCGCCGCCACGCCGTCCGGGATGCGCTCCCTGCGCGACCCGGGCTCGGTCGAGGTGACCGTCCAGCTCCCCGCCGGCTCCCGTGTCGACGCCAAGGCCTCCCTGGCCGAGCTGCGCGGCGTCGGACGCCTCGGCGACCTCGCCTTCGAGGGGGCCCAGGCCACCGTCAAGGTCGACGAGGCCGACAGCGCCCGTCTCGCCCTCCAGGCCGGCGACATCACGGTCGGCCGGCTGCGCGGCGCCGCCGAGATCAGCACCGAGAAGGGGGACATCGCCGTCACCGAGGCCGTCCACGGCCAGGTCACCCTGCGCACCGGGCACGGCGCCGTCACCGTCGGGGCCGCCCGCGACGTCTCCGCCGCCCTCGACGCCGGCACCGCCTACGGCCGCGTCCACAACAGCCTCAGGAACGCCGACGGCGCCGGCGCCGCCCTTCAGATCCACGCCACCACCGGCTACGGCGACATCACCGCCCGCAGCCTCTGACACCCACACCACACACCCACAGGGGGAACCCGCTCATGAGCGACGCGGCCATCACCGCGCACGACCTGCGCAAGTCCTACGGGGGCACGACCGTCCTCGACGGCATCGACCTGACCGTCCCGCGAGGCACGATCTTCTCGCTCCTCGGGCCCAACGGTGCCGGGAAGACCACCGCCGTCAAGATCCTCTCCACTCTGATCCCGCCGGACCCCGGCAGCGGCACCCTCCGGGTCGGCGGCCACGACCTCGCGACCGACCCCCAGGCCGTACGCGCCGCCATCGGCGTCACCGGGCAGTTCTCCGCCGTGGACGGCCTGATCACCGGCGAGGAGAACATGCTCCTCATGGCCGACCTGCACCACCTGCCCCGGCGGGAGGGCCGGCGGGTCGCCGCCGAGCTGCTGGAGCGCTTCGACCTCACCGAGGCCGCGGGGAAGCCGGCGTCCACCTACTCGGGCGGTATGAAGCGGCGCCTGGACATCGCCATGACGCTGGTCGGCGACCCGAGGATCATCTTCCTCGACGAGCCCACCACCGGTCTCGACCCGCGTTCACGGCACTCCATGTGGCAGATCATCCGCGCGCTGGTCGCCGACGGCGTCACCGTTTTCCTCACCACCCAGTACCTGGAGGAGGCCGACGAACTCGCCGACCGGATCGCCGTGCTGAACGACGGGAAGATCGCGGCCGAGGGGACCGCCGAGGAGCTCAAGCGGCTGGTCCCCGGCGGCCACGTCCGGCTCCGCTTCACCGACCCGGCCGCCTACCGGGGCGCCCGCGCCGCACTGAGCGGGGTCCACCCGGACGACGAGGCCCTCGCGCTCCAGATCCCGAGCGGCGGCAGCCAGCGCGAGCTGCACGCCCTTCTCGGCCGGCTCGACTCCCTCGGCATCGAGGCCGACGAGCTGACCGTGCACACCCCCGACCTCGACGACGTCTTCTTCGCCCTGACCGGCGACGCCGTCATCCCCTCCCAGACCGAGGAGAACGCCCGATGAGCACCCTGTCCCTCGCAGTACGCGACTCCTCGACCATGCTGCGCCGCAACCTCCTGCACGCCCGGCGCTACCCGTCGCTCACACTGAACCTGCTGCTCACGCCGGTCATGCTGTTGCTGCTCTTCGTCTACGTCTTCGGCGACACCATGAGCGCCGGCATCGGCGGCGGGGCCGCGGACCGCTCCGCGTACATCGCGTACATCGTCCCCGGCATCCTGCTCATGACCATCGGCAGCACCACGGTCGGCACGGCGGTGTCCGTCTCCAACGACATGACCGAGGGGATCATCGCCCGTTTCCGCACCATGGCGATCCACCGCGGCTCGGTGATCGTCGGGCATGTCGTCGGCAGTGTCATCCAGGCGGTGGCCAGCGTCATCGTGGTCGGCGCGGTGGGCGTGGCCATCGGGTTCCGCTCCACCGACGCCACCGTGCTGGAGTGGTGCGCCGCGTTCGGGCTGCTCGTGCTCTTCGCCACCGCGCTCACCTGGATCGCGGTCGGCATGGGCCTGGTCAGCCCCAACGCGGAGGCCGCCAGCAACAACGCGCTGCCGCTGATCCTGCTGCCGCTGCTGTCCAGCGCGTTCGTCCCGCTCGACGCGATGCCGGGCTGGTTCCGGCCGGTCGCCGAGTACCAGCCGTTCACCCCGGCCATCGAGACCCTGCGGGGACTGCTCCTCGGCACCGGCATCGGCCACCACGGCTGGCTGGCCCTCGCCTGGTGCCTGGGCCTCGCGGTGCTCGGTCACCGCTGGTCCCGGGCCCGGTTCGACGCCGAGCCGAAGTGACCCCGGCGAAAACCCGTCGGAATCTGTCGGTCCTCCCCCTGGGGGAGGACCGCAGCCGTTCCTGGCGTGGTGCCCCGTCCGAGTGGTCCAACCGCTGAGCAGGAGAAGGCACTTCGCATGCAGTACGTCGCGCCGATCGGCGTCGGTCTCGTCTACGTCCTCCTGATGTCGCTCGTCCCGGAGCCGCACCGGCGCCGCTTCAACGCCGTCATGGTGGCCGGCGCCGGCGCCGCCTATCTGAGCGGCGGCGGGCTGGGCGGCTGGGAGTTCGCGTTCACCGCCCTGGTCACCTGGGTCGCGTACCGGGGACTGGACTCCTGGACCTTCGTGGGCGTCGCCTGGCTTCTGCACACCGCCTGGGACGCCGTCCACCACCTGCACGGCAACCCGATCATCCCCTTCGCGGACACCTCCTCCCTGGGCTGCGCGATCTGCGACCCGGTGATCGCCCTGTGGTGCTTCACGGGCGGCCGGACCCCGCGTGAGCTGCTGCGGCGGTGGCGCGGAGCGGGGGAGCGGGGCGAGGACCCGGCCTGGGCGGCGGACGCCGTGCGCTGAGGGCCCCGGCACCGATGAGTTCCGAGCCCGGTCCCGGTCCACCCTTCACACGATCGATCTGTGAGGAGCCGGCTCATGACGGACACGACTCTCGATCTCGGACCGCAGGCGCGCGCCGTCGCCCGGCTCGCCCTGGCCGTACGGGACGACCAGCTGGCGGCGCCGACGCCCTGCCCGGACCTCGCCGTCCGTCATCTGCTGGGGCATCTGCTCGGGCTGTCCGTCGCCTTCCGCGACGCCGGCCGCAAGGACTTCGGTGCCACGACCGACACCGCCCCGGACTCCGCCGTACCGGACGTCGGGCCCGGCTGGCGCGAGGAGCTGCCCAAGGTCCTCGACGAGCTCGCGGAGGTGTGGCGCGCCCCGGACCCGTGGACCGGGACGACCCGCGCGGGCGGCATCGAGATGCCCGGTGCCGTCGCGGGCGCCGTGGCCGCCGACGAACTCGTCATCCACGGCTGGGACCTGGCCCGCGCCACCGGGCAGCCGTACGACCCCGACCCGGCGGCGGTCCGGGCCTCCTACGCGTTCCTGTGGGCCGCCGCCGACGAGGACGGCAGGGACGGCAACGGCATCTTCGGTTCCGTCGTCCCGGTGCCGGACGAGGCGCCCCTGCTGGACCGCGCGGTGGGCCTGAGCGGGCGGAACCCCGGCTGGAGCCCGGCCCGGTAGGGGACCGGGGCGCGGCACGCCTCCGTCGCGCCCTAGTCGCCATCGCCCGGCAGTACTTGCGCACTGCCACGCCGAGGGAACCTGCCCCGGCACGGCCCCTCGAGGACGAGCGAACGCCCCGCCGGTCGTCACCGGCGGGGCGTTCGTGCTGCCGGCCGAGGGGGGCTCAGGCCGGCAGGTCCCGGGGCGGGTGGGGGCCGCTCCGTGAAGTCAGATGACATGCAGCGCGGTTCGGTTGCCTCGGCGGCCGCGGAGTGCGGGCGGGGTCTTCCGCCGATGCCCTTCCGTAACACGGGGAAAACCTGAAACCCCTGCGGCGGGGGAACAATCCAGCCAGCATCCGCACAGTGATCCATCGGGCGACGAGGAGTGACGGCATGTCAGAAGCGCAGAAGGCGGTCGACCGGGCCGGTGCGCCCGAACCGGGCGTGAACAGCGTCGACCGGTTCTTCAAGATATCCGCGCGCGGCTCCACCCTGCCCCGTGAGATACGCGGCGGATTCGCCACCTTCTTCACGATGGCGTACATCCTTGTCCTGAACCCCATCATCCTGGGCAGTGCCGAGGACAAGTTCGGCCACCAGCTCGACCCCGTCCAGCTCACCACCGCCACCGCCCTGGTGGCCGCGGTCATGACCGTCATCATGGGCGTCGGCGGCAATCTGCCGCTCGCGCTCGCCGCAGGCCTCGGGCTGAACGCCGTCGTCGCCTTCCAGATCGCGCCGCTGATGTCCTGGGACGACGCGATGGGGCTGATCGTCATGGAGGGCCTGCTGATCTGCGTCCTCGTGGTCACCGGGCTGCGCGAGGCCGTCATGCACGCCATACCGCAGCCGCTCAAGCAGGCGATCAGCGTCGGCATCGGCCTGTTCATCGCGTTCATCGGCTTCGTCGACGCCGGGTTCGTCACCCGGATCCCGGACGCCGCGAACACCACTGTGCCCGTCCAGCTCGGCGGCACCGGCACCCTCGGCGGCTGGCCGATCCTGGTCTTCTGCCTCGGCGTGCTGCTGACGGTCGCGCTGCTCGCCCGCAAGGTGAAGGGCGCCATCCTGATCAGCATCGTCACCATGACGGCCGTCGCGATGCTCATCGACTCCCTGGCCGACGTCAAGAGCTGGGGCCTGACCACACCCGCCTGGCCGGACCAGGTGGTCGACACCCCGGACTTCGGTCTCCTCGGTCACTTCAGCCTGTTCGGCGCGTTCGGCGAGACCACCGCCATCACCGTGGTCCTGCTGATCTTCACGCTGATCCTGTCCGACTTCTTCGACACCATGGGCACGGTCGTCGGCGTCAGCGCGGAGGCCGGTCTCCTCGACGAGCAGGGCAAGGTGCCGAACCTCGGGCGGGTGCTGCTCATCGACGGTGCGGCGGCGGCCGCGGGCGGCGCCGCGTCGGCCTCCTCGGCCACCTCCTACATCGAGTCGGCGGCCGGCGTCGGGGAGGGCGCCCGCACCGGCTTCGCCAACCTGGTCACCGGCGGCCTCTTCGCGCTCGCCCTCTTCCTCACCCCGCTGCTCACCATCGTCCCGCTCCAGGCCGCCGCGCCCGCCCTGGTCGCCGTGGGCTTCCTGATGATGACGCAGGTCAAGAACATCGAGTGGGACAGGTACGAGATAGCCATCCCGGCGTTCCTGACCATCGCCGTCATGCCCTTCACCTACTCGATCACCAACGGCATCGGCGCGGGCTTCGTCGCCTACGTCCTGATCAAGATCGTGCTCGGCGGGGCCAAGGAGATCCACTGGCTGCTGTGGGGGACCTCGGCGCTGTTCCTCGTGTACTTCGCCATCGACCCGATCGAGCAGATCCTCGGCGTGCGGTGAGGACCCCCTAGGTGTGCTGTCCCGGGACAGCACACCTAGGCGCGCAGGGCCGCCTCCATCACCTTCCTGGCCACGGGGGCGGCCAGGCCGTTGCCGCTGACCTCGGAGCGGGCGGCGTTCGACTGCTCCACCAGCACCGCCACGGCGACCTCCTTGCCGTCGGCCTTCCCGTAGGACGTGAACCAGGCGTACGGCGTCTTGCTGTTCTTCTCGCCGTGCTGGGCGGTGCCCGTCTTGCCGCCGACCGTCGCGCCCGCGATCCGCGCGTTGGTGCCGGTGCCCTCCTCGACGACCGTGCGCATCGCCGACTGCAGCTGCTCGGCGGTGCGGGAGCCGACGATCTCCTCGCTGCCCGCGCTGTCGTCGTAGTCCTCCAGGACGTCACCGTTGCCGTCGGTGATCTGCGCGACCATGTGCGGCGAGACCAGCTTGCCGCCGTTGGCGATGGCCGCGGACACCATGGCGATCTGCAGCGGAGTCGCGGTGACGTCGAACTGCCCGATGCCGGACAGCGCGGTCTGCGCCTTGTCCATGCCCGTCGGGTACACGCTCTCGTACGCCCGCACCGGCACGTCCTGCTTGTCGTCGTTGAAGCCGAACTTCTCGGCCATCGCGCGGACCTTGTCCTGGCCCAGGTCGACGGCGACGCTCGCGAAGACGTTGTTGCACGAGTACTGCAGGGCGACGCGGAGGGAGGCGTCCTCGCAGGGCGCCGAGGGGTTCTCGTTCGTCAGCTTGCTGTTGGACTGCGCCAGCGGGTACGGGTCCGGGCTGTCCGTCGGCTCGTCCACCGACTCGTACAGGCCGTCCTCCAGCGCGGCCGCCGCGACGACCAGCTTGAACGTCGAGCCCGGCGGCAGCGGCTGGCGCAGCGCGCGGTTCGTCATCGGCTTGTCCGGGTCGGAGGTCAGCGCCTTCCAGGCGTCCGCGTCACCCGTGGTGATCGTCGTCGGGTCGTACGACGGGGTGGAGGCGACCGCCAGGATGCGGCCCGTGGCCGGGTCGATCGCGACGGCGGCCCCCTTCTTGTCGCCGAGCGCCTCGTAGGCGGCCTTCTGCACGGCCGGGTCGATCGTGGTCACCACGTTGCCCGGGTCGGACCGCTTGTTCGTCACCGTGTCCAGCACGCCCTTGAGACGGTTGTCCGTGCCGTCCAGCAGATCGCGGTAGACGCCCTCGAGCTGGGTCGCGCCGAACGCCTGCGAGCTGTACCCGGTCACGGCCGAGTACAGCGAGCCGTCCCGGTACGTCCGCTTGTACGCCAGGTCGCCGCCCGTCGTCCGCGCGGAGCCGGTGACCGGCTTGCCGCCCACGATGATGTCCCCGAGCGGCGCGCTGTACAGCGCGATCGTGTTCCGCCGGTTGTCCTTGTCGTCCGCGAGGGCCCGGCCGTCGTAGAACTGCACCCAGGTCGCCCTGCCCAGCAGGGCGAGCACCAGGAGCAGTGTGAAGACGGAGGCCCGCCTGATCGTCTTGTTCATCCCACTTCCAGGGACGAACGGATCGGGGTGGATCGTTCCCTCGCGCCCGGTTTCTCATCTCACGTTCATGCGGCGGGCCCGGCGGACGGGGGTGTCAGCCGTCCAGATGCAGGACGTACTCCTCGATCTCCGCGCCCCGCGCCTGGGCGAAGGCCCGTGCCCGCGCCGTCACCCGGAACCCGCACTTGGCCAGCACCCGCAGCGAGCCCTCGTTGTCGGCGGCGGCGCGCGCGTACAGCGGGCGCTCGGGCACCTCGGCGAGCAGCCGGCGCAGGGCGGCCGTGGCGATGCCCCGGCCCCAGTACGCGCGGTCGACCCAGTACGTCACCTCGCGCTCGCCGGGCTCGCCGTAGACGGCGGCGCTGCCCACCACGTCCCCGTCGGCGAGGATCGTGCGCAGCACGTCGGAGGAGGAGCGCAGCCTTCGCCAGTGGGCGTCGAAGGCGGCCCGGTCGGTCGGGTCCTCGGGGGTGAAGGCCGCCATGCGCAGGGCCTCGGGGTCGTTGAGCTGGCGGAAGAAGACCGGCAGATCGCTGTCGTGCACCGCGCGCAGTTCGACGTCCATGACGTCAGAGCCTACGAGTGGCCAGGGTCAGTCTGTCGCGCGCGTCGAACAGCGCGTCCTTCACCATCTGCTCGTGCGCGGGCGTGAGCCGCGCCACCGGGACCGAACAGCTGATCGCGTCCCGGGCCGGGGTGCGGTAGGGGATCGCCACGCCGAAGCAGCGCAGCCCCAGCGTGTTCTCCTCGCGGTCGACGGCGAAGCCCTGCTCACGGACCTGGTGCAGCTCCTCGATGAGCTTCTCCCGGTCGGTGATCGTGTTCTCGGTCAGCGCGGGCAGCGTCTCCGGAAGCATCTTGCGGACCTGTTCGTCCGAGTAGGTGCTGAGCAGCGCCTTGCCGAGCGAGGTCGAGTGCGCGGGGAGCCGGCGGCCGACCCGGGTGAACGGCCGCAGATAGTGCTGGGACTGGCGGGTGGCGAGGTAGACGACGTTCGTGCCGTCGAGACGGGCCAGGTGGATGGTCTCGGTGGTGTCGTCGGAGAGCCGGTCCAGGGTGGGCCGGGCCGCCGCGACCACCTCGTCGCCGTCGATGTAGGAGGTGCCGACCAGCAGCGCCCGGACGCCGATGCCGTACCGGGTGCCCGTCGCGTCGGTCTCCACCCAGCCCAGCTCGACCAGGGTGCGCAGCAACATGTAGAGGCTGGACTTGGGGTAGCCGACGGCCTCCTGGACCGCCGCGAGGGAGTGCATACCGGGGCGTCCGGCGAAGTACTCCAGCAGTTCGACCGTCCGTACCGCGGACTTGACCTGCGCCCCGCCGCCCGTCTCGCCAGCCGACATCGCCCTTGACCCCTTCGTTCGACGGGAAATACTCTCCGCAGCATATTCACCATCAGAGACAGCGTTCAGTATATCGAACAAGCCTGGTGGTGGACCGTGCAGTTTCCGTAGTGCGGCAATACAGGTGGAGGGACCCGCGGTGGCAGCAGCACCAGTCTGGAGTGTCGACCCCCGAACCGGGAAGCAGCGTGAACAGGTTGCGGTGGAGGCCACAGCCCAGGAGGTGGACGAAGCGGTCCGCGCCGCGCACGAGGCGCGCGGCTCCCTCGCCGACCGCACCGTCCGCGCCGCCTTCCTGCGTACGGCCGCCGACCGGCTCCAGGCGGCGGGGGAGCAGCTCGTCGAGGCCGCCGACGCCGAGACCGCGCTCGGCCCGGTCCGGCTCACCGGGGAACTCGCCCGCACCTGCTACCAGCTGAGGGCCTTCGCGGACATCGTCGACGAGGGCGCCTTCCTGGACGTCGTCATCAACCACCCCGACGACACCGCCACCCCGCCCATCCCGGACCTGCGCCGCTACAAGGTGCCGCTCGGCGTCGTCGCCGTCTACTCCGCCTCCAACTTCCCGTTCGCCTTCTCCGTCGCCGGCGGCGACACCGCGAGCGCCCTCGCCGCGGGCTGCCCGGTCGTCGTCAAGGCGCACCCCGACCACCCCGCGCTCTCCGAGCTGGTCGCCCATGTGCTGCGCACGGCCGCCGCCGCGCACGGCGTCCCGGCCGGTGTCGTCGGCCTGGTGCACGGCTTCGAGGCCGGTCTGGAACTCATCCGGCACCCGCTGGTCGCCGCGGCCGGCTTCACCGGCTCGGTGCGCGGCGGCCGGGCCCTGTTCGACGCGGCGGCCGCCCGCCCGGTCCCGATCCCGTTCCACGGCGAACTGGGCTCGCTGAACCCGGTCCTGGTCACCGAGGCCGCCGCCGCCGAGCGCGGCGAGGCCATCGGCACCGGGCTCGCGGGCTCGATGACGCTGGGCGTCGGCCAGTTCTGTGTGAAGCCGGGCCTGGTCCTGGTGCCGTCCGGCGCGGGCGGCGACAACCTGGTCAAGTCCCTGACGGACGCCGTCAGCAACTCGGAGGCCGGCGTCCTGCTCGACCACCGGATGCGCGACAACTTCCTCGCCGGGGTGGCCGAGCGCACGGGCCTGCCCGAGGTGGAGTCGCCGGTGACGCCGGGCGCGGGCGGCGACCACACCGTCAGCGCCGGGTTCCTCACGGTCGCCGCGAGCGCGCTGGCCGAGGAGGGCGCCCACGACGTGCTCCTGGAGGAGTGCTTCGGGCCGGTGACGGTCGTCGTCCGCTACGACGACGAGGCCGAGGCCACTCGGGTGCTGTCCCGGCTGCCGGGCAACCTGACGGCGACCGTCCAGCTGTCCGGGGAGGAGGCGGCGGGCCAGGGGCGCGGCGCGGACATCCTCGCGGAGCTGACCCCGCTGGCCGGACGCGTCCTCGTCAACGGCTGGCCCACCGGGGTCGCCGTCGCGCCGGCCCAGCACCACGGCGGGCCCTACCCGGCGACGACCTCGACCTCCACCTCCGTCGGCGGCACCGCCATCGAACGGTGGCTGCGGCCGGTGGCGTACCAGGGCGCGCCCGAGGCGCTGCTGCCCCCGGAGCTGCGCGACGACAACCCGCTCGGGCTGCCCCGCCGGATCGACGGCGTCCTCGAGATCTGAGGGCGCGCGGACCACCCGGCGCGGGTGTCCGGGCGGTCCGCCTGGAAGAATTCCGTCATGGAACTGGAGATACCCGAACTGCCCTTCCCGCTGCGGACCTACGGCCCGGACGGGCACTGGGCCTACGAGGACGGCGTCCTCTCCGGATGGGCGGGACCCCGGCAGGACCGGTTCGTGCCGCCCACCGGCGAGGCCCTGGACGCGGCGTCCGACGCGCCGCGGCTGCTGGGCGCGCCCGAGGGCGACTTCCAGCTGATCGCGCGGGTCACCGTCGGGTTCGCCGGGTCCTTCGACGCCGGGGTGCTCTACGTCCATGTCGGCGAACGGGCCTGGGCCAAGCTGTGCCTGGAGTACTCCCCGGACGTGCCGACCGTCTGCACGGTCGTCACCCGGGGCCACTCCGACGACGCCAACTCCTTCACCGTGGAGGGGAGTTCGGTGTGGCTGCGGGTGAGCCGCACCGGCCGCGCCTTCGCCTTCCACGCCTCCCGCGACGGCGAACGCTGGACGTTCGTCCGCCTGTTCACGCTCGGCGACGAGAAGGAGACCGGCGCCGCCCTGGTCGGGTTCATGACGCAGTCGCCGCTGGGCGAGGGCTGTGTGGTGACGTACGACCACCTGGCCTTCCGGCCCGAGTGGCCGAAGGACCTGCGGGACGGCAGCTGACCCCGGTGGGCCGGGCGCCCGGAACCGGGGCACGCCCGGCCACGTCCCTCCTCACATGATCCATGAACGAGTCCCGGGGACCCGGGTGATCCGGCCCGTCGTGCCCGCCGAGCTGGCGGACGTCGTCGCGCTGCACACTCGGGCCCGCGCCACCTACTACCCGGGCGGGCTCCCGCAGGACGGCACCGACTGGCACGCGGCCTGGCGCACCGCCGTCGAGCGGCCCGGCGGGCGGGTGCTGTGCGTCGCCGAGCAGGGCCGCCTCATCGGCCTGGCGTCCTTCCGCACCCCCGAGGGCGCCGCCGCCGACCTGGTCAAGCTGTACCAGTTCCATGTCGACCCCGAGCACTGGCGCCGGGGCGTCGGCACCGCCCTGCACCGGGCCTGCGTCGAGGAGTGGACGGCCGACCGCAGACACACGGCGGTCCTCGACGTGCACGTGGACAACCGGCGCGCCCAGGACTTCTACGCCCGCCAGGGCTGGCTGCCCGACCCGGAGAACCCGCCCGCCGACGGCGACCACCACCGGTGTCTGCGCTTCGAGGTCCCCGGCGCCTGAGACCGCGCGCGGGGAATGAAACCGGCTGCTTGAACGTTCATCGACCCGGCGGAGGCGGTCTCCGCACCCGAACGAACCGGAGAGAGCCTCACCCATGCGCGTCGAGATCTGGAGCGACATCGCCTGCCCGTGGTGCTACGTGGGCAAGGCCCGCTTCGAGAAGGCGCTCGCCGCCTTCCCGCACCGCGACCAGGTCGAGGTCGTGCACCGCTCCTTCGAACTGGACCCCGGCCGCGCCAAGGGCGACACCCAGCCCGTGATCACCATGCTCACCAAGAAGTACGGAATGAGCGCCGCGCAGGCCCAGGCCGGCGAGGAGAACCTGGGCGCCCAGGCCGCCGCCGAGGGGCTCGCCTATCGCACCGAGGGCCGCGACCACGGCAACACCTTCGACATGCACCGTCTGCTGCACCTCGCCAAGCGCCACGGCCGTCAGGACGAGCTCGTCCAGATCCTGTACCGGGCGAACTTCGCCGAGGAGCGGTCCGTCTTCTCGGAGGGCGACGACCGTCTCGTGGAGCTGGCCGTCGAGGCCGGGCTCGACGCCGAAGAGGTACGCGCGGTCCTCGCCGACCCCTCCGCGTACGCCGACGACGTCCGCACCGACGAGCGCGAGGCCGCCCAGCTCGGCGCCACCGGCGTCCCCTTCTTCGTGCTCGACCGCACGTACGGCGTCTCCGGCGCCCAGCCCGCCGAGGTCTTCACCCAGGCGCTGACCCAGGCGTGGGGCGACCGTTCGCCGCTGACGCTCCTCGACTCGGGTGACGCCGACGCGTGTGGCCCCGACGGGTGCGCGGTCCCGCAGGGCTGACGAAATCGCAGGTCAGCGCCTATATATAAGCGTTGCTTAGATGAACGACGTAAGAAATCGCAATGGACCGGCACGGTCCGCAGGGCTCAGAGTTGGCTCATGGAGACCTTCGAGAGCCTCGTCCGCGCTGAGTTCGCCCCGAAGAACGTCTATCTGAACACCGCGAGCAACGGCCTGCTCCCGGCCCGCACCGTGGCCGCCCTCGACCGGGCCGCGCGGATGCGGGCCGACGGCGTCGCGCTCGGCTCGCTCTACGAGGACGTCGAGGCGGTCCGGGCCTCCTTCGCCCGGCTGGCCGGCGTCCCCGTCGAGCGGGTCGCGCTCGGCGGGTCCGTCGCCGAGTACGGGGCGCTGATCGCCGCGTCCCTGCCCGAGGGCGCCGAAGTCCTCACCGCCGAGGCCGACTTCGCCTCTCTGGTGAACCCCTTCCATATGCGCGGCGACCTCAAGGTGCGAGCCGTCCCGCTGGAGCGGCTCGCCGAGTCCGTACGGCCGGACACCGCGCTCGTCGCCGTCAGCTCCGCGCAGTCCGCCGACGGGCGGCTCGCCGACCTGGCCGCGGTGCGCCGGGCGGCCCGGGAGCACGGGGCCCGCACCTATGTCGACGCCTCCCAGTCGCTGGGCTGGCTGCCGGTTCAGGCCGCCGAGGACGACTTCACCGCCGCTGTCGCCTTCAAGTGGGTGCTCGGCCCGCACGGCATCGCGTTCTTCGTCGCCCCCGACGACTTCGGCGGGCTGACGCCGCTGCTCGCCGGCTGGATCGCCGGGGAGGTGCCGTGGGAGAGCTGCTACGGCCCCGTCGAGGAACTCGCCCGCTCCGCACGGCGGTTCGACATCAGCCCCGCCCTGTTCGGCTTCGCAGGGCTGCGCGCCTCCCTGGAGCTGGTGGAGCAGCTGGGCGTGGACGCCATCCAGGCCCACGACCTCGCGCTGGCCGACCGGTTCCGCGCGGGCCTGGCCCGCCTCGGCCACACCCCGGTGCCCGCGCCGGGCTCCGCGATCGTCTCCGTGCCCGGACTCGGCTCCCGGCAGGGCGAGTTGAGCCGCGCCGGCATCGAGGTCTCCGACCGCGCGGGCCATCTGCGCGCCGCCTTCCACCTCTACAACACCGCCGCCGACGTCGACCGGCTGCTGGACGCCCTGTCCGCCTGACCCCGCACACGGCGACGCGGCCCGCTCCGTACGAGAAGTACGGCCGGGCCGCGTCGCCGCAGGCGTGCGGGAGGTCACCTCACCGGGGTGAAGTCCCTCGCGCCGATGAACTCCGGCCGCCGGACCGGAGCCGCGAAGGGCTCCACGGCGGCGTTCTCCACGCTGTTGAACACGATGAAGACGTTGCTGCGCGGGAACGGCGTGATGTTGTCGCCGGAGCCGTGCATGCAGTTGCAGTCGAACCAGGTCGCCGAACCGGCCTTGCCCGTGAACAGCTTGATGCCGTACTCCGACGCCATCTTGGTCAGCGCCTCGTCGGACGGCGTGCCCGCGTCCTGCATCTGCAGCGACTTCTTGTAGTTGTCCTTCGGCGTCTCTCCCGCACACCCGAGGAAGGTCTTGTGGGAGCCGGGCATGATCATCAGCCCGCCGTTGGTGTCGTGGTTCTCCGTCAGCGCGATCGAGACCGAGATGGTGCGCATGTTCGGCAGGCCGTCCTCGGCGTGCCAGGTCTCGAAGTCGGAGTGCCAGTAGAAGCCGCTGGCACCGAACCCGGGCTTGACGTTGATCCGCGACTGGTGGACGTAGACGTCCGAGCCGAGGATCTGCCGGGCCCGGCCGACGACCCGCTCGTCGCGCACGAGCTTCGCGAACACCTCGCTGATCCGGTGCACCTCGAAGACGGACCGGATCTCCTTGGACTTCGGCTCCACGATGGAGCGCTCGTCCGCGCGGATGTCCGGGTCGTTCACGAGCCGGTCCAGCTCGCGCTGGTAGACGGCGACCTCGTCCGGGCCGATCAGCTGGTCGACGGCGAGGAAGCCGTCGCGGTCCAGGGCCTGCAGCTCAGTGGCCGAGACCGGTCCGGGGGTGTCCGGGGAACCCCAGACGACCGGGTCCTGCCGGGGGGTCGCCACCTCGGTGGCACCGCGGGTCGGGTACAGATCGGTGACGTGCGTGGTCGTGGTCACGGTGACTCACACCTCCTCGGTGAGCAGCGGGTAGACGCCGTTCTCGTCGTGGTCCTCCCGTCCGGTCACCGGCGGGTTGAACACACAGATGCAGTGGAAGTCCTCCTTGACCTCGAGCGTGTGCCGCTCGTGGCCGTTCAGGAGGTACATGGTGCCCGGCGTGATGTGGTAGGTCTCGCCGGTCTCGCGGTCGGTCAGCGTGGCATCGCCCTTGGTGCAGACGACGGCCTCGATGTGGTTGGCGTACCACATGTCGGTCTTCGTGCCCGCGTACAGGATCGTCTCGTGCACGGAGAAGCCGACCCCCTCCTTGGCGAGGACGATGCGCTTGCTCTCCCAGGTGCCGGACGCCGATTTCACGTGGCGGTCGGTGCCTTCGATCTCCTTGAACGAACGGACGATCACGGTGTTGCGATGCCTCCTAGGTGGTGGTGTTCCCTGCCGCGTACGGGGTCAGGCGGTCTCGCGGACGGAGCGGGCGAGGATGCTGAGCCCCTCGTCCAGCTCCTCCGGGGTGATGGTGAGAGCGGGCAGCAGCTTCACGACCTCGCTCTCGGGGCCCGACGTCTCGATCAGCAGTCCGAGCTCGAAGGCGCGGTGGGCGATCCGGCCGGCGCGTTCCTTGTCGTGGAACTCCATGCCCCAGACCAGGCCGCGGCCCCGGTACTCCTTGACGTCGGGCAGGTTCTCCTCGCAGATGGCGATCAAACCCTGTTCGACCTGCTCGCCGCGCGTGCGGGTCTGCTTCTCCATCGCCGAGCCGTCGGCCCAGTACGACTCCAGCGCCGCCGTCGCCGTGACGAAGGCGGGGTTGTTGCCGCGGAAGGTGCCGTTGTGCTCGCCCGGCTCCCAGATGTCCAGCTCGGGCTTGAACAGGCACAGCGACATGGGCAGGCCGTAGCCGCTGATGGACTTGGACACGGTGACGATGTCCGGCGTGATGCCCGCCTCCTCGAAGGAGAAGAAGGCGCCGGTGCGGCCGCAGCCCATCTGGATGTCGTCGACGATGAGCAGCATGTCCTGGCGCTCGCACAGCTCGGACAGCGCGCGCAGCCACTCGGGGCGGGCCACGTTGATGCCGCCCTCGCCCTGCACGGTCTCCACGATCACGGCCGCGGGCTTGTTCAGGCCGGATCCCTGGTCCTCCAGGAGCCGCTCGAACCACAGGAAGTCCTCGACGGTGCCGTCGAAGTAGTTGTCGAACGGCATGGGGGTGCCGTGGACCAGCGGGACACCGGCGCCGGCGCGCTTGAAGGCGTTGCCCGTGACGGCCAGCGAGCCCAGCGACATGCCGTGGAAGGCGTTGGTGAAGGACACGATGGCCTCGCGGCCCTTGACCTTGCGGGCCAGCTTCAGCGCGGACTCGACGGCGTTGGTGCCCGTCGGGCCCGGGAACATGACCTTGTACGGCAGGTCGCGGGGCCGCAGCACCAGGTCCTGGAAGGTCTGCAGGAAGGACCGCTTGGCGCTGGTGGACATGTCGAGCCCGTGCGTGACGCCGTCGCGCTCCAGGTAGTCGATCAGGGCGCGTTTCAGCACCGGGTTGTTGTGCCCGTAGTTCAGCGACCCGGCACCGGCGAAGAAGTCCAGATACTCGTGGCCGTCCTCGTCGTACATGCGGCTGCCGCGCGCACGGTCGAAGACAGTGGGCCAGCCTCGGCAGTAGCTGCGCACCTCGGACTCGAGGGTCTCGAAGACGCTGAGGTCGGGCTGGGTGATGGTCACGACGAATCGCTCCTCGTTGCGTGGGGGGAGGTCAGAGGGAGAGGGGACCGATGCGGTACAGCACTTCGGAGTCGTGCGGACCGTCGGGGAAGAGTGCGGCCGGGAACAGCACCTCGCGCTCCAGCGGCGCTCCATGGCGCTCGGCGAAGGAGGTGAACAGGCGTTCGGAGGCGGTGTTGCCCGGGGTGATGGTGGTCTCGACACCGGTCACGCCGTGCTCGCGGCGGACACGGGCGACGAGGCCGTCCAGCAGGGAGGCGGCGAGCCCGCGTCCGCGGTACGCGCCGTCCACGGCCACCTGCCAGACGAGCAGGGTGTGCGGGCGGTCCGGGCGTACGTACCCGGTGACGAAGCCGACCGGTTCGCCGCGCTCGTCACGCGCGACGGCGGATGTGCCGGCGAAGTCCCGGCACCACAGCAGATAGCTGTACGACGAGTTCAGGTCGAGCGCCTCGGAGTCGCGGGCGATGCGCCACAGCGCGGCACCGTCGGCTGTCGCCGGACGGTCGATTTGCAGGTCTGCTTGTGCGGCAGTCATGCAAATTGAATTTACCGAGAGAAATTGAAAAATGCATGGCCGAAAGGGGTTACGGATGCCGTCGGCCTGTGTTATCACGCGGGCGTGAGCAGGGCCGCCCAGAGACGGCAATGCGCCCGGTTTGCCCGGTTAATACCGGGCAAACCGGGCGCGATGTGGAACGTGTCACAGCCATGTAACTTCTATGGACTGTGCGCGGAATAACATATTCCGCAGTTCACGGAATCTCCGCGTTTAAGGTCCGGGAAAGCGGGCAGAAGCCCTATGGAAAGCTGCCCCTATAAAGAATTTCGAGAATTGCCCGGAATTCAGGCCGCAAAGATGTCGTCCACGGCCCGCAGAGCCGCCTCGACATCCACCGCCGGCCCCTTCTCCGCCAGCGCGGCCCCCAGCGCCGCCAGGCTGCCGCGGACCACGCCCGCCGTGGCGTCCGTCCCGTAGTGGTTGACCCGGATCATCTCCTTGGCCAGCGCCCCGCCCCCGGCCGCCAGCGGCAGCGCCGGATCCGACGCCAGCGCGCGGGCCACCACCTCCGACGCCTCGACGCCGGCCGGCGTCCGCAGCGTCGTCGCCACCGGAGCCGCGTCCCGCACGTCGTGCACATACGGCTCCAGGCCGCCGCCCAGCGCCACGGCCCCCGCCCGGGTGGCCAGCGCCGCCGCGCGGTGCCGGGCCATGACCGTGTCCAGGCCGTCCGCCTCGATCCGCTCCATACACGCCTCCAGCGCCAGCATCTCCAGCTGCGCCGGCGCGTGCAGCAGCGTCCTGCGGCCGCCGTCGATCCACCGCTCCTTCCAGTCCAGGAGCGACAGATACGACCGGCGCGGTGCCCCCGGGTTCGCCGCCATCCGGGCCCACGCCCGCTCGCTCACCGACACCGCCGACACCCCGGCCGGGCCGCCCATCGCCTTCTGCGTCCCGATCACGCACAGGTCCACGCCCCACGCGTCCGGCAGCACCGGCTCGGCCCCGATCGACGCCACCGCGTCCAGATAGAACAGCGCCCCGTGCTCCCGCACCACCTCGCCGATCTCCGCGACCGGGTTGGTGTTGCCGGTGGCCGCCTCCGCGTGCACCAGGGACACGAAGTCGATCTCCGGGTGCTCCGCGAACGCCTCCCGGATCTGCTCCGCCGTGACGGCCGTGTGGAACGGCACCGCCAGATCGATCACCCGGGCGCCGCAGTCCCGCAGCCAGTCGCCGAAGGTCTGCCCGTACGGGCCCGTGATCACGTTCAGCGCGGTCGTGCCCGGCCCGGCCGTCCCCCGGATGGCGCCCTCCAGCGGCAGCAACGCCTCGCCCTGCATGATCACGACGTCCTGCCGGGTGCCGAGCAGCCGTGCCACACGGTCCTCCACCGCGGCGAAGCGGGCGGCGCTCAGCGGGGCCAGATCCAGGAAGGGGTGGGTCACGGCGGAACTCTCTTCGCTCTTTGCGCTCCGGTTCTTCACTCCGAAGCCGACCCCACGAGCGTAATCCCGCCGCGTACGGGCACATCTACACCCTGGGCCCCACCCGGGCACAGCCCTGTCCGCTCCCCACTTCTCAGGTCGAACGGCCCTTGGACCATCGGTTTGGTTTGAGGACCTCAAACCTCTCCTTATAATCGGAACTCTCAGTTCCCCTACAGGAGGCTCCCCCCGTGAAGACGACCTTCGGGCGCCGGACCCGCGTTCTGGCCGCCACCACCGCGACGGCCGGGCTGGTGCTCGTGGCCGGCTGCTCCTCCGGCGACGACGGCGGCAGCGGCACCAAGACCGCGGCCGGCGGTGTCGAGCTCGTCAAGGCGGGCCAGCTCACCACCTGCACCCACCTGCCGTACCCGCCCTTCCAGTCCGAGATCGACGGCAAGGTGCAGGGCTTCGACGTCTCCCTCATCGACCTGGTCGCCGACGACCTCGGGGTGAAGCAGGCGATCCTCGACACGCCCTTCGAGAACTTCAAGACGGGCGCCTTCCTGAACTCCGGCGAGTGCGACCTCGCCGCGGCCGGAATGACGATCACCGACGAGCGCAAGAAGAACGTCGACTTCTCCGACCCGTACTTCGAGGCCACGCAGGCCCTCCTGGTCGACAAGAAGAGCGGCATCTCGTCCTTCGCGGACCTCAAGGGCAAGAAGGTCGGCGCCCAGGCGCAGACCACCGGCGAGGACTACGCCAAGAGCAAGGGCCTCGACCCGGTCTCCTTCGAGTCCTCCGACGCCGTCATCAACGGTCTGCGCACCGGACAGGTCCAGGCCGTCGTCATCGACTACCCGGTCGTCCAGGGCTGGCTGAAGGACAAGGCCAACGCCGACGCCTTCGAGGTCGCCGAGCAGATCAACACCGGCGAGCAGTACGGCTTCACGGTGAAGAAGGGCAACACCAAGCTCCTCGCCGCGATCAACAAGGCGCTCGCCGAGGCCAAGGCCGACGGCACCTACAAGAAGCTGTACGAGAAGTGGATCGGCCCGTACGACGAGTCCGCCGCCTCCCCGTCGCCCGCCGCCTGACCCCGATGAGCGACGCGGAAGCACCCCTCCAGCCGAAGAAGAAGGGTCTGACCCGGCGCCAGAGGCGCAGTCTGTCGCGCGGCGTCCAGTACGTCGTCTTCGTCGCGGCCGTGATCGCCTTCGCGGTCGCGGCCGACTGGGACCGGCTGAAGAACCAGTTCGCGCAAGGCTCGATCGCCCGGGAGATGTTCCCCGAGGTCATCACCCTCGCGCTGAAGAACACCGTGCTCTACACCGTGTCCGGCTTCGTCTTCGGACTCGTGCTCGGCATGGTGATCGCGCTGATGCGGCTGTCGTCCGTCGGGCCCTACCGCTGGGTGGCCGGCGTCTACATCGAGATCTTCCGCGGACTGCCCGCCCTGCTGATCTTCATCTTCATCGGTGTCGCCGTGCCGCTGGCCTTCCCCGGCACGGAGATCCCCGGCGGCACCTACGGCAAGGTCGCGCTCGCCCTCGGACTGGTCGCCGCCGCGTACATGGCGGAGACCATCCGGGCCGGCATCCAGGCCGTCCCCAAGGGCCAGATGGAGGCCGCGCGCTCGCTCGGCTTCTCGCCGGCCCGCGCGATGATCTCCATCATCATCCCGCAGGCGTTCCGGATCATCCTGCCGCCGCTCACCAACGAACTCGTCCTGCTGTTCAAGGACTCCTCGCTGGTGCTGTTCCTCGGTGTGACCCTGGAGGAGCGGGAGCTGTCCAAGTTCGGGCGCGACCTCGCCAGCCAGACCGCCAACTCCACACCGATCCTGGTCGCGGGCCTGTGCTACCTGCTGATCACGATCCCGCTCGGCTTCGTCGTCCGCCGTATGGAGGCCAAGGCCCAGGAGGCCGTCAAGTGAGTACCACGGCAGAGATCCAGGTCCGCGACCTGCACAAGTCCTTCGGCGACAACGAGGTGCTGCGCGGCATCGACCTGGAGATCCGGCAGGGCGAGGTGGTGTGCGTCATCGGCCCGTCCGGCTCGGGCAAGTCGACGCTGCTGCGCTGTGTGAACCTGCTGGAGGAGCCCACCAAGGGCCAGGTCTTCGTGGGCGGCGCCGAGCTCACCGACCCGGACGTCGACATCGACGCCGTACGCCGCCGGATCGGCATGGTCTTCCAGCAGTTCAACCTGTTCCCGCACCTCACGGTCACCGAGAACCTGACCCTGCCGCAGCGCCGGGTGCTGCGCCGGGGCAAGGAGGCCGCCGCGAAGGTCGCCGCCGAGAACCTGGCGCGCGTCGGACTGGCCGAGAAGGCCGGCGCCTACCCCGCCTCCCTCTCCGGCGGCCAGCAGCAGCGCGTCGCCATCGCCCGCGCCCTCGCCATGGGCCCCCAGGTCATGCTCTTCGACGAGCCGACGTCCGCGCTGGACCCCGAACTCGTCGGGGACGTGCTCGCCGTCATGCGGATGCTCGCCGACGAGGGCATGACGATGATGGTCGTCACCCACGAGATGACGTTCGCCCGCGAGGTCGCCGACCGGGTCGTCTTCATGGACGGCGGTGTGATCGTCGAGGACGGCACCCCCGACGAGGTCATCGGCAACCCGCGCCACGAACGCACCCGGCACTTCCTCTCCCGCCTCCTCGACCCGGCGATGGCCGACGTCGAGGAAGATGTCCAGGACCAGGTGGGCAAGACCGAGTAGCGGCTCATTAGGGTGCAGGGCATGAGCGAACGCGCGGTGCTGCACGTGAGGGGCCGGGTCCTCGCCGGTCCGGACGACGTCCGGGACGAGCTGTGGGTCGTCGGCGGACGGATCACCTACGACCGTCCCGCCGGCGCCCGCGACGTACGCACCGTCGAGGGCTGGGCCCTGCCCGGCCTGGTCGACGCGCACTGCCACGTCGGACTCGGTCCGCACGGCCCCGTCGACGCCGGTACCGCCGAGAAGCAGGCCCTCACCGACCGCGACACCGGCACTCTGCTGGTCCGGGACGCCGGCTCGCCCTCCGACACCCGCTGGATCGACGACCGCGAGGACCTGCCGAAGATCATCCGGGCCGGCCGGCACATCGCCCGCACCCGCCGTTACATCCGCGGCTTCGCGCACGAGATCGAACCCGAGGACCTGGTCGCCTACGTCGGCCAGGAGGCCCGGCGCGGCGACGGCTGGGTCAAGCTCGTCGGTGACTGGATCGACCGCGACCTCGGGGACCTGGCGCCCACCTGGCCGCGCGAGGCCGTCGAGGCGGGCATCGCCGAGGCGCACCGGCTGGGCGCCCGGGTCACCGCGCACTGCTTCGCCGAGGACTCCCTGCGGGACCTCGTGGAGTCCGGCATCGACTGCGTCGAGCACGCCACCGGCCTCACCGACGAGCTGATCCCGCTGTTCGCCGGGCACGGCGTGGCGATCGTGCCGACCCTGGTCAACATCGCGACCTTCCCGAAGCTCGCCGACGGCGGCGAGGCCAAGTTCCCCTGCTGGTCGGCCCATATGCGCCGGCTGTACGAACGCCGCTACGACACGGTCCGCAACGCCCACGACGCCGGCATCCCCGTCTTCGTCGGCACCGACGCGGGCGGCACCCTGCCGCACGGCCTGGTGGCCGCCGAGGTCGCGGAGCTGGTCACCGCCGGCCTGTCCGCCGTCGACGCCCTCGCGGCGGCGACCTGGGCGGCCCGCGCCTGGCTCGGCCGGCCCGGACTGGAGGAGGGCGCCGCGGCCGACCTCGTCGTCTACGAGACGGACCCCCGCGCCGACGTCCGGGTCCTCGCGGACCCCCGCCGCATCGTCCTGAACGGCCGCGTCGTCGGCTGACCGCTCAGCCCGACGCCGCCTCGGCGAAGACCTCCCGCGCCACGCCGTAGCCCTCGAAGGCCCGCGCGGCACCGGCGTACGCCTCGATGTGGATGAACGCCTCGACGATCTCCTCCGGGGTGACCCCGCTGTTGAGCGCGATGCGCAGCTGTCCGCGCAGCGGTTCCAGGGTGCCCAGCGTCGCGGCGATCGTCACCGACACCAGCGCCCGGGTGCGCGTGTCGAGGACCTCGGTGCGCGGCCACGCGTCGCCGAAGGTGTGGACGGTGGCCAGGCGCTTGAAGTCCGCCGCGTTGGCGGGCTCGCCCTCGCCGGGATCGAGGAAGCGCTCCAGAGGCATGCCGAGCAGTCGCTCGGCCGTGCCCAGCGCGGCGGAGTAGTCCCGCTCCTGGTCGGACATCTGCGCTTCCTCTCGTTCCGGTGAGCCGGTCGACGCAGCGTAACGACGGGAACGGCCCCGGGTGACGCGTACCGCGCCGACGGCGCCCCGTGTTCACGCGGGCGCTCGCCCGGATGAGGGTACGGAGGTGACTTCGGGGAACACCCGTGCCGCCGGATTCGAAAAGGTTCACGGGAAAGTCACGTTGGAGTGAAGTGGCGGCGGAACGCTGACTGCCGACCCGAGGTGCGCGATTCTTGCCGAGTCCCGAGCACGTTTTCTCTGGGGGTCCCCACCTTGAACGGCAAGAAATTCCGCATGCCCGCACGCCGGTTCGCCACCCTCGCGACGGCCACCGCCCTCGCCGCCGGCCCGGCGGTCCTCGGCGCTGCGGGCCCGGCCCAGGCGACCGAGGACGAGGGCCGGGCGAGCGCCGTCGTCCTGCGCACCGGCCTCGACGTCTCCCTGCTCAACAAGACCGTGAACGTCCCGCTCGCGGTGTCTCTCAACGAGGTTCAGGCTCCGCGCAGCGCCGAGAAGACGGCGCTGACGGCCCGCCTCGACGGCGTCGACGGCGGCGAGCCCTTCAGCGTCGTCGAGGCAGACGTCGCCAAGGCGAGCGCCACCGTCGAGGACGGCCGCGCCGAGGGCTTCACCGAGCTGGCCCGCGCCAAGGTCCATGTCCCGGGCCTGCCCCTGCTGTCGCTCATCGAGGTCGGCCAGGTCACCTCCAAGGCGACCTGTGTGGCGGGGGAGAAGCCGACCGCCACGTCCAACCTGCTGGGCGACGTCACCGTCCTCGGCAAGAAGGTCAAGCTCACCGCGGGCGGCACCACCCAGGTCGAGGTGCCGGGCGTGGGCGAGGTGCGCCTCGACTACTCCAGGACCGAGCAGACCTCTCGGACGGCCGCCGCCACGGCCCTGGAGCTCAAGGTCTCCGTCAACCCGCTGAAGCTCAACGTGGCCGAGGTCGAGGGCACCCTCACCCTGGCGAAGGCCACCTGCGAGACCCCGGCCGCCCCCGAGGAGGAGGCAGCCCCGGGCACCGAGCCCGCCGGTGAGATCGAGCCGCAGGGCGAGAAGGCCGACGAGGGCCTCGCCGAGACCGGCGGCAACTCCATGACGCCGTACATCGCGGGCGGCGCGGTGGCCCTGCTCCTCGCGGGCGGCGGAGCCGTGGCCCTGGCGAGGCGCGGCCGCGACTGACGGACGCCACACGCCTGAACGGGCCCCCGGGACGCCGTGCCCGGGGGCTCTGTCACGCCGAGGGCAGCACCCGGCGCAGGGCCTGGAGGAAGCCGTCCGTCGTCGCGCGGTCCCGGACCGCCAGGCGCAGCCAGTTCTCGTCCAGGCCGGGGAACGTGTCCCCCGGCGGACGGCGTACCCCTGGGCGCGCAGCGCCCCCCGTACCGCCGTCGCGTCCGGCAGTCGGACGAGGACGAAGGAGGCCTCGGCAGGACCGGCGACCCGCAGCCCGGCCGGGGCGAACGCCTCCAGTCCCGCGAGCAGATGCGCCCGGTCGGAGGCGACGCGCTCGGCGGCCTGCGCCGCCTCCGTCAGGGCGCGCGGCGACACACACGCCTCGGCGGCGGCCAGCGCCGGCGTGGACACCGGCCACAGCGGCTGGGCCCGCTCCAGCACGGCGACGGTCTCCGGGGCGGCGAGGACATAGCCGATCCGCAGCCCGGCCAGCCCCCATGTCTTCGTCAGGCTGCGCAGCACCACCAGGCCCGGCACATCGGTCCGCCCCGCCAGCGCCTCCCGCTCGCCCGGCACCACGTCCATGAACGCCTCGTCCACGACCAGGGTCCGCCCGGGCCGGGCGAGCGCGGCGATCGTGGCCGCCGGGTGCAGCACCGACGTCGGGTTCGTCGGATTGCCGATCACCACCAGGTCGGCGTCCTCGGGGACGGCCGCCGGGTCGAGCCGGAAGCCGTCCTCCGCCCGCAGCAGGACCCGGCCCACGGTGTGCCCGGCGTCCACCAGCGCCGCCTCCGGCTCCGTGAACTGGGGGTGCACCACGACCGGCCGGCTCACCTTCAGCGCACGCGCGAGCAGCACGAACGCCTCCGCCGCGCCCGCCGTCAGCAGCACCCGCCCGGGCGGCAGCCCGTGCCGGGCCGCCACCGCCGCCCGTGCGGCCCGCCCGTCCGGGTAGGCGGCGAGCGAGCCCAGCGTCCCGGCGATCCGCTCCCGCAGCCAGTCCGGCGGGGTGTCCGCGCGGACGTTCACCGCGAGGTCGACCAGCGCCGATCCGTCGTCGCGGACCTCGGCGTCGCCGTGGTGCCGCAGATCGTGGCCGCCGTCAGTGCGCATGCGCGTGACCGCCGTGGTGATGCCCGTGCCCGTGGTGATGCCCGTGCCCGTGGTGGTGACCGTCGTCGTCCGGGTGGAAGTGCGGCTGCTGCGGCAGACCGACCTTGTCCTCGAATCCGGGCAGCGCGATCCGGTACACGCACGAGTCGCAGTTCATCCGCAGATCGCCGCGCACCGCCTCCTCGTACCGCTCCCACACCAGGTCGAGCAGCTCCGGCTCCGGACCGATGACGTCCGCCGAGCGCACCTCGACGTCCGGGTGCGCCGCCGCCCACTCCTCGGTCTGCCGCCGCACCCGGTCCGGGAGGATCCCGGTGAACAGGAAGTACGGCAGCACGACGATCCGGCGGGCCCCGAGCCGCGCGCACCGGTCGAGGCCGCCCGGCACGTCCGGCGCGGCCAGCGACACGAACGCCGTCTCCACCCCGGCATAACCGCGGCCCTCCCACAGCAGCCGGGCCGCTTTGTGCACCTCGGCGTTGGCGTCCGGGTCGGTGGAGCCGCGCCCCACCAGCAGCACGGTGACGTCCTCGCGGCCGTCCGCCGTGCCGAGCGCCTCGTCGAGCCGCCGCTCCAGGACCCGCAGCAGCGACGGGTGCGGGCCGAGCGGGCGGCCGTAGGTGTACGTGATCCCGGGGTGCCGTTCCTTCTCGCGGGCCAGCGCCGCCGGGATGTCGCCCTTGGCGTGCCCGGCCGACACCAGCATCAGCGGCACGGCGGCGAACCGCCGCACCCCGCGTTCGACGAGGCCGGTCACGGCGTCGCCCAGCGGGGGCGGGGACAGCTCGATGAAGCCGCCCGCGACGGGCAGTTCGGGGTGCCGGTCCCCCAGTTCCCGGACGAAGGCGCGGAACGCCTCGGCTCCGGCCTCGTCCCGGGTGCCGTGGCCGGCGATGAGCAGGGCGGGCGGGGAGGGGGTCACGATGTCTCCTCGGACGATGAAGGGAAGGGTGGAACGGGGTGGTACAGCAGGGCGTTGAGCGCGGCCGAGGCGACCGCCGAACCGCCCTTCTCGGACACGTTGCTGACGGCGGGCAGGCCGCTCGCGCGCAGCGCGGCCTTGGACTCGACGGCACCGACGAACCCGACGGGCAGACCGATGACGAGCGCGGGCCGGGCGTCCAGCGTCAGCAGCTCCTCCAAGGCGGTCGGCGCGTTGCCGATCACCCAGATCGCGCCGGCGCCGACCTGCTCGTGGGCCAGCCGGACGGCGTGCGCGGACCGGGTCAGTCCGGGCCCGGACCGGGCGTCCCTGATCCGGCAGACGGTCTCCCGGCGGGTGATCCCGGCCGCCACCATCTCGACGTCCGCGACGACGGGCGCCCCTGCGTGCAGCGCGGCGTGCGCCCGCTCCAGGACCGGCTCGTCCAGGACGAGGTCGGCGGCGTAGTCGAGGTCGGCGGCGGAGTGCACGACCCGCTCGACGACGGCCCGGGTCAGCGGCGGCAGGTGCGAGGTGTCCAGCCGGGCGCGCATCCGCCGGTAGGACTCCTCCTCGATGGGATGGACGACACGGTTCACCTCGGGCCCTCCTGAGCGCTCTGCCAGCGGTAGCCGCGCGGGGTCACCATGCGTCCGGCGACCTCCCGGGTGGCGGTGTTGCCGACGGTGACGACCGTCATCATGTCGACCGTCGCCGGGTCCAGGCCGCCCAGCGTGGTGAGCCGGGCGGACTCGTCGGGCCGGGACGCGTTGCGCACGACGCCGACCGGTGTGGTGGGCGTGCGGTGCTTGGCGAGGATCGCGAGCGCCTCGGGGAGCTGCCAGTTCCGGCCGCGCGAGCGCGGGTTGTAGAAGGTGACGACGAGGTCGGCCTCGGCGGCGGCCCGGACCCGCCGCTCGATGACCTCCCACGGGGTGTGCAGGTCGGAGAGGCTGATCGACACATGGTCGTGGCCGAGCGGGGCGCCGAGGACCGCGGCCGCCGCCAGGGCCGCCGTCACCCCGGGGACGCCGACCACGTCGATGTCGTCGGACGCCTCGGCCAGCGCGGGGGAGGCCATGGCGTACACGCCCGCGTCCCCGCTGCCGATGAGGGCGACGGCGTGCCCCTCGCGGGCCTCCGCGACCGCCGTGCGGGCCCGCTCCTCCTCCGCGCCGAGGCCGGACTCGAGGACGCGGGTGCCGGGCCGCAGCAGATCGCGGATCTGGTCGACGTACTGGTCGAGACCGACGAGCACCGAGGCCCGCCGCAGCTCGGCCTTCGCGCGCGGGGTCAGCAGATCGCGGGCCCCGGGCCCGAGGCCCACGACCGCGAGCCGGCCGCGCACCGGCCGCCGGGCCACCGCGCAGGTGGCCATCGCCGGGCTGCCGTCGGCCCGTTCGGACTTCCGCTTCGGTACGAGCAGCTCGCCGCCGCGCACGAGTGCGGCGGCCTCGGCGACCGAGGGGGTGCCGACGGCGGCCAGCGGCGCGTCGGAGGGGTGGGGGACCGGGACGGCGGCCAGCAGGTCCGGGGCATGGGTGACCAGGGGGACGCCGAGGCGTTCGGCGGCCTCGACGATGCCGGGCTCGCCGGCCTTCGCGTCGACGGTCGCGAGTTCGGCGACGGACGCGGCGGACAGCCCGGCGTCGCGCAGCGCGTCCCCTACGAGCGTCAGCACCTCGTCGGCCGGGGCGCCCCGGGAGGCGCCGACGCCGACGACCAGGGTCGGCGGCCGCAGTACGACCTCGCGCTCCACGGCCTCCACCAGCCGGTCCGTCACCCGGACCGTGTACGCGCCCTCGGTGCCGGCCGGCAGCGGTGGCAGCGGCCACGCCACCTCGGCCCGCAGCGCGACCGGCTCCCCGTCCAGCAGCGCCCGGGACACCCCGGCGACATCGCCCTCGACCGGCAGGCCGAGCGTGTCCAGACCGGGCAGCCCCACGGCGTCGGTGGCCGTCGTCACCACGGGCTCGGCGTCCAGCACCTCGCCGACCTCGTACGCGAGGTCGTTGGCGCCGCCGCCGTGCCCGCCGGTCAGCGCCACGGCGAACCGCCCGCCCTCGTCGACGCACACCACCCCGGGGTCGGCCGTCTTGTCGTCGAGCAGCGGGGCGATGAGCCGGACGACCGCGCCCGTGGCCAGGAAGCACACCAGCTGCCCGCACTCCCCGAACGCCCGCCGTACGGCGTCCCCGACGGGCCCGTCGTACACCCGGGTGCGGTCCGGCCACGCCGCGGCCAGCCGGTCCCGCGCCGCCGCCCCCGCCGCGGTGGCGGAAATGAGGCCGATCACTGAGCAACTCCCTTGCCGTCCACGGGGCTTCTGACGCCCCACAACAGGAAAACCGGATTGGCGGCCGCCAGCCGGGTCACGTCCCCGGGCAGCGGTGCCAGCCGGGACGACTGCAACAGCACCCCGTCGCAGTCGAATCCGGCGTCGATGAGCGCCGCCCGCGCGGCCGGCACCCGGTCCAGCGCCGCCATGGCGACCACGACCGTCCGCCGCGCCCGGAGCGCGCACGCGGTGACGACGGCGGCCAGCTCCCGCCCCCCGCCGCCCACGAACACGGCGTCGGGAGCGTCCAGTTCGGACAGGACGTCGGGCGCAGCCCCCTGCACCACATGGACGTCCACACCGTGCGCGGCCGCGTTGTCCCGGATCCGCGCGACACCGTCCGCGGTCTTCTCCACGGCCGTGACGGCGGCCCCGAGCCGCGCGCACTCCACGGCCACCGAACCGGAGCCCGCGCCGACGTCCCACACCAGATCGCCGAGCCGGGGCCCGAGCCGGGCCAGCGCGAGTGCCCGCACCTCGAACTTCGTGATCATCGAGTCGCGGTGCGCGAACGCGTCCTCGGGCAGCGCCCAGGACGCGGGACCCCGCTCCGGTCCGGCGACCGTGCGCGCGGCACCCGCGACGGCGGAGCCCTTGAGACACAGCACGATGTTCACGGCCGTACCCCAGTCCCGGGCGGCGGCCTCCGCCGGCGTCACCCGCTCGACCCGCTCACCGGCGGACCCCAGAGCCGACGCCACGACCAGCACCCGGTCCGCGTCCGCACGGGCCAGTGCCGCCCCCAGCTCGGCGGGACCGGCGCCCGGCCCGGTCAGCACGGCCACCTTCGGCTGCGCCCGGCAGACCCGCACGGCCGTCCGCGCGTCCCGCCCGTGCGCGCTGACGACCACCGCGTCGTCCCAGGTCAGGCCCGCCCGCGCGAACGCGGACGCCACCGAGGACACCCCCGGCCGCACATCCAGGCACTCCGCGCCGAACCGCTCGGCCAGCACCCGCGCGATCCCGAAGAACCCCGGATCACCCGAGGCGAGCACGACGACGGGGCGCTCCTTCGCGACATACGCGGCGATGGTGTCCAACGCCGGCGCGAGCGGGCCGAGCACGACCCGCTCCGCCGCGGCGGGCAGCCGTACGGCCTCCAGGTGGCGCCGTCCGCCGACCACCAGCTCGGCGCCGGCGAGGACGTCCTGGGGCGGCGGGGCACCCGTCCCCGTGCCCACCACCGTGATCATGTACTGGCCCCCCGTTCGCGCAGCGCCCGGCGGGCCGCCGGGTCGGCCCTGCGGTACCCGTGGAAGTGGCCCGGGTGGTACAGGTGCGAGCGGGTGCCGTGCGCCTCCAGGGCCGGGCCGACCAGGAAGAGCGTGTGCTTCCAGAGCTTGTGCTCCTTCACCGTCTCCTCCAGCGTCCCGACCGTGCACCGCACGACCAGCTCCTCCGGCCAGGTCGCCTGGTAGGCGACGACGACCGGCGTGGACGTCGGATAGCCGCCCTCCAGCAGCTCCCGCACCAGCTGCCCGCTGCGGGCGGCCGACAGGAAGACCGCCATGGTGGTGCCGTGCTTGGCGAACTCGCGGACCTCCTCGCCGGGCGGCATCGGCGTCTTGCCGCCGCCGAGCCGGGTCAGCACCACGGACTGGGCGACCTCGGGGATCGTCAGCTCCCGCTGCGCGATGGCGGCCACGGCGGAGAACGCGGACACACCCGGCACCACCTCGGTCCTGAGGCCGAGGTCCGCGCACCGGTCCAGCTGCTCCTGGGTGCCGCCCCACAGGGCCGGGTCCCCGGAGTGGATGCGGGCGACCTTCAGGCCCTCGTCGAGGGCCCGTTCGTAGACGGCGACGACGTCCTCCAGGGACAGCGCCGCCGAGTCGAGGACCTCGGCGTCCTCGCGGGCGTGCTGGAGGACCTCCGCCTGGACCAGGCTGGCCGCCCAGATCACCACGTCGGCCTCGGCGATGGCGCGGGCGGCACGGAACGTCAGCAGATCGGCGGCGCCGGGGCCGGCACCGACGAAGGTCACCTTGCCGGTTCGGGCATCGGCCATGGGGTGGGGTCCTCTCGAGGGGTGTGGCAGAAGGGGAGGTTCAGAGCTTTCCGCCCCGGCCGCCGTCGCGGCGGGCGGGTGCGATGAGCGTCGACAGATAGGGCAGCGGGGCGTCGTCGAGGTCGGCGGCCGGCCGGATCGACTCCTCCGGCAGTCCCAGCGCCGACCCCCACACCGCACCGTCGGCGCGCCCGCTCTCGCGCAGCGCCTCGGCGACCTCGCGGGCCTGGCGCCCGAACTTGTAGGCGACGACCGTGCCGGGCCCGGCCAGGGCCTCCTTGAGCACCGCCGCCCCGGCCGTGACGGGCACCAGCGTCAGCGGCTCGGTCCCCTCCGTCAGGACGGCACCGGAGCGCGCCGCGAGGTCCTGCATGGCGGTGATGCCCGGGACCGTCTCGACGACGGTGCCCGGCACGGACGCGACGATCGTCTGCGCGAGATAGGTGAACGTCGAGTACACGTTGGGGTCGCCGATGGTCGCGAAGGCGACGGCCGAGTGCCCGGCCAGCAACGCGGCGACCCGCCGCCCTGCCGCGTCCCAGGCGGCCTCCCGCCGGGCGCGGTCCGTACGCTCGTTCAGCGCGAACACCACCCTGACGATCTTCTCGGCGGGCACGTAGTGCAGCACGGTCGCCTCGGCGCGCCCCCGCTCCCCGCTGTCCATCACGGGGACGACGACCACATCGGCTGCGCGCAGCGCGTTGACGCCCTTGACGGTCACCAGCTCCGGGTCGCCGGGGCCCACCCCGACTCCGATCAGCCTGCTGCTCATGACGTCCGGCACCTCTCGACGAACCGACGGGCCACACCGGGTTCGGCGGCCCAGTGGGTGTGCAGATAACTCGCGTGCACGCCGTCCCGTACGAACCCCTCGACGCGCCGATCGGGTGCGCGCACGCCCCAGGCGGGCGCCGGCCCCGCGCCCGGCTCGACGACGGTCCGATGGAACTCGTGGGCCCGCATCCGCGTCCCCGCGGCGGCGAGCGGACTGTCGCCGACGGCGACGGCGTCCCGGTAGCCGAGCGTGAGCCGCTCGGTCATCCGGGCCGTGGCGTCCAGCACCCCGCACATCGGCAGCCCGTCCAGTTCACGGCACAGATACAGCAGCCCCGCGCACTCGGCGGCCACCGGGGCGCCGCTCGCCGCGAGATCGCCGACGGCCTTGCGCAGCGGCTCGTTCGCGGACAGCTCGGCGGCGTACACCTCGGGGAACCCGCCCCCGATCACCAGCCCGGCCGTGCCGTCCGGCAGACCCTCGTCCCGCAGCGGGTCGAAGGGGACGACGTCGGCCCCGGCGGCGGCGAGGAGTTCGGCGTGCTCCGCGTAGGAGAACGTGAACGCCGGTCCACCGGCCACGGCGACGACCGTCCGCCCGACCGGCGCGACGGCCGGCGGCTCCCAGGCGTCGCACGCCAGCTGCCCGGCGCCGCGCGCCAGCGCCAGCAGGGCGTCCAGATCGCATCCCGCCTCGACCTGCGCCCCCATCGCCGCCACGGCCTCCACCGCGTCGGCGTGCCGTTCCGCGGCCGGGACCAGGCCCAGATGCCGGGACGGCGTGTCCACCGGCGCGGCCCGCCGCAGCACGCCCAGCACCGGGACACCCGCCGCGTCCAGCGCCTCCCGCAGCAGTTCCTCGTGCCGGTCGGAGGCGACCTTGTTGAGGATCACCCCGCCGATCCGCACCTCCGGGTCCCAGGACGCGAACCCGTGCACGAGCGCCGCCACCGAACGGGACTGCGACGACGCGTCCACGACCAGCACCACCGGCGCCCGCAGCAGCTTCGCGACCTGCGCCGTGGACGCCAGCTCGCCCTCGCCCGCGGCCCCGTCGAACAGCCCCATCACGCCCTCGACCACGGCGATGTCGCAGCCCCGCGCCCCGTGCCGGAACAGCGGGCCGATCAGGTCGGCGCCGCACAGATAGGCGTCGAGGTTGCGGCCCACCCGCCCGGTGGCGAGCGCGTGATAGCCGGGGTCGATGTAGTCCGGGCCCACCTTGTGCGGGGACACGGCGAGCCCCCGCGCGGCGAACGCGGCCATCAGCCCGGTGGCGACGGTGGTCTTGCCGCTGCCCGAGGAGGGCGCGGCGACGACCAGCCGGGGGACGGACGGGCTCACCACTCGATGCCCCTCTGGCCCTTCTGGCCGGCGTCCATCGGATGCTTCACCTTGGACATGTCGGTCACCAGATCGGCGTACGCGACCAGCTTCTCCGGCGCGTTCCGCCCGGTGATCACGACGTGCTGGGTGCCGGGCCGGGCCCGCAGCACCTCCACGACCTCGTCGGTGTCGATCCACCCCCAGTGCAGGGGGTAGGCGAACTCGTCCAGCACATACAGCTTGTACGTCTCTGCGGCCAGGTCCCGTTTGACCTGCTCCCAGCCCTCGCGGGCCTTCTCCTCGTTGTCGAGCTGCGCGTCGCGCTGCACCCAGGACCAGCCCTCGCCCATCTTGTGCCAGTCGACGGTGCCGCCCTCGCCGCTGGCACCGAGCACCCGCAGCGCGTTCTCCTCGCCGACCTTCCACTTGGCCGACTTCACGAACTGGAACACCCCGATGGGCCACCCCTGGTTCCAGGCGCGCAGCGCCAGCCCGAAGGCCGCGGTCGACTTGCCCTTGCCGATGCCCGTGTGCACGACCACCAGCGGCCGGTTGCGCCGCTGACGTGTCGTCAACCCGTCGTCCGGCACCACACTCGGCTGTCCCTGCGGCATTACGCGGCCCTCCTCTGCACGTCCTTCACCAGTCCGGCGATGCTGTCCGCGCGCAGCTCGTCCAGCGTCACGGCCGTACCGCCCAGTTCGCCCGCCAGCTGCCCGGCGAGACCGAGCCGCACCGGGCCCGACTCGCAGTCCACGACGACCGAGGCGACCCCGTCGGCCGCGAACAGCCGCGCCGCGCGCCCGGCCAGCGCGACCGGCTCGGGACCGCCGGTGGCCCGCCCGTCCGTCACCAGCACCACCAGCGCCCGGCGCGCGGGATCGCGCAGCCGCTCCACCCGCAGCACCTCGTGGGCCCGCAGCAACCCCGCGGCGAGCGGGGTGCGCCCACCCGTCGGCAGCGTCTGCAGCCGGGCCGCCGCGGCGTCAACCGACGACGTCGGCGGCAGCGCGACCTCGGCGGCCGACCCCCGGAAGGTCACCAGGCCCACCTTGTCCCGCCGCTGGTAGGCGTCCAGCAGCAGCGACAGCACGGCCCCCTTCACGGCGCTCATCCGCTGCCGGGCCGCCATCGACCCGGAGGCGTCCACCACGAACAGCACGAGATTGCCCTCGCGGCCCTCACGGGTGGCCTGCCGCAGATCGTCCCGGCGCACGACCAGGCCCGGCCCGGACCGTCCGCGCGCCCGCTGGTGCGGCGCCGCCGCCTGCACGGTCGCCGCGAGGTGCAGCTTCGTCAGCGCGCCCTTGGGGCGGCGGGCGCCCGTGGTCCGCCCGTGCTCGGTCCGCGCCCGCGACCGCCGCCCGGCGGCCCCCTCACCGATGCCGGGCACGCTCAGCACCTTGGCGCGAAAGGGCTCCGAGGCCCGTACGGGCGAGTGCTCGCCGCCCCCGGAGGCGTGCGGCCGCCCGTCCTCGCCGGCCTCGGGGCGGGCCGCGGTGTCGCCGTCGCCCTGGGGCGCGTCGTCGGGTTCCGGCTGACCGCCGCCTCCGCCGGGGCCGTCCGGGCCGGGGTCCGGGTCCGGATCGTCGTCGTCCGGGCCGCCGAACTCCTCCAGCGTCTCGTCCAGTCTGTCCTCGTCCAGGCCCGGCGCGTCGAAGGGGTTGCGGCGCCTGCGGTGCGGCAGCGCGAGCAGCGCCGCCTGCCGGACGTCCTCCGCGAGCACGTCGGTGCGCCCCGCCCACGCGGCCAGCGCGACGGCCGTCCGGGCCATCACGATGTCGGCCCGCATCCCGTCCACCTCGAACGCCGCACAGGTCGCCGCGATCTGCCGCAGCGCCCCGTCACCGAGCCGCACCGACGGCAGCAACTCCCGTGCCGCGACGATGCGCTGCCGTACGGCCGCCTCCTCGTCCGCCCAGCCGGCCGCGAAACCGGCCGGATCGTCGTCGTACGCGAGGCGCCGCCGGACGACCTCCACCCGCTGGTCCGGCTCCCGGGACGCCGCGACCTCCACGGTCAGCCCGAACCGGTCCAGCAACTGCGGCCGCAGCTCGCCCTCTTCGGGGTTCATCGTGCCGACGAGCAGGAACTTCGAGGCGTGCCGCACGGAGACGCCCTCGCGCTCCACGTACGAGGCGCCCATCGCCGCCGCGTCCAGCAGCAGGTCGACCAGGTGGTCGTGGAGGAGGTTCACCTCGTCGACGTACAGGATGCCGCGGTGCGCGTCGGCGAGCAGGCCCGGCTCGAACGCCTTCACGCCCTCCGCGAGCGCCCGCTCGATGTCCAGGGCGCCGACCAGCCGGTCCTCGGAGGCGCCGACGGGGAGCTCGACCATCCGGGACGGCCGGGAGGCACCCGTGCCCGCCTCGTGCGGCCCGTCCGGGCAGCCCGGGTCGGGGGCCGCCGGATCGCACGAGAAGCGGCACCCGGCGACGACGGACACCTCCGGCAGCAGGGCCGAAAGGGCCCGGACCGCCGTCGACTTGGCGGTGCCCTTCTCGCCGCGCACCAGCACCCCGCCGACCGCCGGGGACACGGCGTTCAGCAGCAGCGCGAGCCGCAGGTCGTCCTGGCCGACCACGGCCGTGAAAGGAAAGGGGGTGGTCACTTCTCGTCGCCCTCCAGGTCGCCTTCGAGCTCCAGATAGGTGGCCCGCAGCCGGTCCAGCGTCTCCGCGTCCGGCTCCGCCCACAGGCCGCGGTCGGCGGCCTCCAGCAGCCGCTCGGTGATGCCGCGCAGCGCCCACGGGTTGGACTTCTTCATGAAGTCCCGGTTCTCCGCGTCGAAGACGTACGTGGCCGAGAGCTTCTCGTACATCCAGTCGTCGACCACGCCGGCCGTGGCGTCGTAGCCGAACAGGTAGTCGACGGTCGCCGCCATCTCAAAGGCGCCCTTGTAGCCGTGCCGGCGCATCGCCGCCATCCAGCGCGGGTTCACCACCCGGGCCCGGAACACCCGGTGGGTCTCCTCGCCGAGCGTGCGGGTGCGCACCTGGTCGGGCGTGGCCGAGTCGCCCACGTACGCCTCCGGGCTGGTGCCCGTCAGATGCCGCACCATCGCGACCATGCCGCCGTGGTACTGGAAGTAGTCGTCGGCGTCGACGAGGTCGTGCTCACGGGTGTCGACGTTCTTCGCGGCGATGTTGATCCGCCGGAACGCCGTCTCCATGTCGCCGCGCGCCGCCCGTCCGTCCAGCCCGCGCCCGTAGGCGTAGCCGCCCCAGACCGCGTACACCTCCGCGAGGTCGGCGTCCGAACGCCAGTTGCGGGCGTCGATCAGCGGCAGCAGCCCGGCGCCGTACGCGCCCGGCTTCGAGCCGAAGACCCGGGCCGTGGCCCGCCGCCGGTCGCCGTGCGCGGCGGTGTCCTCGTCGGCGTGCGCCTTCACGAAGTTGTGCTCGGCGGGCTCGTCCAGCTCGGCGACCGCGCGCACGGCGTCGTCGATGAGCCCGACGACGTGCGGGAACGCGTCCCGGAAGAACCCGGAGATCCGGACGGTGACGTCGATGCGGGGCCGCCCCAGCTCCGCCAGGCCGACCACCTCGAAGCCGGTGACCCGGCGCGAGGCGTCGTCCCACACCGGGCGGCAGCCCAGCAGCGCCAGGATCTCCGCGATGTCGTCGCCCTGCGTCCGCATCGCCGAAGTGCCCCACACCGTCAGGCCCACGGACTTCGGGTACTCGCCCGTGTCCTGGAGGTAGCGCTGCACCAGCGAGTCGGCGAGCGACTGCCCGACCTCCCAGCTCAGCCGGGACGGGATCGCCTTGGGGTCGACGGAGTAGAAGTTCCGGCCGGTCGGCAGCACGTTGACCAGACCGCGGGTCGGGGAGCCGGAGGGGCCCGCCGGGACATAGCCGCCGTCGAGCGCCTTGAGGATGTGCCCGATCTCGTCCGTGGTGCGGGCCAGCCGCGGCACCACCTCGGCGCACGCGAACTCCAGCACCCGCAGGGCGTCCGGGAGGTCGGTGCCGAGGACCGCCCGCAGCACGTCGCGGCTCTCGGCGACCGCCCAGTCCCGGTCCTCCAGGCCCTCCGCGATCCGCCGGCACAGCTGCTCCAGCAGGTCGATCGCGTCGGACGCCGTGCGTGCCGGGCCGTCCACCAGGTCCGTCAGCTCGGCCGGGACCTTCACCGGCGCCCCCGGCTCGGCCAGCAACTCCGCCTCCGCCAGGCCGAAGTGGGCGGCCAGCGAGGCCCGCAGCCCGGGGATCGCGTTCGCCTGCCCGCCCCACACCTGGGACGCGCGCAGCACCGCCAGCACCAGGTTCACCCGCGGCTCGCCCACCGGGCCGCCGCCCAGGATGTGCAGCCCGTCGCGGATCTGCACGTCCTTGATCTCGCACAGATAGCCGTCGATGTGCATGACGAACTCGTCGAACGCGTCGTCGTCCGGCTGTTCGTCGACATGCAGGTCGTGGTGGAGCTCGGCCGCCTTCACCAGCGTCCAGATCTGCGCGCGCACCGCCGGTGCCTTCGTCGGGTCCAGATCGGAGACGAGCGCGTACTCGTCCAGCAGCTGCTCCAGCTTGGCCAGATCGCCGTAGGTGTCGGCGCGGGCCATCGGCGGGACGAGGTGGTCGACGACGGTGGCGTGGCCGCGCCGCTTGGCCTGGGTGCCCTCGCCGGGGTCGTTCACGATGAACGGGTAGACCAGAGGCAGTTCGCCGAGGACGGCGTCCGGGGCGCAGCCGCGGCTCAGCCCGAGGCCCTTGCCGGGCAGCCACTCCATCGTGCCGTGCTTGCCCATGTGCACGATCGCGTCGGCGCCGAAGCTGTTCTCCAGCCAGCGGTAGGCCGCCATGTAGTGGTGCGAGGGCGGCATGTCCGGGTCGTGGTAGATCGCGATGGGGTTCTCGCCGAAGCCGCGCGGCGGCTGGATCATCACGACGACATTCCCGAACTGCAGCGACGCCAGCACGATGTCGTCGCCGTCGACGTACAGCGAGCCCGGCGGCTCGCCCCACGCGTCCAGCATGGCCTGCTTGAGGTCCGCGTCCAGCGTGTCGAACCAGGTCGTGTAGTCGGCGAGCGGCACCCGCGCGGGCGCCGACGCCAGCTGTTCCTCGGTCAGCCACTCGACGTCGTGCCCGCCGGCCTCGATGAGCCGGTGGATCAACTCGTCGCCGTTGTCGGGGTACTCGGTGAGCGCGTAGCCCGCCTCGGACAGCGCGTCCAGCACCCGTACCGCCGAGGCGGGTGTGTCCAGGCCGACCGCGTTGCCGACGCGGGAGTGCTTGGTCGGGTAGGCGGTGAAGACGAGAGCCAGCTTCTTCTCGGCGTTCGGCTTGTGCCGCAGCCGGGCGTGCCGGACGGCGATCCCGGCGACCCGCGCGGCCCGCTCCGGGTCGGCCACGTACACCGGCACGTCGTCCGGGCCCTGCTCCTTGAACGAGAACGGCACGGTGACCAGGCGCCCGTCGAACTCGGGGATCGCCACCTGCATCGCCGCGTCCATCGGGGACAGCGCCGCGTCGGACTCCTTCCAGGCGGCCCGCGAGGACGTCAGGCACAGCCCCTGCAGGACCGGCACGTCCAGCTCGGCGAGCCGGCCGATGTCCCAGGCCTCCTCGTCGCCGCCCGCGGAGGCCTGCGAGGCGTGGGTGCCGCCCGCCGCGAGGACGGTGGCGACCAGGGCGTCGGCCCGGCCCAGGATCTCGTACAGCCCGTCGTCCGCGCCGCGCAGCGAACCGCAGTACACGGGCAGCGCGTTGGCGCCCCGGGCCTCGATCGCGTCGCACAGCGTGTCCACGAACGCGGTGTTGCCGGAGAGGTGGTGGGCCCGGTAGAAGAGCACGCCCACCGTCGGCCGGCCGTCCTGCCACGGACGCGAGCCGTGCACGCCGTACTCGGGCATCGGGCGCGGCTCCAGGAACCCCTCGCCCGTCAGCAGCACGGTGTCGGACAGGAACCGGGCCAGTTCGGTGAGGTTGGCGGGGCCGCCCGCCACCAGGTACTTCAGCGCCTCCGCGACCACACCGGCCGGCACCGACGACTCGGCCATCAGCTCGGCGTCCGGCACGGACTCGCCGCCCAGCAGGACGGTCGGCACCCCCGACGCCTCGAGCACGGCGAGCCCGTCCTCCCAGGCCCGTTTCCCGCCCAGCAGCCGTACGACGGCGATGTCGGCGCCCTCGATCAGCGCGGGCAGTTCGGCCCCGACGTCCAGGCGGGTCGGGTTGCCGATCCGGTACGCGGCGTCGCCGGCGCGTGCCGCCAGCAGGTCCGTGTCGGCGGTCGACAGCAACAACACAGTGCTCATGCGGGCGCTCCCGGTGGGATGAAGGGCAGTCCTCGCGGCGCGCCCGACTCGATGAGCCGCCACAGCGCGTCCGTGTCCGCGTGGTGTTCGATGAGATCGCCGAGCCGGTCGAGCTGCTCCTCGCGCAGCGCGGCGAAGGAGGTGCCGGGCGCCGGCACGAAGCGGCGGCCCGCGGCGGCCGCCACCTCCCGCAGGAAGGCACGCCGGAAGCCGTCCGACTCCAGCGAGCCGTGCCAGTGGGTGCCCCAGGTCTGGCCGACCCGGCAGCCGTCCAGGAAGGGTTCACCCGCCAGGACTTCGGCGACGCCGTGGTGGATCTCGTAGCCCTCGACGGGTTCGCCGAGCGCTTCGCCGACCGGCCGGGTCAGGGTCTTCTCCCGGGCGAACCGCACCCGTACGGGCAGCACACCGAGGCCGTCGACATGGCCGGCGCGACTCTCGACGTCGTCCTCGATGTGCTCGCCGAGGACCTGGAAACCGCCGCAGATCCCGAGGATCGGCCGGCCCTCGGCGGCCCGGCGCACCAGCGCCGCCGCCAGCCCCCGCTCGCGCAGCCAGCGCAGCGCCTTCACGGTGCCGCGGGTGCCGGGCACGACGACCAGGTCGGCGTCGGCCAGCTCCTCCGGCCGGTCCACGAACCGCACGACGACGCCCGGTTCGGCGGCGAGGGCGTCGACGTCCGTGAAGTTGGACATCAGCGGCACCGCGCACACGGCGACCCGCAGCACGTCCTCGCCGACCGGGGCGGCCACCTCCGACTCGCGCACCGCGCCGCGCAGCGACACCCGCAGGCCGTCCTCCTCGTCGATGCCGAGGCCGTGCCGGAACGGCAGCACGCCGTACGTCCGCCGGCCGGTCAGGCCGTGCAGCATGTCCAGGCCCGGCTCCAGCAGCGAGACGTCCCCGCGGAACTTGTTGACGAGGAACCCGGCGACCAGCTCCTGGTCCTCGGGCGCCAGCAGCGCCACGGTCCCGAAGAACGAGGCGAAGACACCACCGCGGTCGATGTCGCCGACGACCAGCACGGGCAGGTCCGCGCCGCGGGCGATCCCCATGTTCACGATGTCGGTGCGCCGCAGGTTGATCTCGGCCGGGGAGCCCGCGCCCTCGCAGATCACCGCGTCGTACGCGCCCCGCAGTTCGGCGAGCGAGTCGAGCACGGTGCCGAGCAACTGCTCCTGCCTGCCGCCGTGGTAGCCGCGGGCGCTCATCTCGCCGACCGGCCGGCCGAGCAGCACGACCTGGCTGCTGCGGTCGCCGCCGGGCTTGAGCAGCACGGGGTTCATCAGCGCGGTCGGCTCCACCCGGCAGGCCTGCGCCTGCATGGCCTGCGCGCGCCCGATCTCCGCGCCCTCGCGGGTCACGAAGGAGTTCAGCGACATGTTCTGCGCCTTGAAGGGCGCCACCTTCACGCCCTGCCGCACCAGCCACCGGCAGATCCCGGCGGTGACGACGCTCTTGCCGGCGTCGGAGGTGGTGCCGGCGACCAGGAGTCCACCGTTCACGAGGTCCTTCCTCTCGTCCCGCGCCGCCGCCCCGGCAGCAGCCGGGCGCCGGCGCACACGCCCAGCGCGAGCACGCCCACCCGCTGCGAGAGCCGGACGGCCCGCTCGATGTCCCCGACCTCGACGGCCCGTCCTGCGGCGCCGTTGAGCACGGGCCGGTGCTCCACCCGGCCGCCGTACGACAGCGTCCCGCCCAGCCGCACGCCGAGCGCCCCCGCGAACGAGGCCTCCACGGGGCCCGCGTTGGGGCTGGGATGCCGGTGGGCGTCGGCCCGCCAGGCCCGTACGGCACCCCGGGGATCGCCCCCGGCGACGGCGGCCAGCGCGGCGGTCAGTCGGGCGCCCGGCCAGCCGGCGACGTCGTCGAGGCGTGCCGAGGCCCAGCCGTAGCGGCGGTACCTGGGGGAGCGGTGCCCGACCATGGCGTCGAGGGTGTTGACGGCCCGGAAGCCCGCGAGGCCCGGCACGCCGGCGACGGCTCCCCACACCAGTGCGCCGACCACGGCGTCCGAGGTGTTCTCGGCGACGGACTCCACGACGGCCCGCGCGATCCCGTCGGCGTCCAGCGCCTGCGGGTCGCGTCCGCACAGGTGCGGCAGCCGCGCCCGTGCCGCGTCGACGTCTCCGGCCTCCAGGGCGCGCCCGATCGTCCGGGCCTCGCGGGCGAGCGACGTGCCGCCGACGACGGCCCAGGTGACGGCGCCGGTCAGGGCGACGGAGGTGGCGGGGGAGGGGCGCACGGCGCGGGCGGCGAGCGCGGCGGCCGCCACGGCGCCTCCGGCGCACACGGCGGTGTGCAGCACACCCCAGGCGCGGTGGTCGCGCCACAACACCCGTTCCACGGCGCCCGCGGCACGTCCGAACGCGGCGACCGGATGCCCCCGGCGTGGATCGCCGAGCAGCAGGTCACCGAGGAGTCCGGCGGCGGCGCCGTACGCGAAGACGCGTTCGGCACGCACGGGGTTCAGCCGGTGGTGGCGTCAGACAGGGGTCCGGTACTGCGTGACGATCGGCAGGCGAGCATCGCGTGATGTCCTCACTCAGGGTGTCCACGCCCTGGTTCGACGAGACCGGCGGCGAGAGTTCCTGGCTCCCGGGGGTATCTACCCCGGTGACAGTGGCGGGACCGCGCCGGATTCGCACCGGCTTCCTCTTCTGCCGCCGTAGATGGCTCCGGAAGTCCACCACGGGTCGCGACGGCCGTCAACTTGCCTGTGACCTGCGACGGGAGAGTGTGCGCAGGCCCACACACACCGAAGGTGCGCGACGGAGTTCCGTCGCGCACCTCAGGAGTCGAAGGCCGTACGTCAGGCCACGATGAGATAGATGCCGTAGGCCACGGCCGCCGTGCAGGCGGCGAAGCACGCGTAGGCGCCGGTGACCGCGAGCGCGGCCGAGTCGCCCTGCGCGACCGCCCGTTCGCGGCGCGAGAGGCCCGCGATGCCGAGGGTGAACAGGCCCACGAGGGCCACCGTGACCACGAGACTGACACCGAAGACGGAGCCGAGAGCCGCCCAGTCGATCTTCATACTGCTGCTTCCTTGGGTTGCCGGGAGGAGTGACCGGGAGTCAGACGCCGAGCTTGGTGGGCTCGGGTCCGCCGGCCGGAGCCGGGACGGTGACCGCGAGGTCCTCGGTCACCGTGCCCGTGGGAGGCGGGGTCACGGCGGCCATGGCGGTGGTCACCACGCCGGCCGGCTCGTCGTCGGCGATGACGTTGGTGTGGTCGACGACCTCGCGGCGGGAGATCTTCCAGATCGCGAAACTGGAGGCGACCAGGAAGACCGCGACGGCGGCGGTGCCCCAGGTGCCGAGGCCCGTCACATACTCGGCGAGCGCGGCGACCAGCGCGGCCGCCGGCAGCGTCAGACCCCAGGCGACGAACATCCGGGTGGCCGTGGACCAGCGGACCACACCGCCCTTGCGGCCGAGGCCCGCGCCCATCACGGCGCCGGAGACGGAGTGCGTGGTGGACAGCGAGAAGCCGAGGTGCGAGGAGGCCAGGATGACCGTCGCGGCGCTGGTCTGGGCGGCGAAGCCCTGCTGCGGCTGGAGGTCGGTCAGGCCCTTGCCCATGGTGCGGATGATGCGCCAGCCGCCGAGGTAGGTGCCGAGCGCGATGGCCAGACCGGCGGAGAGGATCACCCAGGTGGGAGGGTCCGAGTCGGGGGCGAGGGCGCCGCCCGCGACCAGGGCGAGGGTGATGATGCCCATGGTCTTCTGCGCGTCGTTGGTGCCGTGGGCGAGCGAGACGAGGCCCGCGGAGGCGATCTGGCCCGCGCGGTAGCCCTTCTTCGAGGCCTCGCCGTCGGCCTTCCGGCCGAGCCGGTAGGTGAGCCGCGTGGCCAGCAGGGCCGCGACGCCCGCGACGATCGGGGCGGCGATGGCCGGGAGCAGGACCTTGGTGACGAGCACGTCACCGTGGACGGCGCCGACGCCGGCCGAGGCGATGGCCGCGCCGATCAGGCCGCCCATGAGGGCGTGCGACGAACTGGAGGGCAGGCCCACCAGCCACGTGAGGAGGTTCCAGAGGATCGCGCCGACCAACGCGGCGAAGATGACCTCGGGACGGATGCCGGTCTCGTCGACGAGACCCTTGGAGATCGTGTTGGCGACCTCCACGGAGAGGAAAGCGCCCACAAGGTTGAGCACGGCGGACATGGCCACCGCGACCTTGGGCTTGAGCGCACCGGTCGAGATGGTGGTGGCCATCGCGTTGGCGGTGTCGTGAAAACCGTTCGTGAAATCGAACGCGAGCGCGGTTACCACCACGATCGCGAGGATCAGCGAGAAGTTTTCCATTTACCCAGGCAATCGTTCGAGGTCATTGGCTCGATGAACGTAGGAAACCTGAGTGAACGGAAGGTGAACTGGGGCGGGCCGCACGGTGTCCGGGACGGAGGGTTTCCCCAATGAACGGAAGCCCTCCGTCCGCACGGCCCGGGCGGGGCCCGGCTAGCGGCCCCGGGCGAACCTCTTGAGCTGCGTCAGCGACCCGTTGAAGAGATTCTGGTCACCCGGCAGGCTGCCGGCGTTGTCGTACTGCCAGAAGGTCCAGGCGCGCCATCCGGAAGGCAGTGTTCCGGGGCTCGGTGCATCGTAGCGGGCCACCCACCGCGCGTGGTCGCCGGCGAAGGCGCGGGAGGACCCGGTGCAGGTGTTCCACCAGTGGGCGGTGGTGTAGATCACCGGTCGGCGGCCGGTCAGCCGGCGCACCTCGTCGCTGAACGCCCGGATCCAGGAGACCAACGCCGTCTTCCGCAGCCCGTAGCACTTGTGCTTCTTGCTGTACGGGTTGTACTCGATGTCGAGCGCCGGCGGCAGGGTCCAGCCGTCGGGCCGCCAGCCGCCGCCGTTGCGCACGAAGAACGCCGCCTGCGCCCGACCCGAGGACCGGTCCGGCAGGGCGAAGTGGTAGGCGCCGCGCACCAGGCCGGCGGCGCGGGAGCCGTCGTACTGCTGGCCGTAGTAGGGGTTGCGGTACGTGTGCGACTCGGTCGCCTTGACGTAGACGAACCGGGCGCCCTTCGCCCGGCCGGCCTGCCAGTCGACGTTCTTCTGGTGCGAGGAGACGTCGTGGCCTCTCGGTTTCCCGGCGGCGGCGGCCGGGGTCCCGGCGAGGGCGGTGGCGCTCAGCGCCAGCACCGCCGCGCAGGCCGCCGCGAGACGGGAGCGGTGGGTGCGCCGGTCACGGCGACGGGACGGTTTGCGGGCACGGGCCATGGTTCCCCCCGGAATGGCGACGTGTGCGGCAAATCACCCGGAGATTATCCGAAGATCGTTGAACTCTGATCGATTGCACGCCAAGAAGGTGGACTGGGTGATATGTACCGCTATGCGCCCTCCCGGAGGTCGCCCCTCCGCCCTAAAGTGCCCCCGCGCACCGGCGACTTCGCGCACCGCGCCTGGCAGGATCGCCGTATGGCTGAGGAACGGTGGGAGCAGGGGGACGCACGGGAACCGCGGGACGAGGAGGTTCCGGACCGGCGCACGGTGCGGCCCGAGGAGGCGGCGGCCTGGGAGGCCCTGGTCGCGACGGCCCGCCGGACCGTCGCCGAGGGCCTCGTGGTCGGCACCTCCGGGAACGTCTCCGTCCGCGTCGGGGACACCGTGCTGGTCACACCGTCCGGCGTGCCCTACGACCGGCTCACACCCCGGGACGTCACGGGCGTCGACCTCGACGGCCGGCAGGTGCTCGGCACGCTGGTGCCGACCAGCGAGCTGCCCATGCACCTGGCCGTCCACGGCGCCACCGACGCCCGCGCGGTCGTGCACACCCACGCCGTCCACGCGACGGCCGTCTCGACCCTCGTCACCGAGCTCCCGCTGATCCACTACATGGCCGCCGCCCTCGGCGGACCCGTCCGGGTCGCCCCCTACGCGACGTACGGCACGCGCGAGTTGGCCGAGAACATGCTGCGGGCCCTCACCGGCCGCACCGCCTGCCTCCTGGGCAACCACGGCACCGTCGCCCACGGCGCCACCCTGGACCAGGCGTACGACCGCACGGCCCAGCTGGAGTGGATGTGCCGCGTCTGGCTCACGGCCTCCTCGGTCCCCGGCCTGACCCCGGCCCTCCTCTCCGAGGACCAGGTGGCGGAGGTGGGGGAGCGGCTGAAGGGGTACGGGCAGCGGGGCTGACACCGGGGCCGGGTCACCCCGCCCCGCCCTCCCACTGGCCGACCGACCCGTCGTTCCGGACACTGGACGGGTGCGCACTGTCCGAACGACGGCCGCAGCCGTCACCGTGGCCCTGGCCGCCGGCGCCGCGAGCGTCGCCGCCGGGCGGCTCGCCAGCGGCGCCGCCCTGACGGCACCGCCCGGCCGCCCGCTGCCCACCGAACCCCGGCTCACCGTGCACGCCACGGCCCCCGGGCAGATCGCCCTCACCCGCGACCTGGCCTCGCTGCGCCCCGGCACCTACGGTCTGGCCGGTGACGGCTCGCACGCCGTCGTCGGGCCGGTCCTCGAGACGGCGCGGCACACCGCCGACACCGTCGTCCGGCGCCTGGAGCGCGTCACCCACGGCGACCTCAAGCCCGGCGACAGCGTCTGGCTCACCCCCAACGTGTACGTCGGCAACCCCGGCGCCACCCTCGGCCTCGACCACGCCGACATCGACATCCCCGGCGAACTCGGTTCGCTGCCCGCCTGGTTCGTGCCCGGCGCCCGGGGCACCTGGATCATCGCGGTGCACGGCCTGGGCACCACCCGCGAACACGCCATGAACCTCATGCGGCCCCTGCACGCCCGCCATGTCCCGGTGCTCGCCCTCGCCTACCGCGGCGACCTCGGCGCGCCCCGCTCCCCGGACGGCCTGAACCACCTCGGCGAGACCGAGTGGCGCGACGTCGACGCCGCGATCCGCTACGCCGTCCGCTACGGCGCCCGCAAGGTCGTCCTGCTCGGCTGGTCCACCGGCGCCACCATGGCGCTGCGCGCCGCCGCCCGCTCCAGCCTGCGCGACCGGGTCGCCGGGCTCGTCCTGGACTCCCCGGTGCTCAGCTGGGAGACCACGCTGCGCGCCCTGGCCGCCGCCCGGCACACCCCGAGCGTCCTGCTGCCCCTCGCCGTCCGCGCCGCCCAGGGCCGCGCGAACCTCACCGCCGACCGCTCCGGCACCGACGCCCTCGACGGCGTCACCGTGCCCACCGTCGTCTTCCACGGTCCCGGCGACCGGGTCGCCCCCTGGACCCTGTCCCGCCGCCTGGCCCGCGCCCACCCCGGCCTGGTCACCCTGCACACCGTGCGGGACGCACCGCACGCCGCCATGTGGAACGCCGACCCGGAGTTCTACGAGGAGTCGCTGCGCCGCTTCCTGACCCCGCTGGTCTGAGAGACCCCTAGGCCGTGTCCGCAAAGTCCCGCCTGCCGTTCGACGCCCGGCACTCCCCCAAGCTCTTCGAGCAGGGGGTACCCCCAGAGCACGCACCGGACGCCGCTCGGCACGCCCTACGGGCGGACGACGCGACTTTACGGACACGACCTAACCGCGGCCGCGCCCCCGCCCGCTGCCGCGCCATTCCGTTTAAGGCCGTACCGCTGGCCTGTTCCCGGTGCCCGGGCACCCGTCGGACCCCTTGCGCGGCCCGCCCCCGGAGCCGCCCACGGCATTCCGTTTGGGTTTTCGGACCGTCAACCGGAAGACTGCACCCGTGACGTCCCGTATCCCGCGCGACTCCAGGCTTCGACTCGTCCGCCCGCGACCCCTGGCCGCCGCCCCCGGAGCAGTGAACCAGCGGCGCCCGCGCCGGCCCGCGCCCCGGCCGCCGGAGGGCACTCCGGCCCGCTCCGAGCTGGCCGGAACGGCACGCTCCCTGCTCGCCGGCGCGGTCCGTGTCGCCCTGTGGGCCGACACCGCCCTGCGGCCCGGCCGGACGAACGCGAACCCCGACGGCAAAGGCACCCTCTCCGACGAGACCGCCGAACGCGCGGCCCGCGCCCTCGGGCTGACCGTGACTCAGGTCCGCGCCGACTGGGACACCGCCCGGCTCGCCGGCCTCGTCGAGGTGCACGGCGACAGCGCCCGCCCCAGCTGGCGGCTGCGCGCCTGGGACCGTGACGACAGCGCCGTCCTGCGCGGCTGGGTCGCCCTCTTCGACGCCTGGTCGCTGGCCCACCCCGAGCCCGCCGACCTCGACCACGCGGCCGTCGCCGACGTCGTCTCGGCCCTGCCCCAGGTGCTGTCCTTCCTCCAGCTGTCCGCCGGACCCGTCCCCGTCGAGCAGCTCCTGGACCTCCTGGAGCAGCGCGTCACCGAGCTGCGCACCGAACGCTGCGAGATCCCCTACGGCCCCCAGCCCGAGCCGCTGCCCGACGCGAGACCCGCCGAGGACACCCCCCTCGCCCCGCTGCTCGACTGGGCCCTCACCGCCCTCGCCTCCGTCGGCGCCCTCACCTACGGCGCCGCCCAGGCCACCCTGACGCCGCTCGGCAGCTGGGCGGTCTGGGTCAAGCTGGAGCAGATCTGCGTGGCCGCCCAGAGCCCCGCCGGGAACTTCGAGCGGTCCGCCGAGGACATGCTGCGCGGCTGCGCCCAGCTGCGCCCCAACGCCGCCCGCGACGAGTACCGCGCCTGGCTCGCCGCCCGCCCCGTCGGCAGCGCCGTCACCGAGCTGCTGGCCGCCGCCCGCGGCGACGACGCCCTGCTGCGCGGCCTCGCCTTCGAGGCGCTGCGCGTCGTCGGCGCCCCCGCCGAACCCGATGTGCGCGCGGTCGCCGACGAGCCCGCCCTGCGTCCCTACGCCCTGCTGTGGCTCGCCGAGCACGACGGCGTCGACCCCGAGGACGCCCACGAGGTGCTGACCCGCGAGGAGGCCACCTGGCTGTGGGTCGACACCGCCGCCGCGGTCGCCGACCACGGCGAGGCCCCGATGCTCGTCCGGCACCTGGAGTCCGCGGTGCAGCCGACCGTGCCCGCCCTCCTCGACGAGGTGCGTGCCGTCGGCCACCCCCGCACCGTGCAGGTCCTGGTCGCCCTCGCCGCCGCGCACCCCGACCCGGCGCTCGCCAAGGCCGTGCGCCGCGCCGCCTTCCAGGTGCACACCGGGGGCAGCTGAGCCGGGCCAGCGCCCCTCAGCCGGGCGTCCCGGGGACGTAGGTGCCGAAACTCCAGACGTTGCCCTCCAGATCCCGGGCCATGTAGTCCCGGCCGCCGTAGTCCTGGTCGGTCGGGGGCATCAGGATCTCGGCGCCGTGCTCCACGGCCCGCCGGTGGTGTGCGTCGACGTCGTCCACGACGACGTACACCCCGGCCGGGCCCGCGCCCTTCATCGCCCGGTCGAAGGCGCTGCCGGTGCCCCGGGAGCCCAGCATCACCACCCCGTCGCCCTGCGCCAGTTCGGCGTGCACGACCTTGCCGTCGTCGCCCTCGTACACCGCGAGCGCGGTGAACCCGAAGGCGTTCGTGAGCTGTTCGACCGCCGCCTTGGCGTCCGTGTAGAGCAGCGTCGGGCTGATGCCCGGACGCCCACCGCCCGTACCCGCCATGCCGTCACCCTTCCGTGCCGTACGAAAACCGGCGGCCGTCGCCGCCGCCGGTGTGATGCATGACCCGTCGCCGGTCGTCCGAACCCGGGAAAAGCGCTTGCACGGCCCCGTTAGACTGGCCGCATGGCCATTCTCCTCGCGCATTAGACGGCGGGACTGTCCTCAGCCGCCCAAAACCGCCACCTAACCCCGCCCTGGAGTCTGACCGTGATCTCCGCCACCGGTATCGAGCTGCGCGCCGGCGCGCGCGTCCTCATCGAGTCCGCGACCTTCCGGGTCGCCAAGGGTGACCGCATCGGCCTCGTCGGCCGCAACGGCGCGGGCAAGACGACCCTCACCAAGTGCCTGGCCGGTGAGGGCATCCCCGCCGCCGGACAGATCACCCGCTCGGGCGAGGTCGGCTACCTCCCGCAGGACCCCCGCACCGGCGACCTCGACGTCCTCGCCCGCGACCGGATCCTCTCCGCCCGCGGCCTCGACGTGCTGATCCGCAAGATGCGCGACAACGAACAGCGCATCGCCAACGGCAAGGGCGCCACCCGCGAGAAGGCCCTCAAGCAGTACGAGCGCCAGGAGACGGAGTTCCTCACCAAGGGCGGCTACTCCGCCGAGGCCGAGGCCGCCACCATCGCCGCCGCGCTCAACCTCCCCGACCGGGTGCTCGGCCAGCCGCTGCACACCCTCTCCGGTGGTCAGCGCCGCCGTATCGAGCTCGCCCGCATCCTCTTCTCGGACGCCGACACCCTGCTCCTCGACGAGCCGACCAACCACCTCGACGCCGACTCGATCGTCTGGCTGCGGGACTACCTGAAGACGTACCGCGGCGGCTTCATCGTGATCTCCCACGACGTCGACCTGGTCGAGACGGTCGTGAACAAGGTGTTCTACCTGGACGCCAACCGCGCCCAGATCGACGTCTACAACATGGGCTGGAAGCTCTACCAGCAGCAGCGCGAGGCGGACGAGAAGCGCCGCAAGCGCGAGCGCCAGAACGCCGAGAAGAAGGCCGCCGCGCTCAACGCCCAGGCCGACAAGATGCGTGCCAAGGCCACCAAGACGGTCGCCGCCCAGAACATGGCCCGCCGCGCCGAGCGCCTGCTGTCCGGTCTGGAGGAGGTCCGCCAGTCCGACAAGGTCGCCAAGCTGCGCTTCCCCGAGCCCGCCCCCTGCGGCAAGACCCCGCTCACCGCCGAGGGCCTGTCGAAGTCGTACGGCTCCCTGGAGATCTTCACCGACGTCGACCTGGCCATCGACAAGGGCTCCCGCGTGGTCATCCTCGGCCTCAACGGCGCCGGCAAGACCACCCTGCTCCGGCTGCTCGCCGGGGTGGAGCAGCCGGACACCGGCGCGGTCATCCCCGGTCACGGGCTCAAGGTCGGCTACTACGCCCAGGAGCACGAGACCCTGGACCCCGACCGCACCGTCCTGGAGAACATGCGCTCGGCGGCCCCCGACATGGACCTCGTCGAGGTCCGCAAGGTGCTCGGCTCGTTCCTGTTCTCCGGCGACGACGTCGACAAGCCCGCCGGCGTGCTCTCCGGCGGCGAGAAGACCCGGCTGGCCCTCGCCACCCTGGTCGTCTCCTCGGCGAACGTCCTGCTGCTCGACGAGCCCACGAACAACCTCGACCCGGCCAGCCGTGAGGAGATCCTCGGCGCGCTGCGCACGTACAAGGGCGCGGTCGTCCTCGTCACCCACGACGAGGGCGCCGTCGAGGCCCTGCAGCCGGAGCGGATCATCCTGCTGCCCGACGGCGTCGAGGACCTGTGGGGCGCCGGCTACGCGGATCTCGTCGCCCTCGCTTGATCGAAAACGTGATCCACGGGCTATGGATCATTCGGCCCACGGGTGATCCACCATCTGTGTGAGATCTCCTCGTACCGAGGTGTGTAGTACATCGATTTCGCGCCCTCGTCGGTTATCGGCGGGGGCGCGCGCATGCCAGGACGCTGACCTGGGAATTCACAAATGAACCCGTTCGGCTGTACGGACGCGAGATCACGGAATTCCCTATTCCGTATGTGGGGACGCACTCCTGTCGTCACAACCATGTCTCACGGACCTTGCCGAATGGGTGGCCATGTAGCCCCGGAGGGGTGATCATGAGGAGACCAGAGCGCACTTCCCATGAGGAGGCACGGGTGGCCGAGACTCTGAAGAAGGGCAGCCGGGTGACCGGCGCCGCGCGCGACAAGCTCGCGGCAGACCTGAAGAAAAAGTACGACTCCGGTGCGAGCATCCGGGCACTGGCCGAGGAGACCGGCCGCTCGTATGGCTTCGTCCACCGGATGCTCAGCGAATCGGGCGTCACGCTGCGTGGGCGTGGCGGGGCGACGCGAGGCAAGAAGGCCGCATCGTCCTGATCCCGGGCGGTCCATCGTCTTCGATGGTGACCACCCGGCCGGTCCTCCCCTGAGCCCTTGAGGGGCCCGGCGGGACTCCGGATCGACCGGGTGGTTACTGTGCAGTCACTTAGTGGGTGCCTTCATCTCGGCATCCGCAGGCTGACCGCACGCATCGGAGGCACCCCATGGCTTCGCCCGACCAGGAACTCGCTCCCCTGCTCGACAAGGACAACGTCCGGCTCACCGTCGACGGCGCGATCGCGACGGTGACCCTGACCAACCCGGCCAAGCGCAACGCGCAGAGCCCCGCCATGTGGCGGACGCTCGCCGAGGCCGGGCGCGTCCTGCCGGGCAGCGTGCGGGTCGTCGTGCTGCGCGGTGAGGGCCAGTCCTTCTCCGCCGGGCTCGACCGCGCCATGTTCACGCCCGAGGGGATCGAGGGCGAACCCTCCTTCATCGACCTCGCGCGCAGCAGCGACGGCGAGCTCGACGCCGCGATCGCGGGCTACCAGGAGGCGTTCACCTGGTGGCGGCGCAACGACCTGGTGTCCATCGCCGCCGTGCAGGGACACGCCATCGGGGCGGGCTTCCAGCTCGCGCTCGCCTGTGACGTGCGCGTCGTCGCCGACGACGTGCAGTTCGCCATGCGCGAGACCAGCCTCGGGCTGGTTCCCGACCTGACCGGCACGCATCCGCTCGTCGGGCTCGTCGGCTACGGCCGTGCGCTGGAGATCTGTGTGACGGGCCGCTTCGTGTCGGCCGAGGAGGCCGTGACCAGCGGGCTCGCCAACCTCGCCGTGCCCGCGGACCAGCTCGACGACGCCGTACGGGATCTGGCCGGGGCGATCGTCGCCGCGCCCCGGGACGCCGTCGTGGAGACCAAGGCGCTGCTGCGCGGCGCCACCGACCGCACCTACGACGAGCAGCGCGGCGCCGAGCGGGCCGCGCAGGCCCGCCGTCTGCGGGACCTGGCCGGCCTCGGAGAGTGAGCCGCGCGCGGATCAGCCGGCGGAGGTGACCACCACGGCCACCGTCGGCCGGTCGGCGAGGGCCCGGCCCACCCGCTCGCGCACCTCCCGGGCCACCTCGACGGCCCGGTGGTCCGCCGCGACCGCCAGCTCGACACGCACATGCCGGTGCGGCAGGGCCGTTCCGTTCTGCCGCGTCTCGATGTGCACCGAACGGCCCAGCGCGCCGGTCAGCCCGGTGACCCCGGGCACCGCCAGGGCGACGGCCGTGACGCGCTCCTCGTCGGGGTTCGCGGGCCGCGCCGGGGGCACCGGCTCGGACGCCCGGGCGGACGCCGGGCCTTTGTCACCGCCGTCCTCGTCGAAGAGGGCCGTCACCCGCAGATCGACCTCGGTCACCGTCAGACCGAGGTGATCCGAGGCGGCCGACAGCGCCGCGCGCAGCCGGTCCGCCGTGACCGGCAGCGGCTCGGCGCCGGCCGCCGCGCACTCCGCCGTGATCCGCAGCGGCCCCGGCGGCAGGGCGCTCGGCGGGGGCGGCACGACCGGCTCGGCGGTGCCGCCCGGACCGGCCGGCCCGATCCGCAGCGCGCCCAGCCGGGCACCGCGCACCGGCTCCGCCGCGCGCCGCAGCACCGCCTCGGCCGCCCTCTCGAAGATCCACGCGCCGTCGCGCGCGCCGCCCAGCGGCAGCAGCCGTCCGAGTCCGGTCTGGCGCCGCACCGCCCGCTGCAACCGATCCGCCGTCGTCATTCCTCCAGCCTGCCGTATCCATGGCGCGGTATCCCGTAACCATGCTTACGGTGGTCGAGGGACGACGACCGAAAGGGACGGACGGCCATGACCGAGATGACGGAGCAGAAGATCCAGGGGGCCGGGCGCGGCACGGACACCGGTGCCCGGGGCAGGACCACCATCGCCGATGGTGTCGTGGAGAAGATCGCCGGAATGGCCACCCGCGACGTGGAGGGTGTGCACGCGATGGGCAGCGGCCTGTCGCGGACCTTCGGCGCGATGCGGGACCGGGTCCCCGGCGGCGGGACGGACAAGTCGGTCACCCGCGGGGTCAAGGCCGAGGTCGGTGAGAAGCAGGCCGCGCTCGACCTGGAGATCGTCGTCGAGTACGGCGTGTCGATCGCCGACGTCGCCCGTGACGTGCGCGAGAACGTGATCAACGCGGTGGAGCGGATGACCGGCCTCGAGGTCGTGGAGGTCAACATCGCGGTGACCGACGTGAAGCTGCCGGACGACGAGGAAGAGGAACCGGAGCGCCGCATCCAGTGAGCCACCGGGGCAGGGTCCGTGAAGGCGCCGAGAAGCTGAGGAGCGCACGATGAGCATGGCCGTGGTCGGCATGATCGCCGGCATGGCACTGGCCTTCGCCGGTTACTTCGGCGGATTCGGCGCCTTTTTGCTGGTGGCGGCCCTGGGTGCCGTCGGGTTCGCCGTCGGCCGGTTCCTGGAGGGGGACTGGGAGCTCGGCGACTTCTTCCGGCACCGCGACGAACGGCGGCGGTGACGGCCGTGAGCGGCGGTGCGACGGAGGTCCGCAGACCGCCGGCCGAGATCGCTCCCGGCGAGCGCGGCTCCCTGCGGATCGCCGACCGGGTCGTCGCGAAGATCGCCTCCCAGTGCGCCCGCGAGGCGGTCGGGCCGCCGGTCCCGGGCGCCGAACGCCCCTACGCCAACGTCGTCGTCGCCCACGACACCGTCCGCGCCCGGGTCCACGTCGAGCTCGACCACCCCACCGACATCGGCGCGCGCTGCGCGGCCGTGCGTCGCCATGTCGCCGAACGGGTAAGCGCGTTGGTGGGCATGGAGGTGACGGAGGTCGCCGTGCACGTCGAGCGGCTGCACCCGGCGGCCGCGCGTGTCGCGGCCCAGGGGAGGACGCGATGACCGAGTCCCAGGGGACCGACGGCGCCACCGAGCGGCTGCCGGTCCTGGAGAAGACGACCGGGTCCGGCGACTACGGCCAGTCGTCGTCGGCGGCCGACTACGAACTCCCGGCCCCCGCCGGTCGCGAGGGCCGCTTCTGGTCGGCGCGCCGGATCCCCGCCGCGCTCACCGCGCTGGCGGTGTTCGTCGTCGCCGGCTTCTTCCTGTACGACATCGTCTCCGTGCGCGCCGGCCGGCCCGGCATGCGCTGGCGCCGGGAACTGGCCGACCAGCTGGCCCACCGCCCCCTCGACGACACCTGGGTGCTGGTCGGCGCGGGCCTGGTCGCCGTTCTCGGGCTGTGGCTGCTCGTCCTCGCGGCCACCCCGGGACTGCGGCCCGTCCTGCCGATGCGGCGCACCCACGCCGACGTCCGCGCCGGGCTGCACCGTGACCTCGCCGCGCTGGTCCTGCGCGACCGGGCGATGGAGGTCTCGGGCGTCCAGTCCGTACGGGTCCGGGTGCGCCGCCGCAAGGCCGAGGTCCGGGCCGTCTCGCACTTCCGCGACCTGGACGAGGTGCGCGCCGAGCTGGACGCCACGCTCACCGAGACCGTGCGAGGCCTGGGCCTGTCCCGGAAGCCCGCGCTGTCCGTGCGGGTGCGGAAACCGGGACGGAAGGGGTGAGGGCCGTGCTCAGGACCGTGAACCGGGTGCTCGTCGGGCTCGTCGGACTCGTGCTGTTCCTGCTGGGCGGCTCGGTGTTCGCCGTCGGGCTGGGCGCGCCCGCGCCCTCCTGGTGGATCCACGACGACCGGCACGACGTGCTGCTCAGCGACGCGGAGCGGACCCGCTGGCGGGACGACGACTGGTGGTGGCCGGTCGTCATCGCCGCCCTCGCGGTGCTGGTCCTGCTCGCCCTGTGGTGGCTGACGGCGAACCTTCGCCGGCGCCGCCTCACCGAGGTCCTCGTCGACACCGGCGACGGCGAGGGCGCGCTGCTGCGGGGCCGCGCCCTGGCGGACGCCCTCGCGACCGAGGCCGCCGCCCAGGAGGGGGTGCAGCGCGCCCGTGTCCATCTGCGGGGCAGGCGCACCGCGCCCGAGACCCGGGTACGGCTCCGGTTGGAACCGCACGTGGACCCCGGGGCGGCGCTCGACACGTTCACCGAGGGGGCCCTCGCGCACGCCCGCAATTCGGCGGGCCTGGCGTCCCTGCCCGCGGAGGTCCGCCTCAGGGGTGTCAAGCACGGTGCGGAACGCGTCAGTTGAGCCCCCGCGGCCGTACGGCGCTCAGAAGCCGTGCCGCATACCGCCGTCCACCGGCAGCATGACACCCGTCAGATAGGAGGCCGCCGGGGACAGCAGGAACGCCGCCGCCCGGCCGAACTCCTCCGGACGGCCGTAGCGGCGCAGCGGGATCCGCGACTCGTTCGCCGCCCGGGTGGCCTCCGGGTCGGCGGACAGGCCGTCCAGCTCCCGCACCCGGTCGGTGTCGATCCGCGCCGGCAGCAGCCCCACCACGCGGATGCCGCGCGGACCCAGCTCGTCCGACAGGGACTTGGCGAACCCGGCGAGGCCCGGCCGCAGCCCGTTGGAGATGGTCAGCCCCGGGATCGGCTCGTGCACCGAGCCCGACAGCACGAACCCGATGACACCGCCCTCGTCGAGTTCGGCCGCCGCCGTGCGCGCGAGGCGGACCGCGCCCAGGAACACCGACTCGAACGCGGCCTGCCACTGCTCGTCCGTGTTGTCCGCGACGAACCCGGCGGGCGGGCCGCCGACGCTCACGAGGATGCCGTCGAAGCGGCCGAACGCCTCGCGCGCGGCGGCGACGAGCCGCTCCGGGGCCCCCGGGTCGGCGTTGTCGACGGCCACGCCGACGGCGCCCGGCCCCAGTTCGGCGGCCGCCGCGGCGGCCCGTTCCTCGTCCCGGCCGGTCAGGACGACCTTCGCGCCGTCGGCCACGAGTTCTCGCGCGGTCGCCTTGCCCAGGCCGCGCGTGGCACCCGTGACGACGTACACCCGGTCCTTCAGTCCAAGATCCATGGCCCCTATCCTGCCCCGCCGTCCCCGGACAGGGCGAGGGCGGTGTTCACCAGGCCGATATGGCTGAAGGCCTGCGGGAAGTTGCCCAGCTGGTGCCCGGCGACCGGGTCGTACTCCTCGGCCAGCAGGCCCACGTCGTTGGCGAGCCCCACCAGATGGTCGAACAGGTCGCGCGCCTCCTTGGTCCGGCCCGCCATGTGCAGGGCCTCCGCCAGCCAGAAGGAGCAGGCGACGAACGCGCCCTCGCTGCCCGGCAGCCCGTCGACGGACCGCCCCTCGGTGCTGTAGCGGCGCAGCATCCCGTCCTGGCTGAGCTCGGCGCGTACCGCGTCGATCGTGCCGATGACCCGGGGGTCGTCCGGCGGCAGGAAGCCGACGCGGGGGATGAGCAGCACGGCGGCGTCCAGCTCCGTGGAGCCGTAGGACTGGGTGAAGGTGTTGCGCTCGGCGTCGTAGCCGCGCTCGCACACCTCCCGGTGCACCTCGTCGCGGAACGCGCGCCAGCCCTCCAGGTCGCCGTCGAGCTGCGGGTTGTGCTCCAGCGTGCGCACCGCCCGGTCCGCGGCCACCCACACCATCACCTTGGAGTGCACGAAGTGCCGGCGGCCGCCCCGCACCTCCCACAGCCCCTCGTCGGGCTGTTGCCAGTGCGCGCGCAGCCACTCCACCAGGGCCACCTGGATCGCCCACATGTGCGGCTCGGTGGGCAGGCCGGCCTCCCGGGCCAGCGCGAGGGTGTCCATGACCTCGCCGTACACGTCGAGCTGGAGCTGGTTGACCGCCTCGTTGCCGATGCGGACGGGCGCGGAGCCGCGGAAGCCGGACAGCCAGGGCACCTCGAACTCGGGCAGCCGCCGCTCACCCGCGAGGCCGTACATGATCTGCAGGTCGGCCGGGTCGCCGGCGACCGCGCGCAGCAGCCAGTCGCGCCACGCCTCGGCCTCCTCCCGGTAGCCCGCCGACAGGCCGACGTTCAGGGTGAGAGTGGAGTCGCGCAGCCAGCAGTAGCGGTAGTCCCAGTTGCGCACCCCGCCCAGCTCCTCGGGCAGCGAGGTCGTGGCGGCGGCGACGATCCCGCCGGTGGGCCGGTAGGTGAGCGCCTTCAGGGTGATCAGGGAGCGGACCACGGCGTCGCGGTAGGGGCCGTCGTAGCGGCACTGCCCCGCCCAGGCGCGCCAGTCGCGTACGCTGGCCTCCAGCGCCTCGTACGGGTCGATCAGCGCGGGCCGCGGGCGGTGCGAGGGGTGCCAGGTCAGGACGAACGCGACCTTCTCCCCCTCCTCGACCGTGAACTCGGCGTGGGTGCCGAAGTCCTCGCCCCAGGTGTGCACCTGGGGTTCGCTGCGCAGCCAGACCGAGTCCGGGCCGGCGACGGCCACCCGGTGCCCGTGGGACTCGCGCACCCACGGCATCACGGCGCCGTAGTCGAAGCGCAGCCGCAGGGCGCTGTGCACGGTGACCCGGCCGCGCAGGCCCTCGACGATCCGTACGAGGTCGGGGGCCCCGTCGCGCTGGGGCATCAGATCGGTGACCCGGATCGCGCCGTCCGCGGTCTCCCACTCGGTGTCCAGCACCAGGGTGTCCGGGCGGTAGGCGCGGCGGGTACAGGGCCCGTCGACGCCCTTCGGCGCGATCCGCCAGTGGCCGTTGTCCTCGTCGCCGAGCAGCTTGGCGAAGCAGGCGGCCGAGTCGAAGCGGGGCAGGCACAGCCAGTCGACCGAACCGTCCCTGCCGACCAGGGCAGCCGTCTGCTCGTCGCCGATCAGGGCGTAGTCCTCGATACAGGGGTGCACGCAAGTGCGGATTCCCCGGGGTGCACACCGCCAATCAGGAGGAGGCACACGGAGTGACCGAAGTGACCGGTGCCACAGCCGCCGTCAGGGTGCCGGCGTCGTCACGGCGACGGGGTCCGTCTCGGCCGGCTCCGACGCGTCCGACGCCCGCTCCCGGGCCTCGCGGCGGGCCAGGATGAACCAGCCGAGCGGGACGCCCGCGGCGAACAGCCACCACTGGAGGGCGTACGCGTAGTTCAGCGCGGCGTTCTCGTCGCCCGGCGCGCCGATCGGCTCGGGGCTGTCGCCCTTCGGCTCGGGCGCCGTCTGCACGATGTAGCCGCCGAGGACCCGGGCGTCCAGGCGCTTGGCCTCCCGGGCGCTGTCGATCAGCATGACCTGCCGCTCGGGCAGGCCCTCGAGGTTCTTGATGCCGCTGGCCTCGGTCGTCCCGTCCGGCATCAGCCGGCCGGTGACGGTGATCCGGCCGGCGGGCGGCGCGGGGATCTTCGGGAAGGCCGTCTGGCTGGGGCCGTCGGCGGGGATCCAGCCGCGGTTGACCAGCAGCACCCGGCCGTCGGTCAGCACGAAGGGGGTCAGGACGTGGAAGCCGACCTTGTCGTCCGAGCTGACGCGCCGCCGGACGACCACCTCGCGGTCCGGGTCGAAACGGCCCACGGCGGTCACGGTCCGGTAGCGCTGCCCGGTGGTGACGGTGTGCCCCGGCGAGGTCAGCCGCTCCACCGGCACCGGCTTCGCCTCGAGGGCGGCGGCCACCAGGTCGTTGCGGGCGCGGCGCTCCTCGTAGCGGTGCATCTGCCAGAAGCCCAGCTCGATCATCGTGGGGATGAGAAGCAGGGCGATCAGCGTGAGGATCACCCACTGCCGGGACAACAGGAAGCGGTACACCCCACGACCGTACAACTCGGTCGAGGGGTGTCTTCACGCGGGTACCTGGTCACACCTTGTCGACGATGCCCGCCTTTCCCTCGGCGCGGGCGCAGTGGGCACCGCAGTACCAGTTGCCGTCGACCTCGACCCCCTGCCCGATGATCTGCACACGACAGTGCTCGCAGATGGGGGCCATGCGGTGGATCGCACAGGAGAAGCAGTCGAAGACGTGCACCGCGCCCTGCGCGTGCACCTCGAAGGTCATGCCGTAGTCGTTTCCGCACACTTCACATGTCGCCATGCGCCACAGGGTGGGCCGTCGCCGCGGCCGGGGCGAGACCGCTCCGGGCGAGTCGCGCGTCAATCACCCGTCCGTACGGTCACCCCTGGGTGGCCGGTTCGACGTCCTCCAGAAGCTGCCCGAACGCCGCCTCGTCCACGACCGGCGTCCCGTACTGGCGGGCCTTGAGCACCTTCGAGGTGCCCGAGTCCGGGTCGTTCGTGACGAGCAGGCTGGTCAGCCGGGACAGACTGGTCGACACATGGAGCCCGGCGTCCACCGCCCGGTCCTCCAGCAGATCCCGCTCGGTGGACGTGTCGCCCGAGAACGCCACCCGCATCCCCTGCTTCAGCCGACCGCCCGCGACATAGCGCCCCGGGTTGGGGTAGGGGCAGGCGGGCCGCTTGCGGGACGGGCGCCAGCTGGTCGGGCGGTAGCCGCCGGCCCCGCCCGGCTGACGGCCGATCCGGGGCGCCGAGTCCCGCCACTCGGTCAGCGGCAGGCACTCCTGCAGCGGCAGCCGGACCATGCCCGCCGCCGCGGCCCGCAGGCTCGGCCGGAACGCCTCCGCCAGCACCCGCGCGTCGTCCAGCGCGTGGTGCGCCCGCCGCTGTACGACACCGAAGTGCGCGGCCAGCGTGGCCAGCTTGTGGTTGGGCAGGGGCAGGCCCAGCTCCTTGGAGAGCGCGATGGTGCACAGCCGCTGCCGCACCGGCGCCTGCCGCTCGGCGCGCGCGTACTCCCGGGCGATCATCTGCCAGTCGAAGACGGCGTTGTGCGCGACGAGCACCCGTCCGTCGAGCCGGGCCGCGAACTCCTCGGCTATGTCCGCGAAGAGGGGGGCGCCCTCGAGGGCCTCGCTCGTCAGACCGTGGATCCAGACCGGGCCCGGGTCCCGCTCCGGATTGACCAGCGTGTACCAGTGGTCCTCGACCTCGCCCAGCGCGTCCAGCCGGTAGACGGCCGCGGAGATGATCCGGTCGTCCCGGGCGAGGCCTGTGGTCTCCACGTCAACGACCGCGTATCCCTGCGGATACGCGGCCGGCCACGCAGTCGGGGAGGACGCTGTGGTCGTCGGGTCTTCGAGCATGGTCACTGAGGATACGGGCCGGGACCGACAGGTCCGGCCGTCAGGTGCCCGGCCCCGCCCGTCCGTTCGGGCCCGCCGAACACCTGGGCGCCAATCGGGCGGCCGACGCGCGGTGTTGCGGAGCATCGGGGCGCGGGAGCGTCGGTACGTCCCCGATGTCCCCGGCGGTGCGATCCTCCCCATATGACCGAACCGAAGCGCGACCAGGTCCACGAAGGCGCCCTGGGGGAGCGGTTGAACTGGCTGCGCGCGGCCGTCCTCGGCGCCAACGACGGCATCGTGTCGACGGCCGGCCTCGTCGTCGGCGTGGCCGGCGCGACCGACACCCGGTCCGCCCTGCTCACCGCGGGCCTGGCCGGGCTGCTCGCCGGGTCGGTGTCCATGGCGGCGGGGGAGTACGTGTCGGTCTCCACCCAGCGCGACTCGGAGCGGGCCGCGCTGGCCCACGAGCGGCGCGAGTTGAGGGAGCGTCCGCAGGCCGAACTGGAGGAGCTGGCGGAACTCCTGCGGCGCAGAGGGCTGTCGCGCGAGGTGGCCCACGAGGCCGCCGTCCAGCTGACGGAGCGGGACGCGCTGCGGGCACACGCGCGCGTGGAGCTCGGCATCGACCCGGACGCGCTGACCAACCCCTGGCACGCGGCGTGGGCGAGCTTCCTGGCGTTCACCGCCGGGGCGCTGCTGCCGCTGCTCGCGATGGTGCTGCCCCCGGCCGACACCCGGCTGGCCGTCACCGTGGCCTCCGTCCTGACCGCCCTCGCCCTGACCGGCTGGAGCAGCGCCCGCCTCGGCGCCGCCGCCACCGGCCGCGCGGTCCTGCGCACGATGGCGGGCGGGGCGCTGGCCATGGGCGTCACCTATGCGGCGGGCAGCGCGCTGGACGTGGCGGGGGTGTAGGCCCGTCGGGCGGGGCCGGGCCCCCGACGGCTCCCCGAAGCGCGCCGCCCCTGCCCAGACCGCGGCTCCCCGAAGCGCGCCGCCCCTGCCCCGGCCACGGCTCCCCGAAGCGCGCCGCCCCCCTGCCCGGACGTACCGTGAGAGGCGCGCCCGCGCACCCCGGGCGCACGGACGCCCACGAGAAGGACCCCCGCATGCGAGCCACCACGATCCACGCCCCCTTCGACATGCGGGTCGAGAGCGTGCCCGACGCCGCCGTCCAGCACCCCACGGACGCCGTCGTACGGGTGCTGCGCGCCTGCATCTGCGGCAGCGACCTGTGGGCCTATCGGGGCGAGTCGGCCCGCAAGCCGGGGCAGCGGATCGGCCACGAGTTCCTCGGTCTCGTCGAGGAGACCGGCGCCGACGTGAGCGGGCTGCGGCGCGGCGACCTCGTCGTCGCCCCCTTCATGTGGTCCGACGGCGTCTGCGACTACTGCCGTGAGGGCCTGACGACGTCCTGCGAGCACGGCGGCTTCTGGGGCTCCGAGGGCTCCGACGGCGGCCAGGGCGAGGCCGTCCGGGTGCCGTTCGCCGACGCCACCCTCGTGCGGCTGCCCGGGGACGCGGCCTCCGACGACCGGCTGCTCGCCGCGCTGCTGACCCTGTCCGACGTCCTCGGCACCGGCCATCACGCCGCCCTCGGCGCGGGCGCCCGGCCGGGCGCCACGGTCGCCGTCGTCGGGGACGGCGCCGTCGGCCTGTGCGCGGTGCTCGCCGCCCGGCGGCTCGGCGCCGAACGCATCATCGCCCTCGGCCGGCACCCGGGCCGCACCGACATCGCCCGCCGCTTCGGCGCCACCGACGTGGTCGCCGAACGCGGTGAGGCCGCCGTCGAGGCCGTCCGCGAACTCACCCGCGGCCAGGGCGCGCACGCCGTCGTGGAGGCCGTCGGGACCGAGCAGTCCATGCGTACGGCCCTCGGTGCCGCCCGGGACGGCGGCGCCATCGGGTTCGTCGGCGTCCCGCACGGCAGCGGCACCGGCCTCGACCTCGGCGTCATGTTCGACGGCAACATCGCGCTGCGCGGCGGTGTCGCCCCGGTGCGGACCTACATCCCGGAGCTGCTGCCCGACGTGCTGGACGGCACGATCGACCCGTCGCCCGTCTTCGACCGGACCGTCGGCCTGGAGGAGGTCCCGGACGGCTACCGGGCGATGGACGAGCGCACCGCCCTCAAGGTCATGGTCACGCCCTGACGCCTCACCAGCGGATCGGCACCGGCAGCGCCGTCAGCAGCCCCGACAGCGCGACGACGCCGGCCAGCGCGACGACCTCGGCGCGCGCGGGCGTGCATGCCGTCAGCGGATCGGCGGCCCGGCGCAACCGGATCCGGGCCCACAGCGCCAGCCCGGCGACGGCCACCATCAGGATCACCTTCGCCAGCAGAGCCCGCCCGTACGCCGTGTCCGTCAGCTGCGTCAGGATCGTGTCCGCCGGCATCCGGCGCAGCGAGCTGGCCACCCCGGTGGCCGTCAGGGCGGCCAGCAGCGCCGCCGCCACGCGCGCGTAGAGGCCGAGCAGGGCCGCGCCCGCCTCCAGGGCACCCCAGCCGCGCAGGGTCCGCAGGACGTACAGCAGCCCGCCCACCCACAGCGAGGCGCAGGTCAGATGGACCAGCGTCAGCGCGGAGCCGAGCAACGGGTCGTACTCGGTGGTGGGATGGGCGCGCAGCGCCTCCGCGACCACCAGCGCGCCCAGCGGCCACACCTGGCTGCCGGGCCGGCCCGACAGCGCGCACAGCCCGGCCACCACGAACGCGTTGACCTCCAGCAGCGCCAGCTTGCCGTCACGCGTGGCGTACAGCCCGCCCACGTCGAGGTCGGCGAGGCTGTGCGGCACCAGATTGCCCGTGGACACCACCGAGGCCAGCCCGAGCGCGGCGACGAACCCGACGGCGGCGGCGTACGGCGCCCAGCCGCGGGGCAGCGCCGCCGGGGCCCCCGGCACCGACCGCACCAGCCGCCGTACGAACAGCTCGCCCAGTGGGACGCACAGCGCGGCGAACAGCACCGTGCGCAGCAGCCCGATCCCGGCCGTGCCCGGCGCGGCGGCCTCACCGGTCCCCCGCAGCGCGGCCGACGGCCCGAGCAACGGGACGCATGCGGCGGCGGCCACCAGAACCAGCACGGCGACCGCCCGGCCCACACCGGGGCGGGACCCGGGCTCGCTCCCCTCGGGGACACCGGGCGCACCGGGCAGGGATCTCGTCGACGTCACCTCGAGATCTTCACAAAGCAGCGCAGAGACGCACAAGTGCCGGAAAAGAACTGGCGGTGGGTCGTTCCGCCGCCGTGCTCACCTCCAGGTCGCCGGGTCCGCGCCCCACACCCCCGGGGGCCGCGCCCAGTCGCGCGGGCCGCCCTCGAAGGAGACCGGCGGCAGGGCGTACCGCAGCCGGCCCAGCGCGCTGTCCCGCTCGGCGAGCCAGGCGTCCGGGGCGTCGTACACCGCGTCCCCCGCCGGGCCCGGTGCGACCTCCTGGGTCAGCCAGTGCGCCGTACGCGCCAGGGACACCTCGACACGGGACCCGTGGCCGTCCTCGCTCCGCTCGGTCAGCGCGCGCAGGACGGCCGCCGCCAGGAGATAGCCCGTGCCGTGGTCGAGGGCCTGCGCGGGCAGGGCGCCGGGCCGTTCGGCCGAACCCTCCGTCACCGCGACGCCGGTGGCGACCTGGACGAGGCTGTCGAAGCCGCGCCGCCCGCCCCAGGGCCCGTAGGCGCCCCACGCCGACAGCTCCGCCACGATCAGTCCTGGCCGCCGCTCGGCCAGCGCCCGCGCCGAAAGCCCGAGCCGGTCCAGGGCGCCCGGCCGGTACCCGGTGACCACCACGTCCGCCGCCGTCAGCAACTCCTCGAAGGCGCGCCGGTCCACGGCCGCGTCCAGCAGCGCCGAGCGCTTGCCGAAGCCCGTGTCGGTGTGCTGGTCGGCCAGTTCGGGCAGCCGGGGCGGGTCCAGGCGCAGGACGTCGGCGCCGAGCAGGGCGAGGGTGCGGGTCGCGACCGGCCCCGCGATGACCCGGGTCAGATCCAGGACCCGTACCCCGGCGGCGGGCAGCAGGGGAGTGCCGTCGAGCGACGGGAGGGCACGCGCGCGTGCCGGGGCCGTCCGCTCCCGGACGACCAGGGGGCGCCGGGCGACCTGAGCCGCCTGCTCGTGCGCCGCCCACTCCCCGGGCGTGCGCAGCGCCACCGCGAGACCGCCGGCGGCGTACACGGTGTCCTCCACCTCGCGCGCGGGCCGTTCGGCGACGGCCGCCGCCACGGCGTCCGGGTCCTCCCGGGGCACCTCCAGGGCGGCCAGCAGGGCGGCGCGGTGGTGCGGATAGTTCGCGTGGGTGCGCACCCAGCCGTCGGCGGCCTGCCAGAACCGGGACAGCGGCGCGAACCAGACGGGCGCGCGCCCGTCCACCAGCAAGTGCCGCTCGCTCACGAACGCCGTGGCGACCGCCCCGTCGTCCAGCCGGACCCGGGGCACCTCGGCGAGACCGGCACGCCGGGCGCCCGCCTCCGCGGCGGCCAGGGCGCACGCCCCCACGCAGGCGCGCGCCGCCTCCCGCACGGGAAGGCGCGCGACGAGCGCGCCCTCCCGCACCACGGGTGACACCTGTCCGAGCAGGGCGGCGTCGCCGCCCACCGCCGACCAGGCGGATTCCAGTGCGGTCATGACCGCACTATGCACCCTTGAGCTAGTCGACGGCGTCGAGGGCGTCGACGATGCCGGCCCCGTAGAAGCCGTTGAGGCGCTTGCCGCCCTCGCACACCGCGTCCTGAGTGCCGTCGCCGTTCTGGTCGTAGGAGTCCGGGCAGCCCGGGTTGTCCGCCTGGACCTTCAGCAGGGCCGTCAGCTGCGCCGGAGTCGCCTTCGGGTAGCGGGACTTGAGCAGCGCGGCGACGCCCGCGGCGTGCGGGGACGCCATCGAGGTGCCCTGCAGGAAGCCGTAGCCGCCGTCCGGCAGCGTGGACAGGATGCGCCCGTTCTTCGACGGGGTGTCCGGCACCTGGTAGCGGCCGTCACCGCCGGGCGCGGCCACGTCGACGACACGGTGACCGTAGGACGAGTAGTACGACTTGGCCTTCTGCACGCCGGTCGCGCTGACCGTCAGGACGCCCGGCAGCTGCGTCGGGATGTCGAGGCACACCGACGGGTCGATGGTGCGCGGCACCGGGGTGGTGTCGTTCGGGCTGGACGCGTCCTCGATGGCGTCGGAGGCCAGGTCGTGGTTGGAGTTGCCCGCCGAGGCGACGTGCAGGGTGCCCTTGCGCTGGGCGTACAGCTGGGCCCGGTTGACCGCGTCGACGATGGCCTTCTGGTCCGGGTCCGTCTTGCAGTTGTACAGCCACGGGTCCACGTAGTAGCTGTTGTTCGTGATCTCCACGCCGTGGTCGGCGGCGAACACGAAGGCGCAGACGACGTTCTCCGGGTAGAACAGCCCGCTGTCCGGGTCGCTCACCTTGATGCCGGCCACCTTGACGCCGGGCGCGACACCGGCGACGCCGACGCCGTTGCGGGCCGCGGCGATCTCACCGGCCACATGGGTGCCGTGGTAGTCGCCGCTCGTGTACGGCCGCCAGGCGCCCTCGCTGGTGTCCGCCTTGCCGCCCACGCAGTTGGCCGACTGGGAGGCGGAGAAGTTCGGGGCGAGGTCCGGGTGGGTGTCGTCGACGCCGGTGTCGATGACGGCGACGGTCACCTTGCGGCTGCCCGGGTTGATCTGCGCGGCCTTGTCGGCGCCGATCGCCCGCAGGTCCCACTGGTCCGCCTCGAGCGGCTCCGGGGTGGCCGTACCGGTGGTGGCGCCCTTGGCGGCGCCGGCGATCTTCGCGGCCTGCTGCTTCGTCAGGGGCTGGACGGGCCCCTCGTCGGTCGTGCCGGCGGCCTTCAGCGGCGCCGTACGGGTCGCTCCCGCGGACTGCACGCCGTGCACCGCCCGTATCGTCCGGGCGAATTCGGGGTTCGCCGAGTGGACGACGATGACGCCGATCCGCTCGTAGGCGGTCACCACGGTGCCGCCGGCCGCCCGGATCGCCTTCTTCACGGACTCGATCGTGCGGTGGTCCGTCCTGGTGTTGACGACGTACGCCAGGGAGGACGCGTCCGTGGCCTGGGCGGCGGGCTCCGTGAGCGGGGCCGCGGACGACGCCGTCGGCAGGAAGCCGAGCGTGGCGGTCAGCGAGAGGACCAGCGGGACCGCGAGGCCGAGACGGCGTCTGGACCGCAGATGAGTCATGGGATCTCCACATCATCCGGAACGGAACGGCCCGGGACGCGGATCGGCGCCCGGGCAGGTACATGACGAGTGGTGCAGCCCGAAGCTATCCCCGAACTCCCTGGCCAGCAATCCGGACGCGGCATCTTCGGAAAGTGGCGAGGGGAGTTGAACCGGTCCCCGCGCGGCGCCGTGACCTTGGGCAGGAGGCGCGAGCCCGAGCGTGCCCCCTTTTGGATCACTGGCAGGAGCCCTACCATCGCCAGCCGGTCACGTGATCCATATCACTGCGATGAACAGAGCCGTCATGTCCGTACCCACCCCGCCCCCGACCCCCGAACCGTCCCCGTCCACCGCCGCACCAGCGCCCGCAACGCGAGGAGACTCCGTGGCTACCGACGCACCGCCCCCCTCGAAAGAGACACACCGACTCCCGACCACCGAGGAGTTCAGCGAGGTGCAGAAGAGCGCGGAGTTCGCCGAACTGCGCAGCTCCTACCGCAACTTCGCCTTCCCGCTGACCGTCGCCTTCATCGTCTGGTACCTGCTGTACGTGCTGCTCTCGAACTACGCGGGCGGCTTCATGGGCACCAAGCTGATCGGCAACATCAACGTCGCATTCGTCTTCGGAATCGCCCAGTTCGTCACCACGTTCCTCATCGCCTGGTGGTACGCGCGGCACGCGAACGCCAAGCTCGACCCCAAGGCCGAGGCCATCAAGACACGTATGGAGGGCGGCGCATGAGCCCCGCGATGACCCTCGCGGCCAACGAGGCCAGCGAGCACCGGCCGCTGATCATCACCCTGTTCGCGCTCTTCGTGGTCGCGACCCTCGTCATCACCGTCTGGGCCGGCCGCCAGACCAAGGACGCCGCCGACTTCTACGCCGGCGGGCGGTCGTTCAGCGCCTTCCAGAACGGCCTCGCCGTCTCCGGCGACTACATGTCCGCCGCGTCCTTCCTCGGCATCGCCGGCGCCATCGCCCTCTTCGGCTACGACGGCTTCCTGTACTCCATCGGATTCCTCGTCGCCTGGCTGGTCGCCCTGCTCCTGGTGGCCGAGCCGCTGCGGAACTCCGGCCGCTACACGATGGGCGACGTCCTCGCGTACCGGATGCGGCAGCGTCCGGTCCGCACCGCCGCCGGCACCTCCACGATCGTCGTGTCGATCTTCTACCTGCTGGCCCAGATGGCGGGCGCGGGCGTCCTGGTCTCGCTGCTGCTCGGCATCACGTCCGACGCGGGCAAGATCCTGATCGTCGGCCTGGTCGGCATCCTGATGATCGTCTACGTCTCCATCGGCGGTATGAAGGGCACCACCTGGGTGCAGATGGTCAAGGCCGTGCTGCTCATCGGCGGCACGATCCTGATCACCTTCCTGGTGCTGCTGAAGTTCAACTTCAACGTCTCCGACCTGCTGGGCAAGGCCGCCGAGAACAGCGGCAAGGGCTCCGCCTTCCTGGAGCCGGGCCTGCAGTACGGCGCGGACAACCTCACCAAGCTGGACTTCATCTCCCTGGGCATCGCCCTGGTGCTCGGCACCGCCGGCCTGCCGCACATCCTGATCCGCTTCTACACGGTGCCCAACGCCAAGGCCGCCCGTAAGTCGGTGAACTGGGCGATCGGCATCATCGGCGGCTTCTACCTGATGACGATCGCCCTCGGCTTCGGTGCCGCCGCGCTGATCAGCCAGAAGGAGATCATCGCGTCCAACCCGTCGGGCAACACCGCGGCCCCGCTGCTCGCACTGCACCTGGGCGGCGTCGACTCGGCCTGGGGCGCGATCCTGCTCGCCACGATCTCGGCGGTCGCCTTCGCGACGATCCTCGCGGTGGTCGCCGGCCTCACCCTGGCATCGTCCTCGTCGTTCGCCCACGACATCTACGCGAACGTCATCAAGAAGGGCACGGCCACGGAGAAGGAGGAGGTCCGGGCCGCCCGCCTGGCCACCATCGGCATCGGCGCCGTCTCCATCCTCCTCGGCGCCCTCGCCCGCGACCTCAACGTCGCCGGCCTGGTCGCCCTGGCCTTCGCGGTCGCCGCCTCCGCCAACCTGCCGACGATCCTCTACAGCCTGTTCTGGAAGCGCTTCACCACCCAGGGCGCCCTGTGGTCGATCTACGGCGGCCTGATCGTCGCCGTCGGCCTGGTCCTCTTCTCCCCGGTCGTCTCCGGCGACCCCAAGGCGATGTTCCCGGACGTCGACTTCGCCTGGTTCCCGCTGAAGAACCCGGGCATCATCTCCATCCCGTTCGGCTTCCTCATGGGCTGGCTCGGCACGGTCCTCTCCAAGGAGGAACCGGACACCGGCAAGTACGCGGAACTGGAAGTCCGCTCCCTGACCGGCACGGGCGCCCACTGACCGATCCCGTTCCCGGCGGCCGCGTCGCAGACATCTGCGACGCGGCCGCTTCATATGCCCCACCTCGTACGTCCCTACCACCACCCCCGTCCCAGCTCGTGGGATCGGACCCGTGTCACTGTCCGTGCGGTCACGTAGGCTCGCAGATGACGGACGTCGAGAACTGGTCATGACCAGGAGGGGGCCCCACGTGCTCATCGACACCTACGGCCGGGTGGCCACGGACCTGCGGGTCTCGCTGACCGACCGCTGCAATCTGCGATGCACGTACTGCATGCCCGAAGAGGGCCTGCAGTGGCTGGCCAAGCCCGATCTGCTGACCGACGACGAGATCGTGCGGCTCATCGACATCGCCGTCACCTCCCTCGGTATCGAGGAGGTCCGCTTCACCGGCGGTGAGCCCCTTCTGCGCCCCGGCCTGGTCGGCATCGTCGAGCGGGTCGCCGCGCTCGACGCCCGCCCCCGGATGTCCCTGACGACGAACGGCATCGGGCTGAAGCGCACGGCCCCCGCTCTCAAGGCCGCCGGGCTGGACCGGGTCAATGTCTCCCTCGACACCTTGAGGCCCGACGTCTTCAAGACCCTCACCCGCCGCGACCGGCACAAGGACGTCCTGGAGGGTCTGTACGCCGCCCGCGAGGCCGGTCTGACCCCGGTCAAGGTCAACTCCGTGCTGATGCCGGGGCTGAACGACGACGAGGCCCCCGACCTCCTCGCCTGGGCCGTCGAGCACGACTACGAGCTGCGTTTCATCGAGCAGATGCCCCTGGACGCCCAGCACGGCTGGAAGCGCGACGGCATGATCACCGCCGGGGACATCCTCACGTCCCTGCGCACGCGCTTCGAGCTGACCGAGGAGGGTGCCGAGAAGCGGGGCTCGGCCCCGGCGGAGCGGTGGATCGTGGACGGCGGACCCCATGTCGTCGGCGTGATCGCCTCCGTCACCCGCCCCTTCTGCTCGGCGTGCGACCGCACCCGGCTCACGGCCGACGGCCAGGTCCGCACCTGCCTCTTCGCCACCGAGGAGACCGACCTGCGCGCGGCCCTGCGCTCCGGGGCGCCGGACGAGGAGATCGCCCGGATCTGGCGGCTGGCGATGTGGGGCAAGAAGGCGGGCGCGGGCCTCGACGACCCGTCGTTCGTGCAGCCGGACCGGCCGATGTCCGCCATCGGGGGATAGGCCTGGCAGACCCCGGCCGGGTGCCAGGGGGCTCTACGCCCCCCGCGCCTGCCACTCCTCGAGCCGTACGACGTCCTTCAGGAACCCTCGCACCCCGAGGAACTGCGACAGATGCTCGCGGTGCTCCTCGCACGCCAGCCACGTCTTGCGGCGGTCCGGCGTGTGGATCTTCGGGTTGTTCCACGCCAGGACCCACACGGCGTCGGAACGGCAGCCCTTGGCGGAACAGACGGGGGTCTCGTCACTCACGATTTTCGTCTCACAGATTTGCGCACAAAAAGGCGACGCCGAGCAGCCACGGGGGGAGCTGCCCGGCGTCGGTCCGTCGCTCCGACGGGGGATGCGGAGCGCCTACGAAGTATGTCACGGGTAACCCGCCGCCCGGCACCTGAACAACACTATTGATCTGAGGTTTTACTGAGGTTGGCGCGCCCCTGACTTCCGGAGTGCAACGCTCCGGGACATCACGCCCGGTCGCGTGGTTCGCTTTGTCCGCCGGGCCCCGCGGAGCCCGCCACATCTTCCGGAGACGGTTCCGCGAAACCGTCATTCGTCCGCGACGGATCGATCATGGGACGCGTCGGCATGGCCACGAAGGTCGACGGGAGCGACGGCGCGTTCTCCCGCCCCGCGTTGGCGATCACCACGGCGATGTACGGCAGGACCAAGCCGAGCACCAACGCCACGACGGCGACGTGCCGTTCGACGTTCCACAGCGTGGCCGCGAGGATCACCGAGAGGGTGCGGATCGACATCGAGATGACATAGCGGCGTTGGCGACCGCGTACGTCCTCCTGCAGCCCGGTCCGGGCTCCGGTGATCCGGAACACCTGGGCGCCACCACCCGCATGCAGCTTCCGCATCAGATTCCACCATCCGCCCGCATCGGACCCTCCCCCTGCTCTCACCCGTCCACCGCCGGTCGGGGGGCCGGACCGGGACAAGTCCCACCGTACGCCTCGTCTGCGCCGCCTTCGAGACCGGGTCTCCCGGCGCCGGGGCGGTACCTCCTGGGCCCTCATACGTACGGCCGTGCCCGGCATGCGGCGTACCCCGAGCGGCCCAAGACTGGCCGTACTGCTCCACCCGAGCCGTACAAGGAGGCAGCATGGGCTGGTTGTGGGCGATCATCGTGGGATTCGTGCTGGGCCTGCTGGCCAAGGCACTGATCCCGGGCAAGCAGCACAGCCCCCTCTGGCTGACCACGATCTTCGGCATCCTCGGCGCGATCGTCGGCAACTCCATCGCCCGGGCGTTCGGCGTCGAGTCGACCCCTGGCATCGACTGGAGCCGGCACATCTTCCAGATCGTCGCCGCCGTGGTCATCGTCTACGTGGGCGACATGCTCTATATGGCCACGCTGGGCAAGAGACGCAAGGAACGGGCCTGAGCAGGAAACGGTGAACAGGACACGGCGAGGGGCTGCCGGAGGCCCCTCGCCGCGCACCCGTCGCTCAGCCGCCGGTGACCTCGACCGCCGCCAGGTTCTTCTTGCCGCGCCGCAGCACCAGCCAGCGCCCGTGCAGCAGGTCCTCCTTCGCGGGGACCGCGTCCTCGCCGGCCACCTTCACGTTGTTCACGTAGGCGCCGCCCTCCTTCACGGTGCGCCGCGCGGCCGACTTGCTGGCCACCAGACCCACCTCGGCGAACAGATCGACCACCGGGCCGAGCTGCTCGACCTGGATGTGCGGGACCTCGGACAGCGCGGCCGCCAGCGTCCGGTCGTCCAGGTCCGCCAGCTCGCCCTGGCCGAACAGCGCCTTGGACGCGGCGATCACCGCGGCCGTCTGGTCGGCGCCGTGCACCAGCGTCGTCAGCTCCTCGGCCAGCGCGCGCTGCGCCGCCCGGGCCTGCGGACGCTCCTGCGTCTGCTTCTCCAGCTCTTCCAGTTCCTCACGGGACCGGAAGGACAGGATGCGCAGGTACGTGGAGACGTCCCGGTCGTCCGCGTTCAGCCAGAACTGGTAGAACGCGTACGGCGTCGTCATCTCCGGGTCGAGCCAGATGGCGCCGCCCTCGGTCTTGCCGAACTTGGTGCCGTCCGCCTTGGTCATCAGCGGCGTCGCCAGCGCGTGGACCTGCGCGTGCGGCTCCAGCCGGTGGATCAGGTCGAGACCCGCCGTGAGGTTGCCCCACTGGTCGCTGCCGCCCTGCTGGAGCGTGCAGCCGTACCGCCGGTACAGCTCCAGGAAGTCCATGCCCTGCAGCAGCTGGTAGGAGAACTCGGTGTAGCTGATGCCCTCCTCCGACTGCAGGCGGCGGGCCACCGAGTCCTTGGTGAGCATCTTGTTGACACGGAAGTGCTTGCCGATGTCCCGCAGGAACTCGATGGCGGACAGTCCGGCCGTCCAGTCGAGGTTGTTCACCATCGTCGCCGCGTTGTCCCCCTCGAAGGAGAGGAACGGCTCGATCTGGGCGCGCAGCCGGTTCACCCAGTTCGCGACGGTCTCCGGGTCGTTCAGCGTGCGCTCGGCCGTCGGGCGGGGGTCGCCGATCTGCCCGGTGGCGCCGCCGACCAGCGCGAGCGGGCGCAGGCCCGCCTGCTGGAGGCGGCGCATCGTGAGCACCTGGACCAGGTGGCCGACGTGCAGGCTGGCCGCCGTCGGGTCGAAGCCGCAATAGAACGTGACGGGACCGTCCGCGAGCGCCTTGCGCAAGGCGTCCTCGTCGGTGGACAGGGCGATCACGCCGCGCCACTTCAGCTCGTCGACGATGTCCGTCACGGTTCTCGTGTCTCCTTGATGATCTCGGGCGGTCGAGTGACAGCCGCCTACGAGGTTATACGCCCTGACTGACAGAGCTCATGTTGAAATCGGGGACGCGCAGCGCCGGCATGGCCGCCCTGGTGAACCAGTCGCTCCACTCCCGCGGCAGCGTCTTCTCCGTCCGGCCCGCCTCGGTGGCCCGGCCCAGCAGGTCCACCGGCGACTCGTTGAACCGGAAGTTGTTGACCTCGCCGGTCACCTCGCCGTTCTCGACGAGGTAGACGCCGTCCCGGGTCAGACCGGTCAGCAGCAGCGTCGCAGGGTCGACCTCGCGGATGTACCACAGGCAGGTCAGCAGCAGCCCGCGCTCCGTGGCCGCGACCATCTCCTCCAGCGAGCGGTCCTCACCGCCGTCCAGGATCAGGTTGTCGACGCCGGGCGCGACCGGCAGACCGGTCAGCCCGGCGCTGTGCCGGCTGGTCGTGAGGTGCCGCAGCTCGCCCCGGTGCATCCAGTCGGTGGCGGTCAGCGGCAGCCCGTTGTCGAACACGGACTGGTCGCCGCCCGAGGAGTGCGCGATCACGAAGGGCGCGGACTCCAGGCCCGGCTCGTTCGGGTCGCTGCGCAGGCTCAGCGGAAGCTCGGTCAGCCGCTCGCCCACGCGCGTACGGCCGCCGGGCTGGGAGAAGACCGTACGGCCCTCCACCGCGTCCCGCCCGGACGCCGACCACAGCTGGTAGATCAGCAGGTCGGCCACGGCCGTCGGCGGCAGCAGCGTCTCGTAGCGGCCCGCCGGCAGCTCCAGGCGCCGCTCGGCCCAGCCCAGGCGCACCGCCAGCTCGGCGTCCATGGCGGTGGGGTCGACGTCCTTGAAGTCACGGGTGGAGCGGCCCGCCCAGGCGGAACGGGTGCGGTCCGGCGACTTCGCGTTCAGCTCCAGCGTGCCGTTCGGCTGGTCGTGCCGCAGCCGCAACCCCGTTGAGGTGCCCAGGTACGTGGAGACGAGTTCGTGGTTGGCGAAGCCGTACAGCTCCCGACCGCCCGCACGCGCGCGTGCGAACGCCTCGCCGAGCGCCGGGGCGAAGTCGGCGAACACCGTGGACGACGTCTCGGCCGGCGCGTCGGTGAAGTCGGGCGACGCCGGTACGTCCCGCACCAGCGGCTGCGCGTCCTCGGCGGGCCCCGCCGCGCGGGCCGCGGCCTCGGCGGCCCGCACCAGCGGCTCCAGCTCGTCCGCGGTCACCGCGGCCCGCGAGACGACACCGGAGGCCGTGCCCTCCTGGCCGTCGACGGTCGCGACGACGGTGAGCGTGCGCCCGCGCGTGACGCCGTTCGTGGTGAGGGCGTTGCCGGCCCACCGCAGATTCGCGGTCGACTGCTCGTCGGCGATCACGACACAGCCGTCCGCCCGGGACAGCTCCAGGGCGCGCTCGACGATCTCGTGCGGCTTGTTGGTCGGGGCGCTCATCGGCCGGCCTCCTGGGTGGTGTTCAGAATGTTGACGCCCTTGAAGAGGGCCGACGGGCAGCCGTGCGACACCGCCGCGACCTGCCCGGGCTGGGCCTTGCCGCAGTTGAAGGCGCCGCCGAGCACATAGGTCTGGGGGCCGCCGACGGCCGCCATGGAGCCCCAGAAGTCCGTGGTGGTCGCCTGGTAGGCGACGTCCCGCAGCTGGCCGGTGATCCGGCCGTTCTCGATCCGGAAGAAGCGCTGCCCGGTGAACTGGAAGTTGTAGCGCTGCATGTCGATCGACCAGGACCGGTCGCCGACCACGTAGATCCCGCGGTCGACGCTGCCGATCAGGTCCTCCGTGGACATCCCCGCCGGATCGGGCCGGAGCGACACATTGGCCATGCGCTGCACGGGCACATGCCCGGGGGAGTCGGCGAACGCGCACCCGTTGGAGCGCTCGAACCCGGTGAGCCTCGCGATGCGCCGGTCCAGCTGGTAGCCGACCAGGGTGCCGTTCTTCACCAGGTCCCAGGACTGGCCGGCGACGCCCTCGTCGTCGTACCCGATGGTCGCGAGGCCGTGCTCGGCGGTGCGGTCACCGGTGACGTTCATCAGGTCGGAGCCGTAGCGGAGCTTGCCCAGCTGGTCGAAGGTGGCGAAGGAGGTGCCGGCGTAGGCGGCCTCGTAGCCGAGGGCGCGGTCCAGCTCGGTGGCGTGCCCGATGGACTCATGGATGGTGAGCCACAGGTTCGACGGGTCGACGACGAGGTCGTACGAGCCGGCCTCCACGCTCGGCGCCCGCATCTTCTCGGCGAGCAGCTCGGGGATCTGCGCCAGCTCGGACTCCCAGTCCCAGCCGGTGCCGGTCAGGTACTCCCAGCCGCGTCCGACCGGCGGCGCGATCGTGCGCATGGAGTCGAACTCGCCGCTGGACTCGTCCACCGCTACGGCCGTCAGCTGCGGGTGCAGCCGGACGCGCTGCTGGGTGGTGACGGTGCCCGCGGTGTCGGCGTAGAACTTGTTCTCGTGGACGGTGAGCAGTGAGGCGTCCACGTGGTTGACGCCGTCCGCCGCGAGCAGCCGCGCGCTCCAGTCGGCGAGGAGCCCGGACTTCTCCTCGTCGGGCACCGTGAACGGGTCGATCTCGTACGACGAGATCCACGTCCTGTCGCTGTGCACCGGCTCGTCCGCGAGCTCGACGCGCTCCTCGGACCCGGCCGCCTTGATCACCTGCGCGGACAGCTTCGCCATCGCCACCGCCTGTGAGGCGACCTTGGCGGCGGCGTCCATCGTGAGGTCGACACCGGAGGCGAAGCCCCAGGTCCCGCCGTGCACGACCCGTACCGCGTAGCCGAGGTCGGTGGTGTCCGACGACCCGGCGAGCCGGGCGTCCCGCAGCCGCCAGGAGGCGCTGCGCACCCGCTCGAACCGGAAGTCCGCGTGCTCGGCGCCCAGCGCACGCGCGCGTGCCAGGGCCGCGTCGGCCAATGCGCGCAGCGGAAGCGCTGTGAAGGCTTCGTCGATGGTATGGGGCACGGGGGTCTCCCTGCTGTCGTGGCCTGTCGGCACCGATCATGTCGCGCGGGCGGCGCCGGGGACCACACGTTTCCGGTGGGAACCGGCGAGTTTCTGTAGGGACCCGACAGTGACTTCCCCGCGCCACTGTCGGTGCCCGAATGTCCGCCGCCCAGGCACGACCGATAGGTTTTCGGAGAAGCCGCCTGTCATCCAGCTGTCCGGGCGGAGTGTCAGACCCCAATCGAAAGGGTGATCCGTTGAGCCGCTCGGTTCTCGTCACCGGAGGCAACCGGGGCATCGGCCTCGCCATCGCCCGCGCGTTCGCCGAAGCCGGCGACAAGGTCGCCATCACGTACCGCTCCGGTGAGCCGCCGGCCGCCCTGACGGACCTCGGCTGCCTCGCCGTCAGGTGCGACATCACCGACACCGAGCAGGTGGAGCAGGCCTACAAGGAGATCGAGGACGCGCACGGGCCCGTCGAGGTGCTCGTGGCCAACGCCGGCATCACCAAGGACCAGCTCCTGATGCGGATGTCCGAGGAGGACTTCACCTCGGTCCTCGACACCAACCTCACCGGCACCTTCCGCGTCGTCAAGCGCGCCAACCGCGGCATGCTGCGCGCCAAGAAGGGCCGCGTCGTGCTGATCTCCTCGGTGGTCGGCCTCCTCGGCGGTCCCGGCCAGGCCAACTACGCCGCCTCCAAGGCCGGCCTGGTCGGCTTCGCGCGCTCCCTCGCCCGTGAGCTGGGCTCGCGCAACATCACCTTCAACGTCGTCGCGCCCGGCTTCGTCGACACCGACATGACCAAGGTGCTCACCGACGAGCAGCGCGCGAACATCGTGTCGCAGGTCCCGCTCGGCCGTTACGCGCAGCCGGAGGAGATCGCCGCGACGGTGCGGTTCCTCGCCTCGGACGACGCCTCGTACATCACTGGAGCCGTCATCCCCGTTGACGGCGGACTGGGAATGGGTCACTGATCACCATGAGCGGAATTCTCGAGGGCAAGCGCGTCCTGATCTCCGGTGTGCTGATGGAGTCCTCCATCGCCTTCCACGCCGCCAAGCTGGCCCAGGAGCAGGGCGCCGAGATCATCCTCACCGCGTTCCCGCGGCCCACGCTGACCGAGCGCATCGCCCGGAAGCTCCCCAAGCCCACCAAGGTCATCGAGCTCGACGTCACCAACGACGAGCACCTCGGCCGCCTCGCGGACATCGTCGGCGAGGAGCTCGGTGGCCTCGACGGCGTCGTGCACTCCATCGGCTTCGCGCCGCAGGACGCGCTCGGCGGCAACTTCCTGAACACGCCGTTCGAGTCGGTCGCCACCGCCATGCACGTCTCGGCGTACTCCCTGAAGTCGCTGACCATGGCCTGCCTGCCGCTGATGCAGAACGGCGGCTCGGTCGTCGGCCTCACCTTCGACGCGCAGTACGCGTGGCCGCAGTACGACTGGATGGGCCCGGCCAAGGCCGCCCTGGAGGCCACCAGCCGCTACATCGCGCGTGACCTGGGCAAGCAGAACATCCGCTGCAACCTGATCTCGGCGGGTCCGCTCGGCTCCATGGCCGCCAAGTCCATCCCGGGCTTCAGCGACCTCGCCGCGGTGTGGGACACCCGCTCCCCGCTGGAGTGGGACCTGAAGGACCCGGAGCCGGCCGGCAAGGGCATCGTCGCCCTGCTCAGCGACTGGTTCCCGAAGACGACCGGCGAGATCATCCACGTCGACGGCGGTCTGCACGCCATCGGCGCCTGATCACCGCACGTCCCGACGCCCCGTTCCCCGCCGCGCGCGGGGGGCGGGGCGTCACCCGTTCGGCCCACCCGGCCGGGCGGCCAGGGCCCCCGACCAGGCACCCTGGAGTACGCGTTCACCACGCGAGCCCCTCACCAGCAACGGCCGAGGAGGTCCCCTTGTGCGCTTCTCCCGCCGCTTGGCCTCAACGACCGTCGCCGTCGCTCTCGTGCTTCCCCTGTCGTACGAGGCGGCGGCCCACGCCCCCGCACAGGTGCCGGCCGCCGAGGAGCCCTTCGGCGCCGAGTGCCGGATACGGGTCACCGGTTCCGAGGTGACGGCGTTCTGCCACAACCCCTATCCGAGGACCGACCGCGTGCGTCTGCACGTCGAGTGCGCCCGTTGGTGGGACCTCGACGCCGACGGCTCCGCCGTCCGGGCCGCGCCCGCGCAGACCGTCCGGCTGACCGGCCGCTGCTGGAAGGAGGTCGAGTCGGCCTGGATCAGTCACCGTCCGGACCGCTGAGCCGCTCCGGACGGCACAGGAACGGATAGCTCGCCGCCTCCGCAGCGGCCGCCTCGGCGTCGCCCGCGCGGATCGCGTCCAGGAGGCGGGAGTGGTCCATGTGCGTCTCCGGCGTCAGCCGCGGGCCCACGTCGTCGCGCAGCCAGTCCCGCAGCACCTCGCCGAGGTCGGCGTACATCGCGCTCATCACGTCGTTGTGCGAGGCCGCCACGACCGCCAGATGGAAGGTGGCGTCGGCCGTCACGAACGCCTCAGCGTCGCCCGACTCCCACGCCTCCTCGCGCCGCACCAGCAGGGTGTCCAGCTGCTTGAGGTCCTTCTCGGTGCGCCGCTCCGCGGCCAGCTTCGCGGCGGCCGACTCCAGCGTGGCGCGCAGCTCCGCGATGTGACGCGGGTCGGCGTCGGCGAAGCGGCGGTGCATCACACCGGCCAGCTCGCTGGTGGCGACCACATAGGTGCCGGAGCCCTGGCGGATGTCCAGCAGGCCGTTGTGCGCGAGCGCCCGGACGGCCTCACGGACGGTGTTGCGGGCGACCCCGAGCTGCTCGACGAGCTCCGGCTCCGTCGGGATACGGGAGCCGACCGGCCATTCGCCCGACGTGATCTGGTTGCGCAGGGCCGCGATGACCTGCTCGGACAGCGCCGAGCGGCGGGGGTGGCTCAGGGGCATGACACACCTTCGCACGACGGGGGCGGAACGGGGCAGCCCCAGGGTGGACAACCAATCATCCCATGATTCTATGATGGCTTCCATGGCACGCGAGGAGAACCGGGCGACGACGTCCACACGGATACGCACCCCCGAGGCCCCCACCCCGGCGAAGCCCGCCCCGCACGCGTGGACGACGCGGCTGCTCATCGCCGGCATCGTCCTCACCGCGCTGAACCTGCGCCCCGCCATCACCAGCCTCGGCGCCCTGCTCGAAGAGGTCCGCGACGCGCTCGGCATGAGCGGCAGCGTCGCCGGACTGCTGACCTCCGTGCCCCCGCTCTGCTTCGCCGTCTTCGGCGTCACCGCGCCCCGGCTGGCCCGCCGCTTCGGGCCCGCCGCCGTGGTCTGCGCGGGCATGGTCGCCATCGCAGCCGGCCTGCTGATCCGGCCCTTCACCGGCGGCACCGCCGGATTCCTGGCCGCCAGCGCCCTCACCCTCATGGGCATCGCCGTCAGCAACGTCCTGATGCCCGTCATCGTCAAGCGCTGGTTCCCCGACCGGGTCGGCTCCATGACCGGCCTGTACTCCATGGCCCTCGCCCTCGGCACCGCCTCCGCCGCCGCCGTCACGGTCCCCATGACCGAGGCCCTGGGCGGCAGTTGGCAGACCGGACTCGCCGTATGGGGCGGCCTCGGCGCGGCCGCAGTCCTGCCCTGGGTGCCCTTCGTGCGGGACCGGGGTGCGACGACGGCGCAGGACACCCACGCGCGGGTGGACGAGCGGGGCACGGCACCCGCGCGGGACGCGCACGCGCGCGTGGACGCCCCCCGGCTGCGTGTCACCCGCAGCCGCACCGCCTGGGCCCTCGCCGTCTACTTCGGCCTCCAGGCCACCGGCGCCTACATCACCATGGGCTGGATGGCGCAGATCTTCCGGGACTCCGGCGTGCACGCCGGCACGGCCGGGCTGCTGCTCGCCGTCACCATGGTCATGGGCGTGCCCCTGGCCTTCGTCATTCCGCGCCTCGCCACCCGGCTCCCCCACCAGGGCCCCATCGTGCTCGCGCTCGGCGTCTGCGGCCTCGCCGGCTACGCCGGGCTCTACCTCGCGCCCGCCGGCGGCTCCTGGCTCTGGGCCCTGCTGCTCGGCATCTCGAACTGCTCGTTCCCGCTGGCCCTGACCATGGTCGGCATGCGGGCCAGGACCAGCGCGGGCGTCGCCCAGCTGTCCGGCTTCGCCCAGAGCACCGGCTATCTGATCTCCATCCCCGGGCCGCTCCTGGTGGGCGTCCTCTACCAGCACAGCGGCGGCTGGGGCCTGCCCATCGCCCTGATGGCCGGTCTCATGATCCCGCAGATGGCCGTGGGCGTCCTGGCCGGACGCGACCGTACGGTGGAGGACGAGGCGACGCGCTGATCGCACCCCCGCCGGGGCCCGTGCGGCCGGGGGTGCGAGACTGGGCGTATGCCCGTGCTCGACCCGAACCCCCAGAACGGCCAGAAGAAGCTGCTGCTCGTCTTCGGCGCGTTCCTCGCCATCTTCGTGATCATCGGAATCATTGCGACGATCGCCGCCCCCTGACCCGGCCGCCCCGCCGGGCACCATCCGCCCCCCGGCAGCCCCGGGGGTGGGGCCAGCCCCCGCATCCCCTAGGGGGTGAGTGTCAGGGTCAACTGGGTGGATCACCGGATGGGTTGACTGCCCCACGCTCCGTACCTTCGAGATGTGCCCGCTTCGAGGCGGCCACAAAGGCTCGAGGACCCACGGAGGCAGCATGTCGGCCCGCACGCACACCCCGCACCGGCCGGCGTCCACGGGCCGTGCCGACACCCGGCTGCCCTGGTGGGCCCTCGCCCTGCCGGCGCTCGCCTTCGTGACGCTCCTGCTGCTCATCCTGAACCCGTCCGAGGCGCAGGCCGCCCCCACCGAGCCCGGGATCAGCCTGCTCCTGGAGCGCGTACAGCAGCTGGTCACCCGCTGAGCACACCCGAAGGGGCCGGTCAACTCCCTGCGCCCCGTGGCCTGTTTCATGCGAAGCTGGATGTCATGAGCGTCGCAGAACCCCGCAGGATTGTCATCTTCCGGCATGCGAAAGCCGACTGGCCCCAGGTGACGGACCACGAGCGTCCCCTCGCCGAGCGGGGCCGCATGGACGCGGCCGAGGCCGGGCGGAGGCTGGCGGACACCGCCATCCCGTTCGACCTGGCCCTGTGCTCCACCGCGGTCCGCACCCGCGAGACCTGGAAGCTCGCCGTCCATGAGTTCCAGCACCGGCCGAAAACGGTCTACGAGGAGCGGATCTACGAGGCCTCGCCCGGTGAGCTGATCGCCGTGCTCAACGAGACCCCCGACGACGTGCAGAACCTCCTTCTGATCGGCCACAACCCCGGCGCCCAGGGTCTCGCCGAGGTCCTCGCGGGCTCCGCCGAGGGCGACGCCCGTGACCGGATGGACCGCCGCGGCTTCCCCGCAGCCGCCTTCGCGGTCCTCACGTTCAGCGGCACCTGGAAGACCCTGGAGCCCGGCGTGGCCACGCTGGTCGACTACTGGGCGCCCTCCGAGTGACCGACGCGCACATGCAAGGGCCCGGCGCCGCCACGGCGCCGGGCCCTCATGCGTTTCCGCCTCCGTGGGGCGTCACTCCCCGTCGACCATGTCCGCCGCCTCGACCTCCTCGCGGGTGACGCCCAGCAGATACAGGACCGTGTCCAGGAAGGGCACGTTCACCGCCGTGTGCGCCGCCTCGCGGACCACGGGCTTGGCGTTGAAGGCGACCCCGAGGCCGGCCGCGTTCAGCATGTCCAGGTCGTTGGCGCCGTCACCGATCGCCACCGTCTGGGCCAGCGGGACGCCCGCCTCCGCCGCGAACCGGCGCAGCAGCCGCGCCTTGCCCGCACGGTCCACGATCTCGCCCGTGACCCGGCCCGTGAGCCGGCCGTCGACGATCTCCAGCGTGTTCGCCTGGGCGAAGTCGAGCCCCAGGCGCTCCTTCAGATCATCCGTGACCTGGGTGAACCCGCCCGACACCACGCCCACTTGGTAACCGAGCCGCTTCAGGGTCCGGATCAGCGTACGGGCGCCCGGCGTCAGCCGCACCTCGCTGCGCACCTTGTCGACCACCGAGGCGTCCAGCCCCTCCAGCAGCGCCACGCGCGCGTGCAGCGACTGCTCGAAGTCCAGCTCCCCGCGCATCGCGGCGGCCGTGACCTCGGCGACCTTGTCCTCACAGCCGGCGTGCGCCGCGAACAGCTCGATGACCTCGTCCTGGATCAGCGTCGAGTCGACGTCCATGACGACCAGGCGCTGGGCCCGGCGGTGCAGGCCCGCCGCGACCACGGCGATGTCGACGCCGAGGGCCGCCGCGTCCGGCGCCAGCGCGGTGCGCAGCGGCTCGGTCTCGGCACCGGAGACCGCGAACTCCACGGCCGTCACGGGGTACTTGGCGAGCCGGAAGATACGGTCGATGTTGGCGCCGGAGCCGGTGATCCGGGAGGCGATCGCGGCGGTCGCCTCCGCGGTGAGCGGGTGCCCGAGCACGGTCACCAGGGAGCGTCCGACGCCTCGCGGACGGTTGTCGCCCAGGCCGGAGATGATCTCCGCCTGCATCTTCATCGACTCCGCCCAGCTGTGGACGGTCGCCCGCAGATCCCCCTCGAGCCCGGCCGGCGGCTCGGTCACGAGCGCGCACAGGGTGATCCGGCCACGGGTGACGACCTGCTCGATGTCGACCACGTCGACCGCGTAGGCGGCCAGCGTGTCGAAGAGTCCGGCCGTGATGCCCGGCCTGTCCTTCCCGAAGATCTTGACGAGAAGGGTGGGGAGGTCTGAGGTCTGCGAAGCGCTCATGGTCCCTCCACCGTATCCGGCACCCCGTGCCTCCCGCCCCCGAGGTCCGCCTGCCGGACACCGGACTCCGGCCCCGGCCCGGCCGGCGCCAACCTCGCGTCCTGCTTCCGCCTGCCTCCAGCCACCCCGGGATGCGTCCCTCTCGCCCGGACCGGAAAGCACCCCGCCCAGAGGCTGTACGTCCCCGGGCCCGGACCAGCAGCGGCGTGCCGCCCCTACCGCCTGCCCCCAGGCGTCCCCGGCGGTGGCGGAGGAGGCGGAGGTCCGTCCTCCGTGCCGGGGGAGCGGCGGCGTGGTGGCTCGATGGGGCGTACGACCGTGGGGGCGCCGTACACGTCCCCGTCCCGGGGAGGCGGAGGCTGCGGGGGCCCGGCGCCCTCGGGATTCCGCGCCCTGTCGGACGCCCCCGCGCCCCCCTGCGCCTCCGTGCGTCCGGAGGACTCGGGCTGTGCCTGCTGTCCGGACGGCCCGGCACCCGGCGGGCGCGCGTCCTCGGGCTCCCGCAGCTCCTCCGGCACCCGCAGATACGGGTTCGTCGCCGGGTTGGGTGGCCGGTACGGGGTGCCGGGCCGGTACGGCCCGTTCTCGTACGAGGCCCCCGCGTCGGCCTCCGCGTCGACCCCCATGCCCGCCAGGGCCAGCCGCGCCGCCCGCACTCCCGCCGCCCCCGACAGCCGCGCCGCCAGCGCTCCCACCGCACCCGCCCCGGCGCCCCACGCGGCCCCCAGTAGCAGGGCCATGGCCAGGCTGCCCCGCAGCTCCACGCTCGCGCCGAACGCGTCGAAGCCCAGGACCGACAGGGAGGCGTCCGCGGACACCGCGGTGAGCCGCACCAGCAGGGCCAGCGCCAACGCCGTCACGGTCCCCAGCCGCAGCGCACAGCGCCCGGCGAACCGCAAAGCCCCCGGATCCCGTACGCCTCCGGGCCCCGCCACCGAGGGCCCGGCGAACCCCAGAGCCCCCGGACCCTGTACGCCCCCGGCACCCGCCACGGGCCGCCCGGCGGACCGAGAAGCCCCCGGCTCCGGTGCGCCCCCGGCACCCGCCCCCGGGTGCCCAGCGAACCTCAGAGCCCCCGGATCCCGTGCGCCCTCCGCACCCGCCACCGACTGCCGCCCGGCGAACCGTCCAGCCCCCCGCTCCCATCCGCCCCCGCGTCCCGCCACCGGCGTCCGCACAGCCGTAAGCACGCCCGCCAGCAGCATCATCAAGGCCGCCGCCACCCCCAGCAGCCACACCCGGCCGTCCAGTTCCGCGAGGCGGGGCAGCGTCACGGAGTGGTCGCTGCCGTCGGTCAGGAGGTCGTCCAGGGGGTCGGGGAGCAGGCGGGTCAGAGGGCCCGTCGCGCGGCCGTCGAACGGGACGAACAGGCCGATCGGCACGCCGAGCCACACCCCGTTCGGGGCGCCGAGCAGCGCCGCCCCCGCGATCCGCTTCGGGTGGTCGTCGCCGACCGCCGCCCAGGCCGCCGCGGCGAACCCGGCGGCGACCGCGACCAGCAGAACCGTCACGAGGGCGGACACCGCGGGCCGTACGACCCGGTGCACGGCGTCCCAGCCGCGCGGCAGCGGCGTCCGGCGTGAGGCCAGCAGGGCGATCAGGAGGACCCCGACGCACCAGACCAGTCCGCCGAGCAGGGTCGGAGCCGTGTCCACCGTGAAGCCGACCGCGGCCTCCGCGCCGACCAGGTCGCCGATCCGGTCGGGCAACAGCCCCCCGATGTCCCCGAGCCCCGGCACCTCGACGCCCCCGCCGGCGCCCGGCACGTCGTCGAGGCCCAGCGCACCGCCGTCGATCGTGACGACGTCGTGCCCGGCCCAGGCCAGCCCGCCCAGCATCGCCACGAACAGGGCGACCACCGTGCCCGCGCGCGCGAGGAGTTCGGACGGCGCGATCACATCCCCCGCCGTCCGCAGCGACCGCAGGAACAGCCACGCCAGCAGCAGCGCGCCGACCAGCCCCACCCCCAGGGGCGTGACGTCGATGGCCGTGGCCGCCTCCGCGCCGGTCAGCCCGAACGCGGACACGTCCCCGGACGGCGTGACCGAACCGCCCACCCCGAGCGCCACCACCGCCGCGGACATCGGCCCCAGCGCGGCCGTCTCGTCCGCGCCCAGCAGATGCAGCCCCAGGGCGGCCGTACCCGCCATCCCGATCAGCGCCCAGCTCACGGCAACGACCGCGGACAGCAGGACGTCGACCCACGGCGGCCCGGCGCCCCGCCCCGAGTCCCCGGCGTTCTTGGACGCGCCCATGGCAGACCCCCCGATCCGCTGCGCGGTCGTTCGCCGCGCATGTCCCCCTCGCGTGGATTACCACTCTCCGGACTGATTTCCACCCCGTCAACGGAACCGGCGGAACCGTATACGCGTGCTCCTCACAAGGTCCGACTTTCGGTCAGGGGGCGGAGCCTGAAATAGTTCCCGACGATGTTCGACATCCCTAGACTCCCTGTGATGGGGGTAACTCGGGGGACTACTCAGTGGGGCATGGAGTGCCGGAACTCGTACTGGAATTGAATGGACGGACCTGGACGCTCGACGCGTCCAGGTCCTACACCCTGGGACGCGATCCCCAGGGAGACATCGTGCTCGACGACGCCAGGGTCTCCTGGCGTCATGCCACGATCAGCTGGAGCGGCCGCAGTTGGGTCATCGAGGACCACGGCAGCACCAACGGCACGTTCGTGCAGGGTCATCGGATCCACCACCTGGAGATCGGCCCCGGTTCGGCCGTCCATCTGGGCAACGCGACCGACGGACCGCGTCTGAACGTCTCCGGCGCCGCGGCCTCCGCCGCCCCGCAGCAGGCACAGCCGCAGCAGCAGCCGTACGCCGCACAGGGAGCGCAGGGCGGTTGGGCCCAGGCGGCGCCCGCCCAGCCGGCGCCGCAGCAGCAGGGCGGGCAGGGAGGACAGGCCGGACAGCCCGGGTGGCAGCAGCCCCAGCAGCGGGACGCGCACATCCCGCAGCAGCAGGGTGCCGGTGGTGGCGCGGGGGCGCCGCCGGTCTACGGCGACCGCAGCCCGACCACGTTCCACCAGTTCTCCGTCGGCCGCGTGATGCGCATCGGCCGTGCGCTGGAGAACGAACTGGTCGTCTCCGACCTCCAGGTCTCCCGGCACCACGCCGAGTTCCACTCGACGCCCGACGGCCGGATGGAGATCCGTGACCTCGGCTCCCACAACGGCACCTACGTCAACGGTCAGCCGATCGCCAAGGGCGGCTCGCAGCTGCTCGGCCCCACCGACATCGTCGGCGTCGGCCACTCCACGTTCCGTATCGTCGGCGACCGGCTCGAGGAGTTCGTCGACACCGGTGAGGTCTCGTTCTCGGCCCGCCATCTGACCGTCACGGTCGACGGCGGCAAGCAGATCCTCAAGGACGTCTCCTTCGGCGTCCCCGAGAAGTCCCTCGTCGCGGTCATCGGCCCGTCCGGCTCCGGCAAGTCGACGCTGCTCAAGGCGCTCACCGGCTACCGGCCCGCGAACCAGGGCGACGTCCTCTACGACAACCGCAACCTCTACAAGCAGTTCGCCGAGCTGCGCCAGCGCATCGGTCTGGTCCCGCAGGACGACATCCTGCACAAGGAGCTGACCGTCAAGAAGGCCCTCAAGTACGCGGCCAAGCTGCGCTTCCCGGCCGACACCACGGCCGCCGAGCGCGAGGCCCGGATCGACGAGGTGCTGCGCGAGCTGAAGCTGGACATCCACAAGGAGAAGAAGGTCACCTCCCTCTCCGGCGGCCAGCGCAAGCGTGTCTCGGTGGCCCTGGAGCTGCTGACCAAGCCGTCGCTGATCTTCCTGGACGAGCCCACCTCGGGCCTCGACCCGGGCATGGACCGCGATGTGATGCAGCTGCTGCGCGGCCTCGCCGACGACGGCCGTACGGTCCTCGTGGTCACCCACTCCGTGGCCGAGCTGGCGCTGTGCGACAAGCTGCTGGTGATGGCGCCGGGCGGCGCGGTGGCCTACTTCGGCCCGCCGGAGGAGGCGCTGAACTTCTTCGGCTACGACACCTGGGCCGACGTCTTCTCCGCCTTCGAGAACTACCGCGACTACGACTGGGCGGGACGCTGGAAGGGCTCGCAGCACTACCAGATGTACGCCGCGGACATCGACGCGATAGCCCCGCAGTCCGTACAGGTGCCGCCGATGCAGGCGATGCGCCCGCCCAAGCCCCAGGGCTGGATGTCCCAGTTCGTCACGCTGGTGCGGCGCTATGTGTCGGTCATCGTGTCCGACAAGGGCTTCCTCGCGCTGATGGTGATCCTGCCGGGCGTCCTCGGCGCGGTCAGCCTGCTGATCGACTCCGGCAAGGGACTGCTGCCGAACCCGGCGAACCCGCAGACCGGCCGGATCATCCCGAACGGCACGGCCACGACCGTCCTGCTGATCCTCGCCGTGGGCGCCTGCTTCGCCGGCGCCGCCAACTCGGTGCGAGAACTGATCAAGGAACGGGTCATCTACGAGCGGGAGCGCGCGACCGGCCTGTCGCGCTCCGCGTATCTGATGTCCAAGGTCTTCGTGCTCGGTGTCATCACCGTGCTCCAGGGCCTGATGGTCGGCGTCATCGGCTTCTCCAGCCGGGAGATCCCCGAGGAGGGCCTGGTCCTGGGGAACCTGACGCTGCTCGAGCTCTCAGTGCCGATCATGGCGCTGGGCTTCACGTCGATGATGTTCGGCCTGATCATCTCGGCCCTGGTGAAGACCGCCGAGAAGACCATGCCGCTGCTGGTCATGTTCGCGATCATCCAGGTCGTGTTCACGGGCTGTCTCTTCGCCCTGAACGGATCGATCGGCGCCAACCAGATCTCGTATCTGATGCCGTCGAGGTGGGCGGTGGGCGCGGCCGGCGCCACGCTGGACTTCAACAAGATCAGCCCGCCCGACAAGGGGGAGAGCGGCGATCCGCTCTGGGAGCACACCGTCGGCGCCTGGACCATGGACATGCTGGCCCTGATCGCCCTCGGCGTGGTCTGCGGCATCTTCGTGGCCCGCTTCCTGCGGCGCCACGAGCCGGAGGTCATGCGGAAGTAGTCCGCGTACGACGGGACCGGCCTCTGCGAGGCGAAGCGCGGCACCCCCGACAGGGGTGCCGCGCTTCCACGTGTCGCTGAGACGGAGAGGTCCGCCGAGTGCCTCAGTACGCGCTGTTGACGTTGTCGATCGAACCGTAGCGGTCGGCCGCGTAGTTGGCGGCGGCGGTCAGGTTCGCGACCGGGTCGTACTGGCTCCATGCGGTGCCGGGGACGTGGTAGGCGTCGAAGGTCGGCTTGATGACCTGGAGCAGACCGATCGACGGGACGCCGTTGCGGGCGTTGATGTCCCAGTTGTTGATGGCGTTCGGGTTGCCCGAGGACTCACGCATGATGTTCTTGTGCAGGCCGTGGTAGGTGCCCGGGATGTCGTGCTTCTTCATGATGTCCAGGGCCTCACGGATCCAGCCGTCGAGGTTGTTCGGGTAGGTCTTGGCGGCGACCTGCTTGACCTCGACCCGCTTGGCGGACCGGCTCGCGGCCTCCTTCGCCTTGCGGTCGGCCTCCGCCTTCTTCGCGGCGGCGGCCTTCTTGGCGGCGTCGGCCTTCTTCTTGGCCGCGCTGTCGGCGGCGGCCTTCTTCTTCGCTGCCGCGTCCGCCGCGGCCTTCTTCGCGGCGATCTCCTGCGCCTTCACCGACTTCGAGGCGAGCTGGTCGGTGACCTGGCCCTTGACGTCCTTGATCTGCTCGTTGCTGTACGCGACCTTGCCCGTGGGGGCTTCGGCCGTGTTCGAGCCGGCGTTGCCGGGGACGGCGGCGGAGACGGCGATGGCGGCGGCACCGAGCGTGGTGACTCCGGCCATGGCGATCTTGTGGCGCTTGGTGATCGGGCGACTGAGGATGCGGTTCTTGGTGTTCTTGAGCATGGCAGTGGGGACCTCTCTGAGTTGCGGGAGGTCGCTCGCTGTCCGGCGGGGACACGGGTGCTTCCTGCACAAACGCCGCGGGCTGACCCGCGGCGCTGAGCGACGAGAGCAATTCTTAGCGGCCGCAAAATGCCGTGGCAAAGGTGTGACCTACGATCCCCGATAGGAGACCCAGGAAGGGCAAAATAGGACAGACGGGACTGTATGGGCCGCTCAAAAGGGACACAGCCACCTACTACGGACTTTCGTACGTGACGTGGACCCTATGCGCGGGCTCACACCACCACGGCTCCCGTCTTACGCGCAGTTGCTGACGCAACGCTCTGCGTGAGGCCCTTCCGGGGGCAGCACGAGATGGACGTCCCCGAACTCGTGCCACAGGTATCGCCCGTGCAGCGCCTGGGCGTAACCCCGCTCCACCGCCGCCCACCCCGCGACGGCCTCCAGCATCAGCAGATGCGACGCCTCCGGCTCGTGCAGCCCGGTCAGCGGGCCGTCCACCACCCGCACCCCCCGCTCCGGGGTGATGACGAGATCCGTCCACCCCTCCCGCGCGCGGACGACACCGTCGGCGTCCACCGCCGACTCCACGGCCCGCACGGCCGTCGTCCCGACCGCGACGACCCGCCCGCCCGCCGCCCGCGCCGCACGGATCAGCCGCGCCGAGACCTCCGGCACCCGGAACCGCTCCGGATACGGCGGCTCGTGCGCCTCCGCCGACGCCACCCCCGTGTGCAGCTCGATCGGCGCGAACTGCACCCCCCGGCTCACCAGCTCCGTCACCATCCGCACCGTGAAGGGACGCGCAGCACTCGGCATCTCCGCACTGCCCGCCCCGTCGGCCGACGGCAGCGCGAACACGGTCCGGTACACGGACAGCGGCTGATCCCGCGCCGTGTAGGAGTACCGGATGGGCCGCCCGTGGGCCCGCATCACGCCCAGGACCCGCCCCGGCCCGGCGGGCGCCGGCCCCGAGCCCCCGTCGTCCACGAGCGGCCGGGCCCACCACAGGCGCCCGCCCGCCCGGTCCAGCGGCTCCTCCAGCAGCAGCCGCAGGCCGCCGGGCAGACTCACCTCCGTCCCCGCGGGCCCGCCCGCACGCGCGCGCGTGGTCCCCCGCCCGTCGGGATCCCGCAGCTCGACCGCCCAGCGCCCGTCGTCCCCGCGCGTGGAGAAGTGCACCACCACGCGCGCGTGCCCGACCGCCCCGTCCACCGCGGCGGGCAGCGTCTCCGACGTGTTGACGACCAGCACGTCCCCCGCCCGCAGGAGCCCCGGCAGCTCGCGGAACCCGTGATGGGTCACCTCCGTCCCCCGCGACACCAGCAGCCGTACGGCGTCCCGGTCCAGCCCCGGCCCCCGCTGCTCGGCCGGCACCCGCGCCGAGAGCTCCGGCGGCACCCGCACCGCGACCCTCATCACCGTCCCTCCGGCAGGCCGGAGGCCGCGTACCGCCCCGAGGCCGGACGCTCGTCCAGCAGCCGCAGGAACGCCGGCACCGCCGCCGCCGGCTCGGGCCGTGGCCCGTCGTCGTCCGGTACGGCCGCCGCGTACAGGTCCGTGGCCATGTCCCCGGGGTCCACCGCCCACACCCGCAGCCCAGGCTCCTCCGCCGCGAGCACCGCCGCCAGCTGGTCCAGCGCGGCCTTCGACGCCCCGTACCCGCCCCACGCCCCGTAGGCCTCGACGGCCGCGTCCGAGCTCACCGTGATCACCGCGCCCGCCGCCGACGCCCGCAGCAGCGGCAGCGCCTCCTGGACCAGGCCCAGCGCGGCGACCACGTTCACCTCCAGCGCCCGCCGCAGCCCGTCCACCGGCAGCGCGTCCAGCCGTACGAGGGGCTCCGCGCCCAGCGCGCTGGCGTTGCTCACCAGCAGATCGACACCGCCCAGCCGCCAGGCGGCCTCCGCCAGCGCGGCCCGGTGCTCGGCCCGCGTCACGTCCCCCGGCACGGCCGCCACGCGCGTGCCGTACCGCCGCAGCGCCTCAGCCGTCCGCTCCAGCGCCCCGGCCGTCCGCGCGTCCAGGACCAGATCCCACCCCCGTCCGGCCAGCCCCTCGGCCAACGCCCGGCCCAGCCCCTTCGAGGCCCCCGTGATGATCGCAACCGGCATGACAACCGTCCCCTCGTCCCGGTCCGCCGCGGATCCGGCGGTGCCCACACGCTAGGAACGGGCCCGCCCCGGCCGCCTCGGCCGCGAGCCGCAACCGCCGGGGCCGTTCGCCCTACGCCCCACGCCCGGGGGACCGAAGACCTAGGTCCGCCGCCCTACGAAGGGCCGTCACGGGGTCCGATCCCCGTGTCACACCCCGCCGGTACCGTGAGGACATGAGTCAAGGCCCCCGGTCCGGCCTCGCCGCGGTCAGCTCCGCGCTGCTGGCCATGAGCAGGCATCTGGAAGTGCGGGACGTCCTCAAGACGATCGTCGCCTCCGCCCGCGAGCTGCTCGACGCGCAGTACGCCGCGCTCGGCGTCCCGGACGACCACGGCGGCTTCGCCCAGTTCGTCGTGGACGGTGTCAGCGACGAGCAGTGGAAGGCCATCGGCCCCCTGCCCCGCCAGCACGGCATCCTCGCCGCCATGCTCGAGGACGCCAAGGTCGAGCGCCTCGCGGACGTCCGCAAGGACCCCCGCTTCGAGGGCTGGCCCTCGGCCCACCCCGACATGTCCGACTTCCTCGGCCTGCCCATCCGCGACGGCGACGAGGTCATCGGCGCGCTCTTCCTCGCCAACAAGAACTGCCCGAAGGAGTACGGCGGCTGCGGCTTCACCGCCGACGACGAGGAACTGCTCGCCATCCTCGCCCAGCACGCGGCGATCGCCCTCACCAACGCCCGCCTCTACGAGCGCAGCCGCGAGCTGACCATCGCCGAGGAGCGCTCCCGGCTCGCCCACGAACTGCACGACGCCGTCAGCCAGAAGCTGTTCTCCCTGCGGCTGACCGCCCAGGCCGCCACCGCACTCGTCGACCGCGACCCGGCCCGCGCCAAGGGCGAACTCCACCAGGTCGCCGCCCTCGCCGCCGAGGCCGCCGACGAGCTGCGCGCCGCCGTCGTCGAGCTGCGCCCCGCGGCCCTCGACGAGGACGGCCTCGTCGCCACCCTGCGCACCCAGATCCAGGTCCTCGACCGCGCCCACAGCGCGCGCGTGACCTTCGCCGGCCGCGGGGTGAAGGCCCTGCCCGCCGCCCAGGAGGAGGCCCTGCTGCGCGTCGCCCAGGAGGCCCTGCACAACGCGCTGCGGCACTCCGGCGCCGAGCACGTCGACGTGACGCTCGACCGGCGCGGCGCCGGAGCCGTGCTGCGCGTCACGGACGACGGCGGCGGCTTCGACCCGAGGACCGTGCGCCGCGCAGGGCGCCATCTGGGCCTGGTCTCCATGCGGGACCGGGCGAGCGGCGTCGGCGGCACGCTGACCGTGGAGTCGGAGCCCGACAAGGGCACCACGATCGAGATGGAGGTCCCCGGTGGCTGACGCAATCAGGGTGCTGCTCGTCGACGACCACCAGGTCGTCCGCCGGGGCCTGCGCACCTTCCTGGAGATCCAGGACGACATCGAGGTGGTCGGGGAGGCCGCCGACGGCGCCGAGGGCGTGGACCGCGCCGAGGAACTGCGGCCGGACGTCGTCCTCATGGACGTCAAGATGCCGGGCATGGACGGCGTCGACGCGCTGCGCCGGCTGCGCGAGCTCGACAACCCCGCGCGCGTGCTCATCGTGACCAGCTTCACCGAGCAGCGCACGGTGATCCCGGCCCTGCGCGCGGGCGCCGCCGGATACGTCTACAAGGACGTCGACCCGGACGCGCTCGCCGGGGCCATCCGCTCGGTGCACGCCGGGCACGTCCTGCTCCAGCCGGAGGTCGCCAGCGCCCTGCTCTCCCAGGAGGAGGCCGGCGGGGGACAGGGACGGGCGGGGTCGCTGACCGAACGGGAGCGCGAGGTGCTCGGGCTGATCGCGGACGGCCGGTCGAACCGCGAGATAGCACGGGCGCTGGTCCTGTCGGAGAAGACCGTCAAGACGCACGTCTCCAACATCCTCATGAAGCTCGACCTCGCCGACCGCACCCAGGCCGCCCTGTGGGCCGTACGCCATGGCGTGACCGGCTGAAACGCTCTGCGCAGGGGGTCACGCAGGGCGATCCGGAAGCTTCCCCTCCGGACTGAGATTCATACCGTCGTGGGAATGTCCCCCGGATGGCCGCATCCTTCCCGGAGCTCCGGCGTTCTCCAGTGCGTGCTGCGGCGACTGCCGCGGCGATCGCTAGGAGGGCTTGAAAGTGAAGAACCTGAAGAAGGCAGCGGCCGTGACGATGGTGGCGGGTGGCCTGCTGGCCGCCGGTACCGGAATGGCCTCCGCCACCGACGCGCACGCCGAGGGCAAGGCCGTGGGCTCGCCGGGCATCGTCTCGGGCAACCTGATCCAGGCCCCGATCCACATCCCGGCCAACGTCTCGGGCAACAGCGTGAACGTCATCGGCGTCCTGAACCCGGCCTTCGGCAACCTGGCCGTCAACAAGTGACGCCTCGCCGAACCAGGCAGTGACCTCAGGCCTCCCGGGCACTCCCCCCGGGAGGCCGGTCCGCGACCGGCCGGAGGCCGGACCGCAGAGCAGGGAGGGGTGCGCCGGGCCCACGTCCGGCCCTCCCGGCACCCCTCCCGTCGGGGGCCCGCCTCAGCGGGTCTCCCGCTGCTCCACCGCCGCGTTGTACGCCGCCACCTGGGCCCGCCGGGCCACCCGCTCGACCGGCCGCAGCGCCTCCGCGCGCGCCCGCATCTCGGCGGAGCTCACCGCACCGCCGTGCCCGTTCTCCTGCGCCAGCGCGATCAGCAGGCCCACCCGGCGCGCCAGCTCCAGCACCCGGACCGCCCGCGGTGGATACCCGGGCGCCAGGATCTCCTGACCCCGCTCGGCCCGGGCCCGGTACGCGTCGATCGCCGCCTCGGCCACCGGCCCCGACGCGGCCACGTCCAGCCGCGCCAGCGCCTCGGTCGCGTCCCGCAGGCCCTCCGCCAGTTCCCGCTCGGCTTCGCCCAGCGACGGCACATCGGCGGGCGGCGCCTCCCGCACCGGCAGGACGTGCCAGACGACCTCCGCATGCACATCGCCCTCGGGCCCGGCCTCGTACACCTCGGGCACCAGCCCGAAGGCCGCCCCGTGGCAGACCACCGCCTCCTCGGCCTCCAGGGCCCGCGCGTTGAACTCCGGCGGCCCGCTCAGCCCCAGCGGATGCCCCGGCGCGGGCAGCGCCACCCGGAGACCGGCGACCCCGAGCCTGCGCAGCCGGCCCAGGGCCAGCGTCAGACCGACGGGCGCCGACTCGCCGGGCAGCCCCTCCACCCGGTGCACGGCGTCGTCCCCGACGATGTGGAGCACAGCGTCATCCGGTGAGACAAGTCCGGCCAAAAGGGCATTTCCCCAAGCGGCAAGGCGTCCTGAACGTGGTTCCGAGAGCATGCCACCACCCTAAGGACCGACCGATGGAAGGATGGGCCGGACCGGTGGCGTAGATTTCCTGGAGGGGCTGCGCCCACAGGCGCACGCGACCACCGAGACGCCGAGACCGGTCACAGCAAGGGGAGACAACGCGCTCATGAGCGATGTTCTGGAGCTTCAGGACGTAACCGTGGTCCGTGAGGGCCGGGCTCTCGTGGATCAGGTCTCCTGGTCGGTCAAGGAGGGCGAGCGCTGGGTCATCCTCGGCCCGAACGGCGCCGGCAAGACCACCCTCCTGAACGTCGCCTCCAGCTACCTCTACCCGACCAAGGGCACCGCCACGATCCTCGGCGAGACCCTCGGCAGGCCGGGAACCGACGTCTTCGAGCTGCGCCCCCGTATCGGCGTCGCGGGCATCGCCCTGGCCGAGAAGCTCCCCAAGCGCCAGACCGTCCTGCAGACGGTGCTGACCGCCGCGTACGGAATGACCGCCACCTGGAACGAGGACTACGAGGAGGTCGACGAGCAGCGGGCCCGCGCCTTCCTCGACCGCCTCGGCATGACCGAGTTCAGCGACCGGAAGTTCGGCACGCTCTCCGAGGGCGAGCGCAAGCGCACCCTCATCGCCCGCGCCCTCATGGCCGACCCCGAGCTGCTCCTCCTCGACGAGCCCGCCGCCGGACTCGACCTCGGCGGCCGTGAGGACCTCGTCCGCCGCCTCGGCCGGCTGGCCCGCGACCCGATCGCGCCCTCGATGCTCATGGTCACCCACCACGTCGAGGAGATCCCGCCGGGCTTCACCCACGTCCTGATGATCCGTCAGGGCAAGGTGCTCGCCGCCGGCCCCATGGAGCTCGAGCTCACCTCCCGCAACCTCTCCCTCTGCTTCGGCCTCCCGCTCGTCGTCGAACAGGTCGGCGACCGCTGGACGGCCCAGGGCCTTCCCCTCGCCTGACCTCGCGTTCGCACGACCGGCGCCCTGTCCGTGACAGGGCCCCCGGCCCTACCATGACCATGTGGAAATCGACGCGTGGGTATGGTGGTTGGTCGGCGCGACAGCGCTCGGCATCGGGCTCGTCATCACCGCGATGCCCGAACTCGGCATGCTGGCGGTGGGGGCCGTCGCGGCCGCCCTGGTGGCCGGATTCTTCGACGGTGACGCCGTCGCGCAGGTCGTCTCCTTCGTCGTCGTGTCCACCGCGCTCATCGCCGTCGTCCGGCCCATCGCGAACAGACACCGCGCACAACGACCCCAACTCGCCACAGGCATCGACGCGTTGAAGGGCAAGCAGGCGGTCGTGCTGGAGCGCGTCGACGCCTCCGGCGGACGGATCAAGCTCGCCGGCGAGGTCTGGTCGGCCCGCGCGCTCGACACCGGCCGCACCTACGAAGTGGGCCAGGAAGTCGACGTCGTGGACATCGAGGGGGCCACGGCCATCGTCATGTGACCTCGTACGACATAAGTGGCGCGAAGCCCTCACGGGGCACGCGACGGTCTGTCAGACTCGTCATCAAGATCTTCAACAAGTCTGAGATCTTCCGAAGTTGGCGTAGTTGCCGCAGTGGAGAAGGGGTACGGGGAAACGACGATGGAACCGGTCATCATCGTTCTGGTCATCCTGGTGGTGTTGGTCTTCATCGCCCTGATCAAGACGATCCAGGTCATCCCGCAGGCGAGCGCGGCCATCGTCGAGCGCTTCGGCCGTTACACGCGGACACTCAACGCGGGCCTCAACATCGTGGTCCCGTTCATCGACACGATCCGCAACCGCATCGACCTGCGCGAGCAGGTCGTGCCGTTCCCGCCGCAGCCGGTGATCACCCAGGACAACCTGGTCGTGAACATCGACACCGTCATCTACTACCAGGTGACCGACGCCCGGGCCGCCACCTACGAGGTCGCCAGCTACATCCAGGCCATCGAGCAGCTCACCGTCACCACGCTCCGCAACATCATCGGTGGCATGGACCTGGAGCGCACCCTGACCTCCCGCGAGGAGATCAACGCGGCCCTGCGCGGCGTCCTCGACGAGGCCACCGGCAAGTGGGGCATCCGCGTCAACCGCGTCGAGCTCAAGGCGATCGAGCCGCCCACCTCCATCCAGGACTCGATGGAGAAGCAGATGCGCGCCGACCGTGACAAGCGCGCCGCGATCCTCACCGCCGAAGGTACGCGCCAGGCCGCCATCCTCACCGCCGAGGGTGAGAAGCAGTCCCAGATCCTGCGCGCCGAGGGTGAGGCCAAGGCCGCGGCCCTGCGCGCGGAGGGCGAGGCCCAGGCGGTCCGTACGGTCTTCGAGGCCATCCACGCCGGCGACCCCGACCAGAAGCTGCTCTCCTACCAGTACCTCCAGATGCTGCCGAAGATCGCCGAAGGCGACGCCAACAAGCTCTGGATCGTCCCCAGCGAGATCGGCGACGCCCTCAAGGGCCTGTCGGGCGCCATGGGCAACTTCGGCAACCTGGGCGGCGGCGGATCCACGGGTGTCCCCGGCCAGGCGACGGAACGCCGAGAGAAGCCGTCGATCGACTGAGGGTTTCGCCGGTACGGCAAAGGGGCCCGACTTCCTCAGGAAGCCGGGCCCCTTTGCCGCCCAGAGCAAACGGTGATGGGTTACGCCGCGTCCATCCCCAGCCAGTCCGGCAGAGCCGCGAACTCGTCGGCCCCCAGCGCGAGCAACATCGCATCGGCGGGAGTCGGCTCGAACGGCTCCCGCAGCAACGGCATCCCCGCCTGCTCCGGCGTCCGGTCCGCCTTGCGGTGATTGTCCTCCGCGCACGACGCGACCGTGTTCAGCCAGGTGTCCTGACCCCCGTGCGACCGCGGCACCACATGGTCCACGGTCGTGGCCCTGCGCCCGCAGTACGCGCACCGGTGCCGGTCCCTGACCAGCACACCCCGCCTCGACCACGGCGCTTGTCTTCGGAACGGCACCCTCACATACCGGCAGAGCCTGATCACCCGCGGCGCCGGTATGTCCACCGCGGCGCCGCGCATGCGCAGTTCGGGGTGGGCCTGCTCGACGACGGCCTTGTCCTGGAGCACCAGAACGACGGCTCGGTTCAACGTCACCGTCGACAGCGGCTCGAAGCTCGCGTTCAGTACCAGCGTGTCCCGCATCGCAGCCCACCTCCCGTGCACAGTGCCCACCCCCTGGCGGGCTGGGATCAACTCTGGCCGGGCACGCCGAGATGGACAACGAAATAAAAAGTGCCCGCCCCCGATCACTTCCATCACCGGGGGCGGGCAAACGTTCCATGAACGTCAGGATTACGCGGGCACCTCGTACTCGGCGATCAGGTGCGCACGCGCGAGCGTGTGGAACCGCAGATTGAACCCGACGACGGCAGGGCTGGCGTCCGAGTCCGGACCGAGCTTCTCCTGGTCCACGGCGTACACCGTGAACACATACCGGTGCGGCCCGTCCCCGGGCGGCGGCGCGGCCCCACCGAAGTCCTTCGACCCGTAGTCGTTCCGCGCGTGCACGGCACCCTCCGGCAGCCCCTCGAAGGAGCCGCCGCCCGCACCTGCGGGCAGCTCGGTCACCGACGCCGGGATGTCGAAGAGCACCCAGTGCCAGAACCCGCTCCCCGTGGGGGCGTCCGGGTCGTAGCAGGTCACGGCGAAGCTCTTGGTGCCCTCCGGGAAGCCCTCCCAGCGCAGCTGCGGCGAGGTGTTGCCCGCCGCGTGCACCTGGGCGTCCTTCAGGGTCCCGCCGTCCTGGACGTCCTCACTCGTGACCGTGAAGGACGGCACGGGCGGATGGAAGTCGTGGGGGAGCGGCCGCCGTTTGAGCTCGGACACTTCGATACCTCCTGACGAAACAGTGGAATCAGCAGTTCCGAGCCTAGAACCAGTTGCGCTTGCTGCCGACCTCGGACAGCCACTGGTTGAGGTACGCCGCCCAGTCGGTCGTGTGGAAGTCGTTCAGACCCACCTGGAAGGAACGGAAGGTGTCGCTGCCCTCGCTGAACAGCCCCGGCTTCTTGTCCATCTCCAGCACGACGTCCATCGCGTTCGCGTCCGCCACGAAGCTCAGCTCGACCTGGTTCAGACCGCGGTACTGCTGCGGCGGCAGGAACTCGATCTCCTGGTAGAACGGCAGCTTCTGGCGCGTACCGCGGATGTGACCGCGCTCCATGTCGGCGTTCTTGAAGCGGAAGCCGAGCTGGATGAAGGCGTCGAGCAGCGCCTTCTGCGCGGGCAGCGGGTGCACGTTGACCGGGTCCAGGTCACTGGAGTCCACGGCACGCGCGATCGCCAGCTCCGTCGACACACCGATGTTCATACCGCGCAGCGCCTGCCCGTCGATCATGGTGATCGGCGTCTCCCACGGGATCTCCAGCCCGAACGGCACCGCGTGCACCGCACCGGCCTGCAGCTCGAAGGCCCCGCCCAGCCGCGCCTTCGCGAACTCGACGTCCTGCTTGAACTCGCCGTCCTGCGTCTCGACCTCGACACGGGCCTGCAGACCGACGGCCAGACCCTCGATGTCCTGGTTCACGGATCCGCCCTGAATCCGCACCTCACCCTGCACGACACCGCCCGGGACGACGTTGACCTCGGTCAGCACCGTCTCGACCGAAGCACCGCCGGCCCCCAGGCTCGCGAGCAGCTTCTTGAACGCCATGACTCTCCTCTACTCAGAGTGGATCCCCTGATCCGTACAAACGCGAATCGGCCGTGGCCGGTTCCGCGTCCCACCCTGACAAGGCGTGCGCTCCCTGACCACCCCCGACGACCACGGCGTCTCCATTACGCTCGGACGGCATGATCGTGACCACCGACCGTACGCCCCCGCCCCGGACCCGCACCGACCGGCCCGCTCCGCACGGAGCACGGCGACCGGCATGAACGTCGACGACCTGGCCCACGCCGCCGAAGCGGTCGCACCCAAGCTGCTCGGCGCCGTCCTCACCCACAAATCCGCCGAGGGCACCGTCAGCATCGCCATCACGGAGACCGAGGCGTACTCCGGCGCGGCGGACCCGGCGTCCCACGCCTACCGGGGCAGGACGGCCCGCAACACGGTCATGTTCGGCCCGGCAGGACACCTTTACGTCTACCGGTCACACGGCCTCCACTGGTGCGCGAACGTCGTCACCGGAATCGACGGCATCGCGTCCGCGGTCCTGATCCGGGCGGGCAGGGTCATCGAGGGGGAGGACCTGGCCCGCGAACGGCGCGGCCCCAAGGTCGAGGACGCCCGTCTCGCCCGGGGCCCGGGTAACTTCTGCCAGGCGCTCGGCATCACGGCGGCGCACGACGGCGCGAATCTGCTGACGGGCACATCGGTCACGCTGTCCGAGGGGGAGCCGGTGCCCGACGCGCTCGTCAGGGTCGGCCCCCGAGTCGGCGTGAGCAAGGCGCACGACTGGCAGCACCGCTTCTACGTCGCCGGCGACGTCACGGTCTCGGTGTACCGGCTGAGCCCGAGGGCCAAGCCCAGCCCGAGTTGACGCGCCTTGGCGGGACGCGTAATGTAGCCCAAGCCGCTGAAGCGGGTACTGCGAAGTCAGCAGCCGTAGCGGCCAACCCACTACCTAGTACAGCCCCT